>CAVSQA010000022.1:0-77252 GCA_963729955.1 uncultured Gemmatimonadales bacterium
ACGCCGTTGGCACCGCCGAAGCCCGTGCCGCCGACCATCATGCCGCCGCCGGGACGCTGGCCGTCGCCGGAACCGCCCTGGCCACCGCCGGAACCACCCTGGCCACCGCCGGAACCACCCTGCCCGGCGCCCCCGCCACCCTGCATCCGCTGCGCCATCATCTGGCGGAAGCGCGCCGAATCGGCGGCGGTGAACTGCCGACGCCCCGTCCCCGAGTCCGCCCCACCCTGCACACCCGGCCGGCGCTGCGGGATGTCGGCCGCCGCCAGCATCGCCTCCGAGGGGCGGAAGCGCAGCGCTGCGTTCTGGATCCGCAGCACGTTCGGCGCCTTGGCCGTCTCGAAGTTCACCGTCGCCGTCATCCCCGGCAGCAGCTTGCCGTCGAGGTTGTCCACGCTGACCACCACCGTGTAGTCCACCACGTTCTGCGTGACCGCCGACTGCAGCCGCACCTGCTGCACCTTCCCGAGGAAGGTCCGATTCGGATACGCCTCCACCGTGAAGTGCACGTCTTGCCCCTGCTGGATCTGACCGATGTCCGCCTCGTCCACCTGAACCAGGATCTGCATCTTCTTGAGATCGGACGCGATCAGGAAGAGCTGCGGCGCCGAGAAGCTCGACGCCACCGTCTGCCCCACGTCCACGTTCCGCTGCACCACGATGCCGTCGATGGGCGCGTAGATGTAGGTGTAGCCCAGGTCCTGCTGCGCCTTCTCGAGACTGACGCGCGCCGCGAGCAGGTTCGCCTTCGACTGCTCGAACCCGGACTGGGCGGCGACGTAGTCGTTGTCGGTCATCATCCCGGAGTTGTGGAGCGGCGTCGCCTGGGTCAGCGTGAACGCCTTCTGCGCCGAGTCGGCCACGGCCTGTTGCACCGAGGCTTGCGCCTGCCGGACGGACAGCACCGACAGCGCCGGATCGAGGCGCGCGATCAGCTGGCCCTTGCGCACGTGGCTGTTGAAGTCGGCGTGCAGCTCCGCGATCTGCCCCGAGACCTGCGCGCCGACCTGCACCGTCGTCACCGCGCCCAGCGTGCCGGTCGAGCTCACGGTGGACTCGATGTCGCCGCGGTCCACCGTCACGAAGCGGTACGTCGCGCTATAGGCGGCGTGGCCGCGCGAGAGGAAGCCCACCGTCGCCACGGCGGCTACGACGATGACTGAGATCGAGATCACGAGGCGACGCTTCATGGTGCGTCTTCCTTACTTGGGTTCTGGCGGGGGAACACCCCCCGGCTCGCCAACCCATAGAGCATTGCGCGTGCCGCGAGATATCGTGTTGTATGACAACAACTTACTGTTTTAGAGGATGTCCTAAAATGCGGAATCCGCACTCGGTGAAGTGCAGATATGGCAGTCTGAAGGTGAGAGGTGAGGCGTGAGAGGCGAGAGCCGCTCCCCATCACCTGAGCGGCAATTCGCTGACCGCATCCGTGTAGTTCAGCACCGGCACCCGTACGCCGAGGGTGACGCCGGAGGCGAAGCTCAGGGACAGCGTGACCGTGTCGCCGACCGCGAGCGGGCGACGCAGCCCCTCCAGCATCAGGTGGTAGCTGCCGGGCACGAAGTTGAGATAGCCGTGCGCGGGAATCTCGAGCGGGGTGGCCGGCTGCATCAGGCCGCCGACCAGCCGGTGGAACAGGACGGAATCGGCCGCCGGCGTGAGGGCGCCGGTGAACGTCTCCGGCGCGCCCCCGCGGTTCTCGATCACCAGAAAGGCCGAGGCCTCGGAGGTCGAGGGCGGCGCGGGGATCACGGCGTGGCTGACCGCCAGGCCGCCCGCGACGGCGTGGCCGCCGCGGCTGGGATGGCAACCCGACAGGACGAGCGCGGCCAGAAGCACGGCGCCGGTGGGAAATCGCATGGCCCTACCGTGGAAAGGGATCCGGTGAACCTAACGTGGCCGGCCGCGCTCGGTAGGAGGGGGTGTCGAGAAGGCAGACGAGGTGCGAGACGCCGAGTTGCGAGTGGTCACGAGATGTGAGTGGACGGAGAGAGAACAGGCCCCGGAGGCGGGTCGTCGCCTCGGCGGAGCTGGCCGGTACACTTCTTGATCGCAGCCGTTCTGCGGCCCAAAATAGGGAGCTTACAACTGACGATTCGGTCAACAAGCGGCAAGCACGATCGGAATGAGCGGTGTAGATTGCCGCGTTTTGTTGGCCGAAAACGGAATCCGATCCGGACACGGGGATGGGAAAGGGCAAAGGAGAGAGGAGTTGTCATGATCATAGGTGTTCCCAAGGAGAGCTTTCCCGGAGAGCGGCGAGTGGCCATGGTGCCCTCCGTCGTTCCTTCGCTGACGAAGGCGGGATTCGAAGTCGCCATCGAAGCCGGTGCAGGCGTCAGCGCCGGCTATCTGGACAAGGACTACGCGGACAAGGGCGCCAGGATCCTGGGAAGCCGCGCGGAGGTCTTCAAGACCGCCGACGTCGTCGTGCAGGTCCTCTGCTACGGTTCGAACGACCGGACGGGCAAAGACGACGTCCCGCTCTACCGGCAGGGGCAGTTCCTGGTCGGCTTCCTGCGTCCGCTGGGAGCGGTCGAGACCCTGAAGGACATCGCGTCCAAGGGCGTCTCGTCCTTCAGCATGGAACTGATGCCCAGAATCACGCGCGCGCAGAGCATGGACGCGCTTTCGTCCATGGCGACGGTCGGCGGCTACAAGGCGGTGCTGCTCGCCGCCGACACGCTGCCCCGGCTCTGTCCCGATGCTGACCACCGCCGCGGGAACGATCACGCCGGCCCGCATTCTCGTCATCGGCGCGGGCGTGGCCGGACTCCAGGCCATCGCCACGGCGCGCCGGCTGGGTGCCGTCGTCTCCGCCTACGACGTGCGTCCCGCGGTGAAGGAGCAGGTGCAGAGCCTCGGCGGCCGGTTCGTCGAGCTGCCGCATCGAGGCCAAGGACGCCCAGGACGCGCGCGGCTACGCCACGGCGCAGGACGAGACGTTCTACCAGCGCCAGCGGGAGCTGCTGGGGCGCGTGGTGGCGGAAAGCGACGTGGTGATCACCACCGCCGTGATTCCCGGCAAGAAGGCGCCGATCCTGGTGACGGAGGAGATGGTGAAGGGCATGGCGCCCGGCTCGGTGATCGTGGACCTGGCCGCCGAGCGCGGCGGCAACTGCGAGCTGACCGAGGCCGGGAAGACCGTGGTCAAGCACCACGTCAGCATCGTGGGCGACGATCAACCTGGCCAGCACCGTGCCCTATCACGCCAGCCAGATGTACGCGAAGAACATCGGCACGTTCCTCATCCACCTGTTCAAGGGTGGGAAGCCGGAGCTGAACCTGGACGACGAGATCACCCGGGAGACGCTCATCACGCGGGGCGGGGAAATCGTGCACGGCCGCGTGCGGGAGTTCTTCTCGTTGCCGAGTCAGATTGCACCGAAGCCCGCTCAGTAGACGAGAGCCTGCGCGACGGCCCCGGCGAAGCGGGCCGCGTGGCTTGCACGAACGAATGCCTGGGTAAAAGGAGGGTACCGTGCCACAAGGCTTCATCGCTAACTTGTACGTCTTCCTGCTGGCGGGCTTTCTCGGCTTCGAGGTCATCCGCCGGGTCTCGCCGCTCCTGCACACGCCGTTGATGTCCCTGACCAACGCCCTGGACGCGATCGTGGTGGTCGCCGCCATCATCATCGCCGGACGGCGCGGGACGGTCCTTTCCGAGGTTCTGGGCGCGATCGCGGTCGCCGCCGCCTTCAGCAACATGGTCGGCGGCTTCCTGATCACCGACCGCATGCTGCGGATGTTCAAGCTGAGCGGGCGCAAGAAGACATGAACATCACCATGATGGACCCCACGACGGTGCAGCTCCTCACGGACTTCGCCTACATCGTCGCGATCGCCTTCTTCATCCTGTCGCTGAAGTGGCTGAGCACGCCGGCGACGGCGCGCCGCGGGGTGCTGGTCGGCGAGATCGGCGCCGGCGTTGGCGGTGCTGACCACGTTCTTCAACCCCGAGCTCGTCCAGTTCCAGTGGATTCTGATCGCCCTGCTGGTGGGCGCGATCGTCGGCATTCCGCTCGGCCTGGTGCAGATGAAGGCCGTGCCGCAGCGGACCGCCATGAGCCACGCCTTCGGCGCGCTGGCGGCGGCGCTGATCGGGATCAGCGAGTACTACCTCCATGTCCACGACCTCACGAAGTTCCAGATGGTCGAGATCTCGATGGAGGTCATCATCGGCTCGCTCAGCTTCACGGGCAGCCTGATCGCGGCCGGCAAGCTCCAGGAGTGGCTCCCGCAGCGCCCCATCGTCTACAAGGGGCAGAACTACGTCAGCTTCTCGGTGCTGGGGGCGGCCGTCGTGGCGGCGCTGGTCCTGTTCTTCAACCCCGCCATTCCCGTTCGTCTTCCCCGCGATGGTGGTCATCTCGCTGCTGTTCGGCGTGATGCTGGTGACGCCCATCGGCGGCGCCGACATGCCGACGGTGATCGCGCTCCTCAACTCCTACGTCGGACTCACGGCCGCCCTGCTCGGCTTCGTCTTGAACAGCAAGGTGCTGGTGGTGGCCGGCGCGCTGGACGGCTCGTCCGGCTTCATCCTGGCCGTCGTCATGTGCAAGGCCATGAACCGCTCGTTCACCAACGTGCTGTTCGGGGCCTTCGGCCAGCTGCAGGTGTCGGCCAAGGCCGCGCAGGAAGAGCGGACGGTGCACACGGCCACGCCGGAGGAGGCTGCCGCCATTCTCGCGTCGGCGAACACCGTGCTGATCGTTCCGGGGTACGGCATGGCGGTTGCCCAGGCACAGCACAAGGTGCGGGAGCTGCTCGACGTGCTCGCCAAGAAGGGCGTGGACGTGAAGTTCGGCATCCATCCCGTCGCGGGGCGCATGCCGGGGCACATGAACGTCCTGCTGGCCGAAGCCGACGTCCCCTACGACAAGCTGGTCGAGATGGACGCGGCCAACAGCGAGATGCCCCAGACCGACGTGGCGCTGGTCATCGGCGCCAACGACGTCACCAACCCGGCCGCCAAGACCGATCAGGGCAGCCCGATCTACGGCATGCCGATCATCGAGGTCGATCAACGCCCGGACGGTGATGGTGATCAAGCGCAGCCTGAATCCCGGGTTCGCGGGCATCGACAACCCGCTCTACTACATCGACAAGACCATGATGCTGTTCGGCGACGCGAAGGCGTTCGTCAGCAGCATCGTCAAGGAGCTGACCGGAGGCGGGGAGTAGGGATGACTCACGCAGAGGGCGGTGAGCAGGTGGGAGGTTGCAGGTCGGTTGCGAGACGCACAGTTGCGCGTGGTTGCGAGATCAGAGCATTCAGAGTGAGCAAGGGCCCCGGCTCGACGCAGAGCCGGGGCCGTTTCTCTCCCTCCCCTGCCGTCATCCCGTAACCACTCGCACCTCGGCGTCTCGCAACTCCACTGTATCCTCACTCCCGTCCACCGCAGGCCTCGCGGTCGCCTGTCGATAGCCCGCGTAGATGAGGATCAGCCCGATCAGCTCGGTCACGTACAACACCTCCGTGTGTCCGTACCGGGTGGCCGCGCCGCCGATGCCCGGCAGCAGCGCCCCCACCGCGATGAGCACGTTGCCGATGAACCGGTTCCGCGTCGCCGTCTTCCGGCTGAATCGCCAGGCGGACAGCGCGGCCCCGCCCACCAGCAGGACGAAGGCGTACGTGTTGAGGAACGGGGCGAAGACCCGCGGCCACGCCGACGCGAAGACCTGCCCCGTCAGGTGGTGCGGCTCGACGCGCGCGTACGTGATCGGCGTGAGGAGTACCACGACCGAGGCGAGGGCGACGGACGAGACGAGCGCGACCGTCAACCAGTTGGCGGTCCTCCGCCGGAGGAGCAGGTACGCCGTGCCCTGGGCCAACGGCGCGCCGCCCAGCAGCGCCCCGGACACGTACCAGGCGCGGAACAACCACTCGTGCCACCCGAACAGCGTGGTCGCCGCTTCGGTGAAGGTGCCGACGCCGTACACCAGGACGCCGGCCGCCCACCAGGCCAGGTGCGGGCCGGTGTGCCGCTCGCGGAAGCGCCGGAACAGCGCCGCCGCGAACGCCGCGGCGACCAGCGTCGTCGCGACCGGCAGATAGTCCACCAGCGGCAGCCCCGCGCCCCCGCCGGCCGCCGATCCGAGCGGCGGCATCAGCGGCCGACGCCCACGGACGCCTGCGCGTACACCCGGCGGCCCCAGATCAGGGCCGCGCCCGACGGCTTGGCGTCGTTGAGGTCATCGGCGCCGAGCGTGAACTTCACGCCGCGGGTGACCGGCGCTTCGGCGCTCACGTTGAGGCGCGTGAACGCGCCCTGGTAGTTGACCACCCCCGCCATGTCGCGCGCCACCGGCTCCTGCCCGGTGTACACGGCGCTCGCCCCGACGCTCCAACCGTTCCGCCCGACGGCGAACGACGCAGTGGCCGTGTGCGCCGCCCGGCCCAGCAGGTCCGTGTTGGTGGTGATGTCACGGGTGCTCAGCCAGGTGTAGGAGGCGCCCGCGGTCACGACGCCGCGCGAGACGCTCGCACCCGCCTCCACCCCGCCGGTGCGCGCCCGATCCACGTTCTGGTAGGTGAACAGCAGGATGCCGCTGCTGTCACCCGTCTGATTGGCCTCGATGAAGTTGCGCAGGCTGTTCGCGAAGCCGCGCACGTAGAGGTGCAGGTCGGTGCGCGCCAGCCCCGCCTCGCCCGTGACGTTCCACGACTGCTCGGCCTTGAGGTTCGGGTTGCCGTACACCGCATAGCCGAACTGCGCCTGCAGCAGGGAGAGGTACTGCTCGTCGAACGACGGCGCGCGGAAGCCGTGCGCGACCTCGGCCTTGAGGTAGAGCCCGTCCGGGGCCCTGAGCGCGGCACCGAGCCGCGGCGAGAGGTCCGCCCCCCACAGCTGGCTGTCGGTGAACCGCACGCCCGTCGTCACGTGCAGCGCCGGCGTCACTTCCCAATCCACCTGACCGTAGAGCGCCCCGGTCGAGGCGGCGCGATCGTAGCCCGATACCCGGTCGGACAGCAGCCACTCGCGGTCCGCCTTCGCGCCCGCGACCCAGTTGCTCGCGCCGATCGAGCCTCGCTGCACCAGCTCCACGTCCGCGATCCGCTCCCGGTCCCACGACGGCGGCTGCGTGCCCGCGGAGTCGGTGGCGTCCACGAAGCGATGGTCGAACCAGCTGCCGTGCAGCCTGAGGTCGGTCCGCCCGGCGGCACCTAGGGTGAGCTTCACCAGCCCGTCGTACTGCCGGTTGGTGCTGGTGAGGTGGTCCGGGAAGATGGAGTAGCGCTGGTTCTCGTCGATCGTCATCAGCCGCGCGTTGAGCGCGTTGTGGCCGATGTCGCCCGAGACCCGTGCCATCCAGTCCCACCGGTCCGCGCTCCCGGCCGTGCCCGGATTGGCGCCAGGCACCGCGTCCACGCCGCGGTGGTCACCGTCGAGCGAGGCGAACCACCCGCCCACCGGCGTGCCCAGCCGGCCGGTGTAGTCCCGCTGGCCGAAGCTCCCCATCGTGCTGGAGAACCGCGCCGTGGGCACCTCGTCCTGATCCGTGATGAGATTCACCACGCCGCCCAGCGCCGTGGATCCGTACAGCGTGGACTGCGGCCCCTCGACGATCTCCACCCGCTCGAGCTCGGCCGGACTGATGCGCGAGAGATCGAACTGGCCGTCGAGCCGGCCCGCCATCGGCGAGCCGTCGAGCAGCACGAGCACGCGGTCGGAGCCGAGTCCCTGGAGGTAGATGCCCGAGCCCGAGCCCACGACCGCCTCCGGCTGGATGCCCGCCACGTCGCGCAGAATGGTCGTGACGTCCACCGCGGCTCGGCGATCGATCGCGTCACGGTCCACGACGATCACCGGCGCCGTGACGTCGGAGGCCGGCGTGGGACGCCGCTCCGCGGTCACGACGATGGGATCGAGCACGGTCGCGGGATGCCGCGCCGAGCGTGTCCGCCTTGGTCGTGGTGTCCTGTTGAGCGGCGGCGGCAGCGGGCAGAGCGCCGGCGGCGAGTCCAAGAATGAAGACGGGCACAAATCGTCGGCTTGACATCAGTTGGCTCCGGTGTGAGTGCGCGCGGATCATCTACGGCCAATAGCACTCGCACTTTACATGCCAATTCAAAGCGAACCATTCGGATTTCTACGGATACCCGACCGTAGAAGTACGGATTTGGGGGAATTGCGATCTGTCGCGGGGCTCGTGGCGCACTAGTACACGTGGCGAAACGACGAAGCCCCGCCGATCCTCCCGGCGGGGCCTGGTCCGACATCCGGCGTCTGGAGGGTCTGGAAACCGCTTCCGCCCGCCGGTCGGCAGCTTCACCGCACTCTGGTGCTTCTGCCTACCCTTCCTGCCGAGACATCATGGGAAGTCGACACCGATCGTATCCTGCGCGGCGCGCAGCGTCAGCGTCTTGGAGATGTTGAGGCTGGCGCCCACCGCCGTCACCGTGTACGCGCCGGGCGGCAGGAACCACAGCTTGTACGCGCCACTGGTCGTGTCGGCCAGCGCGGTCGCGACCGTGTCGTTGTCGGAGGTGAAGATCGCATAGACCTTCGCCCTCGCCGACGCGGGCGTAACCGTGCCGGCGATCGATCCAGCGACGTTCTCGACCGTCGCGTGCAGCACCGGCTTGAAGAGCAAGCCCGTCGGGGCGAGCGCCGGGCCTGTGAACACGAAGTTCCGCGACGCGTCGAAGTCCACGACCAGGATCGTCTGGCCGGCGGCGACGTGCACCGCGCCATCGAAGTTGACCTTGATGCCCGTCTGCATGCCGCTCGGCACCGTCACCGTGGCGCTGGCGGAGCCGCCCGCGAACAGCAACCCGCCCGCGAGCGTAAGGCGCGCGGAGTCCACCACCATCCGGAGCTGGGTGTAGTCGCCCACCGGAATGGAGGCGGAGCCGAGTGCGGCGGTGACGCCGCCCTGGAGCGACAGCAGGTCGTACTGGGCCGGCGTGCTGGTGATGGTGTACCGAGCGCCGGTGGAGTCCGACCCGCCGATCAGGTACACGCGGGACACCCAGACGGTGGCGCTTTGGACGTTGGCGATGGGTGCGTCGGCCATGACGATCGACATCTGGCCCATGCCTGGGGAGTCCGTGCTGCTGCAACCCACGGCGAGCGCGCCCAGGGCCAGGGTGACGAGCGTCGCGGGAAGATGAAGTGTCCGCATCTCGAGCCCCGCAGATGAGGGAGCGATCAGCTTCAACACACCCATGCTGACCGATCTCGCCTCACTGGCGTAACTCGTGCGACGGTACGACGCTGGGATTCGTGCCGCGGATCACCGTGCGGCGGCCTGGCCAGTGCCCGCTCCGGCTACGACCTCGGCCACCAGGCGGCGACGACCACCGTGCCGCCGGCGAGCACGCCCGGCGGGAACCGGTCTCGTTGCCCAAACCAACCGGGCTGAGTGATGTGCGCGTCCTCCTGCATCGCGGCCATGGAGCCTGCCCGCCCGGACCGCACCACGTGGCGGGCGCTATCCAGCACGAACCACACGTAGGCCGTGTCGGCGGCACCGAGCCCCCTCAGCAGCTCGGGATGGGCGCCGAGCCACGTACGTGCCTGCTCTTCGAGGCTCGGGGGACTCATCGCGGCTTCGTTGGGTCTGCCGATGGTGACGGTGGCGAAGCCGCGCCCGGGGATCGAATCGGCCACGGAGTCGGGCTTCAGCCAGTACACCTCCACCTTGACGCGCCCCGGGCCGTAGTAGCCCGGGCCTGCATCCTCGATCTGCCCATACTCCAGCCGCCCGAGCGGAACCGACGGGCTCGTGACCGGGCCGCGGGACGTGGACACGATGCGGCCATCCGTGTCGAGGACGAACCGAATCGGCAGGTTGGCGGTCTCGTCGCGCAACACGTCGGGGTAGTAGCGGGCGATGGCCGTTGTCATCTGCTCGCGGGTGTAGGGTTGCGCGGGCATGGCCACAGGGTGGATCGCCAGCGGAGCGAACAGCAGCTCCGGTGCGGGGGACGGCCGGATGGGCGCCGGCCTCGGGGCGGCGCACGCGAGGGCGAGGACGCCGGCGGCCAGGGTCCCGAGAAAAGCAGCGCGCACGACGGGATGGCGGGGAGCGGGAGCGGTCATCGCGTCAATCCTCCGTTCCAGCAGGGACGGCGTTTCGGAAAACGACGTTGCGGTGAGCAGCGATTGCCGTCGTGAAGCGCGATCCCACGTCCAGCAACAGGCTGCCGTAGCCGCGCACGTCGACGCCGGCGCCCAGCACGCGGCGGTCACAGTCGGTCTCGATGGCCAGGCGCAGACGCCGGTGCTGCCACCACAGGGCAAGGTTCCAGGGCATCAGCGCCAACCCGAGGGCGCCCAGCAGGAGGAGATTGGGATCTCGCGCCCGGCGGTGCTCCTCCTCGTGCGCCACCATCATGCGCCGCTCCGCCTCGGGCCGGAGCAGTGCCCAGCGCGGCAGCACGATCTCGAGCCGCCACAACCCCAAGACGAGCGGCCCCGCGTCGGGCGCCACGAGCACCGCGGCGCCATCCACGATCTGAGCCGGCCAGCCGCGGCCGACCCGCCGCTGCGCCAGCGACGCGCCCAGCAGCCCCAGGACAAACACGGCTGACGCCACCGCCCAACCAACGAGCAGGGGCCGGTCCAGACGGGCGAGGTCGATCCGAGGCCAAGCCGGAACGCGCCCCTCTCCGGACGCGCGAGGTACCTGCAACTCGGCCGGCGCGGGGCCGGTGGTCACCGTGGCCACGGGGACGGGCGCGGCACGCGGTGGGCGCAGCATCAGCAACGCGGGAGCCACGAGCGTTCCGGCGATCGCGCCGATCCACAGCCATCGGGTCGCCACACGCCGAGCCGCCGCGAGGCGGTCCAGGGCGACGGCGGCGGCGCCGAGCAGTGCGCCGAGCGCCGTCGCGTAGACCATCCACGCGGCGATCACGGCTTGCGCCCCTTGAGCCGCTCGTCCAGGAGCCGCCTGAGCCGCTCCAGCGTCCGGGGCGGCAGCCGCCGGTCACTCACCAGCTGGGTCAGGAGCAGCTCCCGGGATCCCTCGTACATCAGATCGGTGAGGCGACGCAGCGCGCCGCCGCGGGCCGACGCGCGCGACACCGCCGGATAGTAGCGATGGGCGCGGCCCTCGGTCTCGGCGCGCACCCACCCCTTGGCGCGGAGCGACCGCAGATAGGTCAGCACGGTGTTGTACGCGAGGTCCGGCACCTTGAGGGCCCGGAGCGCGTCCTGGACCTCGGCCACCGTGCCGGAGCCGCTGGTCCACAGCACGCTCATCACTTCCATCTCGCGCTCGCTCGGCGCGGCCCCGCCCCCGGCCTGCGCCATGCGCCCTCCCTCAGATCAACTAGGCATCTAGTTGACGCTACGCTATCACCCGGCCGGCGGTTTGTCAACTATGAATCTAGTTGTTGGCGAGCGGCGGGGCGGCGGCGGCGGCGGGCCGCCGGAAACGACCGGGCCCCGAGGCACGACGCCCCGGGGCCCGTTGTCAGACCGCACGACCGCCTCTCAACGCCGCTCGCAACTCGGCGTCTCGGAACTCTCCTGCGCCCTCGAGCCTCCTCCGCCACGCTCGCGTCGGCTAGTTCCCCGGTCCGCGCCGCCGATTGTCGTTGGGCGCCGGCTTGGCCGGGGCCGGCCGCGGCTCCGACGCCGGCTTCGGCGCCGGCCTGGACGACGGGGCCGGCTGCGAGGTCGGCTGCGGCGCCGGCCGCGCCGCCGGTGCCGGACTCGGGGCGGGCGCGGGCGCCGGGGCCGACCGCGGTGCGGCTGCCGGCATCGGCGCCGGCTTCGGCGCGGGCGCCGGGTGCGGCGGAACCTCCGTGTCGCGCCGCGGCCCGGCCGGCTTGCCGGAACGGAGGTTGTCGATCTGCTGCGGCTCCAGCGGCCGCCCCGCATCCGGCTGCATGGCCTTCTGCCGCTCCGGGAACGGAGGCTGCTGGGGCGGCGGCGGCATGCCGGGTGATCAGCACGGGCGGCGCCGCAGGTGCGGGCTGCCTGCCGGGAGCCACCGGAGAGATCGGTCGCGGCGCGGGGACGTTGCGGCGCACCACCAGCGGCTTGGCGGACTGCAGGGGCGGCGCCGATCGCGGGGCCGGGGCGACGGCCCAGGTCGGCCGCCGTATTCTCGGTGTCGCCGGCCGCGGGTTGCCTCCGGCTTCCGCGGCCACGCCGGGCACGACGAGGGGGTGCGGCGCAATCCGCGCCCTGGCGATTTGGGCCGCAGTCACCGGAATGATCCGGCGGGAAACGGGCAGTCCGCTCCGGAACGTGGTCGTCGGCACCACCGTCATGGCCTGACGCCGATTCCGGTACGGGATGGTGGTGACGTTGGTGGTGAAAGGAATGTTCGCGGCCCGCCCGAAGGTGGGGGCGTTGAGCCGGTGCTCATAGCGGTTGCCGGCATGATACCAGGGGTGATACGGCTCCCGCGGGCCGAGGGGGAACCACGCCTGGGCGCCGCCCTGGAACCCCGACCCGTCCACGAACACGACGAGGGCGGGTGCATAGTAGGGCCGGCCGATGACGGACCCGGGCATCCAGCCCCACCGGGATCCTACGAACGCCCACCGTCCATAATGAAAGGGCGCGTAGCCCCACGGTTCGCGTTCCACCCACGTCCATCCCCACGGATCGATCCACACCCAATGCCCGTGGCGGTAGGGCGCCCAGTCCCCGGGCAAGCCGGAGGGGTACCAGACGGGGCCGTACTGCGCATCCGTCTCCCACACGCCGGCGTCGTCGAGGTCGGCATACCCGGGCACGTCACGGCTCACGTACTTCGCCGAGGCGGACCCCACGATCTTCCGATCCCGGTCCGCGCTCCACTGGTCGAAGGCATCCCGAGCCGGGAGCGATGTCGCCGCGACCTCGATCGGGTTGATGCCGCTCACCTGGATCGCCTGTCCGCTCTGCACCATCTGGGCGACGCCTCCCGCGGTCCACTGCAGGCTGCCGCGATCGACGGCCACGACCATCGCGTTGTCGTCCGCCGGCGCGTCCACGCGGTACTCGCCGGTGGCGAGCAGCGCGAGCGACCCGCGGGGCGTGTCGATTTCGATGGTGTCACCGGGAGCCAGCGCGTAGACGCTGACGCGCAGCGTGCCCTGCGCCAGGCCGATCTGGGCGAACTGGTCCGTCAGGCTCGTCACCGTGAGGTCGGTGCCCTCCCCTACCCGCAGCGTCAGCGACCCCACCTGCAGCTCGGCGCGAGCGCCGCGATCGGCGTACAGACGGTCGCCGGTCGTCAGGGGGTAGTTCACGGTGGCGAGGCTCCACGTGGTATCGGGCGACGGCTGGAACGAGACGGTGCCGGTCAGGTAGCTGATCCGGGCGACGCGCCCCGGCGGGTCGTCGGCCGAGGACGGCGCGCCCGCTTCCTGGGCGGCCAGCGATGCCGCGAACAGCGGCCAGAGAGAGCCAATCAGCAGCGCAAGGCGACGCATAGCTTGCTCCGTCGTTGAAGGGGACGGCAGCCCGCGTTCCCATCTCACAGATACGTCGGAAGTCCGCGGCGGTTCCCCTGCCGGCCACAATGGGCGCCGACACGCGGTCACGCAAGTCTCAAGGGGATATGCGACGGAAGCGCTCCCACTCGGACCCCGCCCCGGTGGTCCGGATGGGTGCGCTCCGTTCGCTTCCCGCGCGGCGCGGGCCGAGGAACGAGGGAAACAGCTCCACCCCAACCTCGAGGCGCGGACCGGCGTGCGCCGACTGGCCGACCAGCTCGCTGCTCGGCCCGGTGAGCGGCACCTGATCCCAATGTTCACTGCGCACGAAGGCGCCCACCGTCCCGCCCAGCACGAAGCCGCCGCCGACCGCAATGCCGATGAACCCAAGGCTCGGCCCGAGCGGAGCATCTTTGTCCCCGTGGCCAAGGCAGTCGTGAACCCGCGTGCACAACGCCGCGAGGCCGACCAGTGACCCGAACACGGTGCCGATGAGGGATCCGGCCACGACGTTGGTGTGGATGCCGCGGGACACCTCGAGCTCGCTCACCGCGTCGAGCGGCAGCGCCAGGCGCCTGGCCACGACGCCGGGGCTCGCCGACGGGGACATCGTGTCAGGCCCGACGACCAGGCTGTCCTCGGTCAGTGCCACCAGGCTCGCCGTGAGGGTCGGTGGGTTCGAATCCGGCACGGTCACGCGAACGCGCTGACCGGTCTTCAGCGGGGCCGGGATGAGGAGCTGGCGCAGCGTCGCGCAACCCTCGAGCTGCAGGGTCAGCGCGACGAGGAGAGCCAGACCTGGGACCGCCCTCGCGCGGGTCATCGTGGCCTCCGTGGAATCGGGACCGGCCGTGAGATCGGCGCCGTCTCCACAGCGTATGTGGGGAGGGCCGCGCGCCTGTCAAGCGGCACGAAGCCCCGACCCGGCTCGTGCCGGATCGGGGCTTCGCGACGGGGCTGCGGGACATACGCCCGTGCCCCGGTGTTCGGTCCCGGCGCTTAGGCTGGGAGCTTGACCACGGCTTCGGCCGCCGGGCCCTTCTGGCCCTGCACGACCGCAAACTCAACGCGGTCTCCTTCGGCGAGGCTCTTGAACCCCTCGGCCTGGATCGCCGAGTGGTGCACGAAGCAGTCCTTCTCGCCGTTGTCGGGCGTGATGAACCCGAAACCCTTCGCGTCGTTGAACCACTTCACTTTGCCGGTGATACGTGCCATACGATCCTGCTCCTTGTTGTTCTCGTGATCACGCCCTCACGATAGGCTGTTGTTCCGGCAAGCCACGGCGGACGCCGTCGACTGCCCGCGATCTCGACAAGTCAAAAGGGCCGGCGAAAGCGCCAGCCCTCTGAGGTGTCGCTAGAACTGTATGCGTACCGCCATACAAATCGCTGCGGAACAATAACCGGGGTGCGGCAAATGCACAATCGGCATTTCCCGCAACCCCGGCCGGCACCTTGCCGGCCGGGTAATCTGGATGCAATTTGTCGCGCATCCCTCGACACGCCTACCAGACCCTCTCCTAGGCCGCCTCGAGTCCACAGTGGAGGGCTGGTCATGCGCCAGCTCCACATCGGCATTCTCGACGTCGTCGAAACCCCGACCAACGCCCTGTTCTCCCGCGTCATGAACGGGAACCTTGCCAGCATCATGCCCCAGGTCGTCGCCGCATGGTGCGAGCGGGCCGGGCACCGGGTGAGCTACGTCTGTTATACGGGGTTCGGGAACGTGCTGGACGAGCTGCCGGCCGACCTGGACCTGTTGTTCATCGGCGCCTTCACGCAGGCCGCCCTCTTCGCCTACGCCATCAGCAGCTACTATCGGCGGCGCGGCACGGTGACTGTCCTCGGCGGGCCCCACGCCCGCTGCTACCCGGAGGACGCCGCGCGCTTCTTCGACTACGTGCTCGGCTTCACCGACCGCGCGCTGCTCGGGGAGGTGTTGGGGGAGTGCGCGCCCCAGCGGCCGCTCGGGCGCCAGCTCGCCGCGGACCGCCAGCCGCTGGAGCTCCCGCCGCTGGCCGAGCGATGGAGGTTCGCGGAAGCGGCGATGGCCAAGGCACCGACGCTCAAGATCGTGGGGATGATCGGCAGCCTGGGCTGCCCCTACACCTGCAGCTTCTGCATCGACTCGACCGTGGAATATCAGGCGCTGAGCTACGCGCAGCTCGGCGAGGACCTGCGCTTCCTGCTTCGCAAGGTGCCCAAGCCCGTCGTCGGCTGGCACGACCCGAACTTCGGGGTGCGGTTCGACGAGTTCATGGACGTGATCGAGGACGCGGTCCCGCCGGGACGGATGCGGCACATCGCCGAGAGCAGCCTCTCACTCCTGTCGGAGCCGCACCTGGTGCGCCTGAAGCGCAACGGCTTCCAGGCGCTGCTGCCGGGGGTCGAGTCCTGGTTCGACCACGGGAACAAGTCGAAGACGCGGCTCACCGGCATGGACAAGGTCCGCCAGGTCTCCGAGCACGTCAACCTGATCCTCCGCTACGTGCCCTACGTGCGGACCAACTTCGTGTTCGGCCTCGACAACGAGCAGGGTCCCGAGCCGTTCGAGCTGACCAAGCGGTTCCTCGACCTGACGCCCGGCGTGTTCGCGGCCTACTCGCTCCTCACGGCCTACGGCCGCGCCGCGCCGCTGAACCTCGAGTACCAGCGGGCGGGTCGCGTACTGCCCTTCCCGTTCCAGTTCCTCGACAGCCATCAGGCCATGAACGTGCGGCCCAAGAATTACACGTGGCCGGAGTTCTATGATCAGGTGGTGGGCCTCAGCCGGCACTCGTTTTCGCTGCGCGGGATCGCCCGCCGCTTCGTGATGTCGCGGGGCACGACGCGCTGGTTCAAGCTGCTGGAGGCGGTGTCGTGGTCGGGGCGGACCCGCTACCACGCGGGCGTCCGCCGGCTGCTCGACACCGACCGCTCGGTGCGGCGGTTCGTGGATCGGGAGAGCGACCGCCTGCCGGACCACTACCAGGAGCGCATCCGGCGGAACCTCGGGCCGCTCTACCAGGTGTTGCCCGAGGGGGCGGTCGTGCACGACCACATGGCCTACCTGAAGACCGCCGAGCGCGCATCCTCCGCGTCCGCGACGGTGGCACCGGTGCAGATCAAGCCGAAGCCCGGGCGGCGGCGCGCGGCAGAGGTGGGCGAGGCACCGCAGATCACGGCGTAAGGACGCCCGGCCGCAGTGACAGGCCGCTGTTCCGGATCCCGGCGCGCCTGCGCCGGTGCGGCCACCCACCGCCGGCGCGGGCCCGCCCGCGCTACCGCGGCGCCAGCTGGGCGGCCGGCGCGAAGGCGACCTCGACCGAGTACCCCTCCGGAGCGAACAGACTCTCCAACAGCTGCCGCGCACCCTGCTCGGCGTGCTGGATGACCGCCAGATCCTGCGCCGCCAGGGCCAGCTGCCGGCGCGCCAACAGGAAGATCGTGTCGCGGTCCGCCGGGTGGAACGGGTTCCACAGGCCGCGGCTCTCGTCGTAGGTCTTGAGGTCGACGACGTCCACGCCGAGCAGGCGGGCGTGCGGGAAGACGAGCGCGATGTGCCGGTCGCTCTGCCGGACGGAGACCTTCGGCCGAATTGCGAGGTCGAAGCCCACGAGCGTCTTGCCCGTCACGATCACCAGCGATCGTTTGGTCGAGCCCAGCCAGGTGTTCTCGTAGGTGACGACGTCGCGCACCATCGCTTCGGTGGTGATGAGCTTGGCGACCGTCTGCAGCCGTTCGATCACGGCGGCCTGGTCGATGGTCGTGCGGCCGGGATGGAGGAGCGAGGCAACGCCGCGCGACAGTGTCAGGCCGAGGACCACGCCCAGGCAGAGGACGACCGCGAGCACGATGAGCCGCAGGGGGCCGAACGAAGGGACGCGCATGACTGGTCGCCTCGGGGACGTGAGGGTCGACGGTGGCGCGGGCCGCGCCACCTCAATCTAACCCGGCGGATATCGGCGCGGCCGCCGGTGCCGGCGGCCGGTGTCGGCCACGCCCTGTTGCGCCTCAGCCGCAGCGCGAGCGCGCGGACTCGTGGACGCGCCCGGGCACGGAGGAGCGCGCGCCGGTGCCTATCCCCTTTGGCCCCAACCGGTCGCGCCCCGTGACGCGCCCAAGAGATGGAGGGCGCGAAACTTGCGCGCTGTTGGAGCCGGGGATGGCGATGCTGGATTGGCTCGTCGACCTGCTATGCTCCGCGAGAGGGCGGATAAGTGCGACAAGGCAGCGGCATCGCCTGCTGCGCTTGCGCTCGCTCGGCATGCGCATCGGTGTGCTGGTGAACCTTCCGGCGTCCACCTGGATCGACGACAGTCACTGCTACCTGATCAGCATCGGGGACCGCTGCGGGTTCGGCGAGGAGTGCCTCATCCTCGCCCACGACGCGCAGATGTACCAATCGCTCGGGGTGACGCGGGTCGGGCGCGTCGTCATTCACCCCGAGTGCCACATCGGCGCGCGGACGGTGATCCTTCCGGGAGTCGAAGTGGGGCCGAGGACGATCGTGGGCGCGAACTCCGTCGTCTCGCGCTCGCTGCCGCCCGGGACGGTGTGCGACGGCGTGCCCGCCAGGGTCGTCTGCTCGCTCGACGAATACCTCGAGAAGCACCGCCGTGCGCTCGCGCACGCGCCGACGTTTCCGTTCGACGACTACGACATCCGCGTGATCACGCCGGAACGCCAGGGCCGAGATGGTCAGAAGGCTCGCGATCGAGGACGGCTATATCACCGGGAACCACCCCATCCTGCGGGAGTGGCTGGCGGACCGGCACTGACCGGGAGCCGGTTCCGCTCCCGCCGGAGTGGCGGCGCGCTAGAGCCGCGAGGTCCGCGGCGAGGCGGGGAGCCGGCCGGGTCGTCCGGCCGCTACCACGAGCCGCCGAGCGGACCGACCTCGCGCTCCACGGCCTCGAGCACGTCGCCGCGCTCGACCGCGGCGCTCATGGCGTTGTGGTCGCGGAACAGCGGCCGGTCTTCGCCCAGGTGCGCCACCACGTTGCGCACGGCCGCGTGCGCGGCGCGCACCCCCCGTCCCGGCGTGAACTCGCGGAAGTCGAGGGCCTGCGCCGCGGCGATGAGCTCGATGCCCAGCACGCCGTAGGCGTTCGCCAGGATCTGCTTCGTCTTCAGCGCCGCGTTCATCCCCATGCTCACGAAGTCCTCCTGGTCCGCCGCCGCCGGAATGGACTGGATGCACGACGGCGCCGAGAGGATGCGCTGCTCGACGATGAGCATGTCGGCCGTGTACTGCGAGAGCATGTGGCCCGAGAACATCCCCGCGCCCTTGGTGAGGAAGGCCGGCAGGCCCACGGAGAGCGCCGGGTTGAGGAGCCGGTTGAGCCGGCGCTCGCACAGCACGCTCACCATCGTCACCGCCGCGCCCACCATGTCGAGCGGCAGCGAGACCGGCGTGCCCTGGAAGTTGGCGCCGGTCAGGACGAGGTTCTCCTCGGCGACGAAGATCGGGTTGTCCGCCACGCCGTTCAGCTCGGTCTCGACCTGCGCCCGCGCGTAGGCCATCAGGTCGCGCAGCGCGCCGATGACCTGCGGCGTGGACCGCATCGAGTAGGCGTCCTGCACCTTCACCTTGAGCTTGCCGGTGACCAGGTCGGAGCCGTCCATCACCTGGCGCAGGTTGGCCGCGCACGTCTGGGCGCCGCGGAAGCCGCGCAGCTCGTGGAGCCGCGCCTGATAGGGCTTCGTGTTGGCGAGCAGCGCCTCGAGGCTCATCGCGGCCGCGATCTCCGCCTGCTTGATCCACCGCTCGACGTCGTGGAGGATCAGGCAGCCCATCCCGGTGATGAGGTTGGAGCCGTTGATCGCCGCCAGCCCGTCGCGCGCCTTGAGGCCCGGGCACCGGGATGCCGGCCTGGTCCATCGCGGCCCCGGTCGGCATGCGCTGGCCGCGGTAGAAGCACTCGCCCTCGCCCATCAGCGACAGCGCGATCTGGCTCATCGGCGCGAGGTCGCCGCACGCGCCGACGCTGCCCTTCTCGCAGGCGATGGGGGTGAGGCCCGCGTTGAGCATGGCCACGTAGGTGAGCGGAATCTCGGGACGGCAGGCGGAGTAGCCGCGGGTGTGCACGGCGACCCGCGAGAGCATCGCGGCCCGGACGTGCTCGACGGGCGCGGGCTCCCCGATGCCGGCGGCGTGGTTGTAGATCAGGTAGCGCTGGAACTGCTGCACCTGCTCGTCGTCGAGCGCGACCTCCGACAGCTCGCCGATGCCGGTGTTGACGCCGTACATCGTCTCGTGGGCGGTGAGCTTCTTCTCCAGGATCGCGCGGCAGCTCCGGATCCGCTCCACGGCCTCCGCGGCCAGCTCGACCGGCTCGCCGCGCCGCGCCACGCGCACCACGTCGTCGATTGACAGGGGTTGACCTGCGCCCAAGCGAACCACGCTCTCATCCTCCCGCCGTTGAGGCCGTTCAACTTACCACGCCAACGCGGGATTCGGCTGCATGAGGCGTGCCCCGCCGCACGGCACCGCCGCGCACCTCGTCCCGGGCGACCGCTGGGGCCGGTCGGGCGGAGGCGCGCGGCGGCGCGTGATCCCAGGGAACGGCTAGTGCCAGGACGCGGCGACGCCCACCTGGAAGAGATTCGGCTTCGCAGCGACGCCGGTATCCGTGCCGCCCACCTTCATGTTGCCGGACAGGCCCGTCAGGAAGCTGGCATAGGGGGTGAGCGAGAACTTGCGTCCGAGGTACAGGTCGATGCCCGCACCCACGTTGACGCCCAGGCCCGTGGCTTCGAGCTTGGGCGAGGTATTGGCCGTGTAGATCGCCACGCCGACGCCGCCCTTGAGGAAGAACGTCCCTCCGGCGCTCGGGTAGACGTACGCCACCGCCGACATGTCTCCCACCGTCTCCGTCAGGCCGGACTTGTCGCGCGACCAGGCGTTGACCTCGCCGCCCAGGAGCAGCTGCCTATTCCGGTTCCGCCCATGCGGAGCGTTCCGGCACTGGATCCGTAGCGAGTGTTGTTGCAGCCGGTGCATGAGAGGCTCGCGGAGCCCCATCCCAGGCCGAAGGCGATCCAGAAGCCTTCGCGGTAGGGCTCCTCCGCTTTCTTCTGGGCGCGGGCAGGCGAGGCGACGGCGACGCCGCAGGCCAGCGCGAGGGCAACCGTGCACCACTTCGGTGAGATTCTCACGATGCGCTCCGAGTGTGAGGACGTGGAGGCAGGCCACCGGCACTCGTCACCCGATCCTAGTAGGGCGGAGTCGCCCCAAGGTCAAGCGAGTAAAGACGAGAGAACGAGTCGCCTCTGGACACGGCTCTGGACACCTCGGTGGCGGTGCCGATTATGCGCCATGCCCGCCGCCACGCCGTTCTTCACCGCCGCCAGCCTGCGCTTCCTGCGCGGGCTCGCCCGCAACAACCGCCGCGACTGGTTCGAGGCGCACCGCCGCGACTACGAGACGTCCATCCTGTTTCCGATGCGGGACTTCGTGGAGGAGATGGACGTCCGGCTCGCGCGGCTGGCGCCGGAGATGGTCGGCGACCCGAAACGCTCGATCTTCCGGATCTACCGCGACGTCAGGTTCTCCAAGGACAAGTCGCCGTACAAGGTGCACGCCGCCTGCTGGTTCTACCACCGCGACGCCACCCACCGCGTGGGACAGGAGAGCCACGGCGGCGGCGCCGGCTTCTACTTCCACGTGCAGCCGGGCGGCTGCCTCGACGCCGGCGGGCTGTGGATGCCGCCGCGCGAAGCGCTGGGCAAGCTGCGCGACGCGATGGCCGCGAAGCCGGCCGCGTTCGCCCGCATCCTCACCGCCCCGGCGGTGGTGCGCCGGTTCGGCGAGCTCGACACGGAGGCGGTGCTGAAGCGCGTGCCGCGGGGATACGCGCCGGACCACCCCGCCGCCCAGTGGCTCCGCTACCAGTCGTTCACCATGGGCCGGGCCCTGAGCGACGCGCAGGTCACGAGCGCGCGGCTCCCGGCGCTCGTGGCCGACGACTTCGCCCTGCTGCTGCCGCTGGTGCGCTGGCTCAACGGCGCGCTCGGCCTGAAGCCGGCCGACCGGCGGTAGGCGGCGGTCGCATCGCATCGCCGGGAAGCGTGCCGAGCGGCGCGCGCGAGCGCGCGATTCCCGCCGTCAACCGACCGCCGGGCCGCTGGTGGAAGGTCCTGCAGTTCCCCGTGACCCGCCTGCTGCTGGCGGCGGCCGCGCTGCTGCTCTGGGCGGCCGCGGTCGAGCTTGGCGCCACGGCGCTCCGGATCAGGCCTGAGGGCGCGCTCGGCATGGCGCTGGGCGGCCTGCTGGCCGCCGGAACGCTCGCGGTGTACGCCGCCTACGTGCGCCTCGTCGAGCGCCGCGCGGTCGTCGAGCTGGGCACGGCGGGGGCGCTGCCGGAATTCGCCGGGGGCGCGCTCGTCGGTGCCGCCCTGTTCTCCACCACCATGCTCGTGCTGTGGATGCTGGGGGCCTGGCGGCCGCTCGGCGTCAACGGACCCGGGGCCCTGCTCCTTCCCCTCGTGGGCGCGATCGTCGCCGCCTGCGTGGAGGAGGTGCTGATGCGTGGCGTGCTGTTCCGCATCCTGGAGGAGAGCCTGGGCAGCTGGATCGCCCTCGGCCTGTCGGCGGCGATCTTCGGCCTCCTGCACGCCTTCAACCCCGGTGCCGGCGTGGTGAGCACGCTGGCCATCGCGCTGGAGGCCGGCGTGCTGCTGGCGGCCGCCTACATGTACGCGCGCCGGCTGTGGCTGGTGATCGGCCTGCATGCGTCCTGGAACTTCGCCGAAGGCGGGATCTTCGGGGCGAGCGTCTCCGGAAGTCAGGCTCACGGCCTCTTCACCGGGCGATTCCGTGGCAGCGAGGCGCTCACCGGCGGGGGCTTCGGCCCGGAGGCCTCCATCGTGGCGGTGCTGGTGTGCCTCGCCGCGGGCACGGCGTATCTGGTCCTGGCCCGCCGACACGGTCGCGTCGTGCGGCCCTTCTGGCGCCGGACCTGAGGCCCGGCGCGGAGCCACGGATGCCAGCGAACGACGCCGCATCGCGCGGGCGGGCCCGCTCTGAGGAGAGCGCCCGGCCGGAGCCGGTGCGGCTCGACAAGTGGCTCTGGGCCGCCCGGTTCTTCAAGACCCGCGGCCTCGCCGCGGAGGCCATCGCGGGCGGGCGCGTGCAGCTGAACGGCGCGCGGGCCAAGCACGCCAAGACGGTCCAGCCCGGCGACGCGATCCGCCTGCGCCTGGGCCCCTACGAGCATCTGCTCACCGTGCGGGCGCTGTCGGCGCGTCGCGGGCCGGCGGCCGAGGCCGCGCTGCTCTACGAGGAAGACGCCGGGGGGAAGGCCCGCCGGCTGCACCTGGCCGAGCAGCACCGCGTGGCGGCCCACGCCTTCACGTACGGCGAGGGCAAGCCGTCCAAGAAGGACCGGCGGGAGATCGAACGGTTCAAGCGCGGCGAGTAGGGCCGGGCGCCTGCCGCGCCCGGCCGGCGCCGCTCGTCAGAACATCAGCCCCGTGGTGAGCACGAGCCGGTTCCCGCCGCCGAGCTCGGGACGCAGCTCGATGTAGGGCGTGAGGCGCGTCATCGTCGGAATGCGCACGCCCGCGAGCAGGTTGAGGCCGAGGTTGGTCACGCCCGACCCGGGTTCGCCGCTGATGCCGGTGCGCGCGAGGTTGAGTCCGCCGCCCACGTACACCGCCAGGCGCGAGCCGGCGACGGGAAACGCCCACGCCAGGTCGCCGTTCAGCTCCCAGTAGTTGACCGGTTGATCGGGGAAGTAGTAGTCGAAGGTCACGTCCAGGCGCAGCGCCGGCGTCCAGAACGGCGTCAGGGGCTGCTCGAACCGCAAGCCGAGACCCGCGTTGGCGTCCTGCGCAAAGCTGAGCTGGCCGCCGAGCCGCGGCGCTCCCTGCGCCGCGAGCCCTGCCGGCAGCAGCGCGAGGGCCGCCGCCAGCGCCGCCACATGTGTCCGCATGGTGTCCCTCCTGTGGTTCCGCCCAGTTCTGACACGCCGAGGCGCCGCGAGGTGACAGTCGGGCCCGGCCGCCGCCGGAGGGGCTCCTCGCCCCACCCGTGCGACGCCGCCTATACGCCGTGGGGCTATCGTGTGTTCCGCCCGGGCCCGCCATATTGGATGCCCGATCGGCCGCCCACACCCCACACGTCCTCCGCCGGGGAACCCGTTCATGCGCGCAGCGAACCTGGTCGCCGTCGTGGCCGTCAGCGGTCTGGCGGCCCTGCAATCACCGGCCCTTCGCGTGCTCCGCGTGGCGCCCACGAGTCCCGCGGACCCGACGTCCGCCGTCACCGTCACGTTCGACCGGCCGGTCGCCGGGCAGCTGGACGGCACCGTGGACCCGCGCACCATCTTCTCCATCGCACCGGCCGTGCCGGGGACCGTCGAGTGGCGTGATCCGATCACGCTCCGCTTCACGCCCGCCGCTCCGCTCGCGGTGAACGCCAGCTACACGGTGACGGTCGCGACCGGCTTCCAGGCGATGGACGGCAGCCGGCTCGCCTCGCCCTACCGGTTCACCTTCCGCGTCGGCGGCCCGCGCATCCTCGACGCCGGCCCCGTCGCCGCGCCCTGGGGGCCGCGCTATCTCGGGACCGACGCGCAGTTCGAGCTGGTCGTGAGCGCGCCGGCCGACCTGGCCGACGTCGGCAAGCTGGTCTATCTCGAGCTCGGGAACACCTGCGACGCCCCGCAGCTGGTGCGCCTGAATCCCGTGACCCAGCGCGCCATCACGGACCGGGACGCGCCGCGCTACCGCTACGCGGGCGGGTGGGATCTCGCGCGGCAGCGCGCCGCGCTGCGCCGCGTCATCCGGCTGGTGCCCGAGCGGCCGCTGCCCCCCGGCTGCGCCGGCACGCTGGTCGCGCCCAGGACGCTCGACCCCACGAGCACCGCCGCCACCATGCGCTTCCGGTTCGCGACCCACGGGCCGCTGCGCGTCGGCGGCCTCAGCTGCACGAGCGGGAAGACCTGCCCCGCGGGGTTCGCCACCGTGTCGTTCACCACCCCGGTGCGCGGCACCGAGGTCCTGCGGTCGGTGAAGCTCAGCGCGACCACGCCCTACACCCTGTCCGACACCACGGAGGAATCGGCCGTCTGGGTGCTCGACGCGCCGCTCCACTCGCGCAGCCGCTACACCGTCACCGTCGACTCGTCGCTGCGCGACGTGTTCGACCAGCGGCTGGGCCGCACCGAGGTGCTCCCGTTCTCCACCACCGGCTACGACCCGTCGCTCGACTATCCGACGGGCGCGATGCTGATCGAGCGTCAGGGCTACCGGACCATCGCCGTCAAGCACGTCAACACGGACACGCTGTTCGTGACGCTGGGGCCCGTGCCGCAGAGCCTGGAGGCGCGCGTGCTCGCCACGCCGCGCTGGAACCTCGGCGACGCGTGGCCGCTGGTGGCCGGCGGCGCCACCACCCGGGCCGTGCCGGTGGCCGGGGCGCACGACGCGCCCCTGGTGAGCGCGGTCAAGCTGCCGGCGTTCAACGCGGCGCGGCCCGACGCGCCCACGCTGGCGATGGTGCGGATCGCGCGGACGGGCGTGGACACGGCGCGCGGCGACATCGCCCTGGTGCAGGTCACGGACCTCGGCGTCGCCGCGCGCCTCGGCGCCGACGAAGCCGTGGTGTGGGCGACGACCGTGCACGACGGGATGCCGTGCGCCGGCGCGGCCGTGGTGCTCTACGACCGCACCGGCAAGGTCCGCGCGCGCGGCACCACCGACGCGCGGGGCCTGGCGCGGTTCTCGAACCTGGCGCCGGACACCGCGGGCACCGGGCGGGGGCGCGGGTTCGGCTACGGATTCGAGGGCTACGTCGCCGTGACCTCGGGCAGCGACCGCGCCCTGGTCCCCTTCAACGCCGACACGTGGGAGCTGAGCCCCTGGCGCTTCAACGTCGCCGCCGCCGACGGCGCCGGCCGCGTCCCGGCGGCGGCGGCGGTGTTCACCGAGCGCGGGATCTACCGGCCGGGCGAGGTCGTGCACGCCAAGGCCATCGTCCGCACCGGCGCGCTCGGCGCCCTCCGCGTGCCCGGCCGCGGCGACTCGCTCCACTGGGTCTTCCACGACCGCGAGGACGGCACGATCCGGGACACCACCGTGGCGGTCTCCGCGTTCGGCACGGCGGAGCAGGCGCTGCCCCTCGCGACCGATCTCCCCCTGGGCACCTACCGGGTCGGCGTCGCGCTGAAGCGCGGCGGCGCCTGGACCGAGCTGGCGAGCACCTGGTACCGCATCGCGGAGTACCGGCCGCCCGAGTTCCTGGTGAGCGTGGCCGCCGACACGGGCCCCCACTTCGCAGGCGATTCGCTCTCCGCCACCGTCGAGGCCCGCTACCTGTTCGGCGCCCCGATGGGCCGGGCGGCGGTGAGCTGGCAGGTGCAGCTGGTCCCGGTGCCCGCCTGGGCGCTCGACATCCCCCGCACCGACGGATGGTACCTCGGCGAATCGGGATGGTGGTGGGAGGACGAGGAGGGGGCGCCGGCGGGCGCGCAGGTGGTCGCGAGCGGCAGCGATACGCTCGACGCGACCGGTCACCTGACGCTGCGCGCGGCGCACGGGCGCGGCCGCCAAGGGGCGCGCGGCGCGCCTCAGCATTTCGGCCACGATCAGCGACGTGAACCGGCAGACGGTCACCGCCACCGCGTCCGCGACGGTCCACCCGGCGGCCCTGTACGTCGCCGCGAAGCCGCTGGGCGACGAGTACTTCTGGACCGCGGGCCAGCCGGTCGAGATCGCGGTCCTCGCCGTCCGGCCGGACGGGGAGCGGGTGCCGGGCGTGGCGGTGCACGGAACGATCGTCCGCCGCGAGTGGCATCGCGTGGTGCGCGAGCGCGAGGGGCTCGACGAGCAGGTGGGCGAGTGGGTCGCGGACACGGTGGCGCGCTGCGACCTCGTGACGGCCGCCGACTCCGTCCCGTGCCGCTTCACGCCGGCGCTGGGCGGCTCGTACGTGGTCGGCTTCCAGGCCCGGGACGCCGCCGGGCGCGCGGCCTCGACCAGCTTCTACCGCTGGGCCACGGGCAGGGGGTGGGTGCCCTGGGGCGACGAGACGCAGTTCAAGATGGACGTCATTCCCGACCGGACGCGCTACGACGTCGGCGACACGGCCACGGTCCTCTTCGCGTCGCCCTTCACCGACGCGGAAGCGTGGATCACGGTCGAGCGCGAGGGCATCATCGAGCAGCGGCGGCTCCGCCTCACGTCCGGCTCCACGTCGCTGAAGCTCCCGCTCACCGAAGCGTACGTCCCCAACGCCTACGTCTCGATCGTGGTCGTGCGGGGGCGCAGCGCGAGGCCCGGCAGCATCGGCGATCCGGGGCGGCCGACCCTGCGCATCGGGTACGCGCAGCTCATCGTGACGCCGCGCGTCAAGCGCCTCGACGTGCGCGTCCAGCCCGTCGCGGCCGAATACCGCCCCGGCGACACGGCGCGCGTGCGGCTCCACGTGAGCGACGCCTCCGGCGCCGGCGTGCGCAGCGAGGTGACGCTGTGGGCCGTGGACGAAGGGGTGCTCGCCCTGACCGGCTACCGGACGCCCGACCCGGTGGCCCTGCTCTACCAGCCGCGCGGCGTGGGGATGCACCTGGCGAGCGACCTCATCGCGGTGGCGGCGCAGGTGCTGGATTCCGAGGGCATCTCCATCAAGGGCGACCAGGCGCCCGGCGGAGGCGGCGGGATCGAGGCGGGCGACGTGCTGCGCTCGCGGTTCGCCTCCACCGCGTTCTTCCTCGGCTCGGTGGGCACCGACGCCAACGGCGACGCCGTGGCCTCCGCCAAGCTCCCCGACAACCTCACCACCTTCCGCGTCATGGCGGTCGCCGTGACGGCCGGCGACCGCTACGGGAGCGCTCAGGCGCCGCTGCTGGTGACGCGGCCCCTGCTGGCGCGGCCGGCGCTGCCGCGCTTCCTCCGCCACGACGACCACTTCGTCGCCGGCGTCGTCGTGAACCAGCGGGCGGGCGGCACCCCGACGGTGAGCGTCCGCGCGCGCGCCACCGGCGTCACGCTGGGCGACGCGCCCGTCAAGTCGGCGACGCTCGCGCCGGGCCGCGGCACCGAGGTGCGGTTCGCCTTCCGCGACACGACGACCGACAGCGCCGTGTTCCGCTTCGACGTCACCGACGGCCGGGACTCCGACGCCGTGCTCACCAGGCTGCCCGTGCGCCCGGCCTACGCCCCGCGCGCCCACACCATCTCCGGCGTCGTCGCCACCAGCGCCTCGGCGCAGTTCACCCTGCCCGGCGACATCGACCCGGCCCGCTCCCAGCTCCGGTTCGGCCTGGGGACCTCGCCGCTCGCGATCATCGCCGGGATGTACCGCTGGCTCGCGGTCTATCCGTACGACTGCTCGGAGCAGGTCAGCGACGAGCTGCTGTCACTGGTCGCGCTGCTCCGCGCGGGCAACGCCGCCGACGGGAAGTCCTACGCGCCGGCGGACGCCCGCCAGCAGGTCGAGCAGGCGGTGCTCGTGCTGAGCCGCCGCCAGCGGCCGGATGGGGGCATCGGCCTCTGGTCGGCGGAGGATTGGACCACGCCCTGGCTCAGCGCCTACGCCGGAGAGGCCCTGGTCGCCGCGCGGAGCGCGGGCGATCCCGGTGCGCGACAGCGTCCTCAGCGCCCTGGCGGGCTACCTGTTCGGCAGCGTCCACAAGCCGTTCCGGCCCGCGAGCCCCCTCGCCCCGTGGTTCGCCGACCTGAAGATCCGTCTCGGGGAGAACGTCGCGGCGGTCGACTTCCTGAGCCGCCTCGGCCGGCCCGACGTCGCGGGCGAAAACGACCTGCTCAGGACCGCGCCCCAGATGGCGTGGGAAGACCGCGTGCGCCTGGCCGAGGTCGTGGCACGGCGAGGCGCCGTGGACGCCGCCCGATCGCTGCTCACCCCCATCTGGGGCGAAGTGAAGGTCGAGGGGCGCCGCGCCGTGCTCTCCGCCGAAGCCACGCGCCCCTTCTACTTCTGGTCGGCACGCCGGCCGCTCGCGCGGCTCTTGTCCGCGACGCTGGCGGCGGACTCCGCCAGCCCGCTCATCGGCCCGCTGGTCGAGACGCTGGTCGAGCAGGGCCGCGCGGCCCGCGGCTCGTGGTGGAACACGCAGGACTACGGCGCGGCGGTGGAGGCGCTTGCCGACTTCACGGCGCGCCAGCAGCGGGCCGCGCGGCGCGGATTCATCGTCTCCGGCCAGGGTCGGGTCCTCGTCCGCTCCGACGGCGGCGCCGGCGCGTCGCCGGAGACTTCCACCAGCCTCGCGGGCCTGCTGGCCGACGGCCCCGACGGCACCAAGCTGCTCTCGCTCCGCATCAGCTCGCCGGCGGGCGACAGCGCGGCGCCGCTCTTCTACTACTTCACCGTCTCGGAGGTCCCGGCCGAGCGCCCGGTGAACCCGGACCAGCAGGGCATCGAGGTGGAGCGCTGGTACGAGGACTACGCCACCGGCCGGCCCATCACCAGCGCGCCGGAGGGGTCGCTGGTGCGCGTGCGGCTGCGCATCCGGTTGCCCGCGGAGCGGCGCTTCCTCGCGCTCGAAGACCCGCTCCCCGCCGGACTCGAGGCGGTGGACCTGAGCCTCCGGACGACGGGGCTGCCGGGCCCCGCCGCGGCGCAGAACGCCGAAGGCGAGGGGGAGGAACCGGCGGAGGCTGACAACTACCAGTACGGCTGGTACTACGGGAGCTGGGACTCGGGGTGGTGGTCGCCCTTCGACCACCGCGAGATGCGCGACGATCGCGTGGTGTACGTGGCGACCTACCTGTGGCCCGGAACCTATACCGCGACGTACGTGGCGCGGGCCACGACGCCCGGCGTCTTCGTGCGCCCGCCCGCGCATGCCGAAGAGATGTACAATCCCGCCGTCCAGGGGCGGAGCGACGGCGGCATCTTCACCGTGACGCCCCGAACGCCGTGAGGCGGCGGACGCGGTGACTCCCTCCGTGTCGGCCTCGGACGCCATGACGCCCGCTGCGTCATGACCCGGCGTCGCCTTGCGCTCGCGTCCGCCTCCGCCGTGGCCGCGCTGCTCGCCGCCGCGGTGGGGTGGATCGCGTGGCCGCTCCCGGCCCGCCTGACGGCGCCGCCCACGGCCGCCAGCCTGGTGCTGGAGGATCGTCACGGCCTGGTGCTGCGCACCACCCGCGCGCCGGATGGGAGCCGCACCCACTGGCTGGCGTTGAGCGAGATGGACCCGCAGATCATCCAGGCGTTCGTCGCGCTCGAGGACCGCCGCTTCTTCAGTCACCACGGCGTGGACCTGCGCGCGGGGCTGCGCGCGCTCGTCCAGGATCTGACCGGCGGCCGCGTCGTCTCGGGCGCGTCCACCATCACGATGCAGCTCGCGCGCCTGCTCCGCCCCGGCGGCCGCGGCGTGGCCCAGAAGCTGGCGCAGGCGCTGTGGGCGCTCCGGCTCGAGCGCCATCTCACCAAGCAGGAGATCCTGGACCAGTACCTGAACCGCGTGCCGCTCGGGCAGGGCGCGGAAGGGGTGGCGGCCGCCGCGAGCCTCTACTTCGACGCGTCCGCCACCCGCCTGTCGCTCGGCCAGGCGGCGCTGCTCGCCGGACTCGCGAGCGCCCCGTCGGCCGACAACCCGCTCGTGGCGCCGGGTCGAGCCCGCGAGCGCCGCGCCCTCGCCCTGAGGCGGATGGCGGCGCTGGGCTTCGTCACCGCCGGCGACGCAGCCCGCGCCGGCGCCGAGCCGGTCCTGGTGGCCGGCGCTCGCGCGCCCTTCCTCGCGCCCCACTTCACGATCCGGCTGCTCCAGTGGGCCGACGATTCGGGGACGGCGCTGTCGGGCACGTGGCGCACCACGCTCGATCTCCCGCTCCAGCCGGAGCTCGAGGCCGAGGTCCGCCACACGGTGGCGATCCTCAGGGACCGCGGCGTGCGGCAGGCGGCGGCGGTGGCGCTCGACAACGGCACGGGCGAGATCCTCGCCTGGGTGGGGTCGCCCGACTTCTGGGCCGACACGGCCGGCCAGGTGGACATGGTGGTCTCGCCGCGCCAGCCGGGCTCGGCGCTGAAGCCGTTCCTCTACGGCCTCGCCTTCGACCGCGGCCTCTCGCCGGCCACCGTGCTGCCGGACGTCGCGCGCACCTTCCAGACGCCCACCGGCCCGTATCAACCGCGCAACTACGATCGGCGGTTCCACGGTCCGGTGCGCGCGCGCGAGGCGCTGGCCTCCTCGTACAACGTGCCGGCGATCGCGCTCACCGATGAGCTGGGCGCCGGCAGCCTGCTCGGCGTGCTGCACGACGCCGGATTCGCCTCGCTCCGGAGGACCGCGGAGTACTACGGCCTGGGCCTGGCGCTGGGCAACGGCGACGTCACCCTGCTGGAGATGGCCAACGGCTATCGCGCGCTGGCGAGCGGGGGCGAGTGGCGCCCCTGGGCGTGGAGCGCCGACGCCGCGACCCCCACCGCCGCGGCGCGCGCCGCCCGCCGCGTCGTCTCGCGCGGCGCGGCGGCCCTGGTGCTCGACGTCCTGAGCGACCCCGTGGCGCGGGTGCCGGGCTTCGGGCTCGACACGCCGTTCGACTTCCCCTTCCCCGTGGCGGTCAAGACCGGCACCAGCCACCACTTCACCGACAACTGGGCGGTGGGCGTGACGGCCGGATTCACGGTCGCGGTCTGGGCCGGCAACTTCAGCGGCAGGCCGATGCGGCAGGTGAGCGGCGTGACCGGCGCCGGGCCGCTGCTCCATCGCGCGATCCTCGACGTGGCGAAGCGCTACGCGCCCGGCGTGCTTCCCTCGCCGGCGGCGGCGGGGGCCGTGCGCGTCACCGTGTGCCGCCTCTCCGGCCTCAGGGCCACACGCGAGTGCCCCGGCCTCCAGGAGTGGGCGCTGCCGGGTGCGGAGCCCTCGCGCCCGTGCGACTGGCACCGGAGCGACGGCAGCGTGGCCTGGCCCGCCCAGTACGCGGAATGGGTGGCGGCGAGCGGCCTGGAGGACGAGAGCGATTCGGCCCGCTACGGGGGCGGCGTGGCCCAGCTGGCCGCGGCGGACAGCGGCTTCCGCATCATCTCGCCGCTCGACGGCGACCGCTACGCGGTTCCGCCCGGCGTGGATCCGCGGTACGCCACCATCGCGCTGCGCGCGGTGGGCGCTCCCGGCGACGAGCCGGTGCGCTGGTACGTGGACGGCCGCCGCGCCGTCACGCCGCGCTGGCAGCTCCGGCCGGGCCGGCACGCCATCCGGGCCGTGGCGGCATCCGGGCGAGTGGCCCGGGCGACCATCCAGGTGCCGTGAAGCGCCCAACCGGCTAGCGCAGCGGCGTGCCCGAGCTCCCCGACATCACCGTCTACCTCGACGCGCTCGCGCCCCGCGTCATCGGCCGCGCGCTCGAGCGCGTACAGCTGGTCAACCCGTTCGTGCTGCGCAGCGTGGAGCCGCCGCTCGAGGCATGCCACGGCCGGCACGTCACGGGCCTGCGGCGGATCGGCAAGCGGATCGTCCTCGCGCTCGAGGACGAGCTGTTCCTGGTCGTGCACCTGATGATCGCGGGCCGGCTCCAGTGGCGGACGGGGACGGTCAAGCTCGCGCGCCGCCGTACGCTGGCCGCCTTCGTCTTCGACTCGGGAACGCTGATCCTCACCGAGGCGGGCGCCAAGCGCCGCGCGTCGCTCTACCTGGTCCGGGGCGAGACGGCGCTCGCCGCGTTCGACCGGGGTGGGCTCGAGGTCCTGGAGGCCGGCGCGGACGCGTTCGCGGCGCGGCTGCGCGCCGAGAACCACACCGTCAAGCGCGCGCTCACCGACCCGCGCCTGTTCAGCGGCATCGGCAACGCCTACTCGGACGAGATCCTGCACCGCGCCCGGCTCTCGCCGATGGCGCTGACCTCACGCCTGGACGAGGCGCAGGTCGCGCGGCTGCTCGAGGCCACGCGGACGACGCTCCTGGAGTGGATCGCGCGGCTGCGGCGGCGAGGCCGGCGACGGCTTTCCCGGAGAAGGTGACCGCGTTCCGCGACGGCATGGCGGTGCACGGCCGCTTCCGCCTGCCCTGCCCCGTCTGCGGCGAGCCGGTGCAGCGGATCCGCTACGCGGACAACGAAACCAACTACTGCGCCCGCTGTCAGACGGGCGGCCGGCTGCTGGCGGACCGCGGTCTGTCGCGGCTGCTGAAGGACGACTGGCCGCGCTCGCTCGAAGAGCTGGACGAGCGGGTGAACGAGCACCGGAGCGGAACCGGCTGACGGGCCGGCGCGGCGAGGACGAGGCGCACGTCGGCGCGGCGGCGCCGGTGTCCGTCGCCCGCCCGGACCGCCTCTACAGCGTTACCACCGCCGCGGCCCACGCCGCGGGGTTCTTGTCCTGCCTGAAGAACTGCGCGACGTCCACGACGAGGCCGCCGCCGCTCAGCCGCAGCCCGAAGCGATCCATGCTGCGCGTCGCGCGGCCGGAGATGAACACCCCGTCGGGCTGGTAGCGGGAGTGGTGCTTGGGGCACTGGAACTGCGCATCCTCCGGCTGCCAGCGCAGCGCGGTGTTCTGGTGCGGGCACGCGAGGTTGAAGGCGTACGCCTTCTGCTGCCAGCGCACGACGATCACCTGGTTGGCCTTGTCGATCTGGGCACCGTCGTCCGCGGGCACGGGGTACGTGAGCAGCTGCCCCTGCTCGGCGATGGCGCGGCCGTAGCGCACCGTGAGCGCCGCCGCGCGGCCCGGCGCGCCGCCCAGCGAGGCGACGATGCCGGCGAGCAGCGCCGCGCCGTCACGCAGGAAGGCGCGGCGCTCGACCAGCGGGCAGTCCGCGCAGGCGGGCTCGGGGATCGGTGACGGCGTCGAGGATCGGGGCATGGGTCAGGAGATGGTGGTGAGGAATTCGCCGGCCAGCAGCACGCTGAACCACAGCACCAGGCTGGCGACGGAGGTGAGCCGGAACCGCTTCCACGCCGCCGTGCCGCCGTCCGGCAGCCCGCGCTCGGCCGTGAGCCGCACCCATCCGTTGACGAGGAGGGCCGCGATGAGCGCCATCTTGGTCCAGAAGACCAGCGACGTGAGATAGGTATGGAGATCGGAGAAGAGCTGCAGCAACCCCGTCGCCACCGTGAGCGCGAGCCCGGCGAGGACGAAGCGATGCACCTGGTCGAGGCGCGCCAGCTCGCGCGGAAGATCCGGCTCGCGCTCCGCCGAGAGCAGCAGCGACGCCCGGTCGGTGACGATCGCGAATCCACCGGCCACCAGGACGCCGGCCAGGTGCAGGAAGGTGACCCCCGCGCTCAGCGCCTTCGAGTCGGCGTACAGGTGGGCCCACCACTCCACCAGGCCCGATCCACCGGCCGCGACCACCGTCAGCCCTTCCAGATCAGCATCATCAGGTACGACGCCAGGGCGGTGCCCATCGAGGCGATCGCGATGGTGCGGTGCGTGGTGATGCTCGTCGGCTCGCCGAGCCGGATGCGGCGGGGTGACGGGGCCGTGGCCCCGGTGGCGACGAAGCCGGCGTCGGCCGCCAGCATCAGCGCCGCGTGGATGTAGCGCCTGGCACGGCCCGCCGGCTCCCTGCGGCTGTCCCACAGGTTCCAGACGCCGGTGACGGTGTTCACCACGAACAGTCCGGCGACGCCGTCCGCGACCAGGCGATGCGCATCCCGGGTCGACGACGATCCGGGCGGGTTGCTGTAGAGCTTCTGGCCGAGGAAGTACTCCGCGACGAACAGCGGCGCGGTGGCGAGGCTGGCGATCTTGTGGATGGCGAGCCGCGTGTAGTAGAAGTCGCTGTACTCGATGGCCCGCGGGCGCTGCGCCGGGGCACCATCCGCGAAGAGCGCGGGCCGGAAGGGGCCGAGGTCGCGGAGGCCACGCCAGGTCCAGCTCGGCGCGCGCTCGCGTCGCCTCGATCGCCAGGTTCGGCTGGGAGTCCGGATGGAGCGGGGGCGTGACCGGCAGCTGCGCCACGCCGGTCGCCACGACGAGCCATAGCACGTAGTCCACAGGCTGCGCTCCTCACGGGACCAATCCCACCAGTACCCGCAATCGATCGTCGCGGTCCGACCTGGCCGGGCGAGACACAGGTGCGCCGACGCACGTCGGCCGAGCGAACATGACCAGGCGGCGGCCCCCCCCGCGGGTGTCGCCCGGCACCGCGCTCGCGCTCGATCCGGCCAGCCTCACATCGAAGCCCGCCGCCGGCGGGCTCCCGAAACCTGCTGCGAGCAGCCACGAGCCTTGCAGAACGCAAGGGTGTTCGGGGCACACCAGGGGCACACGCCACCGCTGCAAACCAACCATATCTCCTTTTGTGTCAAGGTGTTATAGTTACGTGCCAGGGCGGCGGTACAGGGGTTGCCCCTATCTGCGTGGCTGCTGAGGCTTCTTGGACGTCGCGTGGTTCGTCACGCGGAGAAGATCCTCAGGCGAAGCACTGGGGGTTTTCGCCCTGATCCGGCCGACCGGGTTAGGCACGGTCGGCTCGGTAACCGCCAGCGCGATGTCACACGCGTCCCGCCTCGAGGGAGGCTGCGACTGTGAGAAGCGCCAAGGGCTTCACCCTGATCGAACTGCTGATCGTGGTCGTCATCATCGGCATCCTGGCGACCATTGCGATCCCGAAATTCCAGGGCGTCAAGGAAAAGGCGTACATCGCAAGCATGCAGTCCGACCTGAAGACGCTGGTGACCGTGCAGGAGGCGTACTTCGCGGACAACGTGACGTACGCGACGACGACGGCGAACCTGAACTACATCGCCTCGGCGGGGAACACGATCACCATCACCGGGGCCAGCGCAAGCGGCTGGAGCGCCACGGCGAAGACCGCCCTGTCGCCCAAGATTTGCGGGATCTACGTCGGCTCGGGCACGCCGCCCCCGCAGGCGTCGATCGAAGGGTCGCCCGGCTGCCAGTAGCGCACGCGGGTGAACGAAGACGGGCGGCGCCAACGCGCCGCCCGTTTTCGTTTGCCCTCGGGCCGACGGCGGGAAGGTCGCTCAGCCCGCGGCGCCTTCCGTCTGATTGGCCAGGTAGTTCTGCAGCCCCATCTGGCCGATCTGATCGCGCTGCTCCTCGGCCCAGTCCACGTGGCCCTCTTCCATGGTGAGGATCTTGGTGAGCAGCTCGGCCGTGCCCTGGTCCTCGACCTCGCGCGCCGTGCGGATGCCGGCGTTGTAGGCCTTGACCGCGCCCATCTCGGCTTCCTGATCGTTCCCGATCATGTCGGTGACGGAGGCGCCCATCTTCATCGGGTTGAGCTTGGAGACCACCGGTGAGCCCTCGAGGAAGATGATGCGCTGGATGAGCCACTCGGCGTGGTGCATCTCGTCCATCGCCTGGCCCTCGATCGCCTTGTGCAGCTTGCCGTAGCCCCAGTTGTCGCACATCTCGGAGTGCACCATGTACTGGCTGATGGCGGTCAGCTCGTCGGCCAGGAGCTCGTTCAGGGTCGTGAGCAGCTTCGGGTTGCCTTTCATCGGATCCTCTCTCGGTCGCGCGGTATGTGCGGCGCCACGCCCATCGGCGCCCGGGTACCGACATCCTGTGCACGCGGCGTGCCCGGCGCAAATGCGCCGTGGCACAAACGCCGACCGAACCTGTCGGTGATCTGGAACGCGCGGCGAGCGCCACGGAGGTGGCCGACCCGTCGGCCGCAGCGCCCCGACTACATCGTGAAATTCACCGGGAAGTGGACGCGCGCCCGTACCACCATCTTCCCGATCTTCGCCGGCCGGAAGAGCCAGCTGGCGGCCGCTGCGAGGGCCGGCTGCTCGAACAGCCGGTTCGTGCTTCGCACGATCCGGAGAGATCCTGTCTCGATCCGCCCGGCCGTATCGATGACGAATTCGAGAACGGCCCGGCCCTCGATCCGCGCACTCATGAGCAGCGCCGGGTAGCGGGGGGCCTCCCCGCTCAGGCGCACGGGCAGCACTTCGACCATCTCTTCCGAGTAGATGGTCTCGGCGCGCGGCGCCGCGCGCGCCAGGGTGTCCCGACTCCTGCGCCCACGCGGTAGCGTTTTGGACACCGACGCCCGCGAAGCTGGCCGGATCGAACGGGACCCGCGAGGGGGGCGGGATCTCGGCCATGATGACCGTCGGGATGTCGAGGGTGTTGAACCCCGCTGGCGGCGGGCCGAGGCTTGGCAGCTTGGCTGGTGCGGGGGGCGCGGCCTCGGCCTGCTGAAGCAGTGGGACGTCCACGATGAGCCGGCCCTGGATCGCCGTTCGCGTGGCGAACATCGTGGCGTAGACGGCGGCCGCGATGAGCGCCGAGTGGACGACAAAGGAAACCGCCCCACCACCGACAGCCCCACCCGAGGCCAACCGACGCTTGGACTCGATGAGCGTAGGTGCGTACACGGTCGCCTCCTTGCAGGCGTCCACTCATCACTACGAGTGGCGCCTGCCGCCGGTGCCAGGCGCACCCCGGCTTGCCCCTCCACCGGGCCGCGCCGAGTTTTCGGCCCCGATGCGCGCCCCCCGCTCCTCCTCCATCGCGCTCGTGACCTGTGCCGAGCATCCCGACCTCTCGGCGGACGACCGCCTGCTGGCGGCGGCGCTCGAGCGGCGCGGCTTGCGGCCCGTGCCCGCGCTGTGGGACGACCCCGGCGAGCGGTGGGCGGCGTATCGCGCCGTCGTGCTCCGTTCGTGCTGGGACTACCACTACCGGGCGAAGGCGTTCGAGCGCTGGCTCGAACGCCTGGAGCGCGAGGCGGCTCGCGTGTACAACCGCGTGGCGACCGTGCGCTGGAACATGCGGAAGACGTACCTCCGCGACCTCGAGGCGGCGGGCGTTCCCGTGACGGGCACCGTCTGGGTGGCCACGGGGTCCGCCGCCACGCTCCGGGAGATCGCGCACGCCACCGGCTGGCGCGCGATGGTCGTGAAGCCGACCGTGTCGGCGAGCGCGTTCGAAACCTGGCTGGCGGGGCCCGCCGTCCTCGCCGCCGACGAGGAACGCTTCGCCCGCCTCCTCGGCGAGCGCGACCTGATGGTTCAGCCGTTTCTGCCGAGCGTGGTGGCCGACGGGGAGCTCTCCCTGGTCTTCCTTTCGGGCCGCTACTCGCACGCCGTGCGCAAGCGAGCCAAGCCCGGCGACTTCCGCGTGCAGGAGGAGCACGGCGGGACCGCGGAGCGGGAAGAGGTCGCGCTCGACCTCGTGCGGCAGGCCGAACGCGCGCTGGCCGTGGCCCCCGAGCCGTCGCTCTACGCCCGCGTGGACGGCGTCGTCGTGGACGGCAGGCTGGTCGTCACGGAGCTCGAGCTGGTCGAGCCGATGCTCTATTTCGGCTGGGACGGTGCGGCCGCCGACCGCATGGCCGCCGACCTGGAGCGCACGCTCGCCGCACCCTGAGCCGGAGCGCGGTGGCCGGCGACCGGCGCCGGGGCGCGGGGGGCTGCCGGCCCACGCCGTCACCCAGGGGAACTCCTACCGATTGATTCGTGTTATATTACGTCAGCAGGTGTCCTGAATGCTGGAGCGTAGAATGCGCTGTTCGCTGTGCCGCCACGAGGCCTGCCTGTGTACCAGCTGCCGCCCGGAAACGGGCCGGGGGCTTCCGGCATGAGTGCCTGAGCGTCGCTCAGCGACGATTCGATTCAGCCACACCGCTCCCGACCCGCGCCGTGTCAACGCCGCGGGTTCTTTTTGTTCCGGTCCCCGAGGGGGGCCGAAGGTCCTGAAAGAAGGAGCATCGATGGGAGTCGCAACACTGATCGCCGACGCGCGCCGCAACACCGCCGGGAGCCCACGCCGCCGCCTGGGGGCGGACCCGTACCGGAGGCGCTTCAGCGACGTCCGGGAGCTGATCGCGAGCCGCGTCAATCCGACGCCGCTGGTGCGCCTCAACCGCGTGGTGCCCGGCGGCCTGGAGGCGTACCTCAAGCTCGAGTGGATGAACCCCTTCGGCTCGGTCAAGGACCGCACCGCGCGATTCCTGCTCGAGGGGATGCGCGAGCGCGGCGAGCTGGACGGCCGGGAGCTGGTCGAGGCCACCTCGGGGAACACCGGCATCGCGCTCGCCGCCCTCGCCGCGCTCGAGGACATTCCGCTCACGGTGACGATCCCTTCGGGCGTGCCCGAGGAGAAGCTGGTGCTGCTCAGGATGCTGGGCGCCACGGTCATGCCCACGCCCGACGAGCTGTGCCCGATCGACAATCCGCGGGACGGGGCGATCGCGCTGGCCCGCGCCATCGCCGACAGTCCGGCGCATCGGGGCCGCTACGCGATGCCCAACCAGTACGGCAATCCCGACAACGTGCGCGCGCACTACGAGACCACCGGCCCCGAGATCTGGGAGCAGACCGAGGGCCGGGTGCGGACGTTCGTGGCCGGCTACGGCACCTGCGGCACCATCACCGGCGTCGGGCGGTTCCTGAAGGAGCAGGATCGCGGCATTCGGGTGGTGGCCGTCGAGCCGCAGCGGGGCCATCGCCTGCCGGGGCTCAAGAACCTCCAGGAGGCGAAGGCGCCGGACATCCTCGATCGATCGGTCATCGACGACGTGATCCGCGTGGACGACGAGCCCGCCTACGCGATGACGCGGCGGCTGTTCCGCGAGGAAGGGCTGATCGTGGGGCCGTCGAGCGGCGCGATCGCGCATGCCATCGCCGGCCTGGACGGCGAGGCGGCCGGCCTCGTCGTCGGCATCTCTCCCGACTCCGGCCAGAAGTACGCCTCGTACTTCGCGGAGATCTTCGACCTGGAAGGAGCGCCAGAATGAGCGTGCTCGTCGCGGACCAGGAGCTGGACTGCAAGGGTCTGCTGTGCCCGCTGCCCGTGTACCGCACCTCGCAGGCCATCGGCCGCCTGAAGCCGGGCCAGGTGCTGCGGGTCGAGTGCACCGACCCCGGCTCGCTCGCCGACTTCCCGGCGTTCGCCCGGCAGCGGGGCCTCGCGCTCCTCTCGGCGGCCGCCGAGGACGGCGTCCAGGTCTTCTACCTTCGCAAGGAGGCGGCGTGACGGCGACCCTGCAGGCGTCCACCGAGCCGCGGGGGGCGGAGGGCCGGGACGCGGGGCGGCGGCGCCGCCTGGCGCTCGTGGCCTCCAAGGGCACGCTCGACGGCGCCTACCCGCCCCTGATCCTGGCGGCCACCGCGGCGAGCCTGGGCTGGGAAGTCGGGATCTTCTTCACGTTCTACGGGCTCGACATCATCCACAAGAAGAAGCACAAGAAGCTGAAGGTGGCCCCGCTCGGCAATCCGGCGATGCCCATCCCGGTGCCGAACTTCCTCGGCGCCTTGCCGGGGATGACCGCGGCCGCCACCTCCATGATGAAGGGGTGGATGAAGAACGCGCAGCTCCCCGACGTGGCGCAGTTCCTCGACATGGCGCGCGAGAGCGGGACGAAGCTGTTCGCCTGCTCGACGACGATGGGCGTGATGGGCGTGGCGGAGCAGGACCTGGTGCCGGGCGTGGACATCGCCGGCGCGACGGCGTTCCTGGACTTCGCCGCCGACGCCGACGTCTCGCTGTTCGTTTGAGGCGGGACCGCACGGCGGCGCCGGCGGGCGCCGCGCGGCCGTCCTACACCGCGCGCGTCTTCCACGTCCCGCGGCGGAACAGCAGGGAGCTGGCCAGCGCCAAGGTCGAGAACGCGATCGCGATCGCCGCGAACACCCCGTTCGGCCCGAGGGCCGGGAGCCGCGAGAGCGCCCAGGCCAGCGGCACCTCCAGCAGCCAGAAGCAGACCACGTTGAGGACGGTCGGCGTCCAGGTGTCGCCGGCGCCGTTGAAGGCGTTGGAGACGACCATCCCGTAGGCGTAGAACACGAATCCCGCGCTCACGATGCGCAGGCAACCGATGCCGTAGGGCACGATCGCCGGGTCGCGGGTGAAGACCGAGATGATGAGCGGCGCGAACACGACGAACAGCAGGCCGACGGCTCCCAGCACCCACATGTTGTAGTACGCAGCCATCCAGACCGAGCGCTCGGCGCGCTCGGGGTGCTTCGCGCCGAGGTTCTGCCCCACCAGCGTCGCCGCGGCGTTGCTGAGGCCCCACGAGGGCAGCAGCGCGAAGACGATCACGCGGATCCCGATGGTGTAGCCCGCCAGCACGTCGCTGCCGAACCCGGCCAGGACGCGCACCAGGGCGAGCCAGCTCGCCGTGCCGATCAGGATCTGGAGGATGCCCGAGCCGGAGAGGCGGACGAGGCTGGCCAGCGCGCGCACGTCGGGGACGAAGTCGCCGGCCCGGACCGCGATCCGTCCCTTCCGTGCGGGCCAGCTGCCGCACCTGGTAGAGCACGCCGATGCTGCGGCCGATCGTCGTCCCGACCGCCGCGCCCGTGACGCCCAGCCGCGGGAACGGCCCCACCCCGAAGATGAACAGCGGGCCGAGGATCATGTTGCAGCCGCTGGCGATCCACAGCGAGCGCATGGCGATGGCCGCGTCGCCCGCGCCGCGGAACACCGCGTTGATCAGAAACAGCAGCAGCACGGCGGCGTTGCCGCCGAGCAGCACGCGCGTATAGCCCGAGCCGGCGCGCCGCACGGCGCCCGAGGCGCCCAGGAGACCGAGCAGGTCGGGCGCGAAGGCGAGCCCGATGAGCGAGATCGGGAGCGAGACCAGGATGCCGAGCAGGATGGCCTGCCCGCCGGCATGCGAGGCGCGCGCGGGCTCGTGCTCGCCGACTGCGCCGCGCGACGACGGCGGCGGCCCCGATCCCGAGGCCGATGGCGACCGCGTAGATCAGGGACATCATGGACTCGGTGAGGCCGACCGTGGCGATCGCGTCGGCGCCGAGGTGGGCGACGAAGAAGATGTCCACCACGGCGAACAGCGACTCGAGCAGGGTCTCGAAGACCATCGGCACGGCCAGCAGCACCAGGGCGCGCTCGATCGGCCCCTCGGTGTAGTCCTGCCTGGTGCCCCGCAGCGCCTCGCGCAGCAGGGCCCACGCCCTCCGCGCGCCCGGAACCCGCGTGGGCGCGCCGTCGGCCTGATGGGCGGGCGCTGCGCCCGCCACGCGCCCGCTCAACTCGAGTGGTCGTGCACGATGAACCAGCGCCCGTCGGAGAAGCGCATCACCAGGGACGTGGGGCCGCGGGCGACGACGGAGTCGCCGCGCTGGAGCACGTAGAACGCGACGGCGTTCAGGGCGTCGGGCGCCAGGACGTCCACCTCCAGGTCCTGGAAGGACAGCGAGTCGCGCGCGCTTCCGGGGGCGAAGCGCGGGGCGTAGTGCGCCTCGATCTCCGCCCGGCCGTGCAGGACGCGTCGCGCCGTCACGAACGTCGCGTCCGGCGCGTAGTCGGACACGAAGCCCGCGAGGTCGCCGCGGGTCCAGGCCGCCGCCCCGTGCGCCAGCAGGGCCAGCACCGCCCCGCGCGCCGCCACGACGTCGGCCGGCGCCGGCGCCTCGGTCCGAGGAGACCGCGCGCAGCCGGCCAGCGCGAGCAGCGCCGCCGCGAGGGCGGCGCCAGGCCATCGCCTTCCATGCATGAGTCGCCTCCGCCAGGGGTTCGACACGCGACCGCGACCGGCAAGTCTAGCCACGCCGCGCCCGGAACGGCATCTTGCCTGCCCGTGACCGACGTCGCCTCCCGCCTCACCGCGGCCCTCGCGGACCGCTACCGCGTCGAGCGTGAGCTCGGCGCGGGCGGGATGGCCACCGTCTACCTCGCCGAGGACCTCAAGCACCACCGCTACATCGCGCTCAAGACCCTGCGCGGCAGTCTCGCGGAATCGATGGAGGCGGAGCGCTTCCTGCTCGAGATCGAGATCGCCGCCGCCCTCACCCATCCGCACATCCTGCCGCTCTACGACTCCGGCGAAGCCGACGGCATCGTGTACTACGTGATGCCGTACGTCGAGGGCCCGTCCCTGCGGCAGCGCCTGCAGGAGGAGCCGCGCCTGCCGGTGGCCGAAGCGCTGCGCATCGCGCGCCAGGTGGTGGGCGCGCTGGACTACGCACACCGCCGCGGGCTGGTGCACCGGGACATCAAGCCCGAGAACATCATGCTCTACGAGGACGCCGCCCTGGTCACCGACTTCGGCATCGCGCTGGCCGTGCGCACCGCCCACGCCGCGCGCGCGGCCGAGTCGGGGATGGTGATCGGGACGCCGGTCTACATGAGCCCGGAGCAGGCGCTGGGCGACCCGGTGGACGCACGCAGCGACCTGTACTCGGTGGGGTGCGTGCTGTACGAGATGCTGGCCGGGGTGCCGCCCTACACCGGCGCCGACACGATGGAGATCACCGCGCAGAAGCTGGTGGATCCGCTGCCGCCGCTCCGGGCCAAGCGCCAGGAGGTCCCGGCGGAGATCGAGGCCGCGCTGGTGCGCGTGCTGGCCTCGAAGGCGGAGGACCGCTTCGGCACGGCCGCGGAGCTGGCGGCGGCCCTCGAGCCGCCGGCGGCCGCCGCGGCGCGCAGGTCGCGCCGCACGGGCGGCACGGCGGAGGGCGGCCCCTCCATCGCCGTGCTGCCGTTCGTCAACACCAACGCCGACGCCGACGGCGAGGTCTTCAGCGACGGCATCGCCGAGGAGCTGACCAACGCCCTGTCGCGGCTCGACGGCCTGCGCGTCGTGGCGCGCGCCTCGGCGTTCGCCTTCAAGGGGCGGCAGGAGGAGGTACGGGAGATCGGCCGGCGCCTGGGCGTCGCGACCGTGCTCGAGGGCAGCGTGCGGCGCGCGGCCGACCGCGTCCGGATCACCGCCGAGCTGGTGAGCGTGGCCGACGGCTACCGGCTGTGGTCGGAGCGGTACGACCGGCAGGTGGACGACGTGTTCGCCATCCAGGACGAGATCGCGAGCGCCATCGCGAACGTGCTGGAGGCCAAGCTGCTCGGCGCGCCGAAGGCCTACGCGCAGGAGCCGGCCAGGAAGGGCGACCCCAAGGCGTACGAGCACTACCTGCGCGGCCGCCACCTGTGGAACCAGCGGAGCGCCAGCGCGCTGGAGCGGAGCGTGGAGGAGTTCCGGCGGGCCCTCGCCATCGACGCTCGGCACGCGCCCGCCGAGGCGGGCATCGCCGATTCCTACGTCATCCTCGGCGTCTACAGCCACCGGCCGGCCGACGAGGTGATGCCGAAGGCGAAGACGGCCGCCGAGCAGGCGCTCGCGATCGACGCGTCGCTGGCCGAGGCGCACACGTCGCTGGCCTGCGTCCGGGCCCTGTACGAGTGGGACTGGGCGGCGGCCGACGCGGGGTTCCGGCGCGCGATCGCCCACAACCCGCAGTACGCGACGGCGCACCAGTGGTACGCGATGAACTGCCTGGTGCCGCAGGGGCGGTTCGACGAGGCGCGGGCCGAGCTGGATCGCGCGCTCGCGCTGGACCCCCTGTCGCTCGCCGTGCACACCAGCGTCGGGCTGCGCCACTTCTACGAGCGCGAGCTGGCGTCGGCGGCGGAGGCGCTGCGGGACACGCTGCGGCTGAACGGCGAGTTCGGCGCGGCGCACTACTTCCTCGGGCACGTCCAGATCGCGATGGGCCGCTACGACGAGGCGATCGCGCCGCTCGAGCGGGCCGTCACGCTGCAGGGGGAGAGCGCCGAGACGATGGCGGCGCTGGCGACGGCGCACGCGCTCGCCTACCACCGCGCGCCGGCGGAGGCGCTGCTCGCCGAGCTGGAGCGGCGCGCCAGGAGACAGCTACGTCTCGCCGGCGCTGCTGGCGCAGATCCACCTCGGCCTCGGCAACCACGAGCACGCGCTGGAGCGGCTCGAGGAGGCCGCGGAGCGCCGGGCGGCGGACCTGGTGTGGCTCAAGGTCCATCCGATCTACGACGCGATGCGCGGCCACCCGCGGTTCCGCGCCCTGCTGGGGACGATCCGGCTGGGCTGAGGTCGCGGCCGCCCGCACCGGCCACCGCCGCGGCCTCCGCCGGTCCCCCGCGCCCCGCCCCGGGGAGCTTCCGTAACCGGCGCCGCGGGTGTTCCTTTCGTAGTCCGTGACCAATCCAGAGAACGTTCGCCACGTCGCCGCCCTCGCCCGCGCGGTGGCGCTGCTGCGCCGATCGCCCGAGCCGGATAAGCCGCAGAAGGACGCACTGCGCGCCCTGGTGGCCGTCGCCGCGGAGCGCTCCGCCACGCTGCGCTGGTACGCCGACACGTTGACGCTCGACGGCGTCGTGGTGCCGACCGACGATCCCCGCCTGGCGGCGTTCGCCGAGCGGCTCGCGGCGCAGCACGTGGCCGAGATCACGATCGCGATGGGTGCCGGGCCCGACGAGCTGCTCGCGCTCACGCTGGGGCTCGCCGCCGACCCGGGACACGGCCGGATCAAGGAGCGCCTGCGCGACGCCGGCTCCTCGCGCGTGATGGTCGTGCTGCACCAGTACGGCGAGCCCAAGCCCCGGAGCGTGACGGCGGCGTTCGAGAAGGTGAAGGCCGACCAGAGCGTGCTGGATCAGTGGAACAAGTTCCTCGAACAGGGGGCCAGGGCGGAGGCGGAGCGGGTGGCCGATTCGCGGCCGGCGCCCGCGGAAGCGGCGGGGAGCGCCGCGCCGCCGGAAGCGATCGGGAGTCCCGCTCACCCGCGGGCACCGAGCGTCGCGTGGCAGTACGTCCCGCCGGCCGCCGCGGAGCCGCTGCCTCCCGCCGAGGAGCCGCCGCCGATGGGCCCGGGCCAGCGTCAGCCGCGCCCCTCCGCGCTCCAGGAAGCCGGTACGCCCGAGAGCTGGTTCGCCGCGTTCGAGCGGAGCGTGAAGAACAAGTTCCCCGATCACTTCGGCGACGTGGACTGGGGCTACCGGATCGACCGCGCGGCGGGCACCGTCAGCGCCGGCGACAGCCAGGGCCGCACCAGCCTGTCGGTGTCGCTGCCGCAGGACTACCTCGAGCAGTCGTCCTGGCTGCTGGCCGGCCAGCTGCTCGAGAAGCTGCGCACGCTGGCGGAGAAGGAAGGCGCCATCCGGAAACGGCGCTGAACGGCCTCTGGCCGGCGCCCGTCTCCCCGGCCGGTCAGTAGAACATCTCGTAGTTCAGCCGGAACGCGCGCCCGGGCTGCGGCACGAAGTCCTTGATGACCGACAGGTTGTCGCGGTACACCCGGTCGAACACGTTGTCGCAGTGGAGGCCGATCTCGGACACGAGGCCGCGGTGCACCAGCCGCACGCCCACGCCCAGGTTCATCGTGCCGTACCCCGCCGTGGGCGTGTCGCCCGGCGCCGAGCCGCGTCTGGCGCGCGGCCAAGCGCCACTCGACCATCCCCATCAGCCTCTGGTCCTGATACGTCGCGCGCAGCAGCCCGCGGAGCGGCGGAATGAACGGCAGCGGCACCCCGTTCCGGGTGTCCTGCGCGTTCACGTAGTCCGAGCCGGCGTGCAGCACCAGGGACGGCACGGGCTCGACGTCGACGCTCGCCTCGAAGCCCGCCAGCCGGGCGTCGGTGGCCGTGAACTGCCGCACCGGGAACCCCTGAATCGTGTCGCCGCGCAGGAACCCGTAGATGAAGTGGCTGATGTAGTTCAGGTACGGCGAGACCTCGAACGTCACGCGGCCGAAGTCGCCCTTGAGCGACGCGTCGATGCCGGTGCCGGTCTCGGGCCCGAGGCCCGCCGTGCCCACCGAGTAGGTGCCGCTCGCGGCGTCGAGGCCGTTGGCGAACAGCTCCTGCACCGTGGGCGCGCGGAACGACCGGGCCACGCTGAAGGACCCGGTGAGCCGGGGCGTGAACTGCCGGACGGCGCCCAGCGACGCGGTCACGGCGTTGGAGAGCCGCGACGCATCGAGCGTGCGGAACACCGAGTCGGTGGACGGCGGGTAGGGATGGGTCTGGATCCGGTTGTAGTCGAAGCGGAGCCCGCCCTGCAGGCGCGTGCCGGGCGCGACGAGGTACTCCTCGTACGCGAAGGCGGCCAGACCCGTCGTCACCGAGTTGGGCCCCAGCGGCTGGTCGCCCTCGATGGTGAGATCCTGGACGTCGGTCCAGAGTCCGAGCGTGCCGCTCAGGGCGCCGAGCGGGCGCTGCTCGAGCTCGAGGACGGCGTTGAATTCCCGCTTGTGGAAGTGGTTGGCCTGCGGGTCGGACACGCCCGTCGAATCCTGGGCGGTGGGATACTCGGAGTGGTCGTAGTCGTTGTAGCTCGCGTCCAGCTTCACCCGTTGCACCCAGCCGCCGCCCGCGTTGAGCAGGCCGCGCAGCTCCGCGGTGCTGCGCCGCTGGGCGATGCGCGACGTCGTCGGCGGCACCGCGAGCCAGTTCGGATTCGGCGGCACGCCCGGGATGCCGTAGTTCATCTCGTAGTGATTGCCGCCGACGCCGATGGAGCCGAAGGCGCCCTGGTAGGCGTACCCGAGGCCGACCTCGCCGCTGTGGTCGAACGACTGCGGAATCCGGTCCAGGGCGAACGCCGCGCCGCTGGCCGGATCGGTGTAGGTGCCCGAGGGAATGCGGATGTCGCCCGAGCGCCGTCCCCCCGCGGAGATCCGGAACGCCGAGTGGCCGCCGCTCACCACGGTGTTGGTGAACCCGGACACCTCGCCGTTCACGCTGTTGCCCTCGAGCGCCACCGTGCCCGACACGGGATGATCGGCCACGGTGGGCACGAAGTTGGTGATCACGTTCACCAGCCCGCCGATGGTGTTGGGGCCGTAGAGGATCGTCGCCGGACCGCGCACCACGTCGACCCGGGCGACGCCCATCGCGTCGATGGGCGTGGCGTGCGCCGGATCGTAGGTCGCGATGTCCCCCATCCTGAGGCCGTTCTCGAGGACCAGCACTTCGTTGTCGCCCAGGCCGCGGAGGATCGGGCGCGCGGGCGCCGAGCCGTTGCCGCGCACGCTCACCCCGGGCAGGTCGGAGATCTTCTCGGCGAAGCTGGTGCCCGCGCTGTTGTCGAATTCGACCCGCGACTTGGACGCCACCGGCTGGTACTGCTCGTCGGCGGGGCGCGCCGTGGGCGACGCCGAGACCACGATCGCCCGGAGCGGGATGGCCGAGGCTCTGAGGTCGAACGACGCCGTCGCGGTCGTGTCGGTGACCCACACGGTGTCCGTGGCCGACGCGAATCCGGTCGCCGAGGCGAAGATCCGGTAGGTGCCCGGCGGCACGTTCGCGAAGCGGAAGTCGCCGGCGGCCCCGGTGCGCTCGGTGCGATCGAGCTCCAGGAGCCAGACGCTCGCGCCCACCACGGGATGGCCGGCGCCGCGCACGGTGCCCGCGATCGTCTGCGCCCGCGCTGCCGCGGCGCCCAAGGCCAGCGCCGCCGCCAGGATCGTCCCCACCGCGCGGCTCACAACGCGCCCGGACGCACCGGCGCCGCGGCGGGCGCCGCGGGCACCTCCGGCTCCGGCGTGAAGTCTTCGCCCGGGTTGATGAAGCGGTTGGCCTCGAAGGCGTACTGCTTGTCGTAGAGCTGGCGGTAGCGTCCGCCCGCCGCGAGCAGGGCCTCGTGGGTCCCGCGCTCCACGATCTCGCCGGCCTCGAGCACCAGGATCTGGTCCGCGCTGCGGATGGTCGACAGCCGGTGGGCGATGACGAAGGTCGTGCGCCCGTGGCGCAGCCGGCGCAGGCCGTCCTGGATCAGCGCCTCGCTCTCGCTGTCGAGGCTGGAGGTGGCCTCGTCGAGGATCAGGATCCGGGGGTCGGCCAGGATCGCGCGCGCGATCGCCACCCGCTGGCGCTGGCCCCCCGAGAGCTTCACGCCGCGCTCGCCCACCACCGTGTCGTAGCCGTCCTCGAACTTCGCGACGAACTCGTCGCAGTGCGCGATGCGCGCCACCGCCAGGATCTCCTCGCGCGTGGCGTGCGGCGCCGCGAACCCGACGTTCTCGGCGATGGTGCCGTCGAACAGGAAGTTGTCCTGCAGCACCACGCCGAGGTGGGCGCGGTAGTCGTGGAGCCGCACCGCGGCCAGGTCCCGCCCGTCCACCAGCACGCGTCCCGCCGCCGGCCGGGCGAACGCCATCACCAGGCTGATGAGCGTGCTCTTGCCCGAGCCGCTCGAGCCCACGAGCGCGGTCGTCGATCCGGCCGGCGCGTGGAACGACACGCCCTTGAGCACGGGCACGCCGGGGTCGTACGCGAACGAGACGCCGTCGAAGGCGATCTCGCCCCTGAGGCCGTCGCCGATCGCGAGCCGCTCCCGGTCGTCCTGGTCCTCGGTCACCGTCCGGCGCAGGTCGCGGATGCGGTCGAGGCCGGCGAACGCCTCGCTCACCTGGGTGCCGATGGACGCGATGCTGCACCAGCGGCGCCGCCACCAGCCCGATGAAGAACACGTACATCACGAAGTCGCCCAGCGTCATCCGGCCGTCGAGCATCGCGCGCCCACCCACCAGGATCATCAGGACGCCGATGCCGCCGGTGATGACGATGGTGGCCGCCCCGAGCGCGGACGTGCCGGTGATCGTCTTGGCGATGTTGCGGAACAGCCGGTGCACGCCGCGCGCGAACACGAGCTGCTCGCCGCGCTCGGCCACGTACGACTTCACCACCCGGATGCCGCCCAGCGATTCGCCGAGCCGGCCGGTCACGTCGGCGTTGATCTGCCCGCGGTCGCGGAAGATGGGGCGCAGCCTGGCGAACGCGAACGCCATCATCCCGCCGAACACGGCGAGGATCAGGATGGTGGCCGACGTGAGCCGCCAGTTGAGGTAGAACAGCACGCCGAGCGCGATACTGGCGGTCACCAGGCCGCCCAGCAGCTGCACCAGGCCGGTGCCGACGAGGTTCCGGATGCCCTCCGCGTCGGTCATGATCCGCGAGATCAGGACCCCGCTCTTGGTCGAGTCGAAGAACCGGACCGGCAGGCGCATCACGTGCGCCTCGACGTCGCGGCGCATCTCGGTGATGGCGCGCTGGGCGGTGACACCGAGGATCTGCGACAGGGTGAAGGAGGTCACCGCCTGGAGGAGCGCCGCGCCGCCCGCGGCGAGCGCGAGCGGCACCAGGAGCTGGGCCTGATGCTTCCCCACCACGTTGTCGATCAGGAACTTCGAGGTGGTGGGCAGGACGAGGCCCGCCAGGCGGTTGACCAGCATCACGGCGAGCCCGACCCCGAGGTAGCCCCGGTGGCGCCAGATGATGCGCCGGGCCTCCTGCCACGCCGACGGCCAGTTCAGCCGCTTCTTCTGCGGTTCCGCCACGCGTCCACCGTGAGTACGAAGCGGAGAAGTCTAACCGCCTGGCGCCCCCGCGCGGAACCGGGCCTGGCGCTTTGACAAACGGGGCCGCCGGCCTTCTCTTGCCCGCCGGGCACCGCGCTTGCGGCGGCGCAGGTACGGCGTGCCGGCGCGGGCCGCCCGGAAGACAGGGGACGATGGACATCACCCGACGCGATCTGCTCGCGGGCGTGGGCGGCCTGGCCGCCGCGGCCGCCTGGCCCCGCCCTCACCGTTCCGCTCGCGGAGGTGCGCGTGCGACACCCGACCGGCGGCCCCCTGCCCGCCCGAGACGACTTCGCCATTCCAGCCGGGCCAAACCTATCTCAACAGCGCCTTCATCCACCCGGTCCCGGTGGCCGCCGCGGAGGCCGTGCGGCGCTATCTCGAGACCCGCACCTTCCGCGAGCCGCGCCTGCGGACCGGTGACTCGCTCGCCGCCGAGGTGAAGGGCGAGTTCGCGGCGCTGATCAACGCCCGGCCGGCGGAGATCAGCCTGGTGCAGAGCACCAGCGCGGCGGAGAACCTGGTGGTCAGCGGCCTGGGGATACCGGGCGGCGCGGGCAACGTCGTGACCGACGCGCTCCACTTCGACGGGTCGCTGGTGCTCTACGGCGAGCTGGCGAAGCGGGGACTCGACCTCCGCATCGTGCGGCCGCGCGAGTGGCGGATCGAGCTGAGCGACCTGGAGCGGGCGGTGGACCGCAACACGAAGCTGGTCGCGCTGTCCCTGGTCTCGTGGTACAACGGCTTCCAGCACGACCTGAAGGCGGTGTGCGATCTGGCGCACGCGCACGGCGCGCTCGTCTACGCCGACGTCGTGCAGGCGGCGGGCAACACGCCGATCGACGTGCGGGCGAGCGGCGTGGACTTCTGCGCCTGCTCGACCTTCAAGTGGCTGATGGGCGACTTCGGCCTGGGCTTCCTGTTCGTGCGCGAGGAGCTGCTCGACACGGCGATCCACCGCACCCAGATCGGCTACCAGCAGGCCGACACGGAGATGCACTACCTGCCGTCCGATCCGCCGGCCGACACGCCGGTCACCTGGACGCTGCACCGGGACGCCGGCGGGCATTTCGAGGTCGGGACCTACGCACAAGCGGCCGTCAACGCGCTCGCCGTGTCGCTCCCCTATCTGCGCCGCCTGGGGATCGAGAACATCCAGGCGCACCGGCAGCCGTTGCTGCGGCGCCTCACCGAGGAGATGCCGCGCCTCGGCTTCACGCCCATCACTCCGCCGGAGTCGCCCTCCGCGCTCGTCGCGTTTACGATGACGGGCGCGGAGCGGCGCTTCGGCGACCGCCTGCGGGCGGCCAAGGTCGCGGTGAGCCTCTACGGCGACCGGATCCGGATATCGCCCTCGATCTTCAACGACATGCACGACGTCGAGGTGCTGCTCAGCACCCTCGCCTGACTCACTCGTCGCGTCCCGGGAACGGCCGCGGCTGTGGCATCGGCATCGGCTCGGGACGGGGCTCGACGCGCCCTCCCCCGAGCGCGCGCGCCGCGCGGGCCCGCACCTCCGGATCGGCGTCCTTGAGCGCGCCGACGATAGCCGTGCGCGCCGCGTCGCTGTCCAGCTGACCCAGCGCCCATAGCGCGGTGCGGCGCACCTTGCCGACGGAGTCGGCGAGCGCGGCCGTGAGGGCCGGCACGGCGGCATCGTCGCCGATCTGCCCCAACGCCCACGCCGCCTTCTCGCGGACGCGGGGCGTGTCGTGGCCCACAGCTCTCAGCAGCGCGTCGGGCGCGCTGTGGGGGCTGATCTGGCCGAGGGCCCAGGCGGCCACGGTCCGCACCTCCTCCGCCGTGTCGGTCAGGGCTCCCGCAAGCACATCCACGGCTCCGCGGTCCTCGATCTGACCCAGCGCCCACGCGGCCGTGCGCCGGACCTCCTGGTCGCGATCGCCGCGCAACGCCGTCCCCAGCGCGCCGGCCGCCGCCTTGTCCTCGATCTGTCCCAGCGCCCAGGCCGCCCGCCGCCGTATCTCCGGCCGGTCGTCGCGCGCGAGCCGCTCGGCCAGGGCCGGCACGGCCGACGCGTCCTCGATCTGCCCCAGCGCCCAGGTGGCCGTCTCCCGCACGTCGTCGTCCCGGTCCGTGAGCGCGCGCGTCAGCGCCGCGACGGACGCCTTGTCCTCGATCTGGCCCAGCGCCCAGGCGGCCGTGCGCCGAACCGCGGCGCTCTGGTCGCCCAGGGCCTCCCCGAGCGCGGGCACGGCGCGCTTCGACTCCATGCGCCCCAGCGCCTCGGCGGCGGCCACGCGCACCTCCTCGCTCGCGTCGCTCCGGAGCACTCGCGCCAGCGCTTCGACGGCGGCCGTGTCCTCGAGCTGGCCGAGCGAACGTGCCGCGGCGGCGCGCACCCCGGGGTCTGCGTCGCGCAGCACGCCCCTGAGCGGCGGCGCCGCCCGCTCGGCGCCCACGCGGCCCAACGCCCACGCGGCGGCGAGACGGACTTCGGTGGCCTCGTCGGCCAGCCGCCCGGTCAAACCGGTAACCGCGCCGTCGGACTCCGCGAGCCCGAGCGCGACCGAGGCGGCCGCCCGCGTGCCCGGGACGGCTGAGCCGAGCAGGGGCAGCACGCCGCCGTTGACCTGCGCCACCGGCGCCCGGGCGATGAGCCGCGCCGCGACCCCGCGCACGCAGCCGTCCTCATCCTCGATCCCCCGCAGCAGCACCGGCACGGCGTAGTCGGCGGGGTGCCGGGCGAGCGCCCAGCGCGCGATGCCGGCGGTGTCGGGCGGGTCGCCAGGCGTGCGGCGCGAATCCCACCCGCCCCACCGGGACTCCAGAGCCTGCTCCGCCAGCCGGCACAGGGCCTCGGGTGCGCCGCGCGCCGAGGCGAGCAACCCCGCCGCACGGGCCGAGTCCGCCGTCACGACCGCGCCGCTTCGGGCCGCCGCCGTGCCGTGGATGCCTCCCACGCCGAGCGCCACCACGCCGGCCACCAGGCCAATCACCGATCCGTTCACGAGCGACCTCCGGGTCATGGGAACCTCACTGCTATGCTGAAATTTCAGCACTATGCGGAATATTCAGCATTGCGGGCCGGATGTCAAGCGGGCCGGCGCCCGGGCGGGTGGGAGCGCCGGCCGGTGCGGGCGGCGCGGCGTGACTCGATGTCGCCACGAAAACGAGGCCGGCCGGCGAGATGCCGGCCGGCGGGTGCGGCCTGCGGGGGCGGGGGGCGGGGGGCGGGGGGCGGGGGCGGCACCCGAAGGTGCCGCCGCGTCGCGATCAGTCGTGCTGGTCGGGCATCGGCCGGGGCGCGGGCATGGGCATCGGCTGCGGCCGCGGTTCGGCGTGGCCCCCGCCGAGCGCGCGGGCGGCGTTGGCGCGCATTTCGGGGTCCGCATCCTTGAGCGCGCCGACGATGGCCGCGCGCGCCGGGGCGCTGTCCAACTGCCCCAACGCCCACAACGCCGTGCGGCGCACGGCGGCGACGGAGTCGGCGAGCGCGGCCGAGAGCGCCGGCACCGCGGCATCGTCGCCGATCTGCCCCAACGCCCACGCCGCCTTCTCGCGGACGGCGGGCGTGTCGTGCCCCACCGCCCGGAGCAGCGCGTCCGGCGCGTGGCGGGGACTGACCTGGCCGAGCGCCCACGCCGCCACCTGCCGGACCTCCTCGGTCGAGTCGCTCAGGCCCGCCGAGAGGGCCGGCACGCTGCCGGCGTCCTCGATCTGCCCCAGCGCCCACGCGGCGGTGCGCCGGACCTCCGGGTCACGATCGCCGCTGAGCGCCGTTCCCAGCGGAAGGACCGCCGACTTGTCCTCGATCTGGCCCAACGCCCAGGCCGCGCGCCGCCGTACCTCCACCCGGTCGTCGCGGCTGAGCCGCTCGGCCAGCGACGGCACCGCGGCGGCATCTTCGATCTGCCCGAGGGCCCAGGTGGCCGTCTCGCGGACGTCGCCGTCCTTGTCCGAGAGCGCGCGCGCCAGTGCCGCGACCGACGACTTGTCCTCGATCTGGCCCAGCGCCCACGCGGCCGTGCGGCGCACCGCGGCGCTCCGGTCGCCCAGGGCGGCCCCGAGGGCCGGCACCGCGCTCCCAGCCTCCATGCGCCCCAACGCCTCGGCGGCGGTCACGCGCACGTCCTCGTTCGCATCGCTCCGGAGCAGCCGCGCCAGGGCCTCGACCGCCGCCGTGTCCTCCGGCTGGCCGAGCGACCGCGCCGCCGCGGCGCGGACCCCGGGCTCCGCGTCGCGCAGCGCCGCGATGGCGGTCGCGGTGGTGGTGTGCTCCGACGTCTTGACGCTCGTCGCACGCTGCACCGTGGTGCTCACCGCCATCCGGCGGGGCGCCGTCGAGGGTGCGGCGTTCGGCGCCGCGCGATCGGCCGACTGAGGATGCGGCGCGGCGTCCACCTGCGGAGCGCGCGCCATCCCCAGCGCGGCCAGCGGGAGCATCACGGCGAGCCCCAGGGCCGCGAGGAGCGCGGCGGACCGTCTCGAGGCCGGGGTGCGACGCGCGTCCTTCTCCAGGATCGCGAGCATCCGGCCCTCGAACTCGCGCCGTTCCGCCATCGGCAGGGCCGCCGCGGGCGAGCGCATCCGGCCCGCGCCGCACGCTATCTGGAGCAGGTGATCGGCGTACTCCGAGGGCCGCGTCCCGACGCCCAGCACCAGGTCGTCGCACGCGCGCTCGCTCTCAAGGCGCAGCCGGCGCGCCGCCACCCAGACCAGCGGATGGAACCAGTAGATCGCGCAACCGACGCGGCTCAGGATGGTGAGGCCCAGGTCGAAACGCCGCACGTGCGCCAGCTCGTGGCACAGCACGGCCCGGCGCCGGCGCTCGGTCCACTCGCGCGCGTCGGAGGGCAGCACGATGGCGGGCCGCACGACGCCGCAGACGATCGGCATCAGGACCGCATCGCTCGCCAGCAGCAGCGGTTCGCGGGCGAGGCCAAGCCGGTCGGCGGCCTCCATCAGCGGTCCCGTCCAGTCGGGCGAGTCCAGCGGCGTCCCGCCGCGCAGCACGCGCCGGACCAGCATCGCTCCACGCAGAAGCCTCAGGAGCACGACCAGCGCGCCGGCCGCCCACACGACCAGAATCCACTGCGACTGTGGTCAGGGCCGGCAACATCAGCCGCAGTCCGGCCGGACCCGAGGCCGAACGCGGAACCGCCGTGGCGCCGGGCGCGGCGACGCCGGAGATCGTGCCCGACGGCGGCGGAGCCGGCAGGCTCGCATCGGTCGCGGGCGGCGCGCCCGTCCGCGGCACCGCGGCGGGCTCCGGCACGCGGATCACCGACAGTTGCCACGGCAGGGCGAGCGAAACCAGCGGCAGCAGCACGACGGCCGCGAGGCCGCCGCTCCACACCAGGTGCCGCAGGCCGGCCGAGGCCCGGCGCAGCGCGGCCGCCAGCAGGAAGACGGCGAGCAGCAGCAGTGTGCCCTTGAGCAGGCTCCCCAGGGCCCAGGCGGCGCCGTGCGCCGCGAGCAGCTGGGTCAGGCCGGTCGCGCTCACCTGCCCTCCTCGCTGGCACGCCGGATTTCCCGCGCCAGCTTCTGGATCTGCTTCTCCGATAGCTCGAGGTCGGAGCGGCGGAGCAGCGTCACCAGGGCGTGATCGGACGAGCCGTCGAAGAAGGTGTCCACCACGTGGTTCAGCGCCGCGCGCCGCGCCTGCTCGCGCGCCACCGCCGGCACGTAGACGTAGCGGGGACCGTCCTCCCGGTGCCCCACGTGCCCCTTCTCCTCCAGAATGCGGAGCGTCGAGCGGACGGCCGAATAGGTCGGCGGGTCCTTCAGCTCCGCCATCACCTCAGCGACCGTGCCCTCCTCGATCCGGTAGAGCACGTCCATCACTTCGCGTTCGCGGCGGCTCAGCGGGGGCTTCGACGTACTCATGGCGGCGGCCTCAGCTATGCTGAAATTTCAGCAGAAGCTAGGCCGGGGACGGGCGGATGTCAAGCGGACCGCCGGAGCGGGGCGCGGCCGGACGGCCCGTGGCGGCCGGCGGGACTTGGCGCGGTTCCGCGCGCCGATCTTAGCCGGCCGCCACTGCCATCGGCGGGACCGGGCGCCGGCCTACGGGATACTCTCGGCTCGTCGACATTGACGGGACTTGGCGCCGGCCTGCGGGAATCCTCAGGGGGTCGCCGTCGCCGTCAGGGCCCCAGGTTGATGTCGAGGCGGATGAAGTCACGGACGCGAAACCCGCCGTCCAGCAGCACGATGCGCCCGCCGAACACCACGTAGCGGCAGCCGGGAGGCGGTGGCGGGAACGTGCGCACGAGAACGACCGGCGCCGGGTAGATCCGTGGCCGCCAGTCCCGCTCGATCACGTAGCCCGGACCGAAGCGGCGCTCCACGCCCGGCGGGAGCCGGTCCCTGTCCCGCAGCCCGGGCGGAAGCGCACGCCGGTTGTGGTAATACCAGTTGTTCGCGTACACCCGGTCGCGATCGCCGAACCGCGCCTCGGCCTCGCGGTCGGCCTTCTTGGCCTGGCCGCGGTTCTCCCCCTGGTCGTGACCGCGACCGTGCCCGCGGCCCTGGGCCATCGCCCTGCCGCCCGTGAGTGCGAGCAGCGCGACCGCGCCGGCGTACAACCACCGTGTTCTCATGCAAGCGCTCCTGTGGTAGACGGTGACGCCGGGAGCTCCGTCGCTCCGCGGCTGGGATGGGCTGAGGCGCTTCAGATGGCCGGCGACGCCGTCGAGGCCGGCACCACGGACCGCCCGAGCACGCCGCCGGTAACCGCCCGGCACGCCGTCACGGTCCGATACCCGGTGCGAGGGCCGGAGGTCCGTCTGACAGCAGCCTGACATCGGCCGGCGAACCGGCGACCTGCTTGACAGTACCGGCGCCGCCGGGCCGATTGGGGGGATGGCGGCGCGCGTGCGGATCGGCACCCAGGGCTGGAACTACGATGCGTGGGTGGGACCGTTCTATCCGGCGGGCACCCGGGCCGCGACTACCTGGCCGTCTACGCCCGCGCGTTCGACACGGTCGAGGTCGACTCGACCTTCTACGCGATCCCCTCGGTCAAGACGGTGCGCGGATGGGCCGAGCGCACGCCGCCGGGCTTCACGTTCGCGCTGAAACTGCCGCAGCAGATCACCCACGAACGCCGACTCAAGGACTGCCACGATCTGGCGCAGCAGTTCTTCGACGTCGCGCGCGAGCTGGGCGCGAAGCTCGGCCCGGTGCTGATGCAGCTGGGGCCCGACTTCGGCCCCGCGGAGCTGCCCGCTCTCGCGGCGTTCCTGCCCGAGGTGCCGTCCGACATCCGGCTCGCCGTGGAGTTCCGGCAGCGGGGCTGGATCGGCGAGGGCGTCGTGGCGCTGCTGCGCGCGCACGGGGCGGCCCTGGCGCTGACCGACGGGCGGTGGATCCCGCGCAAGACGATGCTCGCCCTGGCCGAGCAGCCCACGGCCGCGTTCGCCTACCTGCGGTGGATGGGCGCCGACCGCGCCATCGCCGACTACTCGCGCATTCAGCGGGACCGCACCAGGGAGCTGGAGGCGTGGGCCGAGAAGATGCTCGCGCTGGTGCAGAAGGTGACGGCGGTGCACGGCTACGTGAACAATCACTTCGCCGGACACTCACCGGCCTCCGCGCGGCAGCTGCAGCGCCTGCTCGGCCAGGTTCCGGTCGAGCCCGACCGGCTCGGCGAGCAGATGACGCTGTTCTAGACGGGCGCGGCGACGCCGCCCGCCCGGCCTTCGGGTGCCGGTGCGGCGGCGCGCGCGAACTCGAGCGGCTGGCAGCGGCCGCCCTTACCACATATAGAGCGGCGAGCGGCGTGGGCGGCCGATCCGATTGCGAAGACGAATCCGATTCGGCGAATGGGGCTTCCGCCAACCCGGATTCGGTTGTGCGCTGTGTCACGGCTTTCGCGCGCCCGGGAAGCCGCGCAGTGCTGCTGCGGCGCAGCAATTCAGGCTTCGCAGGGCCCGGTTAGCTACGGCTTTCGGTGGCACAGTCGTTGCTTTGCCTCATCCCGGGGGGCCAATGCGCCAATTGCGTCTGATCTCGCGTCTTCTGGGTGTGGTGTGCGTGGGGGTAGTGGCATCCTGTGGCGATTCCACTAGCCCGCGACCTGTGCCGACTGAGCTCTTCGTCGACACGCAACCCTCAGGTACGGTGCAGGCGGGCGTCGCGCTTGCGGCGCAGCCGGTGGTGCACCTCCGCAACGCTTCGCACATTTCCATGGGGAATGCGGGCGTTGTCGTTACGGCAACGACGAGTGCGCCCGGCGTCACCGTCGTGAACGGAACGGCGACCACTGGCGCCGACGGCGCGGCGCACTTCACCTCGCTCACGCTGACCGGCCTGATCGGGTCGGTAAGGCTGCACTTCACGTCCGGCACACTGACGCCCGCAGACGCCCAGCCGATCACACTGACGGCCGGATCTCCGTCCAAGCTCGCCCTCACAAGCCAGCCATCTACAGCCGCGACCGCTGGTGTCGCGCTGGCGCAACAACCCGTTGTCCAGCTCCAAGATGCGTGGGGCAATGCCGCCGGCGTGGCCGGCACGGTGGTCACGGCCGCCATCGCCAGCGGCGGTGGCGCGCTCAGCGGCACCGCAACCGCGACGACCAATGCCAGCGGCGTGGCGACGTTCACCAACCTCCAGATCACGGGGACCATCGGCGCTCGGACGCTGAGCTTCAGCGCCCCCTCGCTGACGGGCGCCACGTCGGGCACGATCACGCTCGCGGCCGGGGCGGCGAGCCAGCTCGCGATCACGACCCAGCCCTCGACCAGCGCCCAGAGCGGCGCGGCCTTCGGCCAGCAACCGGCGATCCAGATCCAGGACGCCTGGGGCAACGCGGCCAGCGCGGCCGGCACGGTGGTCACGGCGGCCATCGCCAGCGGCGGCGGCACGCTCGGCGGCACCGCGACGGCGACGACCAATGCGAGCGGATTGGCGACCTTCACCAACCTCCAGGTCTCCGGGACCATCGGCGCCCGGACGCTGAGCTTCAGCGCCCCGTCGCTGACGGGCGCCACGTCGGGCACGATCACGCTGGCGGCCGGGGCGGCAGCCCAGTTGGTGGTCACCACCCAGCCTTCCGGCGGCGCCCAGAGCGGGGTGGCCTTCGCGCAGCAACCGGTAATCCAGCTCCAGGATGCGGCGGGCAATGCCGTCGGCGAGGCCAGCGTGGTGGTCACCGCCACCATCGCCTCGGGAGGCGGGACGCTCGGCGGGACCGCGACGGCGACCACGAACGCGAGCGGCGTGGCGGCGTTCGCTGACCTCTCGGTCACCGGGGCGACCGGCGATCGGACGCTGACCTTCAGCGCTCCGTCGCTGACGAGCGCCACGTCGGGCACGATCACGCTCGCGGCGGGGCTGGCAGGCCAGCTGGCGATCACCACCCAGCCTTCCAGCAGCGCCCAGAGCGCGGTGGCCTTCGCGCAGCAACCCGTCGTCCAGCTCCAGGATGCGGCGGGCAATGCGGTCAGCGAGGCCGGCACGGTCGTCACCGCGACGATCGCCTCGGGCGGCGGAACGCTCGGCGGGACGACGACGGCGACCACGAACGCGAGCGGCGTCGCGACGTTCACCGATCTGCACCTCACGGGGACCGTCGGGGCCCGGACGCTGACTTTCAGCGCTCCGTCGCTGACGAGTGCCACCTCCGGCACGATCACGCTCGGGGCCGGGGTGGCGAGCATGCTGGCGATCGTCACGCAGCCCTCGACTGGTGCACAGAGCGGGGTCACGCTGGCGCAGCAGCCGGCGGTCCAGATCCAGGATGCCGGGGGCAACAACGTCGCCGAGGCCAGCGTCGTGGTCACGGCCGCGATCGCCTCGGGCGGCGGCACGCTCGGCGGGACGCTCACGGCCACGACCGACGCAACCGGACTGGCCACGTTCACCAACCTGCAGATCGCGGGCACCATCGGCGACCGGACGCTGAGCTTCAGCGCCCCGTCGCTGACCGGCGCGACGTCGGGCACGGTCACGCTGTCGGCCGGAGCGGCGAGCCAGCTGGTGATCACGACCCAGCCCTCCACGACGGCGGCGAGCGGCACGGCGCTGGCGATCCAGCCGCACCTGCAGCTCGAGGACGCGAGCGGCAACGCGGTGTCGCAGGCGAACGTCATCATCACCGCGTCGGTGGTGAGCGGGACGGTGACCATCGCGGGCGGAACGGCTACCACCAATGCCTCGGGCGCGGCCACCTTCAGCGGCCTGACGCTGACCGGGGCGGTGGCGAGCTACACCCTGAAGTTCACCTCGGCCACCCTGGCCACGGCGACGGCGGCGCAGCCCACCGCGCTCGCGACCAAGCTCGCTCTCACGACCCAGCCGTCCACGTCGTCGACGAGCGAACTTCGCGCTGGGGACCCAGCCGGTCGTGCAGCTGCAGGATGTGAACGGGGCGGCGGTGGCGGTGGCCGGTGTCACGGTCACGGCGGGGGTGGTGAGCGGCACGCCGACCATCACGAACGGCATCGCGACGTCCAACGCCTCTGGCGTCGCGACCTTCAGCGGCCTGACGCTTTCGGGGACGGCCGGGCCCTACACCTTCCATTTCACGGCGCCTGGCTTGACTTCGGTCGATGCTAGCGCGCCGACCAACCTCACGGCGGGCGCCCCAACCCAGATCGTCCTCACCACCCAGCCGTCCGTGGCGGCGGTGAGCGGCACTCAGTTGGCGTTGCAGCCGGTCGTGCAGCTCAAGGACGTCAACGGCAACCCGGCGTCGTGCCCAGGCGTCGTCATCACGGCCGGCGTCGTGGGCGACACCCTGGTGACCATCGGCAGCGGCACTGCAACGACCAACAGCTCGGGCATTGCCACGTTCAGCGGGTTGACGCTGACCGGGGCGCTGGCGAGCTACACCCTGCAGTTCACCTCCGGCAGCCTGACGCCGGCTACGGCGACGCAGGCGACAGCGCTGGCGACCAAGCTCGGCATCATCACGCCGCCGTCGTCGTCGGCTCCGAGCGGCGCGCCGCTGGCACGCAGCCGACCGTCCAGCTCCAGGACGTCAACGGTACTGCGATAGCGGTGCCGAACGTCACGGTCACGGCGGCCATTGGCTCGGGCGGCCCGGCACTGGGCGGGACGACGACAGCCACGACCGACGGGACCGGCCTGGCGACGTTCACCAACCTGCAGATCACCGGGACCGTTGGGTCCCGGACACTCAGCTTCAGCGCGACGGGGCTGACCGGCGCCACGTCGGGCGCGATCAACCTGACGGCCGGGGACCGCGACCCAGATCGCGGTCAATCCGGGCAACAACGAGAGCGCGACGGCGGGGACGCCGGTGGGGACCGCCGCCGTCGGTGATCGTGCAGGATGCGAGCAACAACCCGGTGAGCGGGGTGAGCGTGACGTTCGCGGTGGCGACCGGCGGTGGGCAGCGTCGACCGGCGACGGCGGCGACGACCAACGCGAGCGGGATCGCGACGGTGGGGAGCTGGACGCTGGGGACGACGGCGGGGACGAACACGCTGACGGCGACGTCCGGCGAGTCTGACGGGCTCGCCGGTGACGTTCACGGCGACGGGGACGGCGGGGACGGCGACGCAGATCGCGGTGAACGCGGGGCAACGGGCAGAGCGCGACGGTGGGGACGGCGGTGGCGACGCGCGCCGTCGGTGCATCGTGAGGGATGCGAACAACAACCCGGTGAGCGGGGTGAGCGTCACGTTCGCGGTGGCGACCGGGGGTGGGCAGCGTGCACGGGTGACGGCGGCGACGACCAACGCGAGCGGGATCGCGACGGTGGGGAGCTGGACGCTGGGGACGACGGCGGGCGCGCAACACGCTGACGGCGACGTCCGGGACGCTGACGGGCTCGCCGGTGACGTTCACGGCGACCGGGACGGCGGGGACGGCGACGACCTGGCGTTTACCCAGCAGCCAAGCGCGATCACGGCCGGGGCGACGATGAGCCCGGCGGTGACCGTGACACTGGCAGGACTCCGACGGCAACACGGTGACGACGCGCCGGGACGGTGAGGCTGGCGCTGACGACGGCCGGCGGCGCGACGCTGACGGGTGGGGGCCCGGCTACGCTGTCGAGCGGCGTGGCGACGCTTCGCCGGGCTGAGCGTGGACAAGGTGGGGACGTACACGCTGACGCCGAGCACGAGCGTGAGCGGAGTGACCACGCCGGTGTCGGGCAGCTTCGCGGTGAGCGCCGGGCCGGCGGCGAAGCTGGGGTTGACGACGCAGCCGGCGACGACAGCGCAGAGCGGGATCGCGCTGACCACGCAGCCGGTGGTGCAGATCCAGGATGCCAGCGGCAACGCGGTGAGTCAGAACGGGGTGCTGGTCACGGCGACCACGGTGAGTGGGACCGGGACGCTGACCAGCGCGACGGCGACGACGAATGCGAGCGGGGTGGCCACCTTCAGCGGGCTGACGCTGTCGGGGACGGCGGGCAGCTACACGTTCCGCTTCACGGTGACGACGGGCCTGACGCAGGTGGATGCGGCGAGCCCGACGGTGTTGAGCGCCGGGACGGCGACGAAGCTGGGGTTGAGCGACGCAGCCGGCGACGACGGCAGCAGAGTGGGGTGGCGCTGACCACGCAGCCGGTGGTGCAGATCCAGGATGCCAGCGGGAACCTGGTGAGCTCGGCTCCGGGCACGCTGGTGACGGCGACGACGGTGAGCGGGACGGGGACGCTGACCAGCGCGACGGCGACGACGAGCGGCGGCGTGGCGACCTTTAGTGGGCTGACGCTGGCGGGGACGGCGGGCAGCTACACGTTCCGGTTCACGGCGTCGGGGCTGACGCAGGTGGATGCCGCGAGCGCGACGGTGCTGAGCGCCGGGACGGCGACGAAGCTGGGGTTGACGACGCAGCCGGCGACGACGGCACAGAGTGGGGTGGCACTGACGACGCAGCCGGTGGTGCAGATCCAGGATGCCAGCGGCAACCCGGTGACGTCAGAACGGGGTGCTGGTGACGGCGACGACGGTGAGTGGGACCGGGACGCTGACCAGCGCGACGGCGACGACGAATGCGAGCGGGGTGGCGACCTTCAGTGGGCTGACGCTGTCGGGGACGGCGGGCAGCTACACGTTCCGGTTCACGGCGTCGGGGCTGACGCAGGTGGACGCGGCGAGCCGCGACGGTGCTGAGCGCCGGGACGGCGACGAAGCTGGGGTTGACGACGCAGCCGGCGACGACGGCGCAGAGTGGGGTGCTGCTGACCACGCAGCCGGTGGTGCAGATCCAGGATGCCAGCGGGAACGCGGTGAGTCAGAACGGGGTGCTGGTGACGGCGACGACGGTGAGTGGGACCGGGACGCTGACCAACGCGACGGCAACGACGAACGCGAGCGGGGTGGCGACCTTCAGCGGGCTGACGCTGTCGGGGACGGCGGGCAGCTACACGTTCCGATTCACGGCCTCGGGGCTGACGCAGGTGGACGCCGCGAGCGCGACGGTGCTGAGCGCCGGCTTCGCGGCGAAGCTGGGGTTGACGACGCAGCCTTCGACGACGGCAGCAGAGTGGCACGGCACTGGCCACGCAGCCGGTGGTGCAGATCCAGGATGCCAGCGGCAACGCGGTGAGTCAGAACGGGGTGCTGGTGACGGCGACGACGGTGAGCGGGACCGGGACGCTGACCAACGCGACGGCGACGACGAACGCGAGCGGAGTGGCGACCTTCAGTGGGCTGACGCTGTCGGGGACGGCGGGCAGCTACACGTTCCGGTTCACGGCGTCGGGGCTGACGCAGGTGGACGCGGCGAGCGCGACGGTGTTGAGCGCCGGGACAGCGACGAAGCTGGGGTTGACGACGCAGCCGTCGACGACGGCAGCAGAGTGGGATGGCACTGACCACGCAGCCGGTGGTGCAGATCCAGGATGCCAGCGGGCAACGCGGTGAGCCAGAACGGGGTGCTGGTGACGGCGACCACGGTGAGCGGGACCGGGACGCTGACCAGCGCGACGGCGACGACGAACACGAGCGGCGTGGCGAGCTTCAGTGGGCTGACGCTGTCGGGGACGGCGGGCAGCTACACGTTCCGCTTCACGGCGCTCGGGCCTGACGCAGGTGGATGCCGCGAGCGCGACGGTGCTGAGCGCCGGGACGGCAACGAAGCTCGTGCTGACGACGCAACCTTCGACGACGGCAGCGAGCGGAACGGCATTGGCCACGCAGCCGGTGGTACAGATCCAGGATGCCAGCGGCAACCTGGTGACCTCAGTCGCGGCAACGCAGGTCACGGCGACGGCGGCCACCGGCGGAACGGTGACCAACGGCACGGCAACGACGGTCAACGGCGTGGCCACCTTCACCACGTTGACGCTGGCCGGGACGGCGGCGAGCTACACCTTCCACTTCGCGGTGACCACGGGACTGACGCCGGTGGACGCGGCTGCGGCGACGGCCCTGGCGACGAAGCTGGTCCTCACGACGGAGCCGGCGACGGGGACCGCGAGCGGCAGCGCGTTGCCGACTCAGCCGGTCGTGCAGCTCCAGGACGTCAATAGCGCGGCGGTCGCGGTGGCGGGCATCACGGTCACGGCTTCGGCCGTAAGCGGTACCGGGGTGACGATAACGAACGGCACGGCGCCCTCCAACGGCACGGGCACAGCCACCTTCAGCACCCTGACGCTCACCAAAGCTACCGGCGTGCAGGCCAGCTACACGCTTCAGTTCACCGCCCCGGGTTTGACAGGGGTGCAGGCGGCGGCATTGACGCACCTGGCGACCAAGGTGGCCGTCACGGCGCAGCCCACTGCGGCAGAGCTCAGCGGGAAGCCCCTGGGCGACCAGCCTCAAGTTCAAGTTCAAGACGTCAACGGAAGTGGCGTTAGCGGTACGGGCGTGTCGATAACCGCCGGCGTCAAGGTCACTCCTCCAGACTCGATGTTCAACACGACGGCTACCACCGGCGGCGGCAACACCGCGTTCTTCAGCGGCCTCGTGATGTACGGGTCGGCGCTCAGCTACACCCTGGTGTTCAGCGCGCCCGGCCTGGACACGGCGACGGCGGCGGCACCGACGAGGATGGCGATCAAGTTGGGCCTCTCCACGCAGCCACCCACAACGGCGGCGAGCGGCGTGGTGCTCGCGACGGTGCCGGTCGTGCAGCTCCAGGACGCAGCCAGCGCTCTGGTGCCAGTGCCGAACATCTCGATCCTCGTGACGCAAACGAGCGGCTCGCTTTCCTTCGCGAATGACCCAAGGCGCGACGGACGCTACCGGCGCCGCGACCTTCACCGGCCTGACGCTCATTGCGCCGACGCAAGTGACCGCTGATGCGAGCTACACGCTGCAGTTCAGCAGCTCAGTTCGGACAGACGAGTCACTGCAGCGTCGCCGACGCAGCTGGCCATCACGCTCAACATCACGACCCAGCCGTCCACGACGGCCACGAGCGGTGTCGCCCTGGTACAGCAGCCCGCGATACAGCTCGCGGGACGCCGCCAACGCGACGGTGGCGTTGGCCGGCGTGCCGATCACCGCGTCGCTCTTCAGCGGCACGGCGACGATCTCGAACGGAACGGCAACCACGCTCTCGACTGGAGCCGCGACCTTCAGCGGCCTCGACCCTGACCGGGACGGGCAGCAACACGTTGCAGTTCAACTGGACGGGCAATCCGGCCGCGGCGGTGGCGGCGTCGGCGCCGACGGTGCTGCCGTAGGGGATGGCGCCATGATCCTGGGCGTGGGCGGAGCCAGCCGCGAGAACGCGGAGAGGTCCGGCGTGGATCCAGACGTAGTGACGGGCATCGGAGTCAGTCCCCGCGACATGGCGGAGTTCACGGTGCCCTAGAACGTGTAGCGCGATGGAGTCGCAAGGAGCCCCCCTGCTACACGCCTCAGCGCCCGGTCACCAGCCGGGCGCTGTTGCATGACGGGAAGGCGCCGACAGGACAGTCGCCACCGCCCCGCCAAGCCGCCTGCCATTGGGCTGACACCAGGACCTGAAGCAGCAGCCCGGCTGCCCCGCCCGGCTCGCCGGACCAAGGCCGTCCGGCGCCTAGTTGACCCTGGGCCCATCCAGGGCGTAGTATTGCGACCTCACTTCTCGGCATTCGGCACCCCAACAACCCCCCATTGGAGGGCCCATGCGGCGTTTGCTCATGAGCCTGGCGGCGTGCGCGACGCTGTGCGCGCCACTCAGGGCTCAAGGTCTGCGCGACCAGATCTCCCAGCTCTTCATCTTCGGACCGGGAGAGGATCCCCTGTTCCTGGCGGGCACGGCCAGCAATCCCTCGGCCACCGTCGCGCTGCACGGCAAGCACTTCGAGCCGTCGGCGTCGACCCAGAACGGGACCGTGATCTCGTTCATCACCAACGCGATCAGCGGCAACGTCGCGGACTTCCCGTTCAGCTCGGCCAGCGGCGGCACCACCTTCCGGTTCGAGGGCGGCACGCCGGTGCCGACCTCGATCTCGACCGGGCCGGTGTTCGCCGAGCGCGGCCAGACGCTGGGCGCGCGGCCGGGTGCTGGTGGGCTTCAGCTACAACACCTTCCACTACGCCTCGCTCCGGGGCGTGGACCTGCACAACGTGAACCTCGTCTTCACCCACGAGAACGTGACCGGGCCGACGTGCGACAGCATCGTGGGGAAGTCCTGCAACCCGATGGGCGTGCCGACGCTCGAGAACGACATCATGCCCTTCCAGCTCTCGCTGGACATCAACGTCACCCTCGCCTCGTTCGTGCTCACCTACGGCTTGAGCGACCGCCTGGACATCGGCATCGCGCTGCCCCTCGTCTCCACGTCGCTGGTGGGCCACAGCGAAGCCAACATCATCCCGTTCGGCGGCGACAGCGCGTTCCACTACTTCGCCGGCACCGCCACCAACCCGGTGCTGAGCGCGTCGCGCTTCGTGCAGGGGTCGGCGACCGGCCTGGGCGACGTGGCCGTCCGCGTGAAGCTCAACGTGCACAACTCCGAAACGTCGAGCGTGGCGCTGCTGGCCGACGGCCGCTTCCCGACCGGCAGCGAGCAGGACCTGCTGGGCGCGGGGCAGTTCTCGGGCCGCCTGGTGGCCGTGGTCTCCGGCCGCTTCGGCGCGTTCTCGCCCCACGCCGACATCGGCTACCTGCGCCGCGTCGGGAACTTCCGCAACGACGCCGTGCTCGCGACGCTCGGCTTCGATCACCTGATGGCGCCGTCGGTGACGCTGGCGGCGGACGTGATCTCGCAGCTCCAGGTGGGCAACAGCAAGCTCACCGTGCCCGGTTCCGTCACCTACCAGGTCCCGTTCCAGCGCACGGTGCAGACGAGCGACATCCCCAACATCCGCGACGACCTGATCAACGGATCGTTCGGCATGAAGTTCACCATGGGCGGGGGCCCCACGGCCATCGTCAACGCCCTGGTGCCCCTGAACCGCGGAGGCCTGCGCCCCGACATCCTGTGGACGCTGGGCCTGGAGTACGGGTTCTGAGGAGAGGCGCTAGGGGCTAGGGGCTAGGGGTTAGGGGCTAGGGACTAGGGGCTCGGGCTACACCCTAGACCCTAACCCCTAGACCCTAAACCCTGGGTGGGGTGTGGAGTGTTGGGTGGCGGCGGTCATTGATGCACCGACCTCAGCCGCCAGGCGCCGTTCTCCAGCGCCGCGGTGGCGCGAAAGCTCATCGGCTGGTGCTGGGTGCCTCCGCCGGCGTCGAAGTCGAGGCCGCCGCTCACCGCGACGTCGGCCGTGCCCGAGCCGAGGTCGAGCCGCGCCACCGCCAGCTGCGCCTTCACCGTGCGCGCCGCCCGGAAGAACTGCTCCCAGTCGCGCTGCTGGTCGCCGGTGAGCGACGGGTAGACGCGGCGAATCTCCACGATGCTCCGCGCCTCGATGGCGCGGGCGTAGGCCGCGATCAGCTCCTCGATCTGGGGCCGCGGGTCTTCCGGCGCGGCGGGCTCGGGCCTCGGCACCGCCGCGTCGGCGGTCGCGACGGCGCCGCCTGGGAGCCGGCGCAGGCTGGCGTCGCGACGGCTGCGATGGTGCGGCCGGCCGGGCGCGGCGCTGGACCGGCGGCGCGCCGCGCTCGGAGCCGACGCGACCCTGCTGGTCGGGCACCGTCACCTGAACGGGCGCCTGGGCCGCGGGCGCCTGCTCCCCGGCCGGCTCCGCAGGACGCCGGCGCCCGAAGTTCGCCAGCGCGGTGCGCGCGCCGCCGAGGTGCGGCGCCTTCTGCTCCTGGGGCTGGGTCACCGGTGGAGGCTGGACCGCCGTCGCCGACTCCGGCGCGGGCGAGGGCAGCGGTCGGCGTGGCCGCCGCCGTGGTCACCGAGTCCGCCGCCCGCGCCGCGGGCGCCGCCGTCGCCTGGCCGGGCGCGGCGACCGGAGCCGGGACCGCCCGCCGCAGGAAACGCCCGCCAAAGACCAGCGCGGCCGCGCCGAGCACCAGGACCCCGGCGCCGGCCCAGACCGCGGGCCTCCGCCATCCCCGCTTCCCCGCCCCGAGGTGCGCGGGGAGCCGCGCCGTCCTGATCGGCGTGGCCCGCGACGCCACGGCGACGGTCACCGCGCCACCCAGCGCCGTCCGCACCGCGGCGAGCTCGCGAGCCATCAGGCCCGCGGATGCGTAGCGCTGGGCGACGTCCTTCGCCAGCGCCTTGTCCAGGATCGGCTGCAGCGAGCCCGGGATGCCTTTCGCCACGTCCCTCAGGGGCGGAGGCTGCTCGCTCACCACCTTGTAGAGCACCTCGTGAATCGTCTCGCCGTGGAAGGTGCGCCGGCCCGTCAGGAACTCGTACAGCACGGCGCCGACCGCGAAGACGTCCGTCGCCGGCGAGATCACCCCGCCGGTGATCTGCTCGGGCGCCATGTAGTCCGGCGTCCCGATCATGATCCCGGACTTGGTCAGGTCCGACTTCTCGAGCCGCGCGATGCCGAAGTCCATCAGCTTCGCGCGGCCGTCGACCGACACCCGGATGTTCGCGGGCTTCACGTCGCGGTGCACCACGCCCCGGTGGTGCGCGTAGTCGAGGGCGTGCAGCACGTCCACCATGATGTCGATCTTGCCGGTCAGCGGAAGCGGATCCTGGCGGTCGATGATCTGCGACAGATCGGACCCTTCCACGTACTCCATGGCGATGTACAGCGACCCCTCGGCTTCGCCGAAATCGAAGATGGTGATGATGTTGGGGTGCTGCAGGCTGCCGGCGGCGCGCGCCTCCCGCAGGAAGCGGTCGCGCAACTCCTGGTCGGTCGCGATCCCCTGGCTCATCACCTTGATGGCCACGTACCGGCCGAGGTGCGGATCCAGGCCGCGATACACCACCCCCATGGCACCCTGGCCAAGGAGATCGGTGATATCGTATTTGCCGATGCGTTGAGGGAACGTGTCTGGCACTGTGCGAAATCTGCGGGCCGCCAATCCCAGCCGCAACGTGGCACCGAGAATCCACCGGCGTCCGCGACGGCGATGAGCGGGCCCCGAGACCCGTTCAGCCGGGCTCGGGTGCTCCTCAGCGACCTTCATCACGCCACGCCGCCGGGGCCGCAGGCGATCGCCGCGCACGCCCGCCGGCACGAGCCAAGCAAGCTCCGAACGGGTGGACTCGGGCAGCCCGCCAACGGTCGCACCGTTATAGTGACACTATTGATACAGTCACACGATACAGTAGGCGCATGTACAGCATGCTTGAGTGGAAAATCATTCGGTCATATCATCGCTATTGGTGAACTAATTGGCTGCTTCGAAGATGGAATGGCGATCACAGCGAGCTTCGTGATCGTTATGGTACTATTCGCTGTGAATCAATCGGACGAGCGCCTATCCGCTACACAGTGCATGGCAGCGGAGTGAGCAACCAGGCCGAGCATCGAATCTGGTGAACGTTTTGGACACATCGAGAGGTCCTGAATGAGCCCAAAGGGGCGAACGCAGGGGACGAGCCACCCCGCGGCCGGTACAGGCCACCCCCCAGACGCCGCACTTGGCCGGCCGCTGCCGCAGCGCGGTTGGCCGGCGGGCTACGCCTGGCTCATCGCGGAGCACGGGCTCGACGTGCCGGCGCCGCTCCGGCTGGCGGCCACGGCCGCGAGCGGCTCCCCAAGGTCGAACGACGCCTGGCTCATGCTGAGGCCCGCGCGGCGCCCCGAGGAAACGCTGGCCGGCCATCTGGAGTTCGCCTTCAAGCACGAGGGCGTCGACCTCGGTGTCCTGAGCGCGCTCTTTGGCCGGCTCGATCCCGAGGCGCTGGCCGAGCCCATCCGAAGGACACCGCTGGGCAAGTACAGCCGGCGCCTGTGGTACCTCTACGAGTGGCTCACCGGTCGCGTGCTCGACCTCGCCGACGCGCCCAAGGTGCGCGCGGTGAGCGTCCTCGACGCGGAGCAGCAGTACGGCATCGACCAGGGCGCCCTGTCACGGCGACACCGGGTGATCGACAACCTGCCCGGCACCCGCCAGTTCTGCCCGCTGGTGCGCCGCACGGCGTTCCTCGACGCGATGATCGCCGAGCGGCTGGGCACGCGGGCGAAGGAAGTCATCGGGCGCGCGCGACCGGAGATCGTGTCACGGGCGGCGGCGTTCCTCCAGCTCGACGACAGTCGGTCCTCCTCCCACGCCGAGGGCGAAGGGCCGGCGCGCGCCCGGACGGCGCGGTGGGCGCAGGCCATCGCGGGAGCGGGAGCCGCGCCGTTGTCGGCGGCCGAGCTCGAGCGGCTGCAGCTGCTGCTGGTCGGTGATGCGCGCATGATGCGACCTGGGCTCAGGGTCGCGGGCGGCTTCGTGGGCCCGCACGACCCCGAGACCCTGGAACCCGGTCCCGGCCACATCGGCGCCAGGCCCGAGGACCTCCCGAGCCTGATCGAGGGTCTGCTGGCGTACATCGAGCGCGCGCTCGCGGGCGGAGTGGACCCGGTGGTCGCCGCGGCGGCCTCGGCGTTCGGGTTCGCCTACATGCGCCCGTTCGAGGACGGCAACGCGAGGCTGCACCGGTGGCTCATCCACCACGTGCTGTCGGTGGCGGGATACGGGTCGCCGGGCGTCGTGCTCCCGGTCAGCGCCGCGATGCTGCGGGAGACCGATCGGTACCAGCGGGTGCTGCAGTCCTACTCCTCGCTGCTGCTGCCGCTGGTGGAGTGGGAGGAGACCGAGGACCACGACGTGCGCGTCCTCAACGATACGGCGCCGCTCTACCGCTTCTTCGACGCCACTCCTCACGCGGAGTTCCTCTACCACTGCGTCGCGCAGGCGGTGACGTCCGATCTGCCGGCCGAGCTGCGCCGTTTCGAGACCTTCGACCGGTTCGCGGAGCGGGTCAAGGCCGTCGTCGAGATGCCGGATCGGAGGATCGCGCTGCTGGAGCACTACCTCGCGCGGCACGAAGGCCGTCTTCCGCCGGAGGCACAGAAGAAGGCATTCTCGCTGAGTCCCCAGGAGGTGCTCGACATCGAGGCGATCTACGCGCAGACGTTCGGGCCCGTCGGGCCACCGCCTGCAGCCGTCACGACCGAGTGAACAACCTCACAGTGAAACAACGTCTCCGGTAATCACAGCTAGCGCCTGCCGCGGGCTCCCCTGCCCTTGCCGCCGGACGACTTGCCGCCACGCCTTGCCGCCAGGGCCCTTGCCCTTGCCGGGTGCCCTTGCGACCGGGCGCCTTGGCGGAGGCCACCAGTTGATGCGACGCGAGATCCACCGTGACGATGTCCCTCGGGCCGCCGGGCTGTGAGGGCGTCCGGAACGCGATGCTGAGCGTCTTCGCGTCGGTCGTCACGGTCAGGTAGCCGAACTCGAAGATGGGCGCGGTCTCCAACGTGAGCGGGCCGCGCTTGAGCGGCATCTGGGCCGCCCGCACCGCCTTCGCGTTGGCCGGCGGGGTGACGGAGAAGCCGCCGCTGCCCGCGACCACGAACGGAATCTGCCGCCCGGCGACGGTGCGCGTGAACCGCTGGTAGAGGTGCGCGTGCCCCGAGAGCACGACGTCCGGCCACACGCCGCTGGCGGTCGAGGCGGCGTCCAGGTCCTGCAGCATCCCCGTGGATCCGCCGTGCTTGGCATCGACCGACAGCGCCGGGTGATGGACCGCGATCACGATCGCCAGCTCCCCGCGATCCCGCGCGGGCTTGAGCCGCGCCAGCTCGGCCTTGAGGAAGGCCAGTTGCGCGTCGCCGACGGCGGGGAACTTGCCGCCCTGCGAGGAGATCACCCCCGGGCCTTCGAGCACGTTGCTGTAGAGACCGATGATCGAGACGAACGGCGCGTCGAGCGTGAAGTACACGCCCGGCTGCGTCATCACGCTGCGCACCAGGCCGCCGGCCGACGGGGACGGCCCGGGCTGCGGGGCGCAGAAGTTCTGCAGAAAGGCCGCCAGCGTGGGCGCCTGGGGCACCTGGGTCCCCGGCCCGAAGACCACGCCGTCGTGGTTGCCCGGAATCGCGAAGATCGGCCGGTCGTAGGCCCGATACGGCTCGTAGAACTGGTCGTAGTAGTACTGCGCCTCGCCGAAGTAGTAGACCACGTCCCCCAGGTGGAAGAAGAAGGCCGGTCCCTGGGCCGGGTCGCCGGTCAGATCCTTCACCATCAGGTCCGCCACGGACTCTTCCGTCTCCGGGCCCGTCTTCTTCGCGGCACCCGTGTCGCCGACGCTGTGGAACACGATCCGGCCCGCCTTCTGGATCGCCGCCACCGGCGCGGTACCCACCACGTCGGCGAGGTTCAACCTCGGCGGCGTGACGCGCGGCGCGGGCACGGGCTGCACCTGGCGCTGGTGCATCAGGTAGTACGGCGACTGGAAGTACTGCTCGCTCGTGTTGTCGATCTGGAACGCCGTCTCGTCGGGGCCCGGCTGCAACTCGCCGAAGAGGCGCCCGCCCGGACCCACCAGGTTCTTGCGCATTTGCCTTCCTCCCGCCTAACTGGTGCAGGACTGCTGCTCCGGCGTCGCGGCGTCGAACCGCAGGCGCGATGGCGTGGCTCAGGTGTCGGGGACGCCCGACGGCTAGCACGATACCACGACCCGGTGCGGGCGGGAAAGCTCGGCCCCGGAGGCGGAGCGGCAGGGTCGCCAGGGAGGAGACGAGGCCGGGCGGGCGGGAGCGCAGGGGAGGCGCGCCGTGAAACTCGCAACACGTCACTACTGGTTCAACGCGCTCCAGGCCGGGCAACCCGAGCCAGGCCCCTCGGCCTGCGACGCGGCGGCCACGCTCGCGATGCTCTCGACGAGTCCGCAGCAGGCGTTGTCCTGGTTCGACCGCCTCATCGCCTTCCTGACCACGCCGTTCAAGCGACTGGGCATCCAGGGCTGGGAGGATACCCACTGCGTCGCGCAGCTCACCTGCACCCCGGTGCGCGACGCGCAGCACTCGACCGACGGCTTCTGGACCATCGACGTCAGCCTGAGCAGCTTCGCCATCGGCGGCGCCGCCGGGCCGGCCGGACGCTACCTGCGCATCGAGGTCGAGCCGTGCACCGCGGCGCACGCCGTGTGCGCGGGCCGGCAGGTCGGGCCCGCGGATACGGTGGCCTGCGGCGGGCGCATCCTCATCGACAAGGATGGGCCGTTCCTCGAGGTCCACCCGACGGCGGACTTCCGTCTCGCCAGCGCCGAGGCGCCGGCAGGCGCCGGGGAGGAGCCGGAGACCGGCGACCGCGACGCCACGTCACTCGCTGAGGCGCCCTCGCTGCTGCGCAACTGGCTGAGCACCGCGGGCATCATCCTGGCCGCCTCGAGCTTCTTCGCGGCGGTCTGCCTCATCGCCATCGATTCCTTCCTCGGCTTCAGCAACCCGTATCTCGGCATTCTCACCTACCTCATCGCCCCGGCGTTCCTGGTGGCGGGGCTGCTGCTCGTCGCGATCGGCGCCATCAAGGAGCGGCGCCGGAGGCGGCGCCTGGCGCCGGGAGAGGTCCCGCGTTTCCCGCGCCTGGATCTCAATCTGCCGCGCCAGCGACGCGTGTTCATCGGCGCCAGCGTGGCGACGTTCGTGTTCCTGATGCTCACGGCCCTGGGCAGCTACCGGACCTACGAGTTCACCGAGTCGGTGGCGTTCTGCGGCACGACGTGCCATACCATCATGAAGCCGGAGTACACCGCCTACCAGGAGTCGCCGCACGCCCGGGTCGCCTGCGTCCAGTGCCACATCGGCCCCGGCGCCAGCTGGTTCGTGCGGTCCAAGCTCTCCGGCGCCTACCAGGTGTACGCCACGATCGCCGACCGGTACCCGCGCCCGATCCCGTCGCCGATCAAGAACCTGCGGCCGGCCCAGCAGACCTGCGAGCAGTGCCACTGGCCGCGGAAGTTCTACGGCGCCGCCGAGCGGGTGATCCCGCACTACCTCCCCGACGAGCACAACTCCCCGTGGACCATCCGGATGCTGCTGCACATCGGCGGCGGCGATCCGGCCTTCGGCCCGGCCGGCGGGATCCACTGGCACATGAACATCGCGAACCGGATCGAGTACGTCGCCACCGACAGCCAGCGCCAGGACATCCCGTGGGTGCGCCTGACCGACGCCCGCGGCCGGGTCACCGTGTATCAGTCCACGGTGAGCCCGCTCACCGCGGCCCAGCTCGCCGCCGCGCGGCCGCGGGCCATGGACTGCATCGACTGCCACAACCGGCCGACGCACATCTACAACGCGCCCGCCACGTCGGTGAACCTCGCGATCAGCACCGGCCGGATCGACTCCACGCTCCCGTTCATCAAGCGCCAGGCGGTGCGGGCGCTGACCGGCCAGTACGCCACGACCCCCGACGCGCTCCGCGGCATCGCCGCCAGCCTGGCCGCGTTCTACGACTCCGCGTATCCGCCGGACTGGCGGCCACGGCGGCGTCGCGCATCCGCCAGGCGAGCGCGGAAGTGCAGAGCATCTACGCGCACAATTTCTTCCCGGGGATGAAGGTCGACTGGCGCGTCTACCCCGACAACATCGGGCACAAGAACTCCCCCGGCTGCTTCCGCTGCCACGACGGCAACCACGCGGCCGCGGACGGACGGACGATCACGCACGAGTGCACCGCCTGCCACACGATCCTCGCGCAGGGCCCGGGCCCGGCCGCGGGCACGGTCGCCTCGGCCGGACTCGACTTCAAGCACCCCGTCGACATCGGGGAGGCCTGGCGGGCGATGCTCTGCTCCGACTGCCACCACGGGGCCATGGTGGAGTAGCGGCCGGGTGGACGGGGGGGGGGGGCAGGGGCGGGGGATGAGGGGGGCGCGCGGATCGCGGATCGACGCGAAGGAGACCACGCATGCTGACCAAGAAGCGGATGGTCAAGACGGGCAAGGTCCGAGTCACGTTCGTGCTCTCGCAGCCCGAGGCGGCCGCGGTTCAGGTGCTGGGGGACTTCACGGCGTGGAAGGCGCGCGCGATGCGCCACTTCCGCGACGGGACCTGGCGGATCACGCTGGACCTGGCGCCGGGCCGCGAGTTCCGTTTCCGGTACCTGATCGACGGCGCCCGCTGGGAGAACGACTGGGCCGCCGACCGCTACGACCCGAACCCGCACGGGACCGACGACTCGATCGTGGTGACGTAGCGCGCACGTAGCCTGGGAGTGTGATTCGAGCGGCCACCCGTCCCGTGAACGGTTCATCGAGGCTCGCCATGGCCAACCCTCGTCGTCTCGCCATCGCCCTCACCGCGATCCTGCTCGGCTGCGGCCGCGCCGGCTCCGTGCGGTTCACCAGCGCCAATCCCTTCGCCACGGCCAGTCCGCTGTTCGACCAGGCGCCGCCGTTCGACCGGATTCACGACGGCGACTTCCAGCCGGCCCTGGAAGAAGGCATGCGCCGGCAGCTCGCCGAGGTCGCCGCGATCGCGGCCGACACGGCGGCGCCGACCTTCGACAATACGATCGTCGCGATGGAACGCTCGGGCACACTGCTCCACCGGGCCTCCAAGGTCTTCTCCGCGCTCGCCTCCGCGAACATGGACGACACCATCCAGCGCGTTGAGGAGGCCGAGGCCCCGCGGCTCGCGGCGCACAGCGACGCCATCTTTCTCAACGACACGCTGTTCCGGCGGATCAAGAGCCTGTACGACCGCCGCGCCGGTCTCGGCCTCGACTCGCTGCAGCAGTTCCTGGTGCGGCGCTACTACCGCGATTTCGTGCGCGCGGGCGCCCTGCTCGGCGACTCGGACAAGGCGAGGCTGCGGGCGCTGAATCAGGAAGAGGCGACGCTCTCGACCGAGTTCCAGAAGCGCCTGCTGGCCGCCACCAAGGCCGGCGCGGTGGTCGTCACGGACTCGACCCAGCTCGCCGGCCTGAGCGCGGGCGAGCTGGCGGCCGCGCTTGAGGCCGCGAAGGACCGCAAGCTCGCCGGCGCCTGGGTGCTGCCGCTGCAGAACACCACGCAGCAGCCGGCCCAGGCCGAGCTGGCGAACCGGGCGCTGCGGGAGCGGCTGTTCCAGGCGTCCACGACGCGGGCCGAGCGCGGTGACAGCGACGATACTCGCGGATCATCACGCGCCTCGCCGAGCCGTGGGCCGAGCGTGCCCGCTTGCTCGGCTTCCCGACGCTCGCCGCCTACGTGCTGGACGACCAGATGGCCGAGGACGCCGGACGCGGCGATCAAGCTGCTCACCGATCTGGTGCCGGCGGCCACGGCCAAGGCCCGCGGCGAGGCGGCCGCGATGCAGGCGCTGATCGACGCGCAGCACGGGGGACTCTCGCGCTGGCGCCGTGGGACTGGCAGTACTACCCGAGCAGGTGCGCACGGCGCGAGTACGCCCTCGACGAGTCGCAGATCAAGCCGTACTTCGAGCTCGACCGCGTGCTCACCGACGGCGTCTTCTACGCGGCCAACCAGCTCTACGGCCTCACGTTCAAGGAGCGCAAGGACATGCCGGTCTACCAGAGCGACGTGCGCGTGTTCGAGGTCTTCGACGCGGACGGCACGTCGATGGGGCTCTTCTACTGCGACTATTTCAAGCGCGACAACAAGCAGGGCGGCGCGTGGGAAGGACACCTTCGTGGATGGGACCGGCCTGCTGGGCACCAAGCCGGTGTCTACAACGTCGCCAACTTCACCAAACCGGCCGCGGGCCAGCCCGCGCTGCTCAGTTTCGACGACGTGACGACACTGTTCCACGAGTTCGGCCACGCCTGCACGCGATGTTCTCCGCCACGTGCAGTACCCGCGGTGGGCTGGCCTCCGAAGTACCGACCGACTTCGTCGAGTTCCCGTCGCAGTTCAACGAGCATTGGGCCTGTACCCAACGGTGTTCGCCACTACGCCCGGCACTACCAGACGGGCCAGCCGATGCCGCGCGGCGGAGCCACGGCGACGTGGGCGGGGTCGGTGATCAACGGCAGCTCACACCACAACCGGATCCACCATTGCTGGTTCTCGAACTACGGATACTACACCGACGATGACGTGAGCTGCGTGCTCGACATCGGTAACGAGGAGGAAGCCGCCGACGAGACCCGGTACAACCTCGTCGAGGAAGGCGTCTTCCACGGGGGACACCACGTCGTCGGTGTGTACGGAAAGTACAACGTCATCCGAAACAACTACTTTCACAACGAGCCCTCGTCCATGGGGACCACAGCAGCAGACCGGGGGCCGTTCTATGGGGATCGCAATCTCTCCTTCTCGGGCTACAGCCAGAACGGCGGGCGCAATCTCTTCGAAGAGGAACAGGGTCGGCTGGTCCTCGGACCCTTTCGGACAACATAGGGGCCTCGGGTATGGCGCTCGACTCGAGCCAGAACATCGTCCGGGGCAACACCTTCTTCTACAACATCAGCGCAGGTCTTCAGCATGAGCGTTACATCGAGCTATCTTCCAGGTACGTCGTGGGGAACCGGGTATACCAGAACACGTTCTTCAACAACGGCCACAACCCCTATGATCCCACCGACCACATGAGCTCCGGCGTCGGCTTCGGAATCTACAGTGGTCCACTCATCATTCAGGGCAACGCTTTGCGAAGAACAACCTCCTCTTCGCGCACCGGGTCCATTCGGTCAGTTCAACATCAACAACACGTCGGATCAGACCGGGATCATCGCGGTCCAGACCTTCGCCAACAACTGGGATGGCGACGCCAAGGGAGACCCACTGTTCG
>CAVSQA010000023.1:0-312734 GCA_963729955.1 uncultured Gemmatimonadales bacterium
GGCGCCGTCAGGGGCGCGCACGTAGCCAGATCCGCATAATTCGCGTCCACATAGAATCCCGTGACCGCCCCGCCCGGGGTGAGGCCTGCAGGACCCATGACAACGGTGCCCTGGCCGGGGCCCGGGCCCACGCTGGGCGCGTCGAAAATGGACAACTCTGCCATTGGGAGCGCGCACGAGACCATGGGGCCCGAGCGTCCGCGTCCCAGTAGAAGCCCGCGATCGCCCCCCTTGGGTTGATGTTCCAGATGAGCGTTCCCATTGGCCCGGCGTGCGGCGCGTCGAATGTCGCGAGCTTGCCGCTCGGGGTCCTCACGAACCCGTGAAGGGCTCCGTCCGCGTCCACGTACGATCCCGCGATCGTGCCTACCTCGTTGATGCTGTAAACCAGCGTGCCAAGTCCAGCGCCGGTACCTGCGCCAGGCGCGTCGAACGTCGTGAACCTGCCGTTAGGACGGAGGAGGAATCCGTGGTACACACCGCTCCCATCCGCGTAGTAGCCCGAGATCACTCCCTCCGGGTTGATGCCGTTGGCCTGGGTGCCCTGGCCCGCGGCCATGCCTGCACCCGGAGCATCGAATACCATGACTGGTGCCGGCGTGTCGCAGGCTCGCCTGATCCAGGCTCGGCGCGAGGGCGGCCTGGGTCGGGGCGACGGGCTCGTCCCGGCAGGCGCCAAGCACGCCGAGGGCCAGGAGGGCTCCGGCCGCAGCAATCATCCTCTTCATAGGTACCTCCTCGCATAGCCGAAGCCGGCCCGCTCCCGGCCCCGCGACCGGGTCTCCACAGGTCGGTCCCCGCACGCGTCACAAGATGAGACGGGGCGCTGGGCACGCCTCGCCGACGCAGCGTCAGCGCTGCGTCCAAAGCTCGGGACCGAACGACCGTAAATGGGGAACACGGAGACAGGGATTTGCCTCTAACCCCGAGCTGACGCCGCCGATATAAGGTCCTAGCAGCAGGCACAGGGCGTTCAAAGGAGGACCGCGGAGACTCATCCGCGAGAGTCAGCATGCTGCGACTCCGGTTGCTCGGGGGCTTCGCCCTGGAGGCGCCCTCGGGGGCTTCCGCACCCCGGCTGCCCCAACGCGCGGAGGCCATCCTCGCCCTGCTCGCCGTTACGGGCAGCCTCGGCTGCTCGCGCGACCGCGTCATCGCGCTGCTGTGGGGTGAGAGTGACACGGGCCATGCCCGCCACAGCTTGCGCGACGCCCTTCACGCCATCCGCCTCGCGCTCGGCCACGACGCCGTGCTCACCCGGGGCGATACGCTGCGCCTCGATGCGAGCGCCGTGAGTTCGGATGTGGACCAGTTCGCCACCGCGCTGGCGGCCTCCCACCTGTCCGACGCCGTCGCCATCTACCGCGGCCCACTGCTCGACGGCTTCCACGTTCCCGAGGCGCCGGGGTTCGAGCGGTGGGTGGATGACGAGCGCGACCGGCTGTTCGGCGATTGCCTGGGGGCGATGAAACGCCTGGCCAAGACCGCCGAGCGCGATGGACGCTGGGACGAATCCGCCGAATGGTGGGGTCGCGCCGTGGCCCTCGATCGCTACAACAGCCGCTACGTCGCCCGCCGTGTCGTCGCCCTGGCGCGTGGCGGCGACCGCGTGAACGCGCTCAAGGAAGGCGAGGCGCACTGCCGGCTGCTGAAGTCGGAGCTGGAGCTGGAGCCCGAGGCGGCATTTCTCGAGGAGCTGGCGCACATCCGAAGCGGCACCTGGCCGGCCCGGTACTTCACTCCGCAGGCAGCCGCAGTCCCTCCCCAGACCCCGCCGCCGCCCAAACCCGAGAAGCCGTGACGCCCGAGGGCCGCGAGCCGCCAAAGCGCGTGAGCCGGTTCCGGATCGTCGTCTTCCTCGCCGCGGTGCTCGCGGCCGGCGTCTTCTCGATGGTCGCCCTGACGCTGGTGCAGCGCGGCGGTGTCGCACCCTCCTTTGGCTGGAGCGCCGCCTCGCGCAGCGGCGCGTGGATCATCGACGCCGTGGACTCGGCCGGCCCCGCCGCAGGCGTGCTCCGTGCGGGCGATCGGCTGGTCAGCTTCGACGGGGATACGCGCGTCGCGTGGTACGGCCCGTCGTGGTACCGCGTCAACAGGGCCGTCGGTAGGAGCTACACCCTCCGCATCGAGCGCGACCGACGGGAGATCGAGCAGACCCTGAGGGTCGGCGCCGGCCGACGCCACCTCGCCGAGCGCCTCGTCTATCTGGCCGTGAGCCTCGTCTGGTGCGCGGTCGGGCTGTTCATCGGCTTCTCACGGCCAGGCGACGCCGTGGCCCGGCTGGCCTTCGCCGCGGCTGTCGCCACGGGATTCGTCTACGCACAGGTGGCGGGCAGTTCGTTTGCCCTGCCGGGCGGCATCGGCCAGCCGCTGCACATGGTGCTGGGCTACCACTTCTTCTATCGGTTCCCCGCAGGGGTGCGACGCGGCAGCCTTTCGCGAGCCCTGCTGTGGCTGTTCTACGCGTGGGGCGTGGCCTCGTGCGCCTTCCTCCAGCAATTGAACTGGACGTTGTTCACGCACGGGGCGGGCGCGACCGCTGCCTGGGTCGCGCAGAACGCGCTACTGCTCAGGCTCGTCAGCGCGGTGGGCGCAGCCGCCATGTTCCCCATGGTCATCGCTCCCGTGGCCCTGCTCGCCACCGCCTATCGCGGGGCCGATGCCGGGAAGCGGCGCCGGATCCGCTGGGTGGTGTACGCGTCGGTCGCCGGCCTGTCGCCACTGGTGCTGTGGGCCGCCTTCGCGCTCGCCGGCGCGATCGCGAGTCCCGGGCCGTCGCCCATCCCGCCCGCCTCGACTTCGTGGTGGACATCGCGAGCAACGCCGGCACCGTGCTCATCCCGATCGGCGTGGCCTACGCGGTCGTCAGGCACCGGGTGTTCGACATCGCCGTCGTGGTGCGGCGGACCGTGCAGTACCTGCTCGCCAAGCGCGCGCTCCAGGTGCTCCTCGCCCTGCCCACTCTCGCTCTGGTGCTCACGGCCGTGGCGCACCGCGACTGGACGATCGCGCAGCTTTTCACGAGGGGCGCCGGGTACCTGTGGCTGATCGCCGCCTTCGCGATCTCGTTGCAGTTCCGGCAGCCCCTGGGCCGCTGGCTCGACCGCCGCTTCTTCCGCGAGCAGTACAGCCGGGAGCTGGTCCTGGTCGGCCTGCTGGGCGACCTGCGCCGGCTGAACGAGCCGGCAGACCTGTCGCGTCTGGTGCGCGCGAAGGTGGAGTACGCCCTGCATCCCAGCGTCGCGCGACTGTGGTTCGAGGGAGACCCCGACCCGCCCCCCGAGCCGCTGCTGTTGCGCATCGCGCATGAGGGCGCGGGGCCGGACGCGCCGCTCACTTCGGGCTCCCACCTGCCGGACGGCATCAACCTCGTCGTCCCCGTCGTGAGCAGCGAGGAACGGTTGGCGAGGAGTGCTGATGCTGGGGGAGAAGCGCTCCGAGGAGCCCTGGTCGGCGAACGACCTGTCGCTGCTGGGTGGGATCGCCAAAGAGGCGGCGGTCGTGCGCGAGAACCTGCTGCTCCGCGAGCGCATCAGCGAGGAGCGGCGTATCAAGGCCGACGTCCTGGCACACCTCGGGCCGGAGCGCGTCAACCTGGTCAAGGAGTGTCCGGTCTGCGGCGCGTGTTACGACTCGGCCGCCGAGCGGTGCGCGGTCGATGGACAGGAACTTGGCCTGTCGCTCCCGGTCACCCGCACGGTCGCCGGTCGCTACCGGCTCGACTCGCTGATCGGACGGGGCGGCATGGGGGCGGTGTACGAAGCGGTCGACCTGCGGCTCCAGCGCACCGTCGCGATCAAGTTCCTGCTCGGCCCGGCGTTCGACCAGGCGCACGCGCTGCGGCGCTTCCAGCGCGGGGCGCGCGCGGTCGCGCGGCTCAACCACCCCAACATCGTCAGCGTGTACGACTACGGCGGCCTCGAGGCCCACGGCGCATACCTGGTGATGGAGCGCATCCACGGGGTCACCCTGCGCGAGGAGCTGGAGCGGCAAGGCGCGCTGTCGGGCCCCGCGGCCGCCGAATGGTTCGCACCCTTGCTGGACGGCGTCGCGGCGGCGCACGAGGAGGGCATCAGTCCACCGCGACCTCAAGCCGGAGAACGTGGTGCGTCAGCGCGCGGAGCACGGCCCGCCGGTGGTCAAGATCCTCGACTTCGGCATCGCCAAGGTGCGGCCGGTGGACACCGCCAGCGATCGGCTGACGACGGCGGGCATGGCGGTTGGCACGCTGGGCTACATGTCTCCGGAGCAGCTCACGGGGCGCGAAGTAGATGCCCGCAGCGACATCTTCTCCGTGGGCGTGATGGTGGTCGAGGCGCTCACCGGACGCTGGCCCTTCCACGGCGACACCTACGGCGAGCTGCTGGGCGCGATCGTGCTCGAGCCGTACCACTTGCGCGGGGATCTACCCCAGGTTCGCGCGCTCGACGCCGTGCTTCAGCGCTGCCTGGCGAAGGAGCCCCGGGACCGCTTCCCAACCGCGGCCGCGCTCCACCGCGAGCTCGTGCCCGCCCTGCGCGACTGTCCGGCGCTCGCCGCGAGCCGCGCGGCCGCGAAGTAAGCCGCAGCGCCACCTATCCCCGGCACTCGGGCGGGCCGAAGCGGCCACGCCCGCCCGCGGCCGCCTCCGCGGGCGGCCGGCTGCCGCGGCCAGGTGTTGTCCTCCACGTTGTGGTCCGGGAACCGGCAGTGCGGATCCAGCACGATGCGCACGATCTTCCGCGGCCCGAAGTTCAGCTGCGCCTCGAAGGTGCGGCTGCCGCCGAACCACACGTCCACCGGCCAGGTGACGATGGCCGTCGAGTCGTCCACCAGCTGCGCGTTCTTCATCGGCCGGACGCGCGGACCGGTAGGCGCGAAGTGCACGGCGAGCACCACGGGCGAGGGCATCTGCCCGTCCTGCCGCACGGTGACCGTCGCGCTGGCGCCTGACGTGCGCACGCGCTGGATGGAGCCGTCCACCGCGTCGGTGGTGAACAGCCAGGAGTACCAGAACCAGCCCAGGTCGCGACCCAGCGCGCGGTCCATCGAGAACGCGTAGTCCCACGGCGAGGGGTGCTTGAAGCGCCAGGCCTGCGCATACGCCCGCATCGCCCGCTACACCGCCGTGTCGCCCACGATGCCGCCGAGCATCGAGAGCATCATCGGCGCCTTGGAATAGCCCTGGAAACCGTACATCGGCCCGCCGTAGTTCGCGTCCCACATCAGCGGGGCCTCGCGCTCGTCGCCGCTCGTCTGGCCGTACGCCTGGCCGATGCCGTCGAGATTCGCCGGACGGCTCCCCCGGTCGTCGCCCGAGAGGATGTTCATGTACTGGTTGAAGCCCTCGTCCATGAACGGATACCAGGTCTCGTTGGTGCCCAGCGTCATCGGCCACCACTCGTGCCCCGCCTCGTGGTCCGACGCGCCCGCCGCCGAGAAGATGATCATCGGGTACTCCATCCCGTTCTCCGGCCCGTCGGCCAGCGTGAGGACCGGAAAGGCGTAGGGGATCCACAGGCCGGAGTAGAACTGGAGCGCGTGCCGCGCGATGGTCGCCGCCTGCGCGAACTGCTGGGCGCGCCAGGGCACGTAGAGCATGTTGATCGGCACCGGGCCCTTGCCGGGGATGGTGGCCCGCGTCGCGTCCCAGACGTAGCGGCTCGAGGTGGCCCAGGCGAAGTCGCCGGCCGTGTCGGCCACGAAGTGCCAGACCAGCCGGTCGCCGGCCGCGGTGGACTTGCCCGGCCCGACCTCGTCAGCGCCCACGATGCTGCGCGTGGAGTCGGACTCGAGCACGTGCGAGAGCCGCTCCCGCGCCGCGGCCGTCAGCACCTCGTCGGGGTTCTGGAGCACGCCGGTCGCGCCCACCAGCCAGCCGGCGGGCACGTCGAGCTTCACGTCGAAGTGGCCGAAGTTGTTGTAGAACTCGGAGGTGCCGAGGTACGGCTCGGTGTCCCAGCCGCCCTCGCGCAGGTCGTCGAACACGGCCACGCGCGGGTACCACTGCGCCACCTGGAAGAGCGAGTCGCCCCACGCGCCCATCCGGACGCCGCGGGTCTGCGGCGGAATCGGCGGCACGGTGAAGTGCCAGTCCGCCTCGAGCGTGAAGCTGCCGTGCGCCGGTACCGGCGTGGCGAGCGGAATGCCCGCCGACGTCAGCGCCAGGTTGTAGGGCGGCGGGAACCTGGCCTGGAAGGTGTTCCCGCCGCGCGTGATCGTCCGCACCGTGGGCTGCGGGTTGAGGTCCACCGCCTGCCCGTCCACGGTGAGGCTCGTCACCCGCATCCCGTCCGTCTCCTTGAGCTCGGGCGCCGCCTGGGAGCGCGCCGCGCCGGGAGCGAACAGGTTCTGGTCGAGCCGCAGCACGATCCGGCTCATGGCGCTGTCGCTCGGGTTCTGCACCACCACGCGCTCGTGTCCCGTCACCACCCCGGCGGCCGGATCGAGCCGGGCCGTGATCGTGTAGTCGGTCCACAGCTGCCAGTAGTGCGGTCCCGGGTTCCCGGTGGAGTCGCGCGTCCCGGCCCAGAAGGCGCGCCGGATCATGTCGGTCAGCGGGATGTCGCGCCGGACGGCCCGCTCCGGGTAGGTCGGGCGAGCCTGTGCCCGGAGGGCCACCGGCGGAAACGCGAGAGGGCCAAGCAGGGCAAGCGCCAGCAGGGACGTGCGCATCGTGACTCCTCGGGGTTGGGCAGGCGCCGGCCGCGCGGCCGCGCCCGCCAGGGCGATCGTCAGCGGACAGGATAGCCTGGAATGCGCAACGGTGTTCACCGGCTCCCGGCGCCCTGGGCGCCCACGTCGCGCGGGATCACATAGTAGTTGGGGTCGACCTTGAACCCGGCCGGGCTGGCGAGATGGAGCGTCGCCGTCTGCCACGCCTCGGTCGGATGGATGACGCCGTATCCCGAGTCGCCCAGGCGTCACCGCAACCTGCATCGCGAAGCCCGGCACGACGTCGCTCCACCGGTAGCGAGAGCGTGTCGCCCGCGATGCGGTACTCCAGCACCGGGATCATCGTCGTCCGCAGGTACTGGTCGAACACCTTGCTGAGGTCGACGCCCGCCTGCTCGCTGATGTACCGCTCGATCTGGCTCCCCATCACGGTCTGGTGCCAGAAGGTGCGGTTGAGGCCGCGGAGGATGCCACGCCACTTCTCGTCGTCCCCCACGATCTGCCGGATGGTGTGCAGCATGTCGCCGCCCTTGGGATACATGTCCCCCGAGCCCTGCGCGTTGACGCCGTAGGCCGGGATGATGGGGCGGTCGTTGTGGATCCAGCGCCGGTTCCCGATGATGTAGGCCGCGCCGGAGTCCTTCCCGAACAGGCACTCGGTGTACAGCCCCTCGGCGTAGTTCGCGAAGCTCTCGTGCACCCACATGTCGGCGTTGTCTTTCGCCGTGATGTTGTTGCCGAACCACTCGTGGGCGCTCTCGTGGACGATGATGAAGTCCCACTTCATGCCGAGCCCGGTGCCGGACCAGTCCTGCCCGCGATAGCCGTTCGCGTACAGGTTGCCGTAGGCGATCGCGCTCTGGTGCTCCATCCCGGTGTTCGGGACCTCCACCAGCTTGTAGCCGTCCTCGTACCAGGGGTACGGCCCGAACCAGTGCTCGAAGCACTTGAGCATCGACGCGGCCTGCACGAACTGCCGGCGCGCCGCGTCGAGGTGATAGGCCAACGGCCAGAAGTCGAGGGTCAGCTTGCCGCGCTCGCCGTCGAACACGTCGCCGAAGTGCGCGTAGGTGCCGGCCGCCACCGCGATCGCGTAGTTGTTGATCGGGTTCACGACGAACCATTCGTACGTCGTGGTGCCATCGCCGTTCGGGGTAACCCGGCGCAGCCGCCCGTTGGAGACATCGAACATCGAATCGGGCAGGGTGAGGGCGATGCGCTGGCTGTCCGGCTCGTCGGCCTGCGTGTCCTTGTCGGGCCACCAGATGCTCGCGCCCACGCCCTGGTCGGTCGTGACGATCCACGGGTGGCCGAGGCTGTCCTTGCTCCAGGTGAACCCGCCGTCCCACGGCGGCCGCCGCGCGACCTGCGGCCGGCCGTGGTAGTAGACGGTGATGGTCCGCGTGGCTTGAGCCGCCTGCGGAGCCGAGAGCGTCGCGAAGAACGCGTTGCCGTCGCGCCGGTATCGCACGGCCCGCCCGTCCTGCACCATGCTGTCCACCTCGAGCGGCCGCTGCAGGTCGATCTGCATCTCGCGGGCGGGGTGCAGCACCCGGTAGGTGATGCCGCACCAGCCGCGGATGCTGCTGTCGGCGGGGTCGATGGCCACGTGCAGGTCGTAGAAACGCACGTCCCACCAGGTGCGCTCCGGGCTCGTGAGCGAGCCGCGCAGCGAGTCGGCGTGCGTGTACGTCACCGCGCTCCGGGTGTGGGCATTCTGGGCGTAGGCGGCCGCCAGGGGGGCGGCCAGCAGGGCGCAGGCGAGGCCAAATCGGGTCACGGGGCACTCCGAGCGTGGCGGTATCGTGCGGCGCCTCATCTTATGTCGCGGAGCGCGCCGTCGCCAGCGGATCCCGCGCCTCCCGGCGGCGCCGGGCCGCCGCCGGACGGCCCGGCGGCAAAGGGGACAACGGCAGTCGGGGGCTAGCCATGCGGCACATTTGCGCCCGGCGGCAGCGCGCGGTACGGTGGGGGCCACAGGTGACGCCCCCCTGACGCCCACCGCGTACGTTCCCGGCGTCGTTCAACGCGGGGTCCGAAGGAGGAGCCATGCCGCCCAAGCGATCGAAGCCGCCAGTGGCTCGCGCCACGCCGAAGGCCGGCAGCGACGGCGCCGCGGCCTGGCTCCTGTGGGACTCGGTGCCGGACGTGATGTACCGGGTGCGCGGCGCCGAGGGCACGATCGAGTTCCTGAGCGCCGCGTTCGCGACGCTCACCGGCTGGCCGGCCGCCGAGTGGATCGGCCGGCCGTTCGCCGAGTTGGTGTACGCCGAGGATCTCCCCCAGGCCATCGACAAGTACGCCGCCGTCCTGCGCGGCGAGAAGCATGCCCCCTTCGAGCTGCGGGTGCGGACCCGAGACGGCGGCTTCGATCGTGGGCGAGTTTCACAGCGCCCCCCTCCTCGAGCAGGGGCGGGTGGTGGGCGAGCAGGGCATCGCCCGTGACGTCACCGACCGCAAGCGGGCCGACGAGATGCGCCAGGCCACCGAGGAGCGGTTCCGCACGCTGTTCGAGTCGGCGGACGAAGGGCTGTTCCTGATGGACGGCGCGGTCTTCGTGGACGTCAACGCCAAGTGCGTCGAGATGTTCGGCCTGCGCGACCGCTCCGACATCGTCGGCCATTCGCCGGCCGACTACTCGCCGCCGCTGCAGCCCGACGGCCGGCGATTCGCGGGAGAAGGCGCTGGAATTCGTACTGGCCGCCCTCGAGGGTCGCCCGCAGCGTTTCTACTGGAAGCACTCCGCCGCAAGGACGGCTCCGCCGTTCGACGCGGAGGTCGCCCTCAACGCCCTGACGCTGCACGGCAAGGTCCACGTGCAGGCGATCGTGCGGGACATCACCGCCAGGCGGGCCGCCGAGCAGGCGATCCGCGAGAGCGAGGAGCGGTTCCGCCTGCTGTCGGAGGCGGCGTTCGAGGGCATCGGCATCTCCGAGGACGGGAGGATCGTCGACTGCAACGAGGACCTGGCGGCGATGCTCGGGTACGGCCGGGAGGAGATGATCGGGAAGGCGGTGCTCGACTTCGTGGTTCCCGAGCACGCGGAGCGGGTGACCGAGCGGCACCGGTCGGAGTCGACGGAGCGCTACGAGCACGTGGCGCGGCGCAAGGACGGCTCCACGTTCCCCGTCGAGGTCCAGGGACGCAGCCTCCCGTATCAGGGGCCGGAAGCTGCGCGTCAGCGCCATCCGGGACATCACCGAGCGGCGGCGCTCGGAGCTGATCCAGGGCGCCGATCTTCCGCATCTCCGAGGCGGCCCACACGGCCTCGAGCCTGCAGGAGCTGTTCGCGGCGATCCACCGGATCGTCGGCGAGCTGATGCCGGCACGCAACTTCTACATCGCGCTGTACGATGCGGACGAGCGACACCCTCAGCTTCCCGTACTTCGTGGACGAGTACGACGCCGACGCCGGCGCCCAAGCCGCCGGGCAAGGGGCTGACGGAGTACGTGCTGCGCACCGGACAGCCGCTGCTGGCCACGCCGGAGGTGAGCCTCGACCTCGAGCGGCGCGGCGAGGTCGAGCTCATCGGGGCGCCGTCGGTGGACTGGCTCGGGGTGCCGCTGGTCGCCGGACGGGACGACCATGGGCGTCCTGGTGGTGCAGACCTACGCGGAGGGTGTCCGCTACTCGGAGGCGGACCGCGACCTCCTGCAGTTCGTGTCGACGCAGATCGCGATGGCCGTGCAGCGCAAGCGGGCGGAAGAGGCGCTGCGCCGCTCGGAGGCGAGCCTGCGCGGGTTCGTGGACAACGCGGTGTTCGGCATCTCGCGCAGCACGGCGGACGGGACCGTCGTTGCGGCCAACCAGGCGCTGGCGCGGATGCTGGGCTACCGGTCGCCGGAGGAGCTGATCGGACTCAGCGATCGGCAGCGGACTTCTACCGGCGGCCGGAGGATCGCGACGGCGGTCGTCGAGCGGATGCAGCGCGGCGACCGGTTCGAGAACCTGGAGGCCGAGTGGCAGGCGCAAGGACGGCTCGCCGCTGACGGTCCGCCAGTCGGGGCGCACGGTGCGCGGCCCCGAGGACGCGTGGAAGGCTACGAGGTCATCATCGAAGACGTCACCGAGCGCCGCATCCTGGAGGCGCAGCTCCGGCAGGCGCAGAAGATGGAGGCCGTGGGCCAGCTGGCCGGCGGCGTCGCGCACGACTTCAACAACCTGCTGACGACGATCCTCGCCTCGAGCGAGCTGCTGGCGTCCTCGTTGCCGCCCGGGCGCGCCGCACCGCGAGGACGTCGAGATGATCCACCAGGCCGCCCGGCGCGCCTCGGAGCTGACGCGCGACCTCCTCGCCTTCAGCCGCCGGCAGACGCTCGAGCTCGAGGCCGTGCCGCTCGGCGGGCTGGTCGCCGACTTCGCGCGGCTGGCGCGCCGGATCGTGCCGGAGGACGTCGAGGTCACGGTGCAGGTCGAGACGCCGGGCGCCGTGGTCCGGGCCGACCCCGGCGCCGATCGAGCAGATGCTCATGAACCTCGTCACCAATTCGCGCGACGCGATGCCGGGCGGCGGCACCCTGCGGCTGCTGGTCGGCCACGGCACGATCGACGAGGAGTACTGCCGCGCCCACGGCTGGGGCACGCCCGGCGACGTACGTGGTGCTCACCGTCGCCGACACCGGCAGCGGCATGGACGTGAAGACCCAGCAGCACATCTTCGAGCCGTTCTTCACCACGAAGCCCGTGGGCCAGGGCACCGGCCTCGGCCTGGCGATGGTGTACGGCCTGGTCAAGCAGCACGGCGGCTTCGTCAACGTCTACAGCGAGCCGGGGCGGGGCACGACGGTCCGCATCTACTTCCCGCGCGGTCGCGGAGGCGGCGAGCGCCAAGCGCGCGCCCGTCGCCGGCGAGATCCGGGAAGGCAAGGAGACCATCCTGCTCGTCGAGGACGACGCGATCCTGCGGCGCACCGCCAAGCGCGTGCTGGAGAAGTTCGGCTACACGGTGGTCACGGCCACCGACGGCTTCGACGCCCTCAACATCATCCAGACCCTGCCGACGCCGCCGGACCTGATCATCAGCGACGTGGTGATGCCGCACACCAGCGGGCCGCAGCTGCTGAGCGCCCTGCGCGGCGCCGGCGGGACCCGCGGGTGCTGTTCACCAGCGGGTACGCCGCGCGGGACGTGCAGGAGCGCACGATGCTGGACCGGGACGTGCCGTTTCTCGCCAAGCCCTGGACGATCGCCGAGCTGCTGCGGAAGGTGCGCGAGGTGCTGGACGCGCCGGTGACCGCCTAGCGGCGCGGCGCTCCCCCGCTGGCGCAACGCCTGCCCCGCCTGTACCATTACGCCGCTTCCCGACAGTCATGGCGCGGCTCTCAACTCGCGGCACGCGGTGCCCCCCCCACCGGAGGTAGGACATGTCTCGGTTGTCGTGGTCGTCCCGCTGGACCTCGTTCGGAACGCTCGCGGCGGCGCTCGCGCTCGCGGCGGCCGGATGCGCGAAGAAGCAGGCGCCCGCGCCCGCCGCGCAGGCCGGGCCGAACCACGTCATCGTCACGGCCCAGGACTTCAGCTTCACCGCGCCCGACAGCGTTCCGTCCGGGCTGGAGATGTTCCATCTGGTGAACCGGGGGCCGTCGATCCACCACCTGCAGATCGTCGAGCTGCTCGACGGCAAGACGGTGGCCGACCTGATGGCCGCGATGAAGAATCCCGGCCCGCCCCCCGCCTGGGTGCGGTGGGTCGGCGGCCCGAACGCCGTCGCCCCCACCGGGACCGACACCTCCGTCGCCTGGGTCACCCTGGGGGCCGGCAACTACGCGTTGATGTGCCTGGTTCCCGACACCGCCGGGGTCCCGCACTTCGCGCACGGCATGGTCCGCGCCCTCACCGTGACGCACAGTGACTTGACGCCGGCGGCCGAGCCCACGGCCGACGTGGTGATCCACCTCAAGGACTATCAGTTCGACATCACCGGCCATCTGACGGCGGGTGCGCACACCATTCGCGTCGTGAACGACGGGCCGCAGATGCACGAGATGCTCATTGCCCAGCTCGCCCCCCACAAGAAGGCCGTGGACCTGGTGAACTGGGTGGAGCGGGCCAAGATGCGCGGCGTGCCTCCGGGCAGGCCGATGGGCGGCGCCACGGCCCTGGGGCCCGGCGCCGCGGAGGTCATCGCGGTCACCCTGCCCGCCGGCAACTACGGGTTGTTCTGCTTCCTCCCGGACGCCAAGGACGGGAAAGACCACGTGATGCACGGCATGGCGAAGGACCTGAAGGTCAGCTAGCGGCTAGAAGAGGCTGCGCTGCACGACCGGCGTGAACGACCTGCGGTGATGCGGGGTCGGGCCACGCCGGTCGAGCGCGGCGCGGTGATCGGGCGTGCCGTAGCCCGCGTTGTGCTCCCAGCCGAACTCCGGATACCGCCCACCGAGCCGCCGCATCACCCGGTCGCGCACCGTCTTGGCGACGATGCTGGCGCAGGCCACCGCGTAGCAGCGGGCGTCGCCGTCCACCATCGCCTCGTGCGCGCGGCCCAGCTCCGGCATCGCCAGCCCGTCCACCACCACCAGGTCCACGGCGCCGGGGAGCCGGGCCAGCGCGCGCCGCATCGCCAGCGCGGTGGCGACGCCGGACGTTGAGGCGGTCCACCTCGCGCACGCTCGCGGCGCCGACCCCGTAGGCCAGGCTGGAAACGATCGCCGCCGCGAGGTCTTCGCGGCGGCGGCGGGTGAGCACGCTTGGAATCGTCGACGCCTTCGAGCCAGGCCGACTCGGGCGTGATCACGACGGCGGCGGCGATCACCGGGCCGGCCCACGGCCCACGGCCCGCCTCGTCCACGCCGGCCACCGGACCTGAGCCCGCGGGCGAAGAACGTGCGCTCGACCGCGAGGTCGAGCACCGTCAGACCTTCTCGGTCTCCTTCACGCCCTCGCGCTGCTCCGGATGCGCCCGCCTTCCCCGCCAGCCGGCGCAGGTAGTAGAGCTTGGCGCGCCGCACCTTGCCCTTGCGCACCATCTCGATCGAGGCGAGGCCCGGCGAGTGCAGCGGGAAGATGCGCTCCACGCCCACGCCCGCGGAGACCTTGCGGACCGTGAAGGTCTCGCTGACGCCGCCGCCGCGCTTGCCGACGCACACGCCCTCGAACGCCTGCAGGCGCTCCTTGTCACCCTCGCGCACGCGCACCATCACCTTGATGGTGTCGCCCGCGCGGAAATCGGGAAGGTCGCTCCTGCGCCCTTCCAGCCGTACCGCCGCCAGCCGTTCCATGGTCATTCTCCCATCCGTTCCAGGTAGCGCGCCCACAGATCGGGGCGCCGCTCCCGCGTCAATCGTTCCGCCTCCGCCTGCCGCCACATCGCGATCCGGCCGTGGTCGCCGGAGAGCAGGACGTCGGGCACGCCGTGCCCGCGGTACTCCGCCGGCCGGTGTACGACGGCGGCGCGAGCAGACCCTCGTAGTGCGAGTCGCCGGACGCCGACTCGTGATCGCCCAGCACGCCCGGCAGCAGCCGCACCACCGCGTCCACCACGCACAACGCCGCCGGCTCGCCGCCCGACAGCACGAAATCGCCGATCGACAGCTCCTCCGTGGCGAGGTGATCGGCCACCCGCTGGTCCACGTCCTTGTAGTGCCCGCACAGCAGGGTGAGCGCCCTCGCTCACCGCGAACCGCACCGCGTCGTCGTGATCGAACCGCCTGCCGCGCGCCGACAGCAGCACCACCGGCCCCACCGGGCCTCAGATCGTCCAGCGCCTCGAAGAACGGCTCCGGCCTCAGCACCATCCCGGCGCCGCCGCCGTACGGCTCGTCGTCCGCGGTCTGGTGCCGGTCGTGGGTGTAGTCGCGCAGCGGCACCACCCGGTACTCCACCAGCCCCTTCGCCGCCGCGCGCCCCAGGATGCTGACCCCGAGCGGCCCCGTGAAGAACTCGGGAAAGAGCGTGACCACGGCCAGGCGCAGCATCAGATCTCCAGCAGCCCCGCCGGCGGCGAGATCACCACCAGGCGCTCCGCCCGGTCCACCCGCTCCACCACCGCGCGGGTGAAGGGGATCAGGTGGTGCCGTTCCTGTCCGGCCACGTCGAGCAGCCAGCCCTGCGGCGCCTCGACGATCTCCTCCACGATCCCGACCGGTGCCCCGTCCGCCGTCGCCACCGTGAGTCCCACCAGCTCGTGCAGGTAGAACTCGTCGGCGTCCAAGGGCCGCGCCTCCTCGAACGGAATCGCGAGCTGACGCTCGCGCAGCTCGTCGAGCCCCTCGCGCACGTCGATCCCCGCGAAGTGCAGCAGCCACGCACGGTGGTAGGCCCGGCTCCGCTCGATCACCAGCTCGCGGCCCGTAGGCTCGCCGCCCTTGTCCAGCACCACCAGCCGGCGCCCGACGCCGAACACCGTCTCCGGCTCGTCGGTCACGGGGTAGATCAGGGCATCGCCCTTCACCCCGTGAGGCTTCTTGAGGAGACCGACCACCAGGTGGGTCGGCCCGCCCATCGGCGCTAGGCCTTCGCCACCGGCGGCTCGGGCAGCTCCACGGCGAAGCAGCCGGCCTTCTTGAGGAGCGACGCCACCGTCTCCGACGGCTGCGCGCCCTTGGCGAGCCACGCCAGCGCCTTCTCCTTGTCGAGCTCGATCTGCTGGCCCTTGCCGCGCGGGTAATAGTGCCCGAGCAGCTCCACGAACCGGCCGTCCCGCGGCGACTCCTGATCCGCCACCACGATCCGGAACGCCGGCTGGTGCTTGCGGCCCACTCTGCGCAACCGAATCCGTACCGCCATCTCAGTTCGCTCCTCGGCCGAGCTGCGGGAAGCCCGCAGCCTTCACGCCCTTCATGCCCTTCATGAACTTGCCCATCTCCCGGAACTGCGTCAGCAACTGGTTCACTTCCTGCACCGGCCGGCCGGCGCCCCTGGCGATCCGCGAGCGCCGCGATCCGTTCAGGATCTCGGGGCTCTTCCGCTCCTCCGGCGTCATCGCCAGCACGATCGCCTCGACGTGCTGCAGCCGCCGGGGATCGGCGGCCTTGGCCGCCTTCATCGCCTCACGCCCCACCCCCGGCAGCATGCCGAGCAGCGATTCCAGGGGTCCCAGCTTGTGCATCTCCTGCAGCGCCTCGAGGAAGTCGGCGAGATCCATGCCCTTCCTGGTCGTCGCCTTGCGGGCCAGCCGCTCCGCCTTGGCATGGTCGAGCGACTGCTCCGCCTTCTCCACCAGGGTCAGCACGTCACCCATCGCGAGCATCCGGCCGGCGATCCGCTCGGGCCGGAACGGCTCGATCGCGTCGAGTCCCTCGCCCGTCCCCAGGTACTTGATCGGCGCGCCGGTGGCCGAGTAGATCGACAGCGCGGCGCCTCCGCGCGCGTCGCCGTCCATCTTGGTCAGCACCACCCCGGTCAGCCCGACCGCCTCGTGAAAACCGCGGGCGATGCGCACGGCGTCCTGGCCGGTCATCCCGTCCGCCACGAGGAGCACCTCGTGCGGCGGCACCGCCGCCTTGAGCCGCGCCAGCTCGGCCATCATCTCCTCGTCGATGGCCAGGCGGCCCGCCGTATCCACCAGCACCGTGCGCGCCCGGGCATGCCGCGCCGCCTCGACGCCGCGCTTCACCAGGCCCACCACGTCCCGCTCGCCGCTCTCCGCGTGGACGCCGACCTTCACCCGACCCGCCAGCTCCACCAGCTGCTCGATCGCGGCCGGCCGGTACACGTCCGCGGCGACCAGGAACGGCGCCTTCTGCTCCGCGACCAGCCGACGGGCCAGCTTGGCCGCCGTGGTCGTCTTCCCCGAACCCTGCAGCCCGACCAGGAACACCACCGTGGGAGGCACGCTCGCGAAGCGGATGGTCGCGGGTTGCTCTCCCAGCAGGCGGATCAGCTCCTCGTGCACGATCTTGACGAGTTGCTGGCCCGGCGCCACGCCCTTGAGCGCCGGCAGGCCGACCGCCTTGGCCGCGACCCGCTCGCTGAACTGCCCCGCGGCCTCGAAGCCCACGTCGGCTTCGAGCAGCGCGCGCCGGACGGTGCCGAGCCCGTCCCTGACCGCCTCTTCCGTGAGAACGCCGCGCCCGCGGAGCTGGCCGAGCACGGCGGAAAGCTTCTCGCTAAGCTCGTCAAACATGAGCCTTTTAAGTTACCCGGGCGCAGGGACGCGGGCAACCGGCGGCACAGCCTGGCATTGGGTTAACCCAATGCCCACGGCCCGCCAACGGGCTGACCAGTGTCCACAGCCGGCGGGGGTGGTGACCCCCGACGGTCGGCGGGGGTCTGATCGGATGCGGCCACTGCGCCACACCGTCAGGCCGCCTGGAGCCCAAGGCCATGAAACAGATCCTCGCGATTGCCCTCGTCCTCGCCGCGGCCGGCTGCCGGGGACCGGCGGAGCCGCGGGTGGTGTCGACCCTGCCGCTCGACGTTTCGAGCCCCGCCGAGGTCGTGCTGAAGATCGGGCAGGAGGCGCGCATCGACGCGCTGCTGCGGGTGGGGTTCCTCGGGGTGCCGTCCGACTCGCGGTGCCCGGCGATCGTCGACTGCGTCTGGACGGGGGATGCGGTCGTGGTGATCGCGGTGTCCGTCGGGATGGGACCGACGTTCCCCGACACCCTGCACACGAACCTGGACCCGAAGCTGGTTGCGGTCGGCGGTTATACGATCACGCTGCTCGCGTTGACGCCGTATCCCCAGGTGCCGGGACCGATCCCCGCCGACCAGTACGCGGCGCGTCTCAAGATCGAGCGGAGCCCGGTCCCTCTCACCGCGGCGAGCGAGTCCCCGGCGCCACGCTGACGCGGGGCAGGCGCGTCCAGCCGTCCCAGCGCACCGGGCCGTCCACCAGGCGGACCACGGTCGCCTGCCGCAGCGGCAGGCGTTCCACCCGCCACCGGCGCGCGGCGGCCCCGCTCCGGTAGTCGGCTCCGCTCACGCCCGAGCGTGCCGGCGGGGGCAGGGCGCCGGTGCGCCGCGCCCAGCCTGCCACCAGCGCGCGCTCGAACTCCGTCGCGTCGTCCGCGGTGGTCCACGCGCTCACCCAGAGCACGGCGGTGCCGGCGGCCGTCCCCAGCACCTCGAAGCGGTCGCCGTCCCAGCCCGCCGCCGCCGCGACGGCCAGCGCCGTGTCGACACCCCACGTCAGGAGGGCGACGCGGGTCTCGAACTCACCGAAGTCGTCGTCGTACACCAGCGTGTCGCGCGCCGGGGAGCGCGCGAATCGGATGCGCTCCGGCACCTGGCGCGACGTGTACACGTGAGGGTGCAGCACCTGGGCGGTCGAGATCGGCATCCGGTCGCCGTACGGCTCCTCGTCCGGCCGCGTGCGCCGCGCGTTGAAGTCCCGCATGAACTGCATCCCGGCCAGGTAGGGAAAGAGCAGCCCCTCCTGGATGATCGGGGGCGCGGAAGCGAAGACCGGCATCGCCGAGTGCTGCTCCCGGATCAGGCGGCGCACCTGGTCTCCGTTGCCGAGCACGTCGTCCAGGTCGGCGCCCGGCGCCAGCGCCTCGATCGACGCCAGCGTCGCCTGCCCCTCGGCCACGGCCTGGCCCGCCATCTGGCGGTCGTTCTGGCGTCGCAGCTTCAGGATGGCGTTGAGCGAGGTGTACTGGTCCTGCAGCGCGTGCACCAGCTCGTGCGCCATGACCAGCTTCAGCACCAGCGGGTCGGTGCCGCGTACGACGAACAGCGCGCTCGAGTCCGGGTCGTAGTAGCCCGGCCACCTGCTCGCTGTAGAGGTCGAGCATCAGCTGCCGCAGGTCGACGCTGTCCGGCACGAGGCCGAAGACCCGATAGGTGCGTTGGACGGCCGCCATCTCGGCGGGCGGCATCTCCTCGGCCAGCTTGCGGCTCAGGTAGCCGCGCACCTGCTCCCGCGAGCGCACCTGGATGGCGGGCTCGCGCTTGAACTTGAGCCCCACCGCCCGCTCGACGCCGGGGGTCACCTCCCGGGCGATCTGCAGCGCCGCGTTCTCGTCCTGCGCCGCGAGCCGCGCGGCCGGCCGCTCACGGCGCCGACGGTCAGGAGAAGCCCAACCAGACGTCTCATCCTGTCCACTCGATCCGCTTCCCGACCGCGACGCCGACGGCGCGCGCGACGTCCCGGCCCCGCACCACGATGCCGAGGCTCTCGAGCCCGCGCCGCAGCTCGCCGTCGAGCCGGTCCCGGCGCGCGATGCAGCGCCTCGCGCTGCGCCGAGTGGTCCGGCGTGCGGGCTCTCCCGGTCGGCGGCTCCCGGCTCCCCGGCCCGCGGACCCGGTGCCCCCGAACAGCTTCTCGATCTCGGCGCCCAGCCGTTCGAGCAGCGGGGCCGACCTCGCGCGCGAACGACTCGAGGGCGTCCTCCGGCTCCGCGCGCCGGCCGCGACCGGCGTCCCTCGGGCGGCGGCGCTCCGCGTGCCGCCCTCCCGACGCGCTCGCCGCGCGCCAGCCGGCGGCGGATCGCGGCGTCCACCCGCCGCCGCTCGCGGACGATGCGCTCCAGCTCGGGGGACAGCGTCGCCGTCGCCTGCGCGTGGGCGCAGGCCTCGTCGAGCACGTCGATCGCCTTGTCCGGCTGCAGCCGGCCGGTCACGAACTTGTCGGTCAGGACGAGGGCGGCGTGCAGCGCGTCGTCCTCGATCGCCACCGCGTGGTGGTGCTCGAGCCGCGGCCGCCGCGCCTGCAGGATCTCCATCGTCTGCTCGGCGCTCAGCTCGCCCACCAGCACCGGCTGGAAGCGCCGCTCCAGCGCCGGATCCCCCTTGATCCACCGGTCGTACTCCGCCGCCGTCGTCGCGCCGATCACCCGGATGTCGGCGCGCACCAGCGCCGGCTTCAGCATGTTGGCCGCGTCCATCGCGGCGCCCATCGCCGTGCCCTGCCCGATGAGGTTGTGCAGCTCGTCCACGAACAGGATGACGTCCGGATCCTCGGACACCGCCTTCACCAGGCGCCGCAGCCGGTCCTCGTACTGCCCGCGGTACACCGTGCCGGCCAGCAGCGCGACGTGATCGAGGGCGATGATCCGCACGCTGCGCAGCGCCGCCGGCACGTCGCGCGCGACCACGCGCTGGGCCAGCCCCTCGACGATCGCCGTCTTGCCGACGCCCGCCTCGCCGACCAGCGCGGGATTGTGCTTGGTCTGCCGCAGCAGGATGTCCACGACGCGGCTGATCTCGTCGTCGCGGCAGCGCACCGGCTCGAGGTCGCCGCGGCGCGCCGCCGCGGTGAGATCGAAGCCCAGCCGCTCCAGCACCTCGTCGCCCGAGCTCTCGCTCAGGCCGAACAGACCTTCACCCATGTGCCTCCCTACGGCGCACCATCGTCACCCCCCACCTACCACTCGTCACCCGGTTCGGTTTCACCGGGCGACCACGGCGATCCACGAGCCGTACCAGCCCAGCAGCCAATCGCCCGCCACCGTCGTCACGACCGCGCCGATGGCGAGAAAGACGCCGAACGGCACCGGGCTGCGGCGCTGCAACAGCAGCAGCGGGAGGAACACCAGCACGCCCGAGACCGAGCCGAGGAACGCGGTGAGCAGCACGCCGCGCCAGCCGAGGAAGCTGCCGACCATCGCCATCATCTTGAGATCGCCGAGGCCCAGCGTGGTCGGCTGCTCCCCGGCCTCGAGCACCTGGTCCAGCTCCTCGCCGCGGATCAAGCCGCGGGCCAGCGCCCAGTCCCCCGCCGCCTTCACGACCCACAGCAACGCGAAGCCGGCCGCGGCGCCGATCAGGGCGTCGAGGGGGCTCAATCCGCCGGGAGCCAGCGAGAGCGCGAGGCCCGCCGCGAGGCCGCCGAGCGAGAACTCGTCGGGGATGATGAAGTGGCGCGCGTCGGTCAGCGCGATGCCGAGGGCCAGGGTGGCGAGCAGCGCCGCGCGCAGCGCCTCGAACGACAGGCCGAACCAGGCCACCGAGCCCGCCCAGATCAGCGCGACCGCCAGCTCGATCAGCGGATACTGCACGCTGATCGGCGTCCCGCAGCGCCGGCAGCGACCCCGGAGGAGCAGGTACGAGACGAGCGGGATGTTGTCGTACCACGCGATGGGCTTGCCGCAGCCGGGACAGTGCGACGCCGGCCGGATCACCGACTCGTTCCGCGGCAGGCGGTACACGCAGACGTTGAGGAAGCTCCCCAGCATCGCGCCGAAGATGCCGGCGAACGACCAGGAGCACCGGCTCAGCGACGTCGCACGGGACACCTCGTACAGGAGAATGCCGCGCCGCGATGGCGGCGTTCAGCGACTCCGCGCCGGGCCGCATCGGCACGCGAGATCGCCCGGTGCTCGTGCCGGCGCCAGTCCTCGCGCAGCCCTGCGCCCTCGTTGCCCACGACCAGGGCGATGCTGCCCGCGACGGGAGCGAGCTTGTCCGCCGGCTCGCCGTCCGCCGCCGCGAGCCCAGATCGCGATGCCGGCGCGCCGCCGCGAACGCCGCGCACTCCGTCGAAGGTCGCCTCCACCACCGGATGGCGGAACGCGGCGCCCATCGATCCCCGCAGCACCTTGGGGCCGCGCACGTCGGCCGTGCCGTCGAGCGCCACGGTCAGCCACGCGCCGAGCGCGTACGCCGTGCGGATCATCGTCCGCCGACGTTGCCGGGGTCCTGCACCGCGTCCAGGACCAGCGCGCGCTGGCGCGCCGGTCGGGCCGCCGCACGTCCTCGAGCGCCAGCGGCCGCCACTCCACCACCGCGAGCACGCCGCTCGGCGTCTCGGTGTCGGCCAGCGCGTCGAAGTCGCGCCGCGGCGCGATCTCCGACCTCCACGCCGCTCCGCGACAGCCTCCTCGAGCACGGCCCGCGGCCTGATCGCCGACGTCGTCCGCGACCAGCAGCGCCGCCAGCTTCGCGCCGGCCTCGAGCGCGTCCTCGACCAGCCGGCGGCCCTCGGCCACCACCAGGCCGCGGCGCTCCCGCGCCTTGCGGCGTTGGAGATCGCGCAACAGGGTGTGCAGATTACCCGCCATGCAGATCGCCCTCACCATCGCGGGGTCCGATTCCGGCGGCGGCGCCGGCATCCAGGCCGACCTCAAGACCTTCCATCAGTTCGGCGTCTTCGGCACCTCGGTCGTCACCGCGGTGACGGCGCAGAACACCGTGGGGGTGCGCGGCTGGGAGGCGCTGAGCGTTCCGCTCGTGCTCCAGCAGCTGGAGGCCGTGGCGGACGACCTCCCGCCCCACGCGGTCAAGAGCGGCATGCTCGGCACCGCCGACCTGGTGGACACGGTGGCGGAGGCCCTCGCCCGCTTCCAGCTCCCCAACTATGTGCTCGACCCCGTCATGGTCGCTACGTCGGGCGACCGGTTGCTCGAGCCCGACGCCGAGCAGCGCATCGCCCGCCGCCTGGTTCCGCTGGCTGCCATCGTCACCCCGAATCTCGACGAGGCGCGCATCCTCGCCGAGCAGGACGTGCGCACGCCCGACGAGATGGAGCGCGCCGGTCGCGCGCTGGTCAAGATGGGGGCGCGAGCGGCGTTGGTGAAGGGCGGCCACCTCGAGGCGCCGGACGTGGTGGACGTGCTGGTGACTCGCGACGGCGCCCGCCGCTTCCCGCACGCGAGGCTCGCCAGCCGTTCCACGCACGGCACCGGCTGCACCCTCTCGGCCGCCATCGCGGCCGGGCTCGCCCTCGGCCGGCCCCTGGATCGCGCCGTGAGCGACGCCCTCGACTTCGTGCATCGGGCCATCGTGGCCGCGCCCGGGCTGGGCCGGGGCCACGGCCCCCTGAACCACTTCGTGGAAGCGACGCGCCCCTCGCGCAGCTGAAGCCCGGCCTCGTCGCGGCGACGCACCCTTCGCACAGGGCACGCCTCCCGCAGCTGAAGCCCCGGCCTCGTCGCGGCGACGCACCTCCCGCTCCAGCGGAAGCGCGGCCTCGCGGGTGCGACCCGCCCCTCGCGCCGCTCACGCGCCATTGGGCCGCGAGCCTTGCGACCCGCGCACTCGTCCGGCTAGCTTTGTGAAACAAAGTACTTGGCATTGCCAAACTCATTGATGGGCGGGCGCCCGGATGCGGGGACGAACCGCCGGCGAGGCGACGATGAACGTGATGCGCGTCGAGGTGAAAGAGCCGCGATCTCGGCACTGGTTCGCGCCCTGGGGCTGGATCTACCGCCCCAACTCGGTGGAGGGGCTGCTGCTGGTCCTGCTGACCCTGGCCTTCTGCGCGCAGGTGTTCCTCGCCGTGGACCGCCGCGCGCACTCGCTGAGTGACACGCTGTACGGCGTCTTCCCGTTCGTCGTGCCGGCGCTGATGGTGCTGAATTGGGTGGCGGGGAAGACGGCGGCAGACCGATGGAGAGGCGAAAGGTGAGAGGTGACAGCGTGAGAGGACAACGTGAGAGGTGAGACGCGAGGGTGGGAGGGTCCTCTCACGCCGTCCGCCCTCTCACTTCTCACGGGAACATCTCACCTCTCACCTCTCCTCCTCACGCTTCACAGCTGTTTCACGATTCCCCGTACCAGCCGCGCCAGATCCCCCTTCACCGCTTCCGCGGTCTCCAGGACTTCCTGGTGGGAGAGGGTGGGGGCGCCGAGGCCCGCCGCGAGGTTGGTCACGATGGAGATGCCGAGGCAGCGGATGCCCCGGGCGCGCGCCACGATCACCTCCGGCACCGTGCTCATCCCGACCGCGTCGGCGCCGACGCGCTTGAGCATCTCGATTTCGGCCTTGGTCTCGTACGACGGCCCGAGCGTGGCCGCGTAGGTGCCTTCCTCGAGCGGGATCTTCTGCTCGGCCGCCACGCGGCGAGCCAGCGAGCGCAGCGCGCCGTCGTACGGATCGCTCATGTCGGGGAAGCGTTCCTCGCCCTCGACCAGCGGCCCGGCGAGCGGGTGGCGACCGGTGAAGTTGAGGTGGTCGGCGATGAGCATCAGTGAGCCGGGACGGAGCGTGCGCCGGATGCCGCCCGCGGCGTTGGTCACGATCAGGACCCGGATCCCGAGCGTCGCGAACACGCGCACCGGGAGCCCCACCACCACCGGATCGTGCCCCTCGTAGAGATGAAAGCGCCCGCTCTGGGCGAGCACGGACACCCCCTCCAGCGTGCCGGCGATCAGCTCACCCGCGTGCCCCTGCACCGTGGGCTGCGGGAAGCCCGGAATCCGGGCGTACGGCACCCGCACCGCGTCCCGGATCTCTCCTCCGAGGAACCCGAGACCCGACCCCAGGACGATCGCCGCGGTGGGCTGCCGCGGCGCGATGGCCTTCCGCACGGCCTCCGCCGCTTCGCGGATCACGTCGTCCGCACCATCACGTCATCACCTCATCACCTTCATCACTTCATCACCGCCCCGCAGCTTCGCCAGCTCCTGACGGGCGTCTTCGACCATCGCCCTCCGTTCCTCGTACGGCTGGAACGCGCTCTCGAACCCGTCGAGGATCATCCGCTCGATCTCCTCGCGGGTGAAGCCGAGCCGGGTATGCGCGAGGTAGTACTCGTCGGTCACGGTGGTCGCGCTCATCAGCCGGTTGTCGGTGTTGAGCGACACCACGATGCCCAGATCGAAGTAGCGCCGCACCGGGTGCTGCTCGACCGACGGCACGGCGTGCGTCTGCACGTTGCAGGTGACGCACACTTCCAGCGGGACGCGCCGGTCGTTGACGTAGCGCTCGAGATCGGGATCCTCGAACAGGCGGGTGCCGTGGCCGATGCGGTCGGCGTGGCAGTAGTGCAGCGCCTGCGCGATGGATTCGGGGCCGTACGCCTCGCCCGCGTGGATGGTCGCGGCGACGTTGGCGTTCACCACGGTGTAGAACGCCTCGCGGTGCTTCTTGGCGGGGTAGTTGTACTCCGCCCCGGCCAGGTCGAAGGCCACCACGCCGCGCCCCTTGAAGGCCACCGTGAGGTTGGCGAGGTCCATCGAGGTGGCCGGGCTCATGTTGCGGATCCCGCAGATGATGAGCCCCGTCTTCACCCCGAACGCCTGCTCGGCGCGGCGCATGCCCCTCAAGGGCGCCTCGACCGCCTCGGTCAGCGGCATCCCGCGCTTGGTGCACAGGATCGGCGAGAAGCGGATTTCCATGTAGCGCACGCCGTCGGCGGCGCCGTCCTCGACCAGCTCGTAGGTCACCCGCTCCAGCGCCTCGGGGGTCTGCAGCACCGAGAGGGTCACCTCGAACCGCGCGAGGTAGTCCATGAGGTTGCGCGCGTCCGACACGTGCAGGTACCGGGTCAGCTCCGCGACGTCGGTGGTGGGGAGCTTGACCTTCTGCTCCCGCGCCAGGTCGAGCAGGGTCGAGGGGCGGATGCTGCCGTCCAGGTGCACGTGCAGCTCCGGCTTGGGCATCCGAAGGATCATCTCGCGCGTGAGGCCGCCGCCCCGCGCGCCCGCCCGCGGCGTCATCGGCCGGTCTCCTCGACCCGCACGTCCTCCGGCGGCTGGACCGGCTGCGGCAGCCGCGCCAGATACCCGGTCAAGGCGTCCAGGTCCACGATCCCGGTGTTCTGGGACGGGACGGCGCGCAACATCGCATAGCCGCTGCCGCCGGCCGCCACGAAGTCGGGTACCGCGAGCGTGTACCGGGCGGTGTCGAGCACCGGCCGGCCGTCGGCGAGGGTCAGCGCCACCACGCGCTGGCCCGGCGGCGCGGCGGCGTTCACGCGCACCACGACACCCGACACGTGCGCCCGCGCGTCGGCGGCCCCGAGCGCGTGCTCCAGCGTCGCGCGCAGCACGGCGCCGCTCACCGTGAGCCGCGCCACGAAATTCTGGAACGGCTCCACCTCGAACAGCTGGCCCCAGGTCACCGGCCCGGCCGGCAGGTCGGCCCGGATGCCGCCGTTGTTGACCAGCGCGACGTCGCTGCCCGCGGCCGCGCGGTCGGCGTCCGCGATCAGGTTGCCCAGGGGGTACTGGTCGCCGCGGCGGACCAGCGGTGCCGCCAGCGTGGCGACGACGCGGGACGTGAGCGGCGCGACCTGCTGCACCTCCTGCCGGACGAGGCGCGCCACGGCGGTGTCCGCCGGCTCGCGGTCGGCATACACCGTGGCCACGCGCATCCGCGCGACCCGCACGCCGGCGCTGTCCACGAAATCCACGATTCCCAGCGCGGTCGTGCTGGAGCGCGCCTGCACGATGGGGATCCCGTTGACCGTCGTCGTGATCAGCGAGTGGGTGTGCCCGCTGACGATCAGGTCCGGTCGCTCGGTGAGGGCGCGGGCCAGGTCCACGACTTCGCCCTGGCAGGTCCCGTTGCGGTCGCAGAACGCGCCCTCGTGGGCCAGCACGATCACGAAGTCGGGGTGCTCGCGCCGCGCGGCGGCGATGGCGGCGTCGAGCCGCGCCGGGCCGCTGTCGAACCGCAGCCCCGCCACGATGCTGGGGCGCGTCGTGGACGGCGTGGTCACGGTCGTATACCCCACGAGCGCGATCCGGTAGTGGCCCGCGGTCACCATCCGCCACGGGGTGACCCAGGGCGGCACGGCGTCCGTCGCCCGGTCGCGGATGTTGGAGGAGAGCCAGGCGAACCGCGCCTGCCGGATGCGCGCCTGCAGGGTGTCGAGGCCCCAGTCGAACTCGTGGTTGCCGATCGCCGAGGCGGCGTAGCCCATCGCGTTGAACGCGGCGACCGTGGCGCGCCCGTACGACAGGTTGGACACCGGCGTGCCCTGCATGACGTCGCCCGCGTCGAGCCGGAGGGTCGTGCAGTGGCACTCGCCCGCCAGGCGCGCCATCATGCCCGCCACCGCCGCGACGCCGCCCACGGGACGGTGGTTACTCCACGGCGGCACCGTGGCCTCGAGCGAGCCGTGGACGTCGTTGGTGGCGAACACCCGCAGGAGAATCGAGTCGCCGGTCGCTCGCGCCTGCGCCACCAGGAGGACGGCGCCCGCGACCGCGGAGAGGATCGGCATAAGTCCGCGAAATGTAAGCCCGGGGGGGGCACCCGCAATGGTGCGGAGCCCGGGCCGGGCGCGGCGCCCGATCGGAACCCACCGCGAGTTGCCGCCGACTCGCCGGCACGCGATACTGTGCGCGATGCTCGGCGTCCCGCCGCAACCGGAGCAGGGCCGCGCCATGGGTGACGGATACGTGCTCGTGGTGGACGACGAGCGCGACATCACCGCGCTCCTCGCCTACCACCTGGCCAAGGCGGGCTACCGCGTGACCACCGCCGGGACCGGCATCGCCGCGCTGGAAGCGGTCGCGGCCGAGCCCCCGGACCTGGTCGTCCTCGACCTCATGCTGCCCGGACGCAGCGGGTACGAGGTGCTGGAGGAAATCCGCCGGCGCGACGAGACCAGGCACATCGGCGTCATCGTCCTCACCGCCCGCCGCGACGAAGCGGACCGCATCAAGGGCCTGGCCGGCGGGGCCGACGACTATCTCACCAAGCCGTTCAGCCCCGAGGAGCTGGTGCTGCGGGTCGGCGCGGTCCTGCGCCGGCTTCGCGCTCCCGCCGCGGCGGCGGGGCCGGTGCTGCGGGCCGGCGGGATCGCCATCGACCGCGGGGCGCACAGCGTCACGGTCGACGGCGCGCCGGTGCCCCTCACCGCGCTCGAGTACCGCCTGCTGCTGCTCCTGGTGGAGCGGCGCGGCCGGGTGCAGAGCCGCCCGCAGCTGCTGGAGTCGGTGTGGGAATCGCAGCCCGACATCCAGACGCGCACCGTGGACATGCACGTGCAGCGCCTGCGGTCCAAGCTCGGCGCCGCCGGCGCCCAGATCGAGACGGTGCGCGGCTTCGGGTACCGGTTCCGCGCGGCCGAGGGCGCGAGCCGGCGATGAAGCTGCCGGGCAAGCTGTTCGCTTCGTACGTGGTGCTGGTGACGGCGAGCACGGCCACCCTGGTCGTCGCCTCCGACCGTTCGCTCCGCTCCCGCCTGCTGCGGGAGGCGACGGTCGAGGTCACGCGCGAGACCGAGTACCTGGCCAGCGCGGTGGGCACCCTCCGCGGAGCGGAGCTCGATTCGCTGGTGCACCGGCTCGGACGGACGACGGGCCGCCGGCTCACCGTGATCGACCGCGCGGGGAACGTCATCGCGGACTCCGACTTCCCGAGTGACGAGCTGGCCACGCTCGAGAACCACGCCACCCGCCCGGAATTCCGGGAGGCGCTCGCCGGCCGGACCGGCACCGACATCCGGCACAGCGTTTCCACCGGCCGCTGGGAGCTCAAGGTCGCGATGCCGGTCGCGGGCGGAGCCGCGCGCGTCTCCACCCCGCTGCCTCAGGTGGACGCCGTCGTCGCGGACGCGCAGAACGCCGTGCTGATCGGCGGCCTGCTCGCCCTGGTGGTGGGCGCCGCGCTCGCCCTCGGGTTCGCACGCGGCGTCGCGCGCCCCCTGCTCCGCCTCCGGGACGCCGCCCAGTCGATCGCCCGCGGCGAGCGGCCGGCGATCGACACCCGCGGGCGGGACGAGGTGGGCGACCTGGCCCGGGCGTTGCGCTCGCTCGACGAGAACCTGTCGCGGCGCGTGGGCGAGCTGGAGCGCGAGCGCTCGGAGATGACGGCGCTGGTCGCCTCGATGGTGGAGGGCGTCATCGCCCTCGACGGCGGCGGTGCCGTGACCATGCTCAATCCGGCGTCGCGCCGCCTGCTCAAGCTCCCTTCCGACGCGACGCCGCCCTCGGGGCTCGAGCTCTTCCGCCAGCGCACCGCGCACGAGGCGGTCGAGCGGGCCCTGCGCGGGGGGGAGACCGCCGGCCTCGAGGTCGAGCTGGAGGCGCGCACCGCGCTGCTCTCCAGCCACCCGCTGCCGGGCGGGGGGGCCGTGCTGGTGCTGCACGACATCACGGGCCTCAAGCGCCTCGAGTCGGTCCGCCGCGACTTCGTCGCGAACGTCTCGCACGAGCTGAAGACGCCGCTCACCGTGATCCGCGGCTACGCGGAGACGCTGGCCGGCGAAGACGTGCCCGCCGACGTGCGCCGCGACTTCCTCGACAAGGTGCTCGCCAACGCGCGGCGGATGCAGCAGCTGGTGGACGATCTGCTCGACCTCTCCCGCATCGAGTCCCGGGCCTGGTCGCCGCGCCCCGAGCGCGTGCCGCTGGGCCCGCTGGTCGAAGACGTCTGGAGCACCCTCAAGCTCCGGGCCGACGCCGCCAAGCTGACGCTCGCCAGTCAGGTCGGCGATGCGACGCTGTACGCCGACCCGCAGGCCGCGCGCCAGATCCTGCTCAACGTGCTGGACAACAGCGTCCGCTACACCCCGGGCGGCGGGCGCATCACCGTGAACGCCGCGCCGGGCCCCGGAGGGGGGGGCGTGCAGATCGAGATCTCCGACACCGGCGTCGGCATCCCGAGTGAGCACCTGCCGCGGATCTTCGAGCGGTTCTACCGGGTGGATCCCGCGCGCTCCCGCGAGCTCGGGGGCACGGGCCTGGGCCTGGCCATCGTCAAGCACCTCGTCGAGGCCCACGGAGGCCGGGTCGAAGCGCTCAGCACCCTCGGTGCCGGCACGACCATCAGGATCCTCTTCCCCGGACCGATCGCAAGCTAGTCGTACGCCTGCCGTTACGGAGGCGTGACGCGAGCGTCGCCGCGGCTTGACGCGGCCCCGCCAGCTTCACCCCCGTGCGCATCGCGCTTCTCACCGACACCTACACGCCCCAGGTCAATGGCGTCACCACCATCGTCCGGCGGATCGTCGACCTGCTCGGCCGGGCGCACCACCACGCCGTCGTGGTCGCGCCGCAGTACCCCTCCGAGCCGGCGCCGACCCCGGACGCGGAGCTGCGGGTGCCCTCGTTGCCGTTCCCGCCGTATCCGGCGGTACGCCTCTCGCTGCCACCACCGGGGCGCGTCGCACGCTTCCTCGACGCCTTCCGGCCCGATCTCGTCCACGTCGTGACCGAAGGGTCGGTCGGCCTGGCCGGGCGCCATTACGCGCGGCGGCGCGGCATCCCCCTGGTGACCTCGTTCCACACCGACTTCCCCCAGCACAGCCGCTACTACGGGCTGGGCCGCATCGAGCCCCTGATCTGGCGATGGCTGGTCTGGTTCCACCGGCCGGCGCTGTTCGTCCACACGCCGGGCGAGGCGGTCCGCACCGAGCTGGCGCGCCGGGGCCTGGCCCAGGTCCGGGTGTGGGGACGCGGCGTGGACACCGCGATGTTCGACCACCGCAAGCGGGACCCGGCGTTCCGCCGCCGCCTCGGCGTCCCGTTCGGCGCCGCCCTGGTCCTGCACGTGGGCCGCATGGCCGCGGAGAAGAACCTCGAGGTCCTGATGGCCGCGTGGACGACCGCGCACGAGCAGCTGGATGGCGCCGCCGCCTTCGTGTTCGCGGGAGAGGGCCCCCTGGCCCGCCGCTGCGCCGCCGCGATGCCCTGGGCGCTCCATCTCGGCTTCCTGGAGATCCCGCTCCTGGCCACGCTCTACGCGAGCGCGGATGTGTGCGTCCTGCCGAGCCGCACCGAGACCTGCGGCCTGGTGGCGCCCGAGGCGATGGCTTCCGGGCTGCCGGTGATCGCCGCCGATGCGGGCGGCTTCCGCGAGAGCGTGACCGACGGGGTCACGGGCCTCCTCGTCCCCCCCGGCGACGTCCGCGGCTTCGCCGCCGCCATCGCGCGGCTCACCCTCGATACGGCCCTGCGCCGCCGCATGTCCGAGGAGGCGCGGCTCGCCGCCGTGATGCGGAACGCCGACGACGAGAACGAGCAGCTCCTGGACGAATACGCCGTCGCGATCGGACGGCACCACACGGAGGACCGGCGATGGCGCGCTGCGTGATGTTCCTGGTGGACGGACTCAGGCCGGACGCGATCCGGCCCGAGCTCGCGCCGTCGCTGTGCGCCCTGGCGCAGGACTACACCCACGCCGCCCACGCCTTCACCGTGCGCCCGAGCGCCACCGTCGCCGCGGTGCTTTCGCTCACGACGGGCGTGGGGCCCCAGACGCACCGGCTGGTCGAGCCGGGGCTCGCGACCCTGCGCAAGCTGGGGAGCCTCAGGCCGGTGCCGCGCGAGCTCGGGGCGCGGCGGCTCCCGACCGTGATCGTGGCGGGGGACATCGCGGCCACCGAGGTGCCGATCGCCCGGGTGCTGACGTCCGTCGCGGGGGTGAGCCGGTTCGTCACGACGGCGGGGCCGGCGCGTCGCGTCGCCGCCGCCGCGCTCGGCCGGCTGCGGTTCGTGCCCGACGGCCTGGTGATCGTGTACGTGAACGACTGCGACCGCGCCGGCCACGCGGCCGGCTGGATGTCGGAGCCGTACCTCGACGCGCTCGGGGAGGTGGATGCGGCCGTCGCCCAGCTGCGCGCGTGCGCGGCCGACTCGCTCCTGCTCGTCCTCTCGGACCACGGCGGCGGGGGCGCGGAGCCGAAGGACCACGACGCGCCCCACCCCCTCAACGACCGGATCCCGCTGGTGCTGGCGGGGCCGCGGATCCGGCGGCGGCACGTGCTGCGAGAGCCGGTCTCGCTGCTCGATGTCCCGCCGACGGTACTCTGGTCCCTCGGCCTGGACGTCCCCGTCGAGTACGAGGGTCGCGTCCTGCGCGACGCCTTCATCGCGGCCTCCGAGGCCGTGGACGCGGTGGCCTGATGCGCTGGATCACGCATCTGGGCGACGCCGTGAGCACGATCGGCATCGGGCTGGTGCTGTGCCTCGCCGGCGGCCACCTCGCCGAGCTGGGGCGCGCCGCCCTGCTCGCCAACGCGCTGTCGCACGTGGCGGTGCAGATCCTCAAGCGCACGGTCGTGCGCGCCAGGCCGTGCGACGCCAGCGGCGCGCCGCTCGCCCTGGTCGGCGTCCCCGATCCGTTCTCGTTTCCCTCGGGCCACAGCGCCGCGTCGATGGCCGTGGCCGCGACGGTGGCGCGCGCCCACCCGGCGCTGGCGCCGATCGCGCTGCCCGCCGCCGCGCTGGTCGCCTTCTCGCGGGTGAAGCTGCGGGCGCACCATCCGGCCGATGTCATTGCCGGCGCGGCACTTGGCCTGGCCGGCGCGCTGGCCGCCTGGAGCGTCGTGGCCTAGCGTGCCGGGTATGCCCGGCACGCCGTTACCAGCCCGTTACTCGCGCTGCGCCATGCCGTGACGAGGCGGGGCTTCCTTGCCGGCGATGATTTTCGGACGACCCCAAACACCAACCGTTCACTCTCGCAGAGGACCCAGCACATGGCGCTCCTGTCTCGTCGAACGCTCGCGGCGGTAGGGCTCGTCGCCGCGGGCGCGGCGGCACCGCTCGCCGCGCAGAACCCGAGTCCCCTCTCCTTCGGCGGCGTCGGATACGCGCAGTTCGGCGCGCAGCTCGACTCCCTGAGCCCCAACAACAGCTTCGACGTCACCCGGGCCTACCTGAACGTGCTCGGGAAGTTCGGCGGGGGCATCAACACCCGCGTCACGACCGACCTCTACTCCGACGCGGATAACGCCCACACCATCCGCCTCAAGTACGCCTGGTTCAGCTGGACGCCGGAGGGCGGCGCGCTGACCTACAAGTTCGGGCTGCTGACCACGCCTTGGATCGACTGGGAAGAGGCGCTGTGGGACTACCGGATGCAGGGGCCGGTCGCGGTGGACCGCAACAAGTACATGACGTCCTCGGACTTCGGCGCCAGCATCGAGGGCAACGTCGACCACGACGCGTTGAACTTCCAGGTGTCGGCGGTCAACGGCACCGGCTACGGCGCCAAGCCCGCCACCACCGACCGGCACCGGGCCTTCCAGGCGCGGGCCTCCCTGCGCCTGCTCGCGACCGACGACGGCAGCCGGGTCGGGGGCCTGCGGCTGACGGCCTACGGAGAGCTCGGCGCGCCGACCGGCGGCGGCACCCGCGACCGCTTCCTCGGGATGGCGTCGTACCGCTCCAAGGCCGTGCTCCTGGCGGGCGAGTACGTGGCCACGACGGATTCCGCGGCCGGCTCGGCCAAGGTCAAGGGCTCCGTCCTCAGCGCCTACGGGTCGGTGCGCCTGCCCTCCTCGCCCGTCGGCATCATCGCCCGCGTCGACATCGTCGATCCCAACACCAGCGCTTCGAACGACAAGCGCACCACGCTCATCGGCGGCCTGTCCTACCAGCTGAGCCCGAACGTGCGGCTGCTGGCGGACGTCGATCACACGTCGCTCGAGGCTTCCGGCTCCAAGGCGGTCACGACCGCGTTGTTCCAGACCCAGTTCACCTACTGACCCGAGACTACCCATGACCAAGTCACTGGCTAGAGCACTTGTCGTCGCCGTCGGCGGCGTCCTCCTCGCGGGGAGCGCCTGGGCGCAGGGCACGGTCCGCCTCAACGGCGCCGGCGCCACCTTCCCGTATCCCATTTACTCGAAGTGGATGCTCGAATACCATCAACTCCACCCCAATGTCGAGATCAACTACCAGTCGATCGGGTCGGGCGGCGGCATCCGGCAGTTCACCGACCACACGGTGGACTTCGGCGCCAGCGACGGCCCGATGACCGACGCCCAGATCCAGGCCGTCAACGGCGACGTGCTCCATTTTCCGACGGTGCTCGGCTCCGTGGTCCCGACCTACAACATCCCCGGCGTCACCGCGCAGCTGAAGTTCACCGGCGACGTGCTCGCCGGCATCTGGCTCGGGCAGATCACCAAGTGGAACGACTCGCGCATCACCGCCGTCAACCCCGGCGTGAGCCTTCCGGACCAGGACATCGTGGTGGCGCACCGGTCGGACGGTTCCGGCACCACCTATATTTGGACGGACTACCTGTCGAAGGTCAGCCCCGATTGGAAGCAGCGCGTCGGCATGGGGACGTCCGTCAACTGGCCGGTGGGCCTGGGTGGCCAGGGCAATCCGGGCGTGGCGAACATCGTCAAGCAGACGCCGGGCGCCATCGGCTACGTCGAGCTGATCTACGCGATTCAGAACCACATCGGGTACGGCTTGGTGCGCAACCAGGCCGGCAACTTCGTCGAAGCGTCGCTGGCGACCACGACCAACGCCGCGGCGGGCGCCGTCGCTTCGCTCGACCCGAACACCGACTTCCGCATCTCCATCACCGACGCCGCCGGGGCGCAGGCCTACCCGATCGCCTCGTTCACCTGGCTGCTGCTCCCCAAGCAGATGACCGACGCCACGAAGGCGCGCACGCTGTTGGACTTCGTGTGGTGGGCGCTGCACGGCGGCCAGCAGTACAACGAGGCCCTGGCGTACGCGAAGCTCCCGGCGCGCGTCGTCCAGCTCGAGGAGCAGCACCTCAAGAGCATCACGGTGAACGGCCGGCCGGTGCTCCCCAGCAACTACCGCGGGCGCTAGTCCGTTGACCGACATGCCCGCCACCGGTCTGGAGCCGGAGATCGCTCCGGCGACTACAGCCGAAGATCGGTGGCGGGCCCTGAAGACGGTGAGCCGGGGCGACGTGATCTACCGCTCCGTGCTCACCGTCCTCGCGCTGCTCCTCCCCTTGCTCCTGATCCTGATCGCCGCCGAGCTGGTGTCGAACGCGATGCCGGCGATGTCCAAGTTCGGTTTCGGTTTCCTGACGCACAGCACCTGGGACCCGGTGCGCGGCGAGTTCGGGGCGCTGCCGCTGATTTTCGGCACGCTGTATTCGTCGCTCGTCGCCCTGGCGATCGCCGTGCCCCTCGCCCTGGGCTGCGCCGTGTTCCTCACGGAGTTCGCGCCGCGCTGGGCTCGCGCGCCGGTCGCGACCCTGATCGAGCTGCTGGCGGCCGTGCCGAGCGTGATCTACGGGCTGTGGGGGATCTTCGTCCTGATCCCGCTGCTGCGCGACCATTTATGGCCGGTGGCCCGGCACGTGCTCGGCAGGCTGCCGATCTTCAGCGGCGTGTTCTACGGCCCGTCGGTCCTGGCGGCCGGAGTGATCCTGGCCATCATGATCCTGCCGTACATCGCGGCCGTGTCGCGCGAGGTGCTCCTCGCGGTGCCGGCCTCCCAGCGCGAGGCCGGACTCGCGCTCGGCGCCACCCGCTGGGAGACGGTCTGGACCGTGATCCTGCCCTACGGCCGGGCGGGCATCATCGGGGCCGTGATCCTCGGCCTCGGCCGCGCGCTGGGCGAGACGATGGCCGTGACGATGGTGATCGGAAACCGGCACGAGGTTTCGGCATCCCTGCTGCAACCCGGCTATACCATCGCCGCGGCCATCGCCAACGAGTTCGCGGAGGCGGTGTCCGACATTCACCTCTCCGCGCTGTTTCTCGTCGGGGCGGTCCTGTTCATCATCACCATCATCGTCAACGCGCTGGCTCGCGTGCTGGTGTGGCGCGTGGCCCGCGGCTCGGCGGTGGGCAGCACGGCCATCTGATGCGCGGACGGATCGCCCGCCGGCTGGTCGGCTCCGCCATGACGGGCGTCACCTACGGCGCCGCGGCGCTGGCCATCCTCCCGCTCGCCGTCATCCTCGGCATGCTCCTGGTGAAGGGAGCCGGCTCGCTGGACTGGAACTTCTTCACCAAGTCGGCCGTGCCGGTCGGGGAGCCGGGCGGCGGCTTCGCGCACGCCATCGTCGGCACGCTGATCATCGTCGGGCTGGCGTGCGCCGTCGGCCTGCCGGTCGGCGTGGCGACCGGTATCTTCCTGGCGGAGTTCGGCGGCGGGCGGTTCGGCTTCACGGTCCGGTTCATCGCCGACGTCCTGAACGGCGTTCCATCCATCGTCATCGGAATCTTCGCGTGGACCTGGCTGGTGAAACCGATGGGCCACTTCTCGGCCCTGGCGGGTGGCGTCGCCCTCGGCATCATCCTGGTGCCGATCCTGGCGCGGACGACCGAGGAGATGGTGCGCCTGGTGCCCAACTCGCTGCGCGAGGCGGCGCTCGCCCTCGGCTATCCGCGGTGGCGCACGTCGCTCCAGGTGGTGGTGCGCACCGCGGGCGCCGGCATCGTCACGGGCTGCCTCGTCGCGGTGGCCCGGGTCGCGGGCGAGACCGCGCCGCTCCTGTTCACCGCCCTGGGCAACGAGTTCTTCTCCACCCGGCTCCAGGGACCGATGGCGGCGCTGCCGCTCCAGATTTACGTCTACGCGCTCGGCCCCTACGACGAGTGGCACCGCCAGGCCTGGGCGGGCGCCCTGGTGTTGATCGTGCTCGTTCTGGCCCTCAGCCTCATCGCCCGCGCGGTGGTGCGTGCCAAGCGTCAGCACGCCTGAGCGCACCCGGCGGCCGCCGCACGTGACGCCTCCGCCCCCGCAGCCGGCCGCCGCTCGCACGGACGCGGCACCCGCGACCGTCCCGCGGCTCGCGACCGAGGGGCTCACCGCCTGGTACGGCAGCAGCTCCGGCGTGCGGGACGTGACGCTCGCCTGCCGCGAGAACACGGTCACCGCCCTGATCGGCCCGTCGGGCTGCGGCAAGTCCACTCTGCTCCGCTCCTTGAACCGGATGCACGAGTTGGTGCCCGGGGCGCGGGTCGGCGGGCGGGTCCTGCTGGACGGCTACGACATCTACGAGCCGGGCATCAACCCGATCCAGGTGCGGCGCCGCATCGGCATGGTGTTCCAGCGCCCGACGCCCTTCCCCACCATGACCATCGCGGAGAACGTCGCCGCCGGGCTGGCCGTGGGCCGCACGGTGTCGCGCGGCGAGCGCGCCGGCATCGTCGAGCACGCGCTGAAGCGCGCGGCCCTGTGGGACGAGGTGAAGGACCGGCTCGGCGAGTCGCCGCTCAACCTGTCCGGCGGACAGCAGCAGCGCCTGTGCGTCGCGCGCACCGTGGCCCCGGAGCCCGAGGTGATCCTGCTCGACGAGCCGACGGCCTCGCTCGATCCGGCCGGCGCGGCGCACATCGAGGAGCTGGTGCAGGAGTTGAAGCGCGAGTTCACCGTCGTGATCGTGACCCACAACCTGCAGCAGGCGGCGCGCGTCTCCGACATCACGGCGTTCTTCTATCTCGGTGAGCTGATCGAGGTGGGCCCGACGACCCGCATCTTCACCACGCCCTCGAAGCCCCAGACGGAAGCGTACATCACCGGGCGCTTCGGATGATGACCGCCCCCCCCGCGCCCAAGGTCCGGGTCACGCCCGGCGGCACGGTGCGGCTCATCGGCACCCTGGCCGCGACCAACTACTCGTTCTGGTACGGGGCCAAGCAGGCGCTGTTCGACATCAGCGTCGAGGCCAAGCCCAACGCCGTCACCGCCCTGATCGGCCCGTCGGGCTGCGGGAAGTCCACCTTCCTCCGCTCGATCAACCGGCTGCAGGAGCTGCTGCCCGGTACCCGGCACACCGGCGACATCGCCTTCGACGGGGAATCGGTGTTCCGCCCGTCGGTGGACCCGGTGGAGCTGCGGCGACGGATCGGGATGGTGTTTCAGCGCCCCAACCCGTTTCCCAAGAGCGTGTTCGACAACGTGGCCTACGGTCCGCGGGTGACCGGCTCCGCCGGCGAGCGCGACCTGCCCGAGATCGTGGAGCGGTCGCTCCAGAGCGCCGCGCTGTGGGACGAGGTCAAGGACCGGCTCGACGACCCCGGCACCTCGCTCTCGGGCGGCCAGCAGCAGCGGCTGTGCCTCGCCCGCGCCCTGGCCCACGAACCCGAGGTCCTGCTGATGGACGAGCCCTGCTCGGCCCTGGACCCCGTCGCGACCCAGAAAATCGAGGAGCTGATCGTCGACCTCAAGCGCTACTACACCATCGTCATCGTCACGCACAACATGCAGCAGGCCGCGCGCGTGTCCGATTACACGGGCTTCTTCTTCCTCGGGCGGCTGGTCGAGTTCGGAACCACGCAGCAGATCTTCACCAGCCCGCGCGACGAGCGGACGGACGCCTACATCACTGGGAGATTCGGATGAGCACGCCCCTCGAGCCCGGCCGCCACTTCCACGAGGAGTTGTCGCACCTCAAGCAGCGCCTGCTGGCGGCCTCGGCGGAAGCGGAGGAGGCGGTCGGCAACGCCGTCGACGCCCTGCTCTCGCGGGACCGCATGAAGGCGCAGGACGTGATCCGCGGCGACCGCACCATCAACACGCTGGAGAGCAGCATCGAGGAGCAGGCCTTCCAGCTCATCGCCTTGCACCAGCCGATGGCCAAGGACCTGCGGCTCATCTTCGCCGCGATCCGGATCGTGGGGGACCTGGAGCGCGTGGGCGACCACGCGGTCAACATCGCGCAGTCGGCCGAGCGACTGGCGAACTACCCCCACATCGTCCCGCAGCCCGAGATCGTCGAGATGGCGCGGCTGTCCCGCCAAATGCTCGCCGACTCGCTCTCGGCCTTCGTCAGGGGCGACGCGCCCCTGGCCCGGGCCGTGTGCCGCCGCGACGACGCGGTGGACTCCCTGAACGACTCCGTGTTCCGCATCCTGCTCACGCATATGATGGAGGATCAACGGGTTATCAAGCCGGGGATGGAGCTGATCCTGGTGAGCCGGAACCTGGAGCGGGTGGCCGACCTCGCCACGAACGTCGCCGAGGACGTAGTTTTCCTGGAGGAAGGGAAGACCATCAAGCATCACGCCGAGGACGAGCGCCCGGCTCCGGACGCCGGCTCTTGAAGGAACCATGGGTATCCACGCCGCACACAGCTTCCCCGGGCGGCTGATCGTCGTCGAGGGGATCGACGGCTCGGGCAAGTCCACCCAGCTCTCCCTGCTTCAGACCTTCCTCGTGTCGGAAGGTTACGACGTGTCGTTCACGGAGTGGAACTCCAGCCCGATCGTGAAGGACACCACCAAACGGGGCAAGAAGAAGAACCTGTTCTCCCCGACGACCTTCTCGCTGATCCACGCGACGGACTTCGCCGACCGGCACGAGCGCTCGATCCTGCCGCCGCTCCAGGCGGGGCTGATCGTCCTGGCCGACCGCTACGCGTACACCGCGTTCGCGCGCGACGCGGCGCGCGGCTGCGATCCCGCGTGGATCCGCAACCTCTACGATTTCGCGACCCGCCCGGACCTCGCGCTCTACTTCAAGGTGGACATCGACACGGCGGTCGCGCGCATCACCGGCGGCCGGATCCAGCTCAAGTTCCACGAGGCCGGCATGGACCTCGGCCTGTCACCCGATCCGATCACCTCGTTCCGCGTGTTCCAGAGCCGGGTGCTGGAGGAATACGACCGCGTGGCGGAGGAATTCGCCTTGACGGTGCTCGACGGCGGCCGGTCGGTGGTGGAGCAGCAACGCGAGATGCGCAAGCTCGTGCGGCCCATCCTGAAGGGCCTGCGCCGCACCCACGCGCCGCGATCCGCGCCGGCGGCGAGTCCCCCCGCGGCCGTCCCACTCTCCAGGTAAGGCATCATGACGATGGAGGCGCGGTTCTACGGTGCCGGCCTGGCCAAGCACGAGGTCGCCAGCGAGCTGCCGGGAAACCTGATCGTCATCGAGGGCGCGGACGGCGTCGGCCGCTCCACGCACATCGAGCTGCTGCAGGGCTGGCTCGAGGGCCAGGGCTTCGCCGTGGCGTCGACCGGCCTCGTGCGCTCCTCCCTGACGCGGCGCGGCATCGAGTCGGCCAAGGAAGGGCATTCCTTCGACCGCACCACGATGGCCCTGTTCTACGCCACCGACCTCGCGGACCGGGTCGAGCACGAGATTCTCCCCGCGCTGCGGAGCGGCTTCGTGGTGCTGGCCGACCGCTACATCTACACCACCGTCGCGCGCGGGGCGACCCGCGGCCTCGATCGCGAATGGCTGGCCCGGCTCTACGGCTTCGCGCTGATTCCGCGGCGGGTGTTCTTCCTCAGGCTCGATCCCGACGAGCTGATCCGCCGTACGCTGCGGCGGGGCGGCGAGCTGGACTACTGGGAGGCCGGACGCGACATCGGATTGGCGCCCGACCTGTACAGCTCGTTCCGCAAGTACCAGAGCCTGATGCTCGAGGAATTCGACCGGATGGCCGACCAGTTCGGCTTCACCACCATCGACGCGTCCCGCTCGGTCGAAGAGGTGCAGGCCGAGCTGCGGCGCGAAGTCGCGAACCTGCTCGATCCGACACTGCTGACGCCCGCGGCCGATGTCGCCGACGACTGAGCGGTTCGCCGCCATCGACGTCGGCTCCAACTCGATTCGCTGCCTGATCGCCGAGCGCGGCGAGGACGGCCACCTCCAGGTCATCGACGATCTCAAGGACCAGCCCCGGCTGGCGCGCGGGCTCTCGTCCACCGGCGTGCTCGCCGCCGATTCGATGGAGCGCGCCGTGCAGTCGCTCGGCCGCATGGTCCAGGCGGCGGAGCGCCGGGGCGCCGCGCGCCTGGCGCTGGTGGCCACCGCCGCCGTGCGCGACGCCGCCAACGGAGCGGAGTTCGCCGAGCGCGTGAAGCGGGAGCTGGGCATCCCGCTGGAGGTCATCGACGGGGAGACCGAGGCGCGATTGGCCTTCCTCTCCGTGAGCGAGCACTTCCCCATCGGCCGCGGGCGGGCGGTGGTCGCGGACATCGGCGGCGGCAGTCTCGAGCTGGTGCTGGCGGTGGGCGGCCTGGTGGACCGCGTGGTGTCCCTGCCGTTCGGCGCCGTCCGGCTGACCGAGCAGTACCTGGCGGGGACAGGCCATGCGGGCGAGGGTGTGCGGCGGCTGAGGAGCGCGGTGCGCCAGAAGCTCCGCCGCGCGGTCCCGAGCCGCGAGTGGGCCGCGGCCAAGCTGTTCGGCTCCGGTGGCACCTTCACCAACCTGGCCCGCATCGCGGCCGCCCGGGAACGCGGCACGGTGCCGCCCGGCGGCATCCACGGATCGTCGGTTACGCTCCCGGAGCTGCAACGCATCCTGGAGTGGCTCGCCGCGACGAGCGTCGAGGAGCGGCGCAAGGTGAAGGGCCTGAACCCGGAGCGCTCCGACATCATCGTCGCGGGCCTCGCCGTCGCCGCGGAGGTGCTCGAGGTGTTCGACGCCTCCAAGGTCACGGTGTCGGCCTTCGGCCTGCGGGAAGGCCTGCTCATCCACCTCGCCCACCCCGCCGCCGAGGCGCAGCCGCCGACCAGGGCCAAGGCGCTGCGCCGCTTCGCGGACCGCTGCCGCGCGGACCGCCGCCACGGCGAGCAGACCGCGCGCTTGGCGCGGAAGCTGTTCGACGTGCTGGGCAAGCGGCTGGGCTGCGCCCCCGGCGACTGGGACCTGCTGGAGGCGGCCGCGCTGCTGCACGACGTGGGCGTGCTGGTCTCCTACCGCAGCCACCACAAGCACAGCTACCACCTGATCGCCCACGCGGAGTCCCTGCCGTTTTCGCCGCGGGAGCGGGTGCTGATCGCGCTGGTGAGCCGCTACCACCGCAAGCGCGGGCCCAGCAAGAAGCATCTCGAGTTCGCGGCGCTCGAGGCGGGGGATCGCGCCCTGGTGCGGCGCCTGGCCGCGCTGCTCCGGGTCGCCTGCGGCCTCGATCGCGGGCACGTATCGGCCGTGGAGGCGATGCGGCTGCGGCTGATGCCGGACCGCCTGCTGATCGACGTGGTGCCGCGGCTGGTTTCGACCGACCTCAAGCTGGAGCTGTGGGGCGCGCAGCGGAAAGCGGACCTGCTGGGCAAGTTGCTGAAGCGCGAGGTGGTGGTGCGCGTCGCGCCGCTGGTCGAGCCGAAGAGCGCGTCCTAGTAGGGCTGGCCGCCGGCCGGCGCCGCGCAGCTCCCGCTCCGGCAGCTGGCGGCGTGCGCGTCGGGCCGCGCCAGCAGCTCCGCCAGCGAGAGCGGCGCGGGGCCGAGGCACGTCACGAAGCTCACGCCGCTCGACGTGCCGATCCGGCTGGCGCCCGCGCCGATCATCGCCAGCGCCGTGGCGCAGTCGCGCACCCCGCCCGCCGCCTTCACGCCCAGGTCGTCGCCCACCGTCAGGCGCATCAGCCGCACCGCGTCGACCGTCGCACCGCCGGAAGGATGGAACCCGGTGGACGTCTTCACGAAATGCGCGCCCGCCAGCCTGGCCACCGCGGACGCCTTCACGATGTCCTCCGGGGCCAGCACGGCGCTCTCGATGATCACCTTGACCAGCGCGCCGCCGCCCCGCCGGCGGCACGCCTCCACGACCGCCCGGATGTCATCCTCCACGTGGCGCCACTCGCCGCCCCTGATGTGGCCGATGGCCGCCACCATGTCCACCTCGGCGGCGCCGCGCGAGACCGCCTCGGCCGCCTCGGCCGCCTTCATCTCGGGGGTGGTCGCGCCCAGCGGGAAGCCGCACACGCTCGCCACCGCGACGTCCGTACCCGACAGCTCCGCCGCGCACAGGTCCACCCACACGGGATTGACGCACACCGCGGCGAACCGGTGCTCCCGCGCCTCCGCGCACAGCTTCACGATGTCCGCGCGCGTGGCCTCCGCCTTGAGCAGGGTGTGATCCACGAAATCCGCGACCCGCCGCGGCCCCGCGGCCGGGGTCCACGCCGCCAGCTGGACCTGGGGCCCGCGCCACGAGATGTCCTCCAGCGGCCGCGCCGAACTCCCGGCCGCCGAGTGCACCGCCACGGCGCCCGCCGCCGCGCGCGGCGATTCGCCGCCGCGGGCGTGGGTCTGCCGCAGCACCCGCCGCACCACCTCGGCCGCCAGCTGGTCGAGCTCGTTGTCGTTCATAGCACCTGCTTCCCGCCGATGTCCACGCGATCCAGCACACCCACGATCACGGCCTGCACCGGCAGCCACGGGTCGTCGAAGATCTTCCGCGCCGACGAGCCCTCCTGCACCACCAGCACCTTGTCGCCCACGCCGGCGTCCACCACGTCGAGCGCGATCACCTCGGCCCCTTCGGGCTCCATGTCGAGCGCGAGCCGCCGCACCAGGAGCAGCTTCTTGCCCTGGAGGCGCTCATTCTTATGAGTGGAGACCACGTCGCCGACACGGTACCGAGGCTAGAGACACGGCCGCCGCCTCCGTGAGAAGTGAGCCGTGAGATGTGAGAGGTTACCGTGAGACGTGAGAGGTCGAGAGGCGTGAGAGGCCGCGCCGGACCTTCTCACGCCTTTCCCACCTCTCACCTCTCACTGTGAACGTCTCACCTCTCACCTTTCACGTCTCACCGGTATCTATCCGATCGACCTTCCCCACCACCGCCGCGTCCACCGCCACGTCGAGCTTCCACAACGCAATCGATGCTTCTCGGGCCGTGATGTAGTAGCACAGCTCCCCCGGCCCGAGGCCGAAGGTGTCGGCCGCCACGATCGGCGCGCCGCGCTCGGCCCCCGACGCGTCCACCGGTTGGAGCCATTGCAGCGGAATGGCCTTGAGCGTGTCCTGCTTCACGGTCGAAACTACCCGCCCGACGATGCGCGCTAGATACAAGGAATCGGACCTCGCCTGTTCTGCATGCTCGGGTCTTCCGTCTCACAACCACTCGCAACTTGGCGTCTCGCAACTGCTCTGAGGTCCGATCTTCTCACCGCTGCATCTTCGATCTCAGCCCCACCGAACCGCTGCGGACTCCATGGGTTCTGCTTTCGCGACGCCAGATAGGCCGGGTTGGCGAACAGCTTGATGGCCGCCGCCCCCACCGCGAAGCCTCCAATATGCGCCCAGAACGCCACGCCGCCATTGCCCTGCGCCCCCGCCACCTCAGGCAGCGCGCCCACCAGCTGGAGCACGATCCAGTAACACAGCATCGCCCACGCCGGGAGCGCGATGGTCGTGAGGAAGAAGCCGAGGAACACCAGCGTGTACACCCGCACCCGCGGGTAGAGCACGAGGTACGCCCCCATCACCCCGCTGATGGCGCCCGACGCCCCGACCACCGGCACCGGCGAGGCCGGGTCCATCGCGACCTGCGCCAGCGCCGCCGCCGTCCCGCACATGAGGTAGAACGCGACGAACCGCCACCGCCCCATCGAGTCCTCGACGTTGTTTCCGAAGATCCAGAAGAACCACATGTTCCCGATGATGTGCATCCACGAGCCGTGCAGGAACATCGAGGTCAGCACGTGCCCATAATGGCGCGCCCCCCCCATCCGGCAGAACAGATCGGGCCCCATCTGAAGGGTCGTGCCCGCCGCCACCCGCCCCGTCAGCTCGCCCGGGATGAGCCCCAGGTCGCACACCGACCTGGCCAGCGGCAGCGCCGTCCCCGCACCCTGCACCAGGATCCACACCAGCAGGTTCACAGCGACGATTACGTAGGTGACGACCGGCGTCTTTAGGGTGGGGTTCTCGTCGCGATAGGGGATCACGCGCCCAACCTAAGCGGTCTCCGGGCCGTGTCAACGCACCCCCAAGCAGGGCAACGTGTTAGCCCGCTGCCGAATTGGCAGAAAAACGGGGCACGTCCCTTGCTCCTGCGACTATGCGCACCTCTTGCACATCTACCTTGATGCGTTCGGAGATCGAGCCATGGCTGAGAAGATCATCGGCATAGACCTGGGCACGACCAATTCCGTCGTCGCGGTGATGGAGGGCGGCGACCCGGTCGTGATCCCGAACGCCGAGGGCGGCCGCACCACACCCTCGGTCGTCGCGTTCACCAAGGACGGCGAGCGGCTGGTGGGCCAGGTGGCCAAGCGGCAGGCGGTCACCAATCCGCTCAACACCGTCTTCTCGATCAAGCGGTTCATGGGCCGGCGCACCGGCGAAGTGGTCGAGGAGACCAAGCGCGTGCCCTACAAGGTCGTCGCGGGGCAGAACGATCTGGCGTCGGTCGAGATCAGCGGCAAGCGCTACACGCCGCCCGAGATCTCGGCGATGATCCTCCAGAAGATGCGCCAGACGGCGGAGGACTACCTCGGCCACAAGGTCGAGAAGGCGGTCATCACCGTCCCCGCGTACTTCAACGACTCGCAGCGGCAGGCCACGAAGGACGCCGGCAAGATCGCCGGCCTCGACGTGGTGCGGATCATCAACGAGCCGACGGCCTCGGCGCTGGCCTACGGGATGGACAAGAAGAAGGAGGAGAAGGTCGCCGTGTACGACCTCGGCGGCGGCACGTACGACATCTCCATTCTCGAGCTGGCCGAGGGGGTGTTCGAGGTCAAGAGCACCAACGGCGACACGCACCTGGGCGGCGACGACTTCGACCAGCGGGTGATCGACTGGCTGGTGGCCGAGTTCAAGCGCGACCAGGGCATCGACCTGTCGAAGGACGCGATGGCGTTGCAGCGCCTCAAGGAGGCGGCCGAGAAGGCCAAGTGCGAGCTGTCGACCGTGATGCAGACGGAGATCAACCTGCCGTTCATCACGGCCGACCAGTCGGGGCCCAAGCACCTCAACCTCACCTTGACCCGGGCCAAGCTCGAGAGCCTGGTGGACGACCTGGTGCGGCGTACGCTGGAGCCGATGAAGAAGGCGCTGGCGGACGCGAACCTCAAGCCGGGCGAGGTGAACGAGGTCATCCTGGTCGGCGGCCAGACCCGGATGCCGAAGGTCCAGGAGATCGTGAAGGAGTTCTTCGGGAAGGAGCCGCACAAGGGCGTCAACCCGGACGAGGTCGTGGCGATCGGCGCCGCGATCCAGGGGGGCGTGCTGGCCGGCGAGGTCAAGGACATCCTGCTGCTCGACGTCACGCCGCTCTCGCTCGGCATCGAGACGCTGGGCGGGGTGACCACGGTCCTGATCCCGCGGAACACCACCATTCCGACCAAGCGCTCGGAGGTGTTCTCGACGGCGGACGACAACCAGACCACCGTCGAGATCCACGTGCTGCAGGGCGAACGGGAGATGGCGATCGACAACCGGACGATCGGCAAGTTCCAGCTCACCGGGATTCCGCCGGCTCCGCGCGGCATGCCGCAGATCGAGGTCACGTTCGACATCGACGCCAACGGCATCCTGCACGTCACGGCGAAGGACAAGGCGACGAGCAAGGAGCAGAAGATCCGGATCGAGGCGTCGTCGGGGATCTCCGACAAGGAGATCGACAAGATGGTGCACGCCGCCGAGGAGCACGCGGCGGACGACAAGCGCCGGCGCGAGGAAATCGAGACCAAGAACCGGCTCGACGCACTGGTGTACGACGTCGAGAAGAACTCCAAGGAGTGGTCGGACAAGCTCGAGCCCGCCGTGAAGAAGCGGCTCGAGGAGGCGGTCGACGGCGCCAAGAAGGCGCTGCGCACGGGCGACGCCGGCGAGATCCGCAAGGCGTCCGAGGCGCTCCAGGGCGCCTACAGCGAGGCCGGCCGCTCCCTGTACCAGAGCCAGACGGCCAGCTCGTCCGCAGCGGCGGACCAGCCGTCCGGCGGCGCCACCGGGGGCGGGGCCGAGCCCAAGAAGGACGAGGCGGTGGACGCGGACTACGAGATCGTGGACGACTCCAAGCCGGGGAAGTAGAAACCGGCCGAGGCGCACCGGGGTAGTAGGGTGCATTCGCAGTAGAGCTCATACCTGGATTCGGGGGGTAGGCGCATGTCGTCGAGGGGTCGTGATCTGCTCAAGCTGGGCGGAATCGTCGCCATCGCGTTCGTCGGGGGACTGGCGTTCGCGTCGGGCCTGAATCTTCCGCGGCCGGGCCAGGCGGAGTCGCTGCGGAACCTGCATTACGTCAACGCGCCGGCCGCGATGGGCGTCCGGACCGTGGACGGCGTGGTGCCGAGCTTCGCGGACATCGCCGAGCGGGTGCGGCCCTCGGTGGTCTATATCGAGACGCAGAGCAAGGTCCGGGCGGCGCCCCACCCGGATCTGCCGCCGGGCTTCGACTACTTCTTCGGCCCCGACCAGAACCCGCGCCGGCCGCAGGTCCGCCGGGGCTCGGGCTCGGGCTTCATCGTCTCCCAGGACGGCTACATCCTGACCAACAACCACGTCGTCGCCGACGCCGATCACGTGAAGGTCACGCTCCTCGACAACCGCGAATTCGACGCGCGGGTCGTGGGTCGCGACCCGGCGACGGACGTGGCGGTCATCAAGATCAACGCCAGCCATCTGACGCCGCTGCCGCTGGGGAACTCCGACGCGCCGCGGGTCGGTGACTGGGTGCTGGCGGTGGGCAATCCGCTCAACCTGCAGTTCACCGTCACCGCGGGGATCGTGAGCGCCAAGGGCCGGACCCTGGGCGGTCTCCAGGATCCGGCGGACCGCTACCAGATCCAGGACTTCATCCAGACCGACGCCGCGATCAACCCGGGCAACTCGGGCGGGCCGCTGGTGAACCTCAACGGCGAGGTGATCGGCATCAACGCGGCGATCGCCTCGTACACCGGCTACTACGAGGGCTACGGCTTCGCGGTCCCGATCAACCTGGCCCGCAAGATCATGGACGATCTCATCGCGACCGGGCGGGTGCAGCGCGCCATCCTGGGCGTCGCCATCGGGCCGATCAGCCCGGAGGACGCCGAGGCGGTGGGCCTGAAGGACGTCCGCGGGGTGGTGATCGAGGACTACAGCAGCAGCAGCTCCCCCGCGAAGGCGGCCGGTCTCGTGCCCGGTGACGTGATCGTCGCCCTCAACGACACGGCGATCGACCACGTGGCACAGCTCCAGTCGATGGTGGGCTTCAGGCACCCGGGCGAGGTCGTGCACGTGCAGGCGGTGCACGCCGGCGGCCAGGTGCGCACCTTCGACGTGCGGCTCGCGGCGGCCGGCGCCGACACGGCCGAGGTGGCGAGCATGGGCGGCGGCGGCGCCCAAGGCCGCGACGCCGACGGAGGAGGCGTCGAGGAAGCTCGGCATCACCGTCGAGAGCCTGAGCGCCGACGACGTGCGGCACGTCGCCAGCGACGTGCGGGGACCCGTCGTGACCGACGTGGACGCGGACGGCCCCGCCTATCAGAAGGTGTTCCCGCCCCAGCCGGGCGGCGGCGCGGACGTCATTCTCCAGGTGAACGGGGTCCGGGTCCGGACCCCCGAGGAGCTGCAGCGTGCCGTGCACGGGCTCAAGTCGGGCGACATCGCGACCCTCAACGTCGCCAACGTGAGCAGCAGCAACTCGGCTCGGCGCGTGGTGCGCATCCGGGTGCGGTGACGGCTTCGCAGTGAGGCCGGCGTGACCTCGAGCGCCCGCACCCGCGGGCGCTCGTCGTCTCGGGCGGCAGCGGTTATCTTGGGGACGCGGGAGACGCGAAAGTGGCGGAATTGGTAGACGCGCGGGCCTTAGGAGCCCGTGGGGCAACCCGTGGGGGTTCGAATCCCCCCTTTCGCACTATGGCCGAGACCGGAATCGAACTCACCGCCGCCGCGCAGGACGCGGCGCGCCGCACCTATGCCGTGTCCGTGAGCCCGGAGCGCGTGCGCGCGGCCGAGGCCGCCACTACCGAGCGCTACGCCAGGCAGATCAAGGTGCAGGGCTTCCGCAAGGGCAAGGCGCCTCCCGCGGTGGTGCGGCGCCGCTTCGGCGACGCGATCCGCCAGTCGGTGATCGAGGAGTTGCTGCGCGCCTCCTGGGAGGCGGCACGCGAGCAGGACGGCCTCAAGCCGATCGCCGACCCGCAGGTGCGGAACGTCAAGTTCGAGGACGGCGCGCCGCTCACCTTCGAGCTGCTGGTCGACGTCAAGCCGGTGATCGCGCTGGAGCGGCTGGGCGGTTTCCGGCTCACCCGCCGGGCGCCGGCGGTCACCGACGAGATGGTGGACGCCCAGATCACCACGCTGCGCGAGCAACGCGCGCCGTGGATGCCCGCAGCGGACCACGCCAAGCCCGGAGATCTGGTCGAGGCCACGATCACCAACCTCGACGCCGAGGCGGGAGGCGAGGCGGCGAAGGACGAGCCGGTGCGTTTCGTCCTCGGCCAGGGCCGCGCCCTGCCCGAGCTCGAGGCCCGGCTGATGGAGCTCGACGCCGGCGGCACGTGGGAGGGGTCGCTGCGCTTCCCCGACGACCACACGGACGAGGCGAAGCGCGGCCAGAGCCGCCGGGTGCGCGTCACCCTGGGCGAGGTCAAGCGCCAGGCGCTGCCCGAGCTGACCGACGAGTTCGCCCGGGAGCTCGGCGACTTCGCCTCGGTGGACGCGCTCCGGGCCGCGGTCAGGAGCGACCTCGAGGCCGAGGCCAGGCGCGAGGCGGAGGCCCGCGTGCGCGGGGAGCTGATCGACCAGATCGCCGCCGCCAACAACGTGTCGGTGCCGCCCTCCCTGCTCGACCGCGCTCTGGCGGCCTACGTGGCCGCCTACGGCGTTCCGGAGGACCAGCGCGGCCGGTTCGCCGGCGAGTTCCGCCCGGTGGCCGAGGCCGGCGTGCGGCGCGACCTGATCATCGACACGGTGGCGGAGCACGCCGGCGTCACGGCGACCGCCGACCAGGTCGCCGCCCGCGTCGCGGAGGTCGCGAAGCGGCGGGGCGAGAGCCCGGCCGCCGTGCGCGCCGCACTGGAGAAGGCCGGCCGCCTCCGCGAGCTGGAGCGGTCCATCACCGAAGAAAACGTGTTCACCCACCTCCTCGGTCAGAGCACCGTGGAGGACGCACCCGCCACCCGTTGACACAGGGCGATTCCGTGGGAGACCGAGACGACGTGTCCACGCTGTATCCGCCGTACATCATCGAGCGCTCGAGCCGCGGGGAGCGCACCTACGACATCTTCTCCCGGTTGCTGATGGACCGGATCATCTTCCTCGGGGTGCCGATCAACGACGACGTGTCGAACATCGTCATCGCGCAGCTGCTCTTCCTCCAGGCCGACAGCCCGGAGAAGGACATCTACGTCTACATCAACTCGCCGGGCGGCCTGGTGTCGAGCGGCATGGCCATCTACGACACCATGCAGCACATCAGCGCCCCGGTGAACACCATCTGCATGGGGATGGCCGCCTCGATGGGGTCGTTCCTGCTGGCCGCGGGCCGCAAGGGCAAGCGCAGCGCGCTGCCCCATTCCCGGATCATGATGCACCAGCCGTCGGGCGGCACGCAGGGCACCGCCGCCGACATCGAGATCCAGGCGCGGGAGATCCTCTACCTGCGCGGCAAGCTCAACGAGTTGTACGCCAAGCACACCGGCCAGACGGTGGAGCAGATCGAGAGGGACATGGACCGCGACCGGTTCATGTCGGCCGAGGAGGCCAAGGAGTACGGCCTCATCGACCAGGTCCTGGCGCCCGGCGCCGTGCTGGACGTAGGGGCGAAAAGCTAGCCGGCGCTTGACTCCCGGCCGGGCCGCCCGGCATATTCGCGTCGAGGTCCCTTAACCAGGCACCGAACGCATGTCCAACGACCGCCATCTGCGTTGCTCCTTCTGCGGCAAGTCGAAGGACTCGGTCCGGAAATTCATCTCCGGGCCGTCGGTGTACATCTGCAACGAATGCATCGCGCTGTGCAACGAGATCCTGGCCGAGGACGAAGAGCGCGAGGTCGCCGACGCGATCACCCAGGTCCCCACCCCCGTCGAGATCAAGGAGGTGCTGGACCAGTACGTGATCGGCCAGGACCAGGCCAAGAAAGCCCTCGCCGTCGCCGTCTACAACCACTACAAGCGCATCAACTCGCAGTCGCTCAAGGACAACGACGTCGAGCTGGAGAAGTCCAACATCCTGCTGATCGGGCCCACCGGCGTCGGCAAGACGCTGCTGGCCCAGACGCTCGCCCGGCTGCTGGACGTGCCCTTCACCATCGCCGACGCCACGACCCTGACCGAGGCCGGCTACGTCGGCGAGGACGTCGAGAACATCCTGGTGCGGCTCCTCCAGGCCGGGGACTTCAACGTCGCCGAGTGCGAGCGCGGCATCGTCTACATCGACGAGATCGACAAGATCGCCCGCAAGAGCGAGAACCCCAGCATCACGCGCGACGTGTCGGGGGAGGGCGTGCAGCAGGCGCTGCTCAAGATCCTCGAGGGCACGATCGCGTCGGTGCCGCCGCAGGGAGGGCGCAAGCACCCGCAGCAGGAATACATCCAGATCAACACCAAGGACGTCCTGTTCATCTGCGGCGGCGCGTTCGACGGGCTGGAGAAGATCATCGAGTCCCGGACCGGGCGGCGGCGGATCGGCTTCACCAAGGACGAAGTGGAGCGCGGCGTGCCGGTGCTGCAGCGCCGCAACCCGTACGGCGAGGTCGAGCCGGACGACCTGCTGCGCTACGGCCTCATCCCCGAGCTGATCGGCCGGCTGCCGGTGACGGTGCCGCTCGAGACGCTGGACGAGGACGCGCTGGTGCGGATCCTCGTGGAGCCGAAGAACGCGCTCACCAAGCAGTACAAGAAGCTGTTCGAGCTGGAGGACGTCCGGCTCACCTTCGAGCAGGAGGCGCTGCGCGCGGCGGCGCAGCTCGCGATCAAGCGCGGGGCCGGCGCCCGCGGGCTCCGGGCCATCCTCGAGAAGGTGATGAACGACATCATGTTCGACCTGCCGGCCCGGGACGACGTCTCGGAGGTGGCCATCACCCGGGAGTGCGTCCTCGAGGGACGCCAGCCGCTGCTGGTGACGGAGCGACCGCGTGCGAAGAAAGAAGCCTGAGCTGCCGGTCGCCAACGCCCCCTCCCCGAGGGGGCTTTTGGTAAGCGAGTTCGTGACCACGCTCGCCCGCTGGAACGAGCCGATCCCCGGCCCGGCCCTGCCCGAGATCGCCTTCGCCGGCCGCAGCAACGTCGGGAAGTCGAGCCTCATCAACCTGCTGATGGGACGCCGCGACCTGGCGCACGCCAGCCGCGTGCCCGGCAAGACGCGGATGCTCAACGTGTACCGCTGGGGGCCGGGCTGCTACCTGGTGGACCTCCCGGGCTACGGCTGGGCGCGGGCCGCCGAAATGGAGCGGGCGGTGTGGCAGCGCCTGGTCACGGCCTACCTGGCCCGCCGGGAGACCCTGGCGGGTGTCGTCTGGTTGCTGGACATCCGTCGCGAGCCCTCGCCCGACGACCGGCTGGTGGGCCAGCGGCTGCGGGATCGCGGCGTGCCGACCCTGGTCGCCCTCACCAAGGCGGACCAGGTGCCGAGGGGACAACGGATCGCGCGGGCGGCATCGATCGCTCTCGAGCTCGAGCTGGATGCCGCGGAGTTCGTGCTGACGAGCTCGCGGACGCGTGAAGGCGCGGAGGATCTCCGTGACAGCGTACTGGCGCACGTGGGCTGAGGCTGCGGCACTCGCCGCAGCGGTCGTGGCGGCACCCGCGGGCCTGGCCGCCCAGGGCTCGGACCTGCCGCCCGCGGGCTTCGGGTCCCTGCGGCAGGATCAGGTCGCCGTGATGATCACGACGGCCAGCCTCGCGGTGCGGGTGCTGCCGCTCGACGAACACGTCATCCGCCTGCTGGCGCCAGACACCTACAGCTCGCTGCACGCGCTGGTGCAGAGCCGGAGCGCGGCCATCGCCGCCGCCGCGCGCGCGGTGGGCCGCGACAGCGCGGCAGCGTTCTTCGTGACCTTCTTCGGGCTCCAGCCCCAGGTCCCGTTCATCCCCGACCAGGTCTCCATCCAGAGCCAGGGCATCTTCTACCGGCCGCTCGGCATCCTCCCGCTGTCGCCGCAGTGGAACGACGCGCGCCTCGACCAGCGCCAGCAGGCCTCGGCCATCTACCTGTTCGACCCCACCATTCCCGTGCTGCAGACGTTCACCGTGTTCTACGGCGACCAGAACTCGGCCACCTTCGATAACTCCATCACCCTGCTCCAGAGCGAGCGCGCCCGCGTCCTGGCGCGCGCCGCGCAACAGCCGCCGCAGCGGTAGCGATGCCCGCCGCCCTGTCACTCGCGCTCGGCGGCGGGGCGGCCGCGGCGCTGACGGTGGCGGTGGCGCTGCTCGAGCGGCGCCGCCGCCGCGCCGCCTTCGAGCGGGTCCGCCGCGGCAAGGAGCAGTGGGAAGCGACCTTCGACGCGATCTCCGAGGGCATCGCGCTGGTGGGCGCGCACGGCATCATCCGGCGGTCCAATACGGCGTTCGCCGAGCTGGTGCGGCGCCCGGTCACGGCCGTGGTGGGCGCGCACCTCTGCGAGGCGCTGTTCGGCGAGCACCGCGCCCTCGCGGACCTGCTCCGCGCGGCGGCCCAGGGCGGCCACCCCGCGCCCGTCGTGCGGCGATCCGATCCGCTGGATCGCGTGCTGCGCGTGGCCGCGACCCCCGTGGCCGGCGCCGTGGACGACGCGTCGGTCGTGGTGGTGGTCGGCGACATCACCGAGCAGCAGGCGCTCGAAGCGCAGCTCATTCAGAGCGAGAAGATGGCGGCGGTCGGGACGCTGGTGTCCGGGATCGCCCACGAGCTGAACAACCCGCTCACCTCCATCGCGGGGCTGTCCGAATTCCTGCTCGAGCAGGCGGGCCCCGGCACGGCCGGGCGCGAGCACCTGCAGGTGATCAACGAGCAGGCGGATCGCGCCGGTCACATCGTGCGCGACCTGCTGACCTTCGCTCGCAAGGGTCCCGCCGTGCGCGCGAGCGTGGACCTGGGCGACGTGGTGCGGCGCACCCTGGCGCTCATGGCGTACGAGCTGAAGCGGAGCGGCGTCACCGCCGAGATCGAGGTGGCGCCCGGGCTCCCGCCGGTCGTCGGCGACCAGCACCAGCTCCAGCAGGTCGCGCTCAACCTGCTCGGCAACGCCGTCCACGCGGTCGGCGACCTCCCGGCCGGTCAGCCCCGCCGCGTGGCCATCGGCCTCCAGCCCGAGCACCAGCGCGTCGTGCTGCGCGTGACCGACACGGGGCCCGGCATCGGCGACGACGTGCGGGCCCAGATGTTCAGCCCCTTCTTCACCACCAAGGCGCCGGGAGAGGGCACCGGCCTCGGCCTGTTCGTCTCGTACGGCATCGCCGAGGCGCACGGCGGCACGCTGACCGCCGAGTCACGACCCGGACAGGGTGCCACGTTCGTGCTCTCGCTTCCCGCCGCCGGCCACGCGAGCGCGCCGGCACGGCCCGCACGGCCCGCCCGCGGCGAGGCGGCGACGACGCCCCGGCGCATTCTCGTGGTGGACGACGATCCCGTGGTGCGGCAGGTGGTGAGCGCCCTGTTCGCGCGCGACGGGCATCGCGTGGATGCCGCGGTGAGCGGCGCCGACGCGGTGCGCCTCGCCGAGGGCGAGCGCTACGACCTGGTGATCGCCGACCGGCTCACCGCCGCCGGCGACGAGCCGTTCGCCACGGCCCTCACGCGGCTGCCGGGCAATCTGGACGCGCGGCTCATCCTCTCCACCAGCGCGTGGCGGGACGGCGACGACCACCCGGCGGCCGGCGGACGCCTGCTCCAGAAACCGTTCGACCTGCGCGAGCTCAAGCGGACGGCGGAACAGGTCTTCAGACTGGCGGAATAGTCGCGAGACGCCACGGCCAAGACGTCTGCGTTCCGGCCCCTCGCTCCCGCGACCCTAGAGTATCCGCAGGACGTCTTCCGCCCCGCCCGCGTCGCCCGTCCCGAACAGCTGCAGCGCATCGGCCAGCGCGCGCTTCTCCCTCGGCCAGAAGAAACGCCGCGCCGCCTCCTCGGGGTTGACCCACTCGCTGCGGTCGTGCTCCTCCGACGTCTTCGCCGTGGCGTCGGCGGCGACGATCGCGCAGAAGGCCGGGGTCAGCGCCACCAGGTCGCGCCGGTGGAGGTAGAAGGCCTCGACGCGGCTCAGGTTGTAGAGCCGCGACGGCACCAGCCCGGCTTCCTCCCTGAGCTCGCGCCGCGCCGCGGCGACCGGCGTCTCGCCCGCGTCGATGTGCCCGTGCACCGACTCCCACGTTCCCGGGCTCCGCAGAGCGGGCGCGCGGCGCAGGACCAGCACTTCCGGCGGGCCCGTCAGCTTCGGCCTGACCGGCCCCGCCATCCCCTTCTCCACCTCGGGGCCGAAGCGCAGCACGTACACGTCGACGGTCTCGACCTTGACCTCGGTCATCCTCGCGCCCTCCCGGCGTCGTCGGCCGCCGCCCCCGCCACCCGCGGATCCCGCTCCGCCGCGAGGGCGAGCGCCCGGGCCACCGCCGCGTACGCCGCCTCCGTGATGGGCCGCGCGTGCTCGCCGCGCAGCAGGTCGAGGTGGAGCGTGACCCGCATTGCTTCCGCGAAGCTCTGCCAGAATTCCGGCGTGAGGGCGACGTCGTAATCGCCCACGAGCTGCCAGGCCGGCGGCGCCGCCTGGTAGGCCAGCATGCCGAGGCCCCTGAGGTCGCACACGGCGCGGACCAGGGCTCCCGCCACGGGGACTGTGGCCTCGCCGATGCCGCGCGTCACCTCGCGCGATCCCACCGCCCGCGCGAACGCCTCGCCCAGCGCGGCCGCCGTGCCGAGGACCACACGGTGCGGGTCCACCACGGCGGCGTCCGCCGCCTCCACGTCGAGGTCGAACCGGCCGTGCGACGCGAAGGCCTCGAGCAGACGATCGAAGGTCGTGACGCCGGTGCGCACGCTCGCCCGCCCACGCCCGTCGATGGCGAGGCGCACCACCACCGCGGTCGGTGGAGCCCCGTGGCGAACCTCGGCAGTGCGGCTCACCGCGTGGGCGCGCGCCCGACGATCAACTGTTGGGAGAGCGGCGCCGGCCCAGCACCGCGTCGAGGCGGGCCGAGAGCGCACGGGCGCGGAACGGCTTGGTGAGGAAGTCGTCGGCTCCGAGCTCGAAGACCCGCACCTCGTTGTCCTCGTCGCCCTTCGCGGTGAGCACCACGACGGGGATGTCGGCGGTGGCCGGCCGGGAGCGGAGGTGCGACAGCACGCCGTAGCCGTCGAGGCCGGGGAGGTTGAGGTCGAGCACGATCACGTCGGGGCCGGTGCGATCCACCTGGTCGAGCGCCTGCACGCCGTCGCGCGCCTCGGATACGATGTACCCTTCGCGCTCCAGCAGGTCCTTCATCACGCGCCGCAGGGAATCCTCGTCGTCCACGAGGAGCACCTTGCGCTTGAGCCGCGTGACCTTCGGGCCGGCCATGAGATTGTCCAGCAGGTCGAACGAGCCCGGTGCCCCCGGCTGCTCCCGCGACGCGGCCCCCGGCGACGCCGCGGAGGCGCGGGCCGAGCCGGCGGGCGACGGCGCGGCACTCGCCGGCGCCGCGGCCACTGCTTCCGCGCCGTCTTCCGTCTCGTCCGGCACGTCCACCACCCGCATCAGCTCGTCGAGGCTGGATTCGCCGCGGAGGATGTGCGCCACGCCGCTTTCCCACAGGCCTTTCATCCCGGCGCTGCGCCCCGCCTCCGCGAGCTTGTCGGCGGTCGCCCCAGCGCCGATCAGCCGCTCCACCTCCGGCGTCACGGTGAGGATCTCGAAGATCGAGAAGCGGCCGCGGTAGCCGGTCATCGCGCAGTCGGAACAGCCCACCGCGCGGTACAGCGGCGTCCCGCGCGGCACCCACTTCTCCAGCTTCTCCGGCACCGACTCGACCCACACTTCCTTGCAGGTCGGGCACAGCTTGCGCATCAGCCGTTGCGCCACCACGCCGCGCAGCGAGGCCGCGATCTTGTACGGCTCGATGCCGATGTCCACCAGACGGGTCACGGCGTTCGACGCGTCGTTGGTGTGCAGGGTCGAGAGCACGAGGTGCCCGGTCAGCGAAGCCTGCACCGCGATCTGCGCCGTATCCCGGTCGCGCACCTCGCCGACCAGCACCACGTCGGGGTCCTGGCGGAGGATGGAGCGCAGCGCGTTGGCGAACGTCAGGCCCGCTTTCTCGTGCACCTGCACCTGCACGATGCCCTGGATCCGGTACTCGACCGGATCCTCGACCGTCACGATGTTGGTCTTGCCGCTCTGGATGCTGCGGATGGCCGAGTACAACGTGGTAGTCTTGCCCGAGCCGGTGGGGCCCGTGACCAGGATGATGCCCTCGTGGTGTTCCAGCAGCCCCTTGAAGGCCCCCAGCTCGTCGGGATTGAGCCCGAGCGCGTCGAGCGAGAGCACCGTCGCCCGCGAGTCCAGGACCCGGATCACCACCTTCTCGCCCAGCGACGCCGGCAGCGTGGAGACGCGCAGGTCGACCGGCACGCCGTTCACCGCCACGCGCGCGCGCCCATCCTGCGGGCGCAGCCGGTCGGCGATGTCGAGGCTCGAGATGATCTTGATGCGCGAGATCAGCGGGAAACCGGCGGCCCGCGGAATCTTCATCACCTGCCGCAGCACGCCGTCGATCCGGTAGCGGACGGCGAAGCCGCCCTCCTCCGGCTCGATGTGGATGTCGCTCGCCCGCGACAGGATCCCCTCGGAGAGAATCAGGTCCACCAGCCGGACGACCGGGCGCTGCGACGCCTCTTCGGCGCTGACCAGGAACTCGTCGTCCGGGCTCTGCGCCTCGAGCGTCTCGACCTCGCTCGACCCCTCCATCCCCTCCAGCAGCTTGTCGAAGACGTTGTCCGGCCGGTACATCTCGTCCATCAACGCGGCGATCTTGCCGGGCGAGAGGAGGAACATCCGCACTTCGCGTCCGGACGCGAACGACAGCCCCTTCTCGGCATCCATGTCGAACGGGTTGGCGGTCGCGACCTCGAGGACCGAATCCGTCGCCTTGAGCGGCGCCACGTGGTAGCGGCGCGCGACGGCCTCGGGAATGACTTCCTTGACCTTGGGCTCGGGCTCGGGTTTTCCCGCCACCGGCACCCGGCACCGCTTGCTCATCGCGGCGAGGATCTGGTCGTCGGTGGCGTACCCCTTCGAGGTGGTCAGCTCCCACAGCGTCGAGGTGGGCTCCGCCGCGGCGCGCAGCGCCGCCACGGCCTCGGGCGTGATCATCGCCGAGATCGTCGGGACCAGCCACTCGTCGGGGAATACCCGCTCAGCCACGTCGGCCACGCCGCCACCCTTCCACGTACGACCTCACGGGGGGGGAATATGCCTCCGCGCCGGGGGAGGTCGCAACGCGACGGCCCGGACCCACTTAGAGGATGTCCCAGAAGTCCCGGCTGATGTCGACCGCCGCCCCCACCTTCCCCGTCCGGAGCCCGTAGCCGAAGTCGAAGCGGAGCAAGTCGTGGAGCCACCCGAACCCGAGCCCGACGACCGGCCGCAGGCCCGGCGAGGGGGCGCCGAGCTGCGGCGTCACGGCCTGGCCGACCCAGCCGGCGGCCACAAACGGTATCACCGTGAGCGTGCGGCCGGTGCCGGCGAAGGAGCCGAGGGGCAGCTCGGGCACCCCCACCGGAAGCCGCAGGTCCAGGGAACCCCACGCCAACTCGCGGCCGGCGTAGGCCCGGAAGCGCTCCCCCAGCAAGGTGCCGCGCCCCCCCAGCACGAAGGCCCGATAGGCCGGCAGGTCCCGCGTGGCCGCGCCCGCGCTCGCCCGCACCACCAGCCAGCCGCTCCCGGCCGGCACCTGCCAGCGCAGCTCACCGTAGCTGCGGAGGTAGCTGCTGGTGCCCGTGCCCCCCTCGAGCTCCAGCCTGCCCGAGAGGCTGCGCACAGTTGTGAACGACGGCGCCAGCCGCCGGAGGGAGAGCCGGATGCTGCTCCAGTCACCGGCGCCGACCGACGGGTTCGGCCGCGAGAACGAGCCTCGCGCCCAGCCCGAGTGCGTGGCGAGCGAGGTGATCCGCTCCCACCCCACGCCCAGCTGGATCGCGCTTCGCCCGCTCAGGGCCAGCGACGCGCCACCCTGCCCCCCCGTGGCGAGGAAGTAGTCGCCGAAGTCGGCGCCCGTCTCCTGCGCGGACAGCGAGTTCACGACGCCCGAAATCACCTGCATGTCGCCCAGATCGCGCACCGCCCGCTCGCCCGAGAGCAGCCAGGTCCAGGCGCCGCGCCGTGCCGAGAGCTCGGCGCCGCCGCTGATGAGCGTGGTCGCCGTGGCCGCCCCGCCCTTGAGCCGCAGCCGCGTCGCGTCGTTGCTCCCGCGCAGCGTGGCGCCGATGCCGAGCGCCAGCCCCTCCACGCGATTGAAGTGCGCGAAGTCGGACAGCGAGGCGCCGCCCAGCTGGACCCGCCTGAGGCCGTCGATCGCGTGTCCCATCGCGACCGCCCGGACCTGCGCCCGCACGGCCGCGAAGTCTTCGATCCGCGGTGACTGTGCCACGTCCCGGATGGCCGCGCCGATGGAATCCGGCCACGGGAACGAGTCACGGACCTGCGGCGCCTCCGGGATGATCTCGGGGCCGCCCATCCGGAATAGCCCGTCGTTCACGCCCGTGTTGAACGCATAGCTGTCGATCTCCCAGCGGCCCTGGATGATCCCGCGCACCGGGAAGTCGAGCCAGGTGCCCCGGCGCCGGATCGCGATCTCCTGGCGGTACGGCAGCCAGTAGCGGCCGGCCCACAGGCTGTTCTCGATCGAGACCGTAATGTCCTCGAGCTCCGGGTCGAGGTACGCGGGCCGCGTGAACTCGAAGGCCATGCGCACCAGGTCCGCGAGGTCCACGTCGAGGAAGATCGAGCCCACCAGGCGAGGCGCCCGGAAGTCCCGCGGCCGCACGGCCACCTCGTAGACGCGGATGGTGCGGTCCGGAAGCTGGATGGTCAGCGAGTCCTTGAGCGCGTACTGGTAGAGGTCGGGGCCGTTGGGCGCGAGGGGGTGCGGCACGTCCCGCACCTCGTCGCCCTCGCCGAGGCGGATGCGATCCGGGAAGTTGTTGAGCGCGATGCCGAGGTGGTCGCGGTGGTACTGGATGTCGGTCGGCAGGTCCAACCGGTCGCGCCACCCGATGATGATCTGCTTGCTCAGATTCGGCGCCTTCCAGTAGACTTGCAGCTCGAGCTGGTCCGCCTTGATGAGCCGCGGCGGTTCCGACAATCCCTCGCCGATCTGCCCGAGGAAGAAGACGAACCCGTGCGCCCGGGCGGTGAAGTCCTTGAGCGTGGTGTCGGCGAACGCGGCCTGGCGGCGGGCGATGGCGCGGGCGACCAACGCCTGCACCGCGGGTGAGTCCCAGTCCTGTGCCGCGAGACCGGCCGTGAGCGCCGGGAGCGCGAGCAGCGGAGCCACGATGGGGAGCCAGGCGAGCGGGACGGCGGCGCGGCGCGGCATGACGCCGCAGTATCGCGGGCGCTGATGGGCCGGTCAAGCGCGCGCGACGGTGCCGCTCCGGCCGCGCCGGGCCGGGAGGCCTGGCTGGCCGAGGCGGCCGGCGGCGGCATCGTGCCGGTGGTGCGGGAATGCCTGCTCGACGCGGACCAACCGGTCGCCGTGCTCAGCAAGATGGCGCGGCCGCCGTTCGCGTTCCTGCTCGAGTCGGCGGTCGGAGGGGAGCGCTGGGCGCGCTACACCTTCCTCGGCACCGAGCCGCGCGAGGCGTGGCGCTACCGCGGCGGGACCGCGGCCCGCTGGACGCCCCAGGAAGGCTGGGGCGGGAGCATCCCGGCGCCCGACCCGATGGGGCACCTCGGCGCGCGGCTCCGCGCGCTCCGCTGCCGGCCGCGGCCCGACCTGCCGCGCTTCTTCGGCGGCGCGGTCGGCTACTTCGGGTACGACACGGTCCGCACGCTGGAGCGGCTTCCCGCGCCCCCGCCCGACGACCTCGACCTGCCGGACGGCGTCTTCATGGTGGCGGACGCGGTGGTCGTGCTCGACAACCTCTACCACCGCGCCCGCATCGTGGTGAGCCCGGAGGTCCCCGCCGGCGCGTCGGAGCGCGCGCGCGGCGCGCTCTACGACCGGGCGCTCGAGCGCATCGCCGAGATCGAGCAGCGGCTGAACCGCCCCACCGACCTCGGCCCGCTCGAGCTCGACGAGCGGCTGCCGCCCGCGGACGCGACGAGCCGGTACTCGGCCGAGCATTTCCGGCGCGACGTCGCCCGCATTCAGGAGCACATCGCGGCGGGCGACATCTTCCAGGCGGTGCTCTCGCGCCGCCTGGAGGTGGCGGGCCGGGTGGATCCCCTGCGGCTGTATCGCTACCTCCGGGCGCTCAACCCCGCGCCGTACCTCTTCTACCTCGAGCTGGACGGCGTCGTGCTGGTCGGCAGCTCACCCGAGGTGCTGGTGCGCGTGGAGGACGACGCGGTGACGGTGCGGCCCATCGCGGGGACGCGCCCCCGCGGCGCCGACGCCGCGAGCGACGCCGCGCTCGCCTCCGAGCTGGCCGCCGATCCCAAGGAACGGGCCGAGCACCTGATGCTGGTGGACCTGGGACGCAACGACGTGGGGCGGGTGGCCGCCTACGGCTCGGTCGAGGTGCGCGAGCTGCTGGCCCTCGAGCGCTACGCGCACGTGCAGCACCTGGTCTCCGAGGTGCGGGGGCGGCTGGCGCCGGGGCGGGACGCGGTGGACGCGCTGAAGGCGTGCTTTCCGGCGGGCACCGTGTCGGGCGCCCCGAAAGTGCGCGCCATGGAGATCCTCGACGCCCTCGAGCCCACGCGCCGCGGCCCGTACGCGGGGGCGGTCGGCTACCTGGGCTGGGGCGCCCGGGCGCTCGACACCGCGATCGCCATCCGGACCTGCCTGGTCCTTCCCGACCGGGTGGTGGTCCAGGTCGGGGCGGGCATCGTCGCGGATTCCAGCCCGGAGAGCGAGCTGGCGGAGACCGAGGCCAAGGCCCGCGCCGCGCTGCGGGCCGTCGCGCTGGCGCGCGGCGGGACCTAGCTCCCTCCGCTGGCGCCTCCCCTGGCGCGGCGGCATATTTGGTGGTCCGAGGAGCCCGATCCCCCATGGCCGACGGCTTCAAGCTGGTCAGCACCGCTGGCGATCAGTCGATCGACGTCAAGCCCGGCGTCACCCTGGTCGTCGGCCGTGCCGTCAACAGCGACATCCCGATCTACGAGCCGACCATCTCGCGCCAGCACGCCCAGCTGAGCGCCGAGGACGGCGGTGTGCGCGTCAAGGATCTCGGCTCCGCCAACGGCACGTTCCTCAACGGCAGCCGCGTGAGCGACACGCTGGCCGCGCCCAACGACGTGCTCACCTTCGGCAAGGTCGCGTTCTACGTGCGCGAGCAGGCCCGGCCGTCCGCGCCGGCGGCGGCGGGCGCGTTCGCGGCGCCGAAGCCCGCGGGCGCCACCATCGTCCGGCAGCTCCCGGTCGGCGAGGTCAGCGCGGCCATCCAGAGCCCGCTCAAGCGGCTGTCGGGCGCCGCGGCGGCCGCGAAGCCCACCGAGGAAGCCATTCCGGAGCGGACCGCCGCGCGGAGCGCCAAGAAGCTCGAGCTGCTGCTCGACATCTCCAAGCAGCTGTCGCGCCAGCTGGAAGTGGACAAGCTGCTGGAGTCGGTGGTGGACTTCACGTTCCAGGTCATGGACGTGGACCGCTGCTCCATTCTGCTGTGCGAGAGCGCCAGCGAGGACCTGGTTCCGCGCATCTCCAAGAGCCGGCTCGGCGAGGGCTCCGCGTCCGCCCGGCACGTGCCGCAGTCCATCGCGCGCAAGGCGGTGAGCGAGCGGGTCGCCATCCTCACCGACAACGCGGCCGAGGACGAGCGCTTCAAGGGCAAGTCCATCCTGATGCAGAGCGTCCGCTCGGCGATGGGCGCGCCGCTGATGTCGTCCGACGGCCGCGTGCTCGGCCTCATCTACGTGGACAACCTCACCTCCACGCACGCGTTCACCGACGAGGACCTGGAGTTCCTGATCGCGTTCTCCGGCGTGGCGTCGGTCGCCATGGAGAACAGCCAGCTCTCGGACCGCATCCGGCACGAGGCGCTGGTCCTGTCGAATTTCGAGCGCTACTTCTCCCCCGACCTGGCGAAGCAGATCGCCGGTCACGGGGAAGCGATGAAGCTCGACATGGGGAGCAAGCGCGAGGTGGTGATCATGTTCACCGACATCCGCGGCTTCACCCCGATGTCGGAGAAGATGGCGCCGGACGACGTCGCGCACCTGCTGCGGGAGTACTTCACCGAGATGGTGGAGATCGTGTTCCGCAACGGCGGGACGCTGGACAAGTTCATCGGCGACGCGATCATGGCGCTGTGGGGCGCGCCGCTCTCGACGCCCGATGACGCCGACAAGGCCATGACGGCGGCGATCGAGATGCAGCGGGCCCTGGTGCAGCTGAACCAGCACTGGGAGAGCAGCGGCAAGCCGCCGGTCAACATCGGCATCGGGATCAACTTCGGCGAGGTGTTCGCGGGTAACATCGGAAGCGAGCAGCGGCTGGAGTACACGGTGCTGGGCGACGCGGTCAATACCGCGTCGCGGCTCTGTTCCAAGGCCGCGAAGGGCGAGATCATGATCTCCGAACCCTTCAAGAAGCGCCTGAAGCGCCCGCCCGAGGTCGAGTCCCGCGAGCCGATTCCGCTCAAGGGCAAGGCGAAGCCGGTCGCCAACTACCTCGTCAAGTACTGATTGCCCCCTCCGGCGCTTCCCCCGGACTTCGAAACCTGGAGCTTTGAGGGCGGCACGGCCGCGGCGCGGCACGACGTCGCCGAGGCCGTGCGCCGGGCGCTCGCCGCCGGCGGCACGCTGTACCGATGGGCGGCGGCCCAGACCGGCCGCGCGACCTTCGTGGGCCGCGGCGAGGCATACGGCGTCACGCTCGGCCCCACCCCCGCCGTGGTGCGCCACGCGCGGCACGGCGGCGTCCTCGCCCCGCTCCTGGGCGACGTGTACGTCGGGCGGCCGCGGTTCTATCACGAGGCGGACCTGTCGCGCCGCCTGGCCGGCGGCGGCGTGCGCACCCCCGCGGTGCTGGCGGGCGTGCGCTATCGCGCCGGCCCCGCTCACCGCGCCGACGTCGCCACCGAGCAGGTCGCCGGCGCCGACCTCGTCGAGGTGTTCTTCGGCGCCCGGCCTCCCCAGGGACCGCGGCGGGCGGCCGCGCTGGAGGCGCTCGGCAGGCTGGTCCGGCACCTCCACGACCTCGGCTACGTGCATCCCGACCTGCAGCTCCGGAACCTGCTGCTGACCGGCGATCCGCTGTCGCCCCGCGCCTGGCTGCTCGACGTGGACACCTGCCGGCCGATGCGCCGCAACCGCGACGCCGAGCGCGCGCGCAACCTGGCCCGCTTCCACCGGTCGTGGGCGAAATGGAACGCGCTGCGCGGCGAACGGCTCACCAACGCGGACCGCGCGCTGTTCAGCGTCGCGTACCTCACCGGCGAGCCGTGAAGCGCCTGCCGCCGTGGACCGGGGGCCGGCTCGGCATCGTGATGATGAGCGCGCTGGGCGACGCGGTGCACGTCCTGCCCCTCCTCGACGCGGTGAAGCGGCACGCGCCCTCCACGCACGTCACCTGGGTGCTGCAGCCGGGACCGGCGGAGATGGTCCGCGGCCACCCGCTGGTGGACGACACCGTCACGTTCCGGCGCGCGTTGGGGTTGGGGGCCTATCCGGACGTGCGGCGTCAGCTCAGGGCCCGCCCCTTCGACCTGCTCCTCAACCTCCAGGTGTACTTCAAGGCGGGGATCGTGACCTGGCTGGCTCGCGCGCCGGTCAAGCTCGGGTTCGACCTCGCGCGGGCCCGGGACGCCAACTGGCTGTTCACCACCCACCGCATCCCGCCGCACGCACCCCAGCACGTGCAGGACCAGTACTTCGAGTTCCTGGATGCCCTGGGAGTGCCGCACGGGGAGCCGCGCTGGCACCTCCAGCCGGCCCCGGAGGAACGCGCCGCCGCCCTCGCCCTGCTGGCCGGCGCGGAGCCGGCGGGCCCGCTGGTCGGGATGGTCGTGGCGTCGAGCAAGGCGGAGAAGAACTGGATGCCCGAGCGCTATGCCGAGGCGGCCACCGCCCTGTTCCGGGACGTCGGCGCACGCTGCGTGCTGCTGGGCGGCCCCTCGCCGATCGAGCGGGAGGCCGCGGCCCGGATCATGGCGCGCGCCGAAGGCGAGCCGATCGACGCCCTCGGCGGCGGCCTCAGGAACCTGCTCGGCCTGCTCGACGTCTGCGACGTCGTGATCTCGCCGGACACCGGCCCGCTGCACATGGCGGTGGCGATGAACGTGCCCGCGGTGGGCCTGTACGGATACAACAACCCCAAGCGCGTGGGGCCGTATCGGCGGTTCGGCGACCTGCTGGTGGACGCGTACGGCGACCCGGGCGAGGACTACCCGATCTCGATGGCGCACCGTCTGGGGCGGATGCAGCGCATCACCACCGCGGAGGTGCTCGGAAGAGTGCGGCTGGCGCTGGCCCGCTATGCCGGCGGCCCGCCGTGGCGGCGGGCGCGACGCGCGTAGGGGGAAGACGGCAGCACGCCGAAGGGCATGCCCGGTCGCCGCGCGCGGCACGCCCCGGCGCGCGCGCGCCTAGCGCTCCGGCGTGACCACGCCGAAGCGATAGCGCAGGCCCACCGTGGCGAACAGGTCCACCAGCAGCGTCAGCCCCAGCCCCATGACCGTGAAGTAGTCGCCGTCGATCCGCTCGACCAGCACGGCGCCAAGGCCCTGGATGCCGTAGGCGCCCGCCTTGTCGAGGGGCTCGCCGGTCGCGACGTACTCGGCGAGGGTGGCGTCGGCCAGCGGACGGAACGTCACGGCGGTGCGGCGGACGCCCGACGCCGTGCGGCCGCCGTACGCGACCGCCACGGCCGTGAACACCTCGTGCTCGCGCCCCGCCAGGCGGCGCAGCATCTCGCCCGCCTCGTCCGCGTCGCGCGGCTTGCCGAGGATGGCCCCGTCGATGACCACGATGGTGTCCGCCCCGATCACGACGGCGCCGGGCCGCGCCCGCGCGGCCGCCTTCTCCCGGGCCAGCCGCTCGGCGTGGACCGCCGGCGGCTCGCCGTTGCGCCACGCTTCGTCGACGTCGGTCGGGGACACATCGAAGGTCAGGCCCAGCAGGCCGAGCAGCTCCCGTCGCCGCGGAGAGGACGAGGCCAGCACGATCGGGATGCCGCCAGGCGCCCACCATCACCTCTCACTTCTCACCATCATCTCTCACTTCTCACCTTCACCTCTCACCTCTCACCTTCACCTCTCACTTCTCAACTCTCACCTCTCACTTCTCACCTTCACCTCTCACTTCTCACCTTCACCTCTCACTTCTCACCTTCACCTCTCACTTCTCACCTCTCACCTCTCACCTTCACCTCTCACCTCTCACCTTCACCTCTCACGTCTTCTCGAGCACCATCGTCACCGGCCCGTCGTTGACCAGCTCCACGTCCATCATCGCGCCGAAGCGGCCGGTCTCGACCGTGAGGCTCCGCTCCCTGAGCAGCGCCACGAAGCGGTCGTAGAGCGCTTCGGCCTGTTCGGGGGGCGCCGCGCCCACGAAGGAGGGGCGGCGGCCCTTCGAGGCGTCGCCGTACAGGGTGAACTGCGAGATGACCAGCACGGCGCCGCCGACCTCGTCCAGCGGGAGGTTCATCTTCCCCGCCGCGTCGGCGAACACCCGGAGCCCGGCGATCTTGTCCGCCATCCACGCCAGCGCACTCTCGCCGTCCGGCGGCGCGAAGCCCGCCAGGACGACGAAGCCGCGCCCGATCGCTCCGACGGTCTGGCCGTCGATGCGGACCGCGGCGCGGCTCACGCGCTGCAGGACGACCCGCATGCGCTACTCGACCGTCACGCTCTTGGCCAGGTTGCGCGGCTGGTCCACGTTGCAGCCCCGCCGCACCGCGATGTGGTAGGCCAGCAGCTGCAGCGGCACCGAGGAGAGGATCGGGGTGAGGAAGTCCAGCGTCTCGGGGACCGGGATCACGTGGTCCACGATCGAGGTGATCTCGGTGTCGCCCTCGGTCACGACGGCGATGACCTGGCCGCCGCGCGCGCGCACCTCTTCGATGTTGGACATGATCTTGTCGTGCACCGCGTCGCGCGGGGCGACGAACACCACCGGCATCTGCTCGTCGATCAGGGCGATCGGACCGTGCTTCATCTCCGCCGCGGGATAGCCCTCGGCGTGGATGTAGGAGATCTCCTTGAGCTTGAGCGCGCCCTCGAGCGCGACCGGGAAGTTGTAGCCGCGGCCGAGGTACAGGACGTTGGAGGCGCGGGTGTACCGCTCCGCCAGCTCCTCGATGGCCGGGCGCTTGGCGAGCACCGCCTCCAGCTGCTCGGGGAGCTTCCGCAGCGCCTTGACGATCTCCCGGCCCTGCAGAATCGAGAGCGAGCGCAGCCGGCCGAGGTAGAGCGTGAACAGCGCCAGCACGGCGATCTGGCTGGTGAACGCCTTGGTGGACGCGACGCCGATCTCGGGCCCCGCGTGCAGGTAGATGCCGCCGTCCGCCTCGCGCGCGATGGTGCAGCCGACCACGTTGACGATCCCCAGCGTCCGCGCGCCGCGCCGCTTCGCCTCGCGCAGGGCCGCGAGCGTGTCCGCCGTCTCGCCCGACTGGGAGATGACGATGACCAGGGTGTGCTCGTCCACCAGCGGGTTGCGGTAGCGGAACTCGGACGCGTACTCCACCTCGGCCGGCAGGCGCACCAGCTCCTCGAGCATGTACTCGCCCACCAGCGCCGCGTGCCACGAGGTCCCGCAGGCGGTGAGCACGATGCGGTTGATCCCCGCCAGGGCGTCGTGGTCGAGGTTGAGGCCGCCCAGGCGCGCGGTGCCCTCCTCCTCGAGCAGGTGGCCGCGCAGCACGTTGCGGATGCTCTCGGGCTGCTCGCAGATCTCCTTCAGCATGAAGTGCGGGAAGCCGCCGCGCTCGATGGTGGCCAGGTCCCACTCGATCTGGCTGACCTCCTTGCTCAGCGGCACCGCGTGCCGGTCCTTGACCTGGTAGCCGGACGGCGTCACCACCGCGAGGTTGCCCTCGTCGAGGTACACCACCGAGCGGGTGTAGGCCAGCACCGCCGACGGGTCCGAGGCCACGAAGTTCTCGCCGTTGCCGATGCCCAGCAGCAGCGGACTGCCGCTGCGCGCGGCGACGATGGTGGTCGGCTCCTTCACCGAGATCACCACGATGCCGTAGGTGCCCTCGACCTCCTGCAGCGCCGCCGCGACCGCCTCCTCGAGCGAGCCTTCGTAGAACTGCTCGATCAGGTGCGCCAGGGTCTCGGTGTCGGTGTCGGAGGCGAAGCGGTGCCCCTTGGACACGAGCATCTGCCGCAGCGCCGCGTGATTCTCGATGATCCCGTTGTGGGCGACGGCGATGTGGCCCGCGCAGTCGGTGTGCGGGTGCGCGTTCCTGGTGGTCGGGGCTCCGTGGGTCGCCCACCGCGTGTGGGCGATGCCGATGGTCGCCGGCAGCGTGTCGCGACCGAGCTGCGCCTCCAGCGCCGCGATCTTGCCGGCCGACTTCTGCACCACCAGCTTGCCGTCGGCGATCAGCGCGATGCCGGCGGAATCATAGCCGCGGTACTCCAGCCGCTTCAGGCCGTCCAGCAGCACCGGCAGCGCCTTCCGCGGTCCGACGTATCCCACGATGCCACACATCCGGCTACCTCCCGCTCTCGGACAGCGCGGTCCTGCCGCGCGCCACCAACGCCTCCGCCGCCTCCCGGCTCGGCCCCTCGGCGATGATCCGCACCACCGGCTCCGTGCCCGAGGGCCGCACGTGCACCCAGCGGTCGGCGAGCGCCAGGCGCAGCCCGTCCTGCCGGTCCGCCACCGCGCCCGCCAGCGTCCCGCTGAGGGCGGCGTAGCACCGCTCCAGCGATCCCGAGGGTCGAGGAACCTTGGCTTTAACAATAGTATAGCGGGGCGCGGAGTTCACGAGGGCCGACACCGTCGCGCCCTGAGCCGCGAGCAACGCGAGAGCGAGCGTGGCGGCCACCGGCGCGTCCCGGCCCAGGTGCACCTCCGGCAGGATCACGCCGCCGTTCCCCTCCCCGCCGATCACCGCCTCCCGGGCGGCCATCCGCTCGACGACGTTGGCCTCGCCCACCGGCGCCCGCTCGACCGTGACGCCGTGCGCCCGCGCCGCATCGTCCACCACGAGGCTGGTCGAGAGATTGGTCACCACCGGTCCCCGGCGGCGGGCCAGCACCGCGCGGACCGCGAACGCGAGGGTGTAGTCCTCGCCGATCGGCCGGCCGGTCTCGTCCACCAGGGCCAGCCGGTCCACGTCGGGGTCCACCGCGATGCCCAGGTCGCTCCGGCTCTCCCGCACCAGCGCGCCCAGCTCCCCCAGGTGCTCGGGGATCGGCTCCGGCTCGCGCGGAAACCGGCCGTCGGGCTCGAGGTTGATCGCGCGCACGTCGCACCCCAGCTCGGCGAGCAATGCGGGCATGATCGTCGCCCCGGCGCCGCGCACGCAGTCCAGCGCCACCTTGAAGCGCCGCCGCCGGATGGCCGCGAGGTCGAGCCACGGCAGCCCGATCACGCGCTCCAGGTGCCGTGACACGGCGCCACCGTCGGTCCGGCGCACGCCCGCGCGCGCGCCGGGATGGCGGCCGCCCGCATCCACCAGGGCGAAGAACGCCTCGGCCTCAGCCTTGCCCAGGAACCGGCCGCCCGGCCCCACGAACTTGAGCGCATTCCACTCCACGGGATTGTGGCTCGCCGTCACCACGATGCCGCCGCCGAGCCCGCCCTCGAGCGCTTCCACCGCCAGCTGGGCCGTGGGCGTCGGCACCATCCCGAGATCGATCACGTCGACACCCGACGCGATGAGGCCCTCGGCCGCGGCGGCCACGAACGCCGGACCCGACTGCCGGGAGTCCCGCGCGAGCGCGACCACCCGGCCACCTCGCGCCGCGACGAACGCCCCGAACGCCTCCGCGTAGCGGGTCACGATGGCCGGCACCAGGTCCTCCCCCACGATGCCGCGGAGGCCCGACACCGAGCGCATCAAGGTGGAAGTCAGCGGGAAAGCGCGGCCACCGCCGCCTCGTGCAGGGCGCCCACGGCGATGGGAGTGGCGATGGGAAGACGGGCGACGTCGGAGAAGGTTTGCCCAAACGCCGCGACGATGGCCGGATCGAACTGGCGACCGGACTCAATGCGCAGCTCCTGCATCACCGCCGGTGTGGACAGCGGCGGGCGATAGGCGCGGCCCGTCGTCATGGCGTCGAACGCGTCCACCACGGTCACGATGCGCACGGTCAGCGGGATGGCGTCCCCCTTGAGCCCGTCCGGCAGCCCACTCCCGTCCACCCGTTCGTGGTGCGAGCGCACGATGTGGAGGATGCCCGGGCGGTCCTTGAGCAGCGGCGTCAGGATCTTCTCTCCGATCACCGTGTGCTCCATGATGTGGAGATACTCCTCGTCCGTCAGCTTGTCCGGCTTGTTCAACACCGACTCGCGCACGCCGATCTTGCCCACGTCGTGCAGCTCGGCCCCGATCCGCAGGTCCGCGAGGGCGCCCTCGTCGAGCCCGAGCGTGCGCGCCACCGCCATCGCGTAGCTCGCCACCCGCGCCGAGTGCCCGCGCGTGTAGGGATCCTTCGCCTCCAGGGCGTGCGCCAGCGACTGCACACCGACCACGAACAACTCCTCGATGCGCCGGGCCTGCGCATCGACCTTGCGCTCGAGGTTCTGCTGGTAGTCGCGGTTCTCCAGGATCAGCCGCCGCTTCTCCAGAGCCTGCCGCACCCGCGCCTGCACGTCCTCGACCTGGAACGGCTTGGCCACGTAGTCCAGCGCGCCCTCGGTGAGGCACCAGATCGCGCTGCGCACCTCGGAAACGGCGGTCACCATCACCACGGCACTGTCGGGCCACCGGCGTCGCAGCTCCGGCAGCAGCTGGATGCCGTCCAGCTCGGGCATGCGGATGTCGCTGATGATCAGGTCGGCCGGCTTCCGCTCCAGCTCCCGCAGGGCCTCGGTGCCGTTGCCGGCCTCCCGGCAGGCGAACCCCTCCTCGGTGAGCAGGCGCACGAGGATGTGGCGGAGATGAGGCTCATCGTCCACCACGAGACAGCTCAACCCGTGCTCGGCGGTCACGCGCCTAGCCTAGGCCGCGCCCGACCGGGTGTCAACCCGCGGTAGGCGCATTCGCACGAGGACGGCGGGGCGGCGCCCGCCCGCCGCCGCTTGCTGGCGCGCGGGCCCCCGATGTAAGGTTCGCCGGAAGCCACCTCCGCCGAGCGGTGCATGACCCGAATCCGCGACCACGATCTCGAGAACGCCTTGCCCACGCGGGCCGTGCACGCGGGCCAGGAGCCTGAGCCCCTCGCGGGTGCTGTGACGACGCCGATCTTCCAGACCTCCACGTACGTGCAGGCCGCCCTCGGCCACCACAAGGGGCACGAGTACGCCCGGGTGAGCAATCCGACGCGCGAGGCGCTCGAGCGCAACGTGGCGGCGCTGGAGGGCGGCACCCACGGCCACGCCTTCGCCTCGGGGATGGCGGCCATCGACTCGGTCTTGACGCTCCTGTCGGCCGGCGACCACGTGGTGTGCGGTGAGAACGTGTACGGGGGAACGCACCGCCTGATGGAGCAGGTGCGCTCCCGGCTCGGCCTCGCGTTCAGCTACGTGGATACCCGCGACCTGGCCGCCGTCGAGCGCGCGATCCGGCCGGCCACCAAGCTGCTGTTCGTCGAGACCCCGACCAATCCGATGATGCGGCTCGCCGACCTGGCGGCCTTGGGCGCGCTCGCCCACGCGCGAGCGCTGCTGTTCGTCGTGGACAACACGTTCGCGACGCCGATCTTCCAGCGCCCCTTCGAGTTCGGCGCGGACCTCGTCGTGCATTCCACCACCAAGTACCTGAACGGCCACTCCGACATGGTGGGCGGGATGGTGGTGGCCCGGCGCGACGACCTGGCGGAGCAGCTGGCCTTCCTCCAGAAGTCGGTCGGCGCCGTGCCCGGGCCCTTCGACTGCTGGCTGGTGCTGCGCGGCACCAAGACGCTGGCCCTACGCATGCGCCAGCACGACGCCAACGGCCGCCGCATCGCCCAGTGGCTCGCCGCCGACAGCCGCGTGCCGTCGGTCTACTACCCGGGGCTGCCGAGCCACCCGCAGCACGAGCTGGCGTGCCGCCAGATGTCGGGCTTCGGCGGAATGCTGTCGTTCGAGGCCGGCTCGCTCGAGCGGGCGCGCCGCATCGTCGAGCACACGCGGCTGTTCGCGCTGGCCGAGTCGCTGGGCGGCGTCGAGAGCCTGATCGGGCATCCGGCCACCATGACCCACGCCGCCGTGCCCAAGGCGATGCGCGAGGCGATGGGGCTCACCGACGGCCTGGTCCGGCTGTCGGTGGGCATCGAGGACGCCGACGATCTGATCGCGGACCTGGACCGGGCCCTGGCCGCCTAGTCGGCGGCTGAAACGCGGCGCCGGTCACGGCGTAGGGGAGTCGGAATCCTCTGGGAGGTTCGATGACGGACGCTGATCAGGGCCTGCCCGCGCGCCGGCCGCGCACCGTGCTCGCGCAGATCTCCTCGCGCGCCTGGGAGCACGCCGCCGACCGCGCGGCGCTGAGCACGCTCCGGGCCATCCCCGGCTTCGACGAAGTGGTCCGCAAGGTGTACGGGTTCTTCGGGGAACGCGGCGTGCGCCTGCTCTTCCAGGCCAACGCCGTACGCGTCGGCCCGGTGCAGTTTCCGCGGGTGCACGCGGCCTTCACCGACGTGTGCACCACGATGGACTGGGACCCGCGCCCCGAGCTGTTCGTCTCGCAGACGCCGATGGTGAACGCCGGCGCGTTCGGGATGGACCGGCCGTTCATCGTGCTGAACTCCGGCGCGCTCGCCCTGCTCGACGACGAGGAATTGCGCACCATCCTCGGTCACGAAGTCGGGCACGTGATCAGCGGGCACGCGCTCTACCGCACCATCCTCGTGATCATCCTCGAGTTCGGCTTTCGGAACCTGCCGTTCCTCGCCGGCATCGCCCTGCTGCCGATCCAGATCGCGTTGCTGGAGTGGTTCCGCAAGAGCGAGCTCTCGAGCGACCGGGCCGGCCTCCTGGCCAGCCAGGATCCCATCGCCTCGATGCGGATGTTCATGAAGCTCGCGGGCGGCGGCAACATGGCGGAGATGAACCTCGACGCCTTCCTGACGCAGGCGAAGGAGTACGAGGAGGGCGGCGGCGCGATGGATACCATCTACAAGGTGCTCAACACCCTGGGCTATACCCACCCGTTCCACACGCTGCGCGCCGCCGAGCTGCAGCGCTGGATTGCCACCGGCGAGTACGACCGGATCCTGCGCGGGGAGTACCCGAAGCGCGGGTCGGACGAGGACAAGCAGCCGTTGTCCGCCGACCTCGGCGAGGCGGGCCGCTACTACGCCGAGCAGGCGAAGGGGGCCGTGGACACCGTGGCCGACGTCGCGAAGAAGGCGCGCGAAGCGTTCCAGAGCGCTTTCCGAGGCCCCGGCAACCAGTGAGAATCCTCGTCGTCGGTGGCGGCGGCCGAGAGCACGCCCTCCTCTGGGCGATTCACCGCGACGCGCCGCAGGCCTCGCTGTTCTGCCTGCCAGGCAACGCCGGCACGGCTCGGCTCGCCACCAACCTTCCGGGCCGCTCGAGTCACGTCGAGCAGGTGGCCCTGACCGCCGCCCAGGAGCGCGCCGACCTGGTCGTCGTGGGACCGGAAGCGCCCCTCGCGGCCGGCCTGGTGGACCGCCTCGCCGCGGCGGGCATCCCGGCCTTCGGCCCCACGGCGGCGGCGGCGCGCATCGAGTCGTCCAAGGCCTTCTCCAAGGAGCTGATGCAGGAGCACGGCATCCCCACCGCCGACGCCCGCACCTTCGTCGACTTCGACTCGGCCGACCGGTACATCAACGCGCACGCCGGAGCCGATGGTGGTCAAGGCGTCGGGTCTGGCCGCGGGCAAAGGCGCCGTGGTCTGCCGGACCCGCGCCGAGGCCAGCGCCATGGCCTCCGCGATGTTGCGGGACGGAGCCTTCGGGGAAGCCGGCACGGAGGTCCTCGTCGAGGAATTCCTCGACGGTGAGGAACTCTCGGTGCTCGCCCTGACGGATGGAGAGCACTTTGCGGTGCTCCCCCCTGCCCAGGATCACAAGCGTCTCCAGGACGGCGACCAAGGGCCTAACACCGGGGGCATGGGAGCATACAGCCCGGTCAGCATCGCGTCCAAGGAGCTGTTGGCCAAGGTGGCGGACGAGGTGTTCACTCCCACTCTCAAGGCCCTGAGGGATGTGGGAGCACCATACCGAGGAATGCTTTACGCTGGGCTTATGATCCTCAGAGATGGCAGCATCAGGGTCATCGAGTTCAACTGCCGGTTCGGTGATCCCGAGGCCCAGGCAATCCTGCCGGTGCTCCCCGGCGGCGTGCTCCCAGTGCTCCGCCTGATCGCCGAGGGCGGCTGGATGCCACCGGGACATACGCTCGGGGACGCCAGGTGCGCCGCAGTGACGACCGTACTGGCGGCCTCCGGCTACCCCGACAGTCCGCAGACAGGGGCCGCGATCGTCATTCCCCGCCAGCTCGAAGAGGACCCCGACACCCACGTGTTCCACGCCGGCACGGCCGTGGGGACGGATGGCGTGCTGAGGGCGGCCGGCGGCCGGGTGCTGGCGGTGACCGCGACCGCGCCGACGGTGGCCGAAGCGGCCCAGAGGAGCCGGGCGGCCGCGGAGGCGATCGCGTTCGAGGGGAAGCAGTTTCGCCGGGACATCGGCTGGCGCGAGATGGCCCGGCGGGGCTAGGCCGTGCCTGAGCTTCCGGAGGTCGAGACCATCGCGCGCGACATCCGGCCCTTCCTGGTGGGTACGACCATCCGCGGCATTCGCGTCATCAAGCCCGACATCCTGCGCGGCGTCGGCCCCAGGGCGTTCGAGCGGTCGCTCACCGGGCGCCGCGTCACGGCCGTCAGCCGGCGTGCCAAGCACGTGGTCATCGTCCTGGACGACGGCCGGCGGGTGGTGATCCAGCCACGCATGACCGGGTCGCTGCTGGTGACCGAGGCGCCGACCCCCGCCGACCGCTACGTCGCCATCGCGGCCCGCCTGTCGAGCGGCCGGCAGCTGGCCTACCGCGACGTGCGCCGCCTCGGCGCGGTGCACTTGTTGTCGGCCCCGGCCTGGACCCGCTACACCGCGCGCATCGGCCCGGAGCCCCTCGAGCCGGACTTCACCGCAGCCCGGCTCGCCGCGCTGCTGGCCGGCGCGCGCGTGGCGGTGAAGAAGGCCCTGATGGATCAGCGACGGCTGGCCGGTGTCGGGAACATCTACGCCAACGAAGCGCTGTGGTCTGCCGGCATCGATCCTTCCCGCCTCGCGCGCACCGTCACCGCCGCCGAGGCCCGCCGCCTGCATCGCGCGCTGGTGGGCATCCTCCGGCGCTCGATCCGGCGCCGCGGCACCACGGTGCGCGACTACCGCACCGGCACCGGCGAGGCCGGCGCCTACCAGTCGCGCCTCAACGTCTACGGCCGCTCGCGCCGGCCGTGCCGCCGCTGCGGGCGGCGCATCGTGCTCACCCACGCCGTCGACGGGCGCGCCACCTACTTCTGCCCCGGATGCCAGCGCTAGCGCTGCTCGCCGCCCCCGCGGCCGACTCCCTGGAGCAGCTGCGCTCGCGCGTCAAGGCGACGGCGCAGCGCCGGCCGGGCGTCTACCAGTTCCTGGACCAGGCCGGCAGCGTCTTCTACGTCGGGAAGGCCAAGGACCTGCGCGCGCGGCTGCTGAGCTACTTCTCCGCCCCCTGGCCCGACAGCAAGTCGGCGCACCTCATCCGCGCGGCCGCCGACGTCACCTGGCGCTACCAGCCGAGCGAGTTCGCCGCCCTGCTCGAGGAGCTGCAGCTGATCGCGCGCCTCCGGCCCTTTTCCAACGTGCGGGGCAACCGCACGCAGCGGCGGATGGTCTTCATCAAGCTCACGGGCGGCGTGGCGCCCAAGCTCAAGGTCACCGACCACACCGCCGACCGGACGGCCCGCTACTTCGGGCCCTTCCAGAGCGGCTGGCGTACGGCGGAGTCGATCCGGATCCTCTCCGACCTGCTGAAGCTGCGCGACTGCGCCCAGGACCGTCCGCTGCGGTTCGCCGACCAAGCCGACCTGTTCGGCACCAGTGAGCCCGCCGCCTGCCTGCGCCACGAGCTGGGCACCTGCCTCGGCCCGTGCGCCGCGAAGTGCGGCGGCGAGACGTATCACACGGCCGTCGGCCAGGCGGTCGCCTTCCTCGAGAGCCAGGCCGTCGCGCCGATCGACCGCGTCGTGGACGCCATGGCCGAGGCGTCCGACGCGCGGGACTTCGAGCGCGCGACGCTGTGGCGGGAGAAGCTCGACGCGCTGGAGGCGCTGTTCGCCGCCGTCTCGCGGCTCCGTGCGGCGACCCAGGCGCTGAGCTTCGTGTACGGCGTCCGCGACCGCACGCCGGCCGGCCAGGGCGGTGGTCACGACGACCGGGTGTACCTCGTCCACCGGGGACTGGTGCGCGCCGTCGCCCCCTGGCCCCGGACCCCCATCGAGCGCGACGCGTTCCAGGGCGCCGTCGAACGGTGCGCCGCGTTGCCCGCCGGCGGCCCCGCCGCGCGCACCGCCCCGGAGATGGACGAGCTGCTGCTCGTGATGAGCTGGTTCCGACAGCATCCGGAGGAGTTCGAGTCCACCACGCCCCTCGAGCACTGGACGGCAGACGAGCAGGAGTGAATGGCCGACGGCGCCGGGGAGTGGCCGGCCGACCCCGGACGAGTCGCCAGCGCCGGCGACCCGCTGAGAGGACCGGCGAGCCCGGCTCGCTGAGCGGCGGGCTCCACTGGCTGACCGGCGGAAGTGGCTTCGCGGCCGGCGAGGCTAGCCGAGCGGGACGATCCTCGCGCGCGGCGGGATCCCCGGCTCGGTCTCGAGGATCGCCACCGAGGGCGCGAGATCGAAGCGGCGCCGTCCCGCCGACCCCGGGTTGATGACGACCGTGAAATCCGGCAGGTCCTGAATCAGCGGCCGGTGGGTGTGTCCGAAGACGATCACGTCGGCGCGGGGGAACGCCGCTTTCAGCACCTCCGGCTCCGGCGACCCGAACTGGTCACCGTGGGTCACCACGAACCTGAAGCCGTCCAGCTCGATCTCGGCCACCTGCGGCAGCCGGCGGCGCATCAGGCCGGTATCCACGTTCCCGTACACCGCGGTCACGGGCGCCAGCATCTCCAGCTCGTCGAGCACCTCCGCCGCCCCAATGTCGCCGGCGTGGAGGATGTGATCCACCTGCACGAACACGTCGTGCACCGCGGGACGAAGCTTGCCGTGCGTATCCGCGATCAGGCCCAGGCGCATCAGCGCCGCCGCGCCGCCTTGCCCGACCAGCGCGGCACCAGCTCGACCTCGAGGCCGAGGTGGTCCACGACGCGCTGCACCACGAAGTCCACCAGATCCGCGATGGCCCGCGGCCGCTGGTAGAAGCCCGGCGCAGCGGGGATGACCGTCGCCCCGGCCTCCGTGACCGCCACCATGTTCCTGAGGTGGACCAGCGAGAGCGGCGTCTCCCGCGGCACCAGGATCAGGCGCCGCCGCTCCTTCAGCGCCACGTCCGCCGCCCGCTCGATCAGGCTGCGGCTGTTGCCCGTCGCCACCCCCGCCAGGGTCGCCATCGAGCACGGGCAGATCACCATCCCGGCCGAGCGCGCCGAGCCCGAGGCCGGCCGTGCGCCCCGGTCGTCGTCGGTGAACAGCACGACCTGCTGCCACGCCTTCCCGACCGCCGCCGCGAGCGACCGAGCCGACGCCGATGCCACACTCTTCCCGGAGCAGCCGCCACCCGTGCGCCGAGACGATCAACCACACCGGAGTCTCGGCTTCGGCCAACACCTGGAGCAGGCGGAGCCCGTACGGGGCACCGGAAGCCCCCGTGATGGCCACGACGACCGGCAGCCGGCTCATGATCCCCTCCGGTTTGGTGTAGGGCGGCGCACCGGATGAGGCGCCGGGCGCACCGGCGGCGGCTTCTTCGGTGCTCCCGGCCTCCCAGGTGCTCGGGAGTGGGCGCCCGGTCCGCCGCACCCCGCCGCCGGCGGCCTTCACGCGTCGGGGCCTTCATCGGAGCACGACGTCCAGAACGGCGCCGGCCATCACCGCCGTCGAGATGATCCCGTTCATCGAGAAGAACGCCGCGTCGAGCCTCGAGTAGTCGTTCGGGAGCACCAGGCGGTGCTCCCACACGAGGAGCCCCAGGGCCACCACGACCCCGGCGAAGTACCAGGCGTGAAACCCTGCAGCCGCACCGAATGCCACCAGCGCGACGGCCGCGACTGCGTGGAGCGAGCGTGCCACCGCGATGGCGCGGACAGGACCCAGCGCCACCGTGAGCGACCGGAGGCCGTGCTCCCGGTCGAACCGCTCGTCCTGCAGCGAGTAGAGCACGTCGAAGCCGCCCCCCCAGCAGGTCACGACCAGCGCCAGGAGCACGATGACCCACCACGGCGTGCTCCAGCTCCCCGTGATGGCGAGGTAGCCCCCCACGGGGGAGATCGCCATGCCGACGCCGAGCCAGAGGTGCGAGAGGGCGGTGAAGCGCTTGGAGTAGGAGTAGGCCGTGATCCAGAGCAGGGCGACCGGAGACAGGGCGAGGCACAGGGGATTGAGCAGTCCCGAGGCGAGGACGAACAGCCCCGACATCCCGCCCACCAGCATCCACGCTTCGACGAGGGACAGGCGGCGACCGGAAGCTCGCGGCCGGCGGTGCGCGGGTTCAGCTCGTCCAGCCGGCGATCCGCGATCCGGTTGAAGCCCATCGCGGCGAACCGCGCCGTGCCGAAGGCCGCGACCACCAGCAGCAGGGCGCGGAGCGTGACAGGATGGACCCGCGAGGCGGCTGCCACGCCGACGAACGCGAACGGCAGGGAGAACACGGTGTGGGCGACTTTGACGAAGTTGGCGTACGCCACCAGCCGGCCTCCGCCGGCCAGTACCTGGCCGTCGATGCCGCCCGCCGCCGTCACGGCAGCCGGATGCCGAGCCCGGCCCACTTCGCGTCCACCGCCCGGCGCGTCGCGTCGTCCATCACGATCCGCTCCGGCCACTCGCGCGTGAACCCCTCCTCCGGCCACTTGCGGGTCGCGTCGACGCCCATCTTGGAGCCGTAGGTGAACGCGCGAGCCGAGTGATCGAGCACGTCCACCGGCCCCATCGAGAAGCGCACGTCGCGCTCCGGGTCGATGTGGTTCAAGGCCACCCACCAGGCTTCGTCGGGGTTGCCCACGTCCACGTCCCGGTCCAGCACCACGATCACCTTGGCCAGCGACATCAGCCCCTGCCCCCACAGTCCGTTCATCACCTTCCAGGCCTGCCCCGGATACTGCTTGTCGATGCTCACGAAGACGAGGTTGTGGAAGATGCCGTAGGCGGGCATGTGGTAGTCCACGATCTCCGGCAGCGTCAGCTGCAGCAGTGGGCGGAAGATCCGCTCGGTGGCGTGGCCGAGATAGTAGTCCTCCATCGGCGGCCGCCCGACGATGGTGGCGGGGTAGATCGGATCGCGCCGCATCGTGATGGCCGTGACGTGCACCCGCGGATACCGGTCGGCCAGCGAATAGAAACCGGTGTGGTCGCCGAATGGCCCTTCCATCACCAGCGCCTCCGCCGGATCGATGTATCCCTCGATCACGATCTCCGCCTCGGAGGGAACCTCGAGATCGCTGGTGACCGCGCGCGCCAGGCTGACCGGCGCGCGCCTGAGGAAGCCGGCGAACAGGAACTCGTCGACCGCCGGGGGGAGCGGTGCCGACGCCGCGTACATCGACGCGGGATCGGCACCCAGCACGATCGCCACCGGCATTCGCTCACCCCGCGCTGCCATCGCCCGCCAGTGCGCCGCGCCGACCTTGTGGCGCTGCCAGTGCATCGCCAGCTCGCGCCGTCCCTGCACCTGGATGCGGTACAGGCCCACGTTGCGTGCTCCCGTCCCCGGGTCCCGGGTGATCACCATCGGAAAGGTCAGGTAAGGGCCCCCGTCGCCCGGCCAGCACACCAGGTGCGGAAGATCCAGCAGGTTGAGCTCGGCCTCGCGGAGCACGACGGACTGGCACGGAATGGCCCCGGTAGCACGATGCGGCGGCATCCGGGCCAGCTCCGCCAAGCGAGGGAGCATGGATAGCTTCCCGGCGATGCCGTCGGGAACTTCGACCTTGAGCAGGTCGGCTATGCGTGCTCCGATATCGTCGAGCGCCGGAGTGCCAAGGGCCATCGCCATCCGCCGCATCGACCCGAAGAGGTTGATCGCCACCGGGAAGCGGCTCGGAGCACCGGCCGGGAGCACGGGGCGCTCGAACAGCAGAGCCGGCCCACCGCCAGCGCTCTTCATGCACCGGTCGGCGATCTCCGTGATCTCGCGGTCGACGGATACGCTCTCCCGCACGCGCACCAGCTCGCCCGCCTCGTCCAGGGCGGCGATGAAGTCGCGGAGGCTCTCGAGGCTCATCGCTTCCCCCAGTGGATGGCGGCAATGCCGCCGGTGAGGAGACGGAAGCCGCACTCGCTGAAGCCGGCGCGCTCCATGCGCAGCGCCAGGGCCAGGGGTGGTGGGAAGCCCTCGACCGAGGCCGGGAGGTAGGCGTACGCGGTCGGATGCCCCGACACGATGCGCCCCACCAGCGGGAGAACGCGGCGGAAATAGAAGAGGTAGAGTGCGCGGACCGGCGCGGACGGGGGCGTAGTAAAGTCCAGGATCACGAGCCGCGCTTCCGGCTTCAGCACCCGCCCGAGCTCCCGCAGGCCGGCGTCGAGGTCCTCGAGGTTCCGGACCCCGAACCCGACCGTGGCGCCGTCGAAGGTCGCGTCGCGGAACGGCAGCCGGAGCGCGTCGGCGGCCGCCGGGCGGACCGGCCGGGCCGCCGTCTTGCCCGCCCCCAGACGCAGCATCGGAAGAGCGAAGTCCGCGCCGACCACCCGCCCCGAGAACCCCCGCCGGCCGGCCAGCTCGGCCGCGAGATCGAGGGTGCCGGCGCACGCGTCAAGAAACAGGCCGCCCGCGCGGCGCCCCCAGGCGAGCCGGTCCACCGCCTGGCGGCGCCACGAGCGGTCGATGTTGAGCGACAGCAGGTGATTCAACAGGTCGTAGCGCGGCGCGATCGCGGCGAACATCTCGCGCACGTAGCGCCGCTTGTCGGACGGAGCCTCGGGCGGCGCGGGCGGAGCCAACGTCATCGGCCGGAAGTCGGGCGGAGCGGCATCGGAAGCGTAGATTACCCCCCGCATGCCGACGGCGAAAGACCTCCAGGCGCTCGGCGACCGGGAGGTCGTGGAGCTGGCCAAGGCCGGCAAGGAGGCCGCGTACCGCGAGCTGCTCAGGCGGTACGAGCGGCCGGTGTTTTCGCTCATCTACCGGATGGTGCGGCACCACACGCTCGCCGAGGACCTCGCGCAGGAGACCTTCATCAAGGTCCTGAACGCGCTGGAGTCGTACCGCCCCGAATACAAGTTCTCCTCCTGGATCTTCAAGATCGCCAACAACGCCGCGATCGATCAACTGCGCCGGCGGGAGCTCGACACGCTCTCGCTCGACGGGGCGCCGAACGCGCGCACCGCCGACGAGGTCGAGGCGACGGCGTTGCAGGCCACCGACCATGCCGAGTCGCCGTTGGAGGAGCTGGAGTCGCGCGAGACCGGCTCCGCCATCGAGCGGGCCATCGGTCGGCTGCGGCCCGAGTACCGCACCTGCATCCTGCTGCGGCACGTCGAGGGCCGCTCCTACGAGGAGATCGCCGAGGTGATGGACCTGCCCCTGGGCACCGTGAAGACCTACATCCACCGCGCCAGGCTCGAGTTGCGGGAGTACCTGGCCGACGTGCGGACCTGAAACCGCGGCTACCCCGAACCCGTAAGGGGTGGCAGCGAGGGAGGTAAGTGGCGTGATGGACAAGCAGTTACACGACTCGGACCTGGACGCGCTCGTACTCCGCGAGCTGTCCAGCCTGACGAGCTTGGCCCCCAGCCGCGGATTCCAGGATCGCGTGATGGCGCGCGTGAGCCTCCCCCAGCCCGCCGCCCTGGTCCTGCTTGAGCGCGCCCGAGCCTGGGCGCTCCAGCCGCGCCGGGCGGTCGCGCTCGCGACGGCCTATGCCGCCTGCGTGGTGGCGACGGTCCTGCTCGCCGCGCCCTGGGTGTTGGCGCACGCCAGCTTCCTCACCCTCGGAGCAACGTGGGCCGCCAGGCAGATCGGCGGCTGGCTGGACGCGACCGCGCTCGCCGTCGCCTCGTGGGGCGTGCGCTCCGGCGTCGTGGAAGCGTTGCGCGCGGCCGCCGGGAGCGGCGCGCGGCTGTGGGCCACGCTCGCCACGGTGGCCGTGGCCTACGCCGCCAGCGGGTACTGCCTGCACCTGCTGCTCAAGGCGCCGCGGAGGGGCGATGAACTCGCCGACACGCTCTAGCGTCCTGGCGCTGGCCCTGGCGCTGGCACCCGCGAGCGTCGCATCGGCCGGGCCGGCCGACATCACGTTGGGTGAAGCCGCCGCGCGGGTGGCTGAAGGGATCCGGCGCCTCGAAAGCCTCTTTCACCGGCAGCAGCACGGCAACCAGGTCGTGTCGGTGACCATCTCGATGGGGTCGCGCGACGCCATGCTGGAGCTCGACCTCACCTCGGGGGCATCCCGCGTGGTCAACCTGCGCGCCGGCGAGATCTACCTCGACGGGCGGGCCGTCGGGCCGTACACGGTCGGCGGACCGCTGGAGCACTCGTGGCGGCGACTGCTCGCCGATGCCGGCTCGCTCGACACACCGCAGCTGCTGGCCGCCGTCCGGACGTGGAAGGTGGATGGGCTGTCCGGCAACGACCTCGCGGGCAAGCAGCGCATCGACGCCGCCGTGGTCGCCCTGACGGCGGCCGCCGCGGTCGCGCCCCTGCCGGCCCGGAGCGCCGCGGCCGGTGAATCGGCTGAGGCCCCTCCGGCGCAGTCACCGGCGTCGCCCGCGATCACCGCCCCCGAGCCGGAGGCGCCCGCACCAACGGCGACCGCGCCCGTGGCGCCTTCGGCGCTCCAGGTGCTGTTCGGCGACGTCAAGAACGTGGTCGCGATGTTCGTCGCGCTGGCGATGATCGGCTTCGGGACCGTGTTCTTCGCGCGGCGCTATCTCGAGGTGGTGGCCGACACGGCATCGGAGTCGTTCGGCCGTTCGCTGGTGGTGGGCCTGCTGGGGCAGCTGCTGCTGCTCCCGACGCTGGCGATGCTGATCGTCGGGCTGATCTTCACGATCGTCGGCATCCTGCTGCTCCCGTTCGCGATCCTCGCCTTCGTCATCGCCGCGTGTGTCGCCGCGCTCGGCGGCTACCTCGCCGTGGCGCACGCCATCGGCGAGACGGTCAGCCGCCGCCGCATGGCGAACGGCGCGTTCGTCCGGAGCCCCAACGCCTACGGCTACCTGTTCACGGGGCTGGTGGGGCTGCTCGGCCCGTGGGCCGCGGTGGCGCTGTTCGGCTGGGCCGGCCCGGTGGTGTACGTGCTGAGCGCAGCCGCTTTCGTCGCGACCTGGCTCGCAGCCACGGTGGGCTTCGGCGCGGTGCTGCTCTCGCGCGCGGGACTCCGCGACGCCTTCACCGGCCGCCACCTGGGCGACCAGTCGGGTGAGTACCTGTGGGCGACTCCGCCCGCCACGCCCGCGGCGCCCCGCCAGGGCCGGCGCGAGTGACGCCCCGCGCTCCGGCCGCACTCGCGCTGCTCGCGCTGCTCGCCGCGCCCGCCGCAGGCGCGCAGACGCTGCGCACGCTCAGCTCGTCGCGGCAGCTCCACGGCGAGTCCGCGCTGTCGGCCGACATCACCTACGTCGCGGGCCGCTTCCGTCTCTACGCCGCGGCGCCGGGCGACGTTGTACCAGATGGACATGCGGTACGACGAGGACAAGTTCACGCCGGTCCGCGACTACGACGCCGCCACCGGCACGCTGCATCTGGGCCTCAAGACCCGGGGCCACGTGACGCTGGCGGACCACGGCGACGAGGCGCCGGTGCCGACGCTGGACATCGGCCTGGCGCCGGGCGTGCCGCTCACGCTGAACATCGACCTGGGCGCCGCCGAGGCCGACGCCGACTTCGGCGGGCTCGCGCTGCGGAGCCTCAGCTACCAGACCGGCGCCTCGAAGTCCGACCTGCGGTTCAGCCGGCCGAATCCGGTCGACTGCGACTCGCTCACGGTGGGGGCGGGGGCGGCGCAGTTCACGGCGACCGGCCTGGGCAACACCAACTGCCGCCGCGTGAAGGTGCAAGGGGGAGTGGGAGTCGTCACGCTCGACTTCACCGGCAAGTGGCGCGGCCCCATGGACGCCGACGTCAATGTGGCGTTCGGCACGCTCAAGCTGCTTCTGCCACGCAACCTGGGAGTCGCCATCACGCTCAGCCGCTTCCTGGCGTCGTTCGATCAGAGCGGCTTCACCCGGCGAGGGGACATCTACTACTCGGCCAACTACGCGTCCGCCCCCTACCACTTGGACTTGAGATCGACTTCGGCGTTCGGCGGGATTCAGGTCTTCTGGGTCGACGCCTCGCCGTGAGCCCGGCCCCGGGCCGGCGCCACGTGACTCCGCAAGCCTAGCCGCCGCTCAGCCGCACCTCCGCTCCCCTCCCGACGTCCAGCACCGCCTCCGCCCGCCCGTCGCGGACGGCGACTTCCAGCGTTCCCCCCGAGCCGACGAAGGCGACCGCATCGCCGGGCGGCACGTCGCCAAAGGTCGCGCGCACCACCACCGTGTGGCGGCCCAGGCGGACGGCGGCACCCGGCAGGACGGCGCTGGCGGGCAGGTTGGTGACCAGGGTGCCGAACCGGTCCACGTGGACCACCTGGCCGATGACGTCCGCGCCCTCGGTACGGAGCCGCTTGGGCGGCAGGTGTACCAGGTCGGACACGGGCGCGCCCAGCTCCGCCAGGGCGGCGCCCCGCGCCAACCGCGCGGCCGCGGGCGCGAACACGTCGCGGCCATGGAAGGTGGGGCTCGCCGTGTCGGGGACGGGCAGGCTCACGATGTCGGCGTGCGCCGCAGCGAAGACGTCCGACAGCAGGCCGTTGTCGGGCGCGACGAACCGGTGACCGGCGATGTCCGCGGCCAGCGCGCGACGCCGCGTCCCCACGCCCGGATCCACCACCGCCAGGTGCACCGTGCCTGCGGGAAAGGTCCGCCACGCCCGGCCCAGCACGAAGCTCGCGGCCGCGACGTCACCCGGAGCGATGTCGTGGCTGACGTCGACGAGCACCGCCTCGGGCGCGAGCGAGAGCAGCATGCCCTTGAGCTCGCCGACGTAGCTGTCGGTGGTGCCGAAATCGGTCAGCAGCGTGACGATCCGGCTCACACAGCCCTCCGCCGGAGCGATGCGGACGCGCACCCGCACGAGGGCGGCCGCCGGACGATCCGGCGTCTGGCCGTCGTGCTCACGCGCGGGCCCGCTGCCAGCGTCCGCTGCGCCACAGCCCCGCCATCGCGAGCCCGCGGCCGAGCGCGGTCAGGCTGATGGCCCACCAGACGCCGGCGAGGCCGAACACGCCCGCGAGCCAGGCGCCGAGCGGGATGCGCGCCGCCGTGAGCGAACCCGACCACAGCATCGGCTCGAGCGTGAAACCGGCGCCGCCGAGCGATCCCTCGAGCACGATCTCCAGCCCCATGGTGATCTCCGCGGCGGCGATGATACGGAGGTAGCTCGCGCCGGCCGCGATGACCGCCGGGTCGCGGCTGAACACCCCGACGAGCGTTTCCGGGACGAGCAGGAACGCCAGGGCCGGCACCGCCGCGGCGGCGCACGCGTACCTGGCCGACAACCAGCCCGCGCGCCGGGCGCGATCGGGCCGCCCGGCGCCCAGATTCTGCCCGACGATGGCCGCCGACGCCAGCCCGAAGCCGACGGCCAGCTGGAAGGCGAGACCCTCCAGCTTGTGGCCCACGCCCAGCGCCGCCAGCGCCGGAGTGCCGAACCGCGTGGTGATGCGCGTGAGGCCGATGTACACCAGGCTGAAGAAGACGCCGTTGGCGCCGGTCGGGGCGCCGATGCGCAGCACTGCCGGGGCCGCGCGCCAGTCCCGCACCGCGAACCGCAGCAGCCGCCGCCGGATCAGCACGCCGAAGCCGAAGGCCAGCACCAGGGCCCGCGTGCCCACGGCCGCCACCGCCGCGCCCGCGATGCCCATCGCGGGCGCCGGCCCCAGGCCGAGAATCAGCACGGGATCCAGGACGAGCGTCACCAGCACCGACAGCGAGAGCAGCGCGAGCGGCGTGCGCGTGTCGCCGGAGGCGCGGAACGCGGCCTCGACGGCGAAGAACCCGAGCACCAGCGGCGTGCCCACCAGGTAGGTGGAGAGCCAGGTGCGGCCCAGCGCCGTGACCTCGGGCGGCGTTCCCATCACCGCAAACAGCAGCGGAAGGAGCAGCCAGCCCAGGGCCGCCACCACGACCCCGATGAGCAACGCCACCAGCAGCGTGGTGCCCGCCGCAACGGCCGCGAGCCCGTGCGCGCCCTCGCCGTGCCGCCGCGCCGCCACGGCGGTGAGCCCCACGCCGATCATCTCGCCGACCGCGAGCAGCATCCAGACCGCGAATCCGGCCGTGGAGATGGCGGCCAGCGCCGACGGGCCGAGGGTGCGGCCGACCCAGAAGATGTCGATGAGGAGAAAGGCGAGCTGCAGCATCGCCGAGCCGATGGCGGGCAGGGCGACGCGCATGATGGCGCGCGGCAGCGGCCCAGACACCAGGTCGGTCGTGGGGGCGCCGGCCGCGGCCGCGGTCACGGCGTTCGGGCGGTCGAGTCCAGGAACCGGCGGAAGACGGGGTTGTCGGGAAAGCGCGCCGCGAGGTCGCCGACGATCTGTCGGCTTTCTTCACGCAGTGTGCCGTCCGACGCGCTCTCGCGTTCCAGCGCGTTGGCGTACACCCACTGCGCCTCGAACCGGGCGACGGTGCCGCCGGTGCTCACCCGCCGCAACCGCTCCAGGGCCTCCGCCGCGTTGCCGCCCCCGAGCCCGATGATCCGCGCCACCAGGCGCACCAGCAGGCCGGCCCGCGCCAGCGCATAGTCGTACACGCCCAGCCCCAGCTGGCAGTCCACACAGGTCGAGTCCAGGGCCAAGGCGTGACCGAGGGCCGAGCGCATCTTCCGCGCGTCCTGCGCGGCACGCCAGTAGTGTCCGTGCACCTCGGCCTGGCGCGCCCGGTATCCCAGCGCCGTGCCCAGCCAGAACAGTCCCACCACCCGCGCGGAATCGGTGCGCGCAAGGGCGAGCGCGCGGTCGGCGCGCGCCGCGGCCTCGGTCAGCAGCGCGTTGATGGAGTCCTCGTCGAACCCGTCGTCCTGCTGGGCGGTGGCCCACCAGATCAGCGCGGAGGCCTCGAGCGCCGGCCCCACGGGGTCCTGGGGATGCCGCGCCGCCAGCCGGGAGAAGTAGAGGCGCGCGGCCTCGAACTGGCCGCCGTAGATCAGCTCCTGGCCCGACGCGGTTTCCGCCGTCCCGGCCCAGGCGATCGAATCCGGCAGCGTGTCCTGCACGCCTGGCGGCACCGCTGCCACGGCCGCGGCGAGGAGGACGGCAGCGAGGGGAGGCGTGGCTACGACGCGACGATGGGGAGGCGGACCGCGGCGCCCGCGGCTCGCTCCAGGATCTGCGCCGCGAGGCCGGCGAAGGCCTTGGCCGCCGCCGACTGCGGCTCGGCCAGCACCACGGGGACGCCGGCCTCGCACAGCTCCTGCACCCGCTCCTGCAGCGGGATCGCCGCCAGCAGGGAGATGCCCAGCTCCGTGGCCAGCCGCTGCCCGCCGCCGCTGGAGAAGATGTCGGTGCGCTCGCCGCAGTGCGGGCAGTGAAAGTACGACATGTTCTCCACGATCCCCAGCACCGGCACGCCCACCTTCTCGAACATCTTGGCGCCCCGCAGCGCGTCGCCCACGGCCACTTCCTGGGGGGTCGTGACGATGATCGCGCCGCTCACCTGCACCGACTGCACCAGGCTGAGCTGCGCGTCGCCGGTGCCCGGCGGCATGTCCACCAGGAGGTAGTCGAGCTGGCCCCATTCCACGTCGGCCAGGAATTGCTGGATGATCTTCATGATGATGGGGCCGCGCCAGATGGCGGCGGTGTCCCGCTCGACCAGGTTGCCGAGTGACATCACCTTGACGCCGTGCGCCGTGAGCGGCTGGATCTTCCCGCCCGCCACCTCCGGACGCCGGTCGCCGATGCCGAACATCCGCGGGATGTTCGGGCCGTAGACGTCCGCGTCCATCACGCCGATGCGCAGCCCGCCGGGGCCCGCCGCCAGCGCCGCGGCGACGTTCACCGTGACCGTGGACTTGCCCACGCCGCCCTTGCCGCTCGAGACGGCGATTACGCGGCCGAGGTTGGGGAACTCGCGCGCGGTGGGTGGCGGCACCGGCTTGGGGGTGGTCTGCGGCTGCTGCTGCGTCCCGCCGGCGACCTCCATCTTGACGCCGGCGACGCCCGGCACGGCCTGCGCCGCCAGCCGCGCCTCCCGCACCAGCGACGCGGGGTCGTCGCGCCCCAGCGCGAAGGCGACGCGCACCTTGCCGCCGGCTTCGACGATGATCTCCTTGACCATCCCGGCGGCGACCACGTCCTGGCCGGCCTGCGGGTTCATCACCCGCCGCAGCGCCTGCTCCACCCGCTCCCTGATGTCGTCAGCCGGCACGCGTCAGACCGCCTCCACGCAATGGACTTCCGGCACCGCCGTCCTGAGGCGCGCCTCGATCCCGTTCTTCAGCGTCGCCCGCGACATCGGGCAGCCCACACAGTGCCCCATCAGCCGCAGGGTGACGATGCCCTCACCCTCGTCGAAGTCCACGAATTCCACGTCGCCGCCGTCCATCTGGATCGCGGGCCGCACCAGCTCCAGCACTTCCTCGATCTTCTCCACCGTGGTCGCCACTGCCGCTCCCTTATGCGACCACTCTGGTCGCAAATTAGACAGCCGTCCGGATGACGGTCAAGAAACCCCTCCATTGGAGAGCAAGCGGCGTGCCGCCGCGAGGACCTCGCGCTGCACCTCGTCGAGCGACCCGGCGATGGACGCGCCCGATGCCTTCGCGTGACCGCCCCCGCCGAACGGCTGGGCGAAGGCCGCGACGTCCACGTCGCCGACCGATCGGAACGAGACCTTGATCCTGCCGTTGGCCAGCGTGCGGAAGAGCAGCGCCATGCGGGTGCCCTGCACCGAGCGGGCCTGCTCCACCAGGCCGTCGAGGTCGTCGGCGCTGACGCCGTGCCGCTCCAGCGAGCCGGCGGGCACGGTGACCCACGAGAGCCCGACGTCGGGCTCGACGACCAGCGTCTCGAGGACTTCCGCCGTGAGCCGCAGGCGGCCGACGGGCGCGGTGGCGTAGACCTGCTCGTAGATGTGCTCGGGATCCACCCCGCACTCGAGCAGGGACGCGGCGACGCGCAGCGTGCGCGGCGACGTGTTCGCGAAGCGGAACCCCCCGGTGTCGGTCAGCAGCCCCACGTAGAGCGCGCGCGCCGCGTCGGCGGTGAGTCGCCACCCCGCGACCGCCGCCAGGTCGTAGACCAGCTCCGCGGTGGCGGAAGCGGCGGCGTCCACCAGGCGCGGCCCCCGGGGCAGGGTTCCCGGGGAGAGATGGTGATCCACGCACGCGGTCACGACGTCGCGTCCATGGATCGTCTCCGCCAGGTGGCCCAGGCGACCCAGGTCGGAGATGTCGAGCACGAGGAAGAGATCCGCGTCGCGGAGCGCGGCCACGGCCTGTTCGGTCCGGTCGTGCTTCAGCACCGGATCGACGAGGAAGGAGAAGCGGGCGGGGATCGGCGTCGGGTTCGCGATGCGGGCGTCCTTGCCCAGCGCCTTCAGCAGGTGTACCAGGCCCACCTCGCTGCCGATGCCGTCGCCGTCCGAGTTGACGTGGGTCGTCATCACGATGCGGCGGGCCGCGAGGAGCGCGTCCGCGACGGCGCGCGCGCCCTTCTTCCGCGCGGCCGGCACGCTCTCGACTTTCGGCTTGGAGGCCATTGGCGGCTGCACGCTACCGAGAGTGGGGACCGGAGACAAGTGGACAAACCCACTCCCTTTGCGCTGCGGCCGGGCGAGCCACAGGGTGCCGGAGAGGGGTGACGCTCGAGTGACGGTCGGGGGCTAGACTGCTGGCACGCCGGCTCTCCGTTCCGGAGGCTCCGATGCTGCTTCCCGGCGCAACGTTGACGCGCGGCGCCGCCACCATCGTGGCGGCCTGTGCGTTCCTGTCTCCTTCCGCGGTCTGCTTCCGCCCAGCGCGACGCGCGTTCGCAATTGGCGGTGGCCGAGTCCGCGCTCGCGCGCGGCGAGATGGACCGTGCGGTGGATCTGGCGCGCGAGTACACGGCCCACCACTGGAACGACTGGCGCGGCTGGTTCGTGCAGGGCGAGGCCACGCTGCGAGCGCGGCGGCACGTCCAACGACTACCGCGTCGCCGCGGTGATCGCGTTCCGCCGTGCGACTCACTTGGCGCCGGAGCGCGCTGAGGTGTGGGACGGCTACGGACGCGCGGGACTGGAGCTGGGCAACGCGGACGGCGAGCTGATCCTCCACGAGGCGTACGAGAAGGTCTTCGCCCTCGACCCGCTATACCCCGACGCCTGGGAGAGCTGGCTCAAGGCCTACCGCGGCCGGTCCGACCGCGAACGCGTGCGGCACATCCTGGCGCGCCACGACTCGATGCCGGAGGTGCGCGCCCGCATCGCGCGGCTCTTGATCGAGGACGAACAGTATGCGGCGGCCGACGCTCTGCTGGATCCGCTGATCGCCCTGGACCCGACGCAGCCTGGCTGGCTCGCCCTGCGGGCGCAGAGCGCGTTGGAGGCCGGGGATACCGCGACCGGGATCCCGCTGTACACCCGGGCGCTCGCCAACGCCGACAGGAAGGGCGGAGACCTGCTGTGGCAGCAGGCCATCGGCGTCGCGACGCCGGCCGAGATCCGCGCCTGGGAGGCGGGCATTCCAGCGGGCCTCAGGTCCGGCTTCCTGCGGAGCTTCTGGGCGCGGCGTAATCCGGATCTCTTCGCCGGCGTCAATCAGCGGGTCGCCGAGCATTTCGCGCGCTTGCGGGTGGCGCGCAAGGGATTCCAGGCCACGCACCCGCTGGCCAGCTACAAGAATCGGAACCTGACGAGCGGTCACTCGTCGGCCCGCGCCACGCTCGGAGAGCAGATCTTCTATCAGCGCTGCGAGGCGCGGGAGGTACCCGGCGGCCCAGCGCATGCTCGCGGACCAGGCCAAGGACTCGGTCCCCGCGTACCGGCCTCCTCTGCTCCGTTGATCCCGGCCGGCGGACCAGAGCCCCTTCGGCATGGCATTGGCTCAGAACCGGGGGATGGTGAACGCGGGCATCCAGCCGCCAGGGCAGATCATCCTCGACCCGCTGACCGGTCGTCGTGACGCTGCTCGACATCCCCTACGGTCGGGACATTCGCGACATCGACACCACGGCCGCCGCGATTGGCTACAACCTCCGCACGGGCCTCGACGACCGCGGGCTGACGTATCTGCGGTTCGGCCCTCCGCGCAAGCGTACCATCGGGTCCACGAACGCGGCGATCCCTTCTGCGCGCTCCCCGACCTCGAGCGCTGGCAGTACGACGATATCGGCACCGTGCGCTTCTTCCGGCCGGAGGCAGTCAACGTCGGCGCCAGCGCCGGCGTGGGGCAGCGACTGGCGAGCAGGTCTTTCGTCCGATGAACGAGCCGCAGTTCGAGGCGATGGAGCAGGCGATGACGCGCAACGCCACCTCCATCCCTGCCCCGCTCAGCTTCGGCGTGTGGACCGCGCAGTTTGCCGCGCGCGACTCGGGCGTCACGGACGTGGTCGTCGTGACGACGCGCGGTGCCGTCGCGGCGCAGCTCGACGGACCCGTCGGCGAGGCCGGCCCCGCGCGCCGGGACAGCAGCGGCGTCGTGGCGCTCGAGGCGCAGCCGGGCTGGTACGCGCTCGTCGCCGACGCCAAGGTGGGCGACAGCCTCGGCCGGCAAGGCCTCAGGATCTCCGTGCACGCCCTCGGCGACGACTGGGGCGTGAGCGACCTGCTGCTCGCGCCCGCCTGGCGCGACACCGCCACCACGCGGACCGCAATGCTCGCCCGCCTCCAGCGGGACCTCACCTTCGGCCCGGGCACCACGCTGCGGGCCTACGCCGAGGTGTACGGACTCCGCCCCTCGGCGGACGGCGACGTGCGCTACCGCGCCTCGTACCAGATCTATCGCACCGGCGACGTCGCGCGCGACGCGGAGCAGGCGGAGCTGCCGGGCGGGGTGCGCCTGGCCTTCGAGCGGCAGGCGCCGTCCACGGGCGGCGCGGTGGCCGAGTGGCTCGACATCACGCCCGCGCAAGTGCCGCCCGGGCGGTACCTGCTGCGTCTCGAGGTTCGGACGGCGGACGGGAGTACAGGTCGTCGGCCGGGCGCAGGTCGGCTTCGAGATCCGCGCCGAGTGATCTGCGCGCGTTGATCCCCCCGCGAACGCGAAGCGGCCGGCCCCGATGCGGAGCCGGCCGCTCTGGTTGCGCACTGGACGGCGTTACCGCTGCTGTGGCACGCCCGCCGCCAGCTCCTTCTGCAGCAGGCTGTGCCGCCGGCTGTACCCGAAGTAGATGACGAAGCCGATCAGGAGCCACACGATCAACCGGATCCACGTGTCTTCCGGCAGGGTGAGCATCAGGCCGAAGCAGCAGACGACGCCCATGATGGGCACGAACGGCACCCACGGCGTCCGGAAGGGACGCTTGAGCTCGGGCCGCGTCTTCCGCAACACCATGCACGCCGATGGAGACCAGCACGAACGCGAGCAGCGTACCGATGTTCACCAGCTGCCCCAGCAGCTGCAGCGGCAGCATCCCGGTCGCGATGGCCACCGCGATTCCGGTGAAGATCGTCGAGAGGTACGGCGTCCGGAACCTCGGGTGCACCGACGCCGCCCACTTGCCGAGCAGGCCGTCCCGCGACATCGAGTAGAATACCCGCGACTGGCCGAGCAACATCACCAGGATCACCGACCCGAGTCCGAGCACGGCCCCGACGTCCACCAGCACGCGGAGGAACTCCGGCGCGCCGATCCGCTGCATCGCGAGCGCCATCGGCGCGGCGACGTTGAGGTCCTTGAACGGCACCATCCCGACCAGCACCGCCGACACGACGACGTAGAGCAGCGTGCAGATCGCCAGCGACCCCAGGATGCCGATCGGCATGTCCCGCTGCGGGTTCTTCGCCTCCTGCGCCGCCGTCGAGACGGCATCGAAGCCGATGTACGCGAAGAACACCAGGCCGGCGCCGCGCAGGATGCCGGACACGCCGTAGGTGCCCCACTCGCCCGTGTTGGGCGCGATGAACGGCTTGAGGTTGGCGGGGTGGAAGTGCGCGAGCCCGACGAAGAAGATCACCAGGACGATGGAGACCTTCAGGATCACGATGAAGTTGTTGACGGTGGCCGATTCCTTGATGCCGATCACCAGGACGGTGGACATCAGGATCACCACGAACACCGCGGGCGCGTTCACGATCGCGCCGGTCAGGTTGAGCCCCGAGTGCATGCAGCCCGCGACCAGGTCGTGGACGTTGGCCGCCGGTGCACCACTGGGTCGGCGAGTTGGTCAGGGTCGGGGGCAAGGTGATCCCGAAGTCGTTGAGCAGGCTCACGAAGTGGCCCGACCAGCCCACGCCGACGGTCGCGGCCCCGGCCGCGTACTCGAGCACCAGGTCCCACCCGATGATCCAGGCGATCAGCTCGCCCATCGTCGCGTAGGAGTAGGTGTACGCGCTTCCGGCGACGGGGACCGCGCTCGCCATCTCGGCGTAGCACAGGCCCGCGAAGGCGCACGCGATGCCCACCAGGATCATCGAGATCGGCACGGCCGGTCCGGCGTACAGCGCCGCCGCCTGGCCGGTCAGCACGAAGATCCCCGCGCCGATGATCGCGCCGATGCCGAGGGTGATGAGGTTCAGGGGGCCGAGAGCGCGCTTGAGCGACTTCTCGCCCACCTCGTCGGCTTCAGCCCGCAGGGCAGTAATCGACTTGGTGGCCCAGAGATTCATGCGCGGCACCTGGTGGCGGGTGAGAACGAGGCGTCGGCGGGCGCCGGCCCCGGCATGGAAGGGCGCTATCTAGCGGATTTCGGCGGCCAGTGTCAAGCGAGTCGGGTCACGGGCTGTAGTTGGGTGCTTCGCGCGTGATGGAGACGTCGTGCGGGTGCGACTCCCGGAGGCCGGCCGCGGTGATCCGCACCAGCTCCGTCTTCGTCTGCAGGTCGCGCACCGTGGCGACGCCGCAGTAGCCCATGCCGCTCCTGAGCCCGCCCACCAGCTGGAAGACCACGTCCGCCACCGCCCCCTTGTAGGGCACCCGCCCCTCGATGCCCTCCGGGACCAGCTTCGAGGCGGACATCTCGCCTTCCTGGAAGTACCGGTCGGCCGAGCCCTCCTGCATCGCCGCGAGGCTCCCCATGCCGCGGATGACCTTGAAGCGGCGGCCCTCGTACAGGATGGATTCGCCGGGGCTTTCTTCGGTGCCGGCGAACACGGCGCCCATCATCACGCTGTCGGCACCCGCGGCGAGCGCCTTCACGGCGTCACCGGAGTACTTCACGCCGCCGTCCGCGATCACCGGTACGCCGGACGCGCCGGCGACCGCGTCCTGGATGGCGGTGACCTGCGGCACGCCCACGCCGGTCACCACGCGGGTGGTGCAGATGGAGCCCGGCCCGACGCCGACCTTGACCGCGTCCACGCCCCGCTCGACCAGCGCGCCGGCGCCGTCCTTCGTGGCGACGTTGCCGCCCACCAGCTGCGCGTCGGGGAACGCCTGCCTGAGCGCCGCCACCGCCTGCAGCACGCCCTCGCTGTGGCCGTGGGCGGAGTCCACCACCAGCACGTCACATCCCGCGTCGAGCAGCGCGTGCGCGCGCGACTCCGCGTCCTTGGTGGCCCCGAGCGCGGCCGCGACGCGCAGCCGCCCGAGGTGGTCCTTGTTGGCCAGCGGGAAGTCGCGCCGCTTGAACACGTCCTTGACGGTGATCAGCCCCTGGAGCTTCCCGTCCGGCGCCACCACCGGGAGCTTCTCGACCTTGTGGCGCGCGAGGATCTTGACCGCTTCCTCCAGCGTGGTGCCGACCGGCGCCGTCACCAGGCCCTGGCTCGTCATGACCTCGCGGATCGGCCGGTCGAGGTTGTCCTCGAACTGGAGGTCGCGATTGGTGATGATCCCGACCAGGCGACGCGCCGCATCCACGATCGGCACGCCGGAGATCTTGAACCGCGCCATCAGGTGCAGCGCCTCGCGGATGGGGCGGTCCGGGGGCAGGGTGATCGGGTCCAAGATCATCCCGCTCTCCGAGCGCTTGACCCGATCCACCTCCGCCGCCTGCCGGTCGATGGGCAGGTTCTTGTGGATGACGCCGATGCCGCCGAGCCGGGCCATGGCGATGGCCATCTCGGCCTCGGTCACGGTGTCCATGGCCGCGGAAACGAACGGGACGTTGAGCGTGATCGTGCGGGTCAGGCGGGTGGAGACGTCCACCTGCCGGGGATGCACCGTCGAATGACCAGGAACGAGGAGAACGTCGTCGAAGGCGAGACCGTCGAGCGGGCGGATACGGCTTTCCATGGCGGAAGATACCGGGCCGCGCCCGGCGAAATCAAGCAGTCGGCGGGGGGCCCTCGGGGCTGCCGGAGTCGGTCTTGGCGGGCGGCGCGGGGCGCTGCCCGGTGACCTCGTCCACCACCGCCTTGCCCGCCGCCGCGAGCCCGCCCATCACGCGGCCCGCCGCCGCCATCGTGTCCATCGTGCCCTTGATGGCCGAGGCCGAAACGCGTCCCGCCCGGAGCGTGTCTTCCACGGTCTCGGCGAGCCGCTGCAGGGGCGAGGGGGGCGCCGGCGCCTGGGCGGCGTACTTGGACTCGAGGAACTCGATGTAGTCCAGCACCTGGTAGACGCGCTCGTCGGAGAGCGTCTCCAGCTTGCGGTCGATCCGCTTCTTCAGGAACTCGTTCATGGGACCACGTCTACCAGCTCGAGGATCGGATTGGCCAGGTACGCGCTGCGGCCGCTCAGGACGCGCGCCAGGACCGTGACGCTGTCCAGCGGCTGCAGGCGCTCGATTTCCGGCACCTTGTCCGGCGGCACGATCACGTACACGAAAGCGTACTCGGGCGCGGGGCCCCGGGCCAGGATGTAGCGCTGGCCCGGCGCGAAGTCGGGACGCAGCTCGTCGGCCGTCTGGAGGGCGATGAACTGGATGGTCCAGCGCAGCACCCGGCCCTTCCACTCGTCCGGCGCCGAACGCAGCTCGGCCGCGGTCACCCCGCTCACCGCCTGGCCGCCGACCGGTTGCACGTCGCTGTCCCTCACCCAACCCTCGGCCTCGACCCTGACCCATCCCCCGGCGCGCGCCGTGACGCGCACCGGCACGCCGGCCTCCAGCATGCCGGTCGCGGGCGCGTCCGGCGCGCGGAAGAGCCGCGCCTCTCGCTTCAGCACCGCGCGGCGCGCGTCCACGCCGGTGTCCGCCGCCGCGCCGCCGTCCGGCCACGCCGAGGCCACGGCCGGCGCGCCCGCCAGCGCGCTCGCCACCACCCAGCCGGTCCGCCGCACGTGCACCCAGGCGCCACGCTGCTCGACCTGGTCGAGCAGCGCGCCCTTCACCAGCCGCGCGAGGAGGCGGCCGTTGGGCGCCGCGCGCAGGTTCTCCTCGCGGCTCACCACGAGGTTGTGCCCGTCCTGGTTCGCCGCCTGCACCGAGGTCCCGAAGATCCAGCCGTCGACCGTCACCTGCACGTTGGCAGTGCCGCCGCCCTGCGTCGCCACCGTCGCGCCCACCGCCAGCCGGCCGATCTGCGTGCCTCCCGGCTCGCTCCGGAACGCCGCGCCGTCGCGGCGCACCGTGGCCGCCTGCTGGGCCCGGAGGGGCCGGGCGACGGGCCACGCGAGAAGTCCGAGAAGCACCAGGGAGAACAGGGCGCGCGCGGCTGGTTGGGGGCGCCACGCGGGGGTAGATTGCGGCCTTCGACTCAGCACGAAAGTCATTGTAGAACCAGGGAGTAGCGATGTCAAACGGTGCACAGGCGCGGCGCGGACCCGTGGTGCTGGTGGTGCTCGACGGCTGGGGCTTCCGCCGTGGCGGCGACGGCAACGCCATCGAGCTGGCCCGCTCGCCCACCTGGCACAAGCTGTGGGAAGGGGCGCCGCGCACTCTGCTCGAGGCCTCGGGACGCGAAGTGGGGCTGCCCGAGGGCCAGATGGGGAACTCGGAGGTCGGGCACCTCAACCTCGGCGCCGGACGGGTGGTGCACCAGGACATCGTGCGCGTGTCCGACGCGATCGCCTCCGGCGCGTTCTTCGAGAGCCCGGTCCTGTTGCGGCTCCTGGCGGACGTGAAGCGGCGCGGCGGCACCCTGCATCTCTTCGGCCTCATCGGCCCCGGGGGCGTGCACGCCCTCGACCGCCATCTGCTGGCCTGCGTGGACCTGGCCGAGCGGCAGCAGATGCCGCGGGTGGCCATTCACGCCCTGCTCGACGGCCGCGACACGCCGCCCGCCTCGGCCGCCGGCTACATGCGGGAGCTGGTGGCGGGACTGCGCGGCCGCGCGAAGGTGGCCACCGCCACGGGACGGTATTTCGGCATGGACCGCGACAAGCGGTGGGACCGCACCAAGCTGGCCTTCGACGCGATGATGCGCGGCGTGGGCACGCCGGTCACCGATCCGGTGGAGGGCATCACGGGCGCCTACGCGCGCGGCGAGACGGACGAGTTCGTCAAGCCGCTGGTGGTGGTGGACGGTGCCGGCACGCCCGTGGCGCCGATCCGGGCGGGCGACGGCATCCTCTGCTTCAACTTCCGCGCGGACCGGATGCGCCAGATGGTGCGGGCGTGGACCCAGGTGGACTTCGCCGGCTTCGATCGCGGCGGCGCGCCCCTGCTCGACGTGGTCACCATGACCGCGTACGACGCGACCTTCAAGCTCCCGGTGGTGTTCGGGCCGGAAACGCTGCACGATATCCTGGCCGACGTGGTGAGCCGGAACGGCATGGGCATGCTGCGCACGGCGGAAACGGAGAAGTACGCGCACGTGACGTACTTCTTCAACGGCGGCATCGAGCAGCCGTTTCCGGGGGAGGAGCGGCTGCTGGTGGACAGCCAGAAGGTGGCGACCTACGACCTCAAGCCGGAGATGAGCGCGTCGGGCATCACCGACATCCTGTGCCGGGGCATCGAGGCAGCGGCGGCACGACTTCATCCTCGCCAACTACGCCAACGGCGACATGGTGGGACACACCGGCAAGCTCGACGCGGCGGTACGGGCCGTGGAGACCGTGGACGAGTGCCTGGCGCGGGTCGTCGCGTCCGCCCAGCGCGCGCACGCCTCGCTGCTGGTCACCGCCGACCACGGCAACTGCGAGCTGATGATCGATCCGGCCACCGGCGGTCCGCACACCGCCCACACCACCAACCCCGTGCCGCTGCTGCTCCTCGACGAGCGGTTCCGCGGCCTGCTCCGCCCCGGCGGCTCGCTCCGCGACGTCGGCCCCACGGTGCTCGCCCTGCTGGGCCTCGAGCAGCCGGCCGCGATGACGGGCCGGGACCTGCGGGAGACGGCATGAGGGCCGCGGTGCGTGGAGCCGTCGCGCCGCTCCTCTGGCTGGGCTGCGCCCTGCCCGCGGCGCTGCGCGCGCAGATCGTGGGGAACGAGCCCGAGCACTCGCCGTATCGCGACATCATCTACCACGAGAGCTTCACCCTGTTCGGGGGGCGGTTCGCGGGGAACGCCGGGGCCGCGGGCGTCGGCGTCCTGCCGAGTGCGGCGTTCGGCGGACGCCTGGCGGTCCGTCTCTCCGGCCCGATCGATTTCTGGGCCACCTTCGGCGAGGCGCCCAGCAGCCGGCACGTGATCATCGCCGACACGGCGGTGACCCACACCGACTCGGCGCGGCGCGGGGCCGACATCAAGCTGCCGATCGTGCTCGCGGACCTGGCGCTGGTCCTCAACGTGACGGGCGACAAGACCTGGCACCGCCTGGCGCCGTACGTGGGCCTGGGGCTCGGCGTCGTGGCCCCCACCCGCACCGTGACCGACCCCGGCGGGTTCCAGGTCGGCCTGAACTTCGCCCTCGTGCCCACCCTGGGCACCCGCCTGTTCCTGAGCGACGCGCTGGCGCTGCGACTCGAGGTGCGCGACTACTACTTCCGCTACCAGTACCCCCTGGCCTTCTTCGATTCCCTGAACCTCCACTACACCGGCCCCCCGCCCCGGGCCGCGGTGCTCCCGCTCGGCACCACCGACCGGCAGTGGGCCAACAACCTCACGCTGTGGGTGGGCGTGGCGTACGGATTCAACTTCTGACCGTTCGCGGGTAGCGCCCTGACCGGCGAAGTCTTCGGGATCGCCGCGGTTTCCCTCAGGATCGCGCTCGCCGCGACGATCCTCTCCTGCCTGATCGGCATTCCGCTGGGCTTCGCCCTGGGGTGGAGCCGGCTGCGCGGGCGGCGCGCCGTGCTGCTGCTGCTCAACACCGCGCTCGCGTTTCCCACGGTCGTCATCGGCCTGCTCATCTACCTCCTGTTCATGCGCAGTGGGCCGCTGGGCGGCCTCGGCCTGCTGTTCACCGGGCACGCCATCGTCGTCGCGGAGGTGATCCTGGCGCTGCCGATCGCGACCGCGCTGAGCGCCGCGGCCGTCCAGACGGTCGACCCGAGGGTCCGGCGCACCGCGCTCACCCTCGGCGCCGGCACGCTGCGCACGGGCTGGGCGGTGGCGCGCGAGGCGCGCTTCGCGCTCGCCGCCGCGGTCGTGGTGGCGTTCGGGCGCGTGCTGTCGGAGGTCGGCGCGGCGCTCATCGTCGGCGGCAACATCCGCTTCGAGACGCGCACCCTGACGACGGCGATCACGCTCGCGACCTCGCAGGGCAAATTCGACCTCGCCATCGCGCTCGGCCTCGTGCTGCTGGCGCTCGCCCTGACCGTCAACGTGCTGATCCAGCTGCTTGCAGGGCCGTGGCGACGTTTGAGGTCGCGGGACTCCGCCAGACCTACGGCGGGCGCACGGTGCTCTCGCTCGACGCGCTCACCATCGAGCCGGGCGCGCGGCTCGCCCTGGTGGGCCCCAACGGGGCCGGGAAGAGCACGCTGCTCCGGCTCCTGGCCTTCCTCGAGCCGCCGTCCGCCGGCAGCATCGCGCTGGAAGGCCGGCCGGTGGCGACCCGGGCCGCCCGCCGGGCGGCGCGCCGCCGCGTCACGCTGGTGGAGCAGCGGCCGTATCTGTTCCGCGGCACGGTGGCCGGCAACGTCGCCTTCGGGCTTCGCGCCGCGGGCGTCAGCGGGCCCGCGCTGGCGCAGCGGGTGCGTGCGGCGCTCGACCGGCTCCAGCTCCAGGGGCTCCAGGAGCGCGACGCGCGGCAGCTCTCCGAGGGCGAGATCCAGCGGGTAGCGGTGGCGCGCGCCCTCGCCCTCGAGCCGCTCGCCCTGCTGCTCGACGAGCCCGCCTCGAGCGCCGACCGCGCGGCGCAGCAGGCGATGTTCACGGCGCTGACCGACGAGCAGGCGCGGCGTCCACTCACCGTGGTGTTCGCCTCGCACCTGCTGGAGGACGCCTACCGCTGGGCCGACCGGCTGCTCGCGCTGCACCAGGGCTCGCCCTCGCCCGTCACGCCGGAGAACCTGTTCCGGGTGGACCTGCCGGGCGGCTCGGCGATGCAGCAGGTGACGGTGGGCCCGCTCAGCATCGCCGTGGTGACCGAGCGCGCGGGGCCGGCGACGTTGGCGATCGCCCCGGAGGAGATCGTCCTGTCGGCGGCGCCGCTGGAGTCGTCGGCGCGCAACGCGTTCCGCGGACGGATCGTGCGGCTGGCGGAACACGGGGCGGAGATGCGGGTCACCATAGACGCGGGGGTCGAACTCGTCGCGCTCATCACCCGCCGGAGCTTCGAGGAGATGGGACTGGGGATCGGCCGGGAGGTCTACGCGTCCTTCAAGAGCGTGGCTGTCCGGGTGTTCTAGGGGGTATCTTCCGCCCATGCCCACCGCGTACCTCGCCCGCACCGTCCAGTTCAGCGCCGCCCATCGCTATTTCCGGCCGGAGTGGAGCGAGACGAAGAACGCCGAGGTGTTCGGGAAGTGCGCCTCCCCCAACGGCCACGGGCACACGTACCAGTGCACGGTCACCGTCCGGGGCCGGGTGGAAGGGACCACGGGGATGAGCGTGAATCTCGCGACGCTGGACCGCATCCTCGCCGAGGAGGTCGTGGCGCGGCTCGACCACCACCACCTCAACCTCGACCTGCCGGAGTACGCCTACGGCCGGACCGTGCCGACCGGCGAGGAGCTGTGTCTCGACATCTGGCGGCGCGTGGCCGCCCGGCTGCCCGAGGGCTGCACCCTGGCCGCCGTGCGCGTCGAGGAGGAGCCGGCCTTGTACGCGGAGTACCGGGGCGAGGCGTAGCGGGCGGTGGGCCGCAAGATCGTGGAGGGGAAGCTGGCGGCCGTCGAGGAGACCCCGGTGTGGCTCGAGGTGAACCACCAGCCGGCCGTCACCTGGATGTGCACGCCCGACCAGCTGGAGGAACTGGCGGTCGGCTGGCTGCACGGCGAGGGGTACATCGAGACGCTGGCCGATCTCCTGTCGCTCACGCCGTGCGCGACCGATCTGGGCTTCTGGGCCGAGTTGGCGCCGGCGCGGGTGGAGGCGATCGCCAGAGACCCGCGCCGCCGGGTGCTCGCGTCGGGCTGCGGCGCGGTGAGCGTCGCGCTGGCCGAGCCGGCGTCGTTGCCCGCGGCGCCGCCGCGCGGCGACGCTCCGCCCCCGGCGACCATCCGGGCGCGGTTCAAGGAGCTGTACGCCCGGGGCGCGCGCTACGAGGAGACGGGCGGGATCCACGCCGCGGCGCTGACCGACGGGGAGTCGTTGCTGCAGCATGCCGAGGACATCGGGCGGCACAACGCGGTGGACAAGGTGATCGGGGGCATTCTGATGACGGGACGGTCTCCGCAGGGCCTCGGGCTGCTGGTGACGGGGCGCATCTCGGCCGAGCTGGCCTTCAAGGCCGCGCGCGCCGGCATCGCGTACGTGGCCACGCCGTCGGTGCCGTCGACGCTGGGGGTCGCCATCGCGAAGCGCGCGGGCGTGGCGTTGATCGGGCGCGCCGTCTCGGGATCCCCCCAGGTGCACCGTCCCGATGCGTGACCCGCGCCGCGTCGCCGCCCTCGCGCTCGCCCTCGGCGCGGCCGTGTCGCTGCCGGCGCGGGCGCAGACTCCCGACCAGCCCAACCTGATCTTCACCATCTCCGGCGGCCTCACGACCGGGGGCAACCTCTGGTCGCTGCCGCGGCAGCTGGTCTTCGCCCAGCAGCTCGGCGCCCAGAACCAGTGGGACACGGTGGCGTTGGGCCGCAAGCTGCGGGCGGGATTCCTGGGCACGCTGACCGCGACGTACTTCCGCTCGCCGCACCTGGGGTACACGCTCGAGATCGGCTTCTTCGGCCTCGAGAACGAAGCCGCCTGCGACCCCGTCGGCCCGTTCACGCCGACGGCGACCAACCAGAACGCGCAGGCCTGCGCCTTCCTGCATGGCGAGAACCTGCGGGGCGATGCGGTGGGCTTGCTCCCGGGCCTGACCTACCGGTTCACCACGGGCGGCGTACAGCCGTATCTCCGGGCGGGCATCGGCGGGGCGATCATCGGGACCTCCTTCGTGCAGTCGTACGCGCCGGTGTTGCAGAGCGACGGCAGCGAGTCCATCGTCTACTTCCTCGCCGACCAGAACCAGAAGCAGCTGACCTGGATGGCGTCCCTCAGCGTCGGCCTGATGCTGCCGCTGGGTCCCGGCTACCAGCTCCGGATGGAGGCGCGGGACCTCATCGTCGCGCTTCCCCGCCCCACCGGACCCGCGACCGATACCGGGGCGGTCGCCAACTCCAGTGCGCTGCCGCAGCCGCCGATCGGCACGAGGGTTGTGAACGTCCCGACGTTCACCTTCGGATTGGACATCGTGCTCGAGCGCCGGAGGGGTCGCCGCTACTGACCGCGCGCGGTGCGGTCATCGCGGGGGGCGAGGCCTCCCGGTACGGTGGAGCCCCGAAGGGCCTGCTCACCGTCGGCGGGCGCAGGATTCTCGACCGCGTGGTGGACGGCCTCGAGCGCGCCACGGGGCTCCTCCCGGTCCTGATCGCCAACGCGCCGGACGCGACGAGCTGGCGGCCCGATCTCGCCGTCGTGCCTGACGTGCTGCCCGGACACGGATCGCTGGGCGGCATCCTCACCGCCGTCGAAACGGTCGGCGCCGCCCTGTGTGTCGCGTGGGACATGCCGTTCGTCTCCTCCGACCTGCTGGCCGCCCTGGCGGCTCGGCTCGCCGGAGCCGACGCCGCGCTACCCGAGAGCGACTCGCGCCGCGGCCTCGAGCCACTGTGCGCGGCTTACGGACCCGCCTGCGGCCCTGCCATCCGCGCGGCCATCGCGCGCGGCGACGCACGCGCCATCGGGTTCCACGCCGCGGTGCGCGTCGCCCGGCTGCCCCGCGAGGCCGTGTTGCAGTACGGCGAGCCGACGGTTCTATTCTTCAACGTCAACACGCCCGACGACCTGGCCCGAGCGGAATTGCTATGCCGGAACCGCGACTCGTCTCGATAATCGGCAAGAAGAACTCAGGGAAGACCACGCTCGTCGTCGCCCTGGTCCGCGAGCTGGTGCGCCGCGGCCATCGCGTGATGACCATCAAGCACGGCATCCACGCCTTCGAGATGGACCAGAAGGGGCGCGACACCTGGCGGCACCTGCACGAGGGCGGCGCGGAGCGGGTGGTGATGGAGACCCCGGGCTCGCGCATCGTCATCGCGCGTACCGACGAGGAGTCCGGGCCGCGCGAGTTGGCGGCGCGCTTCCTGGGCGACGCGCACTTCGTGGTGGTCGAGGGCTTCAAGAAGTCCGACGTGCCCAAGATCGAAGTGTACCGGCGCGCGGTGCACCACGATCCGCTCTACGATGCCGCGGCGCCCGACGCCTCGCAGTACATCGCCATCGTGACCGACGCGACGGATTTCCGCGCGTCCGTTCCGGTGCTACGGTTCAGCGACACCAACTGGCTCTACCGGCTCGTCGACCTCGTGTCACAGGGCGCGCGCTGAGACGCGCGGGGCGCCCCCTCGCGGCGCTGCTGCTGATCGGCTGCGCCGCGCGGCTCACCGCGCCCCCCCTCGCACCCCAGGTGGCCGCGCTCGCGGCCGACGTGGACAGCGCGCTCGCCGACCCGTCGTTCGCCCGGGCCTCGTGGGGCGTGGTCATCCAGTCGCTGGACGACGGCCAAGTGCTCTACCGGCGCAACGCCCAGCGGTTGTTCCTCCCGGCCTCCAATCTCAAGCTGCTGACGGCGTCCGCCGCGCTCACCCGCCTGGGCGCCGACTTCCGCTACCAGACCGCCGTGATCACGCACGGCGCGCGGCACGCGGACACCCTGCTCGGCGACCTCATCGTCGTCGGCCGCGGCGATCCCACGCTGGCCGTGGACGCGGCGACCGGTGCCGATCCGCTGACGCCGCTGCGGCCGTGGGCGGACTCGCTCGCGGCCAGGGGTATCCGGGTGGTGCGGGGACGGGTGATCGGCGACGCGTCGCTGTTCACCGATCCGCCGCTGGGGCCGGGCTGGGCGTGGGACGACCTCGATGCCGACTACGCCGCGCCGGTCGGCGCCCTCCAGCTCGACAACGACGCGGCCTGGATCCAGGTCACGCCGGACACCTCGCCGGGCGGGCCGGTGCGCGCCGCCTTGCTGCCGCCCGGCGCCCCCCTCCGCCTCTTCAGCAGCGCGACCACCGCACCCGCCGACTCGAACGTCCACCAACTCGTGTGGAGCCGCGCTCCGTTCAGCGACTCGGTCACGCTCTCCGGGCGGCTCTCGGCGGGGCGGCCCACGGTTCGGCTCCCCGTGTCGGTGCCGGATCCCACCCGCTACTTCGTCGCGTCGCTGGTCGAAGCGCTCGGCGATGCGGGCGTGACGGTGCAAGGCGACAGCCTCGCCGCGGACTCCACCACCGACACGCTCTTCACCTGGCAGTCGCCGCCGCTCGCCGCCATCCTGCCGCTGCTGCTCAAGCCGAGCCAGAACCAGGTCGGCGAGACGCTGCTCCGCACGCTCGGCGCCCAGCTCAAGGGCGCGGGCTCGATGGACAGCGGACGCGCGGTGGTCCGGGAGGTTCTCACCGGCTTCGGCGTGCCGCCCGACGCCTACGTGCTGGCCGACGGCTCGGGCCTCTCGCGCTACAACTACGTGGCGCCCGAGGCTGTCGCACGGGTGCTGGAGGCGATGTACCGGCGGCCCGATTTCGAGCCGTTCTTCGCCGCGCTCCCCATCGCCGGCGTCGACGGCACCCTCGCGGGCCGCCTCAAGGGCACCAGGGCGGCCGGCAACGCGCACGCCAAGACGGGCTCGCTGAGCAACGTGCGCTCGCTCTCGGGGTACGTGCGGGCCGCTGACGGCGAGATGCTGCTGTTCGTCCTGCTGGTCAACGGCTTCACGGTGCCGCAGCGGGTGGTCGAGGCCGCGCAGGACCAGGTGGTCGAGCGGCTCGCGAACTTCGGCCGCCGGAGCGACGCGGGGCGATGATCGGGGTCCGGGAGGCGATCGACCTCGTCGTGGCGGGTGTGAGCGTGCTCGCGCCCGAGGAGGTCGCGCTCCGGGACGCGCTCGAGCGCGTGCTCGCCGAGGACGTGGACTCGCCGCTCACCCTGCCGGCGCGCACCAACTCCGCAATGGACGGCTTCGCCGTGCGGTCCGCCGACGTGCGGGGGGCGACGACGCAGGCGCCGCGCCGGCTCAAGGTCCTTGAGGAAGTGCGGGCGGGCGGCCTCCCGGCCCGCCCGGTGGGCCCGGGCGAGGCAACGCGGGTCTTTACCGGCGCGCCGCTTCCCGACGGCGCCGACGGCGTCATTCGCCAGGAAGACACCACGTTCGAGGGCCGCGTCGTGGCGGTCCTCGACGATCGGGACGCGGGGCGCAACGTGCGCTTCGCGGGCGAGGACTTGCAGCCGGGGACCCGGGTGCTCGACACCGGCACGGTGCTCGGGCCGGCGCAGCTGGGCGTCCTGGCCTCGATGGCGCGCGCGCGCGTCGCCGTCCGGCGCCGAGCCCGGGTCGGGATCCTCGCTTCGGGCGACGAGATCGCGGACCTCGACCAGGCGGAGGCGATCCTCGCCGGACGCAAGACGGCCTCGTCGAACTCCTACACGCTGGACGGCCTGATCCGTCTCGCCGGCGCCGTGCCCGTGCCGTTGGGCATCGCCGCCGATACGCCCGCCAGCGTGCGCGAGAAGCTCGAGCGCGGCCTGTCGTGCTGCGACCTCATCGTCTCCACGGCGGGCGTCAGCGTGGGAGAGTACGACTATCTCCGGAGCGTGCTCGATGCCCTCGGCTGCCGGATGGTGGTCAGCAAGGTCCGGATGCGGCCCGGCTCGCCCACTTCCTTCGGCGTGGTGCGCGGCGTCCCGTGGATCGGCCTGCCCGGGAACCCCGTCTCGACCATGGTCTGCTTCGAGCTGTTCGTCCGGCCCGCGGTGAGGAAGATGCAGGGACACACGCTGCTCCACCGGCGCACCGTGCGCGCGGTCACGGAGGAGCCGCTCCACACACCCGGCCGCTTGACGCACTTCCTGCGGGCGGTGGTGCGCGAGACGCCGGACGGCTGGCGCGCGCGGCTCACGGGCCCCCAGGGCTCCGGCATCCTCACCTCGATGACGAAGGCCAACGCGCTGCTGATCGTGCCCGAGGAAGTCGAGCGCCTCGACGCCGGTGCGTCCCTGAGCGCCCTGCTGCTCGACGACGCCCGCACCGTCACCGCGGAGCCGCCGGTGTGAGACGGCACGCCGCCGTCCTCGCCGCCCTGCTCGGCGTGGCGCTCGTCCCGCTCGCGCGGGCGCAGCTCCCTGTGCGGACCTACGCCGACGGGTTCGTGAAGCGGTTCAGTCCTGCCGATCCGCGGGTGGAGTACACGGTCTCGGTGCCGGCGGACGACCGGTCCGCGTACCACGTGGAGGTGGACCTCGACGGGCTGACCGACTCAGCCGTGAGATTGGCCCTGCCTGCCTGGGCCCCCGGCGCGTACCGCATCACCAACGCCTGGCGGCGGGTGCGCGATTTCGCCGCGACCGACTCCGCCGGCGCCGCCCTGGCCGTGACGAAGCCCGACAGCCTCACCTGGCTGGTGCACAGCGGCGGAGCGCCCAGACTCGTCGTGCGGTACGCGGTCAGGGCCACGGCGACGGCCAACAACCGCGAGTTCCTGCGGCCGGCGGCGGGACTCCTGGACGGCCCGTCCACGTACCTCTACCTGCCGGGGCACCAGAATCTCCCGTCGCACGTGAGGTTCGCGCTCCCGGCCGGGTGGCGGATCGGGACCGGCTTGATGGCCACGCCCGACTCCACCGTCTTCTTCGCCCCGTCGTACGACGTGCTCGCCGACTCGCCGGTCCTGCTCGGTGCGTTCCAGCGCTGGGCATTCACCGTGGACGCCACGCCCCATCAGGTGCTGGTGGCCAACGACGGTGCGCCGGCCGCGTTCGACACCGTCGGGTTCGTCGCCATGGTGCGCCGCATCGCCGCCACCGAGATCGGCATCTTCGGCCAGCCGCCGTACAAGGACTACACCTTCATCTTCGTCGTGGGCGGCGGCGGCGGGCTCGAGCACCTGAATTCGACCACCATCGGGCTCGACGCCGACCGGATGGCGGCGAACGTGAAGAACGCCGACGGCATCGTGGCCCACGAGTTCTTCCATACCTGGAACGTCAAGCGGATCCGGCCCGCCGTCCTCGGCCCGTTCGACTACACCGCGCCGCAGCGCACCTTGGATCTCTGGTTCGCCGAGGGCAACACCAGCTACTACGCCGCGCTCACCAACGTGCGCAGCGGCCTCATCACCCGGGACGAATTCCGCACCCAGCTCCAGAACCTGATCGGCTCGCACCACGCGAACCCGGCCCGGCTCCGCATCAGCCCCGAGCGCTCGTCGTGGACCACCTGGGATGCCCCCGAGGCGAACGGCGGTTACGCCATCTCCTACTACGATCAGGGCGAGCTGCTCGGCCTGCTGTTCGACATCGCGATCCGCGACTCGACCGACGGCCGGGTGAGCTGGGACGACGTGATGCGCTACCTGTTCGCGCACTACGCCGGCGAGCGCGGCTTCGCGTCGGAGGACCTGCTCGACGCCGTGAACCAGGTCTCGGGGCGCGACTTCGAGGACTTCTGGCGGAAGTACGTGAGCGGAGCGGAGGACATCCCCTGGAACGACTTCCTGGCGCGGATCGGCTGGCAGGTGGAGTTTCGGGACTCGGTCGTGCCGGTGGACAATCGCCTGGCGCTGATGCCCCCCGCCGCCCAGCTCGGCGTCGCGCCATCGAGCCCCTACTGGCGGGCGATCGTCACGCCCGGGAGCGCCTTCGCCGACGCCGGCGTCAACAACGGCGACGAGGTCGTACGGATCGACGGCGTCGACGCGACGGCAGGCAGGGCCTTCGACCCGATCCGCGATCTGGCGCCCGGCGGGACGGTGCGGCTCGAGCTCAGGCGCGGCGGGCGGCTGCTGACGGCGGACGTGCGCGGGCGCCCGTTCACGACGTCGGTGGCGACGCTGAGCGAGACGGCGGGGGCGCCGGCGAAAGCCGTCCGGATTCGGGAGGGGATCATGACCGGTGAGAGGTGAGACGTGAGAGGCGAGACGTACGAGTGAGGGGTGAGAGGTGGAAATGCGTGAGAGGGCCCCTCTCACGCCTCACTCCCTCTCACCTCTCACGAGGCCTTCTCACCTCTCACGCCTCACCGCTCACCTCTCACGCAGAGGTCCTGAGTGGACATTCACATCACCGATGCGATGCTCGAGGCCCTGAAGCGAGCCAAGCACATTCCGCCCGACGTCCAGAAGGACATCGACGCGGCGCGGCCGGAGCCGGGCGCGGGCCCGGCGGCGTACCGGCTGCACCTCTCCGACGACGAGGGGATGGAGCTGTCGGAGCTGCTGCAGTGGCACGTGCGGACCGACCCGGCCACGGGGAAGGCCACGGCCGAAACGGAGCCGTACGCTGACCTCATCCGTCTGATCGCGGAAGCGCAATTCTAGAGGAAGGTCCCCATGCACGATCCCACGGTGTTCGTGCTGTTCGCCCTCGGCGCTCTGGCGCTCGTCGGGGGCATCGTCTACGTCTCGAGCCAGGCCGAGAAGAAGCGCGCCGCCGCTGCGGCGGATGCCGCCCTGCGCATGGGCTTCAACTACCTGGCGCAGATTCCGGAGGAGCAGCTGGCGGCGCTGGGCACGTTCCACCTCTTCAAGCGCGGTCACTCGCGGCGGGCGCGCAACGTGATGCGCGGGAAGAGCGGGGACGCCGAGATCGTGCTGCTCGACTACCAGTATACGACCGGCGGCGGGAAGGACTCTCACACCTGGCGCCAGACGGTCGCGATCTACCCGGGCGCCAGCGGGCTGCCGGAGTTCACCCTCGCGCCCGAGCACATCTGGCACCGGATCGGCGCGCTGATGGGCTACCAGGACATCAACTTCGAGGCGAGCGAGGAGTTCTCGAAGCGCTATGTGCTCCGCGGCCCGGACGAGACCGCGATCCGCGCCGCGTTCGGCGCCGAGGCGCTCGGTTTCTTCGCCCAGAGCCTCGGCTGGTCGGTGGAGTCGCACGGCGGCTCCCTCGCCATCTACCGCAGCGCCAAGCGCTGCAAGCCGGAGGAGATCCAGCCCTTCGTCGCCGAGGTGGACGGCGTCAGGCGAGCCCTGGTCCGGAGCTAGGCGGTACCGCGGTCGCCGCGCCGTCGCGATGACCAGGCCGACACCCCGGCTCAGGCACCAGACCGGAGCCGCCGCGCCTAGCCGGCCTTCGCCTTCGCGACCTCTTCGGTGAGCCGCGGCACGATCTCGAACAGGTCGCCCACGATCCCGTAGTCGGCCACCTGGAAGATGGGCGCGTCCTTGTCCTTGTTGATCGCCACGATGACCTTGGCCGTGCGCATCCCGGCCAGGTGCTGGATGGCGCCGGAGATGCCGACCGCCACGTAGAGCTGCGGGCTCACCGTCTTCCCCGTCTGCCCCACCTGCTCTGCATGCGGCCGCCAGCCGGCGTCCACCACCGCGCGCGACGCGCCGACCGCCGCGCCGAACGCCTTGGCCAGGTTCTCGATCAACGCGAAGTGCTCCGGGCCCTTGAGGCCGCGGCCGCCGGAGACCACGACCGACGCCTCCGCCACGTCGAGCTTGCCCTGCGCCGCCGCCTTGACCTCGCGCACCACGACTCGCGCGTCGCCCACCGCCGCGGCCTTCGATACCGCGCCGGCCTTGCCCGCGCTTCCGGGGGCGAAGGTGTTGGGCCGCACCGAGAGCACCGCCACCGGCGCGTCGAACGTGACCTGCTGGATCGCCCTCCCCGCATAGACGGGGCGCGTCGCCGTCACCTTCCCGTCGGCGAAGCCGACGCCCGTGACGTCGGTCGCCAACGGCGCATCGAGCCGCGCGGCGATGCGGGGCGCCAGGTCCTTCCCCGCCGCGGTCGCGGCGACGAGCACCGCGCCGTAGGAGCCCGCCTTCACCGCCGCGGCGGCCGTGCCGGCGTATCCGCCCGGCGAATACCGGCCGAAGGAGGCGTCCTCCGCCACCAGGACGCGATCGGCGCCCACCGCACCGAGGCTCGCGCCGGACGCGTCCACGCCCGGCGCGCCCAGCACCAGCGCGTCCACCGTGCCGCCCATCGCGTCGGCCAGCCGTCGCGCCGCCCACACCACCTCGTGGCTCGTCTTCCGCAGCGCGCCGCCCCGCTGCTCCGTCACCACCAGCACGTTGGCCATCAGAGCACCTTCGCTTCCGTGCGGAGCAGCCGCACCAGCTCGGGCACCGCGTCCGGGCCCTCGCCCACGATCCGCCCCGCCTTCCGGTCGGGCGGCAGGCCGAGCGACGTCACGGTCACGCGGGCCTCGGCCAGCGCCGCCGGCTTGACCTCGATCGGCTTCTTCTTCGCGGCCATGATCCCCTTGAGGGCCGGGTAGCGCGGGGTATTGAGCCCCTTCTCCGCCGTCAGCACGGCCGGGAGCGCGAATTCGACCACCTCGACGCCGCCCTCGACTTCGCGCTCCGCCACGCCCTGGCCTCCCTCGAGCTCCAGCTTGGCGATCGCCGTCACGCATGGCAGCTCGAGCAGCTCGGCCACCATCGGACCGACGCCGTGGTGGGAGTCGTCCACCGCCATCTTGCCGAACAGCACCAGATCGTAACCGCCGTCCTTGAGCTCGGCGGCCAGCGCCTTTGCCACGACGAGCGCGTCGGCCGGGATGCGGTCGGCTTTGAGCAGCACGCCGCGGTCGGCGCCCATCGCCAGCGCGCCGCGGAGCGTCTCCTGCGCCGCGTCGGGACCGAGGACGATGACCACCACCTCGCCCCCGCCCGCCTTCTCCCGGCGCTGCAGCGCCTCCTCGACCGCGAACTCGTCGTACGGGTTCACGATGAACTTGACGCCGGCCTCGTCGATCGAGGCGCCGTCGCCCCCGATCCGGATGCGGGTCTCCGTGTCCGGAACCCGCTTGATGCAGACCGCGATCTTCACTCGATCCCCTCGCTGCTCGCCAGTGGCGCGCGAATCATGGCCAGGCTTCTCCCACCCGTCGTAGTCGTGCCGGTCGCGCGAAGGGCGCTCACGCCCCTCACTCGAACGCGCTGATCCCGGTGATCTCCTCGCCCAGGATCAGCGTGTGCATGTCGTGCGTGCCCTCGTAGGTGTAGACGCTCTCCAGGTTGGCCAGGTGCCGCATCGCCGTGTACTCCACCAGGATCCCGTTCGCACCCAGCAAACGGCGTGCCTCGCGGGCGATGTCGCAGGCCATGTTCACGTTGTTGCGCTTGGCGAGCGACACCTGCTGCGGGGAAGCCTTGCCCCCGTCCTTCAGCCGGCCGAGCTGCAGCACCAGCAGCTGCGCCTTGGTGATCTCGGTCAGCATCTCCACGAGGCGCTGCTGCTGCAGCTGGAACGCGGCGATCGGCTTGCCGAACATCACCCGCTGCTTGGCGTACCGGAGCGCCTCGTCGTAGCAGGCCATCGCCGCGCCGACGGCGCCCCACGCGATGCCGTAGCGGGCCTGGGTGAGGCAGCTGAGCGGGCTCTTGAGCCCCTTCGAACCGGGAAGCAGCGCGTCCTTGCCCACCTTGACGTCCTGCAGCACCAGCTCCGACGTGTCCGACGCCCGCAGCGAGAGCTTGCCCTTCTGGTCCTTGGCGCTGAAGCCCGGCGCGTCGGTCGGCACGATGAAGCCGCGGATGCTCGAGGCGTCCTCGCGCGAGCCCGTCTTCGCCCAGATGATCGCCACCTCGGCCGTCGAGCCGTTGGTGATCCACATCTTGGCGCCGTTCAGCACCCAACCGTCCTTCGTCTCCCGCGCCGTGGTGATCATCCCGCCGGGGTTCGAGCCGTAGTCCGGCTCGGTGAGCCCGAAGCAGCCGATCACCTCGCCCGAGGCCATCTTCGGCAGCCAGCGCTTGCGCTGCTCCTCGGAGCCGAAGGCGAGGATCGGGTACATCACCAGCGCGCCCTGCACCGAGGCGAAGGAGCGCACGCCGGAGTCGCCGCGCTCCAGCTCCTGCATGATCAGCCCGTAGGCGACGTTGTTCAGCCCGGCGCAGCCGTACTCCTCCGGCAGGTTGGCGCCGAAGAAGCCGAGCTGCGCCATTTCCGGCACCAGCGCGAGCGGGAACTTCCCCTCCAGATAGTGCTGGTTGATGACGGGCATCAGCCGGTCGTCCACCCACTGGCGGACGGTGCCCTGCACCGCCCGCTCCTCCTCGGAGAGCAGCGAGCCGACGTCGTAGAAGTCAACGCCCTCGAAACGCGGTGCCATGGGTTTCCTGGATGAGGTGGATCAGTCGATCCGGGTGGCGCGGCCGCGGCCGTGCCGCGCGCGCACCGTGCGCCGCGCCGACCCCACGACCCCCACCTCCGCGGCCTTCCGCCGGAAGGCCGCGCCGTGGTCCACGGCGTGGCCGTGCCGTGCTGCCACAGGTGCACCATCTCGTGCAGCAGGGTGTGGGCCGCCTCGTCCCAGCCGTGCCGGTCGATGTGGCGGCGGCTCACGGTGATCTCGTACGGCTCGCCGGTCTCGTGCCGGATGCACAGCTGTCCGAGCCGGGTGCGCATCCGCCCGGAGATCCGGAACGGCAACGTGGGAAGCGCGCCGCCGAAATGGCGCGCGTTCAATTCCGCGAACAACCGGGCCAGGCGCTCCGCCTTCTCGAGGTCGCCGGGTTGCGCCCGGTCGCCGGCGCGCTGGTGGCGCCGGGGAGGGGCGGCGTGCTCCTCGGGCTGGAACGAAAGGATCTCGTGTTCGGCGGCGCGCCGCAGCGCCCGCGGGGTGCGCGGCGCCACGAACCTCACCACCGCCTTCAAGATCCGGTCCGGCGCCATCGCGTAGCCGCGGTGGATGCGGAGCACGCCCTTGGGCGAGAGGCTCACCATGACGCTGCGGTTGTCCGTCACGCGAACGCCGCGGACCGCGTGCAGGCCGAGCAGCTCGAGCCGGCGCGCCAGGAGCGTCTCCTCGGGCAGACGGAACCGCGACGCCGGCGGCGCCTCGCGCTCCGGGCCGCGCTCGGGCGGCCGCAACCAGCGAGGCAGCAGCCTATCGAGCAAAGTCACGCGCCTCGAGGACCTTGAAGGTGCCGGACGTGCGGTCGAGCCCGTGAATCTCCACCCGGATTTCCGTCGGCGTCGCCTGGAGGACATTGAAGCTCGGCGGCCGATGGTCGCGCCCACGGGTCGAGAGGGTGCCGGCGGTCGAGACGATCACGCGCCGGCCATCCAGGTCGATGGTGCCGATCCCCTCCTCGTGATCGTGCCCGCAGCAGACGACGTCAGCGCCGGATGCCACGATGCCGCGCAGCGCCGCCCGCGGCCGGGCCAATCCCCAGCGCCCCGAGATGCGCCCCTTGAGCACGTTGTGGTGCACCACCAGCACCTTCAGCGCCCCCCCCCCACGGCCGTTGCCGCTCGCGAACACCGCCGCCGCCCGGGCCAGCTCCGCTCCGGGCAGGTGTCCCTTCACCGTGAGGTCGCGCGGGTTCCAGGTCAGCGAGCCCCACGAGAGGCCGTGGGCCGAAGCCGCGCCGCAGATCACCGCGCCGTCCACCGTCACCGCCGGGGCGACGTCGTCGGCCACGTAGCGCCGGTACTTGGCGAACCGCGCCCGGCCCAGCAGCGGGATGCCGAACGGTTCCCGCCACCACTGCACGTCGTGATTGCCCGCGACCGCGTGCACCGGCGCGAGGCTGGCCAGCGAGCGGAGCAAGGCCCGGCCCCGCTGGAACTCGCCCGCCCGCGCGCGCTGGGCGAAGTCGCCCGAAATGATGATCGCCCTCGGCCTCAACCCGGGCAGCAGCTCCTCGACCGCCTCGACGGCCCGGATGTCCGCCATGCCGCCGAAGTGGAGGTCGGAGAGGTGGACCAGCGTCGTCACCGGCGACGGGCTCACCAGCGCGCGCGGACCCGGTACTCGAGCGTCGCCTCGCCGCCCGCGGGGACGGCGACCGGGAAGCGGATGCTGGAAGCGCTCAGCCGCTCGGCGGGTACGCTGCTCGAGAGCACCTCGAACTGTCCGGAGTACTCGTCGAGCACTTGCACCGTCACCGGCACGCTCTTCGCGTTCTGGATCGTCACGCGGTACGAAGACGTCGCCGAGTTCTTGCCGCTCAGCTCGAAGGTCAGCTGGGTGCGCTGGGCCGTGACGTCGAAGGCGGTGCCCGTGGTGAGGTGCAGCTCCCGCCCCGCGGGCGTGTGCTGAATCTGCGTCTCGCCGAGGAGCTGGAGCCGGCCGGCCGAGTCGGGCGAGAGCACCCGCACCACGCCCTCCGGAAGCGGCGTATCGCCGAACGCCGTGCCGCGCGGCCGCCGCACCAGGTAGCTCACCTCGGCGTGCAAATCCTGCTCCGGCTGGTCCTGGCGCACCCGGAAGGCATACGCGTTGTGCCGCAGCAGGTACTCGGGCTCGACCTGCGCCTCGGCCCGCGGGAACAGCGCGACCGTCTCGCTCTGGCCCGGCAGCAGGTCCACGGTGCCCGGGAGCGTGTAGACATGGACCTCGCCGACCGACTCCTCCGCCGGAGCCGGGGCGGGGGCGGCGAGGGCCGCGCGCATCATCGGTGCCGGCGCGTAGCCCATCACCGTCACGCCGGCCCGGCGCACGTCGCCCGCCAACAGCTGGACCTCCGCTCCCCGGAAGGTGAGGGCCCCGGGATCCTCGATGGTGGCGAACCCGGTCACCGAGCCCTTGCCGCCCGCGCCCGCAGGCGCGACCACCGCGTACGACGCCCGCCATTGCAGGCCGTTGGCCTGATAGGCGATCCGGAGTGCGCGCTGCGCACGCGCGGCATCCAGGGTGAGATCGACCTGGGGCGCCAGCGAAACGAGCGAGTCCGGGAACGCCGGCACTCCCGGAAAGGCGTAGACCACGCGCCCGTTCAGCTTCACCGTCTGCGGGTCGAGCGAGAGCAACGTGCCGCGCACGAACCGGGGCGACGAGTCGCTGCGCAGGATCATGAAATCGAGCTCCTGCCCGACCGCCCGCCGCAGCGCCGCCTCGAGCCCGCTCGCCGCCGACACCGTGGCGCCCCGGATCTCTACCCCGTCGTCGAGGGCCACCAGCGTGCCTGGATCCACGCCCCGCGCGCCGAGGTCCACGGGGAGCGTGGTGACGCCCCGCGGCAACGGCGTCGCGATGGTCCGCCGCACCACCACCCTGCCATCCTGATAGATGGTGAGGCTGGATTCCTGGGCCTTGAGGACGTCCGCGGACGAGAGGAGCGCGGCGACGAGCACACCCGCCAGCACACCGCTCGGCCGTCTCACGTCTGGTAACCACTTCGCAACTTGCCGTCCGGCAACTTCTCTGCGTTCCGTCATACCGTCATCCTCTCACCAACTTGGCCACGTGGTCGGCCAACGCGGACGTTGTGCAGACGTGGCGGCGGTGATCTCCGGGCCGATGCCGTCACCCGGGATCAGCGTCACGCGATAGGCCATCGTCGGGCGCGCTAGCGGTTGGCGGGCGGCGGAACCGTGGCCGCCGCGGCGCTCGACAGCGCGGCCTCCGGCGTCGCGGCCAGGCCGCCCATCGTCCGGCCTCTCCCCAGCACCTTGCCGCTGCGCGCGTCCACCAGAACCAGCACGTACTCCGCCAGGAAGGCGCCGCCTCGACGATCGAGCCGCACGCCCGCCGGCGCCACCGCGGTCCGCGTGTCCGTCAGCGCCGTCAGCGTCCGGAGCTGCGCCCACAGCGGATCGACCATCGCCTCGACGCGCGGATTCAGGAGGTAGTCGGTCTCCAGTCGACCCGGCTCGATGCCCAGGGCCGGCGCCATCCGCAGCGCGCGCCGCTGCTCCGCCAGGCCGAGCCAGGTCACGCCCGGCGCCCCACGCCGCAAGGCGCTGTCGAGCGCCGCGCCCGCCGCGGCGACCAGGCCGTATCGTCGAGCGACGAGGTCGGGATTCGTGGCCGCGGAGTCGCTGAGCACCAGCGCGCCGACGGGCAGTATGAGCACACTGCCGCCCGCCAGAGCCTCAACGGGCAGGGGAGCGACGCCGATGGCCTGGAACGGATCCTGTGGCGTAGGGGAGCGCTGAGACCTCCCACACCCCGCCACGGACAATAGAGCCACACACGCGATAGCGTAGCGATACTTACGCGACATTGGAGCCACCGATGGGATGGTCATTAGGCCGGAGCAACGAAACCTAACCCAGGGTCTGACCTCCGTCCACGCGGATGACCTCTCCGGTGATGTGGCGCGCGGCGTCGGTGCAGAGGAACACGATCACCTGCGCGACGTCATCGGGCTCGGCCAGGCGTCCCAGGGGCGTGCTGCTGCGGGCGCGGGCCACCAGCTCCTCCGAGAGGTGCTGCGTCAGCTCCGTCTTGACGAAGCCGGGCGCGACGGCGTTGACGTTGACGTTGGCGGGTCCCAGCTCGACGGCCGCGGCGTGGGTGAGCCCGATGAGTCCGGCCTTGGACGCGGCGTAGTTCGCGATGCCGAATCCCGCCCGCATCGCCTGCACCGACGCGACGTTGACGATCTTGCCGTAGTGCTGCGCCCGGAAGATCGGCGCGACCGAGCGGATCATGTGGAAGGCGCCGGTCAGGTTGGTCTCGACCACGTCCTGCCACGCCGTGTCGTCCATCCGCCACAGCGCGGCGTCGCGGGAGATGCCGGCGTTGTTCACGAGGTTGTGCACGCCACCCAGGGCGTTGTTCGCGGCCTGGACGAAGCGGTCCACCTCGTCCTTGCTGCGCACGTCGCAGCGGTCGCAGAAGACCGGCACGTTGAGGCTCTTCAGCACCGCCTCGGTCATCGCCGCCTGCACCGCGACGTCGCGGCCGGGAAGCTCGACGTAGTTGAACGCCACGCCGCAGCCGCGGCGCGCGAACTCGAGCGCCGTCGCGCGGCCGATGCCGGTGGCGGCACCGGTGACGATCGCACCTTTGCCCTTGAGGTCCGCCTTCCCCCCGACGGGCTGCGGCTGCTCCTGGTGAGCGACTTCCTCGAGGAGCGCGGTGACGGCGTCGGTATGGGGCTTGGGCACGGCGCGAACATACCCGTGGCCCGGAGGAGTGGCAAGGTAGCCTCATTGACTCGCCCGAGAGGCCAAGGCTATGCTAGCGCGCAAGATGCGCCGACTTCCGCGATAGGATCCTCTGGATCGCCGTCGCCGCCCTGGGGGCCGCCGCGTTCGCCGTCCTCGCGCTGTCGCGGGGGGAGCACGTCAGCGCCGTCTGGATTCTCGCCGCCGGGGTGGCGAGTTACGTGATCGCCTACCGGTTCTACGCGCGGTTCCTCGCGCTCCGGGTCTTCGCCCTCGACGACCACCGGGCCACGCCGGCCGAGCGACTCAACAACGGCCGCGACTTCGTGCCGACCAACAAGTGGGTGCTGTACGGGCACCACTTCGCGGCCATCGCCGGGCGCCGGCCCGCTGATCGGCCCGATGCTGGCCGCGCAGTTCGGCTACCTGCCGGGCACGCTGTGGCTCATCGCCGGCGTCGTGGCTCGGCGGCGCGGTGCAGGACTTCACCATCCTGTTCGCGTCGATGCGCCGCGACGGCAAGTCGCTCGGCCAGATGGCGAAGGAGGAGGTCAACCCGGTGGCCGGCATGGCGGCGATGATCGCCATCCTCGCCATCATGATCATCCTGCTCGCGGTGCTGGCGCTGGTCGTGGTCAACGCGCTGACGGCGAGCCCGTGGGGGCTGTTCATCATCGCGTGCACCATTCCGATCGCGCTGCTGATGGGCTGGTGGATGCGCAGCGCTGCGCCCGGGGCACGTGCTGGAGGCCTCGGCGATCGGCATCGCGCTGCTGCTCCTGGCGCTGGTGGCCGGGCGCTGGGTGTCGCTCGACCCGACCTGGTCGCGCTGGTTCACCTGGACGGGCACCGGCCTGTCGTGGGCGATGATCGTCTACGGCTTCGTCGCCTCGGTGCTCCCGGTGTGGCTGCTGCTCTCGCCGCGCGACTACCTCTCGACCTTCCTCAAGATCGGCACGGTGCTGACGCTCGCCGTGGCGATCCTGCTCATCCTGCCGCCGATCCGGATGCCGGCGCTGACGCAGTTCGTGGACGGCACCGGGCCGGTGTTCGCGGGGAAGGTCTTCCCGTTCGCCTTCATCACCATCGCCTGCGGCGCGATCTCGGGGTTCCACGCGCTGGTGGCGAGCGGCACCACGCCGAAGATGGTGACGCGCGAGAGCGAGACGCGGCTGCATCGGCTACGGCGGGATGCTGATGGAGTCGTTCGTGGGGCTGATGGCGGTGATCGCGGCGGCCACGCTCGAGCCCGGCGTCTACTTCGCGATGAACGTGCCGGCCGGCACCCTGGGCGCGACCGCCGAGACGGCGGCGCGCACGATCGCCCAGTGGGGCTTCACGCTCCAGCCCGGGCAGATGGAGGCGCTGGCCGCGCCAGATGGGCGAGGCGACGCTGCTCTCGCGCACCGGCGGCGCGCCGAGCCTCGCGGTGGGCATGGCGTCGATCCTGGGCGGCGTGGTCAGGGGCTCCGGGCTGGCCCTGTGGTACCACTTCGCCATCATGTTCGAGGCGCTGTTCATCCTCACGACGGTGGACGCCGGCACGCGGGTGGGGCGGTTCATGCTGCAGGAGCTGGGCGGGCACCTGTGGAAGCCGTTCGGCCGGACCTCGTGGTACCCGAGCATCCTGCGTCTCGAGCGCGCTGATCGTCGGCGGGATGGGGCTACTTCCTCTACCAGGGCGTGTCGATCCGCTGGGCGGGATCAACTCCCTGTGGCCGCTGTTCGGCATCGCCAACCAGCTGCTGGCCGCGGTGGCGCTGTGCGTCGGCACGACGATCCTGATCAAGATGGGCAAGCAGCGCTACGCCTGGATCACGCTGGTGCCGCTGGCCTGGCTCGCCGCCGTGACGCTCACCGCGGGCTGGCAGAAGGTCTTCGCGGCCGACCCGCGGCTCGGCTTCCTGGCGCACGCGCGCGCGGTGTCGCAGGGCGGCGCGACGCCCGACGCCGCGCGGCTGATCTTCAACGACCGGCTCGACGCGGCGCTCGCGCTGGCCTTCATGGCCGTGGTGGTGCGTGGTGATCGCGGCGTCGGCGCGGGAGTGGTGGCTGGTGCTCTCGAAGCGGAAGGCGCCGGTGGTGAACGAGGCGCCGTTCGTGGAATCGGCGTATGCGACTGGAGACTGAGTGCAGGTCGCAGGCTGCAGTGGTCAGTGGAAGGAGGCAGTAGTGCGCAGACGCGCAGACGCGCAGTGGTGGCCAGTGCCAAGTGCGCAGCGGGCGCTGCGCGCGGCTCCTCGCGGCGCCGTCCGGCAGATCGTCGGGGCGCCGGACTACGCCAGCGCTACCTGGAGCACCACGCGGCCTGCCACCCCGGGCGCGCGCCGCTCTCGCCGCGCGAGTACTACGCCGACTTCGTCAGCTGGCGCTTCGGGAGCGGAAGCTCCACGCGCTGCTGCTGAGCGGCAGGGCGATGGTGGCGAGGATGGTCACCGCGGCGCTCACTTCGAACGCCAGGGCCGCGCCCCGGCTCTGGTAGAGCCAGCCGAACAGCGCGGAGCCGGGCAGCACGACGGCGCTCAGCGCCCCGTGATACCAGCCGAACCCGCGTCCCCGCCGCCCTTCCGGTGCCAGCTCGGCCACCAGCTTGCGCTCGGGACTCTCGGTCAAGCCGACGAAGATCCCGAACGCGAGGAAGATGACCCACGCGGCCAGCGTCGTGCCCGCCAGCGCGAAGCAGACGGCCAGGATCGCGTAGACCACCCAGCCGACCGCGAGGGTGCGCCGCGGGCCCCAGCGGTCCGCGAGCGCGCCCCCGGGATACGAGACACCGGAGCGCACCACGTGGAGGGCCGCCCACAGGATCGGCACCAGCACCACGGGCACGCCGAGGTCCTGGGCGCGGAGGATGAGGAGCGTCTCGGGCGCTCTGAGGGCGGCGGCGAGGACGAGGACCCAGATCATGGGGGCGAAGCGGTCGTTGGTAGGTCGGTAGGTTGTGGGTGGTAGGGGCATCGTCTTTCCCACCACCTACAACCCGCCAACCACCACCCGCCTCACGCACCGCGATCCAGGCCAGCACCACCGCCACCGTTCCCGGCACGGCGGCGAACCAGAAGACGTGCCGCATACTGAGCCCGGCGTAGATCAGTCCCGCCGCGCACAGCGGCCCGATGATCGCCCCGACGTGGTCCGCGGCGCGATGCAGGCCGAAGGCGCGGCCGCGCATCCCGGACGCCGTGACTTCCGCGATCATCGTGTCGCGCGGGGCGGTGCGGATGCCCTTTCCCACCCGGTCCGCCGCGCGCAGGCCGATCACGTGCCACGCGGAGCCCGCGATCGCGATGACGGGCCGGATCACGGCGGCCATCGCGTAGCCGGCCACCACCAGCGGCCCCCGGAGCCTGGGACGGTCGGCGAGGTAGCCCGAGAGCAGCTTGAACGCGGCGGCCACGGCGTCGGCGGCGCCGTCCAGCACGCCCAGCGCCAGCGCCCCGCCGCCCAGTACGCCGGTCACGAAGGCCGGGAGCAGCGGGTAGATCATCTCCGACGCGAAGTCGTTGGCGAGGGAGGTGGCGCCGAAGAACGTAGACCGCGCGGGGGAGCCTGGTGGGTGCGGCAGCTGTTTGGGTCATGACTCGTGCGCAGACGCGTGAGAGGTGAGGGAGGTAAGACGTGTAGAGGTTCAGCGTGAGAGGTGAGGAGTCGAGGTGAGAGAGCGCGCGACCTCTCACGCTCTTCGCCTCTCACCTCTCACCCGAACGTCTCACCTCTCACGTCTCACCTCTCACGATTCTCTCAATCCCATTCCCCATCTCACGAGCGATACCGGCAGCCCGCCGTACGACAGCACCTCGTCGTGGAACCGCCGCAGCGAGGAACCGGGGCCCGCGCGCGCGCGCCAATCCTCGCGCAGCTCCAGCAATTCGCGGCGGCCCACGGCGTAGCACAGCGGGTTGCCCGGATTGCCGCAGTAGCGCCGCACCTCGGCCTCGGCACTCTCCCGCGCGAGGTCCAGCTTCTCCATGATGAATCGCTCCGCGGCGTCGACGCTCATGCCCGTCGTGTGGAGCCGCACGTCCAGCACGACCCGCACCGCCCGCCACAAGAGGTGCAGGCGCTGGAAGAAGGCCTCCTCGGGGCCGGCGAAGAAGCCCTCTTCCCCCATCATCTCCTCGCAGTAGAGCGCCCACCCCTCCACGGTCAGCGGCGTCCACACCACCCGCCGCACCGGCGAAGTCTGCGCCTGCGCCACCAGGTGCTGGAGGTGGTGACCCGGGTACCCTTCGTGGAGGGCGGTGAGGGCGAGCTCGTGCGCGCTGTGCTCGCGCAGCTGCGCCTCCTCCGGCAGCGACACGTAGAACCAGCCGGTGCGCTCCTCGGCGAACGCGCCCGGCGGGTCGTACGCCGCGAACGGAATCAGCGGCTGCATGAAGGAGGGCGTCGCGACCACCTCGAGCGATCCCTCCGGGATCGTCGCCAGGCCGTGCTCGACCACGAACCGGCGCGAGCGCTCCATGGCGCGCGCGTAGGCGGCGACCAGCTCGCCGCGGCTCGGATAGCGCTGCCGCAGCCGCTCGACCAGGGCGCGCCACGGCACGCCCGGGGCCAGCGCCGCGGCGCGCCGCTCCAGATCGCACTCCGTCTCCCTGATGAGCGTCTCGCCGTAGCGCAGCAGTTCCGGCGCGGTCTCGCGCAGCGCGTGTCCGTAGTGCAGGCGGAAGTCGAACTGCTGCCGTCCGATGGCGAAGTCGGCGTCGGAGCGATCGGCGAGCTCGTCCCCGAGATAGGCGACGAACGCCTCCACCTCCGGCCGCGCCGTCTCCACCGCGTCGAGCACCGCCTGCCGCGTGGGCGGCGAGAGCCGCGCGGCGAACGCCGGGATGGCCTCGCCGAACAGGGCGCCGCCGCCCGCCGCCACGTCGAGCGCGGTCTCGGTGAAGATGCGCGCCGGCCGGCCGAGCGTGGCTCGCGCGTCGCGGAGGAAGCGCGGCGTCTCCCGGAGCCGGCCCGCCAGCGCGCGGCCGCGTTCCTCCGCCGGCCGGTCGTCCCGCAGCAGCAGGGAGAACAGGCCGTCGAACAGGTGCGACAGGTGGAACTCGGGATTCAGCTCGTGCGGCTTCTCATTCTCGAAGCGCGCGATGGTGACGCGCAGGTCGTTCAGCACCGCGGTCTGCTCGATCTCCTCCTCGAGCGAGGACGTCGCGCCGTACTCGAACGCCGCCGCCATGGCCTTGAGCGCCGCCACCGCCGCCTTGACCTGGGGCTTGGCGTAGTCGCCCAGCCGGGCGTCGTGCGCCGCCACGCCGGCCTGGGTCGCGGCCACCGGGTCGATCTGCCAGCGCAGGTCGAGGTACGACGGCACTAGCTCGCGATAGGTGGGCGGCGCCACGCTACGCTCGCCCGCCGAGCTGGCGCGCGCGGCACGGCCTGCCGGCCGCGCGCGCCCCGGACCAGTCGAGCGCCGGGCCCTCGGCAGTCCAGTCGGCGATGAGATCGGATGCTACAGGAGACCGCGGTGGCACTGGTACAGTCTGCGCACCCGCCCGGAGGCCGTCAAGCGCGCTTGCGACGCCCCGCGGCGCGCATTAGCCTGTGCGCGTGAGCCACTCCGTCGACGCCGTCGCCGCGCTGCCCGAGGTCCGGCAGGCGCACGCCTGGCTGGAACGTCACGACGCCGAAACGCTGTCGTGGCAGCGCGCGATCGCGGCGGTGCCGGCACCCACCGGCGGCGAGCGGCGGCGCGCCGATGCGGTGGCGGGCAAGCTCGCCGAGCTCGGCGTCGGCAACGCGCGGCGCGACGAGGCCGGCAACCTGATCGGGCGCTGGGGCGACGGCCCCGACGCCGGTCTCGTGATCGCCGCCCATCTGGACACCGTCTTTCCCGAGGAGACCGACCTCACCGTGCACCAGCTCGGCGCGCGGCTCATCGCACCCGGCATCAGTGACAACGCGCGCGGGCTGGCCGGCCTGCTCGCCCTGGCGGGGGCCTTGCGCCACGCCGGCATCCGTCCGCCGGTGCCGCTCACGCTGGTGGCCACCACCGGCGAGGAAGGCGCCGGGGACCTCGCCGGCGCCAGGCACCTCTTCGCCGACCCCTCGTTCCGGCCGGTGGGCTTCATCGCCCTCGACGGCGCCGGCATCGAGCGGGTGGTGCACCGCGCGCTCGGCTCCCGGCGGCTGCGCGCCGTGTTCCGCGGGCCGGGCGGCCACTCCTGGGCGGCGTTCGGCGTCGCCAATCCCGCCCACGCCGTTGGGCTGGCGGCGGCGGCCATCGGCGAGATGGCGCTGCCGACGTCGCCCCGTACCACCGCCAGCGTGGTGAGGATCGGCGGCGGCTCCGGCCTCAACACCATCCCGCAGGAGGCGTGGCTCGAGCTCGACCTGCGCTCGGAGGGCGAGGCCGAGCTCGACACCTTCTACGGCCACGCCACCCAGGCGCTGGCGCGCTCGCTCGACACCGCCAACCGCCGCCGCTCCCCGGGCACGGCGCCCCTCACGCTTCAGATCGTGCCGCTCGGCTACCGGCCGAGCGGCGTGACCGCGCCCGAGCACGCGCTGGTCAAGAGCGCCGTCGAGGCGACCCGCTGCGTCGGCCACAGCCCCGACCTCGCGGCGGCGTCCACCGACGCCAACGTCGCCATCAGCCGCGGGGTGCCGGGGATCGCCCTGGGCGCCGGCGGCCGCGGCGGCAATACGCACCTGGTGACCGAGTGGTACGAGAACGTGGACGGCCCGTCAGGGCTCTACCGCGCGCTGCTGGTCATCTGCGCCGCGGCCGGGCTGGCGACGTCGTAGCGAATGGCGACCGGGCGCGTATTGTCCTCCACCGCGCGGCCCATTAGCGTAGGGCAACCCTGACCGCGCGCCGTGCCGCCCTTCGAGAAGACGCCCGCCGACGTTCAGGAGCTCCTCACCAAGCCCATCAAGGAGCTGGGCTTGAAGCTCGAGGGCTCCCCGCTGGAGAAGTACGTCCGGATTCTCTACCGCGACATCGAGCGTAAGGGGCTTACCCAGTTCCGCCCCGCCTGCTACCTCACCGACGAGTGGGGATGCCCCTCCGGCGAGCCGGTCGTCGGCATCCCGTTCTACCTCGCCGATCCCAAGCTGGCCGCGCTCGAGAAGGACATGAACGACCTCGAGGACGAGCGCGAGATCCTGATGTACCTGCGCCACGAGGCCGGGCACGCCTTCAACTACGCCTACGAGCTGTACAAGGACGACGAGTGGCGGGCGCTGTTCGGGCCGTTCCGGCGCGCCTACAAGGAGCACTACCGCCCGGTGCCGTTCAGCCGCCGCTACGTGCGGCACATCGCGGGCTGGTACGCGCAGAAACACCCCGACGAGGACTTCGCCGAGACCTTCGCGGTCTGGCTCACCCCGCGGTCGGGATGGCGGACCAAGTACCGCGGCTGGCCGGCGATGCACAAGCTCCGCTACGTGGACCGGGCGGCGCGGCGCGTGGCCGACCAGCCTCCGCGCCGGGCGATGGGCGCGACCGACGTCACCGTCGAGGAGATGGACGTCACGGTCGAGCAGTTCTACCAGACGCACACCCCGGACGAGGCGCAGGCCATCGCCGAGCTGGCGCTCGACGCGGACCTCGCCGATATCCTCCTCAAGCCGGCGCCGCGCCGGCGCCGGGGCATCCAGCCCGCGGCACCGTGGCTCGCCGAGCACCGCAAGGCGATCGTCGACAAGGTGACCTACTGGACCGGCGTGCGGCGGCCCCTGGTGAAGGCACTGGTGGAGTCGGTCGAGGCGCGGGTCGAGGCGCTGGGGCTCGCCGTGGAGACCGCCCGCGAGAGCACGCAGCTGGTGGAGATGACGGCATACGCGACGACGCTGGCGATGAATTACCTGACCCGTGGACGCTTCGTCCAACCGTGAGCCGCGCATGAGCCAGACCGGCCTCAAGATCGCGATCCTGTACGACACCTGGGAGGACGACGGGGAGGAGCCGACCGCGCCGGCCGAAGCGGCGCCGCCCGCCGGCCGGGTGAAGAAGAAGCGCAAGGCGAGCAAGCGGGCGCGACGCCCCAAGCTGGACCGCGAGGAGATCTTCGACGCCCTCGGCAAGCTCGGCCACGAACCCTCCTACCTCGTGCTGGACGGCCGCGACCAGAGCCTGCTGGCCGTGGCGCGCTGCAACGCCGACCTCATCTTCAACCTCACCGAGTCCTACGCCGGCGACGACACCAAGGACATGAACCTCGCCGCCTACCTGGAGCTGCTCGACAAACCCTACACCGGCGCCGACCCGCACGCGCTCTACCTCGCGCAGGACAAGTCGCTCGCCAAGAAGGTGTTCCACTTCCACAAGATCCGGACGCCGTTCTTCGCGGTGTCGTACAAGGGCCGCACCGACCACGCGCACGACATCGAGTTCCCGCTGATCGTGAAGCCGATGTCCGAGGACGGCTCGATCGGGATCGACGCGTCGTCGGTGGTGGAGAGCGTCAAGGAGCTGATGGAGAAGATCCACTACATCCACGAGCAGTTCGACTCGCCGGCGCTGATCGAGGAGTACATCGAGGGACGGGAGATCTACGCCGCGATCCTGGGCGAGGAGAAGGCGGAAGCCCTGCCCCTGGTGGAGCTGGATCTCTCCAAGCTGCCCGAAGGCACGCCCCGCATCGCCAGCACCGACGTGAAGTGGGAGAAGGACTCCGACGCGTACCGGAAGACCCGCTCGCACGTGGTCGAGGACCTGGACGAGAAGACCACGACGCGCATCCAGGAGAAGGCGATCGCCGCCTACCAGGCGCTCAAGCTGCGCGACTACGGCCGGATCGACATGCGGCTGACCGCGAAGGGCGAGATCTACGTCCTCGAGGCGAACCCGAATCCGTGGCTGTCCTCCGGCGCCGAGTTCGCGATGGCCGCGCGCAAGTCGGGCCGCACCTACACCGACCTGATGCGGGACATCGTGGACCTCGCGATGGCGCGGTACGCCTAGCGGGACCGCACCTCGGCGTGCGAGCCGAGGGAGGCGGCCCCCGCCAGGCCTTCCAGCACGACCTCCTCGCCCAGCATGGCGCCGTCGAGCCGTACCCGCTCCAGCCGGCAGTTCCGCCCCACGATGGCGTTGGTCACCACGCTGTCCCGCACGATGGTGCCGCCCTCGATCGACGCGTACGGCCCCACGGTCGACCGCTCGAGGACGACGCCGGCCTCGATGTAGCACGGCTCGACGATCGTGACGCCCGTCCCCGCCTTGGGCGCCGGCGGCCGCCGCTCCGGGTGGAGATCGAGCAGGATGCGGTTGGTCTCGAGCGTCGTCGCGACGGTGCCGCAGTCGTACCACCCCGCCACCTCGGCGGTCTTGATGCGGGCGCCCCGCTCGATCATCCACTGGAAGGCGTCGGTGAGGTACCACTCGCCCCGGTTGGACGGCTGCGCCAGCACGTGGTCGATGCCCTGCCACAGGGCATCCACCGCCCGCACGTAGTACAGCCCGATGTTGGCGAGCTTCGAGATCGGCTCCCGCGGCTTCTCGACGATCCGCGTCATGTATCCCGCGGCGTCGGTGACGACCACGCCGAACCGCTGGTAGTCCTCGACTTCCTTCGCCCAGATGATCCCGTCGTCGAGGGTCGACGTCACGATCGACAGGTCGGCGTCGAACACCGTGTCCACGAAGATGATCATCACCGGCCCGTGCACGTGCGGCTGCGCCAGGTGGATCGCTCCGGCCGTGCCGTCCTGGACCTTCTGCTCGATGAACCGCGAGGCAATGGGATAGCGCTGCCGGGCGTAGGCCTCGACCTGCTCCTTCAGGTGGCCGGTGATGAAGAGCAGCTCCTCGACGTCGAGCCCCTCGAGCCGGTCCATCACCCAGTCCATCACCGGGCGGCCCGCGACCTTGATGAGCGGCTTGGGCACGACGTGGGTGTGCGGCCGCAGCCTGGTGCCCTTGCCCGCCAGCGGAATGATCACCTGCATGCTACGCCCTCCCGTAACGGTCCTTGAGGCGGACCACGTCGTCCAGGTGGGGAGTGGAGGCCTCGAGCACGTCGGTGTGCTCCAGTGCCTCGAACTGGTGGACCAGGCCGGTCGGCACGTGCTGCGCCTCGCCCGCGATCATCTCGCGCTCCGCCAGCTCCCCCGCCTCGTTCCGGTAGCGGAAGATCATCCGGCCCCGGAGCACGTAGATGGATTCGTCCTTGCGCTCGTGCACCTGCAGGCTCAGCGCCTGGCCGGCCTCGATGTGCAGCAGCTTCCCCACGTACTGCTCCGTGACCGCCCAGTGGATCTCGTAGCCCCAGGGCTTCGCGACCTGCCGCGGCTCGAAGCGGTGCGGATGCTCGGTCACACGCCCTCCGGCAAGGTGAGGACGAACGACGACGGTGTGGTCACGCAGGCGCGCACGCAGATGCCGCACCCCACGCAGCCGGCGCCGATCACCGGGCGCCCGGCCTCGTCCAGGTCGAGCGCCGACGCACCGACCGGGCACACCCGGGCGCACACGCCGCACTCTATGCCCTGAAACGCGATGCACCGGCCGGCATCGAGGGCCAGCCGGCCCATCTGCTCGCTCGCCCAGCCGTCCGCCGGCGGGATCAGCGCGTCGGTCGGGCAGACCGTGGCGCAGAACATGCCTTCGCAGGCCACGCACGGCTGGACCAGCGGCTCGATGATCGGGGTCGCGGCCGCGAGCCCCGCGCTCGCCGGCGCGCTGACGATCGCATCCACGGGGCAGGCCTCGACGCAGTAGCCGCAGCGCGTGCAGGCGGCGAGGAACGCCGGCTCGGCGATGGCTCCCGGCGGCCTGAAGTGGCGCCGCGGAGCGTAGCGGTCCGCGAGCAGGCCGCCCGCCTGCTGGACGACCAGCTTCAGCGCCTCCGAGAGGAAGCCCCGGCGATCGACCGCATTGTCGCCGCCGATCAGAGGGCTTCCTCCAGGCTCCACACGAAGCGGAACTTCACCACCCGGTCCCCCGCGGCGCCGGCCACCGCGGCCACCGGGCGCGTGACCAGCAGCGGGAAGTCCACGCGGGTCACGAAGCTGGTCGGGCCGACCCGGTGTGTGGCGCGAAGGCCGAAGCCGGCGTCGCCCGCGGCGTTTCGACCCAGGGCGTTCCCGTCCACGAGGGCGCCGTCCACGAACGCCGCCACGCTGACGGTGCGGAACAGGCTTCGCTCCGGCCGCGCGAACAGCCGCCACCCCGCCTCCGCCCCGAACCCGACGAGCCAGCTGGCCGACGTCGCCGGGCCGAGCCCGCGCAGGTCGCCGCCACCGGGCGCCTGGTAGTGCACGCCGTTGCGGGCGAACAGCGCGCCCGCGCTCCGCAGGAACGGGTCGGTGAACGTCTCGTACGGGTCGGCCCCCGCGAGGAAGATCCGCCGCTGCAGCGGCACCGCGCTCCCGCCGAGCGTGCCCGCAGCCACCGCGCGGAACGAAAGATCGATCGCGCCGATGCTGACGGAGCGGCGCGACTGGGCCAGGCCACGGCCGTAGGTGTTCCCCCCGATGCCGGGCCGGCTCTGGGCACAGACCGTCCCGCCCGGATTGCAGGCCAGCCCCGCCCCGTGCGGAGCGAACGCGGCGCCGAACGTCAGCTCGACCCGCGAGCTGGAGCCGCCGCCCTCGAGGTCCGTCGAGCGCGAGGTCCAGGCGGACAGCTCCGCGGTATTCACGTCACCCCAGCGACTGCGGTCGAGGTACCGCGCGTCGGTGACCGTCATCAGCGTGAAGGCCATCCCGGCACTCGCGTGCACGGGACCGACGAAGGACGGGCTCAGGTCCCTCGACATGGCGAGCCGCTCGCCGGTGCGCCCCTCGACCGACCAGCTCGCCGCTTCCGTCTCACGCCGCGGCGCGCGCGAGGTGACCGGGTTGCGCAGCGACAGGTAGTAGTCCGGGCGCCATCGGCCACGCGCCAGCGTGCCGCCGCCGGCCAGCGAGCCCGTCGGCCAGGTGAACTGCGCCTGGTTCAGCTCGAACCGGCCGAGGTAGTTCGAGCGGGACTGGAACCCCAGCGTCAACCCACCCGCGTCGTTGAACCACGCGAGCGGCAGCCAGTTCACCACCAGGCGGTCGCGCCGCGCCGGCGTCGTGGCCGACCAGCCGAAGCGCTGCTCCTCGCGGCCCGTTCCCACCGAACGACGGAGCGGGAGCCAGGGGCCTTCCAGGTTGTTGAGGTAGTTCCAGTCCATGGTCTGGCGGGCCGGGTCGAGCTCGATGCGACCGGGCGCGAGCGCGGTGCGGACCTCCACCGTCTCCCGGCGCTCGACCCCACGGGCCCGCACGATGACCGTCGAGTCACCCACCGGCACGGCGATGTCCACCGGCATGACGCCGTCACCCAGCCGCTCGATCTCGATGTCGCGTCACCCAGCCGTCGGCGGCCTTCCGGCGCCGCACCTTGTGGAGACCGTAGTCCACCAGCGGCTCGCCGTGCAGCCACTCCGCGAAGAACCACGAGAGGTCCTGGTGCGACACCGCCTCGGCGACCTCCTCGAAACGCTCCGACGTCACGTGCTTGAACTGCCACCGCGCATAGTACTCCCGCAGCACCCGGTCGAACGTCTCCTCACCCAGGACGTAGCGCAGCATCTCGCAGATCAGCTGGCCCTTGGTGTAGATCATCCGCGCGTAGGTGGCGTAGTCACGGTAGTCCTCGGCCGGCAGCACGACCGGCTGGCTCCAGCCGTCGAGATCGAGCCCGAGAATCAGCTGCTGCGTCTGCTGGCTCGGCACGCCCATCCCGCGTTGCTGGAAGTTCCACCCCGTCTGAAAGGTGGTGAACCCCTCGTCGAGCCAACCTTCCTTCCACTCGTTGTTGCCCAGGATGCCGTAGGTGTACAGGTGTCCGATCTCGTGGAAGATCAGCGACTCGCCGGCTCCTCCCAGCATCACCATCATCGGGAACTCGGTGCCCCCGTCCTCGATGCGGTGCAGCAGCGTCGCCTGCGGCCACGCGTACCGGCCATAGATCCGGTCGAGCCAGTCCAGCGCGCGGGCCGTGCGCGCCACCGCGAGGCCATGCCCCCAGGAGAGGCTGTCGCCCGGCAGGTAGAGTGCGTGGATCACCGTGCCGCCATAGCGGCCCTCCTCGTACACGTAGTCCGGATTGCACGAAAAGGCGAAGTGCTCAACGTTCTCGGCGAGGAAGCGGACCTGCTTGCGGCCTGGGGCCGGTTCCCCTGCGCCCGAGGAAGTGGGGTTAGGGGTTAGGGTGTAGGGTGTGGGGTGTAGGGTGTCGGCACCGTACCAATCCCGCTGCAGCGTGACCGGGATCTCCGGCGTCGCGCGCGCGGCCGACCCAGCCCGGATCGCCCTCGACCGGGACACCCGTCGCGCCGCACACCTGGTCCGCCATCAGGTCCAGCGTGACGTCGTAGGTCCCGTACTCGCCGTAGAACTCGCCCTCCGGGTACAGCGGGTGCGCCTCCCAGCCGTAGCGGTCGTAGACCGCGACCTCGGGATACCACTCGGCGAAATCGTACCGCCGCCCCCGCCGTCCCTGGCGGCGTGGAATCACGCTCAGCCGCGCCTGCCACGTGAGGTCCACGACCGTCGAATCGCCGGGGGCGAGCGGCCTGGGAAGGGAGAACTCCACCACCGTCGAGTCGGGGGCGCCCGGGTACCGCCCATCCACGGCCACGCCCCCGATCGCGACGCGACCCAGCCGCTCGTACGCGTAGTACGGGTCCGGGAGGACGGCGTACCAGCTCCGCCCGTTCTCCGCGGTTTCGCGCGCCGCCCACTTCGAGCCCGGCCGGAAGGCGTTGAGGTAGAGATGGAACGCGATGGTGGTGAGGGTGTCGGGGCTGTGGTTGCGGTAGCGCATCCGGCCGGAGCCGGTCAGCACGCCCGACGGCTCGTCGAGTCGCGCCGCGATCGCGTAGTGAAGATCCTGCTGGAAGTAGGGGGCCGGCCCCGCTCGGCGTGGCGATGCCGAGGAGTCGGCTTGGGGCAGGAGCAGGGCGGCGGCAGCGAGGAGCGCGTACACGCCGAAGCTTACCTCGCGGTGTCGCCGCCGCCTAGCCGCGCGCGCAACATCCGGTGCTTGAGCAGCCTGAGCCTGCGGCGCAGCGACCCGTCGAATACCCGGTCGCCCGCCCGCACGACCACCCCGCCCAGCAGCGCGGGATCGGCACGGAAATGGATGCGCACCGCCGTGCCGAAGACCACGGCGAGTCGCTTCGCGATGGCACGCTGCAGCGCCGCGTCGGCCGGCCGCGCCGTCGACACGACCGCGTGCACCCGCTTGAGGTGCGCATCGACCAGCTGCTCGTACTCGGCCGCGATGTCGGGAATGATGCCCTGCCGGCCGCGCTGCACGACCGCCTGGAGGAAGTGGATGAACGGCGTGGGCGCCAGGTCCTTCAACGCCTGCCCGATCAGCCGCTGCTTGGTGGTCTTGGCCACGCGCGGCGACATGAAGACGCCGTGGAGCGCCGGATCGGCCGTGAGCACGCCGGCGACCTCGTCCATCAGCTCACCGCACCGCTCCACCACGTCGTGGCGCTGCGCCGTGGCGAGCAGGGCCTCGGCGTAGTTCCGGGCGACGGTGGTGCTTCTCACGTGCGGGTGTTGTGGAGACTGTCGAGGTACTCGCGGACCAGTCGGCGATCGGCTTCGCTGTCGAGGTTCCGCTCCAGCACCTTGCCGGCGGCCGCCAGCGACAGCTCCACCGCCTCGCTGCGCAGCTCCGCCAGCGCCTTCTCCCGCTCGGCCACGATCTCGCGCCGCGCGCGGGCGAGCAGGTCCTCGTGCTCCGCCCGGGAGCGGGCCATGATCTCCTCACGCGCCTTCTCCGCGGCCTGACGGCCGGCAGCCAGCAGCTGCTGCGCCTCGTTCCGCGCCGCGGCCAGCTTCTCCTGGTAGTCGGCCAGGACGCGCTGCGCGTCCTGGTTCGCCTTCTCGGCCTGGTCGAGCTGGGCCTGGATCTTCCGCTCCCGCTCCTCCACCGCCTTGAGGATGGCGGGCCACGCGGTCTTGGCGAGCACCACGACCAGCACCAGGAAGATCACCAGCGTCCAGATCGAGACGCCGGGGTTCATCGCGAAGGGGCCCTTGGGGGCTTCCTCCGCGGCTTGCAGGAGGGCGAAGACCGGCGTCACAGGACCTTGAAGAGCAGGGCGAACACCACCGCCGCCAGCGCCACGCCCTCGACCAGCGCCGCCGTCAGGATCATCGCCCCGCGGATGTCGGCCGACGCTTCCGGCTGCCGCGCGATCGCCTCGACCGCCTGGCCGCCGATCCGGCCGATGCCCAGCCCGGCGCCGATCACCGCGAGCCCCAGTCCCAGGCCCGCGCCCAGCAGGGCGTTGTTGTTCTTCGCGACCGCCGCCGCGTCCGCCACGGCTTGCATCATGGACATCTGACTTCCTCCCTGGAGTAGGCGAGACGCCTAGTGCTCGTGCTGCATCAGCCCGATGAACGTGGACGTGAGGAGCGCGAAGACGTAGGCCTGAATAAACGCGACCAAGAGCTCGATCGCCATCATGAACAGCACGAACGCCACCGACCCGCCGGCGATCAGCCAGCGAAAATACGCGATGTTCCCGAACAGGAAGATCAGGCTGAGCAGCGACAGCATCACGAAGTGGCCGGCCGCCATGTTGGCGAAGAGCCGCAGCATCAGCGCGAACGGCTTCACCATCTTCCCGATGATCTCGATCGGGGTCATGATCAGCGTGAGCAGCACCGCCGTGATCCCCGTCGTGCCCGGCGGCGTGAACACGATCGTCTTCAGGTAGCCCTTCGGCCCCAGCGTCACGAACCCCGAGATCTCGATCGTGACGAGGGCCGTCAGGGCCAGGGCTCCCGTGACCCAGAAGCTGCCGGTCGGCTTCTCCCCGTACGGCACCAGGCCGAGCAGGTTGCAGTAGAGGATGAACCAGAACAGCGTCAGGATGTAGGGCGCGAACTTGGCCCCGTTCTTGTGCCCGATGCTGGCGATGGCGACGTCGTTCCGCACGAACAGCACCACCGCCTCGACCATGTTGGCGAAGCCGCGCGGGGCGCCGCCGCCGGCCTCCCGCTGCCGGGTCAGCGCCCGCCCCGTGAGCCACAGCGTGAGCCAGACCAGGAGCGCGGCGACGAGCAGGAACACCACGTTCCGGGTGGGCGAAAGGTCGAGGGCCCGCCCCCCGATGTTCACGATCCAGCCGGTCGGCAGGGACACCGGCCGGACGTGAAGCAGGTCGCCGAACGGAATCTCGATCTCGTGCGCGTCCCCCGTGCGCTCGAGGATCATCCGTCCGATGTCGGGCGTCTGCATCATTCCAGGAACCGCATCTCCGCGTAGAGGAGCGTCAGCAGTACCGCGAGGAAGCCCAGCGCCGTCCAGAGCGGCGGCAGCACCGCCTTGGTCGCGAACACCACACCCGCCAGCAGGACGGCACTCCCACCGCGGATCGCGATGCCCGCCGCCCAACGCCGCGTGAATTCCGCCGCTCCGGCCTTCATGCCCGGTCTCAGCAGCGCGACGGCGGCGACCTGTGCCGCCGTCGCGATCCCGCCACCGACCAGCGCCCCCTCGAGCCCAGGGACGCCGGCCTCGACCGAGGCGATCGCGGCCACCACCAGCTCCGCCGCGCCCCCCACCAGGGCCATCCGCGCGACCCAGCTCACTTCACCCCCGGCCGGCCGCCACCGGGCTTCCTGCGCGACGGCGACTCCGCCAGCACGCGGACGATGAAGGCGTACATCCCCGCGCCCAGACCCACCAGCACGCCGATCAGGGTGAAGAGCGGGCGGGTGTGCAGCCAGCGGTCCACCAGCACGCCCGCGCCGAGGAACAGCAGGATCGCGAAGGCCAGCGTGAAACCCGCCGCCACGATGGAGTAACCCGCGCCGAAACCGCGGCTTTCTGAGCTCTCGTCGGGTTCCGTGGCCATGCAGGCGGCGGAAATATACCGCTTGTGAAATGCGCCGCAAAGCCGCTCGGCGTCGAGGGGTGAGCGACACGCCGCCGCCAGCGCCCCGCGGCTCACGGCCCGCCGCTTCGGGAGGCCGCACCTCGGCCACGAGGCGCTGGAATCGGGGATCGGCGCGCAGCGCATCGAACTCCGGGAAGCGGAGGAAGAACCAGAGCGAGGCCCCGCGCGTCGCGCCGGGCACGGTGGCCAGTAACGCCAGGGCGGAGTCACCTCGTCCCACGGCCGCGAGCGCGCCCGCGATCCAGCGGGCCTTCGGCACGGTGGGCCGGCCCGGCTCCACGATGCCGGACTCCGCGCGCTCGGCCATCGCGACCGCTCGGGACGCTGTCTCCGCGGCGCGCGGCCACGAGCGCCAGCAGCGACTCGCCCCAGTAGGTGAAGCCCGGCGTAGCCCGAGCCGCCGCGCCGCCTCCGCGTCCTCGCGCGCGCCATCCAGATCGCCGAGGAAGCAGCCGGCTGTGGCCGCGATCGTTGAAGCACCCAGAACGCCGCCGGCTCGACCGCCAGGGCGCTGTCCTCCAGGCCAGCGCCGCGGCGTACCGACCGTGCACGAGCGCGATGAGGCTGAGCTCGTCGAGGCTGATGGCCCGCGCCGGGATCCACCGTCAGCGCGCGACGGTACATCGCGGCCGCCGCGGAGTCTCGCCCCCGAGAATCATCAGCGTCCACGCGTACTGGTGACACGCCTCGGCGTTACCGGGGTCGAGCGCGATGGCGCGCTCGAAGGCCTCCGCCGCGCCCTCGAACGTCCGCGGGTCGCGCCGGCTCAGCAGGTAGGCGCGGGCCATCCAGCCGTCCGAGAGCAGCGAGTCCTGCCGCAGCACCAGGTCCGCCTCCCGCATACCCCGGGCGACCAGGCTGTCATCCGGCACGCCCGGATGCGGCCAGCCCCAGTCGAGGTACAGCCCGTACGCGTACGCCGTGCGCGCCCGGGCCTGCACGAAGGCCGGGTCCAGGGTCGTCGCGGAGTCGTACTCCGCGATGGCGCGCTCGGTGGCGGCGCCGGTGCGCTGGGCCAGGTCGTAGTTGCCGCGGAGGAAGTGGTCGTACGCCGTCGCGCTGCGCGTGGGCCGGACCTCGAGCGCGGCCCGCTCGGCCGGCAGGAGACGGCCCGCGATGGCGCCGGCGACGGCGGTCGCGAGGTCGCCCTCGATCTGGAGCACGTCGCCGTCGCCGCGGTCGTACTGGCTCGACCAGACGGTGACCCCCGTGGCAGCACGCAGCAGCTCGACCGACACGCGCACCCGGCCCACGCCGCGCCGTACCCCCCCGCTGACCAGCCAGGTCACGTTCAGCGCGCGACCGAGGGCCGGCGGCGTGAGCGTCGCGGCGTGGGGCAGGCGCCGCACCGCGGTGCGGGAGGTCACGACCAACCGGCCCACCTCGCTCAGGCGCGACGTGATCTCGTCGGTGAAGCCGGCCGCGAGATACGCGTCCGTCGTGTCGCGCGACTCGTTGAGAAAATCCAGCACCGCCACGCTGCCCGCCGCGGGGCGCGCCCGCCCGCACGGCAGCGGCGTTCCGTCGGGGCACTGCCCCCGCAGCGCACCTGGTGCCAGCGCGAGCACCGCGACGAGCGCCAGCCGGCCCGTCACGGCCACCCGGGCTCTACCGGCCCCACAGGGAGAGCGCACCTCCGGCAAACACGATCAGCGCCGCCACGACGACGACCGCGAGCAGGCGCCGGCGCAGGCGCCGCAGCGCATGCCAGCTCTGGAGATCGACGTAGAGCGCCGGCGCCGCTCCGCGGCCGCCTGGAGCCGGGATTGGGGACGCCCAGCTGGTCGAGCGCCACGGCCTTCTCCGGCGTCGTGGCGCCGGCGCGCTCGAACGCCTCCACGATGCGCCGCTCCTTCACCAGGATGACCGCGGCCGCAGCGTTCCACGTCCCCTCCCGGGTGGTTGCCTGCGGATGGTTTGCGTGAATCGCCTAAGCTAGGCGCCGCGCCGCGTTCCGGCCAGCGTCGCGCGCGCGAGCCGCGACCCAACCGTTCGCCGCGGGGTACTCGATCAGGGCGTGACCGCGTCGCGCGGAGGACGTCGCCGCGATTCCGCTGCCGTCCGGCGCGCGAGTACCGGTGGAAAGCGGCGCCGACGCCGGCGAGAGGTTTGGGCCGCCGGCGAGACCAGCGCCCAGCCGGCAGACGGGGCTCGTTGACCCGAGCCCTGCCGGCGGGGTAACCTGGGGTACCGATGAGCACGCTTCCGTTTCCGACCAAGGGCGGGCGCGACGTCGAGCTGCTGGAGCGGCTCGCCGCGGCGCGTTCCCGTCTGCTCGAGCAGGTCGGCCAGCGCATCGTGGGGCAGCGGGAGGTGCTGGACGGCATCCTCACCGCGCTGCTCTCCGGCGGCCACGCGCTCCTGGTGGGTGTGCCCGGGCTGGCCAAGACGATGATGGTCTCGTCGGTGGCCGAGGCGCTGCATCTCAAGTTCTCGCGCATCCAGTTCACGCCCGACCTGATGCCGAGTGACATCACCGGCACCGAAGTGATCGAGGAGGACAAGACCACGGGCGGGCGGGCCTTCCGGTTCGTGCCGGGACCGCTGTTCGCCAACATCGTGCTGGCCGACGAGATCAACCGCACCCCGCCCAAGACGCAGGCGGCGCTGCTGCAGGCGATGCAGGAACATGCGGTGACGGTGGCGAGCCAGACCTATCGGCTCGCCGAGCCGTTCTTCGTGCTCGCCACGCAGAACCCGATCGAGCAGGAAGGAACGTACCCGCTCCCCGAGGCCCAGCTCGACCGTTTCATGTTCGAGCTGCACGTCGACTACCCGTCCGCCGACGAAGAGGAGCAGATCGTCGAGTGGACCACCGGCGAGACCGGCGCCGCGCTGAAGCCGGTGCTCTCCGGCGAAGAGCTGCTCGAGCTGATGGGCCTGGTGCGCCGGGTACCGGCGCCCAAGGTGGTCGTTCAGGCCGCCGTGAAGCTCGCCCGGATGACCCGCCCGTCCGACGCGCTGGCGCCGGAAGGCGTCAGGGAATACGTGGCCTGGGGCGCCGGACCCCGGGCCAGCCAGTTCCTGGTGCTGGGGGCCAAGGCGAGGGCCGCGATGGATGGCCGGCCGATGGCCGACCTCGAGGATCTCGACGCGGTGTTGCTGTCGGTGCTGCGGCACCGGATCGTCGTCAACTTCCACGCCGAGGCGGCGGGGAAGAAGGCGGACGACATCGTTCGGGAGGTGGCGGAAGCGGCGCGGCGGACCTGAGTCGACACGCTCCGGCCGCGCGGAGCGCATCCCTGCCGTCTTACTGTCCCGGCACCTCGCCGAGCCGCTGCAGCAGCGGGCGCAGAGAGTCGGCCGACAGCTTCGTCTTCACCGTCACGAGGATGTTCCCCAGGCTCGCCGTGCCCGTGCACCACGGGTACGCCTCGGATGCGGGCATCAGGCGCAGCGCCGTCACCACCGCCGGACCGGAGCCGCCGCGCACCCGCGCGCCGGCCCGGGTCTCGGTGAGCACGATCCGCTCGCCGGATGGCGTGAGCTGCGCCAGCCGCACCCGCGCCCGCGCGCCCGAGGTGGACTGCGAGATGCTCTCGATCGTCAGCCCCGCGATGGCGCCGAGCGTCCCGCCCAGAATGCTCGTCGCCTCGGCGCGGTCCACGGCGGCCCACCCGCCCGCCGCCAGCTCGCGGTCAGGCTCGGAAGCCGTGGCCGCGGGAGCGGCCGCCACCGGCGGCGGGGCAGGTACACGATTGAGCGTAAGGTCCGCGGCGACCGTCGCGCCGGCCGTGGCCCGAGCCTGAGTGCTGCCCGCGACGTACCCATCGGCGCTGGCCTGCAGCGCCACCGGTCCGTCGGGCACGTCCCGGATCTGGAAGGCCCCGGAGCCGTCGGCCACCGCCGAGAGCGCGGTGCCGCGCACCGACACCCGCGCGCCGGCCACCGTGCCGCCTGCGGCGTCGTGCACCACGCCGCTGATGACGCCGACGGTCGACGCAGGTGCCGGCGCGGCCGCGGCCACGGGGACCGGACCGGCGGCCCGCTCCCGGGCCGGCGCAGTAACGCGCGGCTCCGGCGCCGGATGAGTCGGTCGCCCCGGCCCCGGCTGCACCGCGGGTGGCGTGGTGGACACCGCCGGCGCCACTCCATCGGCCTGGTCGCGCAACTCGGCGGTGCGGGCGCCGCTCCGCGACTGCGCCTGCGCCGCGGTCGGAGCCAGCGTGGTCGCCTCGGTGGTCTCGCCCATCCGGTCGCTGCGCCCCTGCCTGCCGAGCTCGCCCGCCATGTATCCCAGCAGCGCGACGCAGGCGATCACCGCGGCGACGGCGAGCGAGCGCAGCGGGAATGCCTGTCGCACGGAGCCCGGATTCGAGCCCTTCTCGCCGCCCGGCGTCCGTGCCTCGTCGGCTCCGGCGCGGAACCGTTCGAGCCTGCGCGGCTCGGCTCCGCGGCGCTCCGCCACCAGACGCCGTGACACCCGCCGCCGTGGCGCGCCGTTCCGGTCCCGACTTCGCCGCGGCAGCGGCGCCGGGCTGGCTCGCCGGCCCTCGCGACGCGGCCGTGGCACGCAGTTGCGCCTGGTTCGCGCGGATCATCTCGAGCGACTCGTGCGGCGTCACCAGCCACGCCAGTTCGCTGCCGTCCGCGGCGGCGGCGGGCGAGGTCGGCGCCTCCGACCCGCCACTCGCGGGTGCGGCCTCGGCGGCAGCGGGCTCCGGAGCCGGGACGTCGGCTGCCGGCTCCGGCAGTACCTCGAAGCCCATCAGCTGCGCCGCCGCCGAGGTCGTCTCGGTGGCCGCCAGGTCGCCCGCGATCATCGCGTCGATCTCCGCCTCACCCAGCTGCTCGTGCGTCAACACGTGCCGCGGCTCGGTGGCCCTCGCCGCCGCGTTGGTCGACGTCGACCGGTGCGCCCGGACGCCGAACGGCGTCGGAGCTGCGGCGCTCCCGTGTGCCCCCTCCGCGCCGGTCCTCTTCCCGGCGCGGGCCCTGCCGCCGCTCCTTGCCCGGCTTCCCGGACGAGAGTCCCACCGCCTGCCGGCGGTCGACACCATTCCGGCGATCGAACGCACGCCGGTCGTGGCCCGTGCGGCGCGCGGTGGAGCGCCGGTCCACGAATGCCGGCGCCTCGGCGGCCGCGTGGACCGGCGTTGGCGCCGCAGAAGCCTCAACCGGGGGCGTCGGCTGAGCGGGCCGCGCCGGCGGCGCCGCATCTGCGTGTAGCGGCACCAGCCGCGGCTGCCGGACCGGCGGTGCAGGCGACGACGACGGCGGCGCGACCGACACCGCCGGCACGGCCTGTCCTCGCATCGCCCGGGCCGGCGCCGCAGGCTGGACATCCGGCGACGCGGCTGTCGCCCCCCGAAGGCCTCGCCCGTGTCGATCGCGACCATCCCCGACCCGGGCGAATGCCGCACGTGGATGGTGCGCAGTCGCTCGGCGCAGGTCGTGCAATCCACGATGTGCCGCGCCGCCTCCTTGCGCCGCTGCGGATCGGCGAACTCGGCCTCCCGCACCACGTAGGCCAGCAGGTCGCGGTAGTCGAGATGGCGAATGCGCGTGCGACGCTCCACCAGCTGGACGAACCCGGCCGTGAGCAGTCCGTACAGCGCCTTGCCGACGTCGAACTCGCTCATCGCCGTGACGTCGATGATTCCGGCCACGTCGCGCGAGCCGTCGAGCAGGGGCAGGATGGTCTTCTGCTCGTCGGTGAGACCGTCGGCGGACGAGCCGAGCTTGTCCCTGGTGCAATGGTAGACGAGGTCGAAGGACGGGATCTTCTTCTGGATCAGGCTCCACTCGTCCACCCGCCGCGCACCCTCGAGCAGCAGGCCCTCGGCGTCGAGCGAGACGAGGAGCGGCTGGTGCGGCGGCAGCCGGTCCGCCGCGAAGCTGAACGTGCCCTGCTTCCAGGTGAACAGGTAGTAGACCGCCTGCTCGACCTGCAGCCGGATGAAGCGCTCGAGCTCGCTGCGGTCGATCGTCCCGGAGTCGACGAGGATGCGGCCGAGCTGCCGCTTGCTGCTGCGCCCCTGCTCCTCGACCGCCGCGCTGAGCTGCTGCTGCGTGATCCGGCCGCTCTTGACCAGCATGTCGCCGAGCCGGTCGAGGCGGTTGGCGACGGTGGCATAGCTGATCCGGCCGACATCGAGGTAGATGTGGCCCTGGGTCTCGCCGTCCTCCAGGGTGAGACACCCGCTCTTGCGCCCCAGCGACAGCAGCTGGAGCACGTCGGGGACGCCCGCCTCCTCGATGTTGCCCTGGATCGGCACTGGTCAGCTTCCTCTACGCCGGCTGTGAACCGGTCGACACGGCGGTCCGTGCACGCCTGCATTATGGCGCCGCGACGCGCCCCGCGACAGCCCCACCGGACCAACCGGGCGGCGACTCACTGCCGCGGCTCCAGCCGCAGCTCCAGGTCGTCGTAGCGGGGGCCCGGCCGCACGAAGATCGAGAGCGGAGGCGCATACGCGTTGAGGCCGTCCAGCACGGAGTCCGGCAGCGTGACCTCGTACTCGCCCGGCGGCACGGCGGCCTTGTAGAAGCCGCCGTCGCCGAACGTGACGATGGTGATCTCCTTGCCGGTGTTCAACTCCCGCAGCACGACCGGCACGCCCGGCACGGCGTGGTCGCCGAGCACCACGAACCCGGCGATTTCCGCCCCTACGACCACCGGGATCTGGATGTCGCCGAACGCGTTCGGCGTGGGCCGCACGCGGATGACCGACGCGGGCAGCAGCAGCTGCGGGTCCGCGAACGCCAGCGTGTCCACGTCGATCTGCACCGGCTCCGACGGGAAGAGCCCCCAGGCGGCGAACCGGCCGTCCGAATCGGTCTGCGCGGCGAACCCGCCGACCCGTACCGGGATGCCCGACCAGCCCCGGCTCGCCGGGGTCGCGCACGCCGTTGCCGTTGTCGTCGCGGAACAGGACGCCGGAGACCCCCGCGCGGTCGAGATCGTCGCCGTCACCCAGCTTGACCAGCCGCGAGTTCGGGTCCCACGCCACCGAGCCGGACGCGAACGACAGGGCGTCGCTGCCGTTCTGCGCGCTGAACCGGCTGCGGCGTCCCCACCCGGGGCCCCGGCATCGCGGTCGTGAGGCCCAGCTCGAGACTGAGGCCGGCCACGCGGAACCAGCCCACCGCGGCGTCGAGGCGCAGCAGGCGCGAGAGGCGGCGGCCGAGGCTGGCACGCAGCGCGCTGAGCCCGTGCGCCGGCTCGACCGCGATCTGGCCCTGCACGGTGGCCGTGCGCAGCCACCGCCACGGCCCGAGCACGATGGCGTCGGCGCTCGCGTCGATGGCGAATCCGGCGCTGTCTCCCGCGGCGCCACTGGTAGAGCGTGTTGTAGAGCAGCCCGAGCGAGTAGCGGATCTGGCCGACCTGCGTGGTGGCGGAGAGCCGCTCGACGGTCTGCCGCAGCCCCGGGACTGACCGACAGCAGGCCCGTGCCCTGGAAGAACAGCGCGCCGTGCATCCACCCCGGCCGCCAGAACAGCGACGCGTCCGACTCGGCGGTCTGGGCGGACGCTCCGCTGTAGAGCGCGCCGCCCGACGGCGTAGTGCGTGTAGGACGGCGCTGGCCCGCAGGTCCGCCGTCGGCTCGTAGTCCGCCGCCGCGCGCAGGTGCCCGTTCACCACCGCCTCGCCCGTGAGCCCGAGCGCGGGAAGCGGCGCGGCCGACACCACCGCGTACGGCTGCCACAGCGTGCCCCGGCGCCCTGGAAGAACGCGTCCGAGCCCGCCCTGCACGGTGACGTGGCTCGAGAGGCCGTAGCGGACGTCGGCGCTCACCAGCCCGTCGCACGGATCGTACTGGCACTGCCCGGCGGCGACCGCGTACTCCAGCCGGCCGTCGGGCAGCCGGCTGTCGGGCACGCGGATCGTGCGCTTCTGGCTGGACCGTCTCGCCCCCGGGGCCGTACAGCACGAGGTCGAACGGGATTCTGGCCGTAGCGGAGCTGCAGCGGCACGCGGAACGCGCCGACGGCGTTGGCGTCGGCGTAGCCCATCAGCCGGCCGGCGTCGTACAGCTCCACCTCCCACCCGGCCGGGCACGATCGCCGACGATCGGCTCGACGTCGAACTCCGACGAGCGGATGAAGGGCGCGTTGGTGATCACGGCGCCCTGGACCAGCCTCGACCGCAGCCCGTTCGATCTGGACGTCGCCGAGCCGCGCCTGCCGGATCCAGTCCGAGCCGGACCAGACGCGCGTCCACGACGCCGCGGAGCTGCGCGCCCGACTCGCCGAAGTCGCTCCACAACTGCGGGCGCAGCTCGACGCTGCCCCCCAGCAGCTCCGCGCCGAGCCCGAGGTCGACCGACATCTGGTTGGTCGGGTCCGCCGGTGGCGGCCGTCACCGACCAGGTGAAGACCGCGCCGTCCACGACCCGCTGCCGCAGCGGGATGTCGAGCGGCTGAGCCGGCGGCGGCGGCCGGTAGAGCATCTGGCGCCGGCGCTCGCGGCGCGTCGCGCTGCACCACCGGCAGGCCGCCGACCGCCCCACCATGGCCGAGAGGTTCGCCCACTCCACGCTGGTGTTCACGGCCCAGCAGCCGGTCGAGCAGGCCGGTGGCGACGAACAGGTCGCCGTCCGACCAGGCCACGTCCATCGTGTCGTAGGGGACGGAGTCGGCGCCCCGGATGAGGATGCGGGCGCCCGGATTGAACCGCAGCACGACGTGTCCGGGCTCCAGCACCGCCACCGCCGAGTCCCGCGGCACGATCGTGTCGACGTGGATCTCGGCCATCTCCAGGAAGCGGCGGAGCGGCAGCAGCAGCATGTCGTTGTAGTCGAGCGCCTGCATGACCGCCGAAGGGCCGTTCTCGATGTTGAGCTGGATCACCGCGTCGACGTACGCGGTGTCCCGCCCGGCGCTGTCATGTTCGATGACCGGCGCGCCGGCAGCGCGAACTGGGCGAGCGCCGGCTCGGCCAGCCCCAACGAGCAGCGCGCAGGCCAGCGCCAGCGCCGCACGCGGCGGGCGCCGTGGCGCTCGGCCGTGGCCGGCGACCGGGGAGGCGCGGCGCGCATGGATCGCCTCAGCCAACGCGCACCGCCACCGAGTCGATCACGGTGGCGGCGGGCAGCACGCGATCGGCGGGCAGGTCCGGACGCTCGGCGCGGAGCCGGAAACGGACGCGGTAGTCGCCGGGCGCCACCGAGTCGAGCGGGAAGGAGAAGCGACGCCGCATCGGGAAGTACACGGCCAACGCGGTGGACCAGCGGCGCACGATCGACGCCGCCGCCGTTCACCAGCTCGACGTCGGCCGTGCCCAGGTACGCCGCGTTCCCCTGGCGGTCCAGGTGCGCCCAGAGCGTGAGGGAGTCCCCCTCCGCTTCCGCCGCGAGGTCCCGCACCGCGACGCCGGTCGACACCTTGCCCTTGCGATACGTCACGGAGGCCACCAGCCGGATCACCAGGTTCACGCCGGCCCGCACGACGCTGTCGGCGCCGGCGACGCGCAGCGACGCGCCGCGCCCGGTCACGATCAGCCGGGTCCAGTACTCGCCGTCGGGGAGGTTCGCCGGCGGCCGCGCCAGCAGCCGCACCACCTGCTGCGACTTCGGCTCGAGGCGCACGCGCTGCGGGAACGCCCGGATCCAGTCGGCGGCGGACGGGAACTCCGGGCCCGGGTCGTCGATCATCCGCACGAACGGGGTCCCGGCCGAGTCGACGTCGGGGAAGCCGAACTGCAGCTCGACGGTGGCTTCCTCGGGGGTGTCGCCCGAGTTGCCGATCGTGACCTGCGCCGCATCGGATCGCTCGTCCATGAACACGGCGGTCGGCGACACGTAGATCGCCTCGATGATCGCCGGCAGGAGGACGACCAGGAGGACCGTGCTGGCTGCGATCCGCAGGGCGGGGCTGAAGCGGGGGGCCATGGTCAGCTTCCTAGGTTGTACACGGTCATGGCGATGGTCGCGCGGTAGGCGCCGCCCGCCTGGCCCCGCTCCGGGAACACCGTGCCGCCCAGCCGCAGGAACAGGCGCCCGTTGGGGCCCAGCTCGCGAACCACCGGCCGGTGCGGATCGAACACCTGGCCACGCGACGGATGGCCGTGGCTGAAGTCGGCGAAGCCGTCGAAGGGCCCGAAGCGGATGTCGAGCTGCGCGCCCTGGTCGGAGACCAGTGCGGCGGGCAGGGTGAACTCGACCCGCACGCTGGCGTCCTTCGGCCCTTCGATCTCGAACTGTCCGGAGTGATGCGGATCGCCGGCCTTCACCGACGCCGGGATCCCCGGAAGCACGTTACCGAACGAGAGATCGTTGACGGCCTCGGCGATCAGCGGCGGCGCGATATGCAGCGGCACCACCCGCCTCTGCGCCTGGAGGGGTGAGGCCCAAGCCGGCGCCAGCGCGGACGCCGCGAGCATGGCAATCGCCAACCTGCATCCCATGTGAGACCAGCATCCGTGTCGGCCCGAGCGCCTGCACCTGTGAACCGGCGGCCGCGCGCTGGCGCCGGACCGACACGGGTGACGCGGGAACTCCCCGCGCTGCTGGATCGCTGCTAGTACGACACCGTGAGAGTGATCGTGCCCGTGTACAGCCCGGTGGTCGTCAGGGCCGGCGGCGACACGGTGCCCGCGATGCCGATCACCAGGTTCCCCGAGCCGTCGGTTGCCGTGGCAAACGGCGCCGCCGGGCTGAAGGTCGTGAACGTCGTCGGGTACGGGTTCCAGCGCAGCCCGTCACTCGAGGAGAAGGTGATCGGGATGGTGGCGTTGCCCGAGCCGGTCAGCACGGTCGGCAGCGTGAAGCTGACGGTCACCGGCGTGGTGGGCTGGCCGGAGATGTTGAACCGACCCGCATTGGACGCCAGGCTCGTCGGCGCCTTCGGCGTGCCTGCCGTGACGGTGCCGAAATCGAGGTCGTTCACGCCGGCGGCCGTGAGCGGCGCGATTCCGGACACCTGGGCCTTGGCGTTGATCGTCGCCGTGGCCGTGGTCTGTGCCGCTGCGGGTGCGGCCAGGATGCTGGCGCAGAGCAACCCGGCGAATGCCCCAGCGGCGAAGCGCTTCGTAACCGACATCTACTCCTCCTGTGCAGGACGATGAGACTGTGGTTTCCAGTCTGTTCGACTGGGGGGGCGTCACAGGGACACTTACTCTACAGCAAGAGGTAAGCCAGGGCCAGTGGGTCAGGACGTGCCGCTAAGTGATTGATCAGAAATCGCTTGAGACGAGTGCAACGTCGTTCTACTGGTTTGTAGGTCGGTCGTACAACACCATCCCTGTTGCGTCGACGCGATACCCTCGCGGCTTCGCGGGTGAGGGGCCGTGCATGCCGTTTCCTGCCGCGGCTCGCGCCGTTCGATGCCGGGGAAACGACCGGAGACGCGAACGCGCGGCGCTTCGTGTCGTGAGCGCGAGGCTCCTCGACACAATCGCATCTGGAGGGCTCGCAATTTCGCTTGCGCTTGCGGCCAAACTGGTGACACGTAGGTGACGCACGGCGCTAGCCATTACACGACCCCGACCTGGCAGTGCGAGATGAGTGCGTCCGGCGAGAGCCCTCCACGGGAGTTCCAGTTCCGCTGCCTCGGCCCCATGAGCCTGCGCGGTCCTGGGGGTGAGCGGGTGGCCTTCCGCACACGCAAGCAGCTGGGACTCTTCACCCTGTTCGTGCGCCGGCCCGGTCAGCCGCAGTCGCGCGATGGTCTGATGGACCTGCTCTGGTCCGAGGACAGCGCCTGTCTCGCCCGGCACTCTCTTTCGCAGTCCGTGTCCCTGGTGAACAAGAGTCTCCGCTGCGAGGCGATCATCTCGACATCGAAGGACGAGATGCTCATGCAGGACGGGCTCGTCTGGGCGGACGTCGTCGAGTTCGAGCGTTGCGCCGCGCAGCGTCGGCAGCGCGACGCCCGGGCGCTGTGGCGCGGCAATCTGCTGGAGGGCGTGTGGTTCAAGCACGCGCCCAACTTCGAGCAATGGCTGGAGGCGGAGCGCCGGCGTCTGCTGGAGACGATGCGACGGGCGTTGCACGGGTTGCTCGTCACCGCCGCTCGGAAGGCGACTGGGAGGGCATGCGGTCGGTGGCCGACGCGTTGCTCGAGCTCGACGGCCTCGACGAAACGGCGATGCTGGCGCAGTTGTCGGCCCTGACGCTGCTGGGCGATCGGACGTTGGCGCTGCGGCGCTTCGTCGAGTACGAGGCGCGGCTCAAGAACGAGCTGGGAGCGGAGCCTGGGCCCGAGATGCGCGACTGGGCGAAGCACCAGCGCTGCGGCGCGCAGGCCCCGCCGGGCAACGGCGCGGTGGCGACGCGGGTGAGCGAGACGCTGGTGCCGCTGGCGGTGACGCCGCTGTACGGGCGCACGGCCGAGTTCGCCGCGCTCTGGCAGGCGTGGGACGCCGCCCGGGGCGGTCGCGGCGGCTGCGTGGTCCTGGTCGGGCCGCCCGGCATCGGCAAGACGGCGCTCGCCTCCAAGCTCACGGATCAGGTGCGGGTCGGCGGCGGCGCGGCCTGCATCGCGCGCTGCTTCCGGACCGAGCGGTGCGTGCCGTTCGCGCCGGTTTCGGCGCTGGTGCGGCAGCTGGCCAGCCTGCCCGGCTTCGTCGCCCTGGGCGAGGTCTGGATCAGCGAGCTGGGAAGGCTGGCTCCCGAGTTGCGGGAGCGCTTTCCCCACGCGCCACCCGCGCTGGCGGCGGACGACTCGGCGCGCCACCGGCTGTGCGAGGCCACCTGCCGCGCCGGCGAGTCGGTGTCCTTCGAGCAGCCCCTCCTCCTGGTCGTGGACAACGTCCAGGACGCCGACGAGACCACGCTGGCGTTGCTGCACTACTACGGGCGGCAGGTGTCCGGCCAGCGCACGTTGCTGGTGTGCGTGGCGCGCTCCAACGACGAGAGTGGCTGCGACGGCGGGGACTTCGCGGACCAGGCCAGGGCGCAGGGATACGCGCAGATCCAGCGGCTCGGCTCGCTCGAGGAAGCGAGCCTGCAGCGCATCGCCGCCGATGTCCTGATGCAGCGGGGCCTGGAGGCGTCGCCGCCCATCGTGCAGTCGGTGGGCAGGCTGGCGCGTGGCAATCCGCTTCACGCCACGGAGCTGGCGCTGGCGATTCCCGCGCACGACGGGCGGCCCGCGTCGGACTGGCTGCTGGGGATCGCGGACCAGGCGTGCACGGCCGCGGAATCGTTCGAGGCATCGGCCGCGAACCGGATGGCCGCCCTGTCGCGCGGCGCGCGCTCCGTGACGGCCGCCCTGGCCGTGGCGGCGCGTCCCCTGGTGGAGCATGAGATCCTGACCGTGACGCAGCTGGCGCCGGCGGAGCTGGCATCGGCGGTGTTCGAGCTGGAAGGCGGGCGCTTCGTGCGCCGCGAGGGGGCGAGCTTCGGCTTTGCGCACGACAGCTACGCGCCCGTCGCGCGCGGCGCGCTGGAGGATGCGGAGCAGCGCCAGATCCACGCGCGGCTCGCTGCGGTGCTCGCGGAGTCGGCGGCCCGCAATCCCGCGGCCCGCATCGAGGTTGCGCTCCACCTCGAGCGGGCGGGGATCCCCGGAGAGGCGCGTGCGCATGCCGTGGCCGCAGCCGACTTCGCGGGGTCGGTGGGGGCGGTGAGCGAGCGAGCCGAGGCGTTGGAGCTGGTGCGCCGGGTATCGGGGAAATATGACGGCGCGGCCGCGGCCGCTCTCGCCGAGTGCTATCTCGGCCTCAGGGAATTCGACCGGCTCGACGCCCTGTGTCGCGAGGCGCGCGGGCAGGCCGTGCTTCCGGCAGACCAGGCGAGGGAGTTCCGCTATCTCGAGATCGCGGCGGACCACCATTCCGGCCGGGCGCCGCTGTCCACGATCTGCGACGCGCTCGAGGCGCTGCTGGGTGAGGACGGGCCAGGCGATTTCGCGCATCGAGACGATGCCATGACGCTGCTGATGCGCACGGCGGACAAAACCGGCGCCTTCGGCGTGGTGCGGGCGACGGCCCGGGCTCAGCGTCGCGCCGCCGCGTCATCGACGACCGGCGAGCCGTCGGCGCATGCCCTGTTTGCCAGTGCCTACGTCTTCGCGAAGTACTACTGGCCCCATCGCGCGCTGCCACTGCTTGAGCGCGCGCGCCTCAAGGCGGAGCACGAGCAGAACTGGGAGCTCGAGCACGCGTGTCGGGACGGGATCGGCGTCGTACTCAAGCAACTCGGTAGGTTCGTGGAATCTACCGAGCAGATTGGCTACAGCCTCGCCCTGGCAAGGCGGACGCTCAACCCGCAGGCTCAGGCGACGAGTCTGGTGAACTTGGCCGTATCTGAAATCGCACTTGGTGAGTACGAAGTCGCGGCGGTTCATCTGGAAGAGTCTGCTCACATTGATGCGCAGTTCCCAAGGTGGCCTCATCGCGTGTTCCGCTACTACAACCAAGCAGACGTCGCGGCGGAAAACGGTAGGCTTGACGAAGCTGCGGCGACATTTCAGAAGGCGCTCTCTCTCGCTCTGGACATGGACGTCTGGCAGGTTGCCGTCATTTGCTATGGCGGCCTTGCTCGGTGTGACAGAGAGCAGGGGCACAGCAGCGAGGCCTCCACTTGGTGCGACAAACTGCGCGCACTAGCGGGTGGACGAGAAGCCGCTGTTACGGATCGATGGCCGCTCGAGAGCGCTCTGGCGTGGGACGCTTGTATACGGGGAAACGGCCCGTCGAGCGCCACAGCGCGACTCGAACGGGCGATTCGCGAGTTGTCGCGAAGAGACGTCGATCAGTGGCTGCGGCTTCGGCTCGAGGAAGTCAGGATCAAGGAAAGCATGAAGGGTCAGGTCGACGAGGCGGGGCGACAGGAGATCGCAGACCTCGGGAGGCTCTACAAAGCCGCTGCGATCGTGGCGGGAGCCGAGGAGCGGAGCCTACAAGAGGCACCCCAGCAGCCTATCCGGCCGCTGCGACCCGACTCGGCCGCGCCAGATAGTCGCCGCGAGGCAACACTTCAAGCCCACTGAGCGGCGGCGCCGTCTGGTCTCTTCTGAGTCGAGCCGCAACGAGTTCCTTAATGGCCGCACTGCGCACTACGACCTCAACAAGGTGTGGATCGAACTGCTGCCCCGAGAACCTCCGAAGCTCCTCGACCACTCGCTCAAAGGTCAGAGATCTACGATAGGGCCGATCCGTCGTCATAGCATCCATAGTGTCGGCTAGCATTATGACGCGGGCACCGATCGGAATCGCAGCGCCAGCCAGACCATGCGGATAGCCAGTACCGTCGAAATTCTCGTGATGGTACCGCACGGCCTGCTCAATTGGGCCCCGAAATGCCGAAATAGTCGACACTAGATCAGCCGAACGCGACGGGTGCGTCTGCATCAGCGCTCTTTCGGTACCATCCAACTTCGCCTCTTTGCGAAGCAACGGCGCAAAATCTTCGTGGATCTTGCCGACGTCGTGGAGTAACGCAGCAGTCGTGATTTGCTCGACGAGTTTCGAGCCTAGGCCAATCTCCTTCGCGAGTTGCTCAGCGATGCGAGAGACGCGGAGAGAATGACCGGACGTGTACTGGTCTCGGGCCTCGATTGCCTTCACCATCAGCTCGAGCAGATCCCTGTTCACCTGCTCAAGCTGCATGTTGACCTGGTAGATGTGCCTGACAAAAAACAAAGGCAAGACGAGTAGCACAATGCCCAAGAGCTGGAATTGAACATACAGGAACGCCAGTAGAGGCCCTAAGGCGGACGAGAAGCTGTCATACACGAGCGAGGGGCCACCTATACGCCGCCACGCCGCATCGAACGCGAGCCGATCACTGAGGGCAACTGCCGCTGTCACGGCCGTCGTGTTTACTACGAAGTAGGTGACAACCGCCGCACCTATTGCGACAGCGCCTTCAGGGGTGAGTCGGAAGTGCGTCAGGGAGGTGACCCCCCCCAACCCCTGATAGACCCATGAGGCGAGCGACAGCGAGACTATTAGCTGCGCAACGTTGAAGACGATCTTGATTGGTGGCTTCTTGCGCACCGCGTACTCAACGCCCAGCTCAGCCACCGCCGCGATCGATACGGCCCATCCGGTATCGAAAAGCAATAGGGAGGCTAGGAAGGGTATGAATGCCACCGAGGCATTCGTCTCGCTCTGACCGACGCGCAAGCGGAGATACGTGGCTTCGGAGAGAAACCCGAGTGCGGCAAATGCAGCTACAGCGTTCCAGTGCAGCGCTTGGTCAGTGGGCGGGACGTGCCAAGAAACTGCCGCCATACAGAAGGCGGCAGCGCCGATTGCGAATAGGACTAGGAGCCTAACACGCAGTGTCATTCCGATGTGAATACGACTGTGAATACGACCCCCGGGGAACGGCTTACCAGCTATTATTCCCGCCCAGATCCTGAACCAGCAGGCGGATGATGGCCGCGAGAAGGCCCGCGAACCAGCCGAAATCGAACACGAGCGTCACCTCCCCTCATCGAGAAGTCGCGCCCACCCGCTAGGGGCGCGCCGACGCTCCGCTCCCAAGTCCCCGCTTCAGCTCGCTATGAGCCTCGCCGGGGGTCCGTATCCGTTGTGAAAGAGCTCCAACACTTCGCTCGAACAACCCTCCAGCTACTTCACCAACACACAACACTCAGTGCATCATCAAGAACCACCTATTGGTCGCATCCAGTACCGCCAGGACCGCTGCCTGCTCCGGGCTCTCGCGGATCTCCGCCGTCCCCACCAGCAGCTGCGTGGTCCGCCCACCGACCCCGTGCACCCCGGCCAGCACCAGCTTCCGATCGAATGCCTCCACCACCCGCACACCCTCCAACACCACCCCCGAATCCACCAGGTCCTTCTCAATCGCCTTCACGGCCGCCCGCGCCGCCAACTGCACCCGGCTGCGAGGCTCGTCCACCCCCTCCTCCATCCCCTCCACCAACACGTCACCCGAACGCAGCAAGACCCGAATCCCGACCCGCTTCGGCCGCGGCGTCTCCACCACCAGGTCCGCATACACCAGCTTGCGCCGGCTCGCCGCGTCGCTCACCGCCTGCTGCTCCAACACGTCGATCGGCCGCACCTCGGCCGTCTGCGCCACGCTGATCTTGCGGTGATCCACCTTGATGCCAAGCTGCGCCATCAGCGCACTCTCGACATTCCGCACCGCCTGCTTCGCCTGCACCTCGGCCGTCGTCAGGACGTGGATCTCCTCGATCTCACCCCCACGCCCAGTCACGATACGCGCCGACAGCACACCCGACAGCGCGGTTATCAGCTGCTCTGCACGGCGCATCGTCCACGCTTCAGGCGATTCACCAGCGATAGGTAGGCCCGGGTTGGCGCTCATCGTCTCGTCCTTACCTTTCAATCCCCGTGCCGCGATGGGTGCCTAACGCGCCGCCGATACCACTGCAGTCACTTTTGCACCTTGGACGGCCGCACGTCAAGTCTGACCTTCACCGGCTTCGCCGGGCCCGGCACCCTCAACTTCGATCCCGTAGCCACTGCGCCCCGTGTAGACACATCAACGCTCACTCGACTTTGTCGGCAGGGGGGCTACCGAGGGGCCTGTCTTGAGGGCTTGACCGTACGATTGAACGCTTGGAAAGTCAAGCAGTTGAATACCCCCATCTCAAGTAGGAGTTGAGGCGGTCCCACCCTCCGCCTCATACTCCTTCAACTTTCTGTACAGTGTCCGCTCACCGATCCCCAACATCTCCGCCGCCTTGCGACGGTTGCCCCGGGTTTCAGCCAGCGCCGCCGCGATCGTCGCCCGCTCCACTTGCGCCATGCTCATGCCCGACTCGTACACCACCGCCTCGGCCCCCCTCGCGGCGCGAAGCTGTCCCTCCATGCCCCGCAACACCCCGCCCGATGGGGACACTACGCCACCGAGCGACCAGCTCCGCGTCGGGAGCCTCGTGCGGAACCTCGATGACTTCGACCCGCTGCGGGTGCTCCTCGAGCCGCCGCCGCAGGTCCTCGACCTGAAGGCGGAGATCAAGCAGCGACTGCACGATGTACGTGAGCTCCTGCCCCGCGACCTCGCGCGCCATCCCCGGCACCCTGACCGGCAGCAGCCGCTCCCGCCCTTGCTCGCGCACCTCGCGCGGAATGTCCTCCGGCCGGATCTCGCTGGTGGGCGCCAGCACCACCATCGATTCGACCAGGTTCCTGAGTTGCCGCACGTTCCCGGGCCACGGTGAGTCCACCAGGATCTGGAGCGCGGCAGGCTCGATGCCGCGGAAGGGACGGTCGTGCTGCTTGCTGAACTCGTGGATGAAACGCCGCACCAGGAGCGGAATGTCGCTGCGACGCTCCCGCAGGGGTGGCAGATAGATCGAGAGCACGTTCAGCCGATAGTACAGGTCGGACCGGATGTCGCCGGTGGCCATCGCCTCCTTGAGTGGTCGATTGGTGGCCGCCAGCACCCGCACGTCTACCTTGATGGGCGTCGCTCCGCCGACGCGGAAGAACTCCCGCTCCTCCAGAACCCGCAGCAGCTTGACCTGCGTCGCGGGCGGCATCTCGCCCACTTCGTCGAGGAGGATCGTGCCGGTGTCCGCGATCTCGAACCGGCCGAGCCGCCGCTCCACCGCGTCGGTGAAGGAGCCCTTCTCGTGCCCGAACAGCTCGGACTCGAGCAGCGTCTCCGGCAGCGCCGCACAGTTGATCGCGATGAACGGCCTGGCCCGCCGCGGCGACAGGTCGTGGATCGCCCGCGCCACCAGCTCCTTGCCGGTGCCCGACTCCCCCTCGATGAGCACCGTGCTCGAGACCGGCGCCATCTGCTCGATCTTGATGAGGACTTCCTGGATCGCGGGATGGTCGCCGAGAATGCCGGTGCGCTCTTGCAGCTGCTTGCGCTCGATGAGGCGGCGGGCCAGCGCCACCGCCTCGGCCGCGTCGGCCGGCTTCGCCACGGCGGCCGTGAGCCCCATCCGGTGGGCCAGCGCCGCCGGGTCCGCCTCGGTGGGCTCCACCAGCCCCAGCGTGGCCACCCGCCCGTCGCGCACCAGCCCCAGCAGCCGGGCCGCCGCAGGCTCGTGCAGCCCGCCCGTGAGCAGCACCAGGTCCGGATCGTCGCGCAGCACGGCCGCCTTGGGGTCGTCCTGCGCCGATACCATCGACGTCTCGAAGCCCGCGGCCTCGAAGGCCGCGTTGAGCCGGACCGCCGCCTCGAGATCGTCCATCGTGATGAGGATGCGGTGCGCCATCAGGTGTGCTCGGTCTTGCCCCGGAGCAAGTCGACGGCGTGCTCGACGAGGGGCTCCAATGCCGCCAGCGAGTCCTTCACGCCACCCACCGAGCCGGGGAGGTTCACGATGAGGCTGCGGCCCCGCGTGCCGGCCGTGCCCCGGGAGAGCGCGGCTCGCGGGGCCCTCCCGGCGGCACTGGCCCGCAACCGCTCGGCGATGCCGGGAGCCTCCTTCTCCAGGGCCGCCCGCGTCGCCTCCGGGGTGCGGTCCCGGGTGGTGAGCCCCGTACCTCCCGTGGTGAGGATGAGGTCGGCCTCACCGCCGTCCGCCCAGCGCAGCAGCCGGTCCGCGATCGCCGGCGTTTCATCCGCCACCACCTCCCACGCCACCACCCGGTACCCGCGCGCCGCCGCCCACTCGGCGATCGCGGCCCCCGACAGGTCCTCCCTTCGCCCGGCGGCCACGCCGTCCGATACGGTGAGGACCGCGAGCCGGATCAGCGGTGCGAGCCTTTCTTCCAGAACGGGGTCTCCACGGCTTCGGCCGGAAGCCGCGCGCCGCGGATCTCCACCTCGAACCGCGCCCCCGGCCGAGCCACGGCGGAGGGGAGGTACGCCGTGCCGATCGGCTCGCCCGTCGACGGCGCGACGATGCCGCTGCGCACCTCGCCGGAGCGCTGGCCGTTCACCCACACCGGATAGCCGTGTCGCGGAAACCCCCGCTCCTTCAGCGTGAAGCCGACCAACTTGCGTGCGAGGCCGTGGGCCTTCTGCGCCTCCAGCGCGCTCTTCCCGACGCAGTCACCCTTCTTCAGCTTGACGATCCAGCCCAGCCCCGCCTCGAGCGGTGTGGTCTCGTCGTCGATGTCGTTCCCGTAGAGCGGGTAGGCCATCTCGAGCCGCAGGCTGTCGCGCGCGCCCAGGCCGACCGGCTTCACCTCGCCAGCCGGCTTGACCAGCGCCCGCCACAGCGTGACCGCGTGGCGGTTGCCGTGGTAGAGCTCGAAGCCGTCCTCGCCGGTGTAGCCGGTGCGGCTGATGATGCAGGTGACGCCGGCGACCTTGCCGGTGACGCAGTGGTAGTACTTGATCTGGTCGAGGTTCACGCCCGGCGCGAGCGGCTGGAGCACCGCCTGCGACCGCGGGCCCTGCAGCGCGAGCAGGGCGACCTGGTCGGACACGTTCGCGAGCTTCACGTCGAACTTCGACGCGTAGCGGTTGACGTGCGCCCAGTCCTTGGCCGTGTTGGACGCGTTCACCACCAGCATCAGCCGGTCGGCCAGCCGGTACACCAGGCAGTCGTCCACGATGCCGCCGGTCTCGTGCATGAAGCACGAGTACTGCACCTGCCCGTAGGCCAGCGCGGCGGGATCGTTCGAGGTGACGTACGAGACGAAGGCGAGCGCGTCCTTCCCGGTAATCTCGAACTCGCCCATGTGCGAGACGTCGAACAGCCCGGCGCCGCGGCGCACCGTGTGGTGCTCGGCGGTGATTCCCTCGGGGTACTGAACCGGCATCTCGAAGCCGGCGAATGGCACCAGCTTCGCACCGGCAGCCACGTGCAGATCGTAGAAAGGCGTGCGCTTCAGGTTCTGGTCCATCGGATCATCCCATCAGGGTGGCGAGCAGGGCCTTCTGGACGTGGAGGCGGTTCTCCGCCTCGTCGAACACCCGGGACTGCGGTCCCTCGAAGACGTCCGCCGTGACCTCTTCCCCGCGATGCGCGGGCAGGCAGTGCAGGAAGATGGCCGACGGCTTGGCGCGCTTCATCAGCTCCGCATCGACGACGTACCCCTTGAAGGCGAGCTTGCGCTCCTCCGTCTCGCCCTCCTGGCCCATCGACGCCCAGACGTCGGTGGTGACGACGTCCGCGCCATCCGCGGCCTCCTCCGGCTCTTCGGTGATCAGCGTCGTGGTGAGCTTCCTGGCCCGCTCGTAGATGTCGTGGTCGGGCTCGTAGCCCTCGGGACACGCGAGCCTGAGCTCGAACCCGAGCAGTCCGGCGGCGTCGAGCCACGAGTTGGCCATGTTGTTGCCGTCGCCGATCCACGCCACCCGCTTGCCCGCGTACCCGCCGAGGTGCTGCCGGATGGTGAGCACGTCGGCCAGGATCTGGCAGGGGTGATGCAGGTCGGTCAGGCCGTTGATGACGGGGACCGTCGCGAACCTGGCCAGCTCCTCCACCTCGGCCTGGTCGAACGTGCGGATCATGATCCCGTCCACGTAGCGCGACAACACCCGCGCCGTGTCCTGGATCGGCTCGCCCCGGCCCAGCTGAATGTCACGGGAGGAGAGGAACAGCGCGTGTCCGCCGAGCTGGTATGCACCCACCTCGAACGAGACCCTGGTGCGCGTGGACGCCTTCGCGAAGACCATCGCCAGCGTCTTGCCGGCCAGCGGCCTGTCCCGGTACTCACGGGCCCGCATCTGCGTCGCAAGCTGAAACAGCGCATCGACTTGCGGCTTGGTGAGATCGGAGAAGACGAGGTAGTCGCGCTTGGGCATGGGCGTCGGGGTTGTCGGTCAAAATGACAGCAGGCAGGTGAACCTATCCCCGCCCGCCTCCCGGAGCAAGCGCGGGAAGCAGAGGTCAGGATTGGCCGGAAACCACTGGAACCGGATCCCGGGCGACGGCCGGGCCGGCGATGGTCGCGCTGGTCAGCACTGCCGCGCCGGCGGCGCCGTCACAGGATGTACTTGCGCAGATCCTCGTCCTGGACGATTTCGTCGAGCCGCTGCTTGACCCTCACCTGATCGAAGACGATGTGCTTCTCCGGAACGTCCGGCAGGTCGTACAGCGTGTCCTCGAGCAACGTGGTCAACACCGTGTGGAGCCGGCGCGCACCGATGTTCTCCATGCGCTCGTTGAGGATCGCCGCGATGCGCGCCACCTCCCGGATCCCCTCGTCCGTGAACTCGAGCGTCGCCCCCTCGGCGGCGCACAGGGCCGCGTACTGCTTGGTGAGCGCGTTCTCCGGCTCGGTCATGATCCGGACGAAGTCCTCCTCGGTGAGCGGCGCCAGCTCGACGCGGATGGGGAAGCGTCCCTGCAGCTCGGGGATCAGGTCGGACGGCTTCGAGACGTGGAACGCGCCGGCGGCGATGAACAGCACGTGGTCGGTGCGCACCAGCCCGTAGCGGGTCTGGACGGTCGAGCCCTCCACGATCGGCAGCAGGTCGCGCTGCACGCCCTCGCGGCTCACGTCGGGCCCGATGGTCCCGCGCTCGCCCGCGATCTTGTCCAGCTCGTCGATGAAGACGATGCCGTGGTTTTCGACCCGGTCCAGCGCCTCGTTCACCACGTCGTCCATGTCCACCAGCTTGCGCAGCTCCTCGTCGATCAGGATGCGGCGCGCCTCGCTGACGCGCACCGTGCGCCGCTTCTTGCGCTTGGGGAGCATCTCCTTGAGCCAGTCCATCATGTTGATGTCCGGCCCCTCCATCCCCGGCTGCTGGAACATGTCCATCGGCGGGAAGGACTCCTGGGTCACGTCGACCTCGACGTCCCGCTCCTCGAGCTTCCCGTCCTTGAGCAGCGCGCGGAGCTTCTCGCGCGTCCGCTCCCGGCGCTCCTTGATCTTGGCGTCCTCGCTCTCGTTGCGCTCGGTCACGTCGCCCTTGGGCGACACCACGAACAGGGTGCGCTGGCTCGCCGCCACCTCGGCCGCGGGCGGCCCGGCCGGCTGCACGGCAGCCCCGGTGCCGAGGGCGCCCGGCCCACCCGGCGCGGCGGGCGGCGGCAGCAGGAGGTCCAGCAGCCGTTCCTCCGCCCTCCCCTCGGCCTGCGGGTAGATGTCGTCTTCGCGCTCGCCGCGCACCATGTTGATCGCCGAATCCACCAGGTCCCGCACCATCGACTCCACGTCGCGGCCGACGTAGCCCACCTCGGTGAACTTCGACGCCTCCACCTTGACGAACGGCGCGCCGGCCAGCCGAGCCAGGCGGCGGGCGATTTCCGTCTTCCCCACCCCGGTCGGGCCGATCATGATGATGTTGTTGGGGAGGATCTCGTCGCGGATGTCGTCGGGGGCCTGGGTGCGCCGCCAGCGGTTCCGGATCGCGATCGCCACGGCCTTCTTCGCCGCCCCCTGGCCCACAATGTAGCGGTCGAGCTCCGCCACGATCTGCCGCGGCGGCAGCTCCTCGAGCCAGGGCAGCGGCTCCTCGGCCACCGGCGGCTCCGCGCCCTGCTTGGTCTCAGGCTCTGACATCATGCCTCATGGCGCATCGGCGCCGTCATGGCTGCGTGATCGCGGGCGCGCAGTGAAGGCCGCGGTGGACCGCGAAGAGGTACTCCCCCCCGGGCGCGCTCCAGACCTGCTCGAGGACCCCGGGGCACTGCCGGATGAGGCTCCCGGCCGCGTAACGGCCCTCGGCCCCCCGCCTCTCGATGATAAGGTAATCAGGGCCGTACGCGCGAATGATCGCCCACAGGTCGTCGCCCAGACCCCAGGCCGTGGCCCAGTAGCCCTCCCGATACCAGCGGTAGCTGCGCTCCCGCCAGCTCACCACGGTGGGGTTGCCGAGGCGGAGATACACGAAGGGAGGATTGCTCGTCGCCACGAGCTTGCCGGGAGGGATACGGGGGCGGAGCGAGTCCAACAAGGCGAGCGAAGAGCGGCTGCGCCGCCGGTGGTTCTCGACGCCCTTGGCCTCCACGAAGCCGAGGCTCGCGGCGAGCACCATCGCCCCGACCACGGTCCAGCGCACCGCGGGCCAGCGAATCGCCGCCAGGACCGCGAGCAGGAGCAGCGGCCAGACGCTGCCCACGAACCGGTCCTCTTGCGGGAAGGGCCAGAACAGGACCGTGAGCACGTACAGCCCGAGCCCGAGCCAGAAGACCGGCCGCGTCCGGCCCGCCCGCCAGACCAGCCCGGCGATGACCAGCCCGAGGCCGATCTCGAGCGCTCGGGGCGCCCAATGCCAGCCGAGCAGCGCCTGGCCGAGCGCCTGCAGAACCATCGGGGCGTTCACGAGCGGTACGGTGAGCAGCATGGTGCGGGGATCGGCGAGGAGACCCTGGCCGTAGAAGGCGGCGTACGAGCCGTAGCCCGCGCCCGCCAGGACCGGCGGCACAGCGTGGCGGTTCAAGGCCACGTGCACGATCCAGGGCGCCAGCAGCGCCAGGCCGATGAGTGCCGGCTGGACGGCGCTTCTCCAGCCCCGCTTCCACGCACAGGCGACGACGAGCGCGACCAGGAACGGCGCGGCGATGCTGCGCACGTAGACCGCGGCGGCCAGAGCGACGGCGGCGCCCCGGAACCGCTCTCCCGCCGCGAGGACGAGGCCCAGCGCGAGCAGGGCGAGGCAGAGTGGCTCCGACATCGGAATCGTCCACCAGGCCTGCTCGACCGGCGACGCGACGCTCGCGACGGCCACCACGGCGCTCAGCGCCGCCGGCAGGCCGAAGACCTGGATCCCCGCCACCGCGACCGCGGCGGCGAGCGGCCCCACCAGGATCAGGTTCACCCAGCGCAGGCGCTGCAGGTTGGTTTCGCCGCTCGCGCCCGGCTTCCAGGCCAGCGCGAGCACGGCCGGCCACCCGGGCGCGAACTTCAGCTCGGGAGGGTGCCCCGGGAAGTTGAGGTTGCGGTAGGTGTGCTGTTCGCGGATGGACTTGGCCAGGACGGCGTACTGGGCGTCGTCCTGGAACGTGCCGACCGCGAAGTCGCGCGGCGTCGCGAGGGCCAGCACCCAGCCGGCGGAGGCGGCGGCCACCACCGCCAGGATGCGCCCCCTGCGCGAGGTCACGACGGCCCGGTCGCGGCCGCTACTCGAGCTCAACGATGGTCAGGTTCCGGTTGGTGAAGATGCAGATGTCCGCCGCGATCTCCAGGCTCCGCTCGACGATCTCGCGCGAGGGAAGCTTGGCGTGGGCCAGGAGGGCGCGCGCGGCGGCCAGGGCGTAGCTCCCTCCCGAGCCGATCGCGATGATCCCGTCGTCGGGCTCGATCACGTCGCCGTTCCCGGTGACCAGGAGCCCACGCTCCTTGTCGGCCACGGCGAGCTGCGCCTCGAGCCGTCGCAGCACCCGGTCGCTGCGCCAGTCCTTCGCCAGCTCGACCGCGGCGCGGGCCAGGTTGCCCGGGTAGCGCTCCATCTTCTCCTCGAACTTCTCGAACAAGGTCAGCGCGTCGGCGGCGCCCCCGGCGAACCCGGCGACCGCCTTCCCGCCCTTGAGCAGCCGCACCTTCTGGGCGTGCGACTTCATCACCGTCTCGCCGACGGTCACCTGGCCGTCGCCTCCCATCGCGACGTGGCCGTCCTTGCGGACGCAGAGAATCGTGGTGGCGCGCATCATTTCCATCTTACGCTCTCGGGTGTGCCTGGTGATAGACGTGCTTCAGGCGTTCGACGCTGGTGTGGGTGTAGATCTGGGTCGTCGCGAGCGACGCATGGCCCAGCAGCTCCTGCACGGCCCGCAGGTCGGCGCCGGCATCAAGCAGGTGAGTCGCGAACGAGTGCCGCAGCGAGTGCGTCGTGATTCGCTGCCCCTCGCTCACCGCGTCCAGCAGCCGTCGCACCAGCAGCTGCACCGCGCGCGGCGTGAGCCGGCGCCCGCGCTCGCTCACGAACACGGCGCGCCGCTCCCCGCCCGTCGCCTCCCGCAGCACCTCGTCGCGGCGCAGGTAGTACTGCCGCAACGCCGTGACGGCCGGCCGGCCCACCGGGAGCAGCCGCTCCTTTCTCCCCTTGCCCCGCACCCGCACCTGATCCGAAACCAGGTCGAGGTCCTCCAGGTTGAGGCCTACCAGCTCGGAGAGGCGCATCCCCGTGGAGTAGAACAACTCCACAATGGCGCGGTCGCGCACGGAGCGGAAGGTGTTTTCTCCCGCGCGCGTCTCCGCCACGGCGAACAGCCGGTCCACCGCCTTGCGATCCAGATAGCCGGGCAGGCGCTTGTCCAGCTTGGGGGTGCTGGCCGCCTTGGCGGGGTTCACGTCCACGCCATGGTGCAGGTTGAGGAACCGGTAGAACGTCCGCACCGCCGAAAGGGCGCGCGCCATGGTCCGCTTGGACCAGCCCCGCCGCGACGCGTCGGCCAGAAAGCCGCGCACGGCCAGCCGGTCCACTCGCCGCCCACGTCCAGCCGGCGCCCCCGTAGTACCCGTCCAGGAAGGCGTCGAAGGCCGCGATGTCGCGTCCGTACGCCTTGACGGTGTTGGGCGAGTCGTTCCGCTCCGACTCCAGGTAGCGCTGGAAGTCCGCCGCTTCACTCCGCATGGATCGTCCCGGCGAATTCGCGCATCGCCGCGAGGGCCCGCTCGGCGAGCAGGGCCTTTCTCCTGATCCGATCACGCGGGGCGTTCTCGAGCGGCGGCAGCAGGCCGAAGTTGGCGTTCATCGGCTGGAAGGCCGTCGGGTCCGCAGACCGGAGATAGGCCAGGAGCGCGCCCAGCATCGTCTCGGGAGGCGGGAGCAGAGGCTCCCGTCCCCGCAGCAGCCGCGCGAGGTTGAGCCCCGCCAGGAGGCCGGAGCCGAGTGACTCGGTGTAGCCCTCGATCCCCGTCAGCTGGCCCGCAAACAGCGTGGTCGGGGCATCCTTCAGGGCGAGGCAGGGTGTGAGACAGGCCGGCGTGTTGAGATAGCTGTTGCGGTGGATCGAGCCGTGGCGGAGGAATTCCGCCCGCTCGAGGCCAGGAACCGACCGGAACACCCGCTGCTGCTCGCCGGTCCTGAGCCTCGTCTGAAACCCCACGAGGTTCCACATCTGCCCGGCGCGGTCCTCGCGGCGCAGCTGCACGACGGCGTACGGCATGCGGCCGGTGGCGGGATTCACCAGGCCGACCGGCTTCATCGGGCCGAAACGCAGGACATCGCGGCCGCGGGCGGCCATTTCCTCGATCGGCAGGCACCCCTCGAAGTACGGCACCCCGTCGAAGTCGTGCGCCGGATACTGGTCGGCCGAAGCCAGCGCGCCGACGAAGGCGTCGTACTCGGCGCCGGAGAGCGGGGCGTTCAGATAGTCGTCGCCGCCGCCCTTCCCGTAGCGCGAGGCGGCGAACAGCCGCGACCGGTCCAGCGAGTCGTCGGCGACGATGGGCGCGATCGCGTCGTAGAACGCCAGCGACTCCGCGCCGAGCCGGCGCGCGATGGCCTGCGCCAGCCGGTCCGAGGTCAGCGGCCCGGTGGCGACGATGCCCGGTGCCGGCAGATCCAGCGCTTCCTCACGGGCCAGCGCGACGTTGGGATGGGAGGTGACCAGCTCGGTGGCGCGCCGCGCGAAGACGCCGCGGTCCACGGCCAGCGCCGCGCCGCCCGGCACCTTCGCGTCGTCGGCGCAGCGGAGCAGCAGGCTGCCCAGGAGACGCAGCTCGGCCTTGAGCAGGCCGTGCGCGTTGCTCGTTTCGACGCTCTTGAAGGAGTTGCTGCAGACCAGCTCGGCCAGAAGATCGGTCTGGTGCGCCGGCGTCCGCGTCGCGGGGCGCATTTCCACCAGCGTGACCCGGATCCCACGCTCCGCGAGCGCCCACGCCGCTTCGCAGCCGGCGAGGCCGCCGCCGACGACCGTCGCCGTCAGGAAGAGACCGGCGCGGCCGTCTCGGCCCCCGCCGGCGCCGGCGTCTCCTCGGCCGTGAACTCCGTCCCGCACTTGAGGCACTTCCGGAACGCCCCCTTCGCCTTGCTCTGCTTGCTCTCCGCCCCGACGTTCCCGCAGGACGGGCACGTCTCCGGGACCGGGCGGTTCCAGACGGTGAAGTCGCACTCCGGGTAGCGCGAGCACCCGAAGAAGGAGCGGCCACGCTTGCTCCTGCGCTCGGCGAGGTCGCCCACGCCGCACTTCGGGCACTTCACGCCCAGCGGCACGGGGCTGGTGAACTTGCACTTGGGATAGCGGGTGCAGGCCAGGAACTCGCCGTACCGCCCCGTCTTGATGACCAGCGGCGCGCCGCAGTCGGGGCACAGCTTGTCGGTCGGCCGGTCCGGCGCCCGCGGCTTGCGGAGCGACTTGGTGTACTTGCACTCCGGATCGTTCACCTTGGTGCACGCGATGTACGGCCCGAACCGGCCGGCCTTCGCCACCAGCGGGCTGCCGCACTGCGGGCAGCGCTGGTCGGCCAGGCCCTCGAGGTTGTGCGCCTCCGAGATCATCTCCTCGGGCCGGGCCGCCGCCAGGGCCTTGGCGAACGGCTTCCAGAAACCCTCCAGCACCTCCACCCGGGTGAGCTCGCCCTCCTCGATGCGGTCGAGCTCGCTCTCCATCTCGCTGGTGAACTCGACGTTGAAGATGTCGGGGAAGCGCGGGATCAGCATCTTCTCGACGGTCACACCCAGCTCGGAGGGGTGGAAGCGCTTCTCCAGCAGGCTCACGTAGTGCCGGGCCACGAGCGTGCTGCTGATGGCCGAGTAGGTGGACGGACGGCCGATGCCGAGCCGCTCCAGCTCCTTCACCAGCGAGGCTTCGCTGAAGCGCGGCGGCGGCTCGGTGAAGTGCTGCTCCGGCACCACGGCGACGAGCGTGACGCGGTCGCCGACCGCGAGGGGCGGCAGCGGCGTGAGGTCGTCGAGCGTGCGCCCCTCACCCAGCTCGCGCGCCTCGTGGTAGAGCCGGTGGTAGCCGTCGAACAGGATCACCGAGCCGGTGGCCCGGAACAGGTAGCGGCCCAGGTCGAAGTCCACCGAGGTCGTGTCGTACACGATGGGCGACATCTGCGACGCGACGAAGCGCTGCCACACCAGCTGGTAGAGCTTGAACTGATCGGGCGAGAGATCCTTGCGGACGCTCTGCGGGGTGCGCTCGACCTCGGTCGGGCGGACCGCCTCGTGGGCGTCCTGCGCCTGCGGGTTCTGGGAGGCGCCGTAGAGCACCGGCTTTTCGGGCAGGTACGCCTGTCCGAACTGCCGGCCGACGTAGGCGCGTGCCGCCTCCACCGCGCTGCTCGCGACGCGGGTCGAATCGGTCCGCATGTAGGTGATCAGGCCGACGGCGCCCTCGTCCGCCAGGTCGACGCCCTCGTACAGGTCCTGCGCCACCCGCATGGTGCGCCGGCTCGAGAAGCCGAGGCGCTTGGCCGCCTCCTGCTGCAGCGTGCTGGTGGTGAACGGGGCCGGCGGGCGCTTGCGCCGCTCCTTCCGCTTGACCTCGGTGACGACGAACGCCGCGTCGCGGACGGCGGCCACCACCTCGGCCGCGGCCGCCTCGGTGTGCAGCTCCGGCTTCTTGCCGTCGAACTTGTGCAGCTCGGCGTCGAAGGCGTGGCCGGCGTGCTCGCAGTGCGCCGTGATGCTCCAGTACTCCTGCGGCACGAACTTGGTGATCTCCGCCTCGCGCTCGACGATCAGCCGCAGCGCCACCGTCTGCACCCGGCCGGCGGAGAGTCCGGTCTTGAGCGCCTTCCACAGCAGCGGGCTGACCTTGAACCCTACCAGCCGGTCGAGGATGCGCCGCGCGAGCTGCGCCTCGACCTTCTTGTCGTCGATCTTGGTGGTGTGGGTGATGGCCCGCTGGATGGCGTCCTTGGTGATCTCGTGGAACAGGACCCGGCGCACGCGGTCGGCGCCGAGCTGCTGCCGCACGTGCCAGGCGATCGCCTCGCCCTCGCGGTCGGGGTCGGTCGCGATCAGGACGTGGGCGACCTCCTTGGCCGCCTTCTTCAGCTCCTGGATCGCCTTCGCCTTGCCCTTGACGGTGACGAACTTGGGCTTGAACCCGTCCTCGACGTCGACGCCGAGCTCGCGCTCGGGCAGATCCCGGATGTGCCCCACGGTCGCCTTCACCGTGTAGCCCTTGCCGAGATACTTGCCGATCGTCTTCGCCTTGGCGGGCGACTCGACGACCACGAGCGTGCTGTTGTCGGCCATCGTCCTCACGTTCAACCGTTCAGGTCACCGGCCCGTCATCCATCCGTCTCCGGCAGTACCAGTCCGCGGCGTGCGGGGTTCCCGATGGGTCCCGCCGGCGCCGCCCGCCGGACCGTCGTGGCGGAGGGGTCGGGGCGCGGAGTCTACCAGCCGGCGCGGTCACGGGCAAGCGACAGCACGGCGGCCGCGACGTCGGACGGGCTGCGGCTGTCCGTCCCGACCGCGCACTCCGACTGCCCGTAGTGCGCGGCCCGCTGCGCCAGCAACTCGGCGAGGCGCTCCCGGGTCCGGCCGCCCTCGAGGAGCGGCCGTCCCGCCGCGCCACCCAGCCGCGCCGCGGCCTCCGCCGGGTTGGTCTCAAGGTAAACCACCAGTCCAGCCCCCCTGGCCATGGCGCGCGTAACGTCGCCCACGAAAAAGCCGCCGCCCGGCGCGACGACGCACGGTGGACCGCGCAGGACCGCCGCGCCCACCTCGGCCTCGAGGGCGCGAAAGGCGCCCTCGCCGTCTTCGGCGAACAGCCGCGCCACCGACTTGCCGGCCCGGGCCTGGATCGCCTCGTCCAGATCGACGAACGGGGCGCCGAGCGCCGCCGACACCAGCCGGCCCACCGTCGTCTTCCCGGAACCCGGCAACCCGACCAGGATGACGTGCCGCCTAGTCAACCGGCTCCCACCCGGCGCGCCGGCGCTCGAGTCCGGCCAGGTATCCGTCGAAGTTGCGCCGCATCTCCCCCAGCGAATCTCCGCCGAACTTCTCCAGGTAGCCGTCGGCCAGGGTGAGCGCGACCGCCGCCTCCGCGATGACCCCGAGCGCCGGTACCGCCGTCACGTCCGAGCGCTCGCTCTGCGCCGGCGCGGGCTTCCCGCTCTCCAGGTCCACCGACCCGAGCGGCCGCATCAGCGTCGAGATGGGCTTCATCGCCGCGCGAAGCAGCAGCGTCTCGCCGGTCGTCATCCCGCCCTCGAGCCCGCCGGCGCGGTTGGTCTTCCGCCCGATGCCGCCGCTGTGCGCGCCCGCCTCGCCATCCCGGCGTGCGATCTCGTCGTGCGCCGCGGAACCCGGCAGGCCGCCGAGTGCGAAGCCCAGCCCCACCTCCACGCCCTTGACCGCGGGGATGGACATCAGCGCCGCTGCCAGCCGGCCGTCGAGGCGCCGGTCCCACGAGACGTGACTGCCGACGCCGACGACCACCCCACGGGCGACCACCTCCACGACGCCGCCGAGGGTGTCCCCCGCCTCCTTCGCCGCGTCGATCCGGGCCACCATCGCCCGTTCCGCCGCCGCGTCGAGACAGCGCACGCTCGAGCGGTCGGCGGCGGCGTTGAGCGGCACCGGGAGCTGCGGCGGGGGGGCCGCCGTCACGCCCCCCAGCGCCACGACGTGGCTGCCGATCTCGACGTCGAACTCCGCGAGCAGGCGGCGGCACACGGCGCCGGCGGCGACCCGGGCCGCCGTCTCGCGCGCGGAGGCGCGCTCCAGGATGTCGCGGGCGTCGGCCCGGTCGTACTTCAGCGTTCCGGCCAGATCGGCGTGCCCGGGCCGCGGGCGGGTGAGCTTGCGGCGGGGAGGCTCGGCGGCCGGCTCGGGCGCCATCACGTCGCGCCAGTGCTCGAAGTCGCGGTTCTCGATCAGCAGGGCGATGGGCGAGCCCAGCGTCGCTCCAGCCCGGACACCGGAGAGGAACTGCACGCGGTCCGCTTCGATCTTCATCCGCGCGCCGCGGCCGTACCCCTGCATCCGGCGCGCCAGGTCAGCGTCCACGTCCGCGGCCACCAGCGGCAGGCCCGCCGGCACGCCCTCGACGATCGCCACCAGGGCGCGCCCGTGCGATTCGCCGGCCGTCGTGAAGCGGATCATCACGTCGCTCCAGCCTCCCGAGAGAACGCGAGCCCGGCCGCGCGGCCGGGCTCTGGCGTTCCTGAATTCGAACTGACGGCGCGAGGCGGCGCTACGGCCGGCCTCCCGACCGCTTCGGCGTCGTGAGGAGCACGCGCACCGGCTGCAGGGCGACGCCGGGTTGCTGGCGCACCGGGTACGGGTTCACGAAGTTGGGCAGCCGCACGACTACCAGGCCGCGCGACGTGATGCCGACCAGCACCAGCACCCCACCGCTCGAGGCCACCCGCACCGGCCCGACGATCGTGTCGCGGATCGGAATGGTCGCCACGCGCTGGTACCAGTACGTGTCGAACACGTCGATGAACGGATCGGGCCGCGCGGCGAACACCAGCCGGTCGTTCTTGTTGAGGACTCCCGACGTCCGGCTGTTCGCGTCGAACGCGTTGTTCGGGTCGAAGTCCATGCCCGGCTGGCCGCTCGGCACCGGCAGCAGGCCGGTCAAGCGCAGCGTGTAGTCGAACGCGTAGATGGAGTCCGCCCGCACCAGGCTGGTGCGGCCGTTGAAGTTCGTCGCGACCGACAGGACCGGGGCCGCGCGGTTGACCAGGAAGTCGCGGACGAGGATGCCCGGCGACACGCCCCCGTCGATGATCGCGGTGCAGTTGAGGAGGCCGACCACCGCGCCCGTGCTCGGGTTCCGCAGCGGGCACGGCGCGCCCGCAATCGAGGTGATCGGAGCGCGGCCGTCGAGCGACAGCGCCCGCGCGAAGCCCTGGTTGAACCCGCCCTCGCCGATCACCGCGTGGTTGAAGTCCCCCGAGTTGCGGACGAAGGTGGAGTCCTGGAACGCGACCGTCGCCAGGTCCACCAGGTCGCCGATGCCGGCGCCGAGGATGGTGTCGCGAAGCTGCTGTCCCGGCAGCGTGTCGCGGACCGCGATGATCTGCAGCGTGTCCGTGCCCGGCGATGCCAGCTCGTAGTACAGGTGGCCGCTGCGCGCCGAAATCGGCGCGGACAGGTTCTCCGACGCCAGATAGCCGCGGCTGGTGAACGGCCCGGGTTGCGCCGGGGTCGGGGCGGTCGAGTACACCGCGAACACGGAATCGCAGGCTGCGCCGGTCAGATGGCGGCACACCGCGCCGAGGTACTGCGGACGATCCGCCAGGTCGTAGTCGGTGGTGAGGATCTCGATGCCGCCGGCGGCCGTCGGCTGGGTCTTCACCGTCTGGACGATGTAGTCCGCCAACCGGTGACGCTGCACCTCGGTCCGTGCCACCATGTCCACGATGGACAGGTTGGTCCCGCCCGAGTTCGCGACGATGATGCTATCGGCGTTGTGGCCCAGCGTATCCTTCGGCCACAGCGCGATGCCCAGCGGCTGCGAGCCGACCCGGACCGGCGCGGCGAAGGTGTTGGTGCCGAGCTGGAATACCTCGATCTGGTTGAGCAGGGTGTTCGTGAGGTACAGCTCGTTGCGGTTCGGATTGATGACGGCGTCGCCGAACTTGCCGCCCTGCGGCAGCGAGATGGTGGTGCCCGCCACCAGCGTCAGCGTGTCCTTGTCCGCGGCCGGGGACTTCTTCGGCACGCCGGTGACCGTGGAGCCGCCGCGATTGGCGGGCGTCGCCGCGTCGGCGCCGAACGCCTCGACGATCACCACCCGCGGGAAGGTCGTGAGGGTGTCCAGCCCCAGCCGGAACCGCTGGGTGACGTTGGTGCTGCCTCCGCCGAGGACGACCGAGTCGCCGTGCAAGACGGTGCCCGCGGTGTCCTTGACGATGAAGCCGACCTTGGTGATCCCGCTCGGGTCCGTGGCCGTCACCGTCAGGCTGTCACCCACCTCGACGCGCAACGCCATCGTGTCCTGCACCAGCGGCGGAATCGTGTCTCCGACGACGCTCTGGACCGTCACGGTGACGCCGGGGGCAACGCCAGACGGATCGTCGAGCGAGTCGGTGGCGAACGGCGTGACCACCACGCTCCCCGCCGCCGTCCCGGTGGGAATGAGCAGCGAATCGGTGAAGGTCGCCGTATCCCTCATCACGCCGGCGACCGGCGCGAAGATGGTGGAGTCGCTCTGGGTCACGACGCCCGTGGCGCGCCAGCCGAGGACCTTCACGCCCTGCGGGTGGATGCCGCGGACCTCGACCGTGATGTACTTGCCGATGGCCGAAACCGCGCCCACCGCCGGCTGCAGCACCGACACCCTGGGCCCGTTCACCACGCGCACGACCGACGTGTCCTTGGACGTGTCGTTGGCCGCGTTGACCGCGGTGGCCGTGATCGTGACGAACTCGGACGTGGAATCGGTCAACACGGCGCGGAGGTAGCGCGTGATCGTGGTATCCGTGCTCTTGGGCAGCGTGACCGAGCGCGACGTGAACCGCGTCACGGTGGTGTCCGTACCGAGGTTCACCGACCCGCGGATCGCCGCGCCGCTCAGCACCAGGCTGGCCACGCCACGCGTGTCGCTGAGCTGCACCTGCACGAGGACGCTGTCGCCGACCGCCACCGGCACGGTGGTGGTCTTGGAGGGCGCCTGGATGGTGATGCTGGGCCCGGTGCCGCCACCGCCTCCACCGCCGCCACCACCGCCCCCGCCGCCGCCCCCTCCGGTCGACGTCGGGAAACGGCCCTGCTCGCCGCACACCGTCACGGCGAACACGCAGCCCGCCAGGGCCGCCGTCCGCACCACGAGGCGCAGCAGGGGACTAGTGCTCATCGGCGGCACGGGGGCTCAGGTCGTCGATGATGTGCGGCGTCACGAGAATCAACAGGTCGCGGCGCTCCTCCTGGCTCGTCCGGAACCCGAACAGCCGGCCCACGACCGGCAGGTCCACAAGGAACGGAATCCCCTGCTTGGCGACGGTGACGTTGGTCACGGTCAGCCCGCCGATGACCGCCGTCTCGCCGTCCCGCACCAGCAGCTGCGTGGTGCCTTCCTGCGACGCGAAGACGAAACCCGCCTCGGCGATGGTGGACGCCTGCAGCGCCGAGTTCTCGGCGTGCAGCTCCATCAGCACCTCGCGGGTGCCCGCCACCACGTGCGGCGTGACGGTCAGGCGGATGCCGGTGGGCTGCAACTGGGTCGTGGCGCGCGCGACGCCGCCCGCGCCGGCCACGCCGGCGCTGGCCACGTCGATCTGGCGGATGGGCGTGCGCTCACCCACGAACAGGTCCGCCTGGCGGTTGTCGGCCACGGTCACCTGCGGCTCCGCCTGGATGTCGGAGAGCTGCACCGACTGCAGCGCCTGCAGGAAGGTGGACAGGGCGAAGTTGCCGATCACGGTCGAGTACACCAGGCTCAGCGCCGGATTCTCCTGGAACTGCGCCGACGCGTCCGCCACCGCGGCCACGGCGTTGCCGCCGAGGTTCACGACCAGCGGCTGCCGGATCGGGTCGTACGGCGTGTTCCCGGTCGTATCCTGCGGGTTGGGCCGCGCGATCAGCGAATTGAAGAACGTGCTCGACGTGCCGAGGTCGTAGCGCAACCCCAGCTCCTCGAGCTCGGTCCGGTCGACGAAGATGATCTTGGCCTGGATCGCCACCTGGGGCGTGCGCTGGTCCAGCGCATGGATGAACGCCGCGATGGTGTCGATCTGCGACGCGATGTCCGTGACGATGAGCGAGTTCGTCGTCGTGTCCGGCGCCACCTTGCCGCGCCGCGACAGCATCGGCGCGACCGACGGCGCGAGCACCGACGCCCGCGCGTAGTTGACCTTGACGATGGTGGTCGCGAGGCCCTCGAGCGAGTCCTGCGCCGCGAGGTTGGCGCGGCTGTCGACCCGGATGATGCCGCCCGGCAGCTCCGTGGCCGCCAGGCCCTGGCCGGCCAGCACGGCGTTGAACGCCAGGTCCCAGGGCTGGTCCTTGATCTCCGCCGTCACGGTGCCGGAGATGTCCTTGCCGGCGATGATGGAGCGGCCCGAGAAGGCCGCGAAGTTGGCGATGACTTCCTGGATGGTCGCGCGGTCGAAGGTGACGCTGATCCTGGGCTGCTGCGACACCGACCGGGCCCCTCGGAGCACCGCGGCCTCCACGTCGGCCGTCGTCGCGCGCGCTCGGGGCGCGGGGACCGGCGCGGGCACTGGATCCGCCGCGGCACGGACGGGAATCGCCGGCGGCAGCGGCGCCGCTCCCGAACGCGCGCCGTCGCTCGACCACGCCGCGAACAGCTGGCTCGCGGCGAAGGCCACGTGCACGCCGGTGCTGTCCTCACGCACCTGGTAGTCGCGCGCCTGCGTCGAGCTCCACGACGACCCGCACGACGTCGGGCCGGAACTGCGAGTAGCGCACGTCGCGGATGCCGCCGCGCGCAACGCCGTCGTACTGAATCGTCGGCGCCACGAGGTGAGCCCCGACCAGGTCCAGCACCAGCCGGGCCGGATCGCGCAGCACGAAATCGGATACCCGCACCGTGCCCTGGACGTCGATCACGACTTCTGCCCGTCCCGGGCTCGGCAGGACGCTCACGGCCGTCACGTCGCCCGGTCCCGCATGGGGCGGCGGGAGAGAGGGCACGGCGGCGAGCCGTGGCGCGGCGGCGGCCCCGAGACTCAGGCCGGCGCACGCGATGATGAGGGCTCGCTTCATGGATTAGCCTCCGCTTGCCTTTGGAGCGACAGCACTTCCTGGCGCTCGAATCCGAACTCCTCGACCTGGAAGACGACCTCGTATTGCCGGATCTGGAGCACCCGGAGCCGGCCCAGGGTGTCCCCGCGCTTCAACCGATGGATCTTGTCTCCCGGCTCCTCGCGCACGACCGCCACGCTCCGGCCGTAGCGGGCGTCGTAGATCACCGACGTGAGCCGGAGGTCGTTGATGGAGGGACGCACGTCGCTCGAGGTGATCAGCGTCTGGAACGGATCGCGCGATCCACCCCCATAGTGGAACACCTCCCGGCGGTACTCCACCTTCCCACCAGTGGTGTCGATCCCCACCAGCGAGGTGTCGCGGCGGATGGTCGGGTCGGGGGGCCCTCGACCCCTGCGCCTCAGCCGCCGCGGGAACCGCGGCCAGCAGCGCGACCCACAGCGCACCGATCAGTACGCGGCCGGTGTTCAATCGCCACCTCGCGTGGTCACGGGCCGGGCCGGCGGCACCGAGTCGTTCGGGCTCGGCGTCTTCACGTAGGTCCGAATGGAGAAGGTGGCCGTGAGCTGCGCCCCCTGCTTGGTCGTGTCCGCCGCAGGGCCGACCGCCCGGGTCAGGTGCACCTCGTACGGCACGATGATCCGCGGCAGGCTCGCGATGTCCGTCAGGAACTCGCCGATCTGGTCGTACTGTCCCTGCACGGTGAGCCGGTAGCGCTGCGTGTCGTACGGCGAGCCCGACTCCACCATCTGCGGCTGGAACTGGCCGAGGTTCGCGCCACGCATCTTGGCGCGGCTGGTGATGTCGTCCAGCAGGTTCGGCACCTCGGACGACACCGGGACCAGCTGCCGCATCAGCGCCAGGTTCGCGGTGAACTCCGCCAGCCGCTGATCGAGCTTCGTCAGGACGCCGCGCGCCACGTCCCGCTTGGCGCGGCTGACCTGCGCCTCGATGGAATCGATGCGCGTCTGGACCGAGTCGCGGTGCGCCGACAGCGGCCGGTAGCCCGTGATCCCGATCAGCGAGAGCCCCGCCCAGCCGAAATAGGCGAAGCTCAACGCCGCCACCGTGATCAGCAGGAGCATCTGACCGCGCCGGTCCTGGGGAAGTACGGCCATGGCCTATCGCCTCGCCCCGCCGCCCGAGCGCACGCCCCGCACGACCGTGGCCTCCAACGGCTCCATGGTCAGCAGGGACAGCGGCGGCTGCTGGTAATGCGCGTTGATCACGAAGCTCGTCACGTCACGCCCCTGCTCCGTCACCGTCGCCGTGGTCACGAGCTGGACGCCTTCGACGAAGGGGGATTCCTCGAGGTTGCGCATGAAGCGCGTGACGGCCTGATCCGACGCCGTCTTCCCCGAGACCGAGAACGAGGCCGCGCCAATCGAGTCGCCTTCACCGGCGCGCGCCGCCACGTCGTCCAGCCAGGTGTAGTCGGGCAACGCCTTGGTGATCGCGTCGATGAGGTGCGGCCACACGTACCGGTCGCGGTCGAGATCGCGGATCTGCCGGATCTCGTCCAGCAGCGAGTCCCGCCGCACCTCCAGCTTGTGCTTGCGAATGATGTTGCTGGCCAGCTGGATGCTGTCGCGCACCGCCGTCTTCAGCTGCGGCTCCAGGTCGCGGACCGCGTGCGAGCGATTGATGTACAGCGGCACCCCGAGGCCCAGCACCAGGACCCAGGACACGATGGCCGCTACGAGCCACGGCTCCTTGACGGACGCGACCAGCGCGCCCACGTCCGGCAGCTTGAAGCCCGTTCCCTTGGCGCCGCGCTTCCGCTTCGCACCCGGGAGGAGGTTGATTTCGATCATGGTCGCCGCCGCTCGCTCTCTATGCGGCCCGAAGCGCCAGGCCCACCGGCAACATCAGCAGCGGCCCGACCTCTTCGACCGCGAGCGTGTCGAACACGCCTTCGCGCACGGTGATGTTCTTGATGGGGTCCGCCTTCTCCACCTGGACCCGCAACCGGTCCGCCAGCACCTCGCCGAGACCCGGGATGCGGGAGCCGCCACCCGACATGTAGATCTTGCCCATCGCGACACCGCTCCGGCTCGCGGTCTGCAAGAACGCCGCCGCCCGCTCGATGCCGACCGCCATCTCCTCGCCGCGGCTCTCCACATACGGATCGACCGCGGGGTTGCGCTCGGCCGCCTGCAGCAGCTTGTCGGCCTCCTCCGCCCCGATCCCACGCTCGCGCTGCAGATCCTCGCGGAAGCGCCGCGTCCCGATGGCGAGATCCCGCGTCAGGATCGGCACGCCGTCCTCGAGGATGTTGATGTTCGTCACCTCGTGGCCGATGTTGAGCAGCCCCACCATCCCGGTCTGCTCGTCCGGGTAGTTGAGCTCGAACGCGTTGTGCAGAGCGAACGCATCCACGTCGATGATCTCGGGCGACGAGCCCGGCGTCGGTGAGCAGCGACACCTTGTTCTCCACCAGCTCCCGCTTGGCCGCGACCAGCAGCACGTTCATCTGCAGGCCTTCGCCGGTCGGGATCGAGGATCTGGAAGTCCAGCTCCACGTTCTCCATGTCGAAGGGCACGTGCTGCTCCGCCTCCCAGCGGATCACCTCGCGCGCGTCGGACTCCTTCATCCGGTCCATCTGGATCTTCTTGACGATGACGTCCCGCCCCCCGACCGCCGTCACCACCCCCTTCTGCTTGATGGCGGCCGTGACGAACAGCCCGCGGATCGCGTCGGCCACGATCCCGGGGTCCATCACCTCGCCCTCGACGATCGCGTCGGCCAGGACGGGCGTGATGGCCACCTTGACCAGCTCCGGCTGGGTCTTGCCGTGGTCGATGACCACCAGCTTGATCAAGCCGCTGCCGATGTCGAGCCCCACCGTCCGCTTCTTCCGACCGAAGGGTGCCATATCTGTTTAGGGTGAAAGAAGATAGCAACAAAATACGGGTCCGAAGGCGCTACTACGATAGCGCTCGGCCACAACATTTGTCAAGATACTTGAGGCCAAGCTAGCTAAAGTCAAGCTTGGATAGTGACTTACGACACGAATGCCCCTAGAACAGCTGGATCCAGCCGCGCTCCCCTAACGGAATGGCCGGTGCCCGGGAGAGGAGCGCGTTGGACAGGGCGCACCCCGAGAAGGCGACCTCCGCACTCCCCGCTCCGGAGGGAAGCAGGGCGGCGCTGGAGGCCTTCACGCCGCCCTGGAACCGGCCGCCGCCGCCATCGACGGTCAGCTTCCCGCGAACGACCACCGGGCCGAAGAAGGCAAACCCGCCTTCCACCTCGAGGTCCCCCGCAACAAGTAGAACTCCCTGCCCGCTGCCGCCGGCGACCTTCAGGTTTCCTTTCGCGTAGATGATGGGGTAGTAGTGGCTGCAGGCTGGGACCGCGGGAGGGACTGCCGCCTCTCCCCAGTTGTTCCGGACGGACGTGTCGCACACGGTCGCCGTTCCCGACGGCTGCGGAAGCGCCGCCGGCCCATCCTCGGCCTCGTACACCTTCGTGGCGAGCGAGGCCAGCACGCGCCAGGCGGCGTCATCCGCGGCGCGCGATGCCGAATCGCCGAGGGACGGCGCGACGCGGACCGGCGGGTCGCCGTGGAGGCACGAAGCGTCGCCGCACCCCGGAACCGACAGCGCGCCCGCATCGTGGATCATCACGCCGGGCATCGCCGGACCCGCCGGCGGGCAATCCCCACCGGCGAACCCCTGATCCGCTCCTTCCACTCCTTCCACCAGGCTCGCCCCATCCACCACCAGGGACCCGGTGACGGTGAGGGCGGCGCCGAACGCGAGAGGCGCGGGCACGAGACGCACCAGACCCGCCAACGACCGCCGAGCCAGGGCCGCGGCGTCCTGCCCGTTGGACCGGATCAGGAAGAGCCGGCGATTGAGCCGAAGCACCGTGCCCGCATACGACCCCGTGCCGCCGGGGAGCCGGCCCGTGAAATCGGCCGCCTGTCCGGACGCGAGATCGTCATACCCGCCACGATCCCACCGAGCGACGGCGTCGTGGAGACCCGCCTCGGCCGCGTCGAACGCGCGCTGCGCGCTCCGCACGTTCTCTCCCAGACGCATTTCCTGCCGGGCCGCGAAGAACACCCCGGCGATGAGGGCCGCGATCAGCACCAGCGCGAAGACGCTGATGGCCAGCGCGAAGCCGCGCGTCCGGTTCCGGGGTTTCGCCATGGCACCCGACCGCCTAGTCGTTGCGGAGGGTCGCCTGCACGGCGACGGAGTCTTCGTATCGCCGCCCCTGCGCCGAGCGCCCCGGCACGTCGATGGGTTGGGCGCTCAGGCCTCGCGCGACGACGCCGATCCGCACGACGGCGGCGGGGACCGCGGTGGGCGCACCCGCGGAGTCGTAGTACCTGAACGCCAGCCCGTCGAAGCGCCGCAGCGGCCCGGCGACCGGCGACAGCGCCGACCAGCCGCCGGCGGAGAATCCGCGCTCGCCCAGCCAGGACAGGCCCTGGTCGTCGGTGTAGAGGCGGTACGTGACCCGCTCGAAGGTCCGGAGCGGCGAGCCCGCCGACACGCCGTCGAGATCTGCGGTCGCGCCGGAGAAGCGCAACCTCGTCCCGGGAGATCCATCGCCGCACGCCGCGTGGACGCTCACGCTCGAGACGCCCAAGTCCAGCCACCGGTCGTCGTCCGCGGAGGCCGGATCGCCGTCGCGGAACACCAGCGTCCGGTCGCGCGCGGGATCCACCGCCCGCCAGCCGAAGGTCAGGCTGTCCGCCACCACCACGGCGCCGGCGGCCGGGTCGGGCGGCGCGCAGATCACGCCGAAGCCGCGCATCGCGCGGAGCGAGATGGAATCGGGACCCATGCCGACGATGTCGCCGCCGCGGGCGCTCAGCTCCCGCAGCTCCGCCGGGACGAGCTGCGCGAGGGCCCGCAGCCCTTCCTCGACGTCGAGCACCTGCGCCTGCGACCGGTAGAATCGCTGGTTGGCCAGGAGCAGCCGGCAGATGGCGCCCATCACGACGCCCGCCAGCACGACGACCACCAGCAGCTCCACGAGCGTGAAGCCCGGCGGCGCGCGGCGTCGCGGCGTCACGGACACCAGGTCACCGCCTCGAACAGCTCGGTCCGATCTCCGCGCCCATCGGGGTAGCGGACCGTCAGCGCCACCACGCTGAGCGAGCCCGACCTCGCGACGCTCCACTCCAGGCGGTAGTGGCCCACGGAGTCTCGACCGCCGCCGAGCCCCGCGCAGCCGCCCGAGCGGAGCTCCTCCAGCCGCGCCTGCGCGGCGACGGCGGAGCCGCCCAGGCGCTGGCCCCAGCCCACCATCCGGCACACCGCGGCCGCCGTGCCCGCGAGGGCGAGCACCCCCACCGTCAGCACGAGCACCGCCACGACGAGCTCGACCAGCGTGAAGCCGCGCGTCCGGTTCACGCGGACATCATGGGCCGGAGCCGAGCGCGGCGCATCACCCGTCGGTTGTGGCGCGGCGCGATCGCCCGCCGCCGCCCGTCACGCGTCGGTGATGCCCAGTTCCTTGAGCTTGTAGAAGAGGGTGCGCACGGACACGCCGAGCAGCGCGGCGGCCTGCCGGCGGTTTCCCGCGCTGCGCCGCAGCGCCTCGCGGATCACCTCGCCCTGGAGCTGGCCCTCGCGGGCCCTGAGCGAGAGGTCGGTCGCGGGGCTCTGGCGCGACGCCGCGCGCCTCGGCTCGGCGTTCACCACCGCCGGCGGCAGGTCGGCTCGGCTGATCGATCCGCCCCGCGCGACTACCAGGGCGCGTTCCAGCGCGTTCGCCAACTCGCGGACGTTGCCGGGCCAGGGGTAATCGAGCAGCGCGCGCAGGGCGTCCGGCTCGATCTCCGGCACGGGACGGCCCAGGCGCGCGCAGTGGCGCGCGAGCAGCGTGGCGATCAGGGGTGGCACGTCTTCCGGGCGCTCGACCAGGGGCGGCAGCCGGATCGCCACGACGTTCAGCCGGTAGTAGAGGTCCTCGCGGAACCGGCCGTCCGCCACGTCGGCCTCGAGGTCGCGGGCGGTGGCGGCCACGACCCGCACGTCGACGCGTTTGGACGCTCGATCGCCGACCCGGCGGACTTCGCCGTCCTGCAGGGCCCGCAGCAGCTTGGCCTGCAGGCCGGTGGGCAGGTCGCCGATCTCGTCGAGGAACAGGGTGCCACCCGAGGCTTCCTCGAACAGCCCCCGGTGATCGCCCACGGCGCCGGTGAACGCCCCGCGCACGTGGCCGAACAGCTCCGACTCGAGCAGCGCTTCCGGGATCGCGGCGCAGTTGACCGCGACGAACGCCCGTTCGGCGCGCGGCGACAGGCGGTGCAGCTCGCGGGCGAGGACCTCCTTGCCGGTGCCGCTCGGCCCGGTGAGCAGGACGGTGGTGGTGTGCGGCGCGACTTTCGCCACCACGTCCAGCGCGGCGAGCATCGCCCGGGACGCCGCGACGATCGCGGGCGACACCGCCTGCGGCACCGAGGGCGGAGCGCAGCGACTCGACCTCCCGCCGCAGCCGCTCCCGCTCCTCCGCCTTCCGCAGGACCAGGATCACCTCGTCGGCGCGGAACGGCTTGGGTATGTAGTCGTAGGCGCCCTCCTTCATCGCGGCGATGGCCGTGTCCTCGGAGCCATACGCGCTCATCATGACCACCAGCGCCGGGCCGCCGGCGGCGCGGTAGCGGCGCAGGAACTCCAGCCCGCCCAGCGCGGGCATCCGGACGTCGCACAGCACCGCGTCGAACGGCTCGGCCAGGGCCCGCGAGAGGCCCCGTTCGCCGTCCGCCTCGTCCGCCACCTCGTAGCCCGCTTCGCTGAGCAGCAGTCGCAGCGATTGGCGCAGCCCCGGCTCGTCGTCGATGATGAGCAGTTTCACGGGGCGATCCCCGGGAAGATCACGGTAAACGCGGCCCCACCCTTCTCTCGCCCTCGCCACGTCCACCCTGCCGCCGTGGTCGTGCACGATGCGCTGGACGATCGCCAGACCCAGTCCGGTGCCCTTCCCCGGCGCCTTGGTGGTGAAGAACGGATCGAAGACGCGCTCGGCCAGCTCCTCCGGCACGCCCGCCCCGCTGTCGCCCATCACGACCTGCACGGCGGGCGCACCGTCCACCGCGGTCTCGAGATGGCGCCCGGAGCGCCGCACGCTGCGCGCCGCCGCGGCGCCGGAGTCCGCGTCCGTGCTCCGCCGCTCCGCTTCTCCGGCATCGCCCAGTCGCGCGGCGCTCGCCACCACCTCGATGCGCCCACCTTCCCCCGCCGCGTCGACGGCGTTGAGCAGGAGGTTCACGAACACCTGCTCGAGCGCGGCGGAGTCGCCGAGCATCCGGGGCAGGTCCTCGGCGCAGGTCAGCTCGACGTTCACCAGTCGCAACAGGCCCTGGGAGCGCAGCAGCTCCACCGCGCGGTGCGCGACGGCGCCGAGGTCGAGCGGCTCGCGGCCCGCGTCCCGCGGGCGGGCGTAGTCGAGCAGGCTGCGCACGATGGTGTCGATGCGTCCGGTCTCGCGCTCGATGGCGGTCACGAGGTCGGGCGCCGCCCCGCGGCGGCCGAGCAGCTCGGTGTAGTTGCCGATCGCCGCCAGCGGGTTGCCGATCTCGTGCGCGACCCCGGCGGCCAGCCGCCCCACCGACGCGAGCTTCTCCGCGCGCACCAGCGCGCCCTGGGCGTCGAGCAGCCGTTCCGTCATCAGGTTCACGCTTTCCGCCAGCCGGTCGAACTCCCGCGTCGCCCCCGGCGGGGCGCGGCGCGACATCGCTCCGGACGCGACGGCCTGAGTCGCTCCGACCAGCGTCTCCATCGGCTCGGTCACCAGCCGCGAGACGAGATACCGGCCGAACCCGATGAAGATGGCGACGTCGGCGACGACCAGCGCCATGAGGAGCCCGAACCCCAACAGGCCGTGACCCAGCAGCGGCGCGAGCACCGCGGAGAAGACCGCGAGGATGAGGGCACCGGCGGCCAGCACCGCGAGATTGAGCAGCAGCTCGGTGCGGAGCGATGGCTTGGGGCGGGTCGCGCCCCGCGCCGGGCGGGATACCATGGCCTCCACGATGCGCGCCGCGGGTGAAAATGAAAAGGGCGGCCGTGAGGCCGCCCTTTCCCGTCCTCCCTGCCGCCTACTGGCAGACAGGCGCGCCTTCGTTCTGCCCCGTGATGGGCGCCGTGGCGCTCCCCACGAAGATCCCGCACGTCTTGGTCGTGGCGTTGTTGTTCGACGTCGCGCTCCAGCCCGTGCCCGTCGCCGCGGTGACCGTCACCGTGTTCCCCGACGACACGCTGTAGGCCAGGTTGCTGACCGTCGTCGCGTACGTCACGTTGTCGGCGAAGTACGCTTCCTGCGCCGTCACCAGGTTGCGCAGGTCGGACTTCATGCCGGCGATGTACGCCTTCTCCTTCGTGTTCGCGAACTTCGGAATCGCGATGGCGGCCAGAATGCCGATGATGACCACCACGATCAGAAGCTCGATCAGGGTGAAGCCCTTGGTGCTACGCACGGAGTCCTCCGTTTGCGAGAGATGGAGTCGCAATACCAGGCAACTGCCCGAGCCCACATCGGTACAAAGCAACCCCTATGCCACCCACCAGGTTTCTGAGCATATCAGGTTGAAGCGCAACGAGATGCAGCCGGTTCGCTCGGAGAGGAACTTGGGGCCGAGAACAGTACGTGTCTTGCGTCTTGCAAGGCTCCGCCGCTGCTCGCAACGAGGTCTAGCGGCGCGCGGCCGCGGCCACGATGGCCCGGACGGCCCGGAGCCTCGCGCCGGAGGTACTGTCCGCCGGCAGCGCCTCAGTGGCCGAATCGAGGGCGGCGGCGGCACGCGCCGCCTGACCGAAGGTCGCGAGCGTGGATGCCTCCAGCAGCCATCCCTCGAACCGGGATCCCCCACGACTGCGGAACGCGGGCCAGACGGCGACGGCGTTCGCGGGCTCCCCGAGCGCGGCGAAGCTCGCCGCCAGCATGCGCGCGGCCTCGGCTTGCCGCGGCGCCAGCATCACGGCGCGCTGCGCGTGGCGCAGGGCGGCTCCGGCCGAGTCCACGGCCAGCAGCGCGCGGGTCATCAGCACCTCGGCCAGCGCGAACGAGCTGTCCAGGCGCTCGGCCCTGCGTAGATAGTCGAGCGCCACACGCGGGCGGCCCGCATCGAGCGCGGCGTTCGCCGCTTCGACGAGGTCGTAGTGGTCCAGCGGGTACAGCGCGGTGGCCACGCCGTACTGCCGCAGGGCGGCGTCGAACGCTCCGGCCCGCACCAGGCGCGGGCGGCCGCCTGATGCTGGCGGTACGACTCGGGGTGTTCCTCGAGGCCCCAGAGAACGAGATCACGGTTGCTGCGCCACACCGGCACCTGCGTGGCCGTGCGGACGGCGAAGGCCACGCTCAGCGCGGCCGCCAGCCACGCGGCGAGGTGAGGATTCCGCCACCGCTCAAAGCGCTCGAACGTCGCGGCGGCGACCAGGGCGAATCCGGCGGATGCGAGGTAGAGCGTGCGCTCAGCGAGGACGACGCCCGTGGGGAAGAGCAGGTTCGCCGTGGGCAGCCACGCGATGGCCATGATCAGCAGCCCGACCGCGAGTGCGCGGCGCCGTGGCCACGAGGCGACCGCCAACCAGGCGAGCGCAACCAGCACGAGCAGGCCCGCGCCCCCCAGCAGCGTGAGGTGCTCGTGACGCGGCACCACCTCCGGCAGGTAGTCGGATGACAGCGCGAACGGCCACACCATCAGCCGCAGCAGCACGAAGACGACCGGCAGCATCGTGCTGACGCGCCCGACGAAGCCGAGGCGGAAGAACGTCGGCGCGACCATCGCGAACGACTCGCCCGCGTCCACCGGTCGGCGCAGCACGAACCAGCCGATGGTGAGCAGGGCGACGGCCGCGTAATCGCGCCACGGCAGGGCGCGGGCGAGCCTCCCGCGCGACGCCAGGTCGTCCAGGGCGAGGAGCGCCACGGCCACCGCCGCGTGCTCCTTGCTGAACAGTCCACCCGCCACCGCGGCCACGAGCGCCAGCTCGGCCGGCCAGGTCGCGCGCCCTTCGCCCAGCCGGCGCCGGATCAGGCGGCCGATGAGGATGGCCGCGAGCAGAAACACGGCCGCCATCAGCTCGGCCCGCCCCACCAGGTTGGCGACCGCCTCCACGTGGACCGGATGCACCGCGAACAGCAGGCCTCCGGCCAGCGCGGCCCCTTCCGGGACGTACAGGGCGAGCACGGGCACGACCAGCGCCGTCGCGGCTGCGTGCCAGAGGACGTTCACCGCGTGGAGCCATACGGGGCTGCCGCCGGAGACCTGCCAGTCCGCGGCGAAGGAGAGAATCACCAGTGGCCGCCACTGCCCCGCGCCGTTCTCGGCGGGCCAGTAGCTCCGATCGAAGGCCCTGAGCGCGGCGCCCACGGAATGCGCCGCCGGGTTTCGCTCGACGATGGCGCCGTCGTCCAGCGCGAACCGGTTGCCGAGCGCCGGGAGGTACACGATCACCGCCGCAGCCGCGGCGAGCCAGCTCGCCCGGGCGCGGGTCACGAGTGCTCGAGGCCGCAACGAGGGCCGGGCGCCAGCTGCGCCAGAAGTCGGCGCGGTCCCTGCTCCCCCGGCGCAAGCGCGGCGGCCCGCTCGAGGCGGGCGCGCGCCTCGTCGCAGCGCCCGTTCACCGCGGCCGCGTAGGCGGCGACCTGCTCGAAGAACCAGGAGCCCGGGCTCAGATAGACCAGCCGGCGCGCCAAGGCCAGCGCCTCGCGCGGCCTGCCCGCCGCGAGGTACGCCTGCTCCGCGCTGCCCAGCACTTCCGCGGATTCGGGAAACCGGCGCACGGCTTCGGCGCCCAACGCCGCAGCGGAATCGGGGTGGCCGCCCCTCACCCGCGCCAGCACCGCCTGCACCGCCGCGCCGCTCAGCAGCGTGTCGAGGCGGAACGCCGCCGTCAGGTACCGGTCGGCCGGCACGTACAGGCCGGCGTTCAGGTATCGGCTCCCCAGATCTTCGATCAGCTCGGCGTCGTCCGGGCAGAGCCCGATGGCGCGCTGCATTTCGCTCTCGCCGGTGCCGCGGGCTCCCTGCGTGAAGGCCAGGTCGCCGACGGCCCAGTGGGTCCGGCACGAGGTGGGCGCGTCGCGACGCAGCGCCTGGACGAACCGCGTCTCGTCGTGCCACACGCGGATGCGCAGCAACGTGCGCCCCGCCAGGAGCGCAAGCAGGATCGCGGTCCCCGGCCAGAGGAACCGCCCTTTGGGCAGGCTCTCCCAGACCGCGCCGACGACGAGCGCCGCGCCTACCGAGGGCAGGTACGCCAGGCGCTCGGCCAGCAGCACGCCGGTGGGTACGACGACGTTCGCCGCCACCGAGGCCGTGACGGCGGCGAAGACGACGCCCACGGTGATTCCCGGCCGCCGCCGCCGCGCGGCCCACGCCGCCCACGCCGCGAGGCCCAGGACCGCGAAGCCCGCCAGCTGGGGAAGACCCAGACGCGCGCTGGGGACGAAGACCGCGGGCAGGTAGTCGGCGGAAAGGTGCGCCGGCCAGACCAGCCAGCGCAGCCACACCAGCGCCGCCGGCGCCATGATCAGGACGCGCTCCGGAAGGGTCTTCCCTGCGAGCCCCAGGGCGACGGCGCCGCCGGCGAAGCCCGGGCCCAGCGCGTGGACGCGGGCGGCGAGGTACCCGACGGCGAGCGCCGCGACGCCGAGCCACAGCAGCCAGTGGCGCAGGAACCGGCTGCTCGGCCGGCGCCCGGCACGGTGCGCGAGCCAGAGGTCGGCGAGGACCAAAGCCACCGGCAGCGTGATGGCGCTCTCCTTCGCTCCGTACGCGATGGCGGCCGCGGCGAGAGCGCCGAACGCGAGCAGCCCTCGCCTCGGGCCGCGCACTCCCGCCTCGGCCGCTTCACCGTCAGCGACGTAGGCCAGCAGGGCGGCGAGGTAGCCGGCGGCCGCCAGCAGCTCGCCGAGGCCGACACCATTGGCCACGGCCTCGACGTGCACCGGCTGCACGGCAAACCAGAGCGCGGCGACGAGGGCGCCACCCCCGCCGGGTGCCAACACCCGCGACGCGAGGACGAGCACCAGTGCCACGACCAGCAGGTGGAGCGCGACGTTGGTCGCGTGGAAAATCGCGGGCCGGCCGCCGCCGGCCACCCAGTCGAGCGCGAACAGCACCGTCGTGGCGGGACGGTAGGCGTTGGTGCGGTAGGTCGACGGCCAGAGCGGCGCGCTCACCAGCGCCACCGGATCGCTGAGCGTGTGCACGCGCGGATTGTCCCGGATGACCCACAGGTCGTCGTACACGAAACCGTTCGCCACGCTCGACACGGACGCCGCCAGCGCGACGGCGAGCGCCAGGGCGAAGGCGCTACGTGACGCCATGGCCGGCCGCCTGACGGGGCAGCGGAGTGAAGACCGGGGGGCCACCGCGCTCCAGCGGCGCGTAGCGGTACAGCCGCCGGTCGGGGTAGCGCGCGAACAGGGCGGCGTTCCACGGCCCGAGGTCGCGCGCCCAGACGATGTCCCCGTCCAGGAGCGGCCGGTTCAGGTAGAGGAACGGAGCGAACGCCAGGAAGCCGATCGAGTCGCGCGCGAGCTCCGCGCGACAGGGCGGCGCCAGGGGCGCGCCGACCGGAAGCCTGAGGTTCGGATCCTCGGTGGCTCCCCCCGTCACGCCCGGGCGACGCACGGCGGCCAGGCTATCCAGAGTCGACAGCAGCTGGGTACGGCGCACGCCGCTCCCATCGAGCGCGGCGGCGTCCAGCGCCTGTTCCAGCGTGCAGGCGTCGATGGCCTCGTACAGGCGGGTCGAGCGACGGACCGGCACGCCCAGGGCCCACATCCGCACGATGAGCCTGGTTCCCCAGCCGTCCGGAATGACGACGACCGCGTGATGCAGCGCCAGGCGCGACGCCTCGCGGCCGGGGTGAAGATCGAAATCCGGGGTCGCGCGGCGGTAGGCGTTGACCCGGGCGGGCGCGATGGCGACCAGTCCCACCGCGGCCAGGACGGCCACCGCGAACGCGGCGCCGAGCCCCACGCTCACGCCGGGGAGGATCTCGCGCCCCGCCCCCGAGCGCCTGAGCAGCACGACGGCGCGGGCGGCCAGCATGATGAACCAGGGCACGGCGCTGAACACGAACCGGGGGCCGTAGAAGACGTCCCGGTGCCAGTAGGTGAAGAACGCCGCGAGGAGGGCCAGCACGCCGGCCAGCGGGATCGCGTCACGGGCCGCCACGGCGCGGCGACCCACCACGAAGCCGATCGCCACGAGCAGGAGCACCGGGAACGGCGCGTCGAAGAGGTAGAGGTTCAGCTGGTGGAGATCGAGGCCGGTGAGGGCGACCGCTCGCGTCGGCGTGAGCGGTACGCCCCACGGCACCGCATGGAAGCCGAGTGCGAGGCTCGGACCCCACAGGTAGTTGTAGCCGAACTCGAGCCACGAGCCCGTCGTGCGGCCGTTGTACCACAGGGTGGGCATCGTCAGGAGTACGCCACCCACGGCCACCAGCGACAAGGCCGCGGTCCGGCGGCGCGCGGCGAGCAGCACGATGGCGGCCACGGGGACCGCTGCCGCCGCGGCGTCCAGAGGACGAAACGCCAGCATGAGTCCCAGGGACGCGCCGGCGGCCAAGGCGCCGGCGACCCACCGCCGTCCTCCGACGGTGGTCGCCGCGGCGGCCGCGAGCAGGCCGAGCGTCACCGCGGGCAGGTGGCTGAGCTCGCTGCCCGAGACCGCGATCACGAACGGCGAGAGGCAGAGCAGCACGCCCGCCAGTCGCGCCGTGGATTCGTCGGTGCACCATCGCGCGACGCGGTACGTGGCCGCCGCGAGCGCCAGCGCGAACAGGGGATTGAGGAGCCACCAGGCACCGAGCGCCAGGCCCGTCGCGAGGACCAGCGCCTGGCCCGGTGGATACTGGGAAAACCATCGAGCCGGGCCGAGGATCATGTGCAGCGTGGCGAAGTTGGCCAGCAGATCCGGCGGCGGTGCCGGTGCCCAGAGGCGGCCAGCCAGGAAGATCCGCGCCTGGAACAGGTCGGCGAAGCCGTCCACGGTGCGCGGGTTCCCCGCGAAGACCAACAGGCACGTCAGCACCGACAGCGCCGCCAGGATCGCGCCCGCAGCCATCACCCAGCGTGCCGCCCGGGGCCGCGCCACCAGCCGGCGCCACAGGGTCAGGGCGGCGAGCGCGGCCTTGCCGCGCGTCAGCAGCAGCGCGAGCGCCGCGAGGCCCAGGCCCACCGCCGTGCCCCACAGCCACGCCTGCCACGCCGACTCGAAGTACCGCGGATCGTACCCTGCCCACCAGATCCCGAACGGGACCAGTGCCCACACGGCGAGCGCTCCGACCGCCCAGGGGACGATTCGCGCCGGCCACCGCACCGGGCCGGTCATCGCGACGGGCCGCCGCCCAGCCGGCCAACGAAGAGGAGCGGGGTCTCGTCTACCGGCTGCAGCTCGACGGTGGGCGAGGAGGCCGCGGCACCCGTCGGCAGGACGATCGTGAACGCGCGCGGCGGACGTTGGATGGGGGACGGCTCGAAGCGGGAGAACACGACCGCCGCGGCGTGTTCCCGTACGGCGTAGGCCGCGATCCGCTGGAACGAGTCGCTGGGAAGCACGCGCCACGGGCGGCCAGCCCAGATCGCGATGGCGGGATGGAAACTCATGATGACGACGCCCGGGTCGAGGTGCCGTGCGAGGTACTCCCCCACGGTGCGGCGCGCGGTGGCCACCTGCTGGAGCGCGGTGGCCTGGGGCCAGGCCCGCACCAGGTCGCGCACGCCAGGCGCCACGAGCGCGATCGCAAGGGCCGCCGGCAGCAGCAGGGAGGCCCGGCGCGTGAGCACTCCTGCGAGCCGGTCGGACGCCCAGCCCACGGCGACCGCGGCGTAGATCGCGGCGAGCGGCGCCAGGGGAAGGAGGCTGCGCGGCTCGACGTACGTCGCCAGCGACGGCAACAACGCCGCGGCGGCCAGAGGGAGAATCCACGCCAGGGCCGCAGGGCTACCGAGCCCGAGCCCCGCGAGCGCGATGACACCCAGCCACCACGGAATGACCGTCGTGATTCCCTGCCACCAGACCAGGAGTGCGCTGCGGCGTGGCGCCGTTGCGCCCGCCGGGGACCCGGCGCTCGCCGGCGCAGCCGGCTCGGGCGCGGCGGCGTTGGCCGACTCAGGCGTGGCCGCGCTGGTCGGTGCAGGCGCGGCGGCGCTGGCCGGCGGCGCGGCGGCGTTGGCCCGCGGGGCCGCCTCACGCTCCACACCCCAGTACTGCGAGGCCATCCGGGTCCCCGTCGGGTCGAGGCCGTACATGGCCTGGACGAACGCGTCCGGCTGTCCCTGCCAGACGAAGGCCTCGAGCGTCTTGCCGCCGGAGCGAGCGTTTTCCACCGCTGACGGCATCGCCGCTCCGCCGCTGGCCGCCGCCTGCACCCTTCCGCTCACGGCCCAGCGGCCGAGCGCGGAATGCAGATAGACGAGGTACGGCGAGGCGACGACGAGGCCTGCGGCGGCCGCGAGCGCCAGGCCCCGCCACGCCCGCAGCGGCACTCGCCGCACCACGAGCCTGGCCAGGACGACCAGCGTCAGTGCGCCGCACAGCACCAGTCCCTCGGCTCGCGCCAGGTACGAGGCGGAGGCCAAGGCGCCCGCTGCCAGCCACCACGTCCATCCCCCCGCTTCCGCCCGGACCGCGGCGACGACGGCACTGAAGGCCAGAAGCAGGTAGAGCGGCTCGCTGCCGAAGTAGAGGTTCCAGCTCTGTCCCGGGAAGAACGGCACGAAGCTCATCAACGCGGGGCTCGCGGCGGTGAACGCCGCGGCGGCCAGCGCCGTCCTGGGTCCGCCGGCGAGCCGGCCCAGTGCCGCGACGGGCAGCACCAGCAGGCTCCCGCAGGCCGCGGCGAGGAGCCGCGACGCCCACAGGTCGCTCACGCCCGTGGCCGAGAGCAGCGCGACCAGCACCGGCTGCAGCGGAGAGAGCGCGACGTGTGGCAGGCCGTTCAGCGCGAAACCGTGGCCGGCGCGGAGGCTCCGCGCGAGCAGGAGATAGTAGCCCTCGTCGTAGACGATGTAGTCGCCGCGCGCGACGAGCAGCACCAGCCGCAGCGCCAGCGCGGCGAGCGCGACCAGCCACAGCGCGCGGCGCGGGTTCACGATTCCGCTCCCGGGGCCGCTCCATGCAGGCGCGCGATCAGCAGCCGCAGGGCGCGGCCAAGATCGGGGCGCGGGTCGTCCAGCACATCCGTCAGCCGTGACACAGGCACTCGCCGCAGACCGTAGTTGCGCCGTCGTGCCCGCACGACGTGGGGCACCAGCGGCCAGAACTGGAGCCAGCCCCGGATCGTCGCGCGGGCCGGCCGGCCGCTGAAGACCGGGTCGAGGAACGGCCACACGAGCATCACCGGCCCCCAGGGGATCAACCGCCGCAACGGCATGGTCTGGAAGAATAGCAGCAGCGCGTTCCTCACCATGAATACGGTCTTTGGCACGCTGAGCTGTGCGGCGGTCGCATGGGCGTGGTGTCGCACCCGCGCCGCCGGCTCGAACCAGCACTTGAAGCCCGCCAGCTGGGCGCGGATCCCGAGCTCCACGTCCTCGAACCACGCGAAAAAGGTCTCGTCGAAATCGCCCACGGCATCGAAGAGCTCGCGGCGATACGCCGCGGCCCCGGCGCACGGGCACAACAGCTCCCGGCCCGTGGCGAACGGCCCCCCGTCGGGTGCCCCACGCCCGATATCGTACGCGAACAGCCCCATCGCGGCTCCGGCCGAGTCCACGACGCCGGGATCGCGCACGGTGAGCATCTTGGACGCCACCGAGCCCACGTCCGGCCGTGCGTCCAGCGCGGTCACCAACGCCGACAGCCAGTCCTGCTCTGCCTCCGCGTCGTTGTTGAGCAGGGCCACGTAACGCCCTCGTGCCGCCCTGACGCCGGCATTGACGGCGACGGCGAAGCCGCGGTTCTCGGGGAACGACACGACGACCGTGTCCGGGAATTCGACCCGCAGCATCTCCGCCGTCCCGTCGGTGGATCCGTTGTCCACGACGACTGTCTCGAAATCCCGAAAGGTCTGCGCACGCAGCGACGCCAGCGACGCGCGCAGCAGCGCGCAGCCGTTCCACGTGGGGATGACCACGCTGGCACGCGGCGGAGCGCCGGTCATGTCTTGGTCGCGACCAGGACGATCTCCTCGCCTGCCTCGACGCCGAACCAGGTGAGGATCCACTCCACGAGCTGGAAGGCGCGGGCGCGGCGTCCCGCCCACCCACCGGGCGGTCGCTGCCCGGGAGACGGCCACGCCGTGAGACGGCCGCGGCCCAGCAGCCAAGAGTACTCGGCGTTGCGGACGCTGCTGCGTACGGAGAGCACCGACAGCCCCGCCCGCTCCGCCAGACGGCGCAGCGTGGCGCACGCGAAGAGGTAGAGGTGGCGCGGCGGCTGGAGCCCGATCCAGGACGCGCGCAGCCGGCGGTGGCCCAGGCTGGCCGCATTCGGGGTAACGACCACGAGGCGCCCACCCGGCTTGAGCACGCGACCACACTCGCGCAGCAGGTCCATGGGGTCGTGAACGTGCTCGATGACGTGACTCAGGATGACCGCGTCGAACCGATCGGACGGAAACCGCTGCTCCTCGAGCGTCCCACGCCGCACGTCGAGGCCATGATCGCGCGTGGCCATCGCGACCGCTCGCTCGTCCGGATCCACCCCCACCACTCGCCACCCGAGGCTGCGCATCTGCACCAGCTGAGCGCCGCCGCCGCATCCGACGTCGAGCAGCTCTCCTCCGGGCACCCGACGCAGGTACATCACGGAGAAGCCGACCGCTTCGGCGCCCTCCGGGTAGGGGACGGCCAGCCGCGCGAGACGCGCGCAGCCAGCCCGGCAGCCCATCGGGATACCCGTAGCCGTGCCGACGGTAGGCGCGCATCACGATCCGGCCCCAGCTCGATCGCGCGCCGGCGACGGGCTCCGGCACGGGCGGTGCCAGATGGTGCTCGTAGTCCGTATACGCGCGGCTGATCTCCGCGCGCGTCAGCCGCGGGTCCAGCAGCAGGAGTCCGCACCCTTCGCAGTGGTGGAACGACCACGATCCCGGCGCACCGCCCAGCCAATCCCGGAGCGCATCGTACCGTTTCCGGCGCCCCGTCTCGCCGCACACCGGGCAGGGGCCCGCCGGCTCGAGGAGAGGCGCCAAGCCATCGGCGCGCGAGTCCTCCACTACGCCTTCCTCCGACGCAGCGGGTCGCGGAGCCCCGCCCGCACGGCGCCGCGCTCTGCACCCGTGAGCAGCAGGTGCCAGCCGGAGAGGGCGGCGCCGCCGGTGAGCGCGACGGCGCACGACAGGCGCCACGCCGCCTCGACGAAGCGCGCCGTCAAGAGACCGGCCACCACCAGCGCCGCCCCGAGCAGCACGCCGTACCAGGCCAGGCGCCGCAGCCGTGGACCGTGTTCCGCCACACCGACCAATCGGCTGACCGCCCATGCCAGCAGGAGCGCGTCGAGGGTGACTCGGCCCGTCCACGCGCCGGCCGCGCCGGTGATGCCCCACCGGCCGAGCATCAGGAGGAGGGCGGGAACGTACAGCGTCAATTCGATCAGGTGGAACTTGGCGCACACATCAGGGCGGCCGATCCCGTACAGAAGCCAGAACGGCACCATCGCCAGGGCATTGACGGTCACGCCGACGGCAAGCAGTTGGAGGGTGGCGGTGGAGAGGTGCGCGAAGTCCTTGCCGAGCCAGAGGCGCAGGAGGTCGGGCGCGATCGCCACGATGAGGACGGCCGCGGGTCCCATGACGAGCGCCACGGCCCGGGCGCCGTCCAGCGCGAGGGGCCGGGCATCCTTCACGTCCACGGAGCGGTCGGCGCTGAAGACCGGGAACAGGGCGCGCATCAGGCTCGACGGCACGAGCGACAGCTGGGTGACCAGCCCATAGGGCGCCGCGTAGTACGTCACCGCGCCCACCGAGATCAGCGCGCCGATCGCCACCCGGTCGAGGTTGACCATCAGCGGGCCCACCACGTTCGACACCGCAACCCAGCCGCCGAACCCGAGCACGCGCCCGGCAGCCGCGCGCTCCACGGCCACGCGCTCCCGCAGCACCGGTGCGACCCGCAGACACGCCAACAGGGCGGCGCAGCAGGCGAGCGCCTGAACCACGGCCGTCGCGCCGATCGCCGCTGCCGGCCGCGTCGTCCACGGCAGAACCAGCAGCGGCGCCACCAGTCCGGCGGACACCGCGGGCACCTGGATGGCCGCCACGAGGTCGAAGCGCCTCCATCCCTCGAGCGCGCTCAGCAGCGTCGGCAGGACGATGACGAACGGCGCCGCCGCCGCGAGGACTCGGAAGGCCGCCACGGCCTCGGCCACCAGCGCCGGCGGCACCCGCAGAACGCCCCGGGCGAGCGGCGCGGCGACGACGAAGAGGACGGCCGCCGCAAGGATACCGATGAGGGCGGCCAGCGCGAGGACCGTCCAGAAGATCGCCGCGGTTTCCCGCGGAGCCCCCGCCTCGAGCGCGCGCGCCAGGAAGCGCGTGGTCGCTCGCGCCAGCCCGAAGTCCAGGAGCGCGAAGTAGGCCAGCACCACTCCGGCCGTGGCCAGCACGCCGTACCGGTCGATGCCGTAGCCGGCAATGACCGCCGGGATCGTGACCACCGCCAGCGGGATCGGGAGCGCACCGGCCACGAGATTGAGGCCCGCGTTCGCGAACGCGCGCCGCGCCGCCGGCTGCGGTCGCACCGCGGCCGCGGGGGGCACCGGCCCGGGTCCGGACGTCACGCCCGCGGCGCCTCGCCAAGCAGGCGGGCCAGCCCGCGCGGCACGGCACGCTCGATTCGGCCGCACTGGAAGCCGAGCATCCGCACCGCCTCGAAGGCGAGCGCGTGCGGCAGCGCCCGCCGCGCCGTGCTGGGCGGCGATCCAGCGCAGCTCGCGCAGCAGGTGCGCCGCGCCGGTCCGCCACGCGCCGCGCGCGAGCCCGAGCGGACTGCAGCGACGAGCCGCTGTCGAAGTTGCGGCGGAACGCGCGCGCGAAGCCGAAGCGGTGCCCGTGATACGCCTCGGCCCTGCGGCTCGTAACGGATCTCGTGCCCCGCCCCGAGCACCGCCAGCGCCCACGCCTGGTCCTCGCTCATCACGATGTCGGGGAACGGGATACGTCTCCCAGTCCGACGCGACGCACCGCGCCGAACGCGTTGGAGAACAGCGTCGTGCCCGGCCCGAAGGGCCCGCTGAGGTCCGCCGCCGTCAGGCGTCGCTCCCGGCCCGCGTAGTTCACCTTCGCCAGGAACGCCTCCTCCGGCGACGCATCCCGGGGCACCTGCCGGCCGAACACGCCGGCGACCCTGCCGTCCGAGAACGGCTCGAGCAGCGGCGGCAGCCAGTCGTCGCCGACCGGCTCGACGTCCTGCGTCAGGAACAGGAGCACGTCGCCCTCGGCCGCCGCGGCCGCCCGGTTGCGCGCGCCGCCGTGAGCGAACCGCGCTCCTCCCAGGTCCAGCACCCGCGCCCCGGCCTTCCGCAGCAGGTCGCGCGTCCCGTCCCGCGAGCCGGAATCGATCGCGACGATCTCCACCAGCGCGCGACCGGCGGCCCGCTCGCGCCCGAGCGCCGCCAGCAGCGCGGGCAGCGTGGCGGCGCCGTTCAGGGTCGGGATCACCGCGGAAACCCGATGCGCCGCACTCACCGGCGCGGATCGTCGCGCAGCACGCTGATGAAGAACGAGCCGAACACGGCCTGCGCACCGACCACGATCAAGCTGAGACCCAGCAGCGCGGGCCGCACCGCGAACAACTGACCGCGGCCCGCACCGAGCCACGAGGACGAGGATCCACGCATTGATGCCGAGGCCGGCGGCGACCAGGCCCAGCCCCACCAGCAGGCCCCGCTCGAGGGTGAAGTGCCGGTCGAGCCAGGTCAGCCACCAGTCGCCCCGGATCGACAGCTCGCCGCGGGCGTAGGACTTCGCCGCCAGTCCCAGCACGACGAGCTGAACGCCCAGGACCGCGAGCGCGCTGGCCACGAACATGAAGTGGTAGTCGAACGCGAAGCCGCCGATCCTGAGCGGCCCCGGCAGCAGCGCGAACAGCGCCCCCAGGCCCAGCAGCACCGCCGCGAGCCCCGGCACCAGGAACAGCGGCGTCGGAGAGAGCAGCAGCATGAAGCGGAGGTGCCGCCAGCCGTCGCGGAAGCTGCGCAGCTTCGACTCGCCGCCGCGCGGATAGTAGGTGATCGGGATCTCGGCCACCCGGAGCCCGTGGCGCAGCGCCAGGGCCACCATCTCCGAGGCGAACTCCATCCCGCTGCTCTTGCAGGCGCATGCGGTCGCTGGCTTCGCGGGTCATCGCCCGCAGGCCGCAGTGCGCGTCGGAGACGCGCCGGCCGAAGAACACGCTCAGAATGCCGGAGAGGATGGGGTTCCCGACGTAGCGGTGCAGCCACGGCATCGCGCCCGGGAGGATGCGCCCGCGGAACCGCGAGCCCAGGACCACGTCGTTGCCGCCCTTCAGGGCCGCCACGAACTCGGGCACCGCGCCGAAGTCGTAGGTGTCGTCCGCGTCGCCCAGGACGAGATAGGTCCCGCGCGCCGCCTCGAGACCGGCGAGGTACGCCGCGCCGTAGCCCCGGACGGCGGCCGGAACGACCCGCGCGCCGGCGGCCGTCGCCAGCGCCGGCGATCCGTCGTCGGACCCGTTGTCGGCGACGACCACCTCTCCGCTCAGCCCCGCCTTGCCGAGGGCGGCGCGGGCCTTCGCGACACAGGTCCCCACCGTCGCCGCCTCGTTGAGGCACGGCATGATGACCGAGACTTCCGGCACGTCGCTCATTTCGTCTCCCGTCCCGTCGCCACGGGACCCGGCCGCTCCACCTCGAAGGCAAGCTCGGGGCCGGGCCACGCCTGGACCACGCGCAGGTAGCCCGGATAGCGGCCCAGCAACTGGTTCACCGTCGCGGCGGCGTCCGAACCGGGGCCGCTCAGCAGCACGTGGGTGACTCCCGCCCGATCGAACCAGGCGCGCAGCGAATCGGGGCCGAGGCTCTCGCCGCCACGGCCACGGTGCCGCCACACGGAAGACGGCACGGCGCTGCGGCCGGTGTAGAGCCAGATCAGCGCCTCGTCCGCTCCGGCGATGACCGCGCTCGGCGGTGTGGACTCCCGGATCCACGGCAGCACCCTCGCCATCGTCGCGGAGATGCCGTCCTGGAGATGTGCGACGTCTCGCCGCGCGTACCCGCGGACCTGGTAGAACCCGTAACCCACCAGCACCGCGGTCGCGACCGCCGCGATCGCGCCGCGGCCGAGCAGCGCCGGGCGCCCGGCGACCTTGGAGAGGCGCTGCCAGGTCCGGCGCGAACCCGCATAGAAGGTCACGGTGAGCAGCGGCCAGGCCGCCCAGAGGAAGCGGTCGGGGCCGTAGGGCCAGAGGAAGATGACGCCGAGATACGCGAGGAGCACCCACCCCAGGGCGGGCACCGCCGCCAGGAGCGGCGCGAACCCGGACACCAGGACGAGGAGCGCGGGCACGCCGAGACAGACGCGCAGCCAGCCGTGAAACGGAGCCAGCGCCACCGCGCCGGCGGGGCCCGCCAGGTCGAGCACGCTCGCCGGCGAGATCCACGCCCATCCCGACTGCCGGAGCAGATCGAAGTAGGTGCCGTAGTTCGCCGTGAGAACCGGATCGGCGTCGCCGTGATGCCGGGCCACCCACAACGCCCAGGGGGCGAGGCACAGCGCGCCGGCGAGAAGCGCGATCACCGCGGCCCGCGGCCGCCGAACCAGCAGCAGGGAGAGCGTGATCGCGCCCAGCACCGTGACCCCGACGGATCGCGTGAGCGCCGTGGCCCCGGCCAGCAGGCCGGCCACGGCGGCCAGGGTGAAGGCGGCGGTGCGGCGTTCGGCGCGCCGAGCCGCGTCGCCCACCCAGCAGCTGGCGATCAGCAGCACCAGAAAGAGCGGCTCCGAGAACAGCACGGTCGACACCGTCACCAACGGCAGTGCCGTCGCGCCGGCGACGACCAGCAGGGCCGCCACCCAGGGCCGACGCACCAGGCGCGGGGAGAGATACGCCACCAGCAGCGCCGCGAACACACCCAGCAGTGCGGCGTTCGCGGCCTTGAAGAGCGCCACGTTGGCCGGGAAAGCGGGAAACGCCTTCCACAGCGTCCCGAGAAAGGCGGGATAGAGAAACGGGTAGGTGACCGCGCCGGGCGCGCCGGGCAGGTAGAGCAGCCGGTAGCCGTGCCCCTCGGCCACGCTCCGGGCCAGCGCCAGGTAGATCCCGTCGTCGTAGAAGACACCGACCAGCGACGCCGTGAGGTTGACGGCGACGACGCCCGCCACGACCAGCCCCGCGCCGGCCGCCCACGTGGCGCGCGCCTTCACCGGAGCGCCCTCACGGGGCTTCGTCGTACCGCGCCAGCTTCCGGTAGAGGGTGGACGGGTCGATGCCCAGCGCCTCCGCCGCGCGGGTCTTGTTGCCGTCCTCGCGCTCCAGCACCCACATGATGTAGGCGCGCTCGACCACGTCGAGGGTCGGGTTCGCGACCGGCCGCTCGGCCACCAGCGACGGGACTCGCCGTTCGGTGACCCGGGACGGCAACGTCGGCGTTCCGATGGTTTCACCCTTGGTCAGCGTGGCGGCGCGTTCCAGCGCGTTCTCCAGCTCGCGCACGTTCCCCGGCCAGTCGTACGCGAGAATCGCTTCCAGCGCGTCCGCGCCCACCGCCTTCGGCGCCTCGCCCCGCTCGGACGCCATCCGTCGCAGGAACGCATCCGCCAGCAGGGGAATGTCGTCGCGGCGGTCGCGCAGCAACGGCAGGTGCAGCGCGATCACGTTGAGGCGGTAGTAGAGATCCGAGCGGAACCGCCCTTGCTTCATGTCGTCCTCGAGGTCGCGGTTGGTCGCCGCGATGAGGCGCACGTCGACCGGCACCGGCTGGGTGCCGCCGACCGGGATGGCTTCCCGCTCCTGCAGCACGCGCAGCAGCTTGACCTGCGTCGCGGGCGTGGTCTCGCCGATCTCGTCGAGGAAGAACGACCCGCCGGCGGCCGCCGCGAACAGCCCCTCGTGGTCCCGCACCGCTCCGGTGAACGCGCCCTTCACGTGGCCGAACAACTCCGACTCCAGGATGCCCTCGGGGAGAGCGCCGCAGTTGATGGAGAAGAACGACGCCTGGGCGCGCGCCGAGAGCGCGTGGATGTAGCGCGCGATCACCTCCTTGCCGGTGCCGCTCTCGCCCTGGATCAGCACGGTGCTGTCGGTGGGCGCCACGGTCTCCACCAGGCGCATCACGTCGCGGAACGGCTTCGAGACGCCGATCGGCTTGACCACCTGGGTGTGATCGCGCCGCTGGATTTCCTGCTTCAGCACCCGGTTCTCGGCCTTGAGCTTGCGGTGCTCCAGCGCCCGCCGGCAGATCGAGACCAGCTCGTCGTTGTCGAACGGCTTCTGGATGTAGTGGAACGCCCCTTTGTTGATCCCCTCGATGGCCGTCTTCAGCTCGGCCTGGGCCGTCATCAGCACGACCGGAAGGTCGGCGTCGCGTTGCTTGGCCGCGGTCAGGACGTCGATGCCGTTCACCGTCGGCATCCGCACGTCGGTCAGCACGAGCTCCGGCGTCGTCTGCTCCAGCGCCTCGAGCGCGGCGCGCCCTCCCTGGGCCACGGAGACCTCGAAGCCCTCGTTCTTGAACAGGATGCGCAGCGACTCGAGGATGGCCGACTCGTCATCCACGATCAACAGCGATGGCCGTTCGCTCACGCACTCTCCTCCGCGTTGAACCGTGCTGGCAGGAATACCGAGAACGTGGTGCCGCGCCCGCGGACCGATTCGCAGAAGATGAGGCCGCGGTGCGCCTGCACCGCACGCTGCACGATGGCCAGGCCGAGCCCCGTCCCGCCCGGCCGGGCGGTGACGAACGGCTCGAACAGGCGTGGCAGCACGTCGGGGGAGACGCCCGGCCCGGTGTCGCTCACCACCAGCAGGCGCGGAGCTTCCATCACCACTCCGCCCGGCAGGTCGCCGGCCGCGGCGAGCGCGACGCGCACCCGCACGTCGGCGGCGACCGGGGCGACCTGCACCGCGTTGAGGACGAGGTTGAAGACCACCCGGTGCAACAGGTCCTCGTCGCCCTCGACCAGGATGGGCCCGTCGGACGCCTCGAGCGCGATCTTGGCGTCGGGCGAGCAGTCGGGGTGCTGCCGCGCCAGCCGGATCCCGTGCTCGGCCACCGCCACCAGGTCCAGCCGCGCCGAGCGGGTGACCCGCACCCGCGAGAAGTCCAGGAACTCGGTGAGGAGGGCCGCCAGCCGGTCGCTCTCCCGCACGATGAGCCCCGCGAGCACGCGCTCGTCCGCCCCCTGGGGCGCGAGGCGCGAGAGCTGCACCACCGCGCTGCGGATCGAGGCGAGGGGGTTCTTGATCTCGTGCGCCAGCGACGCCGAGAGCTCCGCCACCGCCTCCAGCCGCTCGGTCCTCAGGCGCAGCTCCTCGAGCCGGCGCGCATCCGAGATGTCCTGGAAGATCGCGGTCACCGAGGACGCGACGCCCTCCGCCGCCTTGACCGCCGTGGTCGTGAAGCCGACCGGAAAAGTGCGGCCCCGGCCCGCCACCTCCGCCACGGTGCGCACCAGGCGGCGCCCTTCCCGCGCCGTCCGGCGGATGGCCGCGCTCAGCGCCGGCGCGACGCGATCCACTTCCTCCAGCACCGGCTGGCCCAGGAGCTCGGTGAGCGGCAGGCCCAGCAGCACCTCGGCGGTCGGGTTCGCGTACGCCAGGCTCCCGTCGCCGTCCACGGTCATCACGCCCGCGCCGATGTGGCGCAGGATGTCCGCCGCCTGGATCCGCACCCGCCGGAGCTCGGCTTCCAGCGTCTCGTGGGCGGCGCCCGCCACCCGCACGCGGCTCGCCAGGTACCCGGTGGCGCTCGCGACCAGCCAGAAGACCGCCACCTGCAGCAGCGCCGCGGCCGACAGCTCGCCGCCCACCATCACGTCGGCCGTGTAGACGATGCCCGCCAGGAGCGCCACCAGCAGCCCGTTGGCGAGCGGCATCAGCACGGTGTAGTACGCGATCACCAGGATGTAGAGCGCCGCGAAGTAGGAGTACGGGCCGCTGATGTGGGATATGGCCGTGACCAGCGCGACGTCGAACACCGCCTGCCCGTACAGGAAGGTCTGGCCGAAATCCCGCAGCAGGATGTGGGAGTACCAGAACGAGGCCGCAGTCACGACCAGCGCCAGCGTGACCGACATCGAGGCCACCAGCAGCGCCGTCAGGTCGGCGCGCCACCACGCGAGGGCCGCCGCGAGGAAGACCGCGGACGCCACCGAGACCCGCCCCACGTACAGCCACTTCAGCAGCGTCCGGGCGGGCGGCACGACGCCGCGCGAGGGGCGAAGAGCCGAACCGGACGCTGGTCGGGGGGCGCTCACGGCGCCCAAGCTAGGCGATCGGTGTTGCAGAATGCAAGAGTGCGAGATACGCAGGGCAGCTGCGAGACGCCGAGTTGCCGAGCGGTCTACGAGACACAAGAAGGAGGGGACAGACCGGTTGCAGACGGCAACTGGACTGGCCCCTCACAACTCCACCTCACAACCACTCGCAACTCGGCGTCTCGCAACTGCCCTGCGCTCCGCCTCCCTGCCCTCTCAGATCTCCTCTATTGGACGGCGCCGATCATGCCGAAGATCGGCAGGTACATCGCGACGATCATGCCGCCCACGACCACGCCCAGGAGCACGATCATCACCGGCTCCATGAGGGAGAGGAGCGCCTCGACGGCCGCGTCCACCTCCTCATCGTAGAAGTCCGCGATCTTGCTCAGCATCTCGTCCAGGCCGCCGGTCTGCTCGCCGACGGCGATCATCGAGATCACCATGGGCGGGAAGACCTTCGACTTCTGGAGCGGCGCGGCGATCGTCTCGCCGCCCGCGATGGAGGCCCGCGACTCCATCACCGCGTCGTGGATCACGCGGTTGCCCGCGGTCTTGGCCGTGATCTCGAGGCCGTCCAGGATCGAGACGCCCGACGCGATGAGCGTGCCGAGGGTGCGCGTGAAGCGCGACACCGCCGACTTGCGGATGACCTCGCCCAGGACGGGCAGCGCGAGCATGACCCGGTCCAGGTTGAGGCGTCCGGCCGGCGTGGCGTAATAGCGCCGGAACCCGAACACCACCGCGGCGATCCCGACACCGAGCAGCCACCAGAAGTGCTTCAGGAAGTCCGACAGCCCGATCACGATCCGGGTGGGGAGCGGCAGCTCCATCTTGACGTCGGCGAACATGCTGCGGAAGACCGGAATCACGAACACCAGCAGGATGATGACGGCCAGGATGGCGACCGAGAAGATGACCGCCGGGTAGATGGCCGCGCCCTTCACCTTGCGGACCAGCGCGTCGTTCTTCTCCATGAAGGTGGCGAGCCGGAGCAGAATCGTGTCCAGGATGCCGCCCGCCTCGCCCGCCGCCACCATGTTGACGTACAGCTCGGAAAAGGCCTTGGGGTGCTTGCGGAGCGCGTCGGCCAGCGTGTGGCCGCTCTCCACGTCGTACACCACCGCCCGCGTCACGTCCTTCAGGGCCTTGTTCTCGGTCTGCTCCGACAGGATGTCGAGTGCCTGCACCAGCGGCAGCCCCGAGTTGATCATCGTGGCGAACTGTCGGGTGAAGATCACGACGTCGCGGGTGCCGATCCCCTTGCCGAGGAACGACAGCTTGATGTCCCGCGGCGCCTGCTGGACCTTCACCACGATCATCCGGTTCTTGCGCAGATGCTGGACGACCTCGTCGTGACTCGGCAGGTCGATCGAGCCCGACTGGAGCTCCCCGGTCAGGGTCCTGGCGGTGTAGTTGAATACGGGCATCGATCAGCCTCCTGTGCGCACGATCATCGCTTGAGCCCGCCCGTGAGGGGCCGGTCCTTGGGCGCCGTCGCCCGGTCTTCGTCTCCGGGCACCGGCTCGCCCACCATCCGCAGGAATTCGTTCGGCTCCGACGAGACGCGCAGGCACTCGTCCAGCACGACCTCGCGATTCATGTACAGCTGGTAGAGGGAGTCGTTCAGCGTCTGCATCCCGTGCTTCTTGCCGGCCTGCATCGACGACTGGATCTGGTGGACCTTGTCGTCGCGGATCAGCGACCGGATGGCCGGCGTCGCGACCAGGATCTCGCACGCCATCACCCGCCCGCGGCCCTTCGCCTTGGGCAGCAGCGTCTGCGTGATGATCCCTTCGAGCACGAACGACAGCTGCGCGCGCACCTGCGACTGCTGGTGCGACGGGAACACGTCGATGATGCGGTTGATGGTCTCGGCCGCCGAGTTGGTGTGCAGCGTGGCGAACGCGAGGTGCCCGGTCTCGGCGATGGTCAGCCCGGCCTGGATGGTCTCCAGGTCGCGCATCTCGCCGATCAGCACGACGTCCGGGTCCTCCCGCAACGCGTACTTGAGGGCGTTGGCGAACGACTTGGTGTCGGTGCCCACCTCGCGCTGGTTCACGATGCACTGCTGGTGCCGGTGGATGAACTCGATCGGGTCCTCCACCGTGATGATGTGCCCCTTCCACTCGCGATTGATCTTGTCCACCATCGCCGCCAGCGTGGTGGACTTTCCCGCGCCGGTGGGCCCCGTGACCAGCACGAGGCCGCGCGGCCGCTCGGCGAGCTTGGCCACGATGGGCGGCAGCTGGAGCTGCTCGAACGTCTTCACCTGGAAGGGGATCTGCCGGATCACCAGCGACACGCAGCCGCGCTGCTTGAAGGCGTTGCCGCGGAATCGCGCCAGGTTCTGGATGCCGAAGGAGAAGTCCAGCTCGTCCTCGGTCTCGAACCGCTTCTTCTGCTGCTCGGTGAGGATCGAGTAGGCCAGCTGCAGCGTGTCCTTCGGGTTGAGGATCGCCTCCACCTTGCTGCTCGTGATTTCACCGTCCACGCGCAGCTTGGGACGCTCCCCGGCCGTGATGTGCAGATCGGACGCGTCCCGCTCGATCATCTCCTCGAGCAGGGCGCGGAGGTTGAAGGCGCTGGGCGCCTGTGCGTGCGCGGGTGCCGTCACGGGTCTATGCCGCCGCCGTTTCCTTGACCACTTCTTCCAGGGTGGTGATGCCCTTCTTGATCTTCACCAGGCCGTCCATGCGCAAGGTCAGCATCCCGTCCTTGACCGCCTGCTCCGACAGCTCGGTCGCCGAGGCGCCCTTCAGGATCATGCGCCTGAGCTCGGGCGAGAGGGCCATGACCTCGTACAGGCCGGCCCGGCCCTTGTAGCCGGTGCCGTTGCACTGGTCGCACCCGGTGCCCTTGTAGAAGGTAATGCCTTCGAACTCCTTGGTGTCCCCGCCCAGGGCCTTGAGCTCCTCGGGCAGGTACTTGTGCTCGGTCTTGCAGTCCTTGCAGATGCGGCGCACCAGTCGCTGCGCGACGATCAGGTTCACGGCCGAGGCCACGTTGAACGGCTCGATCCCCATGTCGATCATGCGGGTGATGGTCGAGGGGGCGTCGTTGGTGTGCAGGGTCGAGAGCACCAGGTGGCCGGTCAAGGCCGCCTTGATCGCGATCCCGCCGGTCTCGATGTCGCGGATCTCCCCCACCATGATGATGTTCGGGTCCTGGCGCAGGAAAGCCTTCAGCGCCGCCGCGAACGTCATCCCCACTTCGTTCCGGACCAGGACCTGGTTGATCCCCATCAGGTTGTATTCGACCGGGTCCTCGGCGGTCATGATGTTGACTTCGATCGTGTTGATCCGCGACAGCGCCGAGTACAGCGTGGTGGTCTTCCCGGAGCCCGTCGGGCCCGTCACCAGCACCATGCCGTACGGGTTGAGGATCGCCTTGAGCAGGTCCGCCTCGGACTTGGGCTCGAACCCGAACTTCGACAGGTCGAGGGTCAGGTTCCCCTTGTCGAGGATCCGCATCACGATCTTCTCGCCGAACAGCACCGGGAGCGTCGACACCCGGTAGTCGATCACCCGCTTGCCCATCTTGAGCTTGATGCGCCCGTCCTGGGGCACGCGGCGCTCGGCGATGTTCAGCATCGACATGATCTTGATGCGGCTGGTGAGCGCGGCCTTGAGCTTGAGCGGCGGCTTCATCACTTCCTGCAGCGCGCCGTCCACGCGGTACCGCACCCGGATCTCGTGCTCGAACGGCTCGATGTGGATGTCGGAGGCGCCGCGCTTGACCGCGTCGGTGAGGATCGCGTTGATCAGCTTGACGACCGGCGCGTCGTCGGCGGTCGCCGCCCCCGACTCCTCCTCCTCCTGCTGGGCCACCACCTCCAGCTCGGCCTCGCCCTCCTCCTCCATGTCCTTGAGCAGCGTGTCGAGCTGGGCGTCCACCTGCTCGTAGTTCTTGTCCAGCGCCGTGCGCAGCGTGTACTCGCCGGCGATGACCGGGAAGATGTCGTAGCGGGTGATGAACTTGAGGTCGTCGATGACGGAGAGGTTGGTGGGATCCGCCATCGCCACGGTGAGGGTCCGGCCTTCACGCTTCAGCGGCAGCACGAGGTGCTTCAGCGCCACGTCGGCCGGGATGAGCTTGACGATCTTGGGGTCCACCTCGAAGCGCGCCAGGTCCACCGCCGGCATGCGGTACTGCCGGGCCAGCATCTTCGTGATCTCGGTCTCCTGGACGAACCCCATCTTGACCAGGTTGTAGCCGAGCCGCTGGCCACTCGACCGCTGTTCCTGAAGGGCCTTGTCGAGCTGGTCCTTGGTGATCAGGCCTTCACGGATGAGCAGGTCGCCGAGACGATCGCCAGGAGCCGCTAGAGGTGCCGGCATCGTAGTGGAGCCGAGTTGGGAAAGGGGAAACCGGCGCAAAAAACCAGGGTCAGAGGGGAATAGTACGGGCGCTCCAACCCCTGTCAAGGGATTGTGACACTGCCTCGCAGCCGTTCGATGCGCGTTGCTCCCAAGCCCTTAACTCGCGCCAGATCAGCGATGTCGCGGAACGGACCGTGCGCCGTACGCTCGGCCACCAGGCGCTCGGCCAGCACCTGGCCGATGCCCGGAAGGCAGAGCAGCTCCGCCACCGTGGCACGATTGAGGTCGGGGGCGCGCTCGCACGTCCGCGCCTTGGGCGTCGGGGCCGACGACCTGTCACCGGATGACGACACCCACACCAGACCGTTCGCCGCGCCGCCCGCCCGCGGCGGGGTCCGAAGCGCCACCGCCCCGGGCGACGCCGCCGGTCCGGGCGAGCCGCCGGACGCCGCGGCCGCGGCGCCTCCGAACGAGACGTGGGATTCCAGGTCGCGCAGCAGGCGCGACCCCACGCCCGTCACCCGCCGCAGCCCCTCGAGCGTGCCGAAGGGTCCGCGGGCTTCCCGCTCTTCGATCATCCGCCGAGCGAGGGCCGGGCCGATGCGCGGCAGCCGCTCGAGCTCGTCGGCCGGCGCGCGGTCCACATCCACGCGCTCGCCCGGCCCGAGGGGACGCGCCATGGCCTCGGCGCGACGCGACTGTGCCGCCTGGCGCACGATGTCCCCACCCGGCAGGTCGGGCGCCACGGCGGCCACGCCCGCCTGCGCGGTATCGCCGCCGCGCGTGACGCGAAACGCGGCGCCCACGGCCGTGACCACGGCCAGGAAGACCAGCGCGCGGCGCTCGTCGTTGGTGAACACGGGGCCAATATCGCCCGGAGGCATCCGGGCGCAGGTGCCGTCGGCTGCGGCACGGTCCGATCTAGTGCAGCAGGGCGAGGGCGAGACGCCCGACGTCGGCCAGCGATGTCTCCGACATCTTGTCGGGCGTGTCCTCGAGCGTGTGATGCCACTGCTTGTAGTTGTCGTACCCGATGACGTCGATGGCCCGGATGCCCGCCTCGAGCAGGGGAACGTGGTCGTCGGTGATGTACCCGCCGTTGATGGGCCGGAACATCGCCCCCAGGTGCAGCTCCTGCGCCGCGTTCCACACGCGCGCGACCACCTCCGGGGCCCGGTCCAGCGAGTACCCTTCCTCGTAGATCCGCTGGTCGCGTCCCCCCACCATGTCCCACAGCACCGCGAACAACGGCCGGTACCCGGGGGGCAGGTGCTGGGCGAAGTAGCGGGCGCCGATCAGCACGTCCTTCAGGCTGTCGGCGTCGAACGACCCGTAGTCCTCGCCGTCGACGAACAGCAGGTCGACGCCCACGCCCGGCGGGGCCTTCTTCAGCGCATCGGCCACACCCAGGAGCAGCGCCGTGCCGGAGGCGCCGTCGTTGGCGCCGGGAATCGGCTGGTTCCGCTTGCTCGAGTCGGGGTCCCGCTCCGCCACCGGGCGCGTATCCCAGTGGGTGAGGTAGAGGATGCGGTTCGGGTCGGAGGGCCGGAACCGGGCGAGGATGTTCTCGAGGGCCAGGGTGTCGCCCGTCGCGGTCACGTGCGTGAACGCCTGCACCTCGACGCTGTCGGCCCGGGCCTTGAGCTCCCGCACCAGCCACTCGGCGACCAGCCGGTGCCCCGGCATGCCCGGAACCCGCGGGCCGGCGGCGACCTGGAAGCGCACCCAGCTCATCGCCTGCGCCCCGTCGAACCGCTGGGCCTCGGACAGGCTGCCGTGACAGGCGACCCCCAGGGCCGCCACCGCTATCAGCGCCGGGCGCCTCACCGCGGCTGCCCCGCCGCGAAGTTCACGGTCACGGAGAGGGTGAGGACGAACTGGGCGAACTTGCGGTCGAGGTAGGCGTCGTCGGTGAGGATGTACCCCACGGCGGCACCGGCCGAGACACTCGGTGGCATGTCGGTCACCATCTGGAGGTTATACTGCGTCCGCTGCGAGGCGAGGATCGAGATGCAGTCACTCGATCCGGCCAGCGAAATGCATCCCTTCGTATTGGTGTTCGAGTAGCGCAGCGAGGTGCGGATGTCCGACTTGAGTGGCAGCACCTCGGGAGGCACCCGGAACGAGAAGTTGAGGTTCGCCGACGACTCGGTGTTGTCGTTCTGCGTCAGGCTCCCCGCCTGGTTGGCGAGGGACCGGCTGGCGGTGTAGCCCAGACCAAGGGTGACGTGCGCCGCCCACGAGAGCGCCACCGAGATCGGCCACGACCGCGTCTCTTGCGTCGAGCGCACGCCGCCCACGGTGTCCACCGCCGCCCCGGCCGCGACCGCCAGCGGCGGCTGCGACGCGGCCGACGTGGCGACCCGCACGCCCACCGTCGCGCTCACGCTGGGGACGATCTTCTGGAACGGCCCGGCGCGCGGCGACCAGGTCCACCGGCCGCTGATGTCAGGCCAGGTGGTATTGGTCTGGTCGGTCTCCGATTGGCTCGAGCCACGGGCCACCCAGGTCTGCTGGGTGCCGGCGCCGTAGGCCACCGAGAGCGAGAGGCCGAGGGGGAGACGCAGCGCCGACGCGACCCGGCTCTGCCGAACCTGTGACGCCGAGACGGCGGTGCGTCCGTCGCGCGCGCGGAACGACCCGACGCCTCCCAGCGCCAGCTGGTAGCCCAGCGAGGGGTCGAAGCCCGTGCGGTAGTACTGCGAGCGCAGGTCGGTGTGAGTCGAGAAGTCGAGCGGTGAGAGGCGGTCCAGCCAGGGCAGCAGGTGCGAGCTGTCGCCGAGTGCCACGCGCAGGGCACGCGAGAAGTCCAGCGACCCGCCCAGGTCCGTGGAGCGGGCGTTGTTGAAGGCCGTCGGCAGCCGGAAGGCCCCCGCACTGTCCCCGAGCGTTCGCTCCGGCACGCCGCCGTTGGCGTCCCGCGTCAGGCCGAAGCTGGTGATCGCGTTGAAGCGCGGGCGCAGCCAGGAAAACAGGTTGGGCGAGAACGACAACCGCGTGCCGAGGGTGCGCGCGCTCTCGAATCCCAGCCCGAGCCCCAGGAGCCGGCGGCCCGACTGGCGGGTCAGGATGCCGAGGGTGGTGCTGTCGCCGTAGTCCTTGAGGTCCCGCGTCGAAGCCAGGTTCAGGCCGAACGACGTGGACTGCAGCGGACGAAACTCGAAACTCGCCTGGCTGTGGAACGTCGCCTGCAGCGAGTGCACGGTCGTCGCCAGCGTGTCGCTCACCGTCGCCACCGGCACGCGGAACGTCTCGAAGTCCGAGGTGGCCCGCGTATAGCCGATCGAGAAGCGGACCGTCGCCGGATTCCAGCGGAGCGCCGCACTCTCCAGCCCGCGGAACAGGTCGGCCTTGCCAAGCAGCGGGATGGACCGCAGCAGCCGCGCCAGGAACCGCGGCACGTAGCGGAAGCTGCGCGAGGACGGGATGAGCGAGTAGTCCGCGTTCAGATTCGCGAGGGTGGACGCGTTCTGCGACAGCTGGGTGGTCGAGTTGCCGTTCGACAGGGTGCCGGACAGCCCGATGTTGTCCACCAGCCAGCGCTGCCACCACCGGGTGCCGCGTCGCGAGCGCCGCAGCGACAGGTTGTAGAACGACTGAGAGCTCTGCGGCCGCCGCAGCCCCACCAGCGGGGAGGCCAGCACGTCCGTGCCGCTCAGCAGGTACGGATCGTCGGTCGAGCGATTGAGCTGGAACGTGAAGGGCGCGGCCAGGCCGAGCCGGTCCAGGCCGAGCCGGTCGAGGCGCAGCGTCGAGCTGAACGCCAGCTGGCTGGTGGTGACGTAGCTCGGATCCTCGCCGAGCTGGCGGAACTGGGCGTCGCGGCGCGTCATCAGGAGGTTGATGTCCGCGATGTCCGCCGCCACCACGTGCAGGTTGACGGCTCCGGCGTACCCCGGGTCGTTGACGACCTGCGACAGCCGGATGTCGTCCACCCACAGCTCCGCGCTGTCGGTCGCCGCGCCCGAATCGCGCATGAAGCCCACGGCCAGCTCGCGCACCTGGGCCAGGTTGGGCGGCGCGACGCCGGGGTCGCGGACGTGCACGATGTAGGAGCGCGGAATCGCACTCCACGTAGGCGAGCGAGTCGCCGCCGCACTGCGCGGCGCCGAACGGCCGCTGGCCGCTCAGGAAACGCTCCTCGATGTCGGCCCGCATGGCCTGCCAGCGGTTGAAGTCCACCGCCAGGTCGGGCAGCCAGGTCGCGGTGTGCACGTTGGCGCGGAACATGTAGAAGTTGTTCTCGTCCTGGCCCACCTTGATGTAGAACGACAGCTGGTTGTTGTCCCATCCGGCGCCCCGCCCGCGCGCCCACACGTGGAGCTGCCGGTAGCCGAGGAAGTTCCGCTGGCCCTCGGGAAACTGGAAGTAGGCCTCGGCCCGCTGGCCGACGGCCACCTGCCGCCCGATGAGCCGCAGCGACCGCTCGTTGATCTGCACCGTTCCGAGGTTCAGGTTGCCCGTCTGGGTGGCCCCCTGGTCGGTGACCCCGGGCGGCGGCTGGTAGCCCAGGTCGGCGAAGTTCTCCGTCGACACGATGCTGGCGATGACCTCGCCCAGACCCGAGCCGGTGCTGCCGGCGATGCCGGGGATCGGCGTGCTGGCGCGCTTGACCCACGGCGCGCCGACGAGGTTCAACCGCCCCAGCGCGAAATAGATGGAGCGCTGTCCGGTCGGCGTGTCCGGCGCCTCGATCGTCATCCGCAGCGAGCGGATCTGGTGGATGTCGGGCGCGCCCACCTGGAAGGTGTCGGCGCGGAACGGGATCCGGTACAGCCGCCACCGGCCGCCGGTCGAGTCGACGTGGCCGGTGGCGTCCACGGGCCCGCCGTCGCGCACGAAGTACGTGGGGTCGCCGAAGTGAAAGACGTAGCGGAAGTAGCTCTCCTGCACCGCCGCCACCAGCGTATCCAGGTGCCCGTCGCCGTCGAGATCTTCGCCGTCCGGAATCCCGTTGTGCCGGGTGCACCGCGCCCGCTGGTCTCCCCACGGATACACCTCCAGCCCGGCGGCGAGCGGTGACGTGCACAGGGGCATGTTGTGGACTTCGGTGACGGTGCTGGCATTGAGGATGCTGTCGGCGACCGCCCCGAGAATCCCGTTGTCGTTGAGCGTCGCGTTCCACGCGTTGGTCAGCGTGTCGCGCTCGGTGTCGAGCCGGCCTTCGCCGATGCGCCGGCGCCCGGTGTAGACGGTGTCGCCGTTCGGCGTGACCTGGAAGCTCAGCGGCACGAAGTCCACCGCGTCCTCGTAGACCCGGCCGAAGTCGAAGATGATGGAAGCGTTGGCGGCGCGCGCGCGGTACTGGGGGTCCTCGAAGACCCAGAACTCGAGGTACTCCACGCGCGAGAGGTCCACCCCCGTGGCCGACAGGGGCAGGGTCATCGAGCGCCACCGCGGGCCCGGAGTGTGCGGCAGGAACCAGCGCGTCGAGTCGCTGACCGGATTCGGGAGCCCGCCGATCGTATCCGGGTGCAGCGCCAGCCACAGCACGTTCTCGGCGGTCCCGCCGGTGCCCTTGCGTCACGATCGTCGGGTCGATGTCCTGGGAGGTGAACTGCTTCACGCCCGCGCCCGCGGCGATCAAGTTCTGCCAGACCAGGGACACCGCGTTCGCATCCTCGAAACCGTTCACCGGGTCGATGCCGGTCGCGAGATCCAGCCCGTGCGCCGACGCCGGGCGGCTCCCGAGCTGCCACGAGTTCTCGGCCAGCGGCAGGAACGTCCCGCCCTCGCCCTCGAACGTCTCGACCCAGGCCTGGCCGACCTGGTTGGGCGAGGGGCGCGAGGTGGCGAGCTCCGCGTCGAGCGTGACCAGCGAGGGCACGTCGGTGTGCACCAGCGGAAGCCGGTTGAGGAGTCGCGTCAGCCCCGAGGGCTCGAACCGGAAGTTGCCCGAGATGCCGCCGACGAAATCCGACGACGGCTCGAACCCCAGCGGCGGGCGGGTGAAGTTCGTGCTCTGCCGCTGCAGCAGGCCCAGCACGGTCACCGCGCCGTGATCGCCGAGGTCGTAGCGGGTCTGCAGGCCGTAAATGGACGTCGGCGCGATCGCGAAGCCCGGCTGCTCCTCGTACTGCACGTTCACCGAGGTCGGCGAGGCGAACAGCGAGTCGGGGTTCAGGAAGATGACCTGGCCGATCTCGTAGTTGATGGTGTAGTCCACGTTGCGGACCAGGGTCCGGTTGGCCACACTGATCCGCTCGCTCCCCGGCCTGATCTGCACGGCGCCCAGGCTGAGCGTGCCGCGCTGGTCGCCGCCGGTGGCCTGGTAGTGGAGCACCATCTGGTAGAGCGGCGTGGGCCCCTGGGTGAGGAGCAGGTAGTTCGGCGTACGGTACAGCGAGTCGTTGCGGAATTGCGGCGGCAGCACCGTGCTGTCGGCGAACGGGCGCAGGCTCGGAAAGACGATGAAGTAATCGCGCAGCGGCGCACCCTGCGCCGGGTCGCGCGAGCGCGGGAAGAGGCGGTTGAACTGGTCGAACTGCGTCGGGTCGCTCGTCAGCCCGAGCCCGAGCAGCGCCAGGAAGGTGGCGGCGCCCGAGGCGGGGCGCGCCGACTGGGACACCAAGATGCTGAGCTGCAGCCCGTCGCGCACCACCGCGTCCGCTCCCCCGACGCGGTACACGTTGCGCATCATGTAGCGGAAGGTCGGCACGTCCGGCCCCCGCTGCGGCTCGTTGATCAGGCGCAGCGTGTCGACGCGATTGGCCTGGGCCGCGGCCGGGAAGGTGCCGACCGTGTCGCCGGCGGCCGAGATGTACGACACCGCCAGGTAGTCGCCGTTGTCGAGCTGGTTGGTGAGCGCGAACCACAACCCCGAGGGGTCGAGGTAGTAGTCCCGCCCCTCGATCAGCAGCTCCCAGGAAAAAGGCCCGGCGCGCTGCGGGCTGTCGGTGCGCAGCGCCACCGCGGGAATGCCGCCGTAGTTCTGCTGCGCCGTGGTCGCGCCGACCGTGCTGCGGCGGCGGTACACGCGCACCTGCACCACCTGCGACTGCGGCGGCAATCCGGCCAGGTTGAGGTTCAACACGTCGACTTCCGGGTAGCCCGGCAGCGACGCCGGGTCGACCACGAAGAAGAACCGGTTCGGCTCGTAGTCCCGGTCCACCACCTGCCGGTCGACCGGCTGCAGGGTCTGCTGGCCGATGACGTAGGTGCGGCCGCGCACCACGTTCCCCCGCTGCTGCGCGTAGATCCCGCTGAAGTTGACCGGCCCGAGCTGGCCGGACGCCTGCAGGCCGAAATTGTTGGCGGGAATGCCGCCGGTGATGAACCGCGACGCCGGGGCGCTGAACGTGACGTTGCCCACCTCGACGCGCTGCAGCACCTCGTCCTGCAGGCCCTGGTAGTAGAGCTTGATGTTGTTCGATGCGTCGAACTCGCGCTGCGAGTTGTAGTCCACGTCGAGGTGGACCCGCTCCCCGACGATGCCGCCGGTGCGCACGTCGAACTGCGGGTCCAGCCGGGGCGGCGTGATGGCCGAGGTGCAGCCGGAGGAGAGCACGCTCGCGTCCGACGGCTGGCAGCGGAGGTTCTTCAGGTGATCGTAGCGCAGCTCGAACCTGGCGTTGAGCTGCATCCCGAGGTCGGCGTACCGCCGGAGAATCGACTGTCGGGGCGGCCCCGCCTCGAGCGGGACCGAGGGGGCCAGCGTCACGACCTCGGGCGCCCGGACCCCGAACAGGGCCGCGCTGTCGCCCCCGGCGATCCCGATCCGCCAGCGGGCCGCCTCCCGCCGCGCCACCGCGGCCCGCACCGAGTCCGCCCACTCGCGGGCCGCCTCCGCCGGGCTCACCCGCGGCGGCAGCAGATACGCGAGCGCGGGCGGCAGCACGAAGTGCAGCGTGTCGCCGGCGAGCCGCGGCGGGCGCACCCGCGGCAGCGAATCGGCTTGCTGGGCGGTGGCTCTGGAGGCGGCGAGGACGGCGAGAAGAGTGATCGCGACGGAGATACGCGTCACGTACGCCCGCACTTTCGGTGGTATTCTTGGGCGGCTGCTCGGGGTATTATACGACGGCCCACGAGGCCCCTCAACCCCGAATCGGGACGTGGTTTACGCCGTGAAGCTGCTGTCGCGCTACCTGCTCCGGGAACACCTGCCGCCCTTCGTGTTCGCCCTGGCGGCCCTGACCGGCCTGATGCTGCTCAACCAGGTCGCGCGCCAGTTCAGCCAGCTGGTCGGCAAGGGCCTGCCCTGGGGCGTGATCCTCGAGGTGTTCGGTCTGTCGGTGCCGTTCATCGTGGCCATGACGCTGCCGATGGCCGTCCTCGTCGCCGTGCTCTACGCCTTCGTGCGGCTCGGCGCCGACAACGAAATCACCGCGCTCCGCGCCAGCGGCGTGAACCTGGTGGCGCTGGTCCGGCCGGTGCTGCTCGCCTCGCTCGGCCTGGCCGTCATCGCCTTCCTGTTCATCGACCAGGTGCTGCCCCCGTCCAACCACCAGCTCAAGACGCTGCTGGTCGACATCGCCCGCAAGAAGCCGACGTTCGAGCTCAAGGAGCAGATGGTCAACGAGGTGATCCCGCAGCAGTTCTTCCTCAGGGCCGGACGCATCGACCAGGCCGCGGACCGGCTCAAGGACGTCCAGATCTACGACCTCACCAACGACCAGCGGCATCGCACCATCTACGCCGACAGCGGCTACATGCGGTTCAACGCGGACCGCACGGACCTGTGGCTGACGCTGTACGACGGCTACGTGCACGACTACGACCGGACCCAGCCCGACGTGTTCCGGCTGGTGTTCTTTCATACCGACCTGGTGAAGAAGCACGGCATCTCCAACACGCTGGAACGGACGGAGCAGGACATCGGCAAGAGCGACCGCGAGATGTCGGTCTGCGAGATGCGCGCCGAGCTCGACCACCATCTGACCTCCCTGGCGCAGCTGCAGCGCGACCGGCAGACCGTGCTCGCCAACGACGTCCGGGTGCTGCTCGGCGTCCCGGCCGCCTCGACCGGCGACACGGCGGGGATCCGCCCGCCGCGCGAGCCGGCGGCGGCGAGGCTCTACTGCGGGGCCCTCGCCGGCCTGGCGCGCCTGCTCAAGCCGCAGCCGGCGCACGCCCAGCAGCCTCCGCCGGTGCGCCCGCTCCCATCCGTGGTACCCCTCCAGCCCGGGGCGCGCCCGGCGCCGGCGCCCGCCCAGGCCCGGCGGGTGGATTCCTCCGGCGCGCTGCTCCGCCTGCGGATGGCGGATTTCGACGCCCGGCTGACCACGCTACGCCAGATGGCGGCCCGCTACCAGATCGAGATCCACAAGAAATTCGCGATCGCCGCCGCGTGCCTGGTGTTCGTCATCATCGGCGCGCCCGTCGCGCTGCGCTTCCCGCGCGGCGGCGTCGGCCTGGTGATCGGCGCGAGCGTGCTCATCTTCGGCTTCTACTACGTGGGGCTCATCGGCGGCGAGACGCTGGCCGACGACCTGATCGTGACGCCCTTCTGGGCGATGTGGGGGGCGAACCTGGCGATGACGGCCGTCGGCCTGGTCTTCTTCCTCCGCCTCAACCGGCAGCGCGTCGCGGCGCGCAGCGGCGGGTGGCGGGATCGCTTCGAGCGGCTGCGCGACCGCTGGAGGAGCCGGCGCTGGTGATCCGCGGCCTCCGGGTGCTCGACCGCTACGTGACCGGCGAGTTCCTCAAGATCTTCGCGATCACGGCGCTCGGCTTCCCGGTGCTCACGATCCTCATCGACCTCACCGACCACGTGGACCGCTACCTGGAGAAGCACCTGCCCGTGCTGCGGGTCGCGCTCGCCTACCTGGCCGGCGTGCCGGAGCAGGTGTTCTTCATCACACCCGCCGCGGTGCTCTTCGCGACGGTGTTCTCCGTCGGCTCGCTGGCCCGGCATTCCGAGCTCACGGCCGCCAAGGCCTCCGGCATCTCGTTCCACCGGCTGGTGCGGCCGATCTTCGTGCTGTCCCTGGCGGCCAGCGTGTTCGCCTTCTTCCTGGGCGAGTTCGCGCCCCTTGGCCAGGAGAAGCGCGCCACGCTGCTGGGCGAGCGGGAAGTCCGGTCGCAGACCGTGCGGTACAATTTCGTGTACCGCGCCGACGGGGGACGGATGTACACCATCCGCTCCCTCTCCGTGCCCGACCGCTCGATGAGCGGCGTCCAGATCGAGCGCGAGGGCGCCGTGGCCGGGGCGGATTCCAGCTTTCCCGGCTACTACCTGGTCGCCCAGACCGCCAGCTTCTCGCCGCGCACCGCTTGGACGCTCCGCAACGGCTCGCTCAGGCTGTTCTTCGGCCGCGACCGCGAAATCGCCTTCAGCTTCGACTCCCTGCGCCAGCGCGCGATGACGGAGCGGCCGCTCGACCTCCTGGTGGAACCCAAGGCGCCGGACCAGATGCGCTACGCCGAGCTGGGCCACTACGTCCAGACCGTGGAGCGCGCCGGCGGCGACGCCAACAAGCTGAAGGTCGAGCGGGCGCTGAAGATCGCGATTCCCTGTACCTGCCTGATCATCGCGCTGTTCGGCGCGCCGCTCGGGATCGCCGGCGGCCGCAGCGGCGCCGCCTACGGCGTGGCCGTCAGCCTCGCGACCACGATCGTCTTCCTCACGCTGGTGCAGATCATGAAGGCCGTGGGCGCGGGCGGCGTCGTGCCGCCGCTCGATCGCGGCGTGGATCCCCAATACGCTGTTCGGCGCCGCCGGCGTGGTGCTGTTCGCCAAAGCCAGGACCTGACTCGGGAGTCCGCAGAATTGCAGTCCGCAGACCGCCCCGCCCACTGTCATCCGAAAAAGGAGCGGGGGAGCTTGCGCCCCCCCGCCCGGAACGTCGCGATCGCCCGCGAGGTTAGAACACGTACCTTCCGCTGACCAGCAGCCGATAGCGGGTGCTGGCGGCCACCACGGCGTTCAAACCAGTCATGTTCATCAGCTGATAGATGCCACGCTGGTTCGCCGTGTCGTAGCCGTTTGCATTCAGAATCGCCTGGTTCTCGAAGCCGGTGGTCTGCTTCACCACGCCCCAGCTCGAGCTGAGCAGGTTCGGCAGGTTGAAGATGTCGAGCGAGAGCTCGAACGACTGCCCGCGCAAGGTCGGGAAGATCTTGCTGACCCGCGCGTTCACGAAGCTCTCCCACGGGTTCCGGCAGGTGTTGCGCTGCAGCAGCGTGCCGCGCGCGCTGTTGAGGCACGGGTCGCTGTTGATGTAGGCGTTCAGCTTCGTCCAGTCGCTCGGGGTCCTGAGCGTGATGTCCGCCGAGTCCCTGGGGACGTAGATCGGGTCGTTCCCGGCGAGGCCGTCACCGTTCGCGTCGTTGTTGGTCGTGTACGTGAACGGCGTGCCCGAGAAGCCGGTGTAGGTCAGCGACGCCTGGAAGCCGAGCGGGATGTCGAAGATCCCGGTGATCGCCAGCTTGCTCGGCACGTCGAAGCAGGAGGTCGCCAGCGGCCGGTTGTCGAGCGGACCCTGCAGCACCGCGAACTTCAGGTTCGAGTTCGAGATGCTCGAGGTCATGCACTCCCGATCCTTCGTCTTGGAGTACGTGTATCCGGCGCTGAACGAGATGTGATTGCTGAAGCGCTTGTTGATCGAGAAGGTCGCGGAGTACGAATTGTCCCCGCTCGAGTTGGACTGGCGGATCACGTCGGCGAACGACGTGCTGACGCGGGTCGGCGTCGAGCGGCCCGTCCCCGCGGCGATGGTACCGTACATCAACCGGCCACCCTCACCCGTCGCCAGGCTCTGCACGCCCTGCAGGTTGACGTCGTTCAAGTAGAACTGGTTCAGGGTCCGCGTGTACAGCAGGTCCACCGTCCCGATCATGTTCCAGGGGAGCTGGTGATCCATCCCCAGCGCCCCCCGCATCGTCTGGGGGAACTTGAAGCCGTGGTCGAAATAGACGATGGACGGAATGGGCGGATTGGCCCCCGCGCCGCCGGCGCACGCGGTCGGCTGCGCCGCCAGGTCGGTGGTGAACGCCGGCGGCAGAGCGGTCGCCGTGGCGCTGTCGCAGGTCAGCAGCGCCTGCGTCAGGCCGGAGTTGGCGTAGGCGTTCGACACCCACACGTACGGCGGCCGGCCGCTGAACACGCCGATGCCGCCGCGGATCAGGGTGGACTGGTCACCCTTGAGGTCGTAGTTGAAGCCCAGCCGCGGCGACCAGAGGGCCGCCGTGCTGAAGTCGGCCGTGTTGGCGACGTCCGTGTCGGCGGTGGCGTGCGTCCCGTCGTCGGTGTAGTGGGTGAAATTGCACGGCGGCGAGAGCCGCATTGGCGCCCGGCTTGGTCGGCAGCATCGGATCGTCGACGCGCAGGCCGTACGTCACCGCCAGCCTCGGCGTCACGTTCCAGATGTCCTGCGCGTAGAGACCCAGCTGGTTGACGCTGAACTGCGCCAGCGGACCGCCGGGCCTCAGGGGCAACGCGATCTCGTAGTGGTACGGCGTCCCGGCGTACAGCGCCGCGGTGTTGCGGAAGGCCCACACACCGTACGAGCCTTGGAAGAACTGGTTGTAGAACTTGAAGAATTCGTTGTGCGTGCCGACGGTGACGAGGTGGTGACCCAAACCGAAGGTCAGGTTGTCCGACACCTCGTAGTTGTCCTGGTTCAGCTGGTTCCCCTGCGAGAACCGCTCGTCTCCGATGGCGATCGCGCCGGCCGCGGTGGCCCCCGACACGAAGATCAGCGGCGTGAGCATCCCGCCGGCACGGAGGTCACGAATCCGTTGATAGCCCAGCAACAGCTCGTTGGTGTACCGGCCGCCCAGCGCCGCGTTGTAGCGCAGCCGCGCGGTCTGGGTGGTGTTGTTGATCCGGTAACCGGCGTTCCCGAGCTCGAAGCCGCTCCGGAAGCTGGAGAACGAGTTGCTGCGGATCAGGCTGCCGTCGCTCGCCCTGACGTCGTTGTAGGACAGCTCCAGCTGACTCCCCTGGGACACCTGCCCGTTCAGCTTGACGAAGATGTCGTGATCAGGGGTGTTGTCCGTGATGGACCCGGCCGAGCCCGGATCGACCAGGTTCGTCTTCGCCCAGGTGATCACGCTGTCCGCTTGTGACTGCGTGACGCCGAATTGCGCCTTGTCGATCGAGTCCACGCCCTGCAGGTAGCCGAAGAACGGCGAGGCGCGGCTCTTGAGGTCCACCGCCGCGAAGAACTGGAGCCGGTCCCGGATGATCGGACCGCTCAGCGACCCGCCGTACTGGTACTCGTGGAAGGTGCCCTGCACGTCCGTGCCCAACGGGCCACGGTCGATGGTCTTGCGCGCGAAGTTCTGGTTCTGGCCGTAGCCGAACAGCGAGCCGTGGAACTCGTTCGTGCCGGACTTGGTGATGGCGTTCACCAGGCCGCCGGTGAACCCGCCCTGCCGCACGTCGAACGGCGCGATCAGGACCTGGTACTCCTTCACCGCCTCGAGCGAGATCGGCCGCTCGTTCACCTGCCCGCCCGGCGTCCCGGTGGACCCGAGGCCGAACAAGTCGTTGTTCACGCCGCCGTCGATCTGGATGTTGTTGTAGCGGTTGTTCTGCCCCGCCACCGACGTCCCGTTGACCTGCGGCACCGTGCTGATGAAGTCCGTGAAGTTGCGGCCCAGGGTGGGCAGCCGCTGCAGCATCGAATCGGTGACGTACGTCGCCGCCCCGGTGCGCGCCCTCGAGGTGAGCGGGTTCGCCGCCTCGGCCATCACCGACAGCGCCGAGAGCTCGACCGCCGCCGCCTGCATCTTCAGATCCACCGCGACCACCTGGCCGAGCGAGATGCGGATCCCGCCCTGCGAGGTCGCGCGGTAGCCGATCGCGCGCGCCGCCAGGGTAAACGGTCCACCCGGCGTCACGTTCTCGAAGCCGAAGAGCCCGTCCTCGCGGGACGGCACGGTGTAGCGGAGCCCCGTCTGCGTGTTGGTGAGCGTGAGCACGGCGCCGACGACCGGATTGCCCGCGTCGTCCGCGACCCTGCCGCGGACCGACCCGGTCGTGATGCCTTGCGCGAGCAGCGACCCCGCCAGGGCGAACGTCACCACCGCCCCGATCGAGATCACGCGAGAGAGGAGCCTGCGCGAAATCCCTACTTTCATAGGACACTCCAGAGTGAATGGCAGACGACGAGGAGCGCTTGCAGCAGGCGCCTATAATACGGGTCGACTCAGCAGGCCGCTAGCCACAAATTCGTCACGATTCCGGGTCGTCCGGAGGCCCCGAAAACCCAGCCGCCGCGCCCCCCTCCGGGGTGCCAGAGCGCCCCAGACGCGTCCAGATCCAGTACGCCGGGAAGCCCGTGAGAATGACTCCGAAAGCCAGCGCCGTGCCCCCCGGATTACTCACCAGCGCGTTGCCCAGAATCAGTAAGGCGCTGAGGAGAAAGAGGATCGGGGGCACGGGATAACCCCATACTTGAACCGGGCGATGTGCGTCGGGCCGGCGGCGCCGCAACACGAAGATCGCCGCCGCGCCCAGCGCGTAAAACGGCCACAGGGCCAGCACGAAGGTGTCGGCCAGCTGCTCGAACGTCCTGGCGAGCACGAACACGATGCCGAGTCCGGCCGTGAGGACGATGGCGACCGACGGGGTCCGGTACCTGGGATGGACGTGCGCCACGCCCCGGAAGAACAGCCGGTCGTCCGCCATCGCGAAGAAGATGCGGGGCCCCGTCATCATCGAGCCCATCAGCCCGCCGAAGGTCGAGACCATCACCACGACGGCCACGAGTCCCACGCCGACGCGCCCCACCAGGAGCTGCGCGGCATCCGCCGCCACCAGGTGCGAGTGCGCCATTGCGCCGATGGGCAGCAGGTAGAGGTAGGCCGCGTTGGCCAGCAGGTAGATCACCACGACCGCACCCGTCCCGAGCAGCAGGGCCCGCGGCAGGTTGCGCTCCGGATTCCGCACCTCGCCGCTCACGAACGACACGTCGGCGAACCCGTCGTACGCCCACAGCACCGAGACGAGGGCGAGCCCGAACAGCCCGGCGCTCAGGCCGCCACCGCCGGACGGCGTCAGCCCGGCGAAGTGGCGGAAATCGCCGTGACCCGCGGCGAACGCCGCCACCACCAGCCCCACCAGCGCGGCGTACTTGGCGGCGGTCGTGCCGTTCAGCACCGCCGCGCTCCCCCGCATGCCGAAGTAGTTGAACGTCGCCGTCACGGCGATGGCGGCGGCGGCCAGCGGATGCACGGCCGGCGCGTACTGGGCCAGCTCGGGGTTCATGCCCAGCGACCTGAGCAGGTACTCGGCGAACACCGTCGAGGTGGCGCCCAGGGCCGAGGCGCGGATCACCAGCAGCTCGGTCCAGCCGAGCAGGAACGCCGCCGGCCGGCCGAAGCCCTCGCGAACGTACACGTACAGGCCGCCCGAGCGCGGGTACATCGCCGCCAGCTCGGCGTAGGTCAGCGCCCCGCACAGCGCCAGCACGCCACCCAGCACCCATACGCCGAGCATCGGCAGCGGCGCCGGCACCCGCGCCGCGATCAGGGCGGGCGTGCGGAAGATTCCGCTCCCGATCGTGGAGCCCACCAGCACCGCCACGGCGCTCAGCAGGCCGAGGCTGCGAGGGAGACGCTCGCCCCACGGGTCGGGGGCGGACGGCGGCGGAGGGTGGAGGTCCGGGGAGGCCGGAGGCACGCGCGAAGATAACCCCCGCGGGGGCGCCACAGTAGGCGCGGCGTCCCCCCGCGCGCCCTTGTTCGCGGAGGAACGAGCCGTGGCGGAAGTCCGCATCCAGCCTTGGTTTCCGCCCCCAATGACAGGAGGCGGCATCGCCATTAACTTTCACGGCTGTTTCAACACGACAATCACTCTCAAGCGTCCGAAGCCGCGGCCTCTCCGGTCAGGGGGAAGCCTGCTTCACGGTGGAGAAACCAGCGATGCACTGGTGGTTCCCGGGCAACGCATCCAGCGTCGGCGGCAAGGTCGATTCGCTCTTCTACGTCATCCTCTACATCACCGGCGCGGTATTCGTCCTGGTCGAGGCGACGCTGCTGGTGTTCCTGGTGCGCTATCGCAAGCGCAGCGGGCGGACGGCCACCTACGTCGAGGGCAGCGCCAGGGCCGAGATCATCTGGACGTCCATTCCCGCCGTCATCCTCGTTTCGCTCGCCCTGGTCAGCCAGCCCCTGTGGTCGAAGATCAAGGACTCCGACACCTATCCGAAGGACGCCGCGCACCTCGGTCTCGAGGCCAAGCAGTTCGAGTGGCACGTGACGTATCCCGGCCCGGACGGCAAGCTGGGGACCGACGACGATTGGACGAAGAAGGATTCCATCCACCTGGTGGTGAACCGGGACTACGTGCTCGAGATGACCGCGCGCGACGTGGTGCACAGCTTCTTCGTCCCCGCGTTCCGGCTCAAGCAGGATCTCGTGCCCGGCATGGACATCAAGCTGTGGGTGAAGCCCACGCGGACCGGGACGTTCGAGCTGGCGTGCTCGGAGCTGTGCGGCCTCGGGCACTACCGGATGCGGGGCGTGGTGATCGTGCACACGCCGCAGGACTATGCCGCCTGGCTGGTGAGCCAGGGTGAGGCCTCGCCGGCCGACTCCGCCGCCGCGGGCGTCGCGTCGGATACCACCAGCCGAAAGGGCGCCCCATGACCGCCACCGCCGGAGCGGCCCTGCACGGGCCGCACGCGCACGCCGACGACCGGTCGTTCATCCGGAAGTACGTCTTCTCGACCGACCACAAGATCATCGGCATCCAGTTCCTGTTCCTCAGCCTGTTCTTCCTGCTGGTGGGCGGCCTGCTGGCGATGGGCATCCGCTGGCAGCTCGGCTTTCCCGGCCAGCCGATGCCGCTGGGCGGCTGGCTGCCGCAGGGGGTGGCGCCGGGCGGCGTGGTCTCGCCGAAGACGTACATCGGCCTGGTGACGATGCACGGCACCTTCATGATCTTCTTCGCCGTGATGCCGCTGCTGGTGGGGGTGTTCGCCAACTACCTGATCCCCCTCAAGATCGGCGCGCCGGACATGGCGTTCCCGCGCCTCAATATGTGGTCGTTCTGGCTGATGATCCCGTCGGGGCTGCTGATGACGGCCAGCCTGTTCGTGCTGGGCGGCTCGTCGATCGCCGGCTGGACGGTGTACGCGCCGCTCTCCAACGTGCCCGACTACACCGGCGTGCACCTCGGGCAGCAGCTGTGGTGCCTCAGCATCGTGGTCTTCGGCGCCTCCTCGCTGCTGGGATCGGTGAACTACATCACCACGGTCATCAACCTGCGCGCGCCGGGGATGACCTGGTTCCGCCTGCCGCTCTCGGTGTGGGCGCTGTTCATCACGGCGGTGCTCGCGATCCTGGCCGTGCCGGTCCTGGCGGGCGCGGTGATCATGCTGCTGTTCGACCAGACCATCGGGACGCACTTCTACCTGCCGGCGGGCGGCGGCCAGCCGCTGATGTGGCAGCACCTGTTCTGGTTCTTCGGGCACCCGGAGGTCTACATCCTGATCCTGCCGGCGATGGGGATCGTCTCCGACGTCATCGCCAACGGCGCGCGCAAGCCGATCTTCGGCTACACCTCGATGGTGTGGGCGATGATCGCGATCGCGGGCCTCGGGTTCATCGTCTGGGGCCACCACATGTTCCAGAGCGGGATGAACCCCACGCTGGCCAGCGCCTTCATGGTCTCGACCATCGTGATCGCGGTGCCCTCGGCGATCAAGGTGTTCAACTGGCTGGGCACGCTGTGGCGCGGCAGCATTCACTTCACCACGCCGATGCTGAACGCCCTCGCCTTCGTCTCGATGTTCATCATCGGCGGGCTCTCCGGCATCTTCATGGCCTCGACGCCGGTGGACATGTACATCCACGGCACCTACTTCATCGTGGCGCACATCCACTACGTGCTGTTCGGCGGGAGCCTGTTCGCGATCTTCGCCGGGATCTACTTCTGGTTTCCGAAGATGTTCGGCAAGCAGCTCGACGAGCGGCTGGGCAAGGTCCACTTCGCCCTGACCTTCCTGTTCTACAACCTGACCTTCTTCCCGATGCACATCCTCGGCGTGGGCGGGGAGATGCGCCGGATCTACGATCCCACGGTCTACGACTACCTGAAGCCGATGCAACCCATCAACGTGTTCATCACGGTGAGCGCGTTCCTGCTGTTCCTCTCGCAGCTGGTGATGGCGTGGAACATCGTGCGCACCCTGGCCCGCGGGAAGAAGGCGGACATCAACCCGTGGCGTGACTGCGGCCTCGAGTGGACCGTGCCCTCGCCGCCGCCGCACGGCAACTTCACGGCCACGCCGACCGTGTACCACGGCCCCTACGAGTACAGCGTGCCGGGCGCCGCGGAGGACTTCATCCCCGTGAACCAGCCGCCGGCGAAGGCCGGGGAGGCGCGCCGATGACGGCGCACGCCGCGGCCGCGCCGCGCGAGGCCGGCGCGCAGGGCAGCATCGGCGTCCACACCCAGAAGCTCGGGATGTGGGTGTTCCTGGTCTCCGAGGTGATGTTCTTCACGGCGCTGATCGGCTCGTACATCATCCTGCGCTGGGGCACGAACGCCCCGTGGCCGGAGCCGCGCACCGTGCTGGCCATCCCGACCACCGCCATCAACACCTTCATCCTGATCTGCTCCAGCGTCTCGATGGTGAAGGCGTACGCCGCCGCCGTCAGGGACGACCAGAAGGGGCTCAAGCTGTGGCTGCTGCTCACGGTGCTGGGTGGTGCGACGTTCGTGTCCGTCCAGGTCCGGGAGTACATCAAGCTGGTGCACGACGGGTTCCTCCCCAGCTCGGGCCTGTTCGGCGCGACGTTCTACACCATGACCGGGTTCCACGGCTTCCACGTCACCTGCGGCGTGCTGAGCATGATCTGGGTGACGATCCGCGCGTTCCGCGGGAAGTACGCCGGCGGCAAGTTCCAGGGCATCGAGACCATCGGCCTCTATTGGCACTTCGTGGACCTGGTCTGGATCATCCTGTTCACGATCGTCTACCTCATCTAGCTGCAGGGGCACCCGAGGCGGGGCATGGAAGCGACTGAGCACAAGGCACCGAACTACGTCGCCGTCTGGGCCGGGCTGGCCGTGCTGACGATGGTCGAGCTCGGGGTGGTGTACCTCGGGCTGCCACGGCGGCTCACGATCGTCTCGCTGGTCTTCCTGGCCCTGTGGAAGGCGCTGCTGGTGGCCCTCTACTTCATGCACCTCAAGTTCGAGCCGCGCCGCCTGCTGCTCGTCGTGCTGGCGCCCCTCCCGCTGGCGGTTATCCTTGTGGTAGCCGTGATGCACGGGTTCCGGACGCCGTGATCAACTTCCACAAGGTGCTGATCGTCACCGCGATCGCGTTCTGCGCCTTCTTCGCGGTGTGGGGATGGCGCGATCACCAGCAGACCGGCTCCACCTGGAGCCTGGCGTCGTCCATCGCCTTCGCCGTCTTCGCGGTCGGGTTCGCCGTGTATCTGAGGTTCCTGCGGAGATTCCTGGGCAGGTGAGCGAGCCGGCGGCCTACCGGCCCGCGCTGCACCGTTACGCCGTCGTGGTGGCGGTCGCGACCGCCGCATTGTTGTTCATCGGTGGACTGGTGACCAGCACGGGCTCGGCGCTTGCCGTGCCCGACTGGCCGCTCTCCTTCGGCCAGATCTTCCCGCGGATGACCGGCGGCGTGCTGTTCGAGCACGGCCACCGCATGGCGGCGGCCGCCGTCGGCCTGCTCACGATCGTGCTGGCCGTGTGGCTGTGGCGCGCGGAGCCGCGCCGCTGGGTGCGCTGGCTGGGCGTCGCGGCGCTCGTCGCCGTCGTGCTGCAGGGCGTGCTCGGAGGGATCACCGTCCTCCTCAAGCTCCCGGTCGCCGTGGCGGTCGCACACGCCGGTCTGGCCGAGATCTTCTTCTGCCTGACGACGGCGCTCGCGCTGGTCACCTCCCGCGGCTGGCTGGACGCGCCCGAGCCGGCGGCGGACGCGGGCCGGCCGCGGCTGCGGCTGCTGAGCGCCGTCACGGTCGCCATCGTGTTCCTGCAGGTGCTGGCGGGTGCCCTGGTGCGGCACACGGGCGCCGGGCTCGCGATCCCAGATTTTCCACTCGCCTTCGGGCGGCTGTGGCCCCCCGCGGCCACCGGCCCGGTGGCCTATCAGATGCTGCACCGGCTGGGCGCCGTCGTTGTGGCCGCGTTCGTCATCTGGACGGTAGCGGCGACCATGCACCGCCACGGTGACCTGCCGGCGCTCCGCCGGCCGGCGCTGGCGCTGGCGCTGCTCCTGGCGTGGCAGATCTACCTCGGAGCCGCGATCATCTGGACCCGCCGGGCAGTCGTTCCGACCACCACCCACGTGCTTTCCGGCGCGCTGGTCCTGGTCACGTCGGTCGTCCTCGCGCTCCGCGCCGGCCGGCTGCTGGCGCCCCGCGCCGCGGGCCGAAGGGACGCCGCCGCTCCCGCCCGCGCCGCCGCATGAGCGTCTGGACCGGCGGCGCCTCGCTGGCCCACGAGCGCCAGCGCCTCTCCGACTTCGTCGCCCTCACCAAGCCGCGCATCACCTTCCTCGTGGTGCTCACGACCCTCGTCGGGTTCGTGGCGGCCGCCGCCGGAGCGCTGGACCCGGCGCTACTGGCGCGCACGCTCGCGGGCACCGCGCTCGTGGCGGGCGCGGCCAGCGCCCTCAACCAGTGGGCCGAGCGCGACGCCGACGCGCGGATGCGGCGCACGGTGCGGCGGCCGCTCCCCGCGGGGCGCCTGCTGGCGCGGGACAGCGTGGTGTACGGCGTGGCGCTCGCGGCCGGCGGCATCGTGTACCTGGCGCTCACCGTGGGGACCCTCGCTAGCGCGCTGGCCGCCGCGACCGCGGCCAGCTACCTGCTCGTGTATACGCCGTTGAAGCGCGTGACCTCGCTCGCCACCGTGGTGGGCGCGGTGCCCGGCGCGATCCCGCCGATGATCGGCTGGGCGGCGGCGCGCGGCCGGCTCGACGCCGGCGCCTGGGTCCTCTTCCTCATCCTCTTCTTCTGGCAGATGCCTCACTTTCTCGCCCTCGCCGCCCTGTACCGGCGCGACTACGCGCGGGCGGGGTTCCGCGTCCTTTCGGTCGTCGATCCGGGCGGAGCGAGCACCGGCCGTCAGTCGCTGGTTTATGCGCTGGCGCTGCTGCCGGTCAGCCTGATGCCGGCCTTCCTCGGGATGGCGGGTCCCCTCTACTTCTTCGGCGCCCTCGCCCTGGGGCTGGGGTTCCTGTTCTACGCCTCCCGCCTGGCGCTCCGGCCCGCCGCGCAGGCGCAGGCCGCGGGCCTGTTCCACTACTCCCTGCTCTACCTCCCGGCGTTGTGCACCCTGATGGCCCTGGGCTGAGCGAAGCCGAGGTTCGCGTCCGGGAGCTGCGGCATCGCTTCGGCGACCGCGACGCGCTGGCCGGCATCTCCCTGGAAGTCCGCCGCGGAGAGCTGCTCGCCCTCCTCGGCCCCAACGGCAGTGGAAAGACCACCCTGTTCAGGATTCTCTCGACCGCGCTGGTGCCCACCGAAGGGTCGGTGACGGTCTGCGGCGCCGACGTGGTCCGCGAGAGCGCGCGGGCACGCCGGCAGCTGGGGGTGGTGTTCCAGGCGCCGAGCCTCGACCGCAAGCTCACCGCCGCCGAGAATCTCCGGCACCAGGGGCACCTGTACGGCCTGCACGGGCGAGACCTCGAGAGCCGGATCGTCGACGCCCTGGGCCGCGTCGGCCTGTCCGGCCGCTCGAACGAGCGGGTCGAACGGCTCTCGGGCGGCCTGGCCCGCCGCGTGGAGCTGGCCAAGGGAATGCTGCACCGCCCCAGGCTGCTGCTCCTCGACGAGCCCACGACCGGCCTCGATCCCACGGCGCGCCGCGAGTTCTGGTCCTACCTCGACGCGGTGAGAACCGAGACCGGCGCGACGGCCGTCGTCACGACCCACCTGATGGACGAGGCCGAGCGGGGGGACCACATCGCCCTGCTGGACGAGGGACACCTCGTCGCGCTGGGCACGCCGGCGGCGCTGAAGGCGGAGGTCGGCGGCGACGTCATCACCCTTGCGACCGACGCTCCCGAAAGCCTCGCGACCGCGGTTGCGGCACGGTTCGGCTGCCGCACCCAAGTGATCGAGCGAACGGTGCGCGTCGAGCGCGAGCGCGGCCACGAGCTGGTCCCGCAGCTGGTCGAGGCGTTCCCCGGCGCCATCCGCGGCCTCACGCTGGGCAAGCCCACCCTGGACGACGTGTTCGTGCACCGGACGGGCCATCGCTTTCGCCACGACGCCGGCGGCGATGACGCATGACCCTTTTCTTCCTTGCCGTCTGGACTCTCTGGCAACGTGATCTGGTGCGGTTCTATCGGCAGCCGAGCCGGGTGATCGGCGCCTTGGCTCCGCCGGTGCTGTTCTGGCTCCTGATCGGCACCGGCCTCGGGCCGTCGTTCCACGCGCCCGGCGCGGCCGAGGGCACCAGCTACCTGGCGTATTTCTTCCCCGGCGTCGTGATCCTCATCCTGCTCTTCACCGCGATCTTCTCCGAGATCTCGATCATCGAGGACCGGCGGGAGGGCTTCCTGCAGGCGGTGCTCGTCTCGCCGGCGCCGCGTGCCAGCGTGGTGCTCGGCAAGGTGCTGGGCGGCACCACGCTGGCGGTGCTCCAGAGCGCGCTCTTCCTGCTGCTGGGGCCGGTCATCGGGCTCCGGGTCTCCTCGCTCGGGGCGCTGGCCGTGCTCGCCGCGGTGCTCTTCCTGCTCGCCTTCGCCCTGACGGCGCTGGCGTGCGCCATCGCCTGGTGGCTGGATTCGACCCAGGGCTTCCACGCCATCATGAACCTGTTCCTGATCCCGATGTGGCTGCTGGCGGGCACGCTGTTTCCGGCCCAGGGCGCGCCTGGCTGGCTCGGCGTCGTGATGCGCGTGAACCCGCTGACCTACGGGGTGGCGGCGCTGCGCCGCGCCCTCGCCCCGGATGGAGCGGCGGGCCTCCCCGGCTTCGCTCTCTCGCTGGCCGTCACGGCGGCCTGTGCCGCGCTGGCGTTCGGCGCGGCGGGCTGGGTGGCGTCGCGACGGCCGGCCCGGTGATCGCCACCGCCGACCTGCCCGCCGTCAACGCCGCCCTGAACGGCACGACGGCCGTGCTGCTCTCCTGCGGCTACGCGATGATCCGGCGGAAGCGAATCCTGCTCCACAAGACGTGCATGCTGTCCGCTTTCGGCGTCTCGGTGCTGTTCCTGGCTTCCTATCTCTGGTACCACGCGCACGCGGGCCTGAGGCACTTCGAGGGGAGGGGCTGGATACGGCCCGTCTACTTCGCTATCCTCATCTCGCACACGGTGTTGGCAGCGGCGATCGTGCCCCTGGCTCTGACGACGGTGTATCTGGGGCTCTGGTCGCGTCACCCCGCACACGAGCGCATCGCGCGGTGGACCCTGCCCCTATGGCTGTACGTGTCGCTGACCGGTGTCGTCGTCTACTTCCTGCTCTTCCGGCTCTTCTCCTAGCGGCGGTGCGCCCGGCGTGGGCGCAGGGCATGTCCCACGGGCATCTGGGCCGAATGATGATCCTGTCGGGCGCGCTGCTCGTGCTGGTGCCGATCGGGATCGGCGTTCTCGTGGCCGGCGTGGTGCTTCACGACCGCCGGCAGGCGGCCAAGCGGAACGGGCGCGATGGGTCGTCCTGAGCCGGCGTCGCCGCTGGCGGTCCTGCTGGTGGACGACGACGACGACGTCGCCCACGTGCTCGCGCGCGCAGTCGAGCGCCGTGGCTACCAGGTGCACCGGGCGCGCACGGGCGACGAAGCCCTGGCCTCGCTCCTCAATCTCCAGCGCCTCGACGCCGCGGTCGTGGACTTGGTGCTCCCGGGCGCCGGCGGGCTCGAGGTGGTGCGCGGCATCCGCCGCGTGTTTCCCGCCTGCCGCGTCGTGGCGATGACCGGACTCGATGATCCGCTGATGGAGCGGGCCTTTCTGGAGGCCGGCGCCGACGTCTTCCTCGGCAAGCCGGTCGAGCTCGCCCACCTGTTCGCGGCGCTCGCCGGGCAGGCCGGGCAGCACTAACCGCAGGCCTTCCCCGGCGCGCCGGTTCCTCCGCTCGCCACCCGCTTCTCGCACCTCGACCTGTCCGGCAAACGAAACGCCCCCGGCCGAAGCCGGGGGCGTCCGTCTACAACCGTTACGCGAGCTTACTGCAGCGTGATGATCAATCGGTATACGACACTGTACGGCCCGGTCCAGGGAATGACACCGACCCAGTACTGGCCGGCCGGCTGTGCGGCCGCGGTCGCCCCCGTTTCCGGCTGCCCCGAGGACTCTGCCGAGCCACCGTTCAGATCCGCGCCGCTCTCGTCACACACCTGGGAGGCGTTACAAAGTTGCGCGTCCAGATCCGCGGTCGAGGCGATCGTATTGGCACCGGTGCTGTACGGGTTCCCGCTGCCGAACCAAGCCGACGCTGAAGCTGATCTTCTGGGACGCCGCCGTCACGAAGGTCGTGTAGTCGAGCACCGCTGTCGTGCCAACACAGGCCCCGGTCGGGCTGGCGTCCGGGCAGTTAACCCGACCATACGTGGTATCCACATTCGACGCCGGGATGACGGTGAGGCGAGCCGTCGCTTTGGTCGCGGCGGAGGAGAAGTCCGACACCACGCTATCCACCGGCATGGCGGCCGGCGTGGTCAGCTTGGAAATGACCGTGCTCGCGCCAAGCAGCAGGTTGGTCACGGAGAGCGGTCCGCCACCGCCGCGCTTGGCGAAGGCCGTGATGGTGGTGGCCGTGCGGCTCAGGATCCACGCCGTGTCGCTGGTCGCGATCGCGGTATTGCCGACCAAGATCTTGGACGGCGCCGTGCCGGTGGTCCTGAACGCGAGGCCGGTCGGCGCGGTGACGGTGATGGTGTCGCCCAGGTTCCCGCCGCCGAGGTTCACGTTGGCGGCCGGGAAGGTCGCCCCGTCGATCGTGTACGCGGCCGGCGAGCACAGGTTGGCGAGGACCGCGGTGCCGAAGGTCACGCCGGTGAGGCACACCTGACCGCTGAAGTGGCCGGCGACAGCACGTTCATCGCGCTGGCCGTCTGGGTCAGGATGATGGCCGAGTTCGCGCCGAAGGTGACGCCCGTGGACGCCGTGAAGGTCTGGCCGGTTCCGGCCTGGATCGTCATCGTGTCCCCGAGCTGGGTGATCGCGCCCTTGAAGCGCAGCCTGGCAATGAGCACGCTGTCCGCCGTGACCAGCGAGTCGAGCGGCTGTGTCCCGACCGACGTATCGCCGGTCACCATCAGGAGGTTCTTCACCCACACGCGGCCCGAGGCCCCCGTGAGGAACCCGACCTGGAGCTGGGTCGGCGTCTTGGCGAACACGTAGCCCGGGAACGACCCGGCGACGCCCGCGACGTACACCGCTACCTTGGACGTGTCGAAGTTCAGGAAGCCGGTGCCGTTGATGGTCAGCGTATCGCCGGCCGTGTAGGCGACGGTATCCGGTGGAACGATGGGCGGACCGATCTGCAATGGAACGATGACCGTGTCCGCGCTCGGCCCGCCGGACAGGCTGTGCTGGGCGGCCGGGATCTGCGGCGGAGTCACGATGACGCGGACGGTCGCGGTCAAGCCCCGCGTCTGGATCGTCACATTCGTGATGCCGCCCGTCGACAGCACGCCACGAATGAACGCGCGCGTGAAGTAGTCGCCGGGAATGACCGCGGTGGTGTCCTTGCGGACCACCGCGACCGCCGGGTCGCCGGAGGTCCAGACCGCGTCGGTCTCCGGCAGCACGTTGCCGCCGTTGTCCGTCACGGTCGCCGTCACCACGGTACTGTCGCCGACGGCCACGTAGATCGACGTATGGTCGAGGTTCACGATCGTCGGCCCGCTCCGCAGGCCGCTCACCGGGTCCTTGAAGCAACCCGCGACGCCGGCCGCCGCGAACGCCACCGCAAGCAGAACCAGACTTTGACGCTTCATGATTACCCTCGCGCTCAAGTAGCGTGATTTCCTTCCGCGCACCGCCCTGCTATTGCGGCGTGTTCTCTGTCGTCAAACCGAGAAACCGCGCCACATCGGTGTAGCTCTCGGTCCCCAACATCTGCTGCCAGTTCGGCAACCCCGGCTCCTGTCGGTCGTTCGAGCCGATGAGCTGGTAATGCCCCAACCCCGACTGATCCATGAACACGTAGTACCGCTGACGGCCCCGCGTGAACTTCCATACCTCGTACGGCTGCGGGGTGGCCATCGGACGCTGCAGTATCTCGTCCCAGCGTCCGTTCTTCAGGAATATCCTGCCGCGATCGGTGCGCCAGCCCGGAATCTGCGCGGCGCCGCCCTCGCGAAACGCATCGTTGGCGAACTGCACTGCCCCATAGAACCGCTGCATCGCCTGGTTGGCGCCGGAGCCGTGCGTGGGGTCGCGCTTCGCCCAGAACTCACGCAGGAACCTCCGTTTCCCGTCCACCGACAACTGGTCGTACACTCCCGTCTCGTTGCTCGTGAGCAGGTAGACCAGTGGGCTGTACATCGAGTCCAGCCCGGCCTCGGTCGCGTTCTCGAAGATGTCGGCCACGGCCGGAGCAGTACTCGGCGTCGCCGCCACCTCGTCGCTCATCGACCCCATCGCGAACGGCGCTTCGCTCATCACCGTGCTGTCGCCCAGCTTGAGCCCGAGCTGCAGCACGTATTGGCCCGCGGGCAGACCAGCCAGATCAATGGACCCGCGGGCGACTCCCCCCGCCTGGCTGAAGCGCACCGCACGGGGCGCCGTCTGCACCACGCTGCGCCGGCCCGCGCCCAGCACCGCCACGGTCAGCTGGCCGTCCAGTGAGGCCCCCGGCCACGGGTAGACCTCGGCGTAATACGTCAGCGTCGCCTGGACCGGAGAGAGGTGCGGGACCGGCGCGGTCCGCATCACCACTCCCGCCCGCTGGACCTCCCCCGCTCCGACCGCATCGGTATCGGCCCCCACCAACCGGGCCGCCGTCGCGAGCAGCAGGTCCGACACGGCGGGTCGGGCCGGATACGCACTCACGTCGAGCGCGCGTTCCAGCGCGGGGCCCGTTGCCGGAACCACCTGCACCACCAGCCGGTACCGCCCGGGTGCCGCCCTGAAATCGAACGTCTCGACCGCGGTGGCTCCCTGCGCCCTGGCCACCGCCGAGGGCACCTCCCTCGACCAGCCATTGCTCACCAGCTCGCGGCCCGTGCTGTCCGACACCGCGATCTCGACCCGGTAGCGCACCACCTGCCCGACGCTCGCCGCCACCGCACCCAGGCGTAACTCGCACACCCCTTCGATTGTCGTGGTCGCGCTGGCCGGCGAGAAGAACCGCACCGCGCTGACCGTGAGCGGCTGTCCGCCACCCTGTCCCTCTGCCGTCGGCGCGGCCAGCAACGTCCCGACCGCTCCGAGCACCACCCAGACCATCCTCATCCAGACCTGCCGAACCGTGGACGGGGAGCGCGGCCATGGCGCCCGCTCCCCATCCCGAAAAGTGTCAGCCTACCAGGTGAACCCCACGGTGAGCATGTTCACGCCACCCAGGAGGCCCATGTTGCGATACGCGTAGTCGACGCCCAGACCGAAGCCCGCGGACGTGGGCCGGTAGTACACGCCGCCACCGGCCGACATCCGATACTGGCTGTTGCCGCCGACCGAGCTGCTGAAGCCCGCCGAATCCGGAGCGGCCAGGTTGTTGTCGGGCCAGTAGGTCACGCTCGCCCGGCCGGCCAACGAGAACCCGGAGGTCCCCAGCGACACGCCGTACTCGCCGCCCAGGTTGAATCCGGGCGCGTTGTTGTTGGGCTGGGTGAACTCGCCCAGCACCGAGAACCGACCGGCGGTCGTCTGGAACAGGTCGTACGCCAGCCCCACCCGGAAGATCACCGGCAGCGGCCAACTCTTGGCCGTGAGCGCCGCGGTCGCCGGCTCCTGCGGCACGTCCTGGTTGCCGGCCGGCGGCGACCGGACCACGGTCGTCGAAAGCGCCTGCCCGGTAAGGGCGAGATTGGTGCCCAGGTTCTGAATGACGAACGAGGCGCGAACCGGGCGGCCGCCCAGCATCGCGTGGAAGCTGGTGCCGAAGTCCACGGCAAAAGCGTTGCCCGAGGTTCGCCCGAGCTGATCATTGATGAACTTGGCCGTGAAGCCGGCGGCGAACCGGTCGGAGAACTGCTGCGAGTACGTCAGCCCCACCGCCGTCTCGCTCACCGAGTACTGCTCGCCGGCCGAGCCGGTCGGGTCGTCCACGGTGTACACCGGCTGGTTGCTGAAGCCGAAGTTGGAAACCGATACCCCGATCGCACGTGCGCCGCCGCTGAACGGGAAGCCGATGGCGGCCCACGCGTACTTGGTGGCCGCGACGTAGTTCATCTCGGACACCATCGCCCCGGCGCGATCCATCTGCGCCAGGCCGGCGGGGTTGTAGTACACGGCCGAAACGTCGGTCGCCAGCGCGGCGAACGAGCCGCCGAGCGCGCTGCCCCGTGCCGACGGTGCCAGCAGCAGGAACTCGGCCGTCGTGGTGCCGTAGCCCGTGTTGTTCGACGGGATCTGGCCGCACGATCCAACGCTGCCGCCGCACGTCGGCGTCTGGGCCCATGCCTCCCGGCCGGGGACCGCCGAAACCGCCAGGAGCGCGACGCCAATCAGGACGAAACGATTACGCATGCGAACCTCCGCGCGGGCCGGGGCGGAGCCCCGGCCCGCTTCGGGACATGTTTTACTGAGCGTAGTTGACCACCGTTAACCGACCGATCTTGGTGTGCCCGTCTGGCGCCTCGACGTGATAGAAGTACACGCCGCTCGCCACGAACTGATTGTTCCGATTGCGGAGGTCCCAAGTCGTTTCACCGCCACCGGTCGGATCGTTGTGCGTCAGCACCCGCACCAGAATCCCGCTCACGCTGTAGATCCTGATGATCGCCTGGTTCGGCAGATTGACGAACCGGAGGATCTTGTTGTTGGCCGACGTCTCCAGCGCGTTGGTCACGTAGTACGGGTCCGGCACCGTGTGGATGGTGCTCATATCGCCGGCGGTCGTCGCGATACCGAAGGCCTGCGTCACGCGGAGCTTGTACTGCAGCCCGGGCACGTAGGCCGGACGAACCGCCGCCGGAGTGTACGAGTAAGCGGAGCAGGCCGTCGGCACGTTCGCCGGGCTCGTCGGCAACGTCGGGCAGGTGGCGCCCAGAATGCCGCTCACCGCCTTGAGGTGCCACTTGGTCCCCGCCGCGGGCAGCGCGGTCATCTGCATCATGAAGAACATGCCGTCGATGTACAGCGTGATCCCGCTGCCGGTGGCCGTGCCCTGGTTGTTGTAGTCGATCTGCTCGTACTCGGCCTTGTTCTGCATCACGGTGCAGGTCGAGCCGACGTAGTCGCAGGCCGGGCTGAGGCCGTACCCGTGGCGGTAGCCGACCACCGTCGGTACGCCGCCGGCGTCGCCGCCGTAGAGGTTGGCGGCCGTGAACACGCGCTCGTTCACGAAGCCCCATCCGGGACCGAGATCGGTCCGGAAGGGCAGGAAGACGTGATGGGTGGAGTCGCGAACCGTGATGCTCGAGTCCGCGTTCCAGGTCACCACGAAGTCCGCGGGATAGTAGGCCGCCGGCTCACTGTACAGGATGTACCGGGCCGCCACGTTCATGGCGTGGGCCGCCGCGCCACCGGCGATGGGCACGCGGTAGGGCGCCGGCTCGTAGATGATGTCCACGCCGGTCAGCGTCCCGTTGCTGTTGGCCTTGGAGCCGAAGGGATTGACGGTCGGCTGCGGCGGCTCCGAGCCCCCTTCATCGTACCACACGGCGTGCAGCAGGTACTGGCTCACGTTCGAGGCCGCGGTACCCGGAGCGCCGTAGCGCCCGTTGATCAGGGCGTTGCCCGGGTCGCTCGCTGACAGCGGCACGGACACCCCGCTGAAGGTCACCGGAATCCGCGCGGCCGCCGCGAAGGCACCCGGAATCCCCAGCACCTTCGCCCGCACCGTGTCGTACTTGACCAGGGGCGAGCTCGCCGCGAACGCGATGTTGTTCGCCGCCTTCGTCGGATCTGCGGCGAACGTGGCCGAGGGCATCGGCACCGCCGCGTGTACGGTATCCGAGCCCGAGAAGAAGCTCACGTACACGCTGGGAGGCGGAGTGGCGATGTCCGTCGTGAAGCCCACGCCGACCGAATCGATCCGCGCGGTGATGTCGCCGGGCGGCAGCGCTTCGGCCACGAAGGCGCCGAACCCGAACGACCCGCCGTTGACCGGAGGCACCAGGCCGCTGAAGGCGCCCGTGGCCTCGTCCACCTTGAGGTCGGAGCTGTTCGGGTCGAGTGCCGTATTGTCGTCGCCGAACATGCCGGTGACGAGCACCGGGGTGTTGGCGTTGATGCCCTCGGCGCGCGGCGTCACCGACTTCAGGGCCAGCGCCGACTGCAACGACGACGGGCCCGAGGCAACGCTGTTGATGTCGAAGGCGGACACGCTGTAGAAGTACTGGACGCCGTTGAGCAGGCCACGATCGACGTAGGCGAACGGCACCCCGTTGTCGACCAGCGCCGGGAGGCCGGAGGCTCCACCCGTCACCGCCGTGTCGGCATTGATGATCAGGATGTTGCCGTTGCTCAACTGCACGCGCCCGCCCGGCGGGACCTGAATCACGTTCCCCACCAGCGGGTAATTGTTCGGGAATGTCGGACAACTCGTCGTCACGCCCAACTCGGGCGCGCACTGGTTGCCGTAGACGTTCGGGTCGTAGAACTGACCCGTGTAGTCGACGACGGCGTCGCCCGCATAGTCGAACTGGGCGATGACGGTCATCTCCGATCCGGTCCGGCCGCGGTAGACCCGGTATCCGGCGACGTCGTACTGCCGGTAGTTCGGGTCATACAGGGCGTTCGGGGTCGTGCCGTCCGGCCCGAACGGGGCCTTCGCCACCTGGAAGTAGGGGTCGCCGCACGTCGGGAGGCCGCACACGGTCTCCGTCGGGGACTTGCCCCACGTGACGGTCACCTGCCCATCGCCCGGCACCAGGTAGAACGGCGGCGCCTCGGGGGCGAAGGGGAGCAGGAACTTGTTGTCGAAGATCGCCTGCGCCGTCAGCGCCTTGCCGAGCAGGGAGCGCGGGACGGTCTGCACTTCGGTCTGATCGATCACGCCATCGCCGTTGACGTCACTGAACTGCCCCCACCCCATCGGCCGCTCGACGGCGGACCGCACGTACGGGGCACCCACGAGCGCCAGCGAGTCGAGCTGGCCAGGCCAGCCCGGCGTGTACGTCTGGTCGAGGTTCGGGTTGTCGTAGGTCTCGAGCTGGCCCGCCGACAGCGCGTAGATCCCGTTGCTCGTCGCCGCCCACTTGTGGACCGGCGCGGCGAAGATCATGGCCACCACGATGACGGACGATTGCCCCGGGGCCAAATCCAGCGGCCCGGAGGACTCGAAGAAGCGCGTGTCCGCGAACGCCTGGGCGGCGTAGCAGGTGTGCAGCCTGACCGCGTCCAGCACGTTGCACGTGCCGTCACCCAGGGAGGGGCTCGGATGCCCCGAGATGAAGCGGTACATCTGGCTCACGCCCACCGCGTCGGGGAACTGCCCGCCGTTGGTCGTGTTGCCCCACACCGAGATCCCGAACGGTTTGCCGCTGGCGGGGTTGATCGGGCTCTTCAGGTACTTGACGGCCTCGAATCCCGGCGCCGGGAAGAACGGATCGCTGAAGATGTTCGCCGGATACTGCCACAGCGGCTCGGAGTAATTCGACTTCATCACCGAGACCAGGGAGAACGGGAACACCGCCGTCGAGAAGTTGTGGTCGGCGGCGACGCCCTCGTCCGGATCCTGGAAGAACGCCGCGAACATGTTGTGGAACGTGTAGCCCTTCGAGGGCAGGTTGACCCCGTAGGCCGCCTGCGCCCGCGAATGGAAGTCGTTGGCGATCGCGATGATGTCGTCGATGTCCTGCGGGGTGTAGCCGGCGACGGACAGGCCCTGGTACGCCGAGCTGTCGGTCGCCGTGATGTTGATGAACCGGAACAGGAAGTAGAGGATGTCCTGGTTGCCGGACGGGTAATTCCACAGCAGCCCGCGCTGCTCCACCAGCATGCCCATGGCGTGCTTGCGGCCGGTCGAAAGGGACGGGTTACCGTCCCAGTACCGGACCCAGCTGTCCTGCTGCGAGATGGTCTGGCGTCCCAGCAGGGCGCTGTTGTACAGCGAGGAATCCTTGACGTACGCCGCCGACGGCCAGACCGCGAGATCGTTCGCGTTCAGCCCGTCGTAGATGTTGGTGACGGCGTCACCCTGCCGCTGGTCGCCGCGCGGGTCCATGAAGAACGCGCCCACCGTGTCACCCCTCCACACCTGGTTCGGGAGGGCGACGCTGGTGTCGTACTGGACCACGCCGGCCACCTGCAGGCCGCCGTTGAAGACGTAGCTGTCCGGCGACCCGTTCGGCCAGAATCCGGCCTCGATCGTGCCCGACCCGAACGGGTTCGTGCACACGTTGCCGAAGTTGGTCAGCCAGTTGCAGTTGACGCGGTTCGCGGCCAGCTGCAGGCCGATCGAGCCCGCGAACAGGTTGAACCCGCTCCGCTGGGCCCGCGGGATCGGACGCGACGGCCTGGCCTCGACCGTCGAGACGACCGCGACTCCCGTCCCGAGAACGAGGACCGCCGCTCGCGCGAAACGCTGTAGCACTCTCGATTGCATGCGAACTCCTTGAACGTTTGCGCCCGGCGGCGCCTCGCCAGATGGCGAGGCGCCGCAGGCCGTCCCGAGCTAGAAGTTGAACTCGAAACCGAGACGCATGTTGAACCCGCTGTCGTTGAACGTCTGCGGGCCGTGGAACCGGTTGAAGTACGCGTCGTACGCCGTCGTGATCTCGTTCGTGTCGAAGAACTGATCCCCGTTGCCCCAGCGCGCTTCCGCCTGCTGCAGCATCAGGCAGTCCGGCTTGCCCCGGACGCCGCCGGCGCCGTAGGGATACTTGTCGCAGTTGCTGAGGTCCACGCCCGTTTCCACTTGGCTGACGCCGTTGACCACCACCGACTTCGTGCTCCACAGGGAACCGGCATCCGCCTGGATGCTCGAGAACTGCGGCGACAACTGGTTCGCCTGATACAGGCTGTTCACCACGTCGCCCGTCTCGGCGAAGATCGACGTCAGGTTCTTCCAGTTGAACAGATTGCGGAAGTCGGCGAACACCGAGAGGTCCTTGCCGGCCACCCGGAAGCCGCGCGTCAGCCGCAGGTCCACGTCCTTGATCCACGGCATGGTGGACGTGTTGATCGGCTCCAGCGGCTGCCCGCTCAGCCCGAACCCGTTACCCGGCCCGGTCGCCCCCTGGCCGCCGTTCTGCATCAGCGTGTACGCCAGCCCGGATGCAAACCGGAAGGTCGCGAAGATGCCCGCGTTTTCCAGGATGCTGCCCAGCACCGTCCCCCGATCCCACCCGTTCGGGAACGTCGCCGCCAGGTTGCCCGCGATGGTGTGGGTCCGGTTGTCCGAGCTCGTCAGGATCGACTGCGGCGGCGGCAGCCTCAAGCCCGTCACCGCGCTGTTCACGCGGGCCAGGGTGTTGAGGTACGCCTGCGGGTCCGAGCCCGTGTTCTTCGCCGTCTGGTACGTGTAGGAAATCGTCCCCTGGAAGATCGAGCCGAAGCGGCGGTCCAGCCGGACGTCCACGCCGCGCACGTTCCCGAAGTCCTGGTTGGTGTACAGGTTGATCGCTTCGTTGGTCGACGCCGTGTTCTGGCACGTCGTGCCCGAGCAACCGATGAACGGGTCGTAGATGTTGATGGTGCGGCCCGCGATCTCGGAGACCTGGTCCTTGTTGTAGGCCGCGATGTCGAGCACCATGTCGTCACTGAAGGCGTGCCGGATCCCGAACTCGAACATGATCGTCTTGCCGAAGCCCAACGGCCGCCCGAACGTGTCGTTCAGGTTGGTATTGGCGATGTCGGCGTTGGTCTTGGTGGCCAACAGGCTCATGTCCGGCGTCTGCACCTGGTGCGAATACGACAGCCGGAAGCCCGTCCGGTCCGTCACCGGGAACGACACCCGGAGCGACGGCGACAGGATGCCCTGCGACGGGGCCTTGAAGTAGTTGCAGGTCGACAGCGCGAGGGAGTCGTTGGCGGACAGCGCCGCGTCGCACGCCCGCGCCATCGAGCTGTCCTGCGCGTTGAACGAGAAGTTCGCCAGCTTGATGGAGTCCGAGAGCGTTGACGACCGCAGCGGGTCGGTGAACACCCGGCCCGGCACCCGCGGATACAGGATGCCCGTATCCATCCGGTCATAGCGCAGCCCCAGCTCCACCACCACGTCGCCGAGGTCGATGCGGTCCTGGCCGTAGAGGCCCAGCGTCTTCGGAGAATCCTTGTACGCGTCCATGAAGATCTGGTTGTTGAGCGCCGCGCCCCACGCCAGATCGTTGAAGTTCGTGAAGTCGACGCCCGCCTGGACGCGGTTGTAGCGGTTGGCCTGCCAGTCGAGGTTGGCCCGGCCCGTGATCCGCGTCTCCTGCGTCAGCTGCGGCGCCGTCGTGCCCATGCCGCTGCTGCTGAATGACGAGGTGTTGGTGCCGTACGGGTTGAACCGGTAGCTGGCCACGGCCGCCAGGTCGTTCCGGTCGATGAACGGAATGCAGCCTCCGGCGCCGCCGCCCTGGCCCTCACCGGCCACCCGGCAGCGGTTGAGCCGCAGGTTCTCGATCAGCTGATCGTTGATCGGGAAGGTGTTCATGTCCGTGACGAACTGGATGTTGTTCGTGTTGTACCAGCCGAACGGATCGTTGTGGCTGGCCATCCAGGTGGGCTGCACGATGCCGAACACGTACTGGTCCCGCTGCCAGCTCAACGCGGCATCCAGCACCAGGGCGTGCTCGGTGGACTTCGAGAGATTCTGCGTCCAGCTCGCGATTACCGCGTTCGCCAGCGCCCGGTTGCCCGTCTGCGACACCGTATTGTAGTTGATGCCGCTGAGGCCCTGGTTGCGGCCGAAGTGCCAGGTCAAGGCCAGACGCGAGCCGGTGCCGTACGTGTACTGCACCTTCGTGTCCAGCGTCGTGTTGTCGCTGTTGGCGCTCAGCAGCCGCGTGCTCCGGCAGGTGCCCTTGAAGGCCGCCGACGCACTGCACCCGCTGGCGTACTGCGTGTAGGTCGGGATCCGCACCAGCGTGCTGTCGGAGAGCGGATTGCCCGGATCCAGCGGCACCATCACGCTCGTCGGAATGCTGTCCGCCGAGCCGGGGGCCACCGGCATCATGCCGCCGGGCGCCTGGTACCCGCCCAGCTGGAACTGCGGCGTGTTCACCGTTCCCAGCGGACGCTGGCCGTTCTGCTGGCCCTGCAACACGGTGCCGATGAAGAAGGTCAGGTTGGGCACGATCGGAATCGGGCCGCCGACCGACGCCTCGATGCGGTTGAGGCCGGTGCCGTACACCTGACCCGACACGTTGTCCGTCGCGTAGCTCAGCGAGCCGTGAAACTCCGGGCCGCCGGCGCGCGTGACGAGGTTCACCACGCCACCCTGCGCCTGCCCGTACGCGGCGCCCGTCGCGCCGGTCGTGACCGACGCCTCTTCCAGCGCGTTCGAGCCGACCGTCGTCGTGGTCGCGGTGCTCGCGGCCGCCGTACTGGAAGCCAGGCCCGACCGGCCGTACGCGCCGCTGAAGGCGCCCTGGAAGTTCCGGACCAGCACACCGTCGATGTAGGTGGCCTGCTCGCCCGGCCGGCTCCCGCGGATCGACAACCCGCGGTTGCTCTCCACCACCCCCGGCTCGAGCCGCAACACCTGGTTCACCGCGTCGACCGGCAGCTCCTGAATCACCTCGCCCGCGACGATCGGCTTGCTGGTCACCTGGTCGCGCGGCACGATCGGGTTCTGCTCCACCGTGACCGTAATGCCGGTCACCTCGATCGCCCGCTGCTCCAGCACCGGGTTCACCGTCATCGTCTGCCCGGCGAGCACGCGCACGTTCCGCACCTCGTTGGGCGCGAACCCGATGTACTGGGCCCGCACCGTCACGACGCCGGACGGCACGTTGTTCATGAAGTAGTAGCCCTTCTCATCCGTGGTGGCCTGGAACGCCGAGCCCACGATGAGTACCTGCGCCCCTGCGATGGGGGCGCCGGACTGGTCCTTTACCGTGCCTTCGATCTTGCCGGTCGTGCCCTGAGCCAGCAGGCTGCTGGCTCCGAACAGCACCACGGCCGCAACGGCCGACGCCACTCTGGCGAGGCGAGAGAAGGCCCAGCGACTACGTTGAGTCATTGCAGACCTCCACAAGCGTGAACACGCGAGGACACGAAAGACGAACGTGGCAGCGACACGCCACCTCCTTTCGAAACTCCTGGCTACGACCAATTCGGTCTATGCGCTCGTTTGTAAGGCGAGGCAAACCCTAACCTCGGCCAATATGCTCCTTGCTCGTTAGGAGTGTCAAGCAACGGGAACAGGGGGCGTCCTCTTTGGGGGACACGCCGCGCCGGTGGCGAATTGGCGCCTGAATCTCCGCTGCTGCCCCGACCCGGCGCCCGCGAGCGCGCCGCCGCGTCGCGCCGCGTCCCGCTGCGTCCCACGCGCGCGGGCCCTATGGTACCGCGCGAATCGGCACGCCGCTAGAGGGCGCCGCACGCGGCCGGGCAGCGCCGTGCGCGTCGCCGGCTACACGTCGAGCGCGACCATCGCCTGCTGCGGCTCGGCGGGCGTCACCTGTGGCCCCCCCTCGCGCAGATACACGTTGATTTCGCTGCGCACGCCGAAGCGTCCGGGCAGGTAGATGCCGGGCTCGATCGAGAAGCCGACGCCCGCCAGCAGTCGGCGGTCGTCGTGGGTCTCGTAGTTGTCGAGGTGCGGGCCCGACCCGTGCAGCTCGCGGTCGATGGAGTGGCCGGTGCGGTGCACGAAGTGGTCGCCGTGGCCGGCCGCGGTGATCACCCCGCGCGCCACGTCGTCCAGCTCCGCGCCGGTCACCGGCCATTTCTCGCGCCACTTGTCGGCGAGCACCGCGACCGTCTGGTCGCGCGCGTCGCGCACCACGTCGAAGACGCGGGCCACCTCGCCGGGCGGCGCCCCGCCCACGTACGCCATCCACGTCTGGTCCGCGTAGACCGTGTCGATGCGCGTGCCCGCCCACAGGTCCAGCAGCAGGACGCCGCCCCGCTCGATGATCGTGTCCGGTTGCCCCGTGGGGTCGTGATGGGGGTTGGCGGCGTGCTCGCCCGCGGCCACGATCGGCGGCTCGTTGGTCTGGAGGCCGGCCTGCTCGAACGCCGCCATCACCCAGCGTTGCAGCCCCTGCTCGGTGGGCGTCGCGCCCCGGGCGTACCAGGTCTTCACCTGCTCGAACGCCGCGAGCGCGATCTCCCGCAGCAGCTCCGCGGCCTTGAGGTGGTTGGCCAGCTCCTCGGGGGTCCAGCGAGAGGCCAGCGCCGTCACCAGCTCCGAGGAGGAGACGACCTGGGCTCCCGAGGCGCGCAGCAGCTCGACCACGCCCGCGGGAACGCGGTCCAGGTACGGCACCGCGTCGTTGCCCGAGTACTCGATCGCCAGCTTCTTGCCGGACACGAGGCGCGAGAGCTCGTGCTCCAGCTCGCGCCACGCGGCGTACGGCCGCACCTCGCCCGGGAAGCCGGCGATCCGGTGCTGCTCGATCTTGTGCGCCACGGCGATGGGCTTGCCCACGGCCGGCAGCAGGACGAACAGCCGCCGCGTCGCGAGGCCGCCCAGGCCGAGCACCCGGGTCGCGACCGGGTTCATGCCGTGGAAATCGAACAGCAGCCAGCCGTCGAGCCTCATCCGCGTCAGCAGCTCGCGGACCTGGCCCAGCACCTCGGGTGTCAGGTAGTCGTCGACGCTCACTACGGCCTCCTCATGGGGCGGTCGAGCGCCACTCGCAGCGCGCGTCGCCGCGCGCCCGGCATGCCGGGTGGAGCATCCCGCCGTCGAAGTCCACTAGTTGCCGCAACAACTCGGCGATCCCCGCCGCGTAGAAGGCACACGACGCCCCGTCGGGCGTGGCCTGCACCGACACCGGGTCGACCATCGCCGCCACGGCGCCGCGGCCCCGCCGCACCAGCGTGGCGCCGAACACGTCGCCGGCGCACCGCCGCGCCGCCCGGAAACCGACCGCCCGCCGTGCGAACTGGGGCAGGTGCCGCGCGGCCCACCGGATCGGGAACGCCAGCCGCCTGAGCGCGTGACGCGCCGCCCGTCGCCCGCCGTCGGCGAACACCAGGCTGGCGTCGCTGCGGCGGCTCGCCAGGCGGAGAATCTGCTCCAGCTCGGCGTTGGCCACGCCCTGGTCGCGGCGGACGACGACCTCGTAGCGCGCGATCTGCGCGGCCACCGTGGTGGAGAGTCCGAGGCGCTTCTTGAGATGCTCGTCCACGTACTCGGCGGCCTCCTCGTCGCGCGGGGAGTCGAGGTGCCGCATCGCCTCGAGCACGGCGAGCGGGAGGATGCTGTGGGCGCGAAACCGATGGCGTTCACTCACGGCGGCGAGCGCCAAGATACTGTCCCCACGCGCTCGAAACCACCGCCGGCGTTGCGCGAGGCCGAGGCGCGTCGCTAACTAAAGCGCCGTGACGACCTGGCTCTCCCCGGGCGGCGCGCTCGCGGCCCTCGCGGTTGGCGCGCTGGTCGCCATCGGAACCGGCTGGTCCGGACTCGCGCTGCTGCTCGCCTTTTTCCTTTCCTCCAGCCTGCTCACGCCGGGCGGCGGGCGCCGCCGGGCCCTTCAGGTCGCGGCGAACGGCGGCCTCGCCGCCGCCGCCGCGCTGCTCGCGCGCGCGCATCCGGTGTGGCACGGCGCGTTCGCGGGCGCACTGGCGGCGGCCGCCGCCGATACCTGGTCGACCGAGATCGGCGCGCGGAGCCGGCGAGCGCCGCGCCTCGTCACCACCGGCCGGCCGGTGGCGGCCGGCACGTCGGGCGGGGTCACCTGGCTGGGCACCGCGGGGGGCGCGGCGGGCGCGGGCTTCGTCGCGGCCGCCGCGGCGCTGCTCGCGATCGTCGAGCCGAGCCGGGCCTGGATGGTCGGGATCGGCGGATTCGCCGGATGCATCGCCGATTCGGTGCTGGGCGCCACGCTTCAGGCCCGCTACCGCTGCGCCGCCTGTGGGGCGGCGCGCGAGACTCCGGACCCGTGCTGCGGCGCGAGCCCGGCGCTGGTGGGCGGCCTCAGCTGGATGACCAACGACACGGTCAACCTGCTCGCCACTGTGGTAGGAGCGGGCCTGGCGGTTCTTCCGGCCGCGGCCGGTGTAACAACTCCGCGCCATCCCTAGACGCCTCACCCTCACGCCGGAGTCCATCACGCCCACGGCCGCCGCGCGCGCGACCCGCCCGGGGGACCGACCCCGGGCCCTGCTGGTCAATCCCAATCGAGAGCGCTCACCCCAGCCGTGCGTCCCGAACGGCCTCGCGGCGATCGCCTCGCCGCTGGAGCGCGCCGGGTGGGCCGTCACGGCGCTGGACCTGTGCTTCGCGCGCGATCCGGAAGTGGCCCTGCGCACGGCCGTGCGCAAGGCGCGGCCCGACGTCGTGGCGTTCTCCGTCCGCAACATCGACAACTCCGACCTGGTCGCCACCCGGCACTACGTGCCCGCGACCCGTCGCCTGGTGGACGTCGTGCGCCGCGAGACGCCGGCCCCGGTGGTCGCCGGAGGAGCGGCGTTCGGCGTGGCGGCCCCGGGGCTCGTCGCCGCGCTCGGCGTGGACGCCGGCGTGGCGGGTGACGGCGAGGCGGTGGTGGCGCCGCTGCTCGAGGCCGCGGCGGCCGGCCGAGCCGGCGAGCCGCTTCCCGGCGTCTGGTGGCCCGGCGGCGAGCGAGCGCCGGCACCAGCGCTGCCGGCGGACCTCGACGCGTTGCCGCCGCTCGAGCTGTGGCGCTGGGCCCATCTACCACGCTACGTGCGCCACGGCGCGACGGCGCCGGTGCAGACCAAGCGGGGCTGCGTGTTCGGCTGCGTGTACTGCACCTACCTCAACGTCGAGGGCAAGGGCTACCGCCTGCGCAGTCCCGCGGCCGTCGTGGACGAGATCGCGGCACTCGCGCGGCACGGGGTCCGGCGCGTCGACTTCGTCGACTCCACCTTCAACAGCCCGCTCCACCACGCCGTCGCCGTGGCCGAGGCGCTGGCGCGCGCGGGCCTTCGGGTCGGCGTGGACACCACCAACTTCACGCCAGCCGTCGCCTCCGCCGAGCTGTTCGCCGCGATGCGCCGGGCGGGATTCCGGTGGCTCGGCATCACGGCCGAAAGCGCGTCCGATCCGGTGCTGGAGCGCCTCAACAAGGGCTTCGACGCCGCCCGCCTCCGGACGTGCGCCGCGCGCGCGGAGGCGGCCGGCATCCGGGTGCTGTGGATCTTCCTCGCCGGCGGCCCCGGCGAGACGCCGGCGACGCTGGAGGAGACCCTGCGTTTCGCCGAGCGGCGGCTGGCGCGCGGCGACGCCGTCTACCTCACGGTGGGCCTGCGGGTGTATCCGGGCACGACCCTGCAGGCCATCGCCACGGCGGAAGGCCAGGTCGCGCCCGGCGACCCGCTGCTCGCGCCGCGCTTCTACCTCTCACCCGCCCTTCCCCTGGACGCGGCGCTGGCGCGGCTCACGGCATTCGCCCGCGCCCATCCTCGCTTCATGTTCTCGGCCGACAGCCGCAATCCCGCGATGCCGCGGCTGGTGCGCCTCGCCAGCCTGTTGCGCCTGCCGCGGCCGCACTGGCGCTACCTGCATCTGTTCCGCCGCCTCGCCGGCGCGTAGCGTGCGCGACCTGCTGGTGGTGGGTGGCGGGCCCGCGGGCGCCTCGACCGCGGCGTGGGCCGCGCGGGCCGGCCTCGACGTGCTGCTGGTCGAGCGGGAGACGTTCCCGCGCGAGAAGGCGTGCTCGGAGTACCTCAGCCCCGAGGCGACCCGCGACCTCGACGCGCTCGGCGTGCTGGAGGAGATCGAGGCGGGCGGCGCGGCGCGGCTCGTCGGCATGCGGATCGTCTCGGACGACGGCGCCGCGGTGCTGGGCCGGTTCCCCGACGCCGGCCCGCGGCACCCCTACCGGCCTTACGGACTCGCGCTCCCGCGCTCCCGCCTCGACACCATCGTCCTCGGCGCCGCCGCGCGCGCGGGAGCCGACGTGCTGGAAGGCGTCACGGTCGAGCGCCTGCTGATCGAGGACGGCGTGGTGGCGGGTGCGACGCTCCGCCGCGGCGATCGTCGCTGGGACGAGCGGAGCCGGGTGGTGGTGGGCGCCGACGGCCTGCACTCGCTGGTGGCCCGGCGCCTCGGCCTCTCGCGCCACGGCGGCCCGCGGCGCCTCGCGCTGGTGGCGCACCTGGCGGACGTGGAGGGGATGGGCGACTACGGCGAGATGTTCCTCGGCCGCGGACGGTACGTGGGCCTCGCGCCCATCGGCGGCGGGAAGGTGAACGCGGCGGCCGTGGTGCCGGCGGCCGAGGGGCGAGCGATCGCGAGGGATCCGGCGGCCTTTCTCCGCGCGGAGCTCGCCGCCGTTCCCGAGCTGCGGCGCCGGGTGTCCGGCGCGCGCCTGGTGAGGGGCGTGATGGTGGCCGGCCCGTTCGCGCGCACCACGCGCCGCGCGGTGGCCGACGGCGCCCTGCTGGTGGGGGATGCGGCGGATTTCTTCGATCCGTTCACGGGCGAGGGGATTTTCGCGGCCCTGCGTGGCGGCCGTCTCGCCTCCGCGGCGATCGCGGCGGCGCTGGCGGCGGGCCCGGCGACGGGTACGGCCCTGCGGCCGTACCGGACGGCCCGCCGGCGCGCGTTCCTCGGCAAGTGGTTCTTCGAGCGGTTGGCGGCGCTGTCGGTCACGAGCCCCGTCCTGATGCGCCGCTTCACGCGCCGGCTGGCCCGGCACCCCGCCGTCGCCGACCTGTGGGTCGGTGTGGCTGGCGATTACGTCTCGCCGGGCGCGCTGCTCGCCCCTCGGGCCCTGGCCGCGCTTATCCTATAGTATCTCGCAGCCACCTTCATTCCGGACCGGACGACGACATGCCGCTCGACGAAGCGCGGTTCCGCCATACGATGAGCCACCTGGTTACCGGAGTCACCATCGTCACGGCCAGGGTCCCGCGGGGGCGGGCCGTCGGGATCACCGCCAGCTCGGTGACCTCGTTGTCGCTCGATCCACCGATGCTGCTGGTGTGCGTGGGCCGCGACGCCGAGATCCACGACGTGCTGCTCGAGGCGGAGCGGTTCGGCGTCAACGTGCTGTCGGCCGGACAGGTCGAGCTCGCCCGCCGCTTCGCCGATCGCGGGCGCCAGCACTTCGAGGAGGGCGAGGTGGCCGCCACGCCGGGCGGCGCGCCCGTCCTTCCCGGCTCGCTCGCGCGGATCGAGTGCCGCCGCCGCAGCCACCTCGACGGCGGCGACCACACCATCATCACCGGCACGCTGGAGTGGTCCGAGGTGAGCGAGGGGAGGCCGCTGTGCTATTTCGGCGGCCGCTACGCGGAGCTGGGCGCCTGAAGGCCGCACGGCGCGAATGGCGGGGCGCGGCCCGGCGCCCCGAGCTGCTCGACGACCCCGCCGCCGACGGAGCCACGGTGATCGCCTCGTTGAGGGACGTCGCCCGCGCCAACCGCTTCCTCGGCGGAGCCGCCGCCGCGCTGCGCCGCCTGGACGAGCTGCTCCGGTCCGCCGCGGCGGGCGCGACGCTGACGCTGCTCGACGTCGGAACCGGCGACGGCGACCTGCCGCGCGCCGCCAGGGCCCGGGCGGCCCGGGCCGGCATCAGCCTGCGTCTTCTCGCCGTCGAGCGCCATCCGGCCGCCGCCCGCAACGCCGCCCGCGGCGGAGACATCACCCTGGTGCGCGCCGACGCGGCGGCGCTGCCGTTCGCCTCGCACTCCGTGGACCTGGTGCTGTGCTCCCAGCTGCTCCATCACTACCGGGGCGCCGCGCTCACGGCGATGGTCGCCGAGCTGGGGCGCGTGGCCCGGGTGGGGGCGGTGATCGCGGAGCTCCGGCCGAGCCCGCTCGCCGCGGTGGGCCTGTGGCTCGCCTCCTATCCGCTGCGCTTCCAGGCGGTCAGCCGGCGCGACGGCGTGACCTCGGTGCTGCGCGGCTTCACCGCCGCGGCGTTGCGCCGCGTCTGCGCCGAGGCCGGGGTGCCGGCCGAGGTCCGGACCCACGCCATGTTTCGGGTCACCGCCGCGTGGCGCGCCGGCAACGGCAACGACGCCGGCGCGCCGGTGCGCAGCCGATGATCCAGGTGGACCGGCGCGAGGTGCGCGCCCCCGTGGATCGGGTGTTCGGCTGCGCCGCCGCGGTCGAGCGCTGGCCCGAGTGGCTGGCGCACTACCGGTGGGTCCGATTCCTGGAGCGGCGCCCCGACGGCGGCGTGGTCGAGATGGCGGCGTGGCGCGCGTTCGGGCCCGCCCGCTGGCCGACCTGGTGGGTGTCCGACATGCGGATCGACCGCGATGCGCCGGCGGTGCGCTACCGTCACCTCAGGGGTATCACGCGCGGCATGGATGTCGAGTGGAGCTTCTCTCCCGTGAGCGGAGGCCGAGTGGCCGTGACGATAACGCATCTGTGGGACGGGCCGCCGTGGCCGGGGCTGCGGCGTCCGGCCGCGGGCCTCGTCATCGGCCCGCTGTTCATCCACGCCATCGCACAGCGCACGCTCGCGGGGATCGCGCGGGTCGCCGAGCTGGGAGACGGCACGTGAGCGGGCCACGGCGGGTCGTGGTGACCGGCGTCGGCTGCGTGACGCCGATCGGCACGGGAGTCGAGGGCCTGTGGAGCGGGCTCAAGGCCCGCCGCTCCGCGGTGCGCGCCATCACGCGCTTCGACGCCGCGCCGTTCCGCAGCCGCATCGCCGCCGAGATCCCCGACTTCCGGCCGCAGGACTTCCTCGACGCGCGGCGCACCCGGCGCCTCGATCGCTTCTCCCAGCTCGCGGTGGTGGCCGCCGGCCTGGCGCTCCGCGACGCGACGCTCGATCTGGAGCGGGAAGACCGCGACCGGGTGGGCGCCTCGATGGGCTCCGCGCTCGGCGGGGTGGGATACGCCGAGCAGCAGGTGGGCGCGTACGCCGCCCAGGGACTCAAGGGTGTGGATCCCTCGCTCGCCCTGTCGGTGTTCGGCGGCGCGGCCAGCTGCAACATCGCCATCGAGTTCGGCATATCGGGACCCAACTCCACCAACGCCATGAGCTGCGCGTCGGGCACCATCGCGGTGGGCGACGCCTTTCACGCCATCCGTGACGGCCGGGCCGACGTGATGCTGGCCGGCGGCGCCGAGGCGCCGTTGGCGCCGCTGTGCTACGGGGCCTTTGCCGTGATCCGCGCCATGTCCACCCGCAACGACGATCCCGCGACCGCGTCGCGGCCGTTCGATCGCGAGCGGGACGGGTTCGTGATGGGTGAGGGCGCGGCCGTGCTGGTGCTCGAGGAGCTGAGTCGCGCCGCGGCGCGCGGCGCGCCCATCTTGGCCGAGCTGCTCGGTGCCGCCGTGACCAACGACGCGTACCACATGACGGCCCCGCGCCCCGACGGCAGCCAGGCGGCCCGCTGCCTCACGCTGGCCCTCGCGGATGCGCGGGTCGCGCCTCACGAGGTGGAGTACGTCAACGCGCACGGGTCCTCGACCCCGCTCAACGACAAGACCGAGACCCTGGCCATCCGCCAGGCGTTCGGCGCGCACGCCGCGCGCCTGGCCCTGAGCGGCACCAAGGGCTATTACGGCCACCCGCTCGGCGCCTCCGGCGCCATCGAGGCCGCGGTAACGGCCCTGGCGCTCGCCCGCGCCTGGCTCCCGCCGACCCTGAACCTCAGCGTCCGCGACCCCGAGTGCGACCTCGCCTACCTCGACGGGGCGGGGGCCGAGGGCGGCGCCGCCGTCGCGGTCTCCAACTCGTTCGGCTTCGGCGGCATCAACGCCGCGATCGTGCTCCGCCGGGCGGACTGACGGCGCGGCCCGCCTGACCCGCCGGGGACGCGAGCGCTCTCGGCTCGCCTTGCGTCGGCGCGCGCCGGCCGGGCATATTGGCGCCGCTTCCACTGTCTCCACGATCCACTTCGACCCGAGGGATGTGATGCGTCGTACGCTGCGCCCGCTCATCGCGGAGTTCATCGGTGTCTTCATGCTCGTCTTCATCGGCGGCGGGGCGATCATCCTCAACGCGTACCGGGACGGGAGCGTCGGCCTCGGCGGCATCGCCGCGGCCCACGGCCTGGCGCTCGCCATCGCCGTCACCGCGACGATGAACATCTCGGGCGGCCACATCAACCCCGCGATCACGGTGGGGCTGTGGTCCGTCGGCCGGATCGACACCAGGAAAGCCGCCCTGTACGTGGTCGCCCAGCTCCTGGGCGCGGTGCTCGCCGCGCTGGTGCTGAAGGGACTGTTCCCCGCCGGCGCCGCCGAAGTGCGGCAGTACGGCGCCCTGAGGCTCGGGGCGGATACGACGTTCGTCGGCGGCATCCTCCTCGAGGCGGTGATGACCTTCTTCCTCGCGCTCGCCATGATGGGCACCGTGGTGGACCCGGCCGCGCCGAAGGTGGGCGGCTTCGGGGTCGGGCTGACGCTGTGGATGTGCGTGCTGGCCGGCGGCCTGCTCACGGGCGCGGCGCTGAACCCCGCGCGCGCCTTCGGGCCCGCCCTGGTCTCCTGGTACTGGACCGCTCAGCTCGTCTACTGGGTGGGTCCGATCCTGGGGGCGGTGGCCGCGATGCAGATCTACGAGAGGTTCCTGCTCAAGAAGGACGCGGCGTAGCGCCAGAGCCCCGCGGGCCGCACCGGCGACCCGGCCCCTTCACCTCACCGCGCGGCCGGCCGTTCCGCGGCCGCGCGAGCGTTCAGGGAGGGCCGGGCCGCGGGGGGGGCCGGGCGCCGAGGGATCGGCCGCGGCGGCTTCGCATTCAACACCTCCAGCAAGGCGTCGAGCCGCCGCTCGTAATCCGTCAGCGCCAGAACGATGGGATTCGAGACGCTCCGCGCGTCGCGCCGGAGCCGCTTCACGACGTCGGCGCCGCGCGAGAGCTGCCTCAGCCGCACCACGCAGCGGGCCCCCGACCGGCCCAGGGCCGGCATCGCACGCCGGTAGCCGTCCAGCGCCTCCTGCACCGCCGGCTGAAAGGCGCACCGGCGGCACACCTTCCGCTCGGTCACCACGGCAACCGAATCGAGCGTGCGGCATTGGGCACTGAGATTGGCCGCCGTCGTGAGCACGTCTCCGTCCGCGCCGTTGAACGCAGCGCGGCGAAAGACGTCGAGCCCGCTCCTCAGGTCGGCGACGTGGTTGGCCATGCGGGCCACCGCCACCCGGCTGGAGTCGAAGGTCGCTTCTCTCGCATGCTGCGACGGCGCCGCGCCACGCTCCGGCTGCTGGAGCAAGGCCGCGAACAAGATCAAGATCGATGAGAGCATGGCTAGCGGCCCCGCGTCCTCCAGTACAGCCAGGCGGCGTACGACAGGTAGATCAGCGCCGCCGCCACGTACGCGGCGACCATGAAGCCGCCGTTAGCGGGAGGCGTCGGCACGGTCGGCCTCGCTCTGCGCCCGCGCATCGACCAGCCGGGCCCAGGCGTAGCGGCGCGCGAGGAGCGCGAAGAAGAAGATGGTGAAGACGGTGAACGAGCTCAGCAGGGTGATCAGCATGGAGCCTGGGAGCTCCGGCTTGCCGGGCCGCAGCACCACCGGCATCGGGTGGAGCGTGCGGAACAGGTAGACGCTGACGTGGATGAACGGCACGAGCAGCGCGCCGAGGATGCCGAGCACCGCCGAGTAGCGCGCCCGCCGGCCCGGCTCCTCGACGGCCGTCCGCAGCACCAGGTAGGCGAGATAGATGAACCACAGGAACAGCGTCAGCGTGAGCCGCGCGTCCCAGGTCCACCAGGTGCCCCAGATCTCCTTCCCCCAGATGGGGCCGGTCACCAGCACGGTGGTCGTGAAGACGGTGCCGACCTCGGCCGCGGACGCCGCGAACAGGTCCAGCCGAGGCTCCTTGAGGAGCAGGTAGAGCGCGCTCGACACCCCGACGATCCCGAAGGCGAGGAACGCCACCCACGCGCTCGGCGCGTGAATGTAGAAGATCTTCTGGGCCAGGCCTTGCGTGGCCTCCTCCGGCGTGAAGGCCAGGGCGCGCACGTACACGCCGACCATCAGCACCACGGCCGCGGCCATCCACAGGCCGCTGCGTCGGAGCGTGCGCTCAGCGGACTCGGTTGGGGTCATTCCTCCACCGTGGACTCGAAGACCAGCGTGCAGACCACGAAAAACGTGATGTCGTAGGCGGCCAGCAATCTAAGCCAGGGCTCCCACTCGGCGAAAGGACGATGCGCGAAGATTCGCGCGCTCATGGACGCGGCCGCGCTCACCGGCGTCACCAGGAACGGCAGGACCAGGACCAGCAGCATCAGGTCGCCGAACCGCGTGTTCACCGCCATCGAGCTCATGAGCGTGCCCACGGTGACGAAGCCGATCGTGGCGAGCGCGATCACCAGCAGCAGCGGTCCCAGCACGTCGAGCAACGGCACGTTGAAGAACAGCGCGAACGCCGGCAGCCCGATGGCTTCCACCGCCCCCACGAAGATCAGGTTCGCTCCCGTCTTGCCCAGATACAGCGCCGTCCGGCTCGCCGGCGACAGCAGCAGGCCGTCGATGGCACGGTTCTCCTTCTCCAGACTGAACGCGCGGTTGAGGGCGAGTACCCCGGCGAAGGAGAAGGTGATCCACAGGACGCTCGGCGCGAGATCCACCGACGAGACGGCGGTCGGGTCGCGGGCGAAGTTGAAGATGGCCAGCACCAGCGCGGTGAACACCAGCGCGGAGAGGAACGCGGTCCGGCTGCGGAACTCGAGCAGCAGATCCTTCGCCGCGATGGCCCAGGCCTGCGCCAGCAGCTTACGCATGGCTCGCCGTCGCCTCGGCGTAGCGCGCCCGGTACGCCGCGAGGTCGCCCTCCCTGGGGCCGAGCGACACGAAGCGCCCCGAAACCTGAATGGCGACGTGGGTCGCCAACTCGAGGCCTTCGTCGATGTTGTGGGTCACGAGGACCATCGTGCGGCGCTCGGCCCTGAGCCGGCCGAGCAGTTGCCGCAGCGCGGCCGCCGCCGCCTGGTCCAGCCCGCTGAACGGCTCGTCGAGCAGCATGACGTCGGGGTCGTGGAGCAGCGCCCTGGCGATCGCGAGGCGCTGGACCATCCCGCGGCTGAAGGTACCGACCTGGTCGGACGCCCGCTCGGCGAGGCCGACGCCCTCCAGCGCCCGGGCCGCCGCGGCGCGCGGCTCCGCCACGGAGTAGAGCCGCGCGTAGAACACCAGGTTCTCCGCCGCGGTGAGCCCGTCGTACAACAGGGAGTGATGCGAGATCAACCCGACGCGGCGCCGGTGCTCCGCGTTGCCGCGAACCAGCAGCTCCCCGCCGAACCGCACGGTGCCGCCATCCGGCTTGAGCAGGCCCGCCAGGACCCTGAGCAGCGTCGTCTTGCCGGCGCCGTTGGGGCCGAAGACGGCGAGCGATTCGCCCGCGTGGAGCGCGAAGGCCACGCCCTTGAGCGCCCGCACGTGGCCGAAGCGCTTGGCGAGGTCCACCACCTCCAGGACCGGCGCCGCGCCGCTACCGTCCGCCGTCGCCACAGAGCGCACGCAGGTATGAGGACCCGGTCATCGTGGAGCACAACTTAAGCGGGACCACCACACCGCAGTAGCGCGGCATCCCGCGCCGCTGCGCCTCAGGTCGCCGGCGGCTCGAACTCGAAGCGGTCCTCCAGGCGAGTCAGCACGAGCAGGAACCTCAGCTCCTCCGAGGCGCCGCGCAGGCACACCGTCCACCGCTGCTCCGCGGCCCGCTCGCGCACCATGACCAGCGCCTCCAGCCCGGCGCTGTCCACCTTGGTCGTGCGCTCGAGGTCCACGACGATCCGCTTGTCCCCCTCGGGCGTACCCTCCGAATGGCTCTCCACCGCAGCCAGCGCCGCCTTGCGGAAGGCGTGCCGGCTGTGCCGGTCGAGAATGGCTGGGGCGCGTACGAGGAGCTCGTTCACGCCACACAGGAGATGAAGGAATGGTGCCGCGGGCGCCGATATCTTCCATGCTGATTCGCCGCATGGACTTAGGGCCGCTTGGGCCATCCGTCACGATGGGGAAAGTTGTTGCGGTCTGCCACACGAATTGCGGCTGGCATCACGCAGTCCGCTGCGCGCGGGCCCCGCCAACGACGAGGGCCCGGGATGTCCCGGGCCCTCGTCTACGACCGGTCCACGCGACTCAGATCTTGGTGACGTTCGCGGCCTGCAGGCCCTTGGGACCCTCGCGCACCTCGAACTCCACCTTGTCGTTCTCCTTGAGGGACTTGAAGCCCTCAGCCTGAATCGCCGAGTAGTGAACGAAGACGTCGGGGCCACCCTCCCGCTCGATGAACCCGAAACCCTTCGCGTCATTGAACCACTTGACCCGGCCGGTGATACGAGACATACCTAACTCCTCTGACGGGTGGCACAAATCACGCATCTCAAGCCGCCCGCGGGGGCGCAGGCGTCTGAGATCCGTAGATGGGCGCCATACCATAAGACTTTTCCCACTTTAAGCGCAAGAGTAGTAGACACTTCGGACCAGAGGCCCAGAAAGGGTGCCCCTGCATGACGGACGTGCAACGGATCGACACACTGCTCGACGAGACGAGGGTCTTCCCTCCACCTGGTTTCTTCCGCGCCAACGCGCACTGTCCCAGCGCCGCACTGTACGACGCGGCGGCCCACGACCCTGAAGGTTTCTGGGCGTCGTTCGCGGAACAGTTGCAGTGGTCGCGCCGCTGGGACCGCGTGCTCGACTGGGACCCGCCGCACGCCAAGTGGTTCGTCGGCGGCGAGCTCAACGCCTCGGTGAACTGCCTCGATCGGCACGTCGTGACGGCGCGGCGCAATCAGGCGGCCCTGATCTGGGAAGGGGAACCGGGCGAGCGGCGGACGATCACCTACTGGGACCTGTACCGCGAGGTGAACAAGTTCGCCAACGTGCTGAAGAAGCTCGGCGTGCACCGCGGCGACCGGGTGGCGATCTACATGCCGATGATTCCCGAGGCGGTGATCGCGATGCTGGCGTGCGCCCGCATCGGGGCGCCTCACTCGGTGGTGTTCGGCGGGTTCAGCGCCGAGAGCCTGCGGGATCGCATCAACGACGCCGGCGCCGTCGTGCTGGTCACGGCCGACGGCGGCTACCGCCGCGGCCAGGTCCTGCCCGCTGAAGCGCGACGCCGACCAGGCGCTGGAGCACTGCCCCACCATCCGGCACGTCGTGGTCTACCAGCGCCGGCTGGGCGCCGCCGGCGACGAGGCGTTCGTGCACATGCAGGAAGGCCGTGACCACTGGTGGCACCGGCTCATGCAGGACGCGGCGCCGTTCTGCGAGCCGGAGCGAATGGACTCGGAGGACATCCTGTTCATCCTCTACACCAGCGGCACCACGGGGAAGCCGAAGGGCATCGTCCACACCACGGGCGGCTACCTGACGCACGTCACGGCCACCACCCAGCTGGTCTTCGACCTCAAGGACGAGGACGTCTTCTGGTGCACGGCCGACATCGGCTGGGTGACCGGCCACTCCTACGTGGTCTACGGCCCGCTGGCCCTGGGCGCCACGCTGCGTGATGTACGAGGGCGCGCCCGACTGGCCGGAGCGCGACCGCTTCTGGGACCTGGTCGAGCGCTACGGCGTCACCGTCTTCTACACCGCGCCGACGGCGATCCGCGCCTTCATGAAGTGGGGCGCCGAGCTGCCGGCGCGGCACGATCTCTCGACGCTGCGGCTGCTCGGCACCGTCGGCGAGCCGATCAACCCCGAGGCGTGGATGTGGTATCACCAGCAACATCGGCGGGCAGCGCTGCCCGATCGTCGACACCTGGTGGCAGACCGAGACGGGCGGCATCATGATCACGCCGCTCCCCGGCGTGATCGCCACCAAGCCGGGCTCGGCCACCAAGGCCTTCCCCGGCGTCGCCGCCGAGGTGGTGGACGGCGCGGGGAACCGCGTCGAGGTGGGCGGCGGCTTTCTGGCCCTGACGGCTCCGTGGCCCGGGATGCTGCGCACCATCTGGGGCGACGACGACCGCTATCGCGAGACCTACTGGTCGAAGTGGCCCAACATGTACTTCGCCGGCGACGGCGCGAAGCGCGACGAGGACGGCTACTTCTGGCTGCTGGGGCGCGTGGACGACGTGCTGAACGTCGCCGGCCACCGCATCGGCACGATGGAGGTCGAGAGCGCGCTGGTGGACCATCCCGCCGTCGCGGAGGCCGCGGTGGTCGGGAAACACCACGACCTGAAGGGCCAGGCGATCGCCGCCTTCGTGACGCTCAAGGCCGGCTTCGAGCCGCACGACGAGTTGAAGGACGACCTGAAGGAGCACGTGGCGAACAAGATCGGCGCCATCGCGCGCCCCGATGACATCCTCTTCTCGGCCGACCTGCCGAAGACCCGGAGCGGGAAGATCATGCGCCGGCTGCTGCGCGACATCGCCGAAGGGCGCGCGCTCGGCGACACGACGACCCTGGCCGACCCGGCCGTGGTGGAGCGTCTCAAGACGGCATACGAGGAAGGCGAGGCCTGACGGTGTTTCACACCATCGTGGTGACCACCGACTTCTCGGCCAACAGCGCCGTGGCGGCGCGGCCGGCGATCGAGATCGCGCGCAAGTTCGCCGGCACCATCGTGCTGGTGCACGCGCTCGAGAGCGCGAGCCCCGATCCCGCCGTGGTGGCGGTGGACCTGGCCGCGCTGGCGGCCATCACCAAGGAGCAGCTCCAGGAGTTCGGCACGCGCGAGATCGGCGACCAGGCGCCGTGGACGGCCGAGGTGGTGTTCGGCCCGGCCTACGTCGCGATCACCGACGCCGCAGCGCGGCACCACGCCGACCTCATCGTGGTGGCGACCCACGGCCGCACCGGGCTGCTCCACCTCCTGCTGGGCAGCGTCGCCGAGCGCGTGGCGCGCACGGCCGCCTGCCCGGTGCTCACGGTGCGGGTGCCCGGCTGAGCCGTCGCAGCGCACCGGCCGACAGCACGAAGATCGCGAGGATCGCCACGCCGGACACGCTGCACCACAGGCACACGGCGTGGATGACGAACAACTCGAGGGCCAGCAGGTAGAGGGAGAACAGCACGGCCAGGCCCGACAGCACCGCGAGCCAGCGCGTGGCCTGGGGACGCTCGGCCTGATCGCCGCGCAACCCGTACAGCGCGATCCCCATCAGGACCAGGTAACCCGCCACACCGTAGGCCGCGACCGGCAGCCCGAGGAACGACGACCAGGGGCTGGTGTTCACCCGCTCGCACCCGCCGCTCCCGACGCACCTCAGCGAGCCGAGGACGCCGACCTTGTAGAGCAGCAGGTAGACCGACACCAGCAGGCCCACCAGCGCGAGCGCGGCGGCAGCCATGCGATGGCGCACGCTCACCTCACCGGCGCTTGGCGGGGGTGCGCGCGGCAGCCGCCGCGCTGGCCGAGTCCACCATCCGGGTCAGATCGTCGTACGCCAGCGTGGGCTCCTCCAGCTTGTGACCGTTGATGAAGAAGGTCGGCGTGCCGTCGACGCCCAGCTTCTCGCCCGCGCAGCGGTTCGCCTCGATCTTGGGCCAGGGCCGGCGCTCCCGCTCGCACACCTGGAAGCTGTCGGCGTTGAGACCGATCTGCCGCGCGTAGTCGAGGAACTTCCCCTCGGGGCGCCGCTCGTCGACCCAGGCGCTCTGGTTGTCGTACAGCGCGTACTCCATCTCCCAGAACTTCCCCTGCTCGGCCGCGCACGCCGCCGCCAGGTGCGCCACCGGCGAGTTCACGTGCTGCTGGAGCGGGAAGTCCATGAAGCGCCAGCGCACTTTGCCGGTCGGGATCAGCCGCTGCCGCACGTCCGGCATCGTGACGATGGCGAACCGGGCGCAGAACGGGCACTCGAAGTCCGAGTACTCGTCGATCTGGACCGGGGCCGAGTCGGGGCCGAGGATCTGTCCGGTGGGCGGCGTCGCGCCCAGGGGCGGACCGGAGCAGTCGGCCACCACCAGCGGAGCACCCGGACGACTCGTCGCGGCGTGGATGATCAGGGCGATCCCGATCACGGCGATCACGCTGAGCGCGACGTAAAAGAGCCTTCAGCGATCGTCCGGCTTCCGCCATGGATCCTCCTCGTCACCTCCGGTTTCGGCGTCGGGCGACCACCCGCGCGCCGCGTCGTCGACGATCCGGCGGTGCTCAGCCGCCTCCGGCGTGTCGAAGGTCTGCCGGACCTCGTAGCGGAACAGCTCGGAGCGGATGTCTCCCATCGCCCGGAGCAGCGCCGACGACTCCCCGAGCAGCCCGCCCGCGCGGTCGAGGTCCAGGATGCGACGGGCGAGGGCCCGCAGCATCTCGACCAGCTGTTCGGCACGCCGGGGATCGTACGTCTCGTCGGGGGTCATGATCGGTCTATCATACCTAGGGTGGGCACGGCAGCCAACTCGCCCGCCGGCCCTCTTCTCCCTATGATCAGGTGTGTCCACCCCGGCCAACGCGTCCCCGCGCCTGGCGTCGCCGCGCGCGCTGCTCGAGCTGGCGGAGATCGCTGCGGCCCCGTTGCGGTACGGCCACGCCGTGCGGGTGCTGCGCGACGGCGGACTCGCCTTCCCCGCCATGCTGGCCGGCATCCGGGCCGCGAAGCAGAGCGTCAGCTTCGAGAACTTCATCATGGCCGACGACCAGACGGGCCGGGAGTTCACGTCCGGCCTGGAGAAAGCCCGGCGGCGCGGCGCGCGGGTCCGGGTGATCTACGACCCGGTCGGCACGCTCCTGGTCAGGGGCGGCTCGGTCGCGCGCCAGCTCAGGACGGCCCAGATCGAGGCCCGCCCGTTCCGCCCGCTCTCGCCGCTCGCGCCGTGGAGCTGGCTCAGGCTCCGCCATCGCGACCATCGCAAACTGCTGGTGTGCGACGACCTCATCGCCTTCGTCGGCGGCATCTGCATCGCCGACCACTGGGCGCCCTCCGACCGCGGCGGCGCCGGGTGGCGCGACACCGCGGTGTCGATTCGCGGCCCCGCGGTGGCCGACTTCCAGGTGGCCTTCGACCGGATGTGGAGCCGCGCCCGGGAGGAGCCGTCGCGCGCGCCGCCGCCCGCCCGCCGACCATCCGAGAAGGGCGAGGCGGCGGTGATCGCGGTCGGCGACCGGCCCGGCCTGGGCCGGGTCGCGGCGATCTACCGCTGGCTCGCGGATCGCGCCGACGAGACGATCGAGCTCACCGACGCCTACTTCGTGGCGCCTCGCCGGGTCCTCGAGGCGCTGATCAGGGCCGCCCGGCGAGGCGTGCGGGTACGCCTGCTTCTGCCGGGCCGCAACAACCACCCGGTGGCCGGCCTGGCCGCTCGCCGGATCTATCAGCCGCTGCTCGACGCCGGCGCCGAGATCCACGAGTGGACGGGGGTCATGCTGCACGCCAAGACCGCCGTCGTGGACGGCGTGGTCACCCTGGTGGGGTCGAGCAACCTCGACCCGTTGTCGCTCCGCCGGAACTACGAGCTGAACGCGCTGGTGGCGGACCCGGCGACCGGCTCGGCGATGCGCGACCTGTTCGCCTCCGATCTCGAGAAGGCGGTGCCGGTTCGGGCCGACGAGTGGCGCCGCCGGCCGCTCCGCGCCCGTGCGGCCGAGGCCGCCGCCACCCTGTTCGCCGACATGCTGTGACGTTTGCCCGCGCCTTCGCGCCCGCTTATATTTGAGGCACGGCGGGGGTGTCCCGCCCCAACGGAGGTGTGATGCCGAAGCGCAGTAACCACCGCAAAGTCCAAGTGCCGACAGCGTTTGAGCTGGCTCGTGACGAGTTGTTCAGCCACATCCTGCGCTGTGGAGTCCTGGAGGCGGCCGAAGAGCACCGCAAGGAGTGGTTCGACGACACGATGGCGTATCTGGGTGAGCGGTACGAGGAGCTGACGCCGGTGCAGGTCGGGGAGCTCCGCACCCTGGGTGAGCGCTACTGCCAGCCGGTCGTGGCGAGGCCCGAGTCGGTCGAGACGGCGGGAGTCGCCTGAGCGGGCAGCCGCTCGCAGCCTGACGCGTCGCGCCCCGGAGCCTAGCGGCCCGGGGCGTTGTGCTTCCGCCAGCGGTAGCCGAGCGCGATCCGCGCTCCGCCACCCACTCCCAATTCCAGGAACGTCCCCCCGCGCCCGCCCGGGGCGCCCTCGATGCCGAGCACCAGCAGCGCGTACGGCACGACGCGACCCCGCCGCACCGTCACGCTGAGACCCCCGCCGCCGTACACGGCGGACCCCGATCGCTTCGAGGGATCGAGCAGGAAGTGGTACGCGAGGTCGGCGCGCGCGCCGAACCGCCCGTCGTCGAACGTACCGAAGGCGACCGCGGGCGCGAACCGATTGCGCTGCGCATCCCGCCATCCCAGGCCGAACCCGGCCCCGTAGAAGACCGGCTTCGACGCCACCGCCGTACCCCACAGCTGCGTTTCGGTGACGCCCTGCGCCCGCGCCGGACCGGCCGCCGCCAGGGCCGGCACCAGCAGCAGCGCGCTACGCCTCCAGCACCAAGTCATAGCGTCGCGCAATGTCCGGAGCGAGCGAGTGCGTCACGGAGCAGTACTTCTCCAGCGACAGATCGATCGCGTGCCGCACCTGCTCCTCCGGCGCGCCCCGGGCACGAATCCGGTAGGTCAGCGCCAGGGAGGTGAAGCGCTTCGGGTGAGTGGGGCGCCGATCCCCCGTCACGTCCACGGTCATGCCCTGCACCGGGAAGCGCATCCGCTCGAGAATCGAAACCACGTCGCTGGCCGTGCAGGCCGCCAGCGCGAGCAGCAGGGTGTCCATCGGGCCGGGGCCGGCCTTGCCGTCGGCGTCGAGGGCGATGGACGGCCGGCCCTCGACGCCGCCCTCGAAGGCCAGCGCGTGCTGCCACCGCAGGCTCACGCGCTTCGCCTGCGTCATCACGGCCCTCCCGCCGCGTCGCGCGTGGCGAGTCCGATCAGGAAGCGGTGCCGCCCCAGGCGGTCCAGCGCGTGGTACTCGATGAGCCAGTTGAACGACGGCCGGAACCGCAGCTCGAAGCCCAGCGCCACCGTCGGCCAGAGGGTGGTGCACCCGCTGCACCGGCTCATGTGGCCGATGCCGATGCCGACGTACGGAATGGCCGGGGCATCGTCGGGCTGAAAGCGGTACATCACCTCGCCCGCCCAGTGGAGCTGGACCGTGCTGCCGTCGGAGGAGACCTCGAGCGACGGGCGGAGCCGCACGCGTGGCGACCACATCTCCGCCACGTCGACGGTCGAGCCGACGACCCACGCCCCCGGGCGCGAGACGTCGATCCCCGCACGCGTCGAGAAGCTGAACAGGTCCATCTCGAAGCCGGTGCCGGACAGCGACGAGCCGCCGCCACCCGAGGGGGGCTGGAACTCCTGCGCGGAGGCGAGCGGCGCGGCGCACGCGAGCGGCACCGCCACGAGCATCATCCGAATGGCTACCTGCATCCTCTCCTCCTCACGAGTGCGGTCGCTCGACCCTCCGCACGGCCAGACGGCCGTAGTCGGCGAGCGCGTAGAGTCCCATCGCGGCGGTGGCCCAGGCCAGCGGCCTGAGGAGCGACGAATCGAACAGCCAGCCGAACAGGGTGAGGGTCTGGCCGACCGTCACGGCCTTGCCGCCCACCCGGGCGGGAGGCACCGTCAGGGGGCGGTGCAACACCACGCTCGCCAGATACCCGGCAGGCGCCAGAACGTCCCTCAGCAGCACCCCGCCGATCTCGAACGGCCCCAGCGCCCCGGACAACGCCAACATGGCGAACGCGGTGAGCATGAAGATCTTGTCGGTCACCGGGTCCATCCACGCTCCCAGTCGCGACGGCCCGAGCCGCCGCGCCAGCCAGCCATCCAGGAGGTCGGTCGCGGCGGCCGCGGCCAGCACGGCCACCCGCACCCCGACCTCCGGGAACCAGGCGAAGGCGACGGCCAGCGGCACGCGCGAGAACGAGACCACGTTCGCCGCCGTAAGTATCCTTCCCGCGCCGACTTGCTGCTCTCCGGGCCGGGGGATACCTTCAGCCTTCACGCATGGACCTCGCGCTGCTCAGGCAGGCCGCCATCTTCCAGGACCTCGACGAGGGGGAGCTGGCGCGCGTCCTGGAGATCTGCAAGGAACAGAAGTTTCAGAGCGCCACCACGGTGTTCAAGGAAGGCGAACCGAGCAACCGGCTGTACATCATCGCCGAGGGTGACGTCCGCATCAGCCGCATCGTGCCGGGGAGCGGCGAGGAGGCGCTGGCGGTGCTCAAGCCGGGCACCTGCTTCGGCGAGATGGGGATCTTCGACCGCTCCGAGCGCTCGACCGACGCCATCGCCAATACCGATTGCACCCTGCTCGACCATTACCCGCTCCGATTTCGAGCTGCTGCTCGACTTCAACCGCGACATCGCGTACAAGGTGCTGTGGGCGGTGGTCCGCCTCCTGTCCGGGCGCCTGCGCGCGACCAACGACAATCTCCGCTCGTTCCTGGCGATGTCGATGTTCTGAGCGGCGCTCGCGCCGCGCCGCGCGCCAGCGCAGTCAGAGTGCGATCCGGAACCGGGCGTCGAGCGCGAGGGCGCGGTCCGCGAACGTGGCGAGCGGATTGATGTCCATGTCGAGGATCGCCTCGTGCGCGCCCACCAGCTGCGAGACCCGTTGGAGGATTTCCTCCAGCGCCACCACATCCACCGCCGCCTCTCCGCGCAGACCCTCCAGCAGCCGGTAGCCGCGGATCGCCCGGACCATCTCGCGCGCGTCGACGTCGGTGAGCGGGTGCACCCGGAACACCACGTCCTTCAGCGCCTCGACGGCCACGCCGCCCAGGCCGAACATGATCAGGGGGCCGGCCCTGGGGTCGCGGGCGGAGCCGACGATGGTCTCGCGCCCGCCGGGGATCATCCGCTGGACCAGCACGGCCTCCGGCGCCACGCCGGCGCGCTCCTCGACGCGCTGGAGCATCCGCCGGTAGCCCTCGCGGACCTCGCGCTCCGAGCCGAGCCCCACGACCACGCCGCCCACGTCGCTCTTATGGACGATCGAGCGGCTGATGATCTTGAGCACGACGGGGTGCCCCAGGTCCCGCGCCGCGGCGACGGCCTCGTCCTCGGAGGCGGCTTGCCGCCACGGCACCGTCGGGATGCCGTAGGCATCGAGTACCTCGAGCGCTTCGGCCTCGCTCAGCTTCTCTCGGCGCTCCGCCCTGGCCCGGTCCACGATCGCGTCGACCCGCGCGGCGTCGGCGGGGAACCGGAGCTCCGTGCCCTCCGGCCGCTCCAGCCACTTCCGGTAGCGGTTCATCGCCGCGAGCGCGCGCGCGGCGGATTCGGGGAAGATGTAGCCCGGCATCCCCGCCCGGAGCAGGTTGCGCATGCCGGCCGACACCCCCTGCCGCCCGAGCAGCACCGCCAGCACGGGGATGTCGCGGCGGGCGGCGGTGGCCTGGACGATCGCCTCGGCCACGTCGCCCGCCTTGCCCTTCAGCGGCGGCGGGGCCACCGACACGATCACCGAGTCGATGTTGGGATCCTGGAGCACGAGGCCTCAGGACGCTGCCGAACGTCTCGGCGGTGGCCGAGGCGATCAGGTCGACCGGATTGCGGACCGCCGCCTCCTCGGGCACCTGCGCGCGGATCGCCGCCTGAGTCTCGGGGGCCAGCTCCGCCACCCGGAGCCCGGACGACTCGCACGCGTCCGCCAGAATGATCGCGGGCCCGCCCGCGTTGCTGATGATGGCCACCCGGTCACCCTTGGGGAGGGGGAGCCGCGGGAACGCCATCGCATAGTCGAACAGCTCCTCGACCGTCTGCGCGCGCATCACCCCGCACTGGTCCATCAGCGCGTCGGCGGCCAGGTCGGTGCCGGCGAGCGCGGCGGTGTGCGAGGAGGCCGCGCGCGCCCCGGCCGCCGTGCGGCCCGCCTTCACCACGAAGATCGGCTTGTGGCGGGTGAGCTTGCGGGCCAGCTGGAAGAAGCGGCGTGCGTCGCCGAAGCCCTCGAGGTACATGAGGATCACGCGGATGGCCGCATCGTCGGCCCAGTACTCCAGCAGGTCGTTCCCCGACACGTCGGCGTTGTTGCCCACCGAGACGAACTGGTGGATCCCGATGCCCAGCTCCTCCGCGTAATCGAGAATGCTCAGCCCCATCGCGCCCGACTGGCTGATGAAGCCGACCGGACCGTACGGCGGCATCGTCGGCGCGAAGGTGGCGTTCATCGCAAACTCGGCGGCGCTGTTGAGGACCCCCATGCAGTTCGGCCCCACCATGCGCATCCCGTAGCGCCGTACCACCTCGAGCAGCCGCCGCTCCCGCTCGACCCCGTCGCCTCCGACCTCCGCGAACCCGGCCGTGATGACGACCAGCCCCCTCACGCCCCGCTTCCCGCACTCCTCGGCAGCCGCCAGCACCAGGTCTCGCGGCACCACGACGATGGCCAGCTCCACCGGATCGGGGATCGCCGAGACGCTGGGGTAGGCGCGGATCGAGTGGATGACGTGGGCCTTCGGGTTGACGGGGTAGAGCGGACCGGTGAAGCCGTAACGGATGAGGTTGTCGATGATCTGGTACCCGATGGTGTTCGGGTGCCGGGAGGCGCCGATGACCGCAATGGACCGGGGACGCATGATCGAGTCGAGCACGCTGAAAACCTAAGCCCGGGGCGGGACCCGGAACAGGCGTGAGCTTGGCATTTGCGGCGCCGATGAGTAGACTGGGCCACCGATGACGCACCGCCGTCCCCGCGCCTGCTGCTCGCTCTTCGCCGCCCTGGCGCTGGTCGCCTGCTCGGGCGGCGGCGGCGGCGCGGGCCCCGGCCTCACGGTCACGGTGCAGCCCGCGACGGCCGCGCTGTGCGTGGGCGACAGCGTGGCGTTCACCGCCCAGGTGCGCGACGGCTCCGGGAACCTGGTGCCGACGGCGGCCATCGCCTGGGGCTCCAGCGCGCCCCAGGTCGTGGCCATCGATCCCGCCGGGGGCGTGGCGCACGCGCTCGCGACCGGCTCGAGCTCGATCACGGCCACCTCCAGCGGAGTGCGCAGCGCGCCAGCGACGCTCGACATCCCGGCCGACCTGGTGCCCCAGTTCGTGCCCGACAGCGTCGTGCTGGCCCCCGGCGACACCATGACCCTCGGCGTCCGCCTGCGGCGCGTCTCGAGCGGCCCGGTGCCGAGCCGCGTGCCGGTCATCACGCCGCTCGACAGGTCCGTGGCGCGGCTCGACGCCACCGGCCTCCTGACGGCGAAGGCCGCCGGGCGCGGCCGCACTCTCGCTCGCGGCTTGCGGCCAACAGGGTGGCGGTGCCGCCGACGTGTACGTCCCGCCGGACTCGGTGACCGGCATGGCGTACTTGTGGCTGTCCGGGCTCCGCGAGGTGCGCGTCCGGCTGCCGGCGCGCGTCATCAACTACACGCGCACCGGCGGCCGGCCGGGGGTGGAGATCGGCGACAGCGCGGCCCGCGCGTTCGCGTACGTGGACACCGTGGCGCTCGCGGGCACCGGAACCCTGCGCGCTCGACTCGCTCAACTCGAACGAAGTGGTGAGCGGCCTGCAGTGCCATCCCCCGCGCCCGTTCGCCACCTATGCCGACGCGACCAGCCTGATCCAGCCCACGTCGCTGTTCTCGCTGCGGGCGGGCACGGTACAGATCACCAGCTACACGGCCCCCGGCGGCCTGGTGGCCGTCTCCGGCCGGATGGTGTTGCGCATGCGGGGAATCGTGGCAGGACAACTCGGGCCGGGCGGCGGCCCCGACACGCTCGCGGCGATCTACACCTTCAGCGCGCCGCTGGTAAGGCAGACGAACGTGTGCCCGTGAGAGGACGGGCGGTTGGTCGGGACCCACCCTCACCCCTGACTCATTTCAAGATCTTCACCAACCCCGCATCCGCGTAGCCGCGGATGAAGCTCTCCGCATCCGTCGCCGGGATCGTCACGCCCGTGAGGCGGGACGCCCGCGCCGCGGCGCCGGCGAGAAACTCCTCGATGGGTCGCCCCGAGTACGCGGAGTCGTCGTCGCGCATTCCGGTAACGATGTCCTCCCACGTCCCGACGTAGGTCACACCGTCCCTGGTGGTGATGCGGTGGACCTCGAAGCCGCGGGGCTGCCGGCGCATCGCCTGCAGCTCCGTCACCAGCGTGCCGAACAGCTCGAGCTGCGCCGGGTCGCGCGTCCCCGTGCCGTCCGGGCCGGCGGCCTCGATCTCGGCCAGCAGCAGCTCGGTGGCGTCGGCGTCGCACGCCAGGTCGGCGAGACGCACCAGCCACGGCTTCAGCTCGGGATCGTCCTCCGGCAGGCGATAGATGCTGCGCTTCAGCTCGATGGCTCGCCAGACGCCGAGCTCGTCCCAGTGGTCGTCGGGCTCGGTGCGCTCGAATTCGGCCAACGACGGCTCGTACTCGCCGCGGTCGTAGAGGAGATTGGCCAGGTAGATCCGCGCCTCGCCGTGCTCGGGATCGAGCGCGAGCGCGTGGCGCAGCCAGCGCAGCGCGTCGGCCTCCGCCGCGAGCCGGTGCGCCGCGTAGCCCACGCAGGCGGCCGCCTCGGCGCTGTCGGGATGACCGACGAGCGCCACCTCGAAGAAGCGGCGCGCCGTCTCCAGCATGCCCTCCCGGAACAGCGCGCGCCCCATCTGCAGCACGATGTCCAGGTCTTCCTTGAAGCCGAGCTCCATGCACGCGATCGAAGCACTTCAGTCCGGCCTCGCGAGCGCCGAGCTTCAGCAGCACCTCCCCCAGACCGGCCAGCGCGTCTTCGTGGTCGGGGTCGAGCTTCAGCGACGCCTCGAAGCTGCGGCGCGACCAGGCGTACTCTTCCCGGGCCAGCCGCGCGTAGCCCAGCCCGACGTGCAGCTCCAGCGCGTCGGGGTACACCGCCAGGCCTTCCTTCAGTACGTCGACCGCCTCGTCGTATCGCCCTTCGTTGTACAGCTGGTGTGCACGCTCGTCGTATTCGTCCGAACTCAAGAACGGATCGGACATCGAGGAGGACTCCACGGGAAGGACGTGAAATGATAAAAGTCGCCGGATACGCGAGCAAGAGCCGAAATGGTTGCCGGACGCGGAGTTGCCTCGGTCGGGCGGGGGGCGCGGACCGCCGGGGAGGCGGCTCGGACGGCGCGCCGACCCTCCGCCCGGCACGGCGGATCCCCAACGCACCGCGCCCGGGCCCCGGTTGGTGGCCGGAGCCCGGGCGCGGGCACGACACGGGGAGCGACTAGTGTCTGCCCGTCATCTCGTCGGCGAGCGGTCCGGCATCGTACACGTGCCGGAGCGCCTCGATGATGCCGCGCGAGTCCACCCACACGGCCCGGCCGACCGCCTCCGAGTAGAGGAAGCGCAGCGGCTGGTCCTCGATGTTGCCGTCGAAGATCAGCCCGACGATCTCCGCGTCCTTGTTGATCACGGGACTGCCGGAGTTCCCGCCGATGATGTCGCAGGTCGAGACCGCGTCGAGCGGCGTCGACAGGTTGAGCGAATCGCGGTGCGACACCCAGCGCGCGGCCAGGTCGAACGGCGGCTTCTGGCCGAAGCTGTAGAACCGGTCGTACAGCCCGTAGAAGGTGGTGAACGGCGGGGCGATGGTGCCGTTATACGGATAGCCCATCACTTCGCCGTCCTGGATCCGGAGGCTGAACGTCGCGTCCGGCGCCACCGTGTTGCCGAACACCGCGAGCAGGGCGCGAGCGATGCGCTCGGACGCCTGCGCGTCCCGGTTGTTCAGGTCGGATACCTGCTTGGTGATCTGCCGCTCGACCGGGTCGATCAGGAGCGCGAGCTTGATGAAGGGATCGTTCGAGGCCTTCACGGCGGCCGCGCCGCCCTGGATCAGCGCCTGCCGCTGATCGGCGGTGAGGATCTGGCTGCCCGTCACCATCGCGCGAGCCGCAGCTTCGGGCGTCCGCCCGGCGAGCGCCGCCCTGAGCAGCGGGTCGGAGGCCGGCAGGTCCTTCTGCATCTGGGCGAAGTAGGCCGTCAGCAGCATGATGTCGGACGTCGTGTCCACCGGCGCCGCCAGCATGCCCTGCACCCGCTGCTTCATGGCGTCGCGGAACATGGGCATCCGCAGGCTGTCCGGCTTGGCGGCCTCGTCGGGCGCGCGCACGATGTAGCCGGCGAGCTGCAGCAGCCGGGCGCCGTACGCGCCGACGCCGTAGTAGCGCTGGCGCACCGCGAGCTGCGTGAGCTCGTGCCACACCGCCGCGCTCTCGTCCCACGCGTTCCCGTACAGCCGCTTCCACTCGGGGTTGGCGTTCACGCGCGCGCGGAAGTCCCGCTCCCACTCGCGCTTGTGGTTCATCATCTGCGGATCGAGCAGGCCGGCCTGGTAACCGTCAACCGCCTTGTAGGAGTTCTCCAGGCCGAAGATCTCGTTGCGCAGCGCCCGGGCGCGATCCTCGCTCATGTTCGACAGCTGGTGATCGATCCGGATCCGGTCGGCCAGCATCCTCAGGCTCGCCGGATACTGCACGTCGCGCAGGTACTCCATCTGGGCCATGGTGTTGAGGCGCCCGGTCGAACCGGGGTTGCCCACCGCGAACACCAGCTCGTGGTCGCTCGAGCCGTTGGGGCTCCAGCGGAAGTACTCGGTGTGGGCCGGCTGGCCGTTCACGTACGCGCGCACGATGGACATGTCGAGGTCGTAGCGCGGATAGGTGAAGTTGTCCGGATCGCCGCCGAAGAACCCGGTCTGGCTCTCGACCGCGAACACCAGCCTGAGGTCCGTGTAGTGCCGGAACCGGTACAGCTTGTACTGGCCACCCTTGTACATGCTGACGACCTGGCAGCGGATGTCGGCCGCGCCGCCCGCGCATCGGCCTTCCAGTCCGGTGATCGCGGCATCCCGCAACGTCGCCGCCCGGTCCGCCGCTGTGCCCGCCGGCACGGCCGCGTTCACGCTGTCCGTCACGTCGGTGATGCCGAGCAGCTGATCGAGGTACATCCCCCGGCACGGCCGCTCTTCGTCCCGCGTCTTCGCGTAGAAGCCGTCGCGCAGCAGATCTTCGCCGGGCTTCGTCACCGCGTCGATGCAGCCGCGGCCGCAGTGATGGTTGGTCAGCACCAGCCCGTCCGGCGAGACGAACGACGCCGAGCAGCCCGGCAGCCTCCCGGCCGACAGACGCACGTGATCCAGCCACTCCTGGCTGGGATGGAAGTTGTACCGCCGCGCCCAGTAATCCATCGGCGGCACGTCGAAGGTCCACATCTTGCCGGTTTCGATGCCCGGGTACTCGGCCGGCGCGGCCTGCTGCGCGCGAAGCGCAGGGACCCCGCCGAGACACGCAGACACCAGGAGCAGAAGGACGAGACGCACTCGATGCATAGGAGCTCTCCATTGAGGATGGCTGCGGAACCGCGCCAGCGGTTGTAGCAAATTCTATACGCGCCCGCAACGGGACGCGTTGCCGGGGCATACCCGACCAGACCTTCCCGCGCTAGCGGCCGGGCCGCTCCGCGCGCCCGTAGCCCCACACGACCCCGTCGGGAAACCGCGCCATCTCCCTGAGTCCCAGGCGGTTGGCCAGCGAGTCCGGAGGCGCTCCGGTCTCGAGGTCGAACGGGAACCGGACCAGCACCCCGCGCTGCCGCCTGAGCGCGCGGCCGAAGGCAGCCACCGAGTCGGCGTCGAGCGTCTCCGGCAGGCTGCGCGACGGCCGGTCGGTGAGGAAGTAGACGCTCGCCGTGTTGTTGGAGAAGATCGCGGCACCGCGGCCCTCGGCCCGCAGCCAGGCGCCAAGTCTCGAGCCGCGCGTGTCGTCGCTCGCGTAGCCCCAGCCGCCGTCCAGCGCATCCGACACGGCGTGCACGGTGGCCGCGGCCGAGCCGCCGAGCCAGAGCGCCCACGCCACGACCACCGCCACGCGCCAGCGGCCGCTCAGCCGGCGCCACTCGACGCCGAACGCCGCGACCGCCGCGACCTCGGCCAGGACGATGAACGGGGAGAGCAGCCGCTCGTCGAAGGGGATGCTCCGGTCCACGAACAGCCGCGAGAAGAGCACCAGCGCGGCGTAGCAGGCGGCGAGCAGGAGCGCGGCGGCCAGGAAGCGTTGCGCCGGGGCGCGCGACGCGTCGGCGGTGACCGGCGGCGCGCGCCTGGCGGCACGCGCCAACATCGCCAGAGCGACGCAGCCCACCGCCACGGCCAGCAGCACCTGCGCCCAGGGAACGGCAACGGACGGAGCCAGCCAACCGCCCAGCGTGCCCGCCAGCTCGCGGAACGTCGGCCCCAGGCCGCCCCTGCAGGCCGAAGTGCCGCACCTCGGCGGACTCGGCGGAGGCGCGGAGCCACCAGGCGCCCTGCAGCACGAGGGTCGGGGCCCCGGCGATCACGGCCCGCCGCAGCCGCTCCCGGCGGCTCCCGGCGAGTCCGTAGGCCCACAGCATCACCGCGCCGGTGGAGGCGAAGGCGGCGTAGCGGACGATCCCCGCCGCGGCCGCGGCGATGCCGTAGGTCCAGGGCCTTCGCGAGTAGGTCATCAGGGCGAGCGTCGCCATCAGCAGCGCGAGGCACAGCGGCTCGCTGATGACCTGCCAGTGATCGAACGCGAAGCTCGGGGTCACCAGCAGGGCGGCTCCGGCCACGATGCCCGCGCCGGAGCCGGCCGCGGCGCCCACCAGCCACACGGCCAGCGCGACGGTCGCGAACGCCGCCGCCGCCTCGATGCCGCGGGCCGCCTGCGCGGGCGGCGCTCCCAGCGCGACCGGAACGGCGATCGCGATCGGGAAGCCGGGAGGAAAGTGCCCGAGCGCCGTGGTGCTGTCGGCGTCCGACCAGGTCGCCGACGGGATCCGCAGCGCGCCGTGCCGCACCAGCGACTCGGCCGCGCCGATGTACGACATGGTGTCGGGGTCCAGCCCCGGCCCGGGGGGCTCCGTGATCGCGAGAACCCCGTAGCAGGCCACCGAGCCGAACAGCACGGCCAGCACTGAGCGTGGCACGGGCACGAATGTACTATACAGCGAAATGCGCGCGCTCCTCCTCGAGGCCGCCGGCCGCCCCCTGGTTGCCGCGTCCGTCCCCCTGCCCGAGCCCGGCAGGCATCAGGTTCTGCTCAAGGTGCTGGCCTGCGGCGTGTGCCGCACCGACCTGCACGTCGCCGACGGCGAGCTCGCGCGGCCCAAGCTCCCCTTGATTCTGGGCCACGAGATCGTCGGGGAGGTGGTCTCCGGCGGCCCCGAGGCCGAACGGTTCGCCGCCGGCGAGCGCGTCGGCGTGCCGTGGCTGGGCTCGACCTGCGGCGCCTGCCGCTACTGCCGCTCCGGCCGCGAGAATCTCTGCGACCGCGCGCGCTTCACCGGCTACGACCTGGACGGCGGGTACGCCGAGTACACGGTGGCCGACGAGCGCTACTGCTTCGCGCTGCCGACGGCGCTGGGGCCGGCCGAGACGGCGCCCCTGCTGTGCGCAGGCCTGATCGGCTACCGGTCGCTGCTCGCCGCGGGCGACGGCGCGGAGCGCCTGGGCGTCTACGGCTTCGGGGCCGCCGCGCACATCGTGACGCAGGTCGCGCTCGCCCAGGGCCGGAGCATCTTCGCCTTCACCCGCCCGGGCGACCACGAGGCGGAGCGCTTCGCAGCGGAGCTGGGCGCGGCCTGGGCCGGCCCCTCCGATGCCCTTCCCCCCGAGCCGCTCGACGCCGCGATCATCTTTGCGCCTGTCGGCTCTCTGGTGCCGCTCGCACTCAAGGCCGTCGCACCCGGGGGCACCGTGGTCTGCGCCGGCATCCACATGAGCGACATCCCCGCGTTTCCCTACGACCTGCTCTGGGGCGAGCGCGTCGTCCGCTCGGTCGCCAACCTCACTCGGCGCGATGGCGATGAGTTCCTCGCCCTCGCCCCACGGCTCCACGTCCACACGGTCGTGGAGCCGTTCCCCCTCTCGCGCGCGAGCGACGCGCTCGACCGGCTGCGGGCCGGGAGTATCCGCGGCGCGGCGGTCCTGCTCCCGGGCGACGGGTAGCAGGCCCCGCTGGTGGATCTAGGGTCCGGCGCGGATCAGCTGGCGAGGCCCGTGAGGAGGAGTGCGAGCACCACCAGGGCGACGACGACATAGGTCCGGTCGCGCTCGAACGCGAAGGCGACGGCCGTGAAGGCGACGCGGGCCACCGGCGTCGCGACCAGCAGCAGCAGGCCGAGCATAATGACTCCCCTGCCGTCTCCGGAGAGGGCGCTGCTCACGATGCCGCCCAGCCCGCGGAGGCCGACGGGTGCGCCATGGAAGACGCGGTAGTCCGGCACGGCCCCGCCGTGGCGCGCCAGGTACAGCACGCCGCCCGCCAGGACGACGGCCGCGGCGAGCAGGACGCCGAACCGCAGCAGGTTCCCGACCGCCCGCTGCACGTCGGCGTCCTTCACGTCGCGCCACGGCATGCGCATGCTACCGGCCTCCCGCCGCACCCTTGTAGATCATTTCCACGGCGACCGCGACGAGCGCGATCGCAAACAGGAGTCTCAAGCGCGTGGTCTTCGCGCCGAACAGCAGCCGCGCGCCCACCACGGACCCCGCCAGCACGCCGAGCATCACCGGCATCGCGAGCCCGGCGTCGACGTACCCGTGGCGCAGATAGATGCCGGCGCTGGCCGCCGCCGTCACGCCGATCATGAAGTTGCTGGTGGCCGTGGACACCTTGAAGGGCAGGTACATTACGTGATCCATCGCCAGCACCTTCACCGCACCGGAGCCGATGCCCAGCAGCCCGGACAGCAGGCCCGCGACCCACATCAGCGCGAACCCCCCGGGCACGTGCCGGACGCGGTAGCGCCGCGGCCCCTCGGGCGCCGGGTACGCGGAGTCCAACTTGAACCGCGCAGCGAGGTGGTCGGGCGGCAGGTTCGCGGTGAGGTGCTCGGCGTGCGGCCGCGTGGTGAGATAGGCGGAGACCAGGAGCACCAGACCGAACATGATGAACAGCGCCCGCGTGGGAAGCACCGTCACCAGCGAGGCGCCCACCAGCGCTCCGGTCACGGTGGCGATCTCGAGCAGCATGCCGACCCGGAGGTTGGTGAAGCCCTCCTTCACGTAGGCGGCCGCGGCGCCCGAGCTGGTCGCGATGATCGAGATGAGCGAGGCGCCGATGGCATAGCGGATCTCGGCGCCGAAGACCAGCGTGAGCATCGGCGTGATGATGAAGCCGCCCCCCAGGCCCGTGAGGGAGCCGATGAAGCCGGCGCAGAACGCCGCCGCTGCGATGGTCGCGCTGAAGGCGAGGGTGTTCAATCTCGGACTCTCGGGGTGTAACTCTAACCTGTCCGCTCAACGTTCACGCAAGGGGTGCGCATGGCCGCCACGCGGGACATCGAGGACGTGATCATCGTGGGGGCCGGGCCGATCGGCCTGGCGTGCGCGGTCTCCGCCAAGCGGCACGGGGCGGACCCGCTCGTCGTCGACGCCGGCGCCGTCGTCAACTCGATCGTCCACTACCCCATCGGGATGACCTTCTTCACCACGCCGGACCTGCTGGAGATCGGCGGCCACCCGCTGGCGTGCGCCGGGCAGAAACCCACGCGGGAGGAAGCGCTGAAGTACTATCGCGGGGTCGTTCGCGCGGAGGGCCTGCGCGTGCGGACCTACACCAGGCTGGAGGCGGTGGCCCGCGACGGCCAGGCGCTCAGCTGCGAGCTGACGGACCGCGGCGGATCTCGACGGCAGCGCTGCCGCCGCCTGGTCCTCGCCACCGGCTACTACGACCACGCCAACCTGCTCGGCGTGAGCGGCGAGCAGCTGCCGCACGTCAGCCACCGTTTCGACGAGGCCCACCGCTCCTTCGGCCTCGACGTGGTCGTGATCGGCGGGAAGAACTCGGCCATCGAGGCCGCCCTCGAGCTGTTCCGCGCCGGCGCCCGCGTCACGCTGGTGTACCGGCGAGCGGAGCTCAAACCCACCGTCAAGTACTGGCTGAAGCCGGACATCGAGAACCGGATCAAGGCGGGTGAGATCGCCGCGCGGTTCGGCGCCGAGGTGCTGGCGATCGACGACCGGGCGGTCACCATCCGCAACGCCGAGGGACGCCAGGAGAGCCTGCCGGCCGACCGGGTGTACGCCCTCACGGGGTACCATCCGGACTTCGACCTCTTCCGGCGCATCGGCATCGCGCTCGACGCCGAGACCGACCGCCCCCAGTGCGATCCCACCACGCTGGAGACCAATGTCGCCGGCGTCCACATGGCGGGCAGCATCACGGCGGGTCGGGCCACGTCCGAGATCTTCATCGAGAACGGCCGCTTCGACGGCGAAACCATCTTCGGGGCCGCCGGCGGCCGAAACTCGCGGAAGGAGAAAGCGTAGGGCGACTCGGAAGCGCTCTTCCCGGAGGTCGTCGTGCGTCCGGTTCTTCGCTCGCTGCTCGCCGCGGCAGCCCTCGCCGTCATTCCGTGCCTGCTTGCCGCGCAGGATTCAGACGATACCGACCACGAGCCCGGCCACTGGAGCCTGGACCTCCCGGTCCGCGGCTACGGCATATCCTTCGGAAACGCCGCCCGATTCAACGGCCTCCGCTTCAACCTCAGCGACGCCGGCCTCGACCGAATCAACGGCGTCAACATCACCCTGTGGAAGCCGGGCAAGCCCGTGACCGGCACCGTCAACGGCCTCGCGCTCGGCATCGTGGGGCCGGCGGCGGACGGACCTCAACGGCGTCGCGATCGGCGCGAGTCGGCGTCGTCGCCCAGGGGCGCGCGCGCTGGGTCACGGTGGGAGGCTTCGGTGTCGTCTCCCAAGGCTCCATCGACGGCCTGGCGCTCGCGGGCCTCGGCCTGGTCTCGCAGGGGGCGATGCATGGCGTCGCCGTGGCCGGCCTGGGCGCGGTGTCCCAGGGTGGAATGACCGGCGTCAATGTGGCGGGGCTGGGAGTCGTGTCGCAGGGACCGATGGCCGGCGTCAGCGTGGCCGGCCTGGGGGTCGTGTCGCAGGGCAGCATGACCGGCCTCTTCGCCTCCGGGCTCGCCGCCGTCTCTCAGGGCAACCTCACCGGCGCGAGCCTGAGCGGCCTCGCGTCCGTCGCCCAGGGTGGCCTCCGGGGCCTGCACGCCGCCGGCCTCGCCGTCGTCGCGCAGGGCGACGTGTCGGGCATCACCGTGAGCGGGCTGGCGACGGTCGCCCAGGGCACCCTGCGCGGACTGTCGGTGAGCGGCCTCGCACTCGTGGCACAGCGCGGGGTCAGCGGCATCTCGGTCGCCGGCCTGGCGGTGGTGAGCGAGCGCGGCGTCGGCGGCCTGACCGTCGCCGGCTACCAGGTGCGAGCCCCGCGCGCCGCCGGGATCACCATCGCGGGCCTCAACCTCAAGACCGCCGCGATGTCCGGCCTATCGGTGAGCGCGTTCAACCAGGTGCGGGGCGTGCAGGCGGGGATCAGCATCGGGCTCTTGAACTACGCGCGCGAGCTGCACGGCGTGCAGATCGGCTTGCTCAACATCGCCCGCAACAACGCGTCACCGTTCCGGGTGCTGCCGCTCCTCAACGCGCACGGCGCACTGAGCGCGGCGGCCGCTAGAACAGGCGGGCCAGTACCCGCGCCAGCCACGACAGGCCCATCAGCGGGATCGGCAGCAGCGTCAGGCCGACGGCGAAGCTCAGGCCCTGGCGAAACAGCGCCGGACCGGCGTCGGGCGCCTGGTCCTTCCACAGCCACCGCATCACCAGCTCCGCCAGCCAGCCCAGGGAATAGCCGAGATTCGCCAGTACCGCGTAAACTACGACACCACGCCACACGAACACGGGCGCCGGCAGGCCCGGGGGCAACACGCTGAACAGCGCCAGGAAGCCGAGGGTCGCGAGCCCCGCGCCGCCCACGGCCACGTTGTAGGTGAGTCTTCGCGACTCCCACCAGCGAAACAGGGTCCACGGCGTCCGCCGGTAGTCCGGCAGCGGAAAGAGGATGCGGGTCAGTGCCGACATCGGGAGCCTCGCTGCGGTGACGGAGCCAAACATGCGCAAGCAGCTCTGAAATGACAAGTACTTTGCATTCCAAAGTCCATACCCTTGCCTCGCGGGAGGGATGCGGGTGACGCGACCCGGCGTGACGGGCGAAGAAGAAAGCCGCGATCTCGGTTTCGGTGCGGTCGTCGCGCGCGAGAGCCGGCAGCGGCTCCTCAACCGCGACGGCTCGTTCAACGTGGCGCGCCGGGGGCTTCGCCTCGGCTCGTCGCTGAGCCTCTACCATCTGCTGCTGACCACGAGCTGGACCCGGTTCATGGGTCTGGTGGTGGGATCGTACCTGCTCGTCAACGGCGCGTTCGCGCTCGCCTACGTGCTGTGCGGGCCAGGGGCGCTGGCGGGCCCGGGCCAGGCAGGGTTCGCCCGGGCGTTCTTCTTCAGCGTCGAGACGTTTTCCACCATCGGCTACGGGATCGTCGGGCCGGTCGGGCTGGCGGCCAACCTGGTGGTCACGGTGGAGGCGCTGGTGGGCCTGCTGTGGCTGGCACTGGCGACCGGCCTGTTGTTCGCCCGGTTCTCCCGGCCGACCGCGAAGGTGTTGTTCAGTCGCACCGCGGTGGTCGCCCCGTACCGCGGCATCACCGCGTTCGAGTTCCGGATCGCCAACGCGCGCAGCAGCCAGCTGATCGAGCTCAAGGCCACCGTGATCTTCGCGCGGTTCGAGGACGTGCGCGGGCGCTCGGTGCGCCGGTTCTATCCCCTGGCGCTGGAGCGCGCCTCTGTGACCTTCTTCCCGCTGGCGTGGACCATCGTGCACCCGATCGACGAAGCCAGCCCGCTGAAGGGTTTCACGCGCGACGACTTGAAGAGCTGTGACGGCGAGTTCCTCGTGCTGCTGACCGGTGTCGAGGAGACGTTCGCCCAGCACGTGCATGCGCGCTCGTCCTACAAGTGGGACGAGATCGTATGGGGCGCGAAGTTCAGCGACATCCTGCATCACCCGCGTGGCGACGAGGCCATGACGATCGACGTCGGCCGCCTCCACGCCATCGAGCCCGCGACGTAGGGCCGCCGCCACGACTCCCTGGGTGTCGCTCCTCATCTTCGCCAACGTGGCGATGCTGCTCCTCGGGCAGAGCGTGCCGGCGGTGGTGCAGGCGTGCGTGCTCGTGCCCGCGTTCATCGTGGTCCGGCCGTGGACCGTCGTGACCTACATGTTCCTGCACGCCGGCTTCTCGCATCTCTTCTGGAACATGCTGGCGCTGTACTTCTTCGGTCCGCGGCTCGAGGCGCGGCTGGGTGGCCGCCGCTTCATCGGGCTGTATCTGACCAGCGGCATCGCGGGCGCGCTGGGGTCGCTGGTGACCCCGTACGCGTACATCGTCGGCGCGTCGGGCGCGGTGTTCGGCGTGATGCTCGGCTACGCGCATTACTGGCCGCGGGACCCGATCTACCTGTTCTTCCTGATCCGGATCGAGGCGCGGTGGCTGGTGGTCCTGATGACGATGATGGCGCTGTACCAGGGCCTCTCGGGACAGTCGGGGATCGCGAACTTCGCGCACCTCGGCGGCTTCGCCGGCGGCTTTCTGTACCTGCGGTGGATCGAGCTGCGCTCGCCCGCCGTGCAGTTCCGGGCCCGGGCCGCCGTGGAGGCTCCGCGCAGCACCGGCGCGGACCTCGAGCGGTGGAGACGCATCGAGCCCGGCGCGTTGCACCCGGTCAACCGCGAGGAGTACGAGCGCGTGATGGCCAAGGTGGAGGTCGCGGGGAGCGCCAGCCTGACGCCCGACGAGCGCGCTTTCCTCGACCGCTTCAGCGGTCAATAACCGTCAGGGGAGGGCACGTCGATGATCGGCACCGGCCGCAGCACGATGGGCGCGTCGCTGCTCTCGCTCGCCGTTGCCGCGCAGCTTGCGGCGCAGGCGGCGCCCGCGTCCCCGCCGGTCCGCGGCTTCCCGACCGCCCTGCTCGCCGCCCAGCGCCTGCGGGAAGAGGCGCTGCGCGCGGTGCCCGATCCCGACACCCTCCGTGCGCAGCTGATCGCGCTGAGCGCGTTCCCGCACGAGGCCGGGACGGAGCGCTCGCACCGGGTGGCGGAGACGATCCTGGCCCGCTTCCGCGCGTTCGGGCTCGACGCGTCCATCGAGCAGTTCGAGGCGCTGATGCCGCGTCCGGTGAGCCGCTCGCTCGAGCTGCTCTCGCCCGAGCACTACACGGCCCGGCTGGCGGAGCCCGCCATTCCCGGCGACCCGACCACGGGCCAGCCGGACCAGCTGCCGACCTTCAACGCCTACTCGCCCGACGGCGACGTGACGGGCGACCTGGTGTACGTGAACTACGGCGTGCCCGACGACTACCGGGTGCTGGACAGCCTCGGCATCAGCGTGCGCGGCAAGATCGTCATCGCCCGCTACGGCGCGTCGTGGCGCGGCATCAAGCCCAAGGTCGCGGCGGAGCACGGCGCGATCGGCTGCCTCATCTATTCCGATCCACGGGACGACGGCTATTTCGCGGGTGACGTCTACCCGGCGGGGCCGATGCGGCCGTGGGAGGGCGTGCAGCGCGGCAGCGTGATGGACATGCCGGTCTACCCCGGCGACCCGCTCTCGCCCGGCTGGGCCTCCGAGCCGGGGTCGCGCCGCCTGCCGCTGGCCGAGGCGCAGACACTGGTCACGATCCCGGTGCTGCCCATCTCGTATGGTGACGCGCTGCCGCTGCTCCGGAACCTCGCCGGGCCCCTCGCGCCCGTAGCCCTGGCGAGGGCGCGCTGCCCATCACCTATCACGTCGGGCCCGGCCCCGGCCGGGTGCGGCTCGCGGTGCGTTTCGAGTGGAAGACGCGCCCGCTGTACGACGTGGTGGCGACGATACGCGGCGCCGTCCATCCCGACGAGTGGGTGATCTACGGCAATCATCACGATGCCTGGGTCAACGGAGCCCAGGACCCGATCTCCGGCCAGGTCTCGCTCGACGAGACGGCGCGTGCCCTGGGCGTGCTGCTCCGCAGCGGCTGGCGCCCGGCCCGCACGATCGTTCTCGCCGCCTGGGACGGCGAGGAATGGGGGTTGCTGGGCTCGACCGAGTGGGGGGAGAAGCACGCCGACGAGCTCGACACCAAGGCGGTCGCCTACTTCAACGGAGACACCAACGACCGCGGCTGGCTCGCCGCCAACGGCTCGCCGTCGCTGGAGTCGTTCCTGCGCGAGGTGGCCCGCGACGTCCCGGATCCCGCCGGCGGGGCGGGGAGCGCGCTCGCGGCCGCCGAGGAGCACCGCCGCCGGGAGCGGCTCCGCGATACCACGCGAGCCGGAGCCGACACCGCCTTCACCGTCGGGGCCCTCGGCTCGGGATCGGACTACACGGTCTTCATCGATCACCTCGGCGTCGCCTCGCTCGACGTGCGCTTCGGCGGCGCGACACCGTCCGGCATCTATCATTCGGTGTACGACGACTACACGTTCTACCTGCGGTTCCTTGATTCGGCGCTCACGGCGGAGGTCGCCGAGGCGCGGACCCTAGGCACCGCGATCCTGCGCCTCGCCGACGCGCCGGTGCTGCCGTTCGAGTTCGGCGCGGCCGCGCGAAAATACCGTCGCTACGTGGACGAGATCACGCGCCTCGCCCAGCGCAGCGATACGACGAAGGGCCTCGACCTCGCACCGCTCCAGGGCGCGGTGGCGCGCCTCGACAGCGCGGCGCAGCGCTACGAGGCCGCGCTCGCGCCCCTGGACCGGATGACGGCGGCTCAGGTCGCCGAGCGCGAAGCCGCGCTCGACCGGGTGAACCGGATGCTCTACCGGACGGAGCGCGCCGTGACCGACACGGCCGGCCTGCCGCGGCGACCCTGGTTCCGCAACGCGATCTACGCCCCGGGCCTCTACACCGGGTACGGGGTGAAGACCATGCCGGGCATTCGTGAAGCCGTAGAGCTGCGGCGGCTTCCCGAGGCACAGGCCGAGGCGGCGAGCGTGACCGCGGCGGTCGCGCGACTCGCCGACGAGGTGGACCGCGCCGCGGCGGCCTTGAACCAAGCCCTGAGGTAGCGCGGCCCCGAGCTCGAGGGCGGCATCATGCGACGCTGGAATGGCTGGGGCGACGACGCCATCGAGTACCCCGTGCCACCCTCTGCGGCCCGCTTTCTCGAGCAGCGGATCGGACCCACGCGCGAGACGGCGTCCGCCCGCCTGGCCGACGCGGTGGCGGCGGTCGCGCCGTCGCGGCTTCCGCGCCACCCCCTCGTGGACCGGGAGCCCGAGACCCGGTTGCGCCACGCGCGCGGGCAGAGCCTCCCCGACTGGATCGCAACGCGCAGCGGCCGTCTCGGCGCCATCCCCGATGGCGTGGCGCACCCCACCACTCGGCGATCACGTCCGCACCCTCCTTGGCTACGCTTCACAGGCCGGCGCGCGGCTGATTCCCTACGGCGGCGGGACCAGCGTGGTGGGCCACGTGGATCCCCCGAGCGGCGACGCGCCCGTGCTCACGGTCAGCATGGCCCGCGTCAACGGCCTGCTGCGGTTCGACGAAATCAGCCAGCTCGCCACCTTCGGCGCCGGCGCCGCCGGACCCGACCTCGAGGCACAGCTCAGGGCCCGCGGCTTCACGCTGGGCCACTTTCCGCAGTCGTTCGAGTACTCCACCGTCGGCGGGTGGGTCGCCACCCGCTCGAGCGGACAGCAATCCCTCGGCTACGGACGCATCGAGCAGCTGTTCGCCGGCGGCCGCGTCGAGGCGCCCGCCGGCACGCTGGAACTGCCGCCGTACCCGGCCTCCGCCGCCGGTCCCGACCTGCGCGAAATCGTGCTGGGCTCGGAGGGCCGGCTCGGGATCATCACCGAGGCCACGGTTCGCATCTCGCCGCTTCCCGAGCGCGAACGCTTCTACGCCGTCTTTCTGCCCGCCTTTGCCGACGGCGTGGCCGCCGTGCGCGAGCTGGTCCAGGCCCGCATACCGCTCAGCATGCTTCGCCTCAGCACCGCCGTCGAAACCGAAACCACGCTGCGGCTGGCCGGCCATGAGCGCCTCATCCAGGCCCTCGAGCGCGTGCTCGCGATGCGTGGCGCGGGACCGGAGAAGTGCATGCTGCTGCTCGGATTCACGGGGCGGAAATCCCTGGTGACGCTGGCCCGCAAGGACGCCATCGCCATCGCGGGCGCGCACCGGGGCGTGCGGGCCGGCGGCGCGACCGTCGGCAAGCAGTGGCAGCGCAGCCGCTTCCGCGTCCCTTACCTGCGCAATTCGCTGTGGGACGCCGGCTACGCGGTGGACACGCTCGAGACGGCGACCCGCTGGAGCCAGCTGCCCAAGCTGGTACAGGTGGTGGAGTCGGCGCTGGAGACCGCGCTGGCCGAGCGCGGGGAGCGGGTGCACGTCTTCACGCACCTGTCGCACTTCTACCCGGACGGGGCGAGCCTCTACACGACCTATCTCTTCCGGCTCGCCGCCGATCCGGACGACACGCTGCACCGTTGGCAGGCGCTCAAGGCCGCCGCCAGCCGGGCGATCGTCGCGCACGGCGGCACCATCTCCCATCATCACGGAATCGGCACCGACAACGCACCCTACCTCGCGGCCGAGAAGGGCGAGCTCGGCATGCAGGTGCTGCGCGACCTGTGCGCGCGGTTCGATCCCGGCGGCCTGATGAACCCCGGCAAGCTGGTCTGACGCGGCGAGCGGAGGGCGAGCACGATGTGGCGGAACGGGTGGCGCGATGCGGTCTGGTCCCGGCTGGGCCGGCCGTGGGACGTGCTGGTCATCGGCGGAGGCATCACCGGCGCGGGCATCCTGCGGGAGGCGGCACGCCGCGGCCTCGCGGCCCTGCTGGTCGAGCAGCGCGACTTCGCCTGGGGCACGTCCAGCCGCTCGTCCAAGCTGGTGCACGGCGGACTGCGCTACCTCAAGGAAGGCAAGCTCCGACTCACCCGCGCTTCCGTGGCGGAGCGCGAGCGCCTCGTGGCCGAAGCCCCCGGGCTCGTCGAGCGGCTCGGATTCCTGCTCGCGACCTACGAAGGCGCGCATCCGGGCTCGCTGACCTACCGCGCGGGCCTCAGTCTCTACGACCTGCTGGCCGTGCGCTGGAGCCACCAGCACTACGATCCGGAGGACTTCCGGATGCTGGCTCCCCACATCGAGCTGCGGGGCCTCAAAGGCGGGTTCCGCTTCGGCGACGCGCAGACCGACGACGCCCGGTTGGTGCTGCGGGTGCTGGCGGAGGCGGTGGCCGCCGGCGCCAGCGCCTTGAACTACGCGGTCGCGGACGGTCTGATCCGCGAGGCGGGCGTGGTGTCGGGAGTCCGGCTGTCCGACCGGGTCGGGCAGCGGTCGGCCGAGGTTCGCGCCTCCGTCGTCATCAACGCCACCGGTGCCTGGGCAGACCGGCTGCGCCAGGAGCTCGGCGCGCCACGCCGCATCCGTCCGCTGCGCGGCAGTCATCTGACGCTCCCCGCATGGCGGTTCCCGTTGGCGCAGGCGGTGACCGTCTCCCATCCGGAGGATCAGCGGCCCGTCTTCTTCATGCCCTGGGAGGGCGTCACCCTGATCGGCACGACCGACGTGGACCACGAAGGCCCGCTCGACGAGGAGCCGGCGATCACGGCCGACGAGGTGCGCTATCTCTTCGCCGCGATCGAGGCGGAGTTCCCCTCGCTCGGCGTGACGCCGCGCGACGTGATGGCCAGCTTCTCGGGCGTGCGGCCGGTGATCAACACGGGCAAGGCCGACCCCTCGCGCGAGTCGCGGGACCACGCGGTGTGGGACGACGAGGGCCTGTTGACGGTTACCGGCGGCAAGCTGACGACGTTCCGGCTCATGGCGCTCGACGCGCTCAAGGCGGCGCGGCGCCGGTTGCCCGCACTCAGGGGGCCGGTCTCGATAGCGCGGGCCCTCGATCCCGTTGGCCCGTCGCTGCCGGCCGGAGCCGACGCGCTCGACGACGACGTGCGCCGCCGCCTGATCGGACGTTGCGGCGCCGAGGCGGCCCGGCTGGTGGCGGACGCGCGGCCGCAGGAGCTGACCCCCATCCCGGGGACGCGCACGCTGTGGGCTGAGCTGCGGTGGGCGGCGCGCACCGAGGCCGTGGTGCACCTCGACGATCTGCTGCTGCGACGCGTCAGGCTGGGCCTGCTCCTGCCCGACGGCGCACGCGACCTGTTGCCGGAGGTCAGGAGCATCTGCCAGGACGAGTTGGGGTGGGACGACGCGCGCTGGGAGCGCGAGGTCGACGCGTACCTCAGGCTCTGGCGCGCCTGTTACAGCGTTCCCGCCGCGGCACTCGGCGGAACACGGCCGGAGGGCGGCTGACGTGTCGGTGACCCGCCGTCTGCTGCTGTACGCCTCCCGCAGCCAGCGACTTGCCGCCGCGCTGCGCAACCGCCGTTTCGTGGGTCGCGCCGTCGCCCGCTTCATGCCCGGCGAGGAGCTGGCCGACGCGCTCGCGGCGGCGCGCCGGTTCGCGGGAGAGGGCATCGGCACCGTGCTGACCCAGCTGGGCGAGAACGTCACGACGCTCGCCGAGGCGGAGAACGTCCGGCGCCACTACCTCGACGTGCTGCGGGACATCCAGGAGGCGGGGCTGCCCGCGCAGGTGTCGGTCAAGCTCACCCAGCTCGGGCTGGACGTGGACCGCGACGCCTGCGAGCGCGCGCTGCGCTCCCTGGTCGCGCGCGCCGCGGAGAGCGGCTCCGTTTTGTGGATCGACATGGAGGACTCGCGCTACACCGACGCCACGCTCGACCTGTTCCGGAAGGTGCGCGCCGAGCGGCCGAACGTCGGGGTGTGCCTCCAGGCGTATCTGCGCCGCACGCCGGCCGATCTGGCCGCCCTCCTCCCGCTCGAGCCCGCGATCCGGATCGTGAAGGGCGCCTACGCCGAGCCGCCGACGGTCGCCTACCCCGACAAGCGCGACGTCGACGCCGCCTACCTGACGCTCGCGAGCCAGCTGCTCGAGCACGCCGCCCGGCACGGGGCGAGACCGGTGTTCGGGACCCACGACATGGCTCTCGTGGCGCGCATTCGCGCCCGCGCCGCCGAGCTGCAAGTGCCGCCGCGGTCGTGCGAGTTCCACCTGCTCTACGGCATCCGGGAACGGGACCAGCGCGCGCTCGCCGCGGAGGGTGAGGCGGTGCGGGTGCTCATCAGCTACGGGAGCGCGTGGTTCGCGTGGTACATGCGGCGTCTGGCCGAGCGCCCGGCGAACCTCTGGTTCGTGCTGAAGAACCTGATCTAGGACGGGGCGCGGCTCGCCGGTTGGCCGCACCAGACGGCGCGCAGCACCGCCACGCGCGCGTCGGTCACGAACGGCTGGTGCGCGACGCCGAAGCCGGAGCGCTGCGCGCCCGGAAGAGTCGAGTAGCCCTCCAGCTTCACGCACCCGCCCGCCAGCAGGTCGCCCACCAGCAGGTCGCGCTCCCGGTCGATGTCCGGGGCGACACGGTGGGTGACCGTGTGGCGTCGCGCGCTCACCAGGATCCCGATGTCCTCGGTGGCGGCGGCGGCCCACAGCGTGTCGGACGAGTCCGCGCGCCACAGCCGCACGTGGTGGCGCACCCGGGCCGAGGGGCTCGCGCGCTCGAAGCGCAGATCCTCCACCCGCCCCCGGTAGTACTCGTGGCTCATCGGCCCGGCGGAATCGGGCCGCTGCAGCATGATGTCCTCAGTCTCGCGCGCGAGCGCGCCGAACGTGGATCGTTGAGCCGCCATCCAGCCGGCTCGACTGAAGGCGCTGTCCAGCTCGGCGGGCGCGCCGAGGAAGAACAGGTTGATCGGATCGCCTATAGGGTTGCCGCGCCGGTCGGCCGCGCGCGGCGGCAGCGCCGGGATGGCTGGCGTGGCGGCATTCGCCCACGGATCCGTCGCGCGCTCGCACAGTCGCGGCGCGGGCACGTCGAGCGGCACCGTGAGCCGAATCGTTCCGCGCTGGCCGGCCAGGATGTGGGCCTGCCCGCCCAGCAGCACCAGGTTGAATCCCGTGAGGACGAACACCGGCACGAGGCCGACGCCCGTCGCGGCGCCCGCCAGCCCGGCGGCGCCGGCGGTGCCCACCATGCCTCGGATCGAGCGCGGCTTCTGCCCCAGCTCGCCTTCCTCGTTCAACGTCCCGCGCGCCGCCCACTCCAGCGAATCGAGCACCGCTCTGAGCGGCACCCAGGTACCCGCCGCGGGCGACAGCGAATCGAACCGCAGCTCGAGCTTGCCGCCGCGGCCGAACAGCCCCGCGGGCCGCGACACGACCACGGTCGCGGCGATCGGCGCAAACGCGGGCACCGCCGCGCATCCGTCCGCTTCGAGCGCCGACATCGTCTGCAGCCGGACGATCTCACCCACCTTCTCGCGGCCGCCTTCGATGGACTCGGGGAACCGAACGTGAACCTGCGTGCCCGCGGCAACCGGGGCGCGCGCCTGCTGCGGGGCCTGCGCGAGCAGGATCGTCACGGCGAACAGCAGCGGTGCCATGCGCGTAAACCTAGTACCGGACCCGGCCCACCGCGCATTCAGCCCGCGGCGCGACCCGGGGTGCCCTTCCAACGCGGACGAGCCCAGGATAGGCTATCAGCGTGCATCCCCTGCTCCGCGACGCGCTCACCCGCCCTTCTTCGCGCGGGCCCGGCTCCCGTGCGGACGGGACCGGTCGGCTCGAGGACGGCGCCGGTGCGACCGGCGATGCGCCGGGCCGCGGCGCGATGGGACGGTTCTTCGCGGCGCTGGGGGACCGCGTGCGGCAGCTCTTCTCGCCGTACACCACCTCGGAACAGCTGATGGAGGTGCTGCACCGGATCGAGGGCATCCGGACCGCCGCTGAGCTGGCCGAGCGCCGCTGGCTGGAGGCGCAGCTCCGGCAGGCGCAGAAGCTGGAAACCATTGGACAGCTGGCGGGCGGGATCGCGCACGATTTCAACAACATTCTCGCCGTCATCCTCGCCAACAGCGAGCTGCTGGCCTCAGCCCTCCCGCCGGACCGGACCGACCTCCTGGCGAACCTGACCAAGGTGCAGGAGGCCGCCCGCGGGGGCGCGAGCATGGTCAAGGGGCTGCTCAGCTTCAGCCGGAGAGCCGACCTCAGCTTCGCGACGCTGGACCTGCGCGAAGCCGTGGCCAACCTGTCGCAGATGGTGCGGCCGATCCTGCCCGAGAGCGTGGAGATGCGGATCGTCGCGCCGCCGCAGCCCTGTCCCGTGTGGGCCGACAGCGGCGCCCTTCAACAGATACTCCTCAACCTCGTGACCAACGCGCGCGACGCGATGCCGATGGGCGGCACCCTCACCATCGAGGTAGCGGACGCGCCCACGCGCGGTAGCTACCCGGAGGCCGTGCCGTGGCACGACGCAGAGTCGTACTTCTACGTCGCCGTCAGCGACACCGGCACCGGCATGGACCAGGCGACCGTCGAGCGGATCTTCGAGCCGTTCTTCACGACCAAGGCTCCCGGCACCGGCACCGGCCTCGGCATGGCGATGGTGTACGGCCTCACCAAGCAGCACGGTGGCTTCGTCCACGTCTACAGCGAAGTCGGGGCCGGCACCGCGGTGAAGGTGTACGTGCCGCGGTCGCCCGAAGCCGCGGCGGCCGCGGCCGCCGCGGCTCCGCAGCTGGACCAGCTGGTGGGTGGGAGCGAGACCATCCTGCTGGTGGAGGACAAGGAGGAGCTCCGCAGCACGACCCGCCGTGTGCTCGAGCGCCTCGGCTACACGGTGATCGAGGCGGCGGACGGCGCAGAGGGGCTGGCGCGGCTCCGCGCCGAGACCAGCCGGATCGACCTGATTCTGTCGGACGTGCTGATGCCGAAGGTGAGCGGACCCGCGCTCTACCAGGCCGTCCGGCAGATCGACCCGACGGCCCGTTTTCTCTTCACCAGCGGCTACAGCGCGAGCGACATCGGACAGCGCTCGCTGCTGGAGCCCGGCGTGCTGTTCGTGGCGAAGCCGTGGACCATCAGTGACCTGGCGCGACAGGTCCGCAAGGCGCTCGACAAGCCGGTGACGCAGGCGTAGCTACTTGGCGCGCTCCAGATAAGTCCCGGTCCGCGGATCCACCCGCACCCGCACGCCGCTGTCGAGGAACTCGGGCACCTGAATGGTGATGCCGTTGCTGAGCTTGGCCGGTTTGCCACTGGCCGTCTTCGTCGCCGTCTTCATCACCGGGGAGGTGTCGACGATGGTGTACTCCATCGCCGCCGGCAGCTGCAACCCCACCACCTGACCGTCGAGCAGCTCCGCCTGGATGTGAATCTCCGGCTCGAGCCAGGGAGCGGCATCCCCCACGACTTCGTTGGTGAGCGTGTACTGATCGTACGTCTTGGCGTCCATCACATGAACACCCTGGTCGTCGCGGTAGAGCACCTGGAATTCCTTGGTGTCGAGTCGCGCCTCGTCCACGTACTCCGTCGCGATGAAGCGCGTGTCGAACGTGTTGCCGCTGACCAGGTTCCGCATCCGTACCTGCACGAAAGCGCGCAGGTTTCCGGGCGTGCGGTGCTGGAAGTCCAGCACCCGGCACGGCTGACCCTCCACCAGCAGAACGTGGCCCTTCCGAACTTCTGAAGCCTTCATAACTCCCTGCTACATCAAGGGTTAAGAGAAGGGGCACCGCGGGAGGCCGTGGCTTCCGGCCGCTCCTGCGGCGCCCCCAGACCGGGCGTGAAGCTAACCGCCGAGCACGATGCGCGCCACCCGGACGCTACCGTGTCGCGGCGCCTCCAACTCTGGCTTCCCGGTGGCGGTCAGCCCACGTGCCAAGGCCCAGCACCAGCACCGTCAGCAGGAACCCGACCACGGCGAACGCGTCGAGCGATGGCGGCGGGGAGGGCAGGATCGAGGCCACGTAGAGCAGCACCAGCAGCACCACCAACCCCCAGAAGGCCCAGCGCCCGATCGCGTCGCGCGCGCGGGTCGCCCTCCCGTACAGCGCGACGCCAGCCACGAACAGCAGCCCCTCGACGATGATCGTGCCTGGGACCGAGGCCCATAGCTCCAGTCCGACCTTGGGCCCCCCGGGCCACAGCGGCATGTCGGGCCGGTGCGTGACGAAGTCCAGCACCCAGTGGCTCACCACGAGCAGCGCGACCACAGCTGCGCCGCGCCCGTAGCCGGTCCTCCATCGGTACAGCAGCCCGAACACGGCGCCCCAGCCGATCAGCGCCAACAGGCTGTGCGAGATGGGATACTGGTCGAGCGTGATCGAGAGGAACGGATCGGCGCCGCCGATGAAGGCGACTTTCTCCCAGCCGAGGAGAACGAACAACGGGAAGAGGATGTCCGCGAGCTCGGGTGCGGCGAGCAGCGTGCCGAGTGACGTTCGAGGGGCGATGCGCTTGGCGGCGAAGCCGAGCGCGAAATGTCCGATGAACACGAGGCCTCCGCCGGGCTGGAGAGTGGTGCTCCCAAGGTACGGGACAATCGCACCGCCATCCAGCGCCCGGGGGCGCCTCCGCGTCAGGCTCCGGCGGTCGGGCGGCCCTCCGGGTGCGCGACGGCGGCTCCGGCCCGCCCCGTCGCCTGCCGGTCTATCGCGCGGCAGAACGCCTTGTATACCTCCGGCCGCCACCAGCACCGGCGCGCCCGCATCGTCGCCATCGTCTCGCCTGCACTCAGCGCCGGGCGGTAGCTGCGGTTCGTCGTGAGCGCATCGTAGACGTCGGCGATGCCGATGATCGAAGCGTGGAGCGGGATCTCATCGCCACTGAGGCCGTCCGGATAGCCGGACCCGTCGCACTTCTCGTGGTGCCAGCGGACGGTGGGTCTCACGTCCCAGGGAAACTCCACGCCCTCGAGCAGCTCGAGTCCCCAGATCGGGTGCATCTGGATGACCTCGAACTCGTCGGCGGTCAGGCGTCCCGGCTTGTTCAGGATCGCGCGCGGCACGCGAATCTTGCCCACGTCGTGGAGGTAGGCGCCGAGACGCACCGCGGAGATTTCGCGCTCGTCCAGGCCCAGCGCGCCGGCCGCCTTCGCGGCATAACCCGCGACGCGCTCGCAATGCCCGTAGGTGTAGCGGTCGGACGATTCGAGGGAGAGCCCGAAGCCGCGGACGATGGCCAGAAGCGCGGCGTCGAATTGCCCTGGCATGCGCAGCGCGTCGGTGTCGCGGTACAACACGTCGGTCGCAGTGCGCGGGCGGACCAGGCGGTCGACCGCCGTGCGTTCGCGCCGCGCCCCGATGACGTCGGCGTTCACACCGCCCTTCGACGGCAGCAATGTCCTGCTCAGCGCGCCCGTCATCGCTGCCTTCCCTTCCCTGATCGCTCTTGGATTGGCGCTCTGGCGGCCGGCCCAGTGACGTCAGAGCGTGCCGGCCGAAGCCTGACAGGGACACCGGCGAGCGGGAAAAGGTGACTGAGGTCAGGGTGTGGGAGTGACGCCACACACCGGCACGACCTCGAGGCCGCCACTTCAGGGGACGCGGCGCTCCGCCGCTTGCGGGGAGGACGACACCGTTTATCGTGCTGTTGCGCTTGGAGTTGGCCGCCCGGGACGCGGCGGCAGGCCTCCACATGCAACCCTTTCCCGATCCCCCGTGTCGCACGAGTGACCGAAGCCGCCCGGAGCAGCGTGGACGAAGCCGAGTTGATCGCCCGAGCCCGCGCGGGAGAGCCGGGGGCGGAGCGGATGCTGTACGACGCTCACGTCGATCGCGTGTACCGGCTCGTCTACCGGCTCGCGGGAGACGCCGATCTGGCCAGGGATTTCACGCAGGACACGTTCGTCCGCGCCTTCGAGCGGCTGCACGAGTTCCGCGGCGAGGCCCGGTTCTCGACCTGGCTGCATCCCATCGCCGTGACGGTCGCGCTGAACGGCCTCAGGAAGGTGAAGCGGCTTCGCCGGCGCGAGACGGACCTGGACGAGGGGCGTGACGTGCCGGGCACGGGCCGCGAGGCCGAGCCGGACTTGAAGCTGCGGCTCGCGCAGGCCATCGACGCACTGCCGGAAGGATATCGCACGGTGTTCGTGATGCACGACGTGGAGGGCTACACGCACGAGGAGATCGGCGCCGCCTTGGGCGTCGAGGCGGGCACCTCGAAGGGGCAGTTGTCGCGTGCCCGTGCCAGGCTGCGGGCCGAGCTGGCGGAATTCGCGGGAGAGTGGATCCGATGATGGACGAGCAGGACGACGAGCGACTGCCGGACCGGCTGCTCGAGGCGGCACGCGACTACCACGCCCCGCTCCCGACCCCCCGTGAGGAGATGTGGGTCGCGATCGCGGCCGAGCGCGGCGCGCCGCCGGGCCGCCCGGGGCACGGCGCACCCCCTGCGCTGGGCTCTGGCGCTCGCGGCCACGCTGGTGCTGGGCATCGGGATCGGACGGCTCGTCTGGCTCTCCGGCCGGCCTGAGGCCGCGGCGCCCGGCGTCGCGCCGGCGCCTTCCGCGCCCAGCGCGGCGTACCGCGTCGTCGCGGCGCAATACCTGGCGCGCTCCGAGGCGCTGCTCACCGACTTCCGCTCCGAGAGCCGGAGGGGCCGGCTCGATCCGCAGTTCATGGCGTCGGCGCGGGACCTCCTCGCGACCACGCGGCTGATGCTCGACTCGCCCGCGGCGGACGACCCGCACCTCAACGCCCTGCTCCAGGATCTCGAGCTGGTGCTGGCGCAGATCGCGCAGCTGCCCGCGGAGCCCGGCCGGCAGGACGACATCGACCTGATCAACCAGGGTTTGAACCAACGCAGCGTGCTGAGCCGGCTGCGGGCCGCTGCGCCCGCGGCCGCCGCGCCCGCGCGCATCCAAGGAGTACTCTGATGTTCACCAGGCTTTCGCTGCTCGCCGCCGTCGCCATCACGTTGCAGGCCGGGCCCGTCTCGCCGCCGGCCGTTGCCGGGCGCCACCGCCGGGGCCGCCCTGACGGTGCCGGAGGGGCGCGGCTTCGCCACCCGAGCGCCCGCACCCTGGGCCGCCGATGATCCCGGTGACTCGCTCTATCGCGCCGCGCGCCAGCTGCTGAACCGCTCGCGCTACGCCGAGGCCGCTCGGCTGTTCAACGACCTGATCCGGCGCTATCCGCGCTCGACCTATGCGCCCGACGCGTACTACTGGGCGGCGTTCGCGCTGTACCGGACCGGCGAGGAGGCGAACCTCAGGCTCGCGACCACGCTGCTCGAGTCCCAGGCGTCTCACTACCCTCGAGCGGCGACGCGCGGTGACGGCGACGCGCTGCTGGCGCGAGTGTACGGCGAGTTGGCGCAGCGGGGGGACCCGCATGCCGGCGAGTGGGTGCAGGCGCACGCCAGTCCGGGCGGCGGACGCGACTCGACGCACGTCGCCGGATCGGCGTGCACCAACGACGACGACGACCCGCGCATCGCGGCGCTCAACGCGCTGATGCAGATGGACGCCGTCAACGCCGTGCCGGTCCTCAAGCAGGTGCTCGCGAGGCGCGATACCTGCTCGGTCGAGTTGCGGCGCAAGGCGGTGTTCGTCCTGTCGCAGAAGCGTACGACCGAGACGGAGGACCTCCTGCTGTCGGTGGCGCGGAGCGACCCCGACGGCGACGTGCGCGAGCAGGCGGTGTTCTGGCTTTCGCAGGTGGGCAGTGAACGGGCCGTCGCCGCGCTGGATTCGATCCTGCGCAGCTCCGGCGACGAGGACCTCCGGGACAAGGCCGTGTTCGCCCTGTCGCAGATCCACGGCGCACGCACCGGCCAGATCCTGCGCGACTACGCCGCGCGGGAGGACGCGCCCGAGGAGACCCGGGAGAAGGCGGTGTTCTGGCTCGGGCAGCAGCACGAGGACGACAACGCCGCCTTCCTGCGCGATCTCTATGCGCGCGTCACCCCGGTGGACCTCAAGGAGAAGATCCTGTTCTCGCTCTCCCAGATGCACTCGAGCGAGAACACGCGCTGGCTCATGGATCTCGCCGTGAACACCCGCGAGGACATGGAGCTGCGGAAGAAGGCGCTGTTCTGGGCCGGGCAGACGGGGGCCGACATCGGTGAGCTGGTCGGGCTCTACGACCGCACCAGCGACCCCGAGCTGAAGGACCAGCTGATCTTCGTGTACTCGCAGCGGCACGAGCCGCAGGCGCTCGACAAGATCATCGACATCGCGCGCCACGAGACGAACCCCGACCTCCGCAAGAAGGCTCTCTTCTGGCTGGGGCAGTCCCACGATCCGCGTGCGGCGCAGGTCCTGCTTGGAGGTCATCAACCAGTGACCCGCGCTCTCGCGGTGCTCGTGGCCGCGCTCGGCGCCGCCGCCCCCGCCGCGGCGCAGTCCCTGGCGCAGCGCATCGCGCGCGCGCCCGACGGCACGGTGCACCTGACCTACGCGGCGCGCGCGGGCGTGTGCGGCAACGGCGCGGGCACGATCTCCTTCGACTGCGCCGGCGGCGGCTGCGGCCGCCGGCGCGTCAACTCTGGCTCCGACTGGGAGGATGACGGCGCGTGCCCCTGCGAAGCCGGCCCCGTGCGGCTCGCGCTCGAAGTCTCGGGTGGCCGCGTCACGCGCCTCCGGGCCTACGTCGGCGGCCACTGGCGGGCCGGCTCGGTCGCGACGGACCTGGGTACCGTGCCCGCCGCGGAGGCGGCGCACTGGCTCCTCGATGAGGCGCGACGCGGCGACGCGCCGGCGGCGCACGACGCCGTCTTCCCCGCGACGCTGGCCGACTCGGTGACGGTGTGGCCGGACCTGGTGCGGCTGGCCCGCGACCAGGCGGCGACCCGAAAGGTGAGAGAGCAGGCGGTCTTCTGGCTCGGCCAGGCGGCGGGCGAAGCCGCGGTCAAGGACCTCGCCGCCATGGTGGGCGACGACTCGCTGGACCGCGACGTGCGCGAGCATGCGGTGTTCGCGCTGTCGCAGCAGCCGAGGGAGGTGGGAGTGCCGGCGCTGATTCAGGTCGCCCGGACCAACCGGGACCCGGAGGTGCGCCGCAAGGCGTTCTTCTGGCTCGGCCAGACCAACGACCCGCGGGCGCTCGCGCTGTTCGAGGAGGTGCTGACCCGGCCCTGAGGGCCGAGTCGTCAGATGATCCTCTTGGGGATCAGTGCGTAGATGAGGCCGCCAAGGGCGGCGCCGATAGCCGGCACGACGAATCCGGGCGTCTCCGCAAGCTCGAGACCGGCCAGCACGTGTACAGCCGAGACCCACCCTGACTGGTTGCAGACGCAGCAGAGCCCCACCGGGCAAGTCTTTGAGACCGCCTCTGGACGGAGCGCCACGGCGATCAGTGGAGTCGGACTGTACTTGATCAGCCCGAACACGGCGCCTTGATCGGTCTGCGGTTGGGCCGCGGTGTCCAACAGCGAGATCCAGGGCGCTGCGAGGACCGGTCCAATGCCGGTAGCGCAGGGCGGGTCCACTCTGCCACGCGCCGCCATCGTCCGGGGAGGGGGATCTCAGGGATAGGAAGAACGAGGCCCCTATCGCGTCGCGCGCCGTCACATTGACCATCAGTCCCCAATCTCCCAGCGCCCGGAGCCGACCCGCGTGCCGCCCCGTGATATCGGCGTAGACGCCGAAGTTCGTCAGCACGAAGGCCCTGCAGCCGGCGGCGGGCCGCGCTTGCCAACACAGCGGGGCCCCACCGGCATGAGCCTGAGCGTTCAACTGGCCCACGACGCCCGCGGCAGCCGCAGCGGTTCCGAACCAGATGCGCCAACGTGTCATCGCGGGCTCCCGCCAGACGTCCGGGGGGAGCTTAGAGGGCTGCCGTCAAGAAGGCGTCAAGCCGGTCGACGCCTGCGGAACCCTCAGAGGTCCGCGGGGCTCGCGGCGGTGCCCTAGTCCCCTCGCAACATCTGGGCGGGGTCGATTCGCGCTGCGCGCTGCGCGGGCACGAGGGCGGCGACCACCGCCACGGCGAGGAGGAGAGCGCAGGCGCCGAGCAGCGCGACGGGGTCCGTGGGGCTCACCTCGAACAGGAGCGAGGTGAGGATTCGCGACCCGGCGAGGGCCGTTGCGAGCCCCACTGCAGCGCCGATTCCTGCGACCTTGAGGGCCTGACCCAAGACCATCCTCCGCAGGCGTTCGGGCGCCGCCCCGAGCGCCAGGCGCACACCGAATTCCCGGGTTTGCTGGGCCACCGCCGAGGCCATGATGCCGTACAGTCCGGAGGCGGCGAGAACGAGCGCCGCGAGCGCGAACGCCGCGAGCAGCAGCGCGTCAAGACGCGGCCGCGAAAGCTGCGGCGCGATCAGCTCGTCCATGGACTCGGCCGACAGAAGAAGCGCGCCCGGATCCGCCTCCGTCACCGCCCGGCGAAGTGCGGGGAGAACGGCGGCGAGCGAGCCGCGGGTTCTGACCACGAACGCACCCTGGGCGAGAAGCTGGCGGAAGGGGCGCAGGACCGTCGGCGTCGCTTCCCGAAGCTCGCGGTAATGAAAATCAGGAACGACGCCGACAATGGTCACGAGCGAATCGGACGCGTTGGGGCCGTCGTGGAACCGTTTACCGATGACGTCCTGGTTCGGCCACAGCCGCCTCGCGACGCCTTCGGTCACCACCGCGACTCTCGGCGCACCCTCTCGGTCCGCATCGGTGAAGCCTCGGCCCCTGAGCACGGGAATGCCAAGCGTGCGGAAGAATTCGGGACCGACCGGCTCCAGCCCGAAGAACGGATTGCGCTGCACCTCCGTCTCCGACTCTCCTTCCGGCGCGATCTGGGCCATCCACACGCTGGACCCGAGAAACGGCGGGACCGCCACCGGCGAGATGCTCACCACGGCGGGAAGCTGCCGCAGGCGCACCATGATCCGGTCGTGGAAGTCGAACGCCGCCAGGTCGGTGCACTGTCCGACCCGCGTGCTGTCGGCGGCGGTCAATCCGGGCCGGTCGCCGCCGCATCGCGTCACCCACGGTCGCCACGGCATCGCGAGGTGGAGCACGGACACGCGATCCGTCGAGTAGCCGAGGTTCAATCCGGCCAGCCGCGCGAAGCTCCGCCCGAGCAGGGCTGCCCCCGACAGCACCACGAGGGCCAGCGCGATCTGCCACGCGACGAGCGCCTGCCGGATCGACCGGAGCCTCCGTCCCTCCGTCCCGGAGCGCGCATCGGAGCGCAGCGGCGACGCAAGGTCGAACCGCAGCGCGCCGACCGAGGGCGCTAGGCCGAACAGCAGCACCGCCACGAGGGTCACCAGGCCGCTGACGGCGAGGGGCGCACCGGCCAGGCCGATCATGTCCGCTCGCGGCAGGCCGCCGGGCGCCAGACGAAGCAGCGTCCGGAGCAACAGGGCCGCAAGCACGAGACCGAGAGCCCCGCCCGCGAGCGCGAGGACGACGTTCTCCGTGAGGAGCTGCCGGGCGAGGTCGGCGGCACTCGCGCCGAGGGCTCGCCGGATGGCCAGCTCGCGGACGCGTCCCGCCGCGCGCAGGAGCTGCAGGTTGCCGATGTTGACGCACGCGAGGAGGAGCAGTAGACCCACGGCCCCGGAGAGCACCAAGAGCGCGGGTCGTACGTCGCCCACCACCATCTCGCTGAAACTGTGGACCTGCGCCCCGATGGTGCGCGTTCCGAAGTACCTGACATTCTCCGGATCATGGTCCACGAAGGTCAGGTAGTCGTTGCGCGCCGCTGCGGGCGTCGCCCCGTTGGCCAGCCGAGCGATCACGTCGAGGCTCTGGTAGTTGGCCGCCATCCAGGAGTCCGTCCCGCGGGGATAGTCCAGACCGGGAGGCGCCACGCCGACGATGGTGAGATGCCACTTCATCACCGGCATCTCCAGACGCCGGCCGACGACGGAGGTGTCGCCGCCGAACAGGCGGCGCCAGGCGTGGTAGCTGATGACCAGCGCCAGGTCGGTGTTGTTCTCGGCGGTGGAGCCCCACTCCCGAGCGTCCTCTGGTTGGAGCATTCGGCCGAGCGCCGGTCTGACGCCCAGCACCTGGAAGAAGTTGGCGGTGACCGCCGACTGTCGCAGCGTGAGCCAGCGGTCGCCGTCCCTGAGCACTTCGGGGATCACGCGCCAGTGCGCGAATGCGGCGACACTTCGCAAAGAGTGAGTCTGGGAGCTGAAGCGACGGTACTGCTCGAGCGACAGCGGAAACTCCCTGGCCGCCGCGCCCCGGCCTACGCCGGAAAGCTCGACGAGGCGGCCCGGGTCCTGGACCGGCAGGTCTCTCAGCAGCACCGCATCGAATACCGTGAACATCGCGCTCGCCATGCCGATGGCCAGCGCCAGGATCAGCACAGAGGTGATGGTGAACGCGGGGGCTCGCCGCAGCGTGCGCAGGGCGAAGCGGAGACTCCGAACCAGCGAATCCATGCTCCTCCTAACGAGGGATCGCCTACCCCGAAACGTGGTGGCGGCAGGGCGCGCCCTCTCAGGTGGCAGGCGGCTGCGGCGATGCGGCTTGGTTGTGCTCGCTTGTACCCCGCTGGAGCCGACACTACCACACCGAGGCGCGGCGGGTGGCGCACGTCCCGGACGCATGCCCGGCCCAACCCCGGCAAGACGTTGTCAAACCGCGAGTTCAGGGGTAGTAGGCAGCTGGACCCAGGCAGATGCCACCGCCGCCCGTCATGCCCATCGTGAGACGCCGGGGGGCCGCACCCATCTGGAGGGAACCATGACCGTCGCACGTTCGGTACACTCGCTCGTCATCGCCGCCGCGCTCATCGCCGCCGTGGCCGGCCGGTCATGGGCCCAGTCCGGGCAGGTGCCCTACCCCTCGATGGCCCCGATCGCGGCGTATCTGATCCCGGATCGTGCCGCCGAGGTCGCGCTCGCCCGCAGCGCGGCACCGGACTCCATCTCGCGCCATGCGACCATCCTGGTGCTCGGCCTGCACGGCTATGAGCGGGCCGTGGAGGGGACGAACGGCTTCGTGTGCGTGGTGGAGCGGTCGTGGATGTCGCCGTTCGACGCCCGGCAGTTCTGGAACCCGCGGCTGCGGGGGCCGCTCTGCTACAACCCGCCGGCCGTGCGATCCATCCTGCCCATCACCATCAGGCGCACCGAGGTGGTCCTGTCCGGCTCGTCGAAGCCGCAGACTGTGGACGGCGTCCGCGCCTCCCTGGCGCACAGCACGCCGCCGCCCCTCGAGCGGGGCGCGATGAGCTACATGATGTCCAAGGACGGCTTCCTCGACGACTCCGCCGGGCACTGGGTGCCGCACCTCATGTTCTACGCGGCGGCGGCGGACAGCGGGTCGTGGGGTGCCGACGTCCCCGGCTCGCCCGTGCTGCTGAATCCCCAGTTCCTCGGCGCGCCCGAACGGGTCGCGGTGTTCATGGTGCCGGTACGCCAATGGTCCGACGGTACGCCGGCGCCCGCGCTGCCGGAGCATTGACGGTCCGAGCGCGCCACGGCCCGGCACGGGCGCGCGGCCGGAGCGACGCACGCTATTCGCTTCGCAGCGCATTGACCGGGTCGATGCGCCCCGCCCGCCGCGCCGGCAGGTAGGTGGCCGCCAACGCCACCAGCCCGAGCGCGAGCGCCGCGCCGCCGAACGTCGCGAGATCGGTGCTCGTCACCCCGTAGAGCAACGAGCGCAGCGTGCGCGTCACGCCGAACGCCGTCGCGAGTCCGATGGCGAGCCCTATCCCGACGAGCACCACGGTCTCGCTCAGCAACAGGCCGAGGATGTCGCTCGCTCGCGCGCCCATCGCGATGCGAATCCCCAGCTCCCGCGTGCGCTGCGAGACGGCGTAGGCCGTCACGCCCGCGATACCGATGACGGCGAGCACGAGCGCGAGCCCCGCGAAGAGGGTGATGAGCGCCGTGATGAGCCTGAGGCTTGCATAGCGCTGCTGAACGATCTCTCCGTAGGTCGTGATCTCCGCGATCGGCTGCGTGGCGTCCCCGGCGCGTACCCCCTGCCGGAGCGCCGGCACGACGCGCAGCGGATGCGCCGACCGCACCACGACCCACACCTCGTCGTAGCTCCTGTCCCGCGATTGCGTGAGGGGGACGTAGATGGCGGGGCCTCCCTCGCGCTCGAGGGCTGCGCCGCGCACGTCGCCCACGACGCCGACAACGGTGGCGTCGCCCGTTCGTCCCATCCCGCCCTGGCCGACCGGGTTCTGGTTCGGCCACAGCTCACGCGCGAGGGCCTGGTTCACCACGCACACCTGGCCCGAGCCCTCCTGGTCGTCGGCGGTGATCGCGCGCCCCTGGAGGACGGGGATGTGCATGGTCGAGAAGTACCCGGCCCCGACGCTCATGGCGGCGATCTCCAGGAACTGGTCGGGATCGTCGGGCCTGATCCGCCGGGGATCCATGCCCACCGTATTGACCTCGACCAGCGGCAGCCCGTCGGCGATGGTGACCGCGCTGACGCCCGGCTGCGTTCGGAGGCGCTGGACCAGGCCGTCGAAGAAGGCGCGCTTCTGGGTGGTCGCGGAGTACCTCGTCGGCGTGAGACGAATCCGCGCCGCGAGGAGCCCGGCCGGGTCGAAGCCGGGATTGATCGCGTTCAGGCTGACGAAGCTCCGGACGAGGAGCGCCGAGCCCACGAGCAGCACCAACGCCAGCGCTACCTCGCTCACGACGAGCACGTCGCGCGCGCGGCTCCGCTGCCGTCCGACCGTACCGCCCGCGCCCTCGCGCAGCGACTGCTCCAGCGCGGGCGCAGACGCGCGCAGCGCCGGGACGACGCCGAAGCCGAGCCCCGTGGCCACCGCGAGCAGGATCGTGAAGCCGAGGACCGTCCCGTCCATGCCGACCACGAAGCCGTGCGGCAGCTGGGCAGCGAGGAGATGGAGCCCCAGGCCCGCGAGCACGAGTCCGACTACGGCAGCGCCCAGCGCGAGGAGCACGCTCTCGACCAGGAGCTGGCGGACGATCGTCCAGCGACCGGCGCCGATGGCGCGCCGCACGGCGAACTCTCGCTCGCGCCGATTCGCGCGCGCGACCAGGAGGTTCGCCGCGTTGACGCAGGCGATCAGGAGCACCAGGGCCACCGCGCCGAAGAGGATCAGGAGCGCCTGCCGCACGTCGCCCACGACGGAATCGCGCAGCAGGCTCGCCACGAAGGTCTCCCCGCTCCCGGCCTTCGAGGTCGCCTGCCCCGAAGCCGTGATGCGCTTGCCGAGGAGATCGAGATCGCCGCGGAGCTTGTCCAACGAGGCGTCCGGCGCGAGGCGCGCGACCGTCGAGAACACGCGATACGTCCGCATCTCCCTCATTGCGGGGTCAGCGAGGGCGAAGCCGATCGGAATCCAGGCGTCGGTTCTGGCGTCGGGGAACGCGAAGCCGGCCGGCGCCACGCCGATGATGGTGAAGCTCGTGTCGTCGAGCGAGATCAAGCGCCCGAGCGCACTCCTGTCCCCGTTGAAGCCCGAGAGCCAGAGCGCGTGGGAAATGATCGCGACCGGGGCGTGCGCGTCGCCCGCGTCGAACGCACGCCCGATGGCCGGCGACACGCCGAGCACCGGGAAGAGATCCGCGGTGGTCCGGGTGACCTGCACCTCACGCGGTGCTTCGGTGTTCGTGAAGTTGTAACGGTCGCTGGAATACGCGGCGATACCCGCGACGGCATCGGTGAGCCTCCCGATGTCCCGGTAATCCGGATACGAGAGGGCCACGGCCGCATTCATCTGCCCGCCCACCGGGACGCTCGAGCCGATCGTCACCAACCGGTCGGCTTCGCGGTACGGCAGCGGGCGGAGCAGCACCGCGTCCACGACGCTGAAGATGGCGGTGTTGGCGCCGATGCCGAGGGCCAGGGTCAGCACGGCGACGAGCGCGAAGCGCGGGTTCCGGCGCACAGCCCGCAGCGCGTAGCGGACGTCCTGTTCTGCCTGATCGAGCCATGGGAAGGACCACCGCTCCCGCGCCCCCTCCCGCACTGAGGTCACGTTGCCGAGCCGACGTCGCGCCGCGTACGTCGCCTCCTCCGTGCTCGCTCCGCCCGCCACCGCGTCCCGCTCGAGGCGCTCCCGATGGAAGCGGAGCTCGTCCGCGAGCTCCCGGTCGAGGGCGTCGCGCCGGCGCCAGTCACGTGCTCTCGCCACCCACTCGCGCAGGGAGATCATGCGGGCCGCATCACCATGCCGATCGCGCCCATCAGCTCGGCGAAGCCGGCCTCCTCCGCGTCCAGCCGGCGTCTGCCCGCCGGGGTGACGGTGTAGTACCGGGCCCGCTGGTTGTTGGGCGTCTGCCGCCACTCGGCCTTGATCCAGCCCTTCTGCCGCATCCGCTGGAGCGCGGGATAGAGCGACCCCTCCTCCACCTGGAGCACCTCGCGCGACATGCGGTGGAGGTGCTGCGCGATGCCGTAGCCGTGCATGGGCTGCACGGTCAGGGTCTTGAGGATGAGCATGTCGAGCAGCCCGGGAAGCAGCTCGCGCTTCGCTGGACGGTTCATGGGCCGGCCATGGATAGGCTAGGGGATAGACAGTCTATGGCCATGGCGGGTCGAAGGCAAGGCACGCGCCCCGGTGCCTCCGGCCACGCCATTGCGACAGTAACTCTACATAGGTAGAGTTATCGCATGCTCGGACTGCGACGATCCGCCGAGACCGCGTTGGTCCTCGAGACCTTCCTCGCGACCCCTCGGGCCTGGCGCTACGGCTACGACCTCGGTCGCGGCACCGGCCTCAGGTCGGGAACGCTCTACCCGATTCTGATGCGGCTGGCCGATGCCGGTGTGCTCGAGGCCTCCTGGCAGCAGGCCGAGGCGGGGCGCCCGCCCCGGCATGTATACCGTCTCACCGCCGAGGGCCTGCGGACGGCGCGGGCTTACCTGCGCGAACACGCGGCGGCCGGCCGGGCCGCCCCGCTCCGCGAGCAGCTGAGCTGATGTCGCTTACCCGTCGGATCGCCGCGCGCCTGCTGGGCGCCGTCGCACGGTTGCTTCCCGCCGACGGCCGCGATTGGGCCGCGGGGATGTCCGCCGAGCTGGACGCTGTCGAGGGCGACTGGAACGCGCTGCGCTGGGCCGCTGGCGGCGCGACGGCGCTGTGCCGGCGGGCCCTCCTGCGGCCGATTCGCCTGCCCGGAAAGTGGCGCCCGGCAGCGTTCGTTGTCGCCGGCAGCGCCGCGGTGTTGCTCGCATTCGCGCAGACTCGCCACTTCCGCCAAACCATCCCAGTCCGAGCCACCTATGCGATCAGCCCAGGTGATCCAGCTCCTGCTCCTCGTCCCGTCCCTGGCGTGGGGCCAGACGACGGACATCTCGGGAACCTGGCGCGGCCAGGCCAACGGCCCCGGCGGTCAGTCCGTCCCGTTGATGCTGACCCTGCGGGCGGAGGGCGGTAAGCTCACCGGGGCCTTCACCGGCCCGCCGCCGGACACGGCCAAACCGATCGTGGACGGCGCCATCAACGGCGACCACCTCACGTTTCGGGTCCTCGGGGGCGGCGATCCAACCGAAGCGCCCCGGGAGTTCCGCTTCGACGCCACGGTCAGCGGCGGACGGATGCGTGGCACCGTGTCCAACCCGAGGGGCATGCAGATCGAGTTCGCGCTCGAGAAGGACACTTCCACAGGTGCGGCGCCCGAGGGTGGGCAGCCGCTCCATGTCGGGGCGGCTCCGGGCTCGCCCGCCGCGGGCGTCGCGACCCCGCCGGTCCTGACCGGGCCCGATCCCGCTCCCCAGCCCGCCGTGGAGGCGATTCTCGGAGCGCTCGACGATCACGAGGTGGTGGCGCTCGGCAGCATCGCGCACGGGACGCTCGACATGGACCACCTGGTCCTCGACCTGCTGCGCGACCCGCGGCTGCCGGGCAAGGTGCAGGACATCGCCGTCGAGTGCGGCAACGCGCTCTACCAGCCGCTCCTCGACCGCTACATCGCGGGCGGCGCCGTCTCGCTGGCCGACGTACGCCAGGTTTGGCGCAACACCTCGCAGCCGATGGAATGCCCCTTCTCGCTGTTCTACGACGCGCTGTTTCCGCTGGTGCGCCGGATCAACCAGCTGCTGCCGGCCGGGAGTCGCCTGCGCGTGCTGGCCTGCGATCCGCCGATTGACTGGAGCCGCGTGCATCGGCCGGAGGACCTGCACGGCCTGATGGGGAGGGACGAGAGCATCGCGTCGGTCATCGAGAACGAGGTGCTGGCGCGGCACCGCAAGGCGCTGATGCTCTTCGGGATCAACCACATCCGGCACGGGGTCGGCGCGGTCGGTATCTACGAGGTCACGGTTCCCGGGTGTCACGCTGGTCGTCGCGGAGCACCACGGGTTCGGCGAAGGCACGCCGTTCGCCCGCTACAACGACACGCTCGAACAGCGCATGTCGCGCTGGCCCGTTCCATCGATGATCAGTCTGCGAGGCACCTGGCTGAACGACCTGCCGGCCGGCTACTTCGACCCCGAAGACGCGGTCGGCACGCTGCACGGCTACCCCGGGGTGGACGCGTACGTCTATCTGGGCCCGCGGGACCTGTTGCTCATGGAGCCTGCGCCCGCGGCGTCCGTACTGGATACCGCCTACATCGCCGAGCTGCGGCGCCGAGCCGCGTCGAGTGACGGTCTCGGCGGGCCAGCGGATCCCGCGACCATCGTCCGGCGGGAGATGGACGCTTCCGTGTTCCTGCAGGATACGGTTCCGGGCGTGACGCCGGTTCGCACAATGCAACGCCATCCTTGAACAGCGCACGAAAAGCGCGACCGGCCTACTTGACCGGTCGCGCTTGGAGTTGCCCCTCCTGGGATCGAACCAGGACTCTCCTGATCCAGAGTCAGGCGTGTTGCCAATTACACCAAGGGGCAGAAGCTGGTTGCGGGTTGCGCAGACGCCGAGTTCCGAGACAGACAACCGACAACCAAACAGTGGAGCTGAGGGGGCTCGAACCCCTGACCTCCTGGGTGCGATCCAGGCGCTCTCCCAGCTGAGCTACAGCCCCGTGCGGGCCGAAACCTAGCCGGGCCCCCGCATTACCTCAACCCGAACGCCGGACGCCGGCCGACCCGCGGCCCGGGATCAGTCCGCAAACGGGACCTCGACCTCGAGCCCGTCCTTCGCCACGACCGTCTCGGGGAACACCGCGCGCGCCTCGTCCAGCAGCGTCGCCGGATCGCGCGAGTAGCGCGCCGAGAGGTGGGTCAGGACCAGCCGGCTGACGCCGGCCAGCTTCGCCACCTCCGCCGCCTCGCGGGCGGTGGCGTGCGCCGTCTCCTTGGCGCGGTCCTTCTCCTCCTCGCCGAAGGTCGCCTCGTGCACCAGGAGGTCGGCACCCTGCGCCACCTCGACCGTCGCCGCGCACGGCCGCGTGTCGCCCGAATAGACCAGCTTCCGCCCGGCTCGCGGGGCGCCGACGATCGTCTCCGGCGTCACCTCGCGCCCATCCTCGAGCCGGACCGCCTGCCCCCGCTGCAGCTTGCCCCACAACGGCCCCTCGGGCACGCCCAGCTCGCGCGCCCGGTCCGGATTGAACCGGCCGAGCCGCTGGTGCTCGATCAACGCGTAGCCGACCGCGCCGGCACCGTGCTCGACCCGGAACACCTTCAGGTCGTAGCCCTCGCGCGCCAGCACCTGCTCCGGCTCCACTTCCACGATCTCCACCGCGAACGGCTGCCGCTCGACGCCCAGCGCCAGCGCCTGGTCCAGCAGCCGCCGCGCACCCTTGGGTCCCGTGAGCCGAAACGGGTCGGTGCGCCCCTGGAGCCCCAGCGTGCGTACCAGCCCGATGATGCCGAGGAAGTGGTCCGCGTGAAAATGCGTGAAGAAGACCTCGCCCAGAGCGAAGGTGACCCCGTAGCGCATCATCTGGCGCTGCGTCCCCTCGCCGCACTCGAACAGCAGCGTCTCGCCCCCCCGCGTCAGCACCAGGGCGGAGACGTTCCGCTCGGCCGTCGGCCGCGCCGCGGAGGTCCCGAGGAAGAGGAGCTTCAAGGCCTAGAAAACGTGGACCTGGACGTAGCGCTTCGGGTTGACCCTGAGGTCGGTGAGCAGGGCGGTCAACGCGACGCTCGCGGAGTGCAGATCGCTCACCAGCGTGGTGTCGTTGACCATCCGCCCGATGGAGCCGCGGCCGGCGTTGATCTTGAGCAGGATCGAATCCAGCGAGACGGTGGTGCGCTGCAGCGTGGCCGTGACCTGCGCCAGGTTCCGGGTGGCGTCGCGCATGTTGTCGAACGTCTGCTGCGCGGCGTCGCCGCCCACCAGCACGTCGAGCCGCTGCAGCAGCTCCCTGAGCGAGAGCAGCGCCGCCGCGGCCTCCCGCGAAGGCGCCTCCGTCGCGTTCCCCAGCTGGGCCACCGCCCGGCGCGTATCCACCAGCAGCCCGTGCAGCTCCACGGCGTTCTGCGGCGACAGGAACTGACCGGCGTTGGTCAGGGCCACCTTGCCTGGCCCCGTGAGGCCCTGCATCAGCTCCGCCACGCTCTGCTCCCGCTGGCCGGGAATGATGGCCGTCGCCGCCAGCGGCTCGGAAGACGTGCCGGGGTCGTAGTCCAGGTACTGCGCACCGAACAGGTCGAGGGAGCGCACCACCGCGCGCGCGTCGCTGCGCGGCCGCTGCCCGCCCTTGAGGTCCATGTAGACCAGCACCTGACCGGGCTTCAGGAGGCGGATGTCCTTGATCTGACCGACGGCGACGCCCGAGGTGCGGATCGGGTCACCGACCTTGAGCCCCGCCACGTCGGAGAAGGTGGTCTCCACCAGCTCGCCGCTCCGGAGCGACCTGCCGTGCAGCCAGATCATCCCGAACACGAAGATCACGGTCGCGATGATCAGGAACAGGCCGACGGTCGCCTCCCGACGATAGCGCAGCTCCATCAGCCCTCCGTCGCGAATTGCACGTCCCGCTCCAGGAACTCGCGCACCACGTTGTCCTTCGCCGCCATGAACTCCTCCGCCGTTCCCACCGCGCGAATCCGGCCGTTGTGCAGCAGTGCGATGCGGTCCGCCACCTTGAACGACCCGCGCACGTCGTGACTCACCACCACGCTGGTCGCGTGCAGCTCCTGCTGCAGCCGCTCGATGAGCGCGTCCATCGCGTCGGCGTTGACCGGATCGAGGCCCGACGTCGGCTCGTCGTACAGAAGATACTTCGGGCTCCCGGCGATCGCCCTCGCGATCCCGACCCGCTTGCGCATCCCGCCCGACAGCTCCGCGGGCATCAGCTTGCCCACGTCCTCCGTGAGATTCACCAGCCGCAGGCACTCGACCACGCGGCCGCGGCAGAACTCACGGTCGCGGTAACACGCGTCGTCGGTGATGCCGAGCCGGATGTTCTCGTAGACCGTCATCGAGTCGAACAGCGCGCCGGTCTGGAACGCGTAGCCGATCCGGCTCCTGAGTGCCGCGAGCGCCTTGCGGTCGAGCTGCGTCACCGACTGCCCCTCCACCAGGACCTCGCCCTGGTCGGGCCGCATCAGGCCGATGATGTGCTTGAGGAGCACGCTCTTGCCGCTCCCCGACGGCCCGAGCAAGGCCACCGTCTCGCCGTCGGCCACCTGGAAATCCACGCCGTCCAGCACCACGTGCCGGCCGAACTTCTTGTGGACGTTCCTGAGCTCGATCACGGGATCACAACAGCAGCTTGGCCAGCAGCAGGTCGAGGAGCAGGATCAGCACGCACGCGGTCACGACCGCGGTCGTGGTGGCGCGGCCCACGCCTTCCGCGCCCTCCTGCGCCTCGAAGCCGACGTAGCAGGGAATGATCGTGACCACCGCGCCGAAGGCCTCGGCCTTGATCACCGAATACCACAGGTCGAAGGTGCGGAAGAAGCGCTGCGTGCCGTACGCGAAGTCCGCGTAGGTGATGTGGATGGACTGCTTGGCCGCCAGGAAGCCGGCGACCATCCCGGTCGCGTCCGCGACGACGACCAGCGCGGGCAGCATGATCAATCCGGCCAGGACCCGCGGGAGCAGCAAGTGCGATGCCGGATTCCGGCCGAGCGACTCCAGGGCGTCGATCTGCTCGGTGACGCGCATCGTGCCCAGCTCGGCGGCGTAGCGCGCGCCGATGCGCCCGGCCAGGAGTAGGCCGGTCATCACCGGCCCCAGCTCGAGGATGATGCTCTCGGCGATGACCGCGCCGAGCAGGTACAGCGGAATGCTGCCGGTGAACTGGTAGCCCGCCTGCAGCGACGTCACGCCGCCCGCGAACGCGGACGTGAGCACGACGATCAGCAGGCTCCCGTACCCCACCTGCTGGCACTGCTCCACCGTCCGCGGCAGCCATGCCCGCCACTCGGGCAGCGCGCGGATCAGCTCCAGCAGCATCATGCCGAACCGCCCCACGTTCTCCAGGGCCGACAGCACCGGACGCGCCACGGCGCGCGCGGCGTTGATGGGGATCGGCAGTTCGGACGTGGTGGTGAGTTGATCCATAGGGGCTTGGGGCTAGGGGTTAGGGGTTAGGGCCCTCGGGGGTGCATGTTAACCCCTATCCCCTAGTCCTTAGCCCCACTTGCCAGCCTATATTGTCGCCTCCCATGCCCTCCCAGTCCACCCCGAAGAACGCGGCCCGCTTCCGGCGCAAGCTCCTCGCCTGGTTCCGCACCGCCGGCCGCGACCTTCCGTGGCGGCGCACCCGCGACCCGTACCGCATCCTGGTTTCCGAGTTCATGCTCCAACAGACCCAGGTCTCACGGGTCCTCGACTTCTATCCGAGCTTCCTGCGCCGCTATCCGGACCTCGCGGCCCTCGCCCGCGCGACTCCGCGCGCGGTGCGGGAGGCGTGGGACGGGCTGGGCTACTACCGTCGCGCCGCCAACCTCCACCGCCTCGCTCGGCAGGTGGTGCGCCACCACGCGGGCAGCGTGCCGTCGGATCCGGAGGAGCTCGAGAAGCTGCCCGGCATCGGCCCCTACACGGCCGGCGCGGTGGCGAGCTTCGCCTTCGAGAAGCCCGCACCGGCGGTGGACACGAACGCATCCCGCGTGCTGCGCCGCGTGTTCGGCTGCGCGACCGCGAAGCAGGTCAGAATCCTCGCCGGGCAACTGCAACCCCGGCGGGGGAAGACGGCCTGGAGCTTCAACCAGGCGTTGATGGAGCTCGGCGCGCTGGTCTGCACCGCCCGGGCCCCGAAGTGTCCCGACTGTCCGGTGAAGCGCTCGTGCAGCTGGTACCGGAGCGTCAGGGCAGAATCCTCGGCGTCTGGGCGCCGAAGTACAGCGCGACCAGGATGAGGACTCCCGTGAGCGAGCCCGCCCATGCGAGCCGCCCGCGCGCCCGCTCGGCGCGCGGATCCTTCTGACCCTTCTCGAGGCTCAGCTGCGCGAGGTACGCCACCCGGTTGGCCAGCGGCGTCACCACCGCGACCGCGACCACGCCGGCCAGGAGACCGAAGCCCTGCATCAGCTCCAGCGGCGTGGTCTCGTCGGCGTGCACGCCCACGAGCTGCATCGTCATCACGATGCCGGTGATGGTCGCGAGGGCCGCGGCGGGCGCGATCAGGAGCCCCTGGACCCTGGCGAGCGTCTTCCAGGTGTGCGCCCACGCCTCCAGGCCGGCCGCCTTGGTCTGGGGCCCCCACACCATGAAGGTCAGCTGGGCGCCGAGCCAGACGGCGATGCCGATCCAATGCAGGAAGCGCAGCATCCCCCTACCTCCGTTTGCCGCACGGCGATGAAGGAAATCTCCACCCGCGCGCCGGAAACGATGCCGCTCACGGCGACCGTCTCGCGGGCCGGTGGATCGGCGGGAAAGTACTCCGCGTAGACACGGTTCATCTCGTCGTAGTCCGCGATGTCGGCCAGGTAGACGGTGGCCTGCACCACGTCTCCCAACGCCAGACCCTGCTCCGCGAACAGCGTCCGGAACGCCTCGAGCACGTTGCGCGTTTCAGCCCCGGTCCGGCCGCTCGCCAGCGCGCGCGTCGAATCGGTGACGCCGATCTTCCCGGCGAAGTAGTAGACGTTGCCGAAGCGCACCGCCTGGCTGTAAGGCCGGTCCGGCTGCGGGTGGATCGCGAGCCTCGCCGGCCAGCGGTGGGCGCAGCCCGCGAGCAGCAGCGCGGCGATCAGCGTGGTGGCGAGTCTCATGATCCGGGCCGCTCCTCGGTGGCGACGAATTCGGGCGTGATCGGCTGTCGTCCGGCGAACCCCGCGTCCAGCTCGTGCCAGTGCGTCACGCCGTCCTCTCCCAGCCGCCAGCACAGGAATACCAGCCGCCCTTCCTGCAGGCCGTAGAAGTCCACCAGCCCATCCTCGAAGCCCTTGAGCAGGCACCCGATCTCCGTGAGCTCGTCCACGAAGCCGTTGATCCGATGGGCGACCGCGTCGATCTCCCGGCGCAGATCCAGCTGCTCCTGCGACTCGCCCCACTCCGGGCGCGCCCCGGCCGCCGCCAGCTCGTAGCGGGCGACGAGGTCCCTCCAGCGGGGGTGCTCGGCCACGATGTCCGCGACGATCCGCCGCACCAGCGGCAACGCGCTGTTGGCCCGCTCGACGGTGAACACCTTGATGTCCGCCACGTCAGCCATCTGCGGCGGCGCGCAGGGCGCCGCGTCCGGACGCTCGGCCTTCCGGGCCCCGGCGGGCGGCCAGCGCGGCGTGACCCGCCCGGTAACCGGCCTCGATGAACTCCGCCGTCCGATCGAAGGCGAAGGTGCCGTAGGGATCCACGTCCGGCTCCACCAGCACCAGCGGCGGCCGGCGCCCCGCCGTCCGCCAGGACTCGACGGCGCGCGCGCGCTGGGCCGCCATCGTGACCGCCATCGCGCGATCGTGCGCCGCGAGCAGCGCCGGTCCGAGGCGCGATCCCGCCGGCGGGGCGGCCGCCACCGGCCCGACGTCCACCGCCACAACGCAGTCGGCCGGGATCAGCGCAGCGACGTCGAGCGGCAGCACTTCCAGCAGGCCGCCGTCCACGTAGCGCCGGCCGCCGATCACCACGGGCGGCATGTAGACCGGGAGCGCCATCGAGGCCAGCACGGCGTCCACCACCGTGCAGTCGGTGCGGCCGCCGGCGCCGAAGATCACCAGCTCCCCGGAATCGGCGTCCACCGTGGTCACCCGCAAGGGAAGCCGCAGCGACCCGAAGGCGTGCACCGGCAGGAGTCGGCCGAGCAGGGCCCGCACCGGCTGCGACTTGAGCACGCTCGGCGCGCTGAGGCCGCGCACCAGCACCGACCAGCGCGCGAGGGCCGCCAGCTCCTGACGGCCCACGCCGAAGACCCGCGGCACGATTTCGTCGTACGAGAGCCCGGAGGCCACGAGCGCACCCACCAGCGCTCCGGCCGACGTGCCCACCACCTCCGCCGGGTGCAACCCCGCCTCCTCCATCGCACGCAGCACGCCCACCTGCGCCATCGCCTTCATCCCGCCGCCCGAGAGCACCAGGACCACCCGCTCCAGCGCGATGGTCACCGCTCCTCCCGCCGCTGGAGAGCGGCGACGCGCTGCGCCCGTCGCGCCTCGGCCTCGCGGTAGCGGCGCCGCTCCTCCTCGGTCTCCGGCAGGACCGGCGGCACCGCAACCGGGCGGCCATCCTGGTCGAGCGCCACGAAGGTGAGGTAGCAGGTGTTGGTGTGCCGGCGCTCGCCGGTCAGCAGGTTCTCCGCCTCCACCCGGACGCCCACCTCGATCGAGGTGCGGTGCGCGTAGTTCACGCTGGAGTACATCGTGACCAACTCGCCCAGGTGGATCGGCTCGCGGAAGTCCACCCGGTCCACCGACGCGGTGACGCAGATGCGCTGCGAATGCCGGATCGCGCTCACCGCGCCGATGCGGTCGAGCATCCCGAGGATCACGCCGCCGTGCACGTTGCCGAGGTGGTTCGCCATGTGCGGCATCATCACCTCGGCGATGGTCGTGTGTGACAGGCGCGGGGGCCGGCCCTCCATCGCTCAGTAGTCCACCGGCCGGAGGTACGACTCGCCGATCGCCGTGGGGCTCACCATGGCGACCGTAGGCAGACGCCGCTTCCAGTGGGTCGAGGCCAGCCGCCGGGCTACCAGCTCCACCTCATCGTCGCTGTACCCCAGCTGCACCACCTCTGCGGGCTTCAGGCCCCTGAGCAGCGCAAACAGGATGTGGTCCGCCTTGAAATACGATATGCCCAGGTCCCCCTCGTCGGTCTGGCCGCGGATCAGGTCCGCCGATGCCGGCTTGTCGATGAGTGGCTGCGGCACCCCGAGGTGACGGGCCAGCGCCCATACCTGGGTCTTGAACAGGTCGCCCAGGGGATTGATCGGCGGGGAGTCGTCCGCATGCCAGGTGAAGTATCCGAACAGTCGCTCGGTCTTGTTGCCCGTGCCGAGTGGCAGCCCGTGCAGCTTCGACGCCTGGTCGAACAGCACGATCATCCGCACGCGCGCCATCACATTCCCGCGGCGCTGCGCGTCCGCCTCCGGCTCGGCCTGGCCCACGTAGCCGTCCACGGCCGCCGAGATGTCCACGGTGCGCGTCTCGATGCCCAGCGCGTCCGCCACCAGCTTGGCGTGCACCATGCTTTCCGGGTTCGAGGTCCGATAGGGCAACATGAAACCCCAGACGTTCTCCGGCCCGAGCGCCCGTGCCGCCAGGTACGCGGTGACCGCACTGTCCACGCCGCCCGACAGGCCGACCACCGCCCGCTCGAAATCGCGGCGCTGCGTGACCTCTTCGCGCAGGAACTCCACCAACCAGCGCTCCGTCAGGGCGCAGTCGATCGCCAGTGGGTCGCCCGCCAGGGCGCCGGCCCGCGCCACGCTCGCCGCGCCGGCCGGCGGAGGCGCCGCCGCCCGCGGCCCGCCGGTCCCCTTCTCCCACTCCGCGCCGGCCCTCCCCCGCTTCTCCAGCGAAGCCGAGCAGATGAGGCAGGTGCGTCTCGAGGTCCGCCAGCAGCGGCTGGTCGGCCCGGGCACGCGCGATCTCCGCCGAGATCGACCGTCGCCTCGACCAGCGCCTCGTCCCACAGCGGCCCCCGGACCGTGATCTCGCCCCTCGGCGACGCCACGACCGAGCCGCCGGCGAAGCCCTTGCCTCCTTCGAACCCGACCAGCTGCGCAACCACGACCCAGACACCGTGCTCTTCCGATACCTCGCGCGCGATGCGCTCCCACCGGGACACGTTGGCGGGCCGGGCGATGACCTCGTCACTCGGCGCGATCCCACGCGCGGGCGAGGCCGAGGGGATGATCACCAGCTGGGCGCCGCGCAGCGCCGCCACCGTCGGCGGGAGGGAATGCCAGGCGTCCTCGCAGATCAGGATGGCCGCCCTGCCCCACCGCGTGGCGAAGACGCCGACCTCGTGGCCCGCCTCTACGAACCGCTCCTCGTCGAGCACGCCGTAGGTCGGGAGGAAGACCTTGCGGTGGACGTGGACGATCCGCGGATCGCCGCCGCCCAGCGAGGCGTACAGCGCCGAGTTGTACGAGCCGGTCGCGCCACCGCTCGTAGAAGCCGACCACGATGTCGAACGGCGGGGCCCCGGCCAGCTGGTGCTGCGCCACCAGATCGTCGAACAGCGTTCCCGCCGTGACCGCGACCTCCCGGACACCGCCCTCGACCAGGTACCCGGTCATGGCGGCCTCGGGCAGGATCACCAGATCCGGGGGCTGCGGCCATTCGGCCAGCTGCGCGAACAGCGCGCCGAGCCGCCTGACGTTGGTGACGTACTCGCCCTTGGCGGGCTTGAACTGCGCGACGGCGAGCCGGAGCATGATGGGGAAATATAGTGCCCCCAAGCGGGGGCGCGAGGCGCCTCGGTGACCAACCTCACCGACCGGCCGTACGTATCTGTGCAGTATCCGCGGTGTGGTGCGCCGCTCGCTGCAACGCTTGACGTAGGGAGACAGGTCTTATGGCCCTCGACGCCGTGCCCCCCCACTCGAACGCGGGCCCCCTTTCCCCGCACCTGCACAACAAGCTCGAAGCCGCCATCATCCTCCGGGGGGTGGTACAGCTGGTCCTCGATCAGGGGCCCGTCGAGGTGCAGCCGCGCACCTGGTACCGGGAAGGCGGTACCCAGTACCTGGAGGCGCGGCGCCGGGACAGCGGCGAGCGGATGGTCGTGCGCCTCGACCAGATTCGGGATGTGAGGCCGTACTGACGGAGCGGCGGAGCTGCACGGGTGCCGTGGACGGCAGCGTGCGGCCGCTGGAGTTGCAGGACGCGGGGGGACCAAAGTACCGTTGAGTCTGGCGGCTACGCCGCCGGGTGATGGAGTTCACCCGAGACCGCGAGTTCCTCGCTGATGACTCCTACCTGACACTCCGTGGGTGGGAGTCTTCTTGTGCCTGTGTACGCCTGGGTAGCCATCGGAAGCGCGGTCGGCGGCGTCATCCGCTTCCTGCTTGGCACCCTCATCCAGCAGCGATCGGGATCCACTGTTTCCCGTCGGTACGCTCGCCATCAACGTCAGCGGCTCCCTGGCGCTCGGCTTCATCCTCCGGTATGCCTTGGAAACGCCCGCCATCGGACCGGAGGTCCGCGCGCTGCTCAGGCCGGCCTGTGCGGCGGGTACACGACCTTCTCCACCTTCAGCTACGAGACCGCGGCGCTGATCGAGGAAGGCGACGTACCACCGCGCCGCGTGGTACGTGGGCCTCAGCGTGGTGCTGCTCACTGGCCGCCATCGTTCCTCGGCACCGGCCTGGCGCACGAGGTCCTCAACCTCCGACGGAGGCTCTAGGCCATGCACGGCTTGAAGGGCGAGCAGGTGCTGATGCGCATCCACATCGGCGAGCGCGACAAGTACCAGGGCAAACCGCTCTACGAGGCCATCGTCGAGCTGCTGCGATCCAGGCACTACGCCGGCGCGACCGTGTTCCGCGCGGTCATGGGCTTCGGCGCGACGGCGCACCTCAGGACCGACCGCATCGAGGTGCTCTCGCTCGATCTGCCCATCGTGGTCGAGTGCGTGGAGACGGAAGAGAAGATCACGGCCATCCTGCCGGAGATCGACCAGATGATCGAGGGCGGGCTCATCACGCTCGAGCGCGCCAAGGTCATCATGTACCGGGCCAATCTGCCGCCCGAGCGCCGAGGCGCGAGCTGGCAGATGGACATGACCGGACTGTGGGAATCGGACGGGCCGAATGACGTCTAGCGCCTGGGCCCGGGCCGGCGGCTAGGTGAAGGCGATGTAGACGACGACGCCGACCGCGGCTCCCACCAGCGCCATCGCCCCGAGCGACACCGCCGCGTAGCGCCGGAACCGGCCCGCGCCCATCCCTACGGCGATCCCCAGCTTCACCAGCGTGTTGGTCACCGCCGCCACCGTCACCGCGGCCGCCGGCATCCGCCAGGCGGTGTCGCCCGGGCCCAAACGCGAAAACGCAATCGTGACCGCGTCCACGTCCGCGATAGCCGAGAGGCCCGCCGCGGCGTACGTCCCGCCCGCGCCGAAGTACACGCCCGGCGCCCCGCACCACGATCAGCACCACGCCGTAGATCACCGCGAAGCTCAGCGCCGCCACGAGGCTGAAGGGGTTCTTGATCTGGCTGCCCGATTCGGACGCCTCGTCGGGCCGCCGGCGCGAGAGTCAGCCACGCCGCCACCAGCCCGGTCAGGGTCATCGCGACGACCACCGGCAGGAGCCGCGGCAGGATGCCGGCGTTCACCGCGCCGGCCAGCACGGCCATCCTGAGCGGCATGATCGACGACGCCACGACGGCCGCCGCCGCCGCCGCCCGCGCCAGCGCTTCCGCGCGCCGCGACCGCTCCGCCATCGCCATCGTCACGGCGGTGCTCGACACCAGCCCGCCCACCGCGCCCGGTCACCGCCATCCCGCGCCGCTCGCCCAGCAGCCGCATCGCCACGAATCCCACGAACGAGAGCGCGGTGACCAGCACCACCACCATCCAGATCTCGCGCGGGTTCCAGACCTGCCACGGACCGAATCCCCGGTTGGGCAAGCAGCGGCAGGACGATGACCGTGATGACCGCCAGCTCCAGGGCCGCGGTCAGCTCCTCCGGCGACAGGGCCCGCGAGAACGCCTCGAGCTTGGGCTTGGCCACCAGCAGCACCGCGACCGCAACTCCGCAGGCCCCGGCCACGACCAGCTGCGCCGGCGCCCGGCCAGCGCGCCCAGCAGGAAGGTGGCGACCGCCGCCACCTCGGTCGTCGCGCCGATGTCCCCGTTCGCCGACGAGCGCAGATAGGACACGACCGCGATCGCGGCGATCGCCACCAGGCTCATCGCCAGCAGCAGCGGCCCGAGCGCTCGACCAGCAGCACCGGAATCGCGCCGCACAGCGCCACCAGCGGGAACGTCCGCACCCCGGCGAAGATCTGGCGCGCCTTGCGCACCTCGGCGCGCTCCCGGTCGAGGCCGATCAGGACGCCGACCATCAGCGCGACCAGCAGCCGCTCGAGCATCGCGACGACGGAGAGATTCGTTCATCGCCCCGCCAGAGCAGCGAATCGATCGCGCTGCCCACGAGGACCAGGCGCGGCCCCGGATCGCCGTCCGCGTCGCGCCGAGAGCCCGCAGCGCCGGGGGGGCGGCGATCGCACCGTACCAGCCCGCGAACACCGGAATGAGCCTCTCCTTGTCCACCAACGCGTTCCCGTACTCCTCCACCGCAGGATCGGCGACCATCGCGCCGCCCGCGGGCCGCGGCCGCCCGCTTCACCGACTGCCAGTCGACCAGCCAGTACGGACCGCCCGTTCAGCACCGTATCGCGCACGTCACGATACGACGGTGATCAGCGATCCGCGCGCACCGTCCGGTCGCGGGAGATCGTCGAACTTCAACGTGTCCACCCACTGGTGGCCCTTCGGCGGCCACCACACCGGCAGCCGCGGGTACCAGGCGACGCAGCTCCAGCGGCAGCGCCGACGGCAGCACGTCGTGACAGGCCGCGACCGCCGGGTCGCATCCGGGCTCGACGTCGTTGAACTCCCCGAGCCGCGTCAGCCGCACATAGTAGTGCAGCGTGTCCTCCGGGTAGACGCGCCCCGCCTGCGGCCCGGCGCCCGGCACGGTCTGGACCTCCTCGACGCTGTCGTTCCACACCAGGTAGCGGTCGTCGCGCACCACGAAGCGCAGCAGCTTCGTCTCGTCGTAGCGCGAGACGACCTCGGTGTCGCGGACCGACTCCGCGACGTACTCGACCCGGTAGGCGAAGGCATCCGGCCAGTCGTAGCCGGTGGGATTCGGCGCCCGAGCGGACTCATTGGCACAGGCCGAGAGCACGACTGCGACAGGAAGGACACACGGGAGCAAGAGATAGCAACGCGTAAGTGTCGTCATACTGTATCGGTAGTGATTGACCGGAAACCTCGCGCCGACAGCATCGCAGGAGGCCCCTGACTCTGGGGCGACAACAGAACGGGGCCGGATGCCTGGGAGGCCCCGGACCCCATCCTGGTTCCCGGATTGTCATCCGGGCCTTCTTCCGCAGAACCCACCGGGCGGCGGGTCAGATCGTCAAGAGGAACGTTCTCGTTGCGGAACAGGGACGCATCTTGATCGTCCCTCCTCCAAGTACGCACGGGGCCTGGCAAACGTTTCAGCGTCGAGGCGCCGCCCCGTTCTGCGGCGCTCCCCGCAGCGAGTCGGGACGCGCGCCCGCCGTGTCGCTCAGCGGGGCCGTGGTGTGGACCGGCGCGATCGACGGGAGTGACGGGGGAGAGCTGCCCATCGATCCGACCCATCGACCGAGCACCAGCGATGCCGCCACCAGCACCAGCACCCCGACCACCTGGATCACGCGGCGGCGCGTGGACGGAATCATCTGCCGCAGCCGCACGTTCTCGCGCCTCAAGTCCAGCTTCTCGATCGCGCGCTCGACGGTCGCGACGAGGTGCGGCAGATCCACGGGCTTGGTGAGGAAGTTCTCGGCGCCGAGCTGCATCGCGCGCACGGCGGTGGGGATGTCGCCGTAGCCCGTCAGGAGAATCACCAGGGCCTTCTTCTCGCGCATGATCTGCAGGATCTGCAACCCGTCGATGTCCGGGAGCCGAAGATCGAGAATCGTCACGTCGGGGTCCTGCGACTTGAAGCCCGCGAGCCCCTGCTTGCCCGTGGCGGCCCGAATGACTTCGTAGCCAAGCCGAGAGAAATACTCGCTCAACCCCTGGAGGACGGCCTCGTCGTCGTCAACCACGAGGATGCGTCGGCCCTCGCCACTCGCGAACTGCTCGTAGTCGGCCATGGGGGGCAACTTAGGGCGCGGCCGCCCGCTTCGCCAGATTGCCGGAAGCGCCGGCCCCCGGGCGGGCGGATTGGCGCTCGGCGCCCTCATGCAGCACCTTCTACCGCAGACCTCGGACGGCCGTACCCCGCCGTCCGACCCAGGCGGGATCGCTGGTACGCCGATTGCTGCTAACCTCGGCGCATCGCTGGTTCAGTCTCGGGAGGAGAACATGTCCGCACCGTCTTCGCGCCTCGCACGCCTCGCCCTGGTCACCACTCTCCTGGCCGCGCCCGCGGCGGCGCTCGCCTACGGAGTCTGGGTTCACGCCATCGTCCCGGTCGAGGTCCTCAGTCGCTTCGACCCCAAGCTCGCCCCGGCCGTCAGGACGACGATGGTCAAGGAGGGCTTGACCGACGCCGACCTCGCCCGCTTCCGGCTCTGGTTCTACAACCGGGCGGCGGCCATCAAGGACAGCGGGATTCACCGGGCGTTTCTCAAGCGCTACCCGAACGCCGCGGCGTTCGACGCCAAGGCCTTCAAGGCGTTCCTGATGATGAATCCCGAGGCGCAGGTGCTCGGGGTGGATTCGTTCGCGGCCGTCTACCGCTCGCGCACCCCGAACGACGTGGCGCTGGATCCCAGTCGGCCGTACCAGCCTGGCCAGAGGGTGACCATCGCCACCGCGCTGGAGATGGGCTCCGTGTATCCGGACATCGACCGGCGCAACCAGGATCGGCTGTTTCGGACTCCCGACGGCCGGGTGGTCCTGACGGCCCAAGGTGACACGGTGCCGATGGACCCGATGACCCTGAACTGGGGCAGGCTGACCGGCCTGTCGAGCCAGGCGCACGCGCACATCGGGCTGAATCACGAGCATCATTCGAGCGATCCCGGCGTGCTGAGCATGACGCCGTGGAACTTCGTCATCGCGATCGGCTTCCCGACCGACTCGGTCGAGTCGTACGCGGAGCAAAATTCCCAGCTCTACACCGACCTGTCCTACCTCGCGATGTTGTCCGGCAACTCGGGCTCCGAGATGCTGAGCGACCTCTACGCCGGCAACGCGATGCACTACATCGCCGACGTCGGCAACGCGATCCACACGTTGCAGGCCGGGATCGAGCAGTTCTACACCGACGCCACGATGCAGTACTGGCTGAGCCGCTTCAAGACGGTGTTCGGCCTGTTCGGCAAGACGCCGTCCCGCAACAGCATCGGGCTCGACATCCTGACCAATCACCACACGTTCTCGGAGAAGCTCTTCCAGGTCGAGCTGCAGCAGGCGTGGCGGCTCGACTCGCTGGGCAAGCGGGACTCCATTGCCCCTTCGATGCGCGGCGTGCTCGATGCCATGCGGAACGGGGACCCGATGTTCAAGCGGGTGCTCGACGGGGCGGTCTTCTCCAACGCGGCGAAGAAGTGGTATCCGCCGTACGGCAGCCTGATCGCCGGCGCCGTCATCGACTCGAGCTTTCAGGACGGCGCGACCATCTACCGGCTGACGCGGGAGATCGCCGTGCCCAGGCTGCACAAGCTCGGCGTAGCGATCGACTTCGACACCATCCCCGACGCCAAGGTCTGGGACTACCTGCGGGACCGGAGCGATCCGAAGATCCGGGCGGCCCTGGACACCTTCAACATCTACCAGGGAAAGGCGATGGCGCGGGTGCACGACGCGCTGACCTCCTGGTGGGACCGCTACATCATCACGGGCCGCACGACGCCCAACCTGCGCTCGCGGCTGGCCGATGGCCTGATCGAGCGCGTGGTGGTGAACCAGCTCAACTACCTCAACGCGGCGGATGCGCGCCGGCAGGAGTACATCGACGCCCACGGGGGCTTGAAGCGGTAGGGATGTGAGCGCGCCGCCGATCCTCCCGGAGCTCGATCGCCTCGGCCTGGCGCGCGCCTTCGAGCAACAGCTCACCGGTGACGTCGAGATTGCGCTGTCGCTGCCCCCCCATCCCCACGACGAGCAGGGGGTGGGGGCGGCACGACGCGCGGCGGCTCTCGTGAGCGAGCTGGCCGCCTTGTCGCGGCGGCTGCGGGTGGCGGAGGAAGCGCCGCCGGTCCCGCCCGACCTCGCGGAAGACAACCCGGCCGTCATCACCGTCAGGGGCAACGCGCAGGGTGGCGTGCACTTCGCGGGCGCGCCGGCCGGCTACGAAGTACCCATCCTCGTCAACGCCATCATCGACGTCTCCCGGGGCGAGAC
>CAVSQA010000024.1:0-25878 GCA_963729955.1 uncultured Gemmatimonadales bacterium
CTGGTCCGCCGCACCACGCCGGTGCCGTTCGAGTGCGTCAGGGGCTACATCTTCGGCTCGGCCTGGAAGGAGTACCGCCAGGCGGGCACGCTCGCGGGCGAGCCGATGCCCGCGGGCCTCCGGGAATCGGACCGGCTGCCGGAGCCGATCTTCTCCCCGGCGACCAAGGCCGAGGTGGGCCACGACGAGAACGTGACCTTGGCTCGCGTGGCAGCCGCGCTGGGCTCGCCGCGCCGCCGATCTCAGGCGGCGCTCGCTCGCGCTGTACGCGGAGGCCCGGCCTTCGCCGCCTCGCGCGGGATCATCATCGCCGACACCAAGTTCGAGTTCGGCACCGCGGCCGACGGCCAGCTGGTCCTGATCGACGAAGTGCTCACGCCGGACTCGTCCCGTTTCTGGCCGGCCGACGGCTACCGGCCGGGCCAGGGGCAGTCCAGCTTCGACAAGCGGCCCGGTCTGGACTACCTGGAGGCGCTGCGCCGCGCCGGCACCTGGAACGGCGAGGCGCCGACCCCCGCGCTCCCGGCCGAGGTGGTGCGCGCCACCACCGCGCGATACCGGGAAATCTTCCGGCGGCTCGCCGGCCCCGCACTGGAGACCTCGTGATGCGCATCGCGCCTGAAGGATGGCCGTTCATCAGGGTGGCCTTGGCCCTGGACGCGGCACTCGTCGTGGTCTGGTACTCGTGGCCCGGCTGGACGGTCCTGCTGCTCGCGGTCGGGCTCGTCCTCACGGTGTGGGTGGCTGCGTTCTTCCGGGATCCGCAGCGCGCCGGGCCCCAGGGGCGACGGCCTCGTGATCGCGCCCGCGGACGGCCGCATCTGCGGCATCGCCGAGGTCGAGGAGCAGGTGTATCTTCACACGCTGGCGACCCGCGTCTCCATCTTCATGAGCGTGCTGAACGTGCACGTCAACCGCTTCCCGGTCTCCGGCGAGGTCGAGGTCGTCCACTACAATCCGGGGCAGTTCACCGTGGCCAGTCACGACAAGGCCTCGCTGGTGAATGAGCAGTCGTCGGTCGGCATCTCGAGCCCGCGCGGCCCGGTCCTGGTCCGGCAGATCGCCGGCAGCATCGCCCGCCGCATCGTGACCGACGTGGGGCCGGGCGACCAGCGGCGCAGGGCGAGCGGTTCGGGATGATCCGCTTCGGATCGCGCGTGGACCTCTTCCTCGACCCCGCCGTGAAGATCACGGTGGCGGAAATAGAACCAGGCGGTGCGGGGCGGCGAAACCGTGATCGGCGAGTACCCGCGTGACCGCCCCCCGGCCCCGGCCCAGGGGCATGCGGCGCGCCATCATCATCCTGCCGAGCGCCTTCACCTCCGGCAACCTGTTCTTCGGGGTGTGGTCGATCATCGAGTCGGCGCGCGGCGAGTTCCTGGTCGCCGCGTGGCTGGTGATCGTGGCCGCCGTGCTGGACCTGCTGGACGGGCGGGTGGCGCGAATGAGCCGGACGGGCAGCGCGTTCGGCGCCGAGCTGGACTCGCTGGTGGACATCGTGTCGTTCGGCGTCGCCCCGGCGATGCTGCTCTTCTTCTGGCGGTTCCGGGCCGGCGAGTGGGGTTGGCTGCTGTCCTTCATCTACATCCTGGCGGCGGCCTTGAGGCTGGCGCGGTTCAACGTGGTGCAGGCCGGGCAGGCCAAGTCGCACTTCATCGGCCTCTCCTCGCCCATCGCGGGCATCACGCCTGGCCTCGTCGTACACCTTCACGCGCTACGCCGCTGTTCCGGCAGTACCTGGGCTTCCTCCCGGTGGCGCAGCTGACGGTGGTGCTGTCCATCGTCCTGGCCCTGCTGATGGTGAGCCAGGTGCCGTACCCGGTTTTTCCCACCGTGGGGCTCAGGACCTGGAAGGGCCGGCTGTCCTGGCCGCGCACGTCCTCGCGCTCGCGCTGTTCGCCGTGTACTACCCGGAGTATTTCTTCTTCCCGGCCGGCCTGGCGCTCATCACCTTCGGGCTCGCCCGCGCCGTGTTCCTGGGCCTGCTGGACCGGCTGCCGGAGCGCGACCCGATGCGCGACGAGGACGACGAGCCGCCGCGCGAGGTCGAGTACGATCTCGCGCCGGGGCGGATGCGCTTCCGGCTGGGGCGGCGGCGGCACCGGAGCGGCGGGCCCCACGCGGGCGAGGGCGGGCGGTGAGCCGCTTCCGCGCGCGGGTGCGGGTGATGCCGCGCCCCTCGATCCTCGATCCGCAGGGCCAGGCCGTCTTGCACGCCCTGGGCGAGCTGGGCTTCGGCGGCGTGGCGGACGTGCGGGTGGGCCGGGCCGTGGAGCTGCTCCTGGACGCCGCCTCGGCCGACGCGGCGCGCGACGGCGCGCTCAGGATGTGCGAGCGGCTGCTCGCCAACCCGGTCACCGGCGACTGGTGCTCGAGACGGTGGAGCCCGCCGCGTGAAGGTCGCCGTGGTGCGCTTCCCCGGCTCCAACTGCGACGCCGACGCCTTCCACGCGGCCCAGGCGGCGGGGGCGGAGGCGGTGTTCATCTGGCACCGCTCCACGGCCTTCGAGGGCGCCGACCTGGTGGTGCTGCCCGGCGGCTTCTGCTACGGCGACTACCTGCGGCCCGGGGCCATCGCCCGGTTCTCCCCGTGATGCGCGCCGTCGCGGCACACGCGGCGGCGGGCCGGCCCGTCCTCGGCGTCTGCAACGGCTTCCAGGTGTTGTGCGAGGCGCAGCCGCTTCCCGGCGCGCTCGCCCGGAACGGCGGTATTCGTCATTCTGCCGGATGGTCACGGTGCGCGTCGAGACCGACGCCACCCCGTTCACGGCGCGCTACCAGCCGGGCCAGGTGCTCCGGATGCCGGTCGCGCACGGCGACGGCCGCTATGTGGCGGACGACGCGACGAGCTCGAGCGCCTGGAGCGCGAAGACCGGGTGGTGTTCCGCTACGTGGGAGGCAACCCCAACGGCGCGATGCGCGACATCGCGGGTATCACGAACGAAGGGCGCAACGTGGTCGGGCTGATGCCGCATCCCGAGCGCGCGGCCGAGACTCTCCTGGCCTCGTGATGGTGCGGCCATGTTCGCGCTGGCGGCGGTCGCCGCGGGCGTGTGAGGGAGGAACCCATGAAGCAGGGCACGATGTGGACGGCGGTTCTGGCGGCGGCGCTGTGCGCCGCGCCGCTCCGGGCCCAGGACACCACCGCGGCGGTCAAGCACGACAGCGGCGCGGCCCCCGCGGCCGCGCCCGCGGCGGACGCGAGCGGGGCTGTCAATCCGGGCATGACCGAAGCCCAAGTGCGCGCCCTGTGGGGCAAGCCGGTCGCCGTGCGCCGGATGAACGACTGGACGTACCTGTTCTACCGCAACGGCCGCGAGCGCGAAGTGGGCTACTACGACGTGGTCTTCCTGCAGAGCGGGCAGGTGGTGGACGCCATCGTGCGCGGCGCCGGTCACGTCTACGCCGGGCAGAGCAGCTCACCGAGGGACGCCAGCCCGAGTACACGCCGCCGCAGGGAGCGCCGGCGGACAGCGGCACAGGGGCCGTGACGGGCGTGCGGGTCAAGCCCGGCCAGTGACGACGGCGCACTCCCGCTCCGGGGACCTTCCCCTCACCCCGGAGCTGGTTCGCCAGCACAGCCTCACCCCCGAGGAGTTCGGCCGCATCCGGTCCATCCTGGGACGCGATCCCACCTACGTCGAGCTGGGCATCTTCTCCGTCATGTGGAGCGAGCACTGCTCGTACGAGAACTCCAAGCCCCGTGCTCACGACCTTCCCCACCGACGGCCGGCGCATCCTGGTCCAGGGGCCCGGCGAAAACGCCGGCGTCGTCCGGATCGGCGAGCGGCTGGGCCATCGCCTTCAAGATGGAATCGCACAACCACCCCTCGGCGCGTCGAGCCGTACCAGGGCGCCGCCACCGGCGTGGGCGGCATCCTGCGCGACATCTTCACCATGGGCGCCCGTCCCATCGCCGTGCTCGACCCGCTGCGCTTCGGCTCCCGGAGCGCGACCGCGCAGCGCTACCTGATGAAGGGCGTGGTGCGCGGGATCGGCGACTACGGCAACTGCGTGGGCGTGCCCCACCGTGGCGGGCGACGTCGCCTTCGAGACCGCCTACGAGGGCAACCCCCTCGTCAACGTGATGTGCGTGGGCATCTCGCGAGGACGAGCAGATCCGCGCCAGCGCCGTCGGCGCCGGGAATCCGGTCATCGCCGTCGGCGACCCGCACCGGTCGCGACGGCATCCACGGCGTCTGGTCGTCGCGCCGAGCTATCGAGCAGCGAGAGCCAAGCGCAGCGGCCCAGTGCAGGTGGGCGATCCGTTCACCGAGAAGCTGCTGGTCGAAGCGTCGCTCGAAGCTCATCCGCTCCGGGCGCGTCGTGGCCATCCAGGACATGGGCGCGGCGGGCCTCACCTCGAGCTCGCCGCCGAGATGGCGGCGCGTGGCGGCGATCGGCGTCGACGATCGACGCGCGCTCGTCCCCACGCGCGAAGCGGACATGACGCCGTACGAAGTCCTGCTCTCCGAGTCGCAGGAGCGGATGCTGGTGGTGTGCAGCGCCGCGGGAACGGGCAGGTCGAGGCCATCTGTCGCACCTGGGAGCTGCAGAGCGCCGTCATCGGGCACGTGACCGACGACGGGATGTACCGCGTGCGCTGGGGCGAGGAGGTGGTCGCGGAGATACCGGGCCGGACCTGGTGGATCCGACGCGCTACCATCCCGAGGCGCGGGAAAGCGGCGAGATCCAGCACGGCGCGCGCGGGCGGTGCCGCCGCCCCCCCCGGCCAGGACCTGGGCGAGGTGCTGGAGCGCCTGCTCGACCTGCCGACCATCGCCTCCAAGCGCTGGGTGTACGAGCAGTACGACACGTCGGTGCAGACCAACACGGTGCTCGGGCCCGGCGGCGACGCCGCCGTGCTGCGGGTGCGCGGCACCCCGCTCGGCATCGCGGTGACCTGCGGCGGCAGCGGGCGCTACGTCTGGCTCGATCCCTACGAGGGCGGCAAGGCCGCCGTCGCGGAGGCCGCGCGCAACGTGGCGGCGACCGGCGCCAGGCCGCTGGGCATCACCGACTGCCTGAACTTCGGCAACCCGGAGAAGCCGGAGGTGTTTACCAGTTCCGCGAAGCCTGTCGCGGCATCGCCGACGCCTGCCGCGCCCTGGGCACGCCGGTGACCGGCGGCAACGTCTCCTTCTACAACGAGAGCCCTTCCGGCGCCGTGCTCCCCACGCCGGTGGTGGCGGATATGGGCGTGCGTCCAGGACGTGGCGCTCGCGGGTGCCCGCCTCGTTTCAGTCCTGCGCGCGGCGACGTCATCGTGTGCCTGGGCGTTCCGCGCGGCGAGTTGGGCGGGTCGCAGTATCTTTCCCTGGTCGCGGGCGACGTCTTCGGCGCGCCGCCGCGCGTGGATCTCGCGGCGGCCCGCGCTCTGGTGGACTGCCTGGTGGCGTGCGCGGGGCCCGCGCTGCTCTCCTCCGCCCACGACGTGTCCGAGGGGGGGCTAGCCGTCGCGCTGGCCGAGTGCTGTGCGCTCGCGCCCGAGCTGCTGGGCGCCGACGTGGACGTGACGGCGCTGGGCGAGGGCCTCTCGGCCGCGGCCGTGCTGTTCGGCGAGGACCAGGGCGTCGTGGTGGTGAGCGTCCGGCCCGATCGGGTCGCCGCGCTCGAGGACGTCGCGCGGCGGCACGGCGTGGCCGCCAGGGTGGTCGGGGCGGTGGGCGAGCCGGAGGGAGACCTGCGCATCCGAGCCGGTGGCGAGCGGATCGTCCGCCCCGTGGCCCGGCTGCGGCGGATCTACGAGGACGCGCTGCCGCGCCGGCTCAACGGCGTCGGCGGCACACAGCTTGCGCGGAGCGGCTGACGAGATGTGCGGGATCATCGGCGTATCGAACCATCCTGAGGCCGCGCGGCTGGCCTACCTGGCCTGTACGCGCTGCGCACCGCGGCCAGCAGTCGGCGGGCATCGTCTCGGTGGACGAGGCCGGGGTGGCGCGCACCCATCGCGGGAACGGGCCTGGTTGCCGACGTCTTCTCCGAGGGGCGTGCTCGACAGCTTCGAGGGCTCGGTCGCGATCGGTCACACCCGCTACAGCACGGCCGGCTCCAGCGCGGCTGGCGACTCGCAGCCGGTGCTGGTGCGGTTCCACGGCGGCACGCTGGCCCTGGCGACGGGAACCGACCACGCCGCCGAGCTGAGGCGCGAGCTGGTGGACGCCGGGGCCATCTTCGGCTCGACGATCGGAGGCTGCGGAGATCCTGGTCCACCTGATCGCGCGCTCCCGCCAGAGCGATCCGGCCGAGCAGATCCGCGAGGCGCTCGCCCGCGTGGAGGGCGCCTACTCGCTGGTGATCACGGTCAACTCGCAGCTGTTCGCCATCGTCGACCCGCGCGGCTTCCGGCCGCTGCTGCTGGGGAAGGTGGGGAACTCGCCGGTGGTCGCCTCCGAGAGCTGCGCGCTCGACATCGTCGGCGCCCGCACCGTGTGCGAGCTGGAGCCGGGCTAGTTCGTCCGGATCGACGGCGAGCGGATCGACTACCTCGAGGCGCTGCCCCCCGCTCCGCCCGCGCACTGCGTGTTCGAGCAGGTGTACTTCTCGCGCCCCGACAGCCGCGTCTTCGGCGAGGACGTGGACCGGTTGCGGCGCGCCCTCGGCCGCCGGCTGGCCGCCGAGCGCCCGGCCGAGGCCGACGTCGTGATCCCGGTGCCCGATTCGCGCAACTCGATCGCCCTCGGCTACAGCGAGGACTCGGGCATCCGCTACGAGCTGGGACTGATCCGCAACCACTACGTCGGGCGCACCTTCATCCAGCCGGGCGGACGGCGCGACCTCGGCGTGCGCATCAAGTTCAACCCGGTGCGCGGAGGCGCTCGAGGGCCGGCGGGTGGTGGTGGTGGACGACTCGATCGTGCGCGGCACCACGCAGCCGCGGCCTGGTGGCGATGCTGCGCCAGGCCGGCGCGCGCGAGGTGCACGTCCGCGTGGGCTCGCCGCCGATCTCGCCCCCTGCTACTACGGCATCGACACGCCGCACCGGCGCGAGCTGATCGGCGCCGGCCCACGTGCCTCGAGGAGATCCGGGACTACCTCGGCGTGGAGATCGCTCGGCTACCTCTCGCTCGAGGGGATGGTCAAGGCCAGCGCCCGCGACCCCGACCGTTTCTGTCACGCCTGTTTTTCCGAACACTATCCCACGCCCGTTCCGTCCGATGCCGCAAAGCTGCGGTTCGAATCCGGGCGAGCACGCACTCCAAAGGGCAACGCATGAGCCGCTACGTCTACTACTTCGGCGCCGGTCACGCGGACGGCACCGCTCAGATGAAGACCGTCCTCGGTGGCAAGGGCGCGAACCTCGCCGAGATGACCAACCTCGGCATTCCGGTGCCGCCGGGCTTCACGATCAGCGCGGAGCTGTGCAACACGTACATCGCCGACAAGACCTATCCGCCCGAGCTGAAGGCCGAGGTGGAGGCGAGCCTCAAGCGCGTGGAAGAGGTGATGGGGCGCAAGTTCGGCGCGGCGACCAAGCCCCTGCTCGTCTCGGTGCGCTCGGGCGCCGCCGTCTCGATGCCGGGGATGATGGACACCATCTTGAACCTGGGGATGAACGACGCGGTGGCCGCGGCGCTCGCCAAGGAGACCGGCAACCCGCAGTTCGCCTACGACGCCTACCGGCGCTTCGTGCAGATGTACGGCGACGTCGTCCTGGGCCTCAAGGGGAGCCGGAGCCCGTTCGAGCCGCTGCTCGCCGCCAAGAAGAAGGCCAAGGGCGTGGAGCGGGACATCGACCTGCCCGGCGGAGGATCTCAAGGCGCTGGTGGGCGAGTACAAGGCGGCCCTGAAGAAGCTGCTGCCCTCCGGCTTCCCGGAGGAGCCGCAGGCGCAGCTGTGGGGCGCCATCGAGGCCGTGTGGCGCTCGTGGATGGGCGACCGCGCCGTGGCCTACCGGCGCATCCACCACGTGCCCGAGACCCTCGGCACGGCGGTGACGGTGATGGCGATGGTCTTCGGCAACTTCGGCGAGGACTCCGGCACCGGGGTGGCGTTCACGCGCGACCCCTCGACGGGCGAGAAGCGGTTCTTCGGCGAGTTCCTGGTCAACGCTCAGGGCGAGGACGTGGTGGCCGGCATTCGCACGCCGGAGCCGGTGGAGCTGATGGCCCGGAAGTTCCCGCCGGCCTACAAGCAGCTGGTGGAGACCTACCAGCGGCTCGAGAAGCACTACAAGGACATGCAGGACCTCGAGTTCACCGTCGAGCGGGGCAAGCTGTTCCTGCTCCAGACGCGGAACGGGAAACGGACCGGCGCGGCGGCCGTGCGCGTGGCCGTGGAGATGGTCGAGGAGGGGATGCTGACGGAGCAGGAGGCCCTGCTCAGGGTCTCCCCCGACGCGCTCGACCAGCTGCTGCATCCGATGGTGGACCCGAACGCCAAGAGCACGGTGCTCGCGACCGGCCTGCCGGCGTCGCCGGGCGCCGCCGCGGGCCAGGTCGTGTTCGACGCGCAGGAGGCGTTCGCGTGGGCTAGCGAGGGCAAGGCCGTGGTGCTGGTGCGGGCGGAGACCTCGCCGGAGGACATCAAGGGGATGGCGGCCGCCAAGGGCATCCTGACCGCGCGCGGCGGGATGACGTCGCACGCGGCCGTGGTGGCGCGCGGGATGGGCAAGTGCTGCGTGGTGGGCGCCAAGGCGGTGGAAGTGGACGAGCACGCCGGCGCCTTCAGCGTGAACGGGCGCAAGGTCAAGCGCGGCGACTGGGTCACGCTCGACGGCTCGACCGGGCGAGTGCTCGACGGGCGCGTGCCCCTGGTCCAGCCGACGATGTCGGGCCACTTCGAGAAGTTCATGACCTGGGCCGACAAGCACCGCCGGCTCAAGGTGCGCACCAACGCCGACACGCCGGGCGACGCGAAGCGGGCGCGGGAGTTCGGGGCCGAGGGCATCGGCCTGACCCGCACCGAGCACATGTTCTTCGAGGGCGACCGCATCGAGGCGATGCGCGAGATGATCGTGGCCCGCGACACCGCCGGCCGGCGCAAGGCGCTGGCCAAGCTGCTGCCGATGCAGCGCGGCGACTTCGAGGGGATCTTCACGGCGATGGACGGCTTCCCGGTGACGATCCGGCTCCTGGATCCCCCGCTCCACGAGTTCCTGCCGCACGAGCGGGACGAGATCGCGGCGCTGGCGAAGCAGATGGGCATCACCGCCGACGCGCTCGCGGCCACGGTGGAGTCGCTGCGCGAGGCCAATCCGATGCTCGGCCACCGCGGCTGCCGCCTCGGCATCACCTACCCCGAGATCACCGAGATGCAGGCCCAGGCGATCTTCGAGGCCGCGGTGAACGTCGCGGCCAAGGGCGTCAAGGTCATCCCCGAGGTGATGGTGCCGCTGGTGGCCACGGTCGCCGAACTCAAGAACCAGGCCGACATCGTGCGGCGCGTCGCGGCGGAGGTCTACGGCAAGGCCAAGCGCGAGGTGGCCTACCTGGTGGGCACGATGATTGAGCTGCCGCGCGCGGCGCTCACGGCGGACGAGATCGCCGAGGTCGCGGAGTTCTTCTCCTACGGCACCAACGACCTCACCCAGACCACCTTCGGCCTCTCCCGCGACGACGCGGGCCGCTTCCTCCCCGCCTACGTCGAGCAGGGGCTCCTGCCCCACGACCCGTTCCAGGTGCTCGATCAGCGGGGCGTGGGCAAGCTGGTGCAGCTCGGCATCCAGCTCGGCCGCGGCACCCGCAAGAACCTCAAGGTGGGGATCTGCGGCGAGCACGGCGGCGAGCCGTCGAGCGTGATGTTCTGTCACGACGTCGGCATGAACTACGTGTCCTGCTCGCCCTTCCGGGTGCCGATCGCCCGTCTGGCGGCGGCGCAGGCCGCGCTCAAGGAGCAGGGCGCCGAGGACCGGACCGGCGCCACGGTATGAACGGCGGAGCCGCACCCGCGGGCCCGGACCGCGGGCAACTCTTTAGCGAAAGGAGGAACCCATGACGCGACGCACTACCCGACGCTTCCTGGCGACCACCGGCGTGGCGCTGGCGGCTCTGGCCGCTGCGTCGCCTCGGGCTCTCCGGGCCCAGGATTCCACCCAGGCGAAGGACTCCGCGCAGGCAAAGGACACGGCCCAGGCGGCGCCGCAGGTCACCGCGACCACCACCGTTCCGCGGTACCTGGCCGATCACCGCGCCGCGCTGCACCTCAGCCCCAAGCAGACCGATCGCGTGCGCGAGGTGGCCGGGTGGCTCGACAGCGCCAACGCTCCGCTCCGGGCCCAGTGGCAGCAGATCACCGGTGGGCGGCCGATGCGGGCGATACCGCCGGCGGAGCGCCGCAGCCTGGCGCCGCAGCTGCAGCCCGTGATGCAGCAGATACGGACGAACAACGAGACCGCGCTCGACTCGGTGGACGCCATCCTGACGCCGGCGCAGCAGCAGCACCTGCAGACGGTGCTGCAGGAGTATCGCCGGCGGATGCAGGCGCGCCGGCCCCCGCCCGTCCAGCACTAGCCGGCGGGCGACGCGGCGAAGGGCCGGGCTCCGGTTCGCGGGGCCCGGCCCTTCGTTGTGCCTGCCGCGGCCAGGGCGCTTAACGGCGCCGCACCGCCTCCGTCAGATAGGGCGTGAGGCGGGAAGTCCCCTGCCCTTTCTGAAGGAGTGCGGCGTGAGCAACATCACATCGAAAATCCGCGGAGCGATTGGAGCGCTGGGCATCCTCGCGCTCGCCTCTCCCTTGGCGGCCCAGACCCGTCCGTACCGTGGCCAGATGCGCTACGCCGCGCAGTGGGTCGACCGCAGTCAGGCGGTGGCGCGCTCGCCGATGCGCTGGCGGGGCGCCGCGGAGTGGCGGGTGGGTTGGGTGGCGCGGCCCTACTACGCACGGCCCCATTACGCGGCGGGTTGGGGATGGCGCGCCTACGGTGTCGGGCGGCCGATGATGCGGCGCGCCGTGGTGGTCCGGTACGGCCGGCCGCCCTACGCGTGGCATCGCGGTCCCTGGATCCGTGCCCGGGCCGGCTGGCGGTACTACCGGCGCTGACGCTCTCCCGTACTGCAACGGGCCGGGCCCCGGAGCGAGGCCCGGCCCGCTTCTCGTTCAGCCCGTCTTGAAGACCAGCGCGCTCCCCGCGCGGATCAGCAGCCCGACGGCGAAGGAGACAATCGCGGCGGTCCAGGCCTTGTTCTTCGCCACCTTCTCGAGCGCCATCAGCCCGACGGCGGTCACCACCAGGATCCAGATTTCGAACGGGCCGATTCCTCGCAGCAGGGCGGCCAGGGCCTTGTGGGCCTGGGTGAAGTCCACCGGGAACAGGAGGTCGAGGCCGAGCGACTGTTGGGCATCGGCCGGGCTCTGGATGGCTTCCACGCCCTTCATCCGGAGCATGACCGTGGTCACCACCGTCTGCAGGAGGGCGACCGACGACGCGAAGATCGACACCGTCAGCAGGCCCTTAAACCGGGCTTCGGCCCCGCTGACCATCAGCACGAAGTAGAGGATCACGGCGCCGATCAGGCATCCGATCAGGAGGCCGATCGCCGGGCCGACCATGGTGGTGATCCTCACGATGCCGAGCGTGGACTCGGACATCGGAGCGCCCCGCGCCGCCGCCGTGGCCCGGGCCGCCTGCATCGCGATAGGCGCCATGAAGATCATCACGATGCCGAACAGGACGCTGAGCACGACCCACGGCAGCCAGAAGGTGGGCTTCTCCCGCTGCTCCTCGAACACGCCGCGTGGGGCGAAGGGGGCGCGGGCCAGCCGCAGCAGGTCCGTGAGAATCGGGGTGTATGCGGCGGCCGTCGGGGCCTGTGTTTCCGGTGCTGTCATGCACGCTCCGGGAAGAAGTTCGCCACCGAAGCTACGCGCGGGCGGGAAAAGCGAAAGAGCCTGGCGTCGGGCTGGACCGTAGCGCTTCCGGCACGGGCCCCTGCTTCGTCGGCCGTGTGTCGCCCGGGTCCTGCAGGAGCCGGCATCGTGCTAATGTCGACGAGCTCGCGATATCGGCAGGTGGGCGCCCCGCACCCGGTCGCAGATCGCGCGGGCCACGACCTCGAGACTCCGGGAACGTGCGACCCACCACCTGTCCTCGCCGCTGCGCGCGATGTCCGCGCGACTGATCGTCCGCTTGAACTCTCCCTTGTCGCCATAGACGGCGGCCTGCGTCGTGCGCACCAACCACGCCACGCAGTCGACCTCGTACCTGGCATGATACGAGTCACCGCCCGCCTGCTGCGCCTCCAACGGCCGGCGGACCCAGCCCGCATACACGTTGGAGTCGCTGCGGGTTATGGTCGTCGTGTCCAGCTCCTCCCGCTGCAGGCTGCCGGCCAAACGGACCCACGGGCCCGTGTCGCGGGCGGACTTCGCGCTGGTGGGCGCCCCGGGCCGTTCGCGGCCCTTGGCGCAAACGCCGCCGAGGCTGCTGAACGCCAGCGCTGCCACCGTGAGGAGGCGTCTCATCTCGACCTGGCGTAAGGGCTCCATCTCATATGCACCGTTCGCCCTCGCCGCGCCACTCGGTGGGCCCCGATGGCTCCCGCGAGGCCAAAACCGGGTGGGCGACCAAGGTGATCGCTCGCCCCGTGTGAGCCCGGGTGCCGCAGCACGCCGCACTAGGGTCCGACTCGGGGCACCAGCCGCAGAGTCCGGTGCGCAAGGAGCCGCTCCGCTGCCGTCGCCGGCTCGCGGGTCTTCCTCCCCAGGTCGACTGTGGCGGCCTGCCATTGAGCACCCACATGCCTGGCGCTCTCAGCCGATCCGCGAGGGGGGGACACCTTCGTGTCCTCGCGAGGCGAGACAGCGCTGAAGGCCCGCGCCGGGTGCGCAACCGGCGCTCCCCCTGTCAACGCGGGGACAGTGACAAAGCCGAGCGTCGTGACGTTCGGGGTCCCCTCGTCTGTCACGGCCAGCGTGGAGCCGTCCGGCGACATGCTGAGCCCGTTCACCGTCAACCGATACTGCAGGCGGTCGATCGTCGAGCCATCGCTCGTCCGGCACCGCACGTTGCCCGCGTTCCCATAGGAGAAGTAGATCACCTTGCCGTCCGCTGACAGAACGATCGGCTGGTACCGGTAGTGGAAGACGCGTGGAGTGACCACGTACTGGAGGGTCGAGTCGTAGATGTCGCCGCCGACGGTGACGTGGGAGCCTGTGGCGTCCACGGCGAGGGTGCCCTCACCCCGCGCCGTCGTCGCCGGACGGAAGGCGTCGGTCGCGGCGTCGTAGCGCTGGAACATACCGGGGCCGCCATTCAGCACCGCAACGGCGTGGTCGGAGGAGCCGACCATCGCCCCTCCACCGGTCTGCCCGGCGATCCCCGCGTCGGTCCGCAGCTGCAGCGTGCGGGTGCCCAGGTCGTAGGCGTAGAGGTGGCCCGTGCCCGCGGCATAGTTGTTGGCCGTGACGAGCACCTTGCCGTTGGAGGCCGACACCAGACTGACCAGGGTCATGGTCGTGTCCACGCCCGGCAACGGCACCTCGGTTACCGTCGGCGGGCTCGCTCGGAGGTCCACGACGGCCAGGGACCGTGTCACGACCTGAGCCACGATGAGCGAATCTCCGCCCGGCGTGAGGTCGAAGCTGCCCGGGTAGTCGCTCAGCTGAATCGTACTGATGACCGCATTCGCGGCGCGCGAGAAGACGCCGATCTTCTTCCAGTCGCCTTGGTTGAGATACAGCTGGCCGCGGCGCATGTCCCAGGCGACGCCGCCAAAGGGAAAGCTGACCGTCGCCTGGCTCGCCGACAGGGACACGGTGGGGATGACGTTTATGGCGCCCGGCGCAGACTGGATCACCTGGCTGGTGTTCCCTGAGGCATCGCGCGCGTAGAAGCGCATCTGGATCGGCCCGGCCCAGCTCGGCCGTACCGGGATCGCCAGGTAATCGACGAGCCCTCCCGCGGCATTCACCATCACCGAGTCGCGGAAGCCCTGCGGGTCGACCTCCCAGATGAGCGAGCGCACGACGTTGTTGTCGTTGGCGATGAACATGATGAGCATGGAATCCCCGACGAAGTAGTCGCCGGCGAGCACGTCCGTGTACGAACCCCCGAATCGTGGGCCGATCAGCACCTCCACCGTCGGAGATATGGTGTCGACCATCCCCGGGAGCGTGGTGGTCATCGAGGTGCTCTGTAGTGCAGCGTCGAGTGCCGTCACGGTCACGGTGAGGGGAACGCCCAGGCTGCATCCATTGGGCAGCGCGTAGTTCACCGTGCGTGTGTCCGATGGCAACAACGGCTCACCCACGATCAGCGACGTGTCGCACGGACCGGACAGACTCAGGATCGTCGCCCACAAGCCGACCGTGCTGGTGACGGTGTAGTCCAGCACCAGCGTGCCGCCTGGCTGCACCACACTCGATGATCCAATCGCGAGCGTCGTGAATACCGGCGCGGGTCCCGAGGGAACCGCGGGCGCGCAGGTCGCCGACACCCGGCTCGAGGCCATCTGCCCCCCGACCACCTGGTAGCGGTACTCGATCGTCACCGCGAAAGGTATCGCGGCGGTCAGCGTCCAGCCCGAGTGCTGCGGCCCGGTCTCTCCGATCAGCGTGGCACCCCACGACGACTGAACAGTCGCCGCGGATATCACAGAGGAGTCGAGTATCGTGCTGCGGTTGTTGGCGGCGAAGAAGTAGAGGACGGCGTCCTCCCATTCGGCCCGACCGGAGCCCGCGGTTGCAGCGTCGAGGGACACGTGGCAGGTCAGCCAGGGCCGCCCGTCGGTATCCGTCCCGTAGGTTGGGGCCATCGGGGTGGCGGAGATCACGACCGCAAAGGGTGCCGTAGTGTCGCGGCACGAGGCCAGCGCCGCACCCGCCACAGCTAGAACGGCCAGGCTCTTCACCCGGCCGAGGAGTGGTGCCAGGCAATGCAGTGGGGTCGTCGCCGTGAGCTGCTGGTTCATCTCTGCGATCTCCCGGGCGCGGTACGGGCGCGCACCACAAGCGGGCGAACGCCGCGAACGAGAGCATATCCCCACACCGTCACGCGGGCGTTAGGAGCCGACTCGCTCCCGACATCGCTCAAGGGACTAACGGCATGCGCCAGCGGCACTTGCGGCGATGAACGGTAGAGCGCGCCCCATACGCAACAAGGGCGCCAGCAACTGGACGCCCTTGCTCTTCGTCAGCCTTACGCGGTTGCGATCCGGAGTGGAGGCGCGGGGAATCGAACCCCTACAGCGAATGCCATATCGCGCAGATGGTTAGGCCGTCCGCCGATTGAGTCTGCCCTTCCAATACCCCCACTGGCACCCCCAGTAGCTTCGGCTGGCGATGGACCGTGGTGGAACGCGGTGGACGGAGCCGTCGTTGCACGGCTGGCAGAGTCGGGACAGAGGAGCAGATCCAAGTCTCGAAGCGGCGTCAGGCCGACTTCCGATGTCAGAACGCTCACCCGGCTCCGTGGTCCGCCCCAGTCTCCGTTAACGGGGTGTTGAGGGCTGCGCCCGCGCAGTGCCTCGCAGGATCTGAAAGCATCGAGCTACGCGGACCCACGTCGGCCTGACGCTGTTTGACAACCGAACATTCGTCTGAAGCCGCCGGACTGGACCGCGCCGGGCCCACGCGCTATCGTGCGGGTGGGCCTGGCGCAGATCCACCCAATGGTGTGAGGCGTCCGAGAAACGACCTCCTCTATCAGACCTGATCGCGCCAGGCCCGCTCCCTCCAGGCAGCTTGTCGCCAGTTGCGGTGCGGCCTCCCAAGCCAGACCCGATCGCCCGTGCGGCGCGGATCCGATAACCCGGTCGAGGCGCACCGCTGCGGCCTCCCACGTGAGACTGGATCGCGCCACGGGTTCGACGCGGGTTTCACAAGCCGACTGACGGGCAACCTCTCGAAGCTTGCGAGTTGACGCCGATCGCGTGGGCGGCGGTCTCATACGCACGAACCCTGACCGACGCGTCCGCATACTACGCCGCTGATTGGGCACGATTGTTCCGTCACCGCTGATTGTTTACGGGACTGAACAAGCGCCGAAGCGACGCCAGCGTTCTTTCGAACCACGACGGGAAACCATGCTGCCGGACGAGCTCTGCTATCTCTTGGTGATCGGCCTCGCTCCAGTCCACGCTGCGAAATTGCGCCTCAACCATCTCTTGCAGCTTCACGTCCGCCGGAAGCTTCGCAAGAAGATCGCTCTGCGCGCGGAAGCACACACGCTCATGACGCATGCGGTCGCGGTTGTAGCTCGACCAGGACAGGCGTCGCAACCTCGCATGCGTGCTTTCGTGGATCAGTGTGGCTGCAAGAAGCCCTGGCCACCCGGCGTCCACCACGCGAGGAGACAGGAAGATGCCTCGTAGCGCGGGTTCATAGTACGATGACACGGTCGGCGAGACGCCGATTTGAGAAATGTTGCGCTGCATGTGCCGAAACTGACGGCCATCGAACTTAGCGAGTAACCTGAGGCCCGCTTCGCACTCGGCGAAAATGTCTCGAGCGGTGTCGACTGTCCGCACGACCCGGAAACCCATTACTCTCCTTGAGACAGAGAAGCGGACCAGCGTCCACATCGCCGCCAGTTCAAGAGGTCTTAGCGCAACTCGCGCCCCGGCCGCCAGGAACGAACGGATGGATAGCCCACTCTGCCTGTCAGTCACGGCTGACCAGGCATTTCGCTGATGATCTTACATTTGATGCATGATTCTTACATTTAATGTAAGGTCGTGGTATGGTGTTCTCAGACGATCAGGTGCCCGGTGCCGGGGACGTTGCCGTCGGGCAACGTGTCGTTGCTGCGGCCGGCGGAGCAGTTCTTCGATGAGATGCTGGCCGGCTGGTCGGCGCAGCAGACCTCGCGGATGCTGACGGCGCAGACGATCAAGACCAGGGCCTCGCAGGTGCGCCGGTTCGCGGACTTCTGCGGGACGCCCGCCGTGGGAGTGGTCACCGGCCGACGTCGAGGAGTGGACGACCTCGCTGGTCTCCGGGCGCGCGGCCGCTGTCGGTATCGACGGTGCGGGCGTATCAGAACGCGGTCGCGTTGTTCTGCGACTACCTGATCGACCACCGCTACGGCTGGGTCGATCGCTGCGTGGAGCTGTTCGGCACGCACCCGGTGCAGGTCTGCCATGAGTGGAACACCGTCGATCCACACCAGCGATCACGAGGCACGACCGGCGGTGCGGCCGCTGTCGCGGGCTGGAGCTGCAGACGTTCTTCGACTACGCCGACGATCTGGTGGATCAGGCTCGCTCGTCGGGCCGCAAGGGCTGGCTGACGCTGTTCCGCGACGCGACGCTGTTCAAGATGATCTACGCCTTCGGGCTGCGCCGCCGCGAGGCCGCGATGCTCGACCTGCATGACTTCACCCGCAACCCGACAGGGCCGGGAGTTCGGCCGGTTCGGGGTCTGCAACGTCCGCTGGGGCAAGGCGATGCGCGGCTCCCAGCCCCGTCGCCGGGCGGTGCTGGCGGTGTTCGACTGGACCCGCCCGGTGATCGAGGAGTACGTCACCGAGGTACGGCCCCGCTTCGACATCGCCGACGAGTCGATCCTGTGGCCGACCGAGCGGCAGGGCCGCATCCGGCTCGAGCACATCGACGACCGGTTCGCCGACTGGCGCGACGACCTCGGCTTGGACCCGGTGCTGCACCCGCACTGCCTGCGGCACTCGTATGTGACTCATCTGATCGAGGACGGCTACGACCCGCTGTTCGTCCAGCAGCAGGTCGGGCACCGCTGGGGCTCGACCACCGCCCTCTACACCGGCGTCTCGGGCGACTACCGCAACCGCACCCTGCGCCGCGCTCTGGATGCGGCGTTCACCCCACCGACCGCGATCGAGGAAGGATCACGATGACGAAGACCGTCGCCTACCACTGGCACCTGCGCAAGGTCATGAACGAGCACGGCATGTACGCCACCACCGACCTGGTGCCGCTGCTGGCCGACCGGGGCGTGGTGATGACCTCCACGCCAGGTCTACCGGATCGTCACCGGCCACCCCGGAGCGGTTGAACATGCAACTCCTCGCCGCGCTCTGCGACATCTTCGGCTGTCACCCCGAACGACCTGATCGAGCCCTACGTCGAGCCGGCGTCGCGGCGCGGACGCAAGACCGGCACCACCGGCACGGCCAAGCCGCCGACGAGCCGGAGCAAGAACCGGCCGACTCGCGCGGTCATCACCCCTGCTGACGACTGACCGGACCGGTGGCGAACACGATCGTCCACGGCGCCTGCTTCCGCTGCGGACGGGTGAAGACCCTGCGCTGGAATCACGCTCTGGACCGGGGCGAGTGCCGAGCCTGCCGCGCCCGCCGCTCACCGCAGGAGACCTGCACCGGCTGCGGCAGGCAGCGCCGGGTCAACGCCCGCACCGACGACGGCGGCGCGCTCTGCGTGACCTGCTACGCCCGCAGCCGCACCGCCGAGGACGCCTGCGAGGAGTGCGGCACCATCGGCCCGCTGGCCACCCGAGCCGGCGGCAAGTGCGAGGACTCGCGGAATCTCTGCGGTCGCTGCTACCGCAACCCGCGGCGGCCCTGCGGCGTCTGCGGCCGGCTCAAACGGGTCGCGCTGAAAGCCACCGCGACCAGCCCGGACGTCTGCCCGACCTGCTACCAAGCACCGGTCATCGACTGCTCCATCTGCGGCCAGCAGGCGCTCGGCCGGCGCACCACCAACCACGGCCGGCCACGCTGCTTCGCCTGCCAAGCCACCCAGCAGATCGACGCCGCGCTCACCGGCCCCGACGGGCACGATCCGCCCCGAGCTCAAACCCGTCCGCGACGCCCTCACCGAGCTCCAGCCGACCCCGATCGCTGCTGAACAACTGGCACGATCTGGCATCCCGAAAAGTGTCCCCTCGATCACGTGTTCAGAAACGCTCAGTCGTGACCTTGAATCGGAGAAGGGAGAGGTAGTTTTCTCCTTTGCTCAGCCGTGTCTCGGAAAGCGCAATACCTCTTTCTGCCGCCACCATGGGAGCGTTCACCTGATTGACTTCTTCCTTGACGATGGGAGTGAGCAGGCCAGTGAGGAAGGATGTGGTGACTGGCTTGAGTTCCATGTCCGCGACAGCCCCGGTATACTGAGCCTCGACTGCCTTGATGCCCGTCCTGATCGTTTGGCCGAGGAACAGCCCCAGTCGGTGCGCGAGATCCAGATATGGCCTTAAATTCTCAAGGGCCTCACCTGCAACGGCAGGCGCATTCACTGCGTTTCGGATAGTTCCGGACAGCAGATAATCTCTAATCTGATTTGCGACCGCTATTGCCACGTTTTCTTGGGCTTCTTTCGTGGAAGCTCCCAGGTGGGGGCGTACAAATGACCTTGTCCGAAGAGATCAACCGGGTCTTGCCCGGCGGTTCCACCCAGGTACCACATCCAGAGCCGCACCGGCCACCTTGCCGGATTCGATGGCGTCAGCCAGGTCTTCTTCGTTGACTACCGGACCTCTGGAACAGTTGATGATCCGAACGCCGTTGCGCATTTTGGCGATGTTGCCTGCATTGATCAGGCCCTTGGTTTCATCGGTGAGGGGCACATGAAGGGTGATGAAGTCCGATTCCTTGAAAACGTCATCCATGGAGGCAAGCTTTATGCCCATCTGTTTGGCCTGATCCTCTGATAGGAACGGGTCGTACGCAATGACGTTCATGCTGAGACCTTTGGCCCGGTCTGCTACCACGGACCCAATTTTGCCCAGGCCGACTATCCCCAGAGTTTTGTTGAAGATCTCAGCACCTTGGAATTTTTTCTTCTCCCATTTCCCGTCTTTCATGGACGCAGTTGCCTGGGGTATGTTCCTTGCCAGTGCCATCATCATGGAAAGAGCATGTTCCGCTGTGGTGACGGTGTTTCCACCAGGCGTGTTCATTACGACAATACCCCTCTTGGAGGCTGCTGGAATGTCCACGTTGTCCAGACCGGTTCCGGCCCTGCCGACTACCTTCAGATTGTCCGCTGCCGCAATAATATCGGCCGTTACCTTGGTGGCACCGCGAACGGCAAGTCCGTGATACTCGCCGATGATCGCTTTGAGTTCGTCAGGACTCAAACCGACCTTCACGTCCACCTCAAGTCCTTCCGCCTCGCGGAAGATGTTCACACCCAATTCGGACAAATTGTCTGAGACCAGGACTTTCACAGTACATTCCTCCTTACCGTCTTGTTTGTGGAGCAACCAAGTTGGATGGGTATCCGTCCTGAGCGTGACACGTGTTTTGGCCTCTACACGGTGTCCGCTCCTGTACAGGGAACCAAATCTTCGCTGGCCGATCGATGGTTCAACAGGAAGCTTTCCCAAGAATCCGCCGGGCAGAGACAAGTTGGCGCGCGCCAGTCCCCACACCATTTCCCGCGGATCCTCAGCCGGCTACGTAATCATATGAACGGTCGCGAGTGGAAAACAAAATACCAGGGTTCTCTAACAGGAAAGGCCCGGAATGTCAAGAAGGTCCCCCGCGGACTCACTTCACGGGTCCGCGGGAAACATGATCGACGGGTGAAAGACTACAAAAGGCACAACAAAAGCACAACGGCAATCGCCATGAACACCAGCGGCGGAGCTTCAGGACCGGGGAACGCCCATTCCACCATGTCTGATGCACGCGAAGGAGCCTCAGCAGGCTCAGGTTCAGCGAACAAGGCTGTGCCTTCAATATCTGCATCGAAGGCAGGGTGCGGTTGTGGTTTCCGCGTTTGCAGCGTAGGTATAGTCCTATCGGCAGCAGGAACGCGGGATTCTAGAGCAAGTCTACGGCTCTGATTGTCCGGGGGGCTGATCCCGAGGCCCAGAGCGACCGAATCTTTGGACTCGATCTCGACGACAATTTCGCCCCACGGGATTTCCTCCTCGGACACCGTTTCCTTCCTGCGAGCCTCGCCGACTCGCGGAGGGGGGTCTTCAGTGTGTGACGGAGGGCTTAACTCCAGGGGAGCCGGTCTTTTCATGAATTGTGTGTAGTTCGGTTTTTTCTTGGTCATGCTTTTGCGTTTCGTGAAGAGTCGTTGCGGGTAAGCATTTCGACGATTTCAAGGGCGAGGCTGTGCATGTCTTTGCTGCCCTTGCAAGAAGGGGCTATGGAGAATATCGATTGCCGCAACGCGTTTGCTTTGTCGAAGTTCACGTCCTGGCGCACGACAGTGCGAGCCAAGTAAGTGGAATAGTTGGTGCGAAGACCTTGAAGAATCTGTCTGCTGACAGAATAGCTGCCGTTGTAATGGTTCGGTACTATCATCACCGTGGGAATGGTGTACCGGTACGCGTTTCACATCCCGAATCGTGTCAAATAGGTATTCGAGTCCATAGAACGAGTTTCCGTCTAGTTTCACCGGGGCCAACACCAGATCCGTGCTGAGCAGGATATTGAGGCTCGTGATGTCGTACGAAGGTGGAGAATCCACGATTACCAAATCGTAAGCGTTTGTTCCTCGTATCGCCTCGACCGCGCGGTCTGAGCCGATACTCACGTTCAGGCTGCTGAAATAACAAAAGATTCATCGCGCACATGGAGAGATTGGCAGGCACCAGATGCAAGTTCGGGGTGATCTCCTTCCGCGCCTCGGTTACCGCAATGGCATCTCCTTGCCTATCGGGGATCAGCATCTGCATGAGCGTTTGAGGAAAACTCGAGGGCTCCTCACCCAAGGACGTCGTCAAATGTCCCTGGGGATCCGCGTCAAGGGCCAAGACTCGCACGCCCTTTTCAGCCATTGTGACTGCCAGATTCGCGGATATGGTGCTCTTGCCCACTCCGCCCTTCATGTTGAAGACCGCAAGCACGCGAGGGGGATTGTCGATGACCGGCCTCACCCCGACCACGTCTCGCACGGCCTCGACTTGCTCGGCAGTGTAGAATCGGTTCCCATACTCGTCGCGATCTGCGCTGGGGATGCTGCCGTCTCGCTCGAGCGCGAGGAGAGATTCCTTGGCTATTCCAAGTATCCGGGCCGCTTCGAGGGGCTTATACCCTTTCTTTTCCACTGGCGGAACCCCTATCCATCTCCTCATGTCGCAGGGGAGAGGTTGCTAGTGACGGCGATAGTGCTTCGTGCCGAGGTCCCTAATTCTCCATTGTAGGGCTTGTATGCGAGGACGCCACGCATGTCAAGTCCTGAATTCGCGAAGGAGCACACGAATCCGCTGTATCGGCTGAGAAACGGGGAACATTCGATCCGCGGCAAATTCCTCACCACGCGAAGAATAGTCTTGCCCTGATAAAGCTCCTTAGGGCGAAACGAGAAACGCGGGGTTCCTGCTGATTGGAGCACGAGCCGCGTAAGGCGTCTGTTTCGGAGAGGGTGTAATGCGTTCATGGCGGGGAAACGGGCGAGAAGAGGCCCGAAGATTCGTGGGCCACCAGTTTCGCAAGAGGTCCACAAAGGCTCCGGGCCTGTCCTGATCTTGCAAGTCTTACAAATCCTGGTCGTGGGAGCTGGTCGTTGGGGGCGCCACTTGCTGCCGGGGCTCGACGTTCCCGGATGACTTCCGTCCCCACGTCCACGGTTTCTTGCCAGACGATTTTCCCGCGAAAGGCTGCTCGTCGCCCACAGACTCATTCACGGTGTTCTCCACAGGGGCGGAACGCACGCTCGAGCGGGGGGCCGGACTGCTCGCGGCCGAGGGAATTTCCGAAGATTCAAGCCGGTCCGGGGTCCTGTGCAATTGTTCGAGCGCGTTATCCGGAATGTTGGGGGCCACGTGCTGCACCGGCGGTCTTTCAGGCACATTGTTCGGGGGAACGGGACGTTGGGACGGCGGCGCCAGGCTCGAAGGCTGCCCTGGAGCACTGAGTTGGGGCCTGGGTCTGCTGGGGGGCAGGTACCGATTCACAGGCCTTTCCGTCGCTGAAGGACTGGTGGATGCCCTGTCAGCAGGCACATTCTGGCGAACAGACGCTGAGGGCGGTGCGTACTCGTGGTGAGGTCGCGGGGTAGGTCTGTACGGTGTGGAGAGAGTGGAGCTGCCAAGCCCGTTGTCTCTCTGGCTGCTCAGGGCAGAGCGGATGGTTCTGCCGCCCACCTTGATCGGTCTCCTCTGTTTCCAATCATGCCGGGCGGAACTGCGTTGCTTGGCTGGCACGGATTGGGCGATTCATAACGCGGTGCGAAGTCTTGCGGACAGAAAAGACGTCCGGCAAATACCATGTCTGGCGGAAAATAATAGGGCGTGTAGTGAGCCCAGGGGCCAAATCTCTCTTCTGCAAGGGAGAGAGACGGGAGAGCCGTGAACAATGCTGCGGCGACGATCAGGATCAATGTCGCGGGATGGTGTTTCATGTGAAAGGCCTCCGTCAAAGGCGTCATGCGCCGCGTGTAGTGGGTCTACTCTTATTCTATCAATTATCTGAACATGTTGTCAATGTTAATTAATAAAAGGCATGGAGTATGACGGTAATATGCTAAATTATAGCAGTTTCCAAACGTTTTTACCGAATCGTTTGTGTTTGGGGAAGGTGGCAGGAGGTCCCCTGAACGAAGATTCGACGGCCTTGCGTCGCTCGAAGTGAAGAGGACCTCCTGCCAGCCAGCAAAGAATCAATCGGACAAAACTTCTGGCAATGAGTATAAATGGCTGCGATCTTATGCGCTCAGACGGCGGAGCAGGGCAACGTGGTCTGAGAGGGTTCCCTCTTTTGTGCAGCGTTGTCGTTGCCGCTCCGCATACGTGACCGAATGTGCGCATGAGCGTGCCCGACCTCGGGCAAGCCGGGTGGCTGGGGGAATCCTTTCAGCATGTTTTCGTGGAGGGTGCCCAGCTCGCGGGGGGATGAGAGTGAGGTGCAAGGATGAGCCATTCCACGAAAGAGGGAGGCACGAAAGGCGATTTAGAAACCTTTCATCATCTCGCTCATCAAGCTAGGCACCTCGATTCTGCCGGTGGGTGCGAGGATGCGACTACTATAATCCGTCGCGTAGTCTTTCTTGAGCTTCCGTACGAGTCGCCGGAAGAGCGAGCTGTCGATGGCCTTTGCGATGTCTTCGAGATTACGTGCGGAGCATTCGGCAAGTATCTGGGGACCGGACCCGATGGCCATCCGCCACGCTCCCGTGATCGGGACGCGAAGCTCCTTCATGCCGGGGACACATTCTTCTTTGACGAATCGATAATGCTCCTCATCTTTGCCTGGGACCACGTTGTAGAGTTGATTGAACTTCCATGCCCCCAACTGGATATGGTAAGGGCCTTCGGTCACACGTCCGCTGGAAACCCAAAGTTTGCTGGAATATTTGTACACCAACTGAAGCAATTTTCCCGACACGATCCGGTATTCGTCCGTAGCCAGAATTTTTCTCAGATAGCCCTGATCTTCCACCGTAGCAGCGACAATGATGCGAGGACCTTCTCCTACGGCAACGTAGTACCCACCGAGGAGCTTGATGCCGAGGCTGTTTATCGTGGGGTTATACTCGCTGGTGACAAAGGTGGAATATTCGTCGAATTTTTCCGGGATCACGTCCCAGTATTGGGTGAAAAGAATGGTCATGCTCTGCCTCCTGAGAGATGGCCGCTGTGTGGTCTATCTTGAGGATACGACCCATGAGTTGCGCGGGATGTCCGTCTGATCGAGTTTCTGCACCGTGCAATGGCAAAGATGCGTGAGCTGCTAAAGCCATTTTTCCAAAACGGCAGAAGCCTGTGACCCTGCCGTGCCATGTGCTGAGGCGTTCAGCGTGAGCGTCCGCGGTGGTGGTGAGCAACGCAGATGATTTCTCACACATGGTCCCATTCAGGCTCGGCTGATTTCTCAATTCCCCGTGCGATCATGTTCATGCGGATTCGGACGTGTTATAACACAGTCTGGTCCGCTTGTCGCTGTTCTCCCTTCCGAATTCTTGTTTTGCGTGCCTACCCGCCACGCAAGGGTTCCCACGAACATGGCATTTCCCTTGACATGCAAAACCGCTTAATTCTATGATCTCACAAGATAAATTCACTGTGTCGGCACAAGGCTTCCTTGCGGCCCTCTATGGTAATCATGAAGGCACGTGTCCATTGCTTTGGCGTTGCGATTCTCGCATTGCTCGTGATGGCTGCATTCACGCGCGATGGGTGTATGGCAGAAAATTACTCGATTCAGCCTGTGGGCAAAGTGATCAAGTCGTCGGAAACCACCGGCATTGAGATCTTTCCCCCGTTTCGCGATGCGCTTCTGGGCATGGCGGGCTTTTCCCACATTATCGTGCTGTACTGGTTTGATCGGAACGACACACCTGAGAAAAGGGACACGCTCAGGGTGCATCCCCGCACAGATCAGAACAACCCGCTGACAGGGGTGTTTGCGACCAGATCACCACGCCGACCGAACCTGATCGGCCTTTCGGTGTGCAAGATTAAGGCCGTGGAGCAGGGCAGGATCGTGGTGGACTCGATAGACGCATTCGACCAGACACCGGTCATCGACATCAAGCCGTACATACCTGTAAGCGATTGCGTGCCGGATGCATCGGTTCCAGGCTGGGTCCTACGGAAAAGAAAAGCGGCTAAGGTCAGGTCAAAAATAGTTGTCGTGAAAAGCCCTTGCGAGACTGACAGAAAACCTTCACATTGGCGTAGGCCGGAGCGGGGCCGGAGCAACGGATCGGTCCTATTCTTTGGCTTTGTGAGCTTTGAGAAGCTCAGCGATTTCCGTGCGGCAGATCTTCTGCGCAAGCTCTGACGCTGTCACGCGGTCCTTGTCCTTTACATTGATATCAGCGCCTTTCTTCAGAAGCAGTTCTTACCACCTGAGGAAATCCGCACCAGACGGCGTCTGCCAAGGCCGTGTTGCCGGCCTTGTCCGCGGCCCGGACATCAGCTCCCTTTTCCAGCAACCATGCCACCACTTCCGTGCGACCCCGAACTGCCGCGGACATGAGCCGGCGGTTTGCGACAACTGTCCTGGGCATTGACGTCAGCCCCTCGGTCGAGGAGCAGTCGCACGGCATCTAGACGACCTCCTCGGCTGCGTCTATCAGGGCATATGGTTCACGCGTGGGATTT
>CAVSQA010000025.1:0-75923 GCA_963729955.1 uncultured Gemmatimonadales bacterium
GGATGACCGGCGAGAAGTGAAGCTGAGTGTCGAGGGCGGGGGCGAACCGCGGCTAGGTCAGGAGCCCGGGAATGGTCGCCTTCGACGTGGAGGCCAACCGGTCCTACCAGCTCAATCTCGGCCACCCGCCTGCTTTCGATCTTTCCCAGCCTATCGGCGGAGACTCCAGCCTGTATTTCACCGAGACCAAGCACAATCTATCCAGCGGGTTCAAGTACTACTGGGAGCATAATGGCGGCCTGTCTGTCTTCGGCTTTCCAATATCCGAGGAGTTCACCGAAGACGGCTACACGGTTCAGTATTTCGAGAGGGCTAGATTCGAGTACCACCCGGAGTTCAAGGGAACCCAGTATGAGGTAGAGTTAGGTCTACTCGGCAATCAGACAACGGCGGGTAGAAGCTTCGAGCAATCACCGGCTTTTCCGAGTGGCTCAGACCGCGTCTATTATCCGGAGACGGGCCATTCTCTCTCCTTCGGCTTCAAATACTACTGGGAACACAACGGCGGCCTGTCCATTTTCGGTTACCCGATAAGTGAGGAATTCCAGGAGGTCAATCCGGCGGATGGAAAGTCCTATACAGTCCAGTACTTCGAGCCGCGCCCGCTTCGAATATCATCCGGAATTCAAGGGGACGCCCTATGAAGTAGAGCTTGGGCTCCTGGGCAAGCAGCGGGCCGTCGATAAAGGATGGATCGACTGGTAATCACAGGGCACCGGATCATACGAAGAGGGCGCGGCCGACGCGGACCATGGTGGCGCCCTCTTCCACGGCGATTTCGAAATCGTCCGTCATGCCCATGGAAAGCTCGGGTAGGTGATGATCTGGAAATTCCAACTTCAACTCATCGCGCAACTCCCGCAAGCGCCGGAAGTAGGGACGAGCGGCATCAGCTTCGGGCACCATTGGGGCCATTGCCATCAACCCTTGCAGTCTGATGTTCTTCAGGCGGGACAGTTCAGGCAAAGCATGGAAAACATCGCCCGGCTGGAAGCCATGCTTGGCCTCTTCCCCAGAGATGTTGACTTCCACTAGAACGGGCATCGACTTGTCAATGCGGCGGCACTGGCTGTCAAGGGCCTCGGCCAGACGGACGCTATCCACCGACTGTATGCAGTTGAATATCTCCACCGCCTGTCTCACCTTATTCCGCTGCAGGTGACCGATCATGTGCATTGTCGCACCCGGATGGGCCCAATCTGCCACTTTCTCGCTCGCTTCCTGAACCCTGTTTTCCCCGAAATCGCGCACCCCCAGGTCGTAGAGTTCCGTGAGGGCGGATAGAGGCTGGTACTTAGTTACCGCTACCAGCCGCACCTGGGAGGAAGGCCGTCCTGCTCTTCGGGCGGCGGCGGCGATTCGGTTGCGAACAGCTTCGAGATTGCCGGCTATTGACATTGGCTGATCAAACCTCCAAGTACCTAGTTGGCGACCGCAATGAAGGCGCCAAATCTCCCGGCCTGTCCCTTCTCGGCGCGATGGGAGAAGAACTCATCACAGCGGCAGTGTGTGCAAATATGACTGTTTTCGATATTGGCTGCCAGCACCCCTATCTCCAGGAGCGAAAGATGATTAGCGGCCCATAAGTCAAAAGACCATCGCGAGTCGCCTCGTGGCACAAGAAGTTCGTCCTGTTCGAACTCTTCCCGAACAGCAGTGACGACATCTTCGCCAACTTCGTAGCATTGTGGCCCGATGCTTGGCCCGATTGCCGCCAGGATGTCACCCGGCCGGCAGCCAAAGGTATCCGCCATCTTCGCCACCGTCTTGCCGGCAATTCTGAGGATTGTTCCCTTCCATCCAGCGTGGGCCAGGCCGACTACTCTCCTCTCCGGATCGTACAGCAGGATAGGCACGCAGTCGGCATGCAGGCTGAAAAGTGTGACTCCTGGGACATTGGTAACCAGTGCATCTGTGGATGGAAAGAAGAGGTGCCGCTCCCGTCCCGCCGGCGCTGATGATACGACCTCGATGTGATCTCCATGCACTTGCCTGCCGGCTGTCAGAACGTTGGAGCCAAGGCTTAGAGCGACGTTCATACGTTGTCGGCGTTCTTCGGCAAGGGCCGTGGAGCCCGCCGAGCGAGCGCTGAAGTCCATGCTGTAGCCCTGCCGCGTCGCGCCTCGAAGTAATTCCGTGGATTGCGCCGTGTCGCCTGCCGAGGTTCTCGAATTGCCAGTAGCGGACACCGTCGGTTTCACGAAGTTCCAGCCTGCATCCTCCTCCCAGGAATCACCCGCCGCCTCCCGGCTTAGAGCCGCGGGAAGCGGAACCATGATAGCTGTTTACCGGCGAGGTCGTCAACAGACTATCGATCACAGGCTGGCTTGAAATAGGCGATGATCTTTGGCATAATTTGTAGCGCGCCATATCGGGCTTCTGGTCCACGACCATGCCGCATTCGCCACCGCGCTGGGAAAATCCTTGGCACGGGACTTGCGGCTGATCCTTACCGCGGAGTGGGTAAGCGCTCTTACCAGTGCAGGGCGTCGCTATCACCGGGTTGAGGATTGACGTGTTGGAGGGGCTTGAGCAGAGTGGCGCTCGTATCAGCTGAAATCTGGGAGTAGATGTCGATGGGTTTCGGTGCATTGATCATGATCGTCGACGATGATGAGAACATCGCCGAGTTCATTACTCTAGCTTTGGAAGATGAGGGCTTTGAGGTTATCACGGCAGGAAATGGGAAGATGGCGCTGGAGAAGGCTGCCCGTGTCCATCCCGACCTAATCCTCCTTGACATGCGTATGCCAGTCATGGATGGCTGGGCGTTCGCGGAGACGTATCGGCGGGAGCCAGGTTCGCACGCCCCCATCATCGCCTGCACTGCAGCCAGAGATGCGGCCCAGAGTGCCGCCGAGATCAATGCCGAGGGGCATCTTGCCAAACCCTTCGATATCGAGGAATTGATCCAAACTGTGCGCCGCTTCACCAACCACCGGGTGGGCGTATAGAGGTCTCAGGGCTATGCCTACCCCGGGCGAAAGCCTTGGTGCTGGTGCGCTGAGCCAGAGAGCACGTCCGGGAGCAGCCTTCTATAGCGCCGTGAGCTCATCACTAGCAGGCATTAGGTCTTGTAGTGGCGGCACGGCTCTGTCCGCCCAGTTGGCTCCTAAAGCTGGGCTGGGTTGGTTAAGCGCAGGATGGCGGACATGTCATTCCGAAGCAGCGGCGGGATCGAGAGCATATCCGGGCCAGCTTGACAGAGCGACTGATCCTTCCGCGGAAGTGCGTAACCTGGCTAGTGGGGGCGCCGCCAGACGGTACGGATTCCTCCGGCCCGCCATATAGCCGGCATTTTAGAGCCTTCCTGCAAGGGCGGGCCGGAGGAATGACAGAGCAGGAATTGGTGTACCTCCCACCCGTCTTGACCCTTGCCCCTTTGACCCTTTGACCCCTCGGTTGGGCGGGGCTTTCGGAATGACAGCACCGGCACTGACATTTCTTCCCCTCGTTGCCCCTCTGACCCTTTCCTGGGCGGGCCGGAGGAATGACAATCCCGCTGCCTGCGATGGTGCTTTCAAGCCGCTGTAATTTCACCTAGTCTGACGAATTCCGTTAGAAACGCCGTGATCTATTCCCCTACTTTTCGCGCCGCAGTCCGGGCAGAACTTGGAATTGGGCGGCAGCTTTGTCCCGCACTGCGTGCAGTGGTCTGCCGCCTTGAGACTGGCGCCGCAGTTGGGGCAGAACTTGGCGTTGGTTTGCAGAGGCGTTTCGCATTTGGGACAAGTGGCCACGATAGTCTGGCGCCAGTTCTCCGTGGATAGCTTTTTGTCCTCTTCGGCCATCGCCGCGTGCGCCCAGACTTCCTCAACCGAGCGGCTCGCCTGTGCCGCCGACATCTCCACGCCCAGGTCCGGGGCACACTCCTTGCAGAGACCGCGCTTGGTGTTCCAGCATTTCTCGCGGCAAACCCAGCGCTGGCAACGAGGACATTGTATGAAATCGGGCTTGATGTCCTGCACCGCCTCGATGAACGCACCGTCCTTCGCCCGTTGGTAGGCCGCGGAATGGACTCGATCCCCAAGGTCTGCAGCCCGGCCAAAGAAGCCGCCGAACATACTGTTGGCCGCGTCCAGTGCTCCAGTTATCGTGCCTGTGGCCGATGCCTTGAAAGGAGTCCGGAAACCGGTGCCACAGCGGTCGCAGTAAAACTCGAATTGAAATCCTTGATCGGTTGATTGGTCGCGATAATTGCGGACAAACTCGATCTTCTCGGCCATGGGGCTCTCTCCTTGTGATAGCGTTTAAGAATACGAAAGCCTGACTGCCAGGCGGCCGGCAAGCTTCAACCTCGCCCGGCCGCCGCTGCTAAAATATACCCGCGCTCGTGACGCTGGTCAATACCGGCAAAGGAAATGCGTCGCAGTGTCTAGTCCTTCAGTTCATGGTTCTTGGCGGCCACCGTTGCCGGCGCTCCCTTGCACCACATCACACAGCGCTCTTTGAAACGCAGCAGGGTCCGGCACTTGAATGGCGTTTCTACCGAACACCACTCCCTTGCCTCCACCCTGGACTATTTGCTCTGCGTGTTCGAGCGCCTTCAACTGCGTGGCCAATTTGGCCGCGCCCAGCCCCAGCACAGGAACCGGGCAGGCGGCTGTAACTTCGTTGAACTTGAATGTGTAGTACGTCTTGATCAGGTCAGCGCCCAGTTCCGCCAGGATACGGCAGGAGCGGTAAACCTGCTCGTGCATTTCTTCCCTAGGCAGTGAGTCTGCTTGCACCGGGAAGTACTCTCCCACAACGGGGATGCCAAGGGCGGCCGCCTCTCCGGCCAGCCGGCTGAACGTCTCTACATTGGAGGCGTCCCGCACCTCGCTGCCTGTCTTCAGAGTCATGGAAATCAAGACGAAGTCCGCTCCGGCGATCATCGCCTCCTGCGGGTGGCCGGTAGCCACGGTATGGGCTTCCAGATCTCCCCAACTGCCGCAGAACACCGTGCTCCAGTTGAGCCTGGTGATCGCCATCGGCGCCCCTTTGTAGCCGAATGCCTGGCCACAATGCCGCATCATCCCAAGAGAAAGGAGAATCCCGGATACACCGGGGTCGACCCGGGTGATCAACTCCGGGAGATCAATCATGCCGGGCAATGGACCGGCATGGCCCCCGTGATCCATCGCCACCACTACGGCATTCCCACCTGGTGTCCGCGGATCGACAGCACCGCCGTGAACAGCTTCATGTTGTCCGGGTTGTCTTCGACGATCAGGATCTTGGCCACGCGTAGTGTCCCCCCACGCGCCGGAGCACGGCTCGGACGCGGACGACGAGCGACGACGGCTGGATCGGCTTGGTCAGGTAGTCTTCCGCTCCCAACTCGATGCAGCGGGCCTCGGTCGCGGGGTCGTCGTGGGCGGTCACGACGATCACCGGCACGGCGCGCCCGGCGAGCCGGCGCCGCAGCGCCTCCAGCACCCCGAAGCCGTCGAGCCGCGGCATGTCCATGTCGAGCAGCAGAATGGCTGGGGACAGCCGCTGCGCCTGGTCGAGCGCATCGAGACCGTCCACCGCCTCGGCCATCTCGAATCCCTGCGCCTTCATGATCGTGGAGACGAGCACGCGCATCGCCGGATCGTCGTCGGCGATCAGCACCAGCGGCGGCTGCTCCGCGGGCGCCGCGGGCTCGGCTGCCTCCCGCGCCGGCTCCGCCGGCGCCGGCGCGGCCGCGGCGGCCACCGGCACCTGATCGGCGGCCGGGGGGGGGCGGCGGCGGGCCTGGGTTGCGGGGCCGCGGGCGGCGCCGGCTTGGCGGGAGCCCGCGGCGGTGCGGGCGCGGACACGGGAACCGGGGAGGGCGCCGGCGCAGGAGACGGCGCGGCGACCGGACGCGGGGCGGGCGTCTCGCTCTTCGCCGCCGGCTCGCCCACGACGCGCACCAGCTCCTCGTACGACGTCTCGCCGGCCCAGACGCGCCGCAGGCCCGCCTGCCACAGCGTCCGCATCCCGTAGCGCTGGCCCGCCCGCACCAGCGCGTCCTCCGACGCTTCGGAGGCGATGAGACCCGCGATGGAGCCGTCGATGGTCAACGCTTCCTGGATCGCGGCGCGCCCGCGGAAGCCGGTGAAGCCGCACTGCGGGCAGCCCTTGGCGGTCCGGATGGCGACCGGGTGGTCGAAGTCGGCCGGCGGGCGCGCCGGCGAGGGCAGGGACGCCGCGTCCGCCGCCACGGCGCAGTGGGTGCAGAGCCGGCGGATGAGCCGTTGCGCGACGATGCCCCTGAGCGAGGCGCCGATGACGCGCGCGTCGAGGCCCAGCTCGCGCAGCCGCGCGATCGTGGACGCCGCGTCCCGGGCGCGCACGACCGAGAGCACCAGCCGTCCGGAGCGGGCCGCCTGCCAGGCCGCTTCCGCCGTCTCCGGATCGCGGATCTCCCCCACCAGGATCACTTCGGGGTTCTGGCGCAGCGCCGAGCGCAGGCCTTCCGCGAAGCTGAACCCGCTCTTCTCGCTGACCTCGATCTGGTTCACGCCCTGGAGCGGGTGCTCGATCGGCTCCTCGATGGTCGCGACGTTGCCGGCGCGGGCGTGGGCGCGCACGAACGCGGCGTACGCCGTGGTCGTCGTGCCGCTGTCGGTCGGGCCGACCACCAGGATCGCGCCGTCCCGGCTCGCCACCAGGGTCTCGAACTGCTCCCGCTCGTCCGGCCACAGGCCGAGGTCGCCCACCGCGGTGATCGCCCGCGCCGGATCGTGTAGCCGCACCAGCACGCTCTCACCCAGCCGGCCCACGGGCGCCGTGGAGACCCTGAGGTCCCACGGCTTGCTGTCCACGCGGGCCGAGGCGCGCCCCTCGTGCGGATGCAGCGGGTCGGCGATGTCCAGGTTCGCGAGCACCTTGAGCCGCCGCGTCACGGAGCCCGACACGGTCTTCTGGACGCGGGTCACGTCCTTGAGCACGCCGTCGATCCGGTAGCGGATCACGAGGCCCTGCTCCGACGGCTCGAACAGGATGTCGCCTGCCCGCTCGTTCACCGCGTCGGCGATCGCGGCGTCCACCAATCGCGCCGCCGGTCCCTCCACGGCCGACGCCGCGAGCACGGCCTTGGGGTCTTCCGCGCCCACCGCCGTGCGCGCGGTGCCCAGTCCGTCGACCAGTCGCTCGATCGAGCGCCCGGGGTGGTAGACCTGGCCGAGCCGCTGCAGCAGCTGCTCGGGGAGCGCGTACTGGAACTCGACCTGGCGGCCGGCGACGAAGCCCAGCGCCTGCTCGGCGTCGAGGTTGAGCGGATCGGCGGTCGCGATGCGGATGACGCGGTTGGTCGCCGACAGGGGGAGGGCGGCGTACTGGCGGGCGACGGTCTCCGGCACGAACTGCACGGCGGCAGGCTCGATCTGCGCCAGGTTGGCCGCCACCACGTGCGCCGCGCGCGCGGCCGTCTTGATCACGACATCGGCGGCGATCCAGCCGCTCTCGATCACCACGGTCGCCGCCCACTCGGGGGCGAGGCGCCGCACCTGCTCGGCGTCACCGGCGGCCAGCAGCTTCTCGCGCTCGAGCGCCGCGAGCAGCCAGGCGTCGCGAGGCGTTTTGGGGGCGACGGAGCCTCCGGAGGTGCGTGACGTCGGGCGTGGCGCGGTCATTGCATAGGAAGCTTGCGTGCTTTGTTCGCTGCGTCAAACCCAATTAGATTGCGCTGTTCGCTAAATCCGGGCGCAGGCCCGGGATGGAGGGTTGGAGATGTCGCGACAAGATCTCACCGTGGGCATCGCCGGCGCCGGTGGCGACGGCGTCGTCTCGTCCGGTGAGTTGTTGATACAGGTCGGGGCCCACGAGGGCCTGTTCGGCATGCTGGTGAAGTCGTTCGGCCCGCAGATCCGCGGCGGCGAATCGTCGGTGCGGGTCCGCCTGTCGTCCAGCCGGGTGCTGTGCCAGGGCGACGATCTCGACGTGCTCATCGCCTTCAACTGGGCCGACTACGGGCGGTTCCGGGCGGAGCTGATGCCGAGCGAGCGGACGCTGATCTTCGTGGACGAGCAGGACAAGACGCCGCCCGAGCAGATCCCGCTCCCCGAGGCCTTCAAGGCCGCGGTGATGCGCGTGCCGTTCGAAAAGCTCGCCGTCGAGAAGGGCGGCAGCGCCCTGGCCAAGAACATCGTGGCGGTCGGCGTGCTCGCCGGCGCCCTGAACCTGCCGCGCGACGGTTTCGCCCGCGCGATCGAGAAGAAGTTCGGCCGCAAGGGCGAGCAGGTGGTCGCGGCCAACATCGCGGCCCTCGATGCGGGAGTGGTGGTCGCCGCCGACCGGCCGCGCGCCTCGGCGCACGTCAGCGTCGCGGAAGGCGAGCCGCGGATGGTGATTTCCGGCAACGAGGCGTTCGCCTTCGGCTCGCTGGTGGCGGGGTGCCGGTTCTTCGCGGGCTATCCCATCACCCCGCAGTCCGAGGTGATGGAGTGGCTCGGCAAGGAGCTGCCGAAGTTCGGCGGCACGATGATGCAGCCGGAAGACGAGCTGGCCTCCATCTCCATGGCGATCGGCGCGTCGACGGCCGGCGTGAAGGCGCTCACCGCGTCGTCGGGGCCGGGCATCTCGCTCAAGCTGGAGGCGATGGGGCTCGCCTCGATGGCGGAACTTCCGCTGGTGGTGCTCAACGTGCAGCGGACCGGTCCCTCCACGGGCATTCCCACCAAGACCGAGCAGGCCGACCTGATGCAGGCGCTGTACGGCACCCACGGCGACGCGCCGAAGGTGGTCCTGTCCACGACCGACGTGGAGGACTGCTTCTCGGTGGCGGTGGACGCCTTCAACATCGCGGAGCGGTTCCAGACGCCGGTCCTCGTGCTGTCGGACCAGGGCATCGGGCACCGCACCGACGCGATTCCGCCGTTCGATCTCGGGGCGGTGAAGGTGGTGAACCGGCGCCTGGCCACGGAGGCCGAGCTGGCGGGCGTGGATCCGCACCACGGCTTCAAGCGCTACGCGATGACGGAGAGCGGCGTGAGCCCGATGACCGTCCCGGGCCAGGCGCGCGGCAACTACCTGATGTCGGGGCTGGAGCACGACGAGCTCGGCTGGCCGGTGTCGGGATCGGTGATCCACCAGAAGATGAGCGAGAAGCGGGCCCGCAAGCTCGAAGCCGTGCCGCGCGAATACGCGCATCTGATGCTCGCCGCCGGCGACCCGAACGCGGACGTGGCGGTGCTGGCGTGGGGCGCCGCGAAGGGCGCGACCCTGGAGGCCGTCGAGGAGCTGGGGGCGGGCGGCCTGAAGGTCCGGGCGGTGATTCCGCGGCTCCTGATGCCGTTTCCGGTCGAGCAGGTCGAGCGCGAGCTCGAGGGCAAGAAGGTGCTGCACGTGGTGGAGTTGTCGTACTCGGGGCAGTTCTACACGTACCTGCGCAGCGTGCTCAGGCCGGAGCTTGCGGCACGCCTGGTCCGCCACTCGCGGGCCGGCGCGATGCCGCTCGGGGTGAGCGAGATCTGCGGCTTCATTCGGCCGTCGGCTCAACCCATCGCGGCCGACTGAGTGAGGAATCCATGGCGCATCAAGCGGTAACCCAGCTCACCCAGAAGGACTTCAAGGCTTCCCTGCAGCCGGTGTGGTGTCCCGGATGCGGGGACTTCGGTGTGGTGGCGGCCGTCTACCAGGCGCTGGCGAAGCTGAACCTGGACCCCGACCACACCATGCTGGTGAGCGGCATCGGGTGCTCGTCGCGGCTGCCGGGCTACGTGAACACGTATTCCTTCAACTCGATCCACGGCCGCGCGATCCCGATCGCGACGGGCATCAAGGTGGCCAATCCGGAGCTGACGGTGCTCGCGGTGGGCGGCGACGGCGACGGGTTCGCGATCGGCACCCAGCACTTCGTGCACGCGGCGCGGCGCAACGTGGACATCACCTACGTATGCATGGACAACTCGATCTACGGGTTGACCAAGGGGCACGTCTCGCCGACGACGCCCACCGACGAGGTGACCAAGACCAGCCCCTACGGCAACATCGAGGAGCCGATGAACCCGGTGCTGATGGCGCTGGCCTGCGGCGCCACCTTCATCGCGCGTTCGTTCTCCGCCGACGTCAAGACGTCGGTCGAGCTGATCGCGCAGGCCATCGAGCACCGCGGCTTCTCGTTCGTGCATCTCATCTCGCCGTGTCCGGTGTTCCGCGGGCGGCAGCAGTTCGACTGGGTGAAGGAGCGGGTGCGGCGGACGCCGGAAGGGTTCGACTTCACCAAGCGCGAGCAGGCGCGCGCCATCGCGTTCGAGGATCCGCGCGAGAGCATCACGCTCGGGCTGATCTGGCGCGACCAGCGCCCGGCGCTCATCGCGCGGCAGCAGGCGGTCCGCGAGAAGGCCGCCGCCAAGGGCACGCCGACGTACGAGGGCATCCTCCATTCGTTCATTCCGGACTTCGGCGCGGTCGGCGCGGCGCGCTAGCGGCGCCGGGGCGCCGCGCGTGCGGGGAGGGCCGGGCACCCTGGCCCTCCCTTTGTTTTGTGCCGGACCGGGTGGGCTCGCCGCCCCGGGGCTGGGCGCCCCGTGATCGCGCACGGCGAGGTCACCGTGCCCGGCGACAAATCCATCACGCACCGGGCCCTGTTGCTCGCCGCTCTGGCGGAGGGGCGCTGCACGTTGCGCTCGCCGCTGGCGGCCGGCGACACGCGGGCCACCGCGGCGGCGCTGCGCCGCCTCGGCGTCCCGGTCGGCCGGCTGGCGGAGGGGCGGGACGTGGCGGTCACGGGTGGTGGGCTGCACGCGCTCCGGCCGGCGGACGGGGTGCTCCACTGCCACAACTCCGGGACCACGGCGCGCCTGCTCCTCGGCCTCTTGGCCGGCCACGACTTCGAGGCCCGCCTGACCGGCGACCGCAGCCTCCGGCGCCGGCCGATGGCCCGGGTCACCGAGCCGTTGCGCGCGATGGGGGCGACCATCCAGGCGGCGGACGGGGAACGGCTGCCGGTGACGATTCACGGCGGCCCGCTGACGCCGCTGGCCTGGCGGAGCCCCGTGGCGAGCGCGCAGGTCAAGACGACGCTGCTCCTGGCCGGTCTGGTCGGCGGCGTCGGCGTCTCGGTGACCGAGCCGGTGATCTCGCGCGATCACACCGAGCGGCTGCTGCGCCTGCTGGGCGTGCGCGTGAGCGTGGAGGGCACGACGACGTCGCTGGAGCCGGTCGACGCGCTGCCCGCGTTCGAGGGCGAGATCCCGGGCGACATCTCGTCGGCGGCGTACCTCCTGGCCGCCGGGGTGCTGGCCGAGTCGGGCGAGGTGATCGTGCGGAACGTGGGCATCAATCCGACGCGGTCGGGGTTCCTCCGGGCCCTCGAGCGGATGGGCGCCACGGTCGACGTGACCGACCGCTGGATGAGCCTCGGCGAGCCGGGCGCGACCCTCGTGGCCAAGCCGGGGCCGCTGAGCTTCCTGGTGGTGGAGCCGCACGAGGTCCCCAGCATGGTGGACGAGATTCCGCTGCTGGCCTGTCTCGCGGCGCGCGCCGAGGGAACGTCGGTCTTTCGCGGCGTGGGTGAGCTACGCGTGAAGGAGAGCGACCGCCTGGCCCTGGTGGCCGCGAACCTCGCCGCGCTGGGCTTCGCGGCGCGCACGGAAGGCGACACCCTGTTCGTCGACGGCAGCCAGGCGCCGCCGAAGGGCAGGGTGGTGACCGCGGGCGATCACCGCCTGGCGATGGCGTTCGCCGTCCTCGGTGTGATCCCCGGCGCGGCCGTCGAGCTTGACGACACCCGGTCCGTGGGGATCTCCTACCCCAACTTCTTCCGGGACCTGGCGAGTGTCCTCCATGCCTCGTAGCCGCCCGATCGTGGCGATCGACGGCCCGGCGGCCAGCGGCAAGAGCACGACGGCGCGGGCGGTGGCGGACGCGCTCGGCTTCCAGCACGTCGACAGCGGCGCGCTGTACCGGGCCATGACCCTGATCGCCCTCGAGCTGCCGGAGCGGCCGGAGCGATGGCGGGCGGAGGATCTGGTGGGCCGCGCCCGCGTGCTGGGGCTGGGACTCGCCCGCCCCGGCGGAGCCGGAGCGGCGGAGGTCACGCTGGGCGGCGAGGTCGTCGCCGAGCCGCTGCGCGGCGAGGGGGTCACGCGGGAGGTGTCGCGCGTGGCGGCCATGGGGCCGGTGCGCGATTTCGTCAACGCGCTCCTCAGGGCGGCGGTGCCCGACGGCGGCGTGGTGCTGGACGGGCGCGACATCGGCACCGTCGTCTTCCCCGACGCGGAGGTGAAGGTCTTCCTGGTCGCCGACCCGGCGGAGCGGGCGCGCCGGCGCCTGGTGGAGCAGGGGCGCGCCGCCGATCCGCGGAACGTCAGCGCGGAGGCGCAGACGCTGGTGCGCCGCGACCGGCGCGACGCGTCGCGCGACCTGGCGCCGCTGGCGCAGGCGCCCGACGCGGTGCTGCTCGATACGACCGTGATGAGCTTCGAGCAGCAGGTCCGCGCGATCCTGGATCTGGTGCGGCAGCGCGCTCCGTCGCTTGACCGCACCGACGGCGGGGGGTAAGCTTGACGGCTACGCGCGCACGCCACACGGGCCTGCGAGCGCCCTCTTCCCCTATCCGCGCTGCAGGACGCGCGCCGAGGCAGCAGTGTCGACCGTGATCGAGAACGAGGACGTCCAGGAAGAGGCGTCCGCCACCCCTCCCGCGCCCCCGCGACCACCAAGCTGAACGTCCGGGCCGACCTGTACGACGAGAGCTACTCGCCGGAGCAGTACGCCCAGATGATGGCGATGTACGAGGGCACGCTCCAGCACATCGAGGAAGGCGAGATCGTCAAGTCGAAGGTGCTCCGCGTGACCGACAACGCGGTGATCCTCGACGTCGGCTTCAAGTCCGAAGGCGCCGTGCCGATCGAGGAGTTCAAGGACGCGCACTCGCTCAAGGAAGGCGACGAGATCGAGGTCTTCCTCGAGAACCTGGAGGACAACGAGGGCGCCGTCGTCCTGTCGAAGAAGAAGGCCGACTTCATGCGGGTGTGGGAACGCATCCGCGTGGCGTACGAGAGCGACGAGCCGGTCGAGGGCACGCTGGTCAAGAAGATCAAGGGCGGCGTGGTGGTGGACCTGATGGGGGTGGACGCGTTCCTGCCGGGCTCGCAGATCGCCCTGCGGCGCGTGCCCAACATCGACGAGCTGCTCGGCCAGACCTACCAGTTCAAGATCATCAAGCTCAACAAGCGGCGCCGCAACATCGTCGTGTCGCGCCGGGTCATCCTCGAGGCCGAGCGCGCGACCAAGCGCGAGAAGCTGATGAAGGAGCTCGAGGTCAGCCAGGTGCGGAAGGGCGTGGTCAAGAACATCACCGACTTCGGCGCCTTCATCGACCTCGGCGGCGTGGACGGGCTGCTGCACATCACCGACATGTCCTACGGGCGCGTCTCGCACCCGAGCGAGATGGTGAAGTTCGGCCAGGAGCTCGAGGTCAAGATCCTCGACATCGACTGGGAGCGCGAGCGCATCTCCCTCGGCCTCAAGCAGCTGCAGCCCTATCCGTGGGCGAACGTCGCGGCCAAGTACCCGGTCGGGACGCGGGTGCAGGGCAAGGTGGTCTCGATCACCAACTACGGCGCGTTCATCGAGCTGGAGCCCGGCATCGAGGGGCTGGTACACATCTCCGAGATGTCGTGGACCCGCAACGTGCGCCACCCCTCCAAGATCGTCTCCATCGGTGAGACCATCGAGGCCGTGGTGCTCAAGGTGGACGAGACCGAGGAGAAGATCTCGCTCGGCATGAAGCAGACCGAGCAGGATCCCTGGATGGTGCTCCCTCTCAAGTATCCGGTCGGCACGCGGATCAGCGGCAAGGTGCGCAACCTGACCAGCTTCGGCGCCTTCGTGGAGATCGAGCCGGGCATCGACGGGCTGATCCACATCTCCGACATGTCGTGGACCAAGCGCGTGCAGCACCCGTCCGAGGTGGTCAAGAAGGGCGACACCGTGGACGTGGTGATCCTCAACATCGACGCCGACAACAAGCGCATCTCCCTCGGCCTCAAGCAGGCCGAGGAGGATCCCTGGCTCAAGATCGGCGAGACCTATCCCGGTCGGCCTCGAGATCAAGGGCTGGGTGGTGCGCCTGATGGACAAGGGCGTGGTGGTGGATCTCGGGAACGACATCGAGGGCTTCGTGCCGATGAGCCAGCTCGGCGTGCCGGACATCCAGACGCCGGGTGACGCCGTGAAGGAAGGGCAGGTGGTGGTGCTCAAGGTGCTCGAGGTGGATCCCATCCACCACCGCATCGTGCTCGCGGCGATCGAGTTCCCGGACGAGCCGCTGCGCGAGATCCCCAAGCCGCCGATGGACGAGGGCGGAGCGGAGGCGGGCCCGGAGGCGGCGGCGCCCGAGGCATCGGCTCCCGAAGTCGCGGCGCCCGAGGCCGCGACGCCGGAGGTCGCGGCGCCCAAGCCGGGAGAGTCGCCGCAGGCGTAGTCGGAGACGAGACGACGGTACGAGGCGCCGCCCGGGGAATGGGCGGCGCCTTGCGCATGGAGGCGGCAGTGGTGCACGGAGGTCGATCCGGCACGAACGACGAGGCGGTGCTGATCGAGTCGGTGGCCTCCGGCGGCGACGGCGTGGGCCGGCTCGCCGACGGGATGACCGTGTTCGTGCCCCGCACGGCGCCGGGCGACCGCGTGAGCCTCACGGCCATTCGCCGTCGTCGCCGGCACGCCCGCGCACGGGTGGCCGAGGTGCTGGAGCCGGCGCCGGGCCGGGTGGAGCCCCGCTGCGCCCACTTCGTGCGCGACCGGTGTGGCGGTTGCCAGTGGCAGCACCTCTCGCTGTCGGTGCAGCACGAGGCCAAGCGCCGGGTCGTCGGCGACGCGCTGCGCCGCATCGGCGGCCTCCAGGTGGACGACCCGGCCCTGGTGTCGAGCCCCCGGGAGTTCGGCTACCGGTCCACGATCACCCTGACGGCCCGCTGGAACGGAGCCGACCCGGTGGTCGGCTTCCACCGCGATGACGACGCGTCCGTCTTCGGACTCGACCGGTGCGAGATCGCCCGGGATGAGGTCAACGCGCTCTGGGCGGCGCTGCGCTCCGCGCTGGCCGCGCTTCCCCGGGGGGACGACGTCCGCCTCAAGCTGCGGGTCGCGCCCGACGGGGCGCTGCACGTGGTCGTCGGCGGCGGGCTCGGCGCGTGGACGACGCCGCAGCCGCTCGTAGCCGCCGCGGCCGCGGCCGGGCTCGCGGCGACCGTGTGGTGGGAGCCCGCGGCCGGGGCCGTCCGCCGGATGGCGGGCCCGCTCGTCGGATCGCGGGGCGGTGGCCTTCGAGCAGGTAAACCCCGAGGTCGCCGCGGCGCTCCGGGCCGCGGTGCTGGAGGCCGCGCCCGTGGCGCCGGGCCGCGTGCTGGACCTCTACGCGGGAGCGGGCGAGACGGGCCTCGCGCTCGCCTCCCGCGGCTGGGATGCGGTGTCGGTCGAGTCCGATGAACGGGCGGCGGCCCGCGCCTCGGAGCGCGCGGCCCAGGGCGGCGTCGCGCTGCGCGTGGTGGCCGGCCGCGTGGAGCGCTGCCTGGATGGCCTGTTGCCGGCCGACCTGGTGATCGCCAATCCGCCGCGGGCGGGGCTGGACGCGGCCGTGACCGCCCTGCTGGCCGGGCGGGCGCCGGCGAGGCTCGTCTACGTCTCGTGCGACCCCGCCACCCTCGCGCGGGACCTGAAGCGGCTCGGCGCGGAGCCGGCCCGGCTCGGCCTGCGCTGCTTCGACATGTTCCCGCAGACCAGCCACGTGGAGACCCTCGCGGTGCTGGATCGCGGGTAATGGTCCGGCCCATGCTGGATCGCGCCGGCCGTTGACCTCCGCGCGCGGCGCGGGTATTTTGCAAAGCTGTTGCAGCTTAGGCCTTTACGAGCAACGACTTGGAGAGCATGAAGACGCACGCGGTGACGCCGTCCGAAATCCAGCACCACTGGTTCGTGGTGGACGCGACCAACATACCGTTGGGACGTCTGGCCTCGAAGGTGGCGCAGGTGATCCGGGGTAAGCACAAGCCGATCTTCTCGCCCCACCTCGACACGGGCGATTCCGTGATCGTGGTGAACGCGGCGAAGGTGCGGCTGACCGGCCGCAAGCTGGAGCAGAAGCGCTATTTCCGGCATACCGGCTACATGGGCCACGAACGGTTCACGTCGCTCGCGACGGTCATGGCGACGCGGCCCGAGCGCGTGGTGGAGCGGGCGGTGTTCGGGATGCTCCCCAAGACCTCGCTCTCGCGGCAGGTGCTGCGACTCAAGCTGCGGGTGTACCCCGGCGCGGACCATCCGCACGCCGCCCAGCAACCCACGCCGCTGGTGCTCGGCGGGTCCGCGACAGGGAGGAAGGCATGATTCCGGACGTCCCGATGCGGTTTCACGCGGTGGGTCGGCGCAAGACCTCGATCGCGCGGGTCTACCTCAAGCCGGGCTCCGGGAAGTGGGAGGTCAACGGGCGGACGCTCGGCGACTATTTCCCCCGCAGCTCGCTGGTGTCGCTCATCCAGCAGCCGTTCACCGTGACCGACACGCTGGGGGCCTTCGACGTCAAGGCGAACGTGAACGGCGGCGGTGTGACCGGCCAGGCCGGCGCGCTGCGCCTGGGCATCGCGCGCGCCCTGGTGATCGTGGACGAGCAGCATCGGCGCAAGTTGCGCGAGCAGGGGTTGCTGACCCGTGACTCGCGCGCCGTGGAGCGCAAGAAGCCCGGCCAGCCCGGCGCGCGGAAGCGCTTCCAGTTCAGCAAGCGGTAGGCGAGCAGGACATCCTTCACACCGCTGGATCTCGCCTGGGGTGTCCGCCGGTGGCGGATGCGGGCGGGAGTGGAAGGCGGTGGACGATGAACCCCAACGACGGCGCAGGAGCACATGGCCTTTCCTGAGATCCAAGAGCTGCTGGAAGCGGGGGTGCACTTCGGGCACCAGACCCGCCGCTGGAACCCGAAGATGCGCCGGTTCATCTTCGCCGAGCGCAACGGCATCTACATCATCGACCTCGAGAAGACGGTCAAGCAGCTGCGGGTCGCGCAGGACCTGATGCGCGAGGTGGTCTCGCGCGGCGAAGGCGTGTTGTTCGTCTGCACCAAGAAGCAGCTCAAGGCGATCATCCAGGCCGACGCGGAGAAGTGCAGCGCCTACTTCGTCACCGAGCGGTGGCTGGGCGGGACGCTCACCAACTACGCGACCATCAAGAAGCAGATCCGCCGCCTCAAGGACCTCGAGCAGGGCCAGGAGGAGGGGAGCTTCGAGTTCTTCACCAAGAAGGAGCAGCTCCTGCTGGAGCGGGAGCGGGTGAAGCTGGAGCGCAACCTGTCGGGCGTGAAGAACATGAACCGCCTGCCGGGCGCGCTGTTCGTGGTGGACGCCAAGAAGGAGCGCATCGCGGTCGCCGAGGCGAACAAGCTCGGGATCCCGGTGGTGGCGATCGTGGACACCAACGCCGATCCGGACGTCATCACCGTGCCGATCGCGGGGAACGACGACGCGATCCGCTCGGTGTCGCTGATCAGCGGCGCCGTGGCCGATGCCATCGCGGAGGCGCGGGCCCGGATGCCGGCGCGCGAGGAGGCCGAGGAGTCCGAGTTCGCGGCGTACTCGACCGACGCCGGGGCGACGGAGGGCGGGGAGACCGACGCGGAGAAGCGGCGCCGGCGGCCCCGCCGCAAGCGCCGGCCCAAGCCGGAGGCGATCGTGGCGCGCATCAAGACCGACGAGGCGGCGCCCGCGAATGCCGCGGTGCCCTCGGCGGCGGGCGGGGACGCCACCCCCTAGCGGGAGGCTCCCGCCGGAGCTGGAGTGCCGCCGCCTCTGCCCGGTCGGGCGGGCGGCGGTTTTGGCAGGTGAACCCAGGTGGAGAGCATGGCCGACATGATGGCGAGCATCAATGCGAAGGACGTAGCCGAGCTGCGCCGGCGCACCGGCGCGGGCATGATGGACTGCAAGAAGGCGCTGGCCGAGACCGGGGGCGACTTCGACAGGGCCACGGAATGGCTGCGGGCGCACGGGGCGGCGCGGGCCGACAAGCGCGCCGATCGCGCGGCGAAGCAGGGCCTGGTCGAGTCCTACGTGCACCACAGCGGCAATCTCGGGGTGCTGATCGAGATCAACTGCGAGACCGACTTCGTGGCGCGGACCGACGACTTCAAGCAGCTGGCCCGGGACCTGGCGATGCACATCGCGGCGGCGGCGCCGCTCGCGGTGAGCACCGACCAGCTGCCCGCGGAGGTGGTCGAGCGCGAGCGCCGCATCTACGCCGAGCAGGTGGCCCAGGAGGGGAAGCCCGAGGCGATCCGCGCCAAGATCGTCGAGGGCAAGCTCAAGAAGTTCTACAGCGAGGCGGTGCTGCTCGAGCAGCCGTACGTGAAGGACGACACGCGCACCGTGGGCGACCTGGTCAAGGAGCTGTCCGGCAAGACCGGCGAAAAGGTGGCGGTGCGCCGCTTCGTGCGCTTCCAGCTCGGCGAGGACGTGTGAGCCTCGCCTACCGCCGCGCCCTGCTCAAGCTCTCCGGCGAGGCGCTGGCGGGCGAGCGCGGCTTCGGCCTCGACCTCGCGGTGATCGACCGGCTGGCCGACGAGATCAAGGCCGTGCGGTCGGAGGGCGCGGACATCGGGCTGGTGATCGGCGGCGGCAACATCATCCGGGGCGCGGCCGCCGGCCGCGAGGGCATGGACCGCGTCTCGGCCGACTACATGGGGATGCTGGCCACGGTCATCAACGCGCTGGCGGTGCAGGACGTGCTCGAGCGCAAGGGCGTGGACACCCGCGTCCAGACCGCGATCCGGATGGAGGCGCTGGCGGAGCCCTACATCCGGCGGCGCGCCATCCGGCACCTGGAGAAGGGGCGGGTGGTGATCTTCGCGGGCGGGACCGGAAACCCCTATTTTTCCACCGACACGGCGGCGGTGCTGCGGGCGCTGGAGATCGAGGCCCAGGTGCTCTTGAAGGGCACCAACGTCGACGGCGTGTACACCGCCGACCCGCGCCAGGACCAGACCGCCGAGTTCATTCCCGAGGTGAGCTTCCTCGACGCCATGGTCAAGGGCCTGGGCGTGATGGACGCGAATGCGTTCGGGCTGTGCAAGGACAACGGATTGCCGATCCACGTGTTCAACATCAACCAGCCCGGTGCGGTGCTGCGCATCCTCCACGGCGACCGCATCGGCACGATCGTGCGATGACCACGCTGACACTGCAGGACATCGTCAAGCAGGCGCGCGCCGCGATGGACAAGGCGATGGAGACCACGCGGCGCGAGTTCGCCACCATCCGCAGCGGCAAGGCCACCACGTCGCTGCTCGACCTGGTGCGCGTGAACGCGTACGGCAACGAGATGCCGCTGAACCAGGTGGCCTCGGTGGCCGCGCCCGAGCCGCGGCTGCTGACGGTGACGCCCTGGGACAAGTCGCAGACGGGCGCCATCGACAAGGCGCTGCGGGAGAGCGACCTCGGCCTCAACCCGGTGACCCAGGGCGGCGTGATCCGCGTCCCCCTGCCGCCGCTGACCGAGGAGCGCCGGCGCGAGCTGGTCAAGGTGGTGCACAAGCTGGCGGAAGAGGGCCGGGTCGCGGTGCGCCACGCGCGCCATACCTCCAAGGAGCAGCTCAAGAAGATCGAGCACGTCTCCGAAGACGAGCAGCGCAAGGCCGACCACGACCTCCAGAAGGTCACCGACGACCACATCAAGCACATCGACGAGATGGTGAAGGCCAAGGAAGCGGAGATCATGGAGGTGTGAGCGACGCCCCCACGCTGGTCGATCGGATCCGCGTCGGCGGCGAGGTCCCGCGGCACGTGGCCGTGATCATGGACGGCAACGGCCGCTGGGCGCAGGAGCGGCACCTGCCCCGGCCGGTGGGCCACCGCGAGGGGATGCGGTCGGTGCGCGAGGCGGTGGAGGGGTGCATCGAGGTCGGGGTCGAAGTCCTGACCCTGTTCGCGTTCTCCGAGGAGAACTGGAACCGGCCCCCCCTCGAGATCGGCGCCCTGATGTCGCTCCTCGAGGAGTACATCGCGCGGGAGACGGCCGAGCTCCGGGCCAACGGCGTCGAAGTCCACGTGCTGGGCGACCTCAGCCGCCTCAACCCCAAGGCCCGGGAGGCGGTGGATCGGCTCCTGGCGCTGACGCGCGGCGGCACCAAGCTGCTGTTGAACCTCGCCATCTCCTACTCCAGCCGCTGCCGAGATCGCGCGCGCCGCGCGCCGGCTGGCCGAGGACGTGCTGCAGGGGCGGCTGGCCCTCGAGGACGTGGACGAGGACGCGGTGAGCCTGCGCCTGTACACGGCCGGGCTTCCCGACCCGGACCTGCTGGTCCGCACGTCCGGAGAGCAGCGCATCTCCAACTTCCTGTTGTGGCAGCTCGCCTACACGGAGCTGTACATCACGCCCGTGCTGTGGCCGGACTTCACCCGCCGCAACCTCTTCGAAGCGATCCTCGACTACCAGGGGCGCGAGCGCCGGTTCGGTCGCGTCACGGCCTGATGCCCGGGGAGCGGATGGGACGCCGCGTCGCCTTCTCTGCGGTCGCGATACCCGTGGCCGCCGCGGCCGCGTACCTGGGGGGCTGGGTGCTCGCGGCGCTCCTCGCCCTCATCGGCGTGCTGGCCACGCGCGAGGTGTACGACCTCGCGGCCGCGACCGGCGTGGACCCGCTGCGCCGCTCGGGCATGGCCGCGGCCGCCCTCCTGCCGCTCGCCACCTTCTGGGCCAAGGGATCCGAGGTCCACTTCGCCGAGCCGGCCATCTATCTCGGCGCCCTGTGGCTGCTGGCGATCGTGGCGGTCGCGGCGTGGCGGCGCGGGCCGGGCGGCAAACCCCTGTCGGCCATCGCGGTCACGGTGTTCGGGGTCCTGTACACCGCGGGCCTGCTGAGCTTCGCCATTGTGCTGCGTCATCCCACCGGCGTCGGGCTCGAGTCCGGTCTGGGCGCCGCGCTGCTCTTCTTCCCCCTGGCGCTGACGTGGATCGGCGACACCGCGGCGATGGCCGGGGGCAAGTTGATCGGCGGGCCGAAGCTCGCGCCGACCCTGTCGCCGCGGAAGACCTGGGCGGGGGCCGTGAGCGGCTTCGCGGCGACGCTGCTCTCGGCCTGGGGCTACACGGTGTGGATCCTCGACCCGCTGGGGCGCCCGTTGGGCCGCGAGCTGCCGCTGGTCGGCGCGCTGCTGGCCGGCGCCCTGATCAGCGCCACCGGCCAGGTCGGCGACCTCGCGGAGTCGCTCCTGAAGCGGGAGGTCGGGGTCAAGGACAGCTCCACCCTGATTCCCGGGCACGGCGGGATGCTGGACCGGGTGGACTCCCTGCTGTTCGCGCTGCCGGTGACGGCCGGGATCTTCCGGGTGTTCGGGGTCACGTGATCCGCGGCGTCGCGGTGCTCGGGTCCACCGGCTCGGTCGGCACCTCGGCCCTCAAGGTGCTGGCGCGTCAGCGGGAGCGCTTCCGCGTGGTCGCGCTCACCGCGTTCGGCCAGCGCGCGCGGCTGGAGGCGCAGGTGGCCGCGTTCCACCCGGCGTTCGTCGGGCTGGTGAGCGGCGCCGCCGGCGACGGGTGGCGGACCGGCCGCGCCTGCCTGGTGGACGCGGTGACGCGGCCCGACGTGGACGTCGTGCTGAACGGGATCGTCGGCGCGGCGGGGCTGGAGGCCACCCTGGCCGCGCTCGAAGCCGGCAAGCGGGTGGCGCTCGCCAACAAGGAGACGTTGGTGATGGCCGGGGAGCTGGTCATGCGCACCGCCCGGGAACGGGGCGGCGAGATCGTGCCCGTGGACTCGGAACACTCCGCGGTGCTGCAGTGCGTGACCGGGCACCGGCCGGCCGAGCTGTGCCGGCTCATCCTGACCGCGTCGGGCGGCCCGTTCCACTCGTGGAGCGCCGAGCGGGTGCGCCACGCCACGGTGGAGGAGGCGCTCAACCATCCCACCTGGCGGATGGGGCGCAAGATCACGGTGGACAGCGCGACGCTCGCCAACAAGGCGCTGGAGGTGATCGAGGCCCACTTCCTGTTCGGGCTGCCGTACGACCGGATCGAGGCGGTGGTGCATCCGCAGTCGGTGATCCACTCGTTCGTGGAATTCGTGGACGGCTCGGTGCTGGCGCAGGTCGGCTTCCCCAACATGGAGCTGCCGATCCTCTACGCCCTGACGCACCCGGAGCGCGTGCCCGACGACGGCGTGACGCGGTTCGATCCGGTCGCGGCGGGATCGCTCACCTTCGAGCCCGTGCGCACCGAGGTCTTCCCGGCGCTGGCGCTCGGGATGCAGGCGGGCCGGACGGGCGGCTCGGCGCCGGCCGCCTTCAACGCGGCCAACGAGGTCGCGGTGGCCGCCTTCCTCGCCGGCAAGACCCCCTTCGGCCGGATCGCCGAGGTGATCGCCCGGGTGCTCGAAGAACAGATCGTGACCGACGTGTCGAGCGTGGCGGCGGTGCTGGAGGCCGACGCCTGGGCGCGCCGGCGCGCGGAGGAGCTGCTGCAGTGTTCCTGAACGCGAACTTCACGCTGGTGGCGATCGTCGCGGGCATCGTCCTCATCGGCGTGCTCATCTTCGTCCACGAGCTCGGCCATTTCCTCGCGGCGAAGGCGGTCGGCATCGCGGTGCTCCGCTTTTCCTTCGGTCTGGGGCCACGGACCCCGATCGGCGTCAAGATCGGCGAAACCGACTACTGCCTGTCGTGGATCCCGTTCGGCGGATTCGTGAAGATGGCGGGCCTGGAGGAGGAGGGCGCGCCCGCCGCCGTGGAAGGCGGCACGGTGGAGGCCGAGGTGCCGCGCGAGCGGACCTTCGACGCGAAGCCGCTGTGGGCGCGGATCTTCGTGATCGTGGCCGGCGTCACGATGAACGCGCTGTTCGCGCTGCTGATCTACGTCGCGCTCGCCGGCGCGTACGGCGCGCCGGTGGACCGGACGGTCACCGTGGGCGGGGTGGACAGCACCGCGCTGCCGCTCGGGGCGCGCCCGCTCGCCGCGCTGCGGCCGGGCGACCGCATCCTGCGGATCAACGGCGACTCGATGACGGGGTGGGGTGCGATCCAGCAGCGGCTGCTCACCGTCTCCGGCACGCGGATCACCATCGACGTCGCCGGCCGCGCCACGCCCATCCTGCTCGACGTGCCGAGTTCGGAGAGCGCGTCGCGCGCGGCCCTGGTGAGCGCCCTCGGTCCGATGGCACGAGCCCGTGATCGGCCAGGTGGTCGGAGACCGGCCGGCCGAGGCCGCGGGCCTCGAGGCCGGGCGACCGCATCGTCGCCGCCGGCGGCGACACGATCCCCTCCTGGGAGCGGCTGGTGCACGCCATCGAGCAGCAGCCCCGGTCGCCCGCTGGCGCTTCAGGTCGAGCGCCAGGGGCGCCTGCTGCAGCCTCGAGGTGACGCCGCAGCCCACCGCGGTGCGGGATCCGGCGAGTGGCAAGACGCGGACCGTCGGGCGCATCGGCGTGGGTATCTACGTCGAGGTGCGGCACTTCGGGGCGCTGGGATCGGTGGGCGAGGGACTCCGCCAGACGGGCCGCGCCGCCGGGCTCATCCTGTTCACGCTGAAGGGCCTGGTGACGGGCCAGGTGTCGCCGCGCGACATCGGCGGCCCGATCCTGGTGGGGCAGCTGGCCGGCGAGGTGGTGCGGTTGGGGCTGCAGGACTTCCTGGCGTTCGTGGCGCTGTTCTCGATCAACCTGGCGATCCTCAACCTGCTGCCGATCCCGGTGCTCGACGGCGGACACCTGCTGTTCCTGGCCATCGAGGGGGTCCGCGGGCGTCCGCTCTCGATCGAGCAGCGGCAGCGGCTGACGCAGATCGGATTCTTCGTGCTGGTGGGAATCATGGCGCTGGCGTTGGGCAATGATGTGCTGAGACTGTTCAAGTGAGAGGTGAGAGGTGAGACGTGAGAGGTTCAAGTGAGAGGTGAGAGGCTGGGAAGCGTGAGAGGCGGTCGCGCGCCCTCTCACCTCGCCCTCTCACCTCTCACCAGGACGTCTCACCCCTCACGCCTCACCGCTCACTCTTGCCGAGCAGTTTCTTGACGGTCTCGATCGCCACATCCGTGGTGCTCCGCTTCCCGGACAGCAGCCCGTCGAGGTCGTCGGCCAGGTCGGACGCGTTGGCGTAGCGCTGGTCGCGGTCCTTCTCCATGCAGGTCAGGACGATCTTCTCGAACGCGCGGGACAGCTCGGGGCGCCGCTTGCGGGGGGGCTCCGGCGGCTCCTCCACGTGGAGCCGCGCCAGCTCGTACCAGTCGGCGGAGCGGAAGGGCAGCTCGCCGGTGGCGGCGCGGTACATCGTGACCCCCAGGGCGTAGACGTCGGTGCGCCCGTCCAGATGCAGGCCGCGGGCCTGCTCCGGGGAGATGTAGTGGGGCGTGCCGATCGTCAGCCGCTGGCCGGTCGTGGACACGTAGGACGCGATGGCTCGCGCGATGCCGAAATCGGTCAGCACCGCGAGGCCCTCCCCGTCGAACAGGATGTTCTGCGGCTTGATGTCGCGGTGAATGACGCCGCCCTCGTGGGCGAAGGCCATGCCGCGCGCCACGTCGCGCGCGGTGCGCACCACCTCCGCCTCGGCGAGCACGGCCGTCTCCTCCAGGCGCGCGGCCAGCGAGGCGGCCAGCTTGGGCATGGCGAAGTAGACGGCCTCGCCATCCTGGCCGGCCTCCAGGATGCGGATGATGTTGGGGTGCCGGAGCTCGCCGGCGATCGTCGCCTCGTTGAGGAAGCGGGCCGTGAACTGCGGGTCGCGGGCGTACTTGGGCTTGAGGACCTTGAGGGCGATGTCGGACGCGCCGCCGTCCTTGCTGGCGACCAGGACCCAGGCCATGCCGCCGGCGCCGAGCAGGGCGGTGGTGCGGTACGGTCCGATGGATCTGCCGAGCAGGGCGTCGGCTTCAAGCGGCAAATGGGGCCCCTTGAGATCGGGTTGGGTGGGGGTTAAACTACACTGCTACGCGGAATTAGAGAATCGCTCCCGGAACCGCGTGACGGGGGCCAAGGCGAAACACGAGGACGAGGCATGAGCTACGACAAGGCGGCGGCAGCCGCCCAGTACCGGCTCCACGAGAGCGATACGGGCTCGACGAGGGTCCAGATCTCGCTCATCAGCGCCCGGATCAACTCGCTGACCGATCACTTCCGTCAGCACGCCAAGGACCACCACGGACGGCTCGGCCTGATCAAGATGGTCGGGCGCCGCAGGCGTCTGCTGGAGTACCTGAAGCGCACGGACCTCGTGGCGTACCGCCAGCTGATCGACGAGCTGGGGCTGCGTCACTAAGTCAGGTCGGTCCGCGGGGCGCGCCACGACGGCGCGCCCTTCGGCCGTCAATCCCAAACCCAAGAGAGTCAGTCACGATGATGCATCGCCTCGAGCGGTCGTTTGCCGGCCGCACCTTCCGTATTGAGTGCGGCCGCATGGCCAAGCAGGCCGCCGGCGCCGCCCTCGTGCAGTTCGGCGAGACCACGGTCCTGGCCGCCGCGTCGGTCGCGGACACGGTCAGCAACCTGCCGTTCTTCCCGCTGCTGGTGGAGTACCGCGAGAAGTTCTACGCCGCCGGCAAGATTCCCGGCGGCTTCCTCAAGCGCGAGCTGCGTCCGCACGACGAGGAAATCCTGGCCGCGCGGCTGATCGACCGGTCCATCCGGCCGCTCTTCCCCGAGGGGTTCCAGAACGAAGTGCAGGTGTTCGTCTACGTGCTGTCGGCCGACCAGGAGAACGACGCGGACGTGCTCGGGATGGTGGCGGCGTCGTTCGCGCTCGCCTCGTCGAAGATCCCGTTCGCCGGCCCGCTGGCCGGGGTGCGGGTGGGACGGGTGGAGGGGAAGTGGATCCTCAACCCGACGTTCCAGCAGCTCGAGTTCTCCGACGTGGACATCGTGGTCAGCGGCACGGCCGACTCGATCATGATGGTGGAGGGCGGCGCGGGGGAGATCTCCGAGGCCGAGATGGTCGAGGCCCTGAAGGTCGCGCAGAAGGGGCTCCAGGAGCTGGTCGAGGTCCAGCAGGAGCTGCTGGGGCTGCACAGCGTCCCGAAGATGGAGTGGACCAAGGCCGAGCCGCCGGCGGACCTGGCCGCGCGGGTGGCCGCGCTGGCCAAGCCGCGGGTCGAGGACGCGATGAACCTGGCCAAGAAGGAGGAGCGGTCGCAGGCGCTGTCGGCCGTGTACACCACCATCGTGCAGGAGCTGGCGTCGGAGTTCCCCGACCAGAACCGGGTCATCGCCAACCTGCTGGCGGACCTCCAGTACGACGTGATGCGCAAGCAGGTGCTGGAGCGGGGCGAGCGGGTGGACGGGCGCGACGCCACCACGGTCCGGCCGATCTCCTGCGAGGTGGGCATCCTGCCGCGCGTCCACGGCTCGGCGCTGTTCACGCGGGGCCAGACGCAGGCGCTGGTGGCCACGACGCTGGGGAGCGTGGACGACGAGCAGCGCATCGACAACATCGACGTGCCGCGGGAAACCACCAAGTCCTTCATGCTGCACTACAACTTCCCGCCGTTCTCCACCGGGGAAGTGCGGCCGATGCGCGGCACCTCGCGCCGCGAAATCGGACACGGTGCCCTGGCCGAGCGCGCGCTCACGCCGCTGCTGCCCTTGTACGAGGACTTCCCGTACACCATCCGCATCGTGTCCGAGGTGCTGGAGTCCAACGGCTCGTCCTCGATGGCCAGCGTGTGCGGCGCCTCGCTGGCGCTGATGGACGCGGGCGTGCCCCTCAAGGCCGCCTGTGCCGGCGTCGCGATGGGGCTGATCAAGGAGGGCGACAAGGTCGTCATCCTGACCGACATCCTCGGAACCGAGGACGCGCTCGGCGACATGGACTTCAAGGTCGCGGGGACGGAGACGGGCATCACCTCGATCCAGATGGACATCAAGGTGAAGGGCCTCTCGCTCGACATCATGACGCAGGCGCTCGACCAGGCGAAGAAGGGCCGCCTGCACATCCTGGGCGTGATGGGCAAGACGCTGAAGGAGCATCGGTCCGAGATGTCCCAGTGGGCCCCGCGGATCCTCACGATCCAGGTGAAGCCGAAGGACATCGGGAAGATCATCGGGCCCAAGGGCGCCACGATCCGCGACATCGAGGAGCAGTCAGGGGCGAAGGTCAGCATCGACGACGACGGCGTGGTCACCATCGCCGCGGTGGGGGGCGAGGCTGGCGCCAAGGCCCGGGAAATGGTGGAGGCGCTGATCCAGGAGGCGGAGGTCGGCAAGACATACACCGGCAAGGTGAAGACCACCACCGCCTTCGGCGCCTTCGTCGAAATTCTGCCCGGAGTCGAGGGCCTGGTGCACATCTCCGAGCTGCAGCACGGGCGCACCGACAAGACCGAGGATGTGGTCAAGAAGGGCGACGTGGTCACCGTGAAGCTGCTCGAGGTGGACGAGCGCGGCCGGCTGCGGCTGTCGCGCAAGGCGTTGATCGAGAAGACCTGAGTGCGGACCGTCCGCCTCGACGAAGGGATCTGTCGCAGCGACGTCCCGAACGGCCTGGTGATCCTGACCGAGCGGATGCCGTGGCTGCGCTCGGCGGCGGCGGGCTTCTGGGTCAAGACGGCGTCGGCGCACGAGCCGCGCGAGAAGATGGGTGTGTCCCACCTGCTCGAGCACATGGTGTTCAAGGGCACGGACACCCGCACGGCCCAGGACATCGCCGTGGCCCTCGAGTCGCGGGGCGGCGGCCTCGACGCCTACACCGGTCGCGACCACACCACGTACCAGGCGCGGATGCTGGACGCGGACCTGCCCCTCGCCCTGGACCTGCTCACCGACATCGTGCGGCGGCCGCTGCTCAGGGACGCCGACCTGGCCCTCGAGCGCAACGTGGTGCTGGAGGAAATCGCCACGGTCGAGGATACCCCCGACGACCTGGTGTTCGACCTGCACGCCGCCGCGCTGTGGCGCTCCCATTCCTACGGCTACCGGATTCTCGGCACCCGGGAGACGGTGGGGGGCCTGACGGCGGAGGATCTCCGGGTCCTGCACGACCGCACCTACCTGCCGCGCCACCTGGTGTTCGCCGCCGCCGGCAACCTCGAGCACGAGGCGGTGCTCGCGCTGCTGGAGCGGGCCGGGTGGTTCGAGCTCGAGCCGGGGCCGGAAGAGCCGGTGGTGGCCGCGCCGGCGGGCGCGACCAGGCTCGAGCAGCGGGTCGCCCGCGACGGCGCCCAGGCCCACCTGGTGTTCGGGACCGAGACCTTCCGCTACGGCGACCCGCGCCGGCACGCGCTGGTGCTGGTGTCGACCATCTTCGGGTCGGGGATGAGCTCGCGGCTGTTCCAGCGCGTCCGCGAGGAGCTGGGGCTCGCGTACACCGTGTACGCCTTCCACTCGTTCTTCCAGGCGTCGGGCGCGGCCGGCGTCTACGTGGGCACCCAGCCGCCGACGGCGCAACAGGCGGCGGACACGATCCGCGAGGAGTTCGCGAAGCTCTCGCGCGACTCGCTCACGGCCGAGGAGCTGGCGTCCGCCAAGCAGCAGGTCAAGGGACAGCTGGTGCTGGCGCTGGAAGGGCCCGTGTCGCGGATGTACCGGCTCGCGGGGTCGGCCCTGTACGGCGAGACCTACAAGACGATCGACGCCGTGCTCGCCGAGATCGACGCGGTCGGGCCCGACGACGTGGCGGCCGTGGCCTCCGAGTTCTACGCGCCGGAGCGGCAGGTGGTCGTGTGGCTGGGCCCGAGCTGAGCGCGAGCGCCGGCGCGCAGCCGTGACCGGGTCGCCGGGCGTGGTCCCGCCGATTCTCTGCTATCACAAGGTCGATACGCGGTTCGAGCTGGGGTTCACCCAGATCGAGCCGCGCGTGTTTCGGCGCCAGGTCGAGACGCTGGCGCGGGCCGGCTACCGCTCCCTGGGCTCGGCGGAGCTGCGCGAGCGCCTGGCGACGTCGCCCGCTCCCGCCGGGCGGGTGGGCCCGGAGCTGGTGTTCACCTTCGACGACGGCTACGCCGGGCTCGCGCGTCACGCGTTCCCGGTGCTCGCCGACCACGGCTTCCGCGCCCTGGTGTTCGTGATCACCGACTACGTCGGACGCGACAACACCTGGGACGTGCAGTACGGCTGGCGCCGCTTCGCGCACCTGGGCTGGGACGACCTGGCGCGCTGGCAGGAGCGGGGCATCGAGGTCCACTCCCACGGCGCGACGCATGCGCGGCTCACCTGGCTCTCCGACGCGCAGGCGGCGGACGAGCTGGCGCGCTCGCGCGAAGCGATCGCCGCGCGGCTGGGCCGCGTGCCCGACGGCCATCGCGTACCCGTTCGGCGCGGTGGACGACCGGGTGCGCCGGGCTCGGCGGCGCAGGCGGGCTACCGGCTCGGGTTCGGCGGCCCGTCCGAGCCGGGTGCCGACCCGCTCGCACTGCCGCGCCGCCCGGTGTACGGGTGGGACCGCTTCGCCACGCCGCTGGTGATGGGCGCGTCGTCGCTGTCGGGGCTCGGGCTCGCGCTGGCGCGGTTCACCAGCCGGTGCGCCGTGGGGACCGCCGCCATCCAGCGGGCGCTGGGGCGGCGCTATCGCGCGGCGCCGCGGGCCGCGCTAGCGGCGCGCGGCCGCGGGCTGGCCGTTGCCGGCCAGGGCGTCCACGTAGCGCTCGTGGAACGTCTTGAGCCGGTCGACCATCGCCTCGATCTCCTCCTGCGACGGCAGGAAGGTCGTGCGGAAGTGCAGGGTGCCCGGCCTCCTGCCCGAAGCCGGAGCCCGGCACCACGCAGATGCCGGTCTGCTCGAGCAGCGCCAGGCAGTAGGCGGAGTCGCGCTTCGCCTCGTACTCGCGGCGCTGCTCGGCGCTCATCGCGCCCACGTCGACGCCCGGCTCCGCCGGCAGCTCGAAGCGCACGAAGCCGTACAGCGCTCCCTGCGGCGACTCCAGCGACATCCCGGGAATCGCGTTGATGCCGCGGCTCAGCACCTCGGCCTTCGCCTTGAGCGCCGCGCAGGATGGTCGTCCCGCTCCTCGACGTAGCGTCTGGTAGCTCTCCTCGTCGGCTGCGGCGGCGCGACCATCACGTACATCGCCATCTGGCCCACGACGCCGGCGCACAGGCTGATGGACTGGAGCTTCACCATCTCGGCCAGCACGTCGTCCGGGATGTTGCGGAACTCCACGTAGCCGCCGCGGTGGCCGCACTCGCCCAGGAAGCCCTTCGAGACCGAGTGGAAGCTGAACAGCGAGACCGAGGTCTCGCCCAGGTCGTGCATCACCTTGGCGAAGGAGTGGAACCGCCGCTCGGGGGCGTAGACGTTCTCCTGGTAGACCTCGTCGGCGAGGATGGCCAGGCCGTTCGCCCGCGCGAACCGGACCACCATCGCGATGTTCTCGCGCGTCAGCACCGCGCCGGTGGGGTTGCCCGGGTTGATCACCGCGATGGCGACCGGGCGGATGCCGTCCGCCCGGGCCCGCGCGACCGCGGAGGTCAGGCTCTCCTCGCGCAGCTGCCAGTGATGGCTCTCGTCGAGGTGAGTAGCCGATCGCCTTGCCGCCGTGCAGGGCGATCTCCGCCTGTAGAGCGGATACTGCGGAATCGGGATGAGGATGCCGTCGTGGCGGTCGCTGAGCAGCGCGACGACGGCCGCCTCGACGCCCTTGCTGGCGCCGTCGGTCAGGATGATGTGCTCCGGGTCGGCGGGAATGCCGTCGCGCCGGGTGATGAAGTCGGCCACCGCCTGACGGATGAAGGGGATGCCGGCGCTCTGCGAGTACGCCCCGGTGCCGGACGGATGCCGCTCGAGGATGGCGCGCACCTCTGGCACGACGTCGCGCGGGAAGTGCCGCACCGCGGCCGGATCGTCGAGCAGGGCGGGGTACTCGAGCAGGCACAGGATCTGCCGCAGGTAGGTCAGCGGCCGCTGCGCCGAACGCCTGCGGATTGCCGATGTTGCAGTAGATGATCTTCCGGCCCTGGGCCTCGAGCTCCTGCGCGCGGTTGGCGATCGCGCCGCGCACGGCGTACTCGGCGCGCAGCAGGTCCCGGTTGAGGTCGTTCTTAGTGATCATGGCGACGCGCCAGCTGCTCGAAGGTGAGATTCAGGACGGGGTAGCGAGCCCAGTCGCGGAAGTCGAAGTGCCACCACTCCGCATCATACACCGTAAAACCCTGCGCTTCCATAGCTCGGCGCAGCAGGGCGCGGTCCCAGCGCTGCAGGCTGGTGCCGCCGGGATAGTCGGCGAACGAGCGGGGCGAGAACTCGTCGTACCCGCCGACCATCGGCGACGGGCTGGCCGGTGCGCGAGATCGTAGAGCGTCAGGTCCACCGCGCAGCCCCGGTTGTGCTGCGAGCCGACGGCGGGGTCGGCGACGAAGATCTTGAGCGAGTCCGGGGTGGCGTCCCAGAACATCCGGGTCACGTACCACGGGCGATAGGCGTCGTGGATCAGCAGCCCGTAGCCCTGCCGCTCGAGCCACCGGGCCGCCCGGAGCAGCGCTTCGGCCGCCGGCCGCTGCGAGGAAGGCGCGGGCGGACGTGTACATCGCCGCGCCCATGAAGTCGTTGGTCGTGGCGTAGCGGATGTCGAGCTTGATGGCGGGATCGAGCGTGGTGAGGTCGACGAGGTCCGGCCGCCGGAGACCCGGTCGCTGGACCGGCGGCCGCATGGCCAGCGCCGCGCGGCGCAGCTCTTCCACGGGCTTGAGGGGCGTGATGCGGAAGGTCGCGCCGGCCTCGGTCCCCACGGCGCGGCGCGGGAAGACGACGCCGGCGACCGCCGCCGATGCCGCGCGGCCGTCCGGCCCGCGTGCGAACGCCACCCGCTCGCCCGCGTACAGCCCGAAGTCGGGAAACCGGAACAGCGAGTCCGAGACCTCGGTCAGCGGATAGAGCGCGAACCACTCGATGAGGGCGTACAGCCTGCCCTCGCGCTCGAGGACGTAGAGCACGTCGTGGTCCCAGCCGTATTCGCCGATGAGGCCGGCGAAGCGCGGCGGCGCCGGCGCGGGCTGAGTGTCCGCCTCGCGATGGAGCGTGTCGCCCTCATAGACCAGGAAGCCGGGCCCGCGCGGGATGCGCTCGCCGTAGGTCACGCGCCCGTCGGTTACCAGCGTGTCGCCGCGCCGGCGCAGCGTCGTGACGAACCCGCCGGCCACCGGCTGCATCCACAGCGCGCCGGCGCGCACGTCGAGATCGAGGCCGAGCCTCCGGCCGCGCCACCGGCCGGCCAGGCGCGCCCTCTCGCCGGCCGGGATCGGCTCGGTCGTCTCGATGGCGGGAAGGGGGCGCCGCTCCCGCGCCGCGAGCATCAGGCGCAGGGCGGCATCGGCGATGCGCCCGGGGACCGCCATGCCTGCGTCCACCGTCGCCGAGACGGCCACGCCGAGCCGCTCGCGCGGCAGCGCCGACACCTGGGTCCCGAAGCCGTAGTGCCAGCCGTCGTGCCCGACCATCTGGTGGCCGTCGAGCCGGCTGATCGCGAAGCCCAGCCCGAATCCTGAGGTCTGGCTCCCGGCGCCGAACTGGACTCCCCACATCGCGTCGAGCGTGGATTCGGCGAGCACCCGGCCGCCGGGGCCTACGCCACCGGCGAACAGCGCACTCAGAAAATGGCCGAGGTCGAGCATCGAAGCCGTCAGCTCGGCGGCGGGAGCGATGCCGAGCGGGAAGGTGGGTGCGGCAAACGTGCGTCCGTCGATCGTCCACATCTGCCCGCGGGCCCGGCGTCGCACCAGGTCCGGCGACGGCTCGAAGCTGCTGTTCGTCATGCCCAGGGGATCAAGCACCGCTCGCTGCATGTGCTCCGCGAACGGCTCGCCCGTCACGCGTTCCACCACGTACCCGGCCAGCGTGACCGCCGCGTTGGAGTACTTGGTGCGGGAGCCGGGCGGGTAGATGATCGTGGTCTGGTTGAGGCTCAGCGCGGTCGCCGCGAGCGCAGGCGAGGTCGGGTCGAAGTAGTTGCCGACCGGCGGCTCCCGCACCAGGCCGGAGCGGTGTGCCAGCAGCTCGCGCAGGGTGATGGGCGTCCCGTAGGGATTCGCGGGATGGAAGTCCGGCACGTAGCGCGTGACCGGCGTGTCGAGCGCGACCTTTCCCGCCTCGACGAGTTGCATCACCGCGATGTCGGTGAACAGCTTCGACACCGAGGCCACCCGGTACGGCGTCTCCGCCGTCGCCGGCGTGCTGTCCGCCGGTTGGGCCAGGCCGAACCCCCGCGCCCAGACGATCTCCTGATCGTCCACCAGGGCCACGGAGAGGGCGGGGATGCGCTTCTCGGCCATCTGGGCCTGGATGAAGCGCGTGAGCTGGGCGGCGACGCTGTCGTACCCGCGCCGCGGAGGGACGACGGATTGGGCGTGGAGCGGCGCCGCGACCGCGGCGGCGACCAGCAGGGCCGCCGCTCCCAATGGCCGACGGGACACGGCCCGCCCGCTGAAGGACCTGTGCATCGGTGCACGTAAGCGCTCGGCCCGCGTCACGCGCAACCCCACGGGGGATAACGAAGGGGCGGTCCCAAGCGGGCCGCCCCCCGGTTCACGATCCGGCCGAGTCCGGCAGGCCCTACGGGCCACCGGGCGGGCCGCGTCGACCCATTCCGAACGGCGGCATCGCCGCCAGGTTCTTGTCGAAGATCGTCTGCTGGTCGGGGGTCAGCACGGCGCGGAGGTCCTTGTTCTCGCTCGAGCGGAGCGCCGCCATGCTGGCTCTCGTCGCCGAATCCGGCGGCGAGCCCGGCGTGAACATCGCCCGCATCCGTGGCTGATACGCCGCCTGGATGGAGTCGACCGACTTCTGCTGCTGCGCGGTGAGCGTGATCCCGTTGAAGAGCGCCTGCATACGCCGCGCGGGCCCTCCCTGGCGCATGCCCATCCCGCCGCCGGGAGGCCCCGGCGGATTCTGCGCGAGCGCCACCGACGCGGACAGCGCCAGCAGCGCACTCGACACCAGTGCCAAGCGAAACCTCATACCTGCCTCCGAGAAGACGGATTGCCGACGACGTCGTTACCTACACCGTACGCCGCGGCCCGGTCCGCCGTTGGCCGTCCGCGGCGGCGGCGCCTCGATCCGGCCGAGGGTATCGCGCGCTCGGTGGGCGCCCGGCCGGAGGGCGGGGGGGCCGGGCGCGTGACCCCGACCGCACTTGGCGTTACCCTCCATGGACCCTCTCGCCCGGAGGTGACGCGATGGAACCCCTGAATCTCGACCCTCACACTACCGCTCTGGTGCTGATCGATCTGCAGCGTGGCATCGTCGGCCGCGAGACGGCTCCGTACGCCCCGAAGGACGTCGTGGGGCAGGCTCGGCGCCTGGCCGAGCGCTGCCGGCACACGGGTGTCCAGGTCATCCTGGTGCGGGTCAGCTTCGCGCCTGACGGCCGAGACCGGCTGGCGCCGCGCGCCGACGCGGCCGGCTGGAGCGGGACGGCGCCCCCGGATTTCAGCCAGATCGTCCCCGAGCTCGGCCCGGTCGACGGCGACCTGGTGATAACCAAGCGGCAGTGGGGCGCCTTCTATGGCACGGAGCTGGACCTGGAGCTGCGCCGGCGCGGAATCCGCACCCTCGTGCTGGGCGGGATCGCCACCAGCTTCGGGGTGGAGTCCACGGCGCGGGACGCCTACGAGAGGGGATACGAGCAGGTGTTCGTGGAAGACGCCATGTCCGGCCTGACGGCCGAGGCTCATCGGTTCGCCGTCACCACCATCTTCCCGCGCATCGGCACGGTGCGCTCCACCGAGGAGGTCCTGGCGGCGCTCGCGTAGTCCACGGCGTCGCGGGCGCGGCAGCCAATCTGGCAGCGGCCGCGTTCGTCGGTAACTGATTGTAGAACAGTGAGGTTCGGTGTTCTCATGTTACGCACTGAGCCAAGGGATTCTCAGCGCCGATCGGTGATAGCGACGCGGGGGCGCGAGCCGGATACTCGGCCCGCGCCCCCGAGTATTCCACAGTCAGTTATCGAGGTCGTTACGGCCGCCTGGGTGCCTGCTGCTGCGCCTGGCGCTGCTGCTGCTCTCGCTCCAGTACCTCCTGCGGTCGTAGTCCGCCGTGCTGCGCGGCGGCGGCGTGCAGACGGGCCAGGCGGTGCCCTGCGGCCCGGCGGGGCCGAAGCCGGCGCGCGTCGGGAAGACCGTTCGCTGCACGCGGGAGACCGGCTGCGAGTCCTCGGAGGCGAGGTAGACCAGCATCGCCGTGAGGACCGCGTTCGACTTCAGGTCGTCGAAGACGATCTTGTCGAAGGTGTCGCGGTTGGTGTGCCAGGTGTAGAGGAAGTAGTCCCAGTTGAGCGAGCCGAGGCCGAAACCCGGCGCGCCGGCGCAGTCGAACGAGGCGTGGTCGGTGCCGCCGCCGGCCGGCATGCCGGGGAACTGGAACTTGATGTTGCGCGTGATCTCGGACGGGCACCTGCGACGAGCCACCGCGCCAGGCTGCCGGACGCGTCCGGGAAGCCCGAGGCCGACATGTTGACGACGCGCCCGGTGCCGTTGTCCTGGTTGAACAGGGCCTGGAGGTGCGCCACGATGTCCGGGTGGTCGGCCACGAACGCACGCGAGCCGTCGAGCCCGTTCTCCTCCGAGGCCCAGTGCCCGACCAGGATGGTGCGCCGCGGGTGCGGATAGACCTGCTTCAGGATCCGCATCGCCTCCATCATCGTGATGGTGCCGGTGCCGTTGTCGGTGGCGCCGGAGCCGCCGTCCCACGAGTCGAAGTGCGCCGACAGCATCACGTACTCGTTGGGCAGCTCGGTGCCGCGGGATCTCCGCGACCGTGTTGAACACCGGGACCTCGCCCAGCGCCTGCGACTCGGCCGCGAGCTGGATGACCGGCCCCTGGTGGTTCTGCGCCAGGCGCGCGACGAGGCCGTAGTCCTCGCAGCTCGAGGTCCACCACCGGGCGCGTGCTGCGTCGTGGTGCCGAAGATCCGGTGCGTGCCCCAGCCGCCGCTCCACGTGGACTGGAGGATGCCGGCGACGCCGGCGCTGTCGAGCGCGAGCGAGAGCAGGCGCGCGTTGCCCGCCGCGTTACGCACCCGCGCCGCCCAGGCCGAGCGCTCGCCGCGGCCCGCGTCTCCTGGAACCGCTTCCAGGAGTCCGGCAGGGCCGTGGTGATCCACTCGCTGTCGGGCCGGCAGCTGGGCTCGGGGTAGCGAGACCGCGACGAACTTGCCGCGGGCACTGGGCAGCCAGGCCCGGAACGCGGCGCTGTCGGCGACGTCGGGGAGGATGACCAGCTCGCCGCGCACCGTCTTGCCGCCGGTGCCGGGGCTCCAGGCGAGCATCGTGCCGTCGAGCGTCCGCACCCGCGGCGCCACCAGGTCGATGTGGGTCGACGCCGCGGCGCCAGCCGCGCCAGGTGCCGTACGGCTCGGCGTGCGCCGGGATGCCCCACGACTGGTACTTCGCGATCAGCCAGTCGCTGCCCGCCTTGAACGCCGGGCGAGCCGGTCAGGCGCGGGCCGATGGAGTCGAACAGCGCCTGGGAGAGCTGGTAGGTCTGCGAGCTGTCCATGCCGATCGTCCAGATGCGCCGCAGCACGGGGTTGTCGGTGGCGAAGGTCTGGGCGGCGGCGGTACCGGCGGCCAGCAGCAGGCCGAGGCCCGCGCCGGCGATGGAACGCCTCATCGGATTCCTCCCACGGGATCGGTGACATTCGCCCGGCACGGCCGGCGTGCCGGCGGCGGGCCCAGGCCGGCGACGTCAGGCAGACAACAGTACGGCCTCGGCGGCGCGGCTGTTGACGCAAGCCGCGAGCCACGAGCGGGGGAAATCCGCGCGGGCCGCAATTTGGCGCCGACGGCCGGCCGCCGCCCGAGGTCGGTTGCGGGGGCACGCGGCCGCGCCGGATACTTAGGCCCTGCTCCTGACGCCCAGCCCGTCACCGTACCGTCGGGGAGGATCCGTGCAGCCGTCGCCGCACGCTGCACGCCCCCATCGCCGCGCTTGCTTCCTGGTCGCTCCTGCTCGCCCCGGCCCGCGGCCGTGGCGCAGACGCATCGCCTCGACGACGGACTGGCCCGCACGCCGCCGATGGGGTGGAACAGCTGGAACAAGTTCGCCTGCCACGTGGACGAGCAGCTGATCGAAGCAGACGGCCGACGCGATCGTCGCGAGCGGGATGCGCGACGCCGGGTACCGCTACGTCGTGATCGACGACTGCTGGCAGGTGTACCGCGACACGCGCCGGCACGATCGTGGCCGATCCGCAGCGCTTCCCGCACGGCATGAAGGCCGTGGCCGACTACGTCCACTCGAAGGGCCTGAAGTTCGGGATCTACACCGACGCGGGCACCAACACCTGCCAGGGGCGGCCGGGGACCCTCGACCACGAGGCGCAGGACGCCGCGCACCTATGCCGACGTGGGGCGTGGACTACGTGAAGGAGGACTGGTGCAACGCGCGCGGGCTCACCGCGCCCACGCAGTACCGGAAGTTCCACGAGGCGCTCGTCGCCACCGGCCGGCCGATCGTGCTCAGCATCTGCGAATGGGGCAGCAACCGACCCGTGGGAGTGGGCGGCGGGCATCGGCCACCTGTGGCGGACCACCGGCGACATCGAGGACACGCTGGAGCGAGCATGCTCGACCAACGCTCGACCTCTCCGCGCTGCACCAGGCGGTCGCGGGCCCGGGCGGCTGGAACGATCCCGGACATGCTCGAGGTCGGCAACGGCGGCATGACGGACGACGGAGTACCGCGCGCACTTCTCGCTGTGGGCGATCATGGCGGCGCCGCTGCATCGCGGGCAACGACCTGCGCACGATGTCGGCGGCCACGCGGGACATCCTGACCAACCGCGAGGTCATCGCGGTGGACCAGGACTCGCTCGGCGTGCAGGGCTGGATGGCCGAGCAGCCGGTCCCCGGGCCAGCAGGTGTGGGTCGAAGCCGCTCACGGACGGCGCGCGGGCGGTGCGCTGCTGAACCGGACCGGCGGCGGCGGCGCCGATGCGGGCGGACTGGCGGCCATCGGACTGGCGCCGGCCGGTCGCGCCGCGGTCCGTGACCTGTGGGCCCACGCGGACCGCGGCTACGGCTCGCCGACGGCTACGCGGCGACGGTGCCGTCGCACGCCGTGGTGATGGTGACGATCACGCCCGTCGGCCGCTGATCGCGGCGACCAACCGGGCTCGATACGGGAGGAGCACCATGTTGAAGGAATTCAAGGCGTTCGTCATGCGCGGCAACGTGATCGACCTGGCCGTGGCGGTGATCATCGGCGCGGCGTTCGGGAAGATCATCACGTCGCTGGTGTCGGACGTGCTGATGCCGCCCATCGGGCTGGTGCTCGGCAAGGTGGACTTCAGCGACCTCTACCTCAACCTGTCGGGCGACGCCGTACGAGAGCCTGGCCGCGGCCAAGGCGGCCGGGGCGGCGACGATCAACTACGGCTTGTTCCTCAACGCGAGGTATCGACTTCCTGATCGTGGCGTTCGTGCTGTTCCTCGTGATCCGGACCGCGAACAAGATGCAGGCGGCGATGGCGAAGCCGGCGGCCGCGGCGCCCGCGATGAAGGACTGTCCGCAGTGCGCGATGGCGATCCCGATCAAGGCCAAGCGCTGCGGCTACTGCACCTCGACGCTCTGAGGCGGAGGGACCATGTCAGGAGACGGGATGACGCGCCGGACGTTCCTCGGGGCCGGCGTGCTGGGCGGCGCGCTCGCCGCGACGGACCTGCGGTGGCCCGCGGCCGCGCAGGCCGTCGCGCGCGGCGGGCGCGGCGCGGATGGCCGCGCAGGCGCCGTCGGAGCTGGACGAGGTCACGGTGGCGCAGCTCCAGGAGGGGATGCGCTCGGGCCGCTGGACCGCGCGCAGCCTGGCCGAGCAGTACCTGGCGCGCATCGAGGCGGTGGACCGGAAGGGACCGAACCTCGGCACGATCATCGAGGTCAACCCGGACGCACTCACCATCGCGGATGCGCTCGACGCGGAGCGCCGCGCGAAGGGGCCGCGCGGTCCGCTGCACGGCGATGCCGGTGCTGATCAAGGACAACGTCGCGACGGCCGACCGGATGCACACCAGCGCCGGGCTCGCTCGCGCTGGCGACGTCGATCGCGCCGCGCGACTCGTTCGTCGCCGAGCGCCTGCGGGACGCCGGGCGCGGTGCATCCTCGGCAAGACCAACCTGAGCGAGTGGGCCAACTTCCGCGGCCGGCACTCGATCAGCGGCTGGAGCGGGCGCGGCGGGCAGTGCCGCAACCCGTACGTGCTCGACCGCTCGCCGTCCGGCTCGAGCAGCGGCTCGGCGGCGGCGGTCGCGGCGAACCTGTGCGCCGTGGCGGTGGGCACCGAGACCGACGGCTCGATCACCTCGCCCGGCTCGGCGTGCAGCCTGGTCGGGATCAAGCCGACGGTGGGCCTGGTGAGCCGGGCCGGCATCATCCCCATCTCCCACAACCAGGACACGGCGGGACCGCTGACGCGCTGCGTCGCCGACGCGGCCGCGCTCCTCACGGCGCTCGCCGGCGAGGACCCCCGCGACCCGCGACCCGCGGGGCCGCGGCGCCCACGCCGGCGACTACACGCGGTCGCTCGACCCGGACGGGCTGCGCGGGCTGAGGCTGGGCATCGCCCGCAAGCGCTACACCGGCGTACCACCGCGGGGTGGACCGGCTGTTCGAAGCGGCGCTGGCCGTGTTGCGGGATCGCGGCGCGGTGCTGGTCGACCACGTCGATCTCACCACCGAGGACCACCTCAGGACGCCGAGCAGGTCGGTGCTCGAGTTCGACTTCAAGGCCGACCTCGATCGTCTACCTCGCGGCGCTCGGGCCGGACGCGCCGGTGAAGTCGCTGGCCGACGTGATCGCGTTCAACGAGGCCCACGAGACCTCCGAGCTGCAGCTCTTCGGGCAGGAGACCGATGGTGGCGGCCCAGGCGCGGGGCCCGCTCACGAGCCCGGCGTACCGACAGGCGCTCGCCCGCTGCCACCGCGTCGCGCGGGCGGAGGGCATCGACCTGGTGGTCGCGCGGCACCGGCTCGACGCCATCGTGTGCCCCACCTCGACGCCGCAGCGGCCCATCGACTTCGTGGATGGCGACGGCGGGGGCGCGGACTGCACCACGCCCGCGGCGGTGGCGGGCTATCCCCACGTCACGGTGCCGATGGGTTACGTGCTCGGCATGCCGGTGGGCCTGTCGTTCTTCTGCCGGGCGTGGACCGAGCCGGTGCTGATCAAGGCGGCTTACGCGTACGAGCAGGCCAGCAAGGTGCGGCGCGCCGCCGCAGTTCCTGCCCACCGTCGTGCCGCCGGCGGCCGGATGACCCTCCAGTACATCTTCTCGACGCTCCGGCTCGGCAAGGTCGTGCCGCCGAGCCGGCACGTGCTCAAGGACATCTCGCTGTCGTTCTTCCCGGACGCCAAGATCGGCGTCATCGGGCTCAACGGCGCGGGGAAGAGCAGCCTCCTCAAGATCATGGCGGGCGTGGACCCGGACTTCATCGGCGAGGCGCGGCCGGCGCCGGGCATCCGCATCGGGTGGCTGCCGCAGGAGCCGCGCGCTCGATCCGGCCAAGGACGTGCGCGGCAACGTCGAGGAGGGCGTCGCGCCGCTCCGCGCCCTGCTCACCGATTTCGAGACGATCAGCGCGAGGTTCGCCGAGCCGATGAGCGACGAGGCGATGAACGCGTTGCTGGAGCAGCAGGGCGATCTCCAGCACCGCATCGACGCCGCGGGCGCCTGGGAGCTGGACCACCATCTCGACGTGGCGATGGACGCGCTGCGGCTCCCGCCGCGCGGACGCCGACGTCACCAAGATCTCGGGCGGCGAGCGGCGCCGGGTGGCGCTGTGCCGGCTGCTCCTCTCGCAGCCGGACATGCTGCTCCTGGACGAGCCGACCAACCATCTCGACGCCGAGTCGGTGGCGTGGCTCGAGCGTCACCTCAAGGAGTTCCCCGGCTGCGTCATCGCCGTGACCCACGACCGCTACTTCCTGGACAACGTGGCGGGTTGGATCCTGGAGCTGGATCGCGGCGAGGGCAATCCCGTGGAAGGGGAACTACTCGGGCTGGCTGGACCAGAAGCAGAAGCGCCTGGCGGTCGAGGAGAAGCAGGCGTCGGCGCGGCGCCGGACGCTGGAGCGGGAGCTGGAGTGGATCCGGATGTCGCCGCGCGCGCGGCAGGCGAAGTCCAAGGCGCGCATCGGCGCCTACGAGTCGCTGCTGGCCGAGGAGAGCGAGGCGCGCGAGGACACGGCCGAGATCCTGATCCCCGCGCCGGCGCGCCTGGGCGACGAGGTCATCGTGGCCGAGGGCCTCGCCAAGGGCTTCGGCGACCGGCTGCTGTTCGAGAACCTGAACTTCCGGCTGCCGCGCGGCGGCATCGTCGGCGTGATCGGCCCCAACGGGGCGGGGAAGACCACGCTGTTCCGGATGATCGTCGGCACCGAGAAGCCGGACGCGGGTACGCTCAAGGTGGGCGCGACGGTCAAGGTGGCGTACGTGGACCAGAGCCGCGAGGCGCTGGACGGCACCAAGACCGTGTTCCAGGAGATCTCGGGCGGGCAGGAGACGCTGCGAGTTCGGGAAGCGCCAGGTGAACGCGCGGGCCTACTCCGCGAGCTTCGGCTTCCGCGGCGCCGACCAGCAGAAGAAGGTGGCGGACCTCTCGGGCGGCGAGCGGAACCGGCTGCACCTGGCCAAGCTGCTCAAGAGCGGGGGCAACGTGCTGCTCCTCGACGAGCCGACCAACGACCTGGACGTGGACACGCTGCGCGCGCTGGAGGACGCGCTGCTCCGGTTCGCCGGCTGCGTGGTGGTCGTGAGCCACGACCGCTGGTTCCTCGACCGCATCGCCACGCACATCCTGGCGTTCGAGGGCGACGGCGAGGTGTACTGGTACGAGGGCGACTATCAGGGCTACGCGGCGGACTTCAAGCGGCGCAAGGGCGCCTCCGCCGACCAGCCGCACCGCATCCGGTACAAGAAGCTGGTCCACTGAGGGGCAGGAGGTGGTGAGCGACGCCACCCACCCGACCCGCGCGTGCCACGCCTTCAAGCCGCTCCGGCAGTCGCTAGCAGAACTCCTCGACGAACAGCTGGGCCGCGATCGGAAGCAGGGTGGGGTGGTGGACCAGCGCCGACGTCATCACCCGGGCCAGCGTCCGCTTCTCGGGCGGGATCTCGTTGACGGTGCGGGCCAGGCGGTTGAAGAAGTCGTCGTCGAACTGGTTGATCGTCTCCTTGAGCTTGTAGTACTTCTCGTGGGCGTCGCCGAGCAGCGCCATCCACTCGTCGTGGTAGGCCTGCAGGTGCGCGCCGAGGTGTCGCCGCTCGCGATGGCGCGCGCGGCGTGGCGCCCCGCCAGCCTCCCCGCCTTCATCGCGTTGACGATGCCCGCCGCCGGAGAGCGGATTGATCATGTGCGCCGCGTCGCCGGCGAGGATCACGCCGTCGGTCGACGGTGCGCTTGACGGTGAGGCCGCTGATGACGCCGCCCACCGTCAGGCCCGTGACCGTGCCGCCGGGGAAATGGCGCGCCACGTAGTCGTCGAGGTAGCGCCGCACGGTGCGGCCGTCGCCCCGCAGCGTCACGACGCCGAGGCCGACGTTGGCCACGCCCGACGCCCTTGGGGAAGATCCAGGCGTAGCCGCCCGGGGCGACGCCCGGACCGAAGTGCAGGTAGATCGCGTCGGGGTCGAACGTCGATGTTGCCGACGACGTACTGCGCGCAGGACTCCATGTCGCGGGCGGCGACCCGCGTATCGAGCCCGGCCCAGCGGCCCACCATCGTCTCCACGCCGTCGGCGCCGATCACCACCCGCGCCGTCAGCGTCTCCTCGCCGCCGGGTCCGCGCAGCCGAACCCGCCAGCCGCCGGAGGGGCCGTCCGCGGGCTCGAGCGCCCACCGCCTCGGTGCTGATGCGGATCTCGGCCCCCGCGCGCGAGGCCCGCTCGGCCAGCGCCGGCTCGAACCGCGTGCGGTCCAGGACGTACCCGACGTCCCCCTCGGCGAGGCTGGACCTCGGTGTCGTCGGGCGCGATGAAGATGACGCGCGTGATCTTGCGGGACACCCAGGGCGCGCCGTCGGGGTCGAGGAATTCCCGCAGGCCCGCGCTCCCGACGCCCTCGGCGCAGCGCACCGGCGCGCCGATCGCCCGGTCCCGCTCGATCAGGAGCACCCGGCCGGCCCCGGCGGCCGCGGCCTCCCAGGCGGCGACGCACCCCGCGGGGCCGGCGCCGACCACCAGGACGTCAACCGCGGGCATCCACCATCTCCAGGGCGCCGACGGGGCAGGGGGCGATGCACTTCTCGCATCCCGTGCAGGTGATCGCGTCCACCACGAGCCCGCGCCGCGTCATGTGGATGGCCGCGGGCGGGCACAGGGGCATGCACAGGCCGCACGCGTCGCAGACGTCGGCGTCCACGATGGCGATGCGCGAGCGGAGGGCCTGGCGGGGGGGCATGGGCGCACGTTACCCTGGCGCGGCGGGGAGTGTCAAGACGGAATATTGCCCCGTGGGTGGGCAAGGGCTATGTTACCGACTGCGCAACAGTTACGATCGCCCCCCTTCACCCTTTATCGAGTTACACGCCGGCATGCGCCTGATGTAGCTGGAACCCGGGGTCGTGGCTTCCCGCCAACGAGATTGCCGTCGACCTCGGAACCGCGAACACGCTGATCTACGTGCGCGGCGAGGGCATCGTGCTGAACGAGCCCTCGGTCGTCGCGCTCGAGAAGACCACGGGCCGGATCAAGGGCATCGGCCTCGAGGCCAAGCGGATGCTGGGCCGCACGCCCGACGGCATCCTGGCGGTGCGGCCGCTCAAGGACGGCGTGATCGCCGACTTCGACGTCACCGAGAAGATGCTGCGCTACTTCCTCTCGTCGATCATCAACAAGCACGTCTTCCGCGTGAAGCCCAAGGTGATCGTGTGCGTGCCGAGCGGGATCACCGAGGTGGAGAAGCGCGCGGTGCGCGACAGCGCGCAATCGGCGGGGGCGAAGGAAGTGTACATGGTCGCCGAGCCCATGGCCGCGGCCATCGGCGTGGGGCTGCCGATCGAGACGCCGACCGGGAACATGGTGATCGACATCGGCGGCGGGACCACGGAGATCGCGGTCATCGCGTTGTCGGGGATCGTGTGCGACACCTCGATCCGCACGGGCGGCGACGAGATGGACATCGCCATCGTGCAGCACATGCGCAAGAACCACAACGTGCTGATCGGCGAGCCGACCGCCGAGCGGATCAAGATCGAGATCGGGAGCGCGGCGCCGGTGGGCGACGAGCAGGAGATGGAAGTGAAGGGGCGCGACCTGGTCTCCGGCATCCCGAAGACCGTCACCGTGCGCTCCGACGAGATCCGCGCGGCCCTGCAGGAGCCGGTGCAGCAGATCGTGGACGCGGTGCGGCGGGCGCTCGAGATCACGCCGCCCGAGCTGGCGAGCGACATCGTGGACCGCGGGATCGTGATGACGGGCGGCGGCTCGCTGATCCGCGGCCTCGACGTCCTGCTCTCGCACGAGACCGGGCTGCCCATCCACGTGGACGAGGATCCGCTGACCTGCGTCGTCCGGGGCACCGGACGCATCCTCGACGATCCCGACAAGTACCGCACCGTCCTGACCACCTGACGCGCCCGTGGCGATCGGCGCTGAACGGTACGGGTCCCGGGCCGACACGGTCGCGCTGGTCGTCTGCCTGGTGCTCTCCCTCGTGGCGCTGGCCCTTCCCGCCGCGATTCGCGTCCCGATTGCCGCCGCGTTGCGCCGCACCGTGCTCCTGCCCGTCATGGCGGTGGAGTCGGAGGCGGCCACCGCGCGGGAGCAGCAGCAGAGCCTGACGGCGCTGCGCGCCGAACGCGACTCGCTCGCGCTCGCCGCCGCCCGCCTCCCCGCGGTCGAGGCCGAGAACGCCCAGCTCCGCGCGCTGCTCCAGCTGCGCGGACGGCTCAGGGTCGGGTTCGTGACCGCGGAGGTTCTGCACCAGACCGGCCTCGCGCGACGGCCTGACGCTGCTGCTGTCGGCGGGGCGCGACGCGGGCATCGTGCCGCTGTCGGCGGTGGTGGCGCCCAGCGGCCTGGTGGGGATGGTGATCGCGGTGGATCCGCACACCAGCCTGGCCATGGCGTGGACCCACCCCGACTTCCGGGCCAGCGCGATGGTCGAAGCCGAGCGACGTCTATCGGCATCGTCGCGGCGCGGCGGGGCGCGACGGGCGGCGAGGTGATGGAGCTGAGCGGCGTTCCCTACCGCGACTCGCTGCCGCCAGGCACGCCGGTGGTCACCTCGGGGCTGGGCGGCGTCTTCCCGCGCGGCATCCCGCTCGGCGACGTCCAGGGGATGCTGAGCGAGCAGGCCGGCTGGGAGCGCAGCTATCTGCTCCGGCCCGGCGCGCATCCGGCCCAGGTCACCCACGTGCTCGTGCTGTCCACCAGCCTCGCGGCGGACTCGCTGGGGCCGGCGTTCAACCCGCCGCCCCAGGCCGACACGGGCGGCGCGCCGGGCGCGGGGGCCCGGCCGTGAGGCTCGCGGCGCCTCGGCTGCGGCTCGGGGTGGTCCTGATCCTGCTCCTCGCGGCCCACCTGTGGCTCCGGCCGCGGCTCTTCCACGACCGGTTCGCCCCCGACTTCGTGCTGGTGGCGCTGCTGTTCTTCGCCATCCGCTCGCGCCCCGGCGCCGGCGCGGTGGCGGGCTTCGTGGTCGGCCTGCTGACCGACGCGGTGGCGCCGACCACGTTCGGCGCGGCGACCTTCGCCCTGACGATCGTCGGCTACGCCGCCGGCTGGCTCAAGGCCGTCGTGTTCCCCGACAACCTGCTGGTCACCGCCATCTTCGTGTTCGCCGCCAGCTGGCTGCGCGACCTGCTCGAGCTGGTGGTCAGCAGCTCCCTGCGCAGCGGCTCGCTGGTGAGCCAGCTGCTGTGGCTGTCGCCCGCCAGCGCCCTCAGCACGGCGGCGGCCGCCCTGGTGACGCTGCTCCTGTTCCGCGGCTGGCTCCGGTCGGTGCCGGCCCTGTGAGCGACCGCCCGGCGTTCCACCCGTTCGTGCTCGCGCTGCGCGGCGCCGTGGCCCGCAACGCGCTGGCCGTCGTGTTCCTGCTGCTGGCGGGCGCGTTCTTCCGCCTGCAGGTGCTCCAGCACGACCGCTACCGCCTGAAGTCGGAGTCGAACCGCCTGCGGCCCGTGCCGCTGCCGGCGCCGCGCGGCCTCATCCTCGACCGGCACGGCGCCGTCATCGCCGAGAACGTTCCCGGCTACTCGGTCTCGCTGCTGGCGGAGGACGAGGACTCGCTGCGCGCGAGGCTCAGGCGGCTCGACCGGATCATGCCGCTCGACTCGGCGACCGTGGACCGCATCGTCGACCGCTTTCGCGCGGCGCCGTACGAGCCCGCCGTGCTGATCAAGGACGCGCCGTTCGCACTGGTCTCGAAGCTGGAGGAGCGGCGGCTGGCGCTGCCCGGCCTGGTGATCCAGGCGGAGCCGAAGCGCGAGTACCCCGATGGCGCGACGCTGGCGCACCTGGTGGGCTACGTCGGCGAGGTCACCCAGGAGGATCTCGCCGGCCTCTACGCCGGGCGGCGGCCCGGCGCGCTCGTGGGCAAGGACGGGCTCGAGCGCGAGTACGACTCCACGCTGGCCGGCTCCGACGGCGTCCGCTTCGTCGAGGTGGACGCGCTCGGACGCGTGGTCCGCGACGAGGGCGCCGCGACGCTGCAGGCGGTGCCCGGGCAGGTGCTCAAGACCACGATCGACCTGGAGCTGCAGCGGTTCGTCGCCTCCATCTTCCCGCCGGGCCGGCGCGGCGCCATCGTCGCGATGGACCCCTGGACCGGCGACATCCTGGCGCTGTACTCGAGCCCCACTTACGACCCCAACGCCTTCGTCGGCGGCATCTCCTCCGAGCTGTGGGACACGCTCAATACGGACCCCGGCAAGCCGCTGCTCGACCGCGCCATCGCCGCCCGCTACCCGCCCGCCTCCACTTTCAAGCTCGCCACTACGGTGATGGCGCTGCGCGACGGCCTGGTGGACTTCGACAGCCACATGCCGCAGCCCTGCCGGGGCGGCTTCCAGTACGGCAACCGCTTCTTCCAGTGCTGGGACCCGCGAGGTCACGGCTCGCTCAACCTCGAGCAGGCCATCGCGGCGTCGTGCGACACCTACTTCTACCAGCTCGGCCTGCGGCTCACCGTGAAGGCGATCATCGCGGGCGGCGCATACCTCGGCTTCGGCACCCGGACCGGGATCGACCTGCCGGGCGAAGCGCGGTCCGCCTTCCCCGACTCCAACTACTACGACCGCGTCTACGGCCCCGGCGGCTGGACCCAGGCCGCGGCACTGAACCTCGCCATCGGGCAGGGCGAGAACGCGCAGACGCCCATCAACATGGTGCGGTTCTACGCGGCCCTCGCCAACGGCGGCCACATGGTGCGGCCGCACATCATCGACCGGACGTTCCAGCCCACGTCGAACGTGGACCTCCCGGACAGCACCTTCCTCCAGATCCGCGCCGCGCTGATCGCGGTGGTGGAGCGGGGCACCGCCCGGGCGGTGCGACTGGCGAGCCTCAGGCTCGCGGGCAAGACGGGCACGGCGCAGAACACGGAGGGGGCCGCGAACCACGGGTGGTTCATCGGCTTCGCGCCCGCGGAGCGGCCGCAGATCGTGGTCGGGGGCGTGATGGAGAACGTCGGGCACGGCACCGCCGTGGCGCCGTACGTGGCGCGCGTCATCGAGCGCTACGTCCTCGGGCCCGACACCCTGCCGCGCGCCCGGGAAGGGAAGGCCAAGGCCGTCCCGGCGCGGAAACCGGACGACACGGCGGCCGCGGGCCTCCCCGCGGGCGGCGTGCAGCACCTGGGTGGGCGCTGATGGTCGCCAGGCCCGACCGGTCCCTCACCGCCGTGACGTTGGGGCTCACCCTGTACGGCATCCTCATCCTCTACTCCGCGGGCCAGACCGACGTCCCGACCTCGGTCGCGTACCTCTGGCAGCGCCAGCTCATCTGGCTGGGGCTGGGGATCGTGGCCGCGATTCTGGTGATGCGCCTGTCGCCGCGGATCCTCGAGTGGGCGGCGCCGGGGTGGTACGTGGCGGGGATCGTGGTGCTCCTGGTGACCCTGGCCTTCGGCACCGGCGGCGGAACGGCGGCCTCGTCGCGGTCGTGGATCGCGGTCGGCGGCCTGCGTCTGGGCCAGCCGTCGGAGCTCGTCAAGCTGGCCGTCATCCTGATGCTGGCCCGCTACCTGGCGGGACGCCGCGAGCCGCCGGGGACCCTGCGCGAGCTCGTGGTGCCCTGCGCGATCGCGATGGTGCCGGCCGCGCTCGTCGCGGTCCAGCCCGACCTGGGCAGCGCCCTCGTCTTCGGGGGGGTGCTCTTCGCGATGCTGTTCTGGGCGGGCGTGCGCGTCCCGCTCCTGGTGCTCCTCGGCTCCCCCCTCGCCTCCCTCGTCCTCGCGTTCTCGCCCTGGACCTGGGGCGGCTGGATCATCCTGCTCGGCGTGCTCCTCCTCATCTGGCGGCCGTTCGTGTGGGAGGGGATGGCGGTGCTCGGGGCCAACCTGGGAATGGGCATCATCGCCCTGCCGCTGTGGCGGCGCCTGGCCGTCTACCAGCAGCACCGGTTTCTCTCCTTCCTCAATCCCGAGCTCGACCCGCGGGCCACCGGCTGGCACATCATCCAGTCCAAGATCGCCATCGGCAGCGGCGGCTGGCTGGGCAAGGGCTTCACGATGGGCTCGCAGAAGCGCCTGGCCTTCCTGCCGGCCCAGCACACCGACTTCATCTTCTCGGTGGTGGGGGAGGAGCTGGGGTTCGTCGGCGTGATGGTCGCGCTGGCCCTCTTCTTCACCCTGCTCGCCGTCCTGATCCGGGTGGCCCGGCGGAGCCCGGACGCCTTCGGAAGCCTGGTCGTGTTCGGCATCGCGGGGTTGTTCTTCACCCACATCTTCGAGAACATCGGGATGACGGCCAACGTCATGCCCATCACCGGCATCCCCCTGCCGTTCTTCAGTTACGGGGGGTCGTTCCTCCTGGCCTGCTACATCGCGATCGGGCTGGCCCTGCGGGTGGCCCACGAGGGGACCGAGCTGGGCTATCACAAGCCATAGCCATCACCTATCATCCTTCGTAGCAACGACTTAGGTCTATGGTCTGGCGCGGCGGGGGCGCCTTTTCCAGATTCATCCCGTTCCCGAAAGGCCCTCGAGGGCTCCCTAGACCCTATGCCAAACACCCGCACAATGGCCTGGTTCCGCAAAGACCGGCGTCCTCGCACGTCTCAGCGTGAGCGGCTGGAGATCCCGGCCGACGTCTGGGACAAGTGCGCCGAGTGCGGCCACGTCGACGTCCGGGAGAAGTTCGAGCGGGGCTTCGGGGTCTGTCCCTCGTGCGGGCACCACCGCCGGATCGACGCCGCCCAGTACATCGCCCTGCTGACCGACGAGGGCAGTTGGACGGCGATGAACCAGGGGCTCAGCTCGGTGGACGCGCTGGGGTTCGAGAACTACCAGGACCGGCTGGCCGCGGCGATCAAGAAGGCGGGGCACGAGGACGCGGTGCGCACCGGCACCGCCACGCTGGAGGGGGAGCCGATCGCGCTGGCGGTCATGGACTTCAAGTTCATGGGCGGCTCGATGGGCTCGGTGGTGGGGGAGAAGATCGTCCGGATCGGCCGCCTGGCGCTGGAGCGGCGCATCCCGCTCCTCATCGTCTCGGCCTCCGGCGGCGCGCGGATGCAGGAGGGCGTCCTGTCGCTGATGCAGCTGGCGAAGACGTCGGTGGTGGTGGCGCAGCTGCGCGAGCGGGGCGTGCCGTTCATCTCGGTGCTCACCGATCCCACGACGGGCGGCGTGTCCGCCTCGTACGCCTTCCAGGGCGACGTGATCATCGCGGAGCCGGGGGCGGTCATCGGCTTCGCGGGCGCGCGGGTCATCAAGCAGACCATCGGCCAGGACCTGCCGGAGGGGTTCCAGACGGCGGAGTTCCTGCTGGAGCACGGGATGATCGACGCGGTCGTGCCGCGCGGGCAGCTCGCCGCGACCTGCGCGCAGCTGGTGCGCCTGCTGCAGTCCAAGGCGCCGCCCAACCTGGAGCGCGCCTCCTGACGATTCGGTCGTTCGAAGACGCCTGCCGGTTTCTGTTTCCCAGGACGACCAATGGCATCAAGTGGGGCCTCGAGACGACCGAGGCCCTGCTCGCCGCGCTGGGGCATCCCGAGCGGCACTTCGCGGCCGTCCACGTCGGGGGCACCAACGGCAAGGGGTCGACCTCGACGATGCTGGCGGAGATGCTCCTCGCGGCCGGCCATCGCGTGGGGCTCTACACCTCGCCGCACCTGGTGTCGTTTCGGGAGCGCGTCATGGTCGATCGCGTGCCCGTCTCGGAGGAGGCGGTGACGCTGTGGGCCTCGCGGCTGGAGGAGCCCGCGCTGCGGCACGGGGCGACCTTCTTCGAGGTCTCGACGGCGCTGGCGTTCGCCGACTTCGCGGCGCGCGGCGTGGAGATCGCGGTGGTGGAGGTGGGGCTGGGTGGGCGGCTCGACGCCACCAACGTCCTCAGCCCTCTGGCGAGCGGCGTGACCCGGATCGCCGTGGAGCACACCGAGTACCTGGGCCCGGACCGCTCCGGCATCGCGCGCGAGAAGGCGGGCATCGCCAAGCCAGGGGTGCCGTTCGTGACGACCGAGGCGGACGAGGCGATCGCGGCCGTGCTGCTCGCGGAGGCGCGCCGTCGCGGCGCGGTGGCCGAACGGCTGGACCCGGCGGCGTGCCTGAGCGGCGTGGAGGCCGGCCCCGGCGGCGTGCGCTTCGACGCGGTGACGCCGCAACGCCGCTACCGGGGTCTCGAGCTGGGGCTCGCCGGCGCCTACCAGGCGGAGAACGCCCTGCTCGCGTTGCGGCTCGCGGAGCTGGTGGCTCCGTCGTGGCCGGTGGGGGAGGCCGCCATCCGCGACGGGCTCCGCCGGGCGCGGGTACCGGGCCGGTTCGACCGGCGGGGCCGCTGGATCTACGACGTGGCCCACAATCCCGACGGCGCGCGCGCGCTGGTCGCGGCGCTCCGCGCGGCCGCGCCGCCGCGGCCCCTGGTCGCCGTGGTGGCCGTGCTGCGCGACAAGGCGTGGCGGGAGATGCTGGAGGTGCTGGGGCCGGCGGTGGACCGGCTGGTGCTGACGCGGGCGCCGAGCGCGCCGGCCGAGCGCGCCTGGGACCTCGAGGAGGTCGCGGCCTGGGCGCGGCAGCGCGGGCTGGAGGCGTCGGCGGTGCCGGAGCTGGGCCAGGCGCTCGAGCAGCGCGCGGCGTCTGGGGGAGACCGTGCTCGTCACCGGCTCCTTCCACACCGTCGGCGACGCGCTGAGTCGCTTGCCCGGCGCTCCGCCGCTCGGGTAGATTCTCGCATGCCAGTGAGCGCTCTGCCGGGGTTTCGCGACCTGTTTCCCGATGCCCTGGCGCGGCGCCGGCGCATCTTCGGCGTGTGGCGCGATGTCGCGGCCCGCTACGGCTTCGAGGAGTACGACGGTCCGCCGCTGGAGCCCGTCGAGCTGTACACCCAGAAGAGTGGCGACGAGATCGTCGATCAGCTGTACCGCTTCACCGACAAGGGCGGCCGGGACGTCGCGCTGCGGCCGGAGATGACGCCGACCCTGGCGCGCATGGTGGCCCAGCGCGCCGCGCAGCTCAAGAAGCCGATCCGCTGGTTCTCGATTCCCCAGCTGTTCCGCTACGAGCGGCAGCAGCGCGGCCGGCTGCGCGAGCACTTCCAGCTCAACATGGACATCATCGGCGAGGCCGGCCCGCTGGCCGACGCGGAGGTGATCGGCGCCGCGGTGGACATCCTGCGCGCGCTCGGCTTCGGGCCCGGGGACGTGCGGGTCCGCGTCTCGGATCGGCGGATCCTGGCCGACGCGCTGGTCGAGCGACGTCGGCCTGGCGGCCGCGGACGCTCGCCGGGCGCCCTGTCGGCCATCGACAAGCTCGAGCGCAATCCCGAGGCGATCGCGACCGGGTCGATCAGCGGCGCAGCCCGGCGATCGGTGAGCCACAGGCGCTGACGGCGTTCGTGGCGGTCCTCGAGCGCGCCCGGCGGCCCTGCTGGCCCGGGAGGCGGCGCAGCCGCTGCGCGAGTGCCTGGCAGGCGCTCGACGCGATGGGGCTGGCGCCGTTCGTGGACGTGGATTTCCGGATCGTGCGCGGGCTCGCTTACTACACCGGGATCGTGTTCGAGCTGTTCGACGCCAAGCGGACGCTGCGCGCCATCTGCGGCGGCGGCCGCTACGACGCCCTGCTCAAGCAGGTGGGCGGGGTCGACCTGCCGTGCGTCGGGTTCGGGATGGGCGACGTGGTGCTGGGCGAGCTGCTGGGTGAGCGGGACGGGCCGCCGCGAGCCGAGCCGTCGGTCGCGGTGTTCGTCGCGGCGGTGGGCGACGAGGATCGCCCGGCCGCGCTGGGCCTCGCCCATGCGCTGCGCGATCGCGGCATCGGCGTGGAGTTCGCCCTCAAGAAGCAGGCCCTGGGCAAGCAGCTGGAGCTGGCCGTGGCACGCGGCGCGCGGGCCGCGGTGGTCATCGGACCCACCGAGCGCGCGGCCGGCGAGGCCGTGGTGCGCCTGCTCGGTCCGGGAACCGAGCGGCGCGTGCCGTTCACTCAACTGGCGAAGGACTATGTCTTCTAGGATTCGCACGCTCATCGTGGTGTTGGCGGTCACCGGCTGCGCGGTCGAGCACGGCAACAAGCCCCCGCAGCAGTCCACCGGCGGCGCGGCTCCGTCGCCGGGATTCGGGCGGCGCAGCGCCCTGGCCATGACCGGGCCGATGCACCAGGTGTTCGCCACGATGCGCGACACCGTCGCCGTCGGCGTCGAGCGGGTGAGCCTCAGCGTGATGCTGGCGCCCGAGACCGAGCGGAAGGCGCAGCAGGCCACGATGCAGGCGGTCTTGGACGCCCAGCGGCAGGCCGACAGCTCGCTGGCGGCGATCCGCGTCCTGGGCTTCTTCCCTCCGCCTCCCGGCCACAGCGCTCACCCGAGCGGGATGGCGATGGTGCCCTTCGCGATCCTCGAGTGGGTGCCCGCCGGAGGGGGGGAGCGGGCTGGAACGGTGTGAGCGCGGCCAACGCGCACGGCCCCCACACGACGGACGTGCTGTTCGTGTCCGACCTTCCCAACCATCAGCGGGTGCCCGGGCGCGGGAGCGGGGGCGGGACGGTGAGCCAGGAGCAGGGCATCACGCCGAGGGCCAAGGATTTCAGCGCGTGGTACAACGATGCCGTGATGCGGGCCGAGCTGGCGGACTACTCGCCGGTCCGCGGCTGCATGGTCATCCGCCCCAACGGCTACGCCATCTGGGAGCTGATGCAGGGGGCGCTGGACCGGATGTTCAAGGACACCGGCCACCGCAACGCCTATTTCCCGCTCTTCATCCCGCAGTCGTTCCTGGAAAAGGAGGCGGAGCACGTCGAGGGGTTCGCGCCCGAGGTGGCGGTCGTGACGCGCGCCGGCGGCAAGGAGCTGGAGGAGCCGCTGGTGGTGCGCCCGACCTCGGAGACGATCATCTACGACTCGTTCGCGAAGTGGATCCACTCCTACCGTGACCTGCCGCTGCTCATCAACCAGTGGGCGAACATCGTGCGCTGGGAGATGCGCACGCGGCTGTTCCTCAGGACGACCGAGTTCCTGTGGCAGGAGGGGCACACGGCGCACGTGGACGAGGCCGACGCGGAGCGCGAGGCCCGGCGGATGCTCGGCGTGTACCGGCGCTTCGCCGAGGAGTGGATGGCGATGCCGGTCATCACGGGCGTCAAGACCGACAGCGAGAAGTTCGCCGGGGCGCTGCGGACCTACGCGGTCGAAGCGCTGATGCAGGACAACAAGGCCATCCAGGCGGGCACGACGCACAACCTCGGCCAGAACTTCGCCAAGGCGTTCGGCGTCCAGTTCCAGACGGCGGAGGGCGGGCTCGACTACGTCTGGACCACCTCGTGGGGCGTCTCCACGCGCATGATCGGCGGACTGGTGATGACCCACGGCGACGACGTCGGCATCGTCTGCCCGCCGCGGCTCGCGCCGGTGCAGGTGGTGGTGGTCCCGATCTACCGGTCGGACGAGGAGCGGAGCGCCGTGAGCGCGGTGGCGGAGCAGGCCGCGGCCACGCTGCAAGGCCGCGGGGCTGCGGGTGCACCTCGACGCGCGCGAGGGGATGAAGCCGGGCGCCAAGTACTACGAGTGGGAGGGGCAGGGCGTCCCGCTCCGCCTCGAGGTGGGGCCCAAGGACGTCGCGAAGGGGCAGGTGTTTTCGGCGCGCCGGACCGGGGGCAAGGCGCCGATCGTGCTCGCGGGCCTGGTGGACGGCGTGCGCGCGGCGTTGGACGAGATCCAGGCCGGCCTGTACAAGGCGGCCCTGGAGCGTCGCGAGGCCGCTACCCGGCGTGGCGTATCGAAGGACGAGCTGGTGGCGATGATGGCCGGCCCGGGGGGCTTCGCCTACGGCGGGTTCTGCGGCAGTCTCGAGTGCGAGCTGGCCATCAAGGAAGCGACCAAGGCCACGGTGCGCGTGCTCCCGGACGAGGAGTTCCGCTCACCCACGCCTCCGGCCACGTGCGCATGGTGCGGAAAGACTTCGGTCGTGGAAGCCGTGTGGGCGAAAGCGTACTGACGTCGGGCGCCGCCACGGTGGCGCCGGGAGCGGTGCAGGCCGCGGAACCGGCGCAGGCGGCGCAGCGCGTCCTCATCATCGACCTGGGGGCGCAGTACACGCAGCTCATCGCCCGCCGGGTCCGCGAGGCGCACGTCTACTGCGAGATCCACCCACCGGTGCGCGACATCGCGTGGATTCGCGCCTTCGCGCCCGTGGGGATCATCCTATCCGGCGGTCCCAGCTCCGTCTACGACCAGGACGCGCCCACCGCCGAACCGGCGCTCCTCGACCTCGGCGTGCCGGTGCTCGGCATCTGCTACGGGATGCAGCTCCTGGCCCAGCTCGCCGGCGGCGAGGTGCGCCAGGCGGGCGAGCGGGAGTACGGCCGCGCCGAGATCGAGATCGTGAAGGGCGAGGGCCTGTTCGAGGGCTTCGCGCCCGGCTCGCGGACGCCGGTCTGGATGTCCCACGGCGACCGCGTGGACGTGCCCCCGGCAGGGTGGGACGTGCTGGCCCGGAGCGCGAACACGCCGGTGGCGGCGTTCCGGCACCGCACCCGGCCGCTGTTCGGCGTGCAGTTCCATCCCGAGGTCGCGCACACCCGGCGCGGCGCCGAGATCCTGGAGAACTTCCTGTTCCGGATCTGCCACGCCAGGCCGGACTGGACGCCCGGTCACTTCGTCGAGCGCACGGTGCGGGAGGTGGCCGAGCGCGTGTCCGGCGGCCGGGCCATCTGCGGCCTCTCGGGCGGCGTGGACTCGGCGGTCGCGGCCGCGCTGGTGCAGCGCGCGATCGGCCGCCGGCTCACCTGCATCTTCGTGGACCACGGCCTGCTTGAGGCGCGGCGAGCGCGAGCAGGTGGAGCGCACGTTTCAGGCGGAGGGCACGGACCTGAGGGTGGTGGACGCGTCGGCGCGGTTCCTGGGCGCCCTGGCGGGGGTCGCGGACCCGGAGGAGAAGCGGCGCCGCATCGGCCACACCTTCATCGACGTGTTCGAGGAGGCGGCCCGCGACGTGGGCCCGGACGTCGGGTACCTGGTCCAGGGCACGCTGTATCCGGACGTGATCGAGTCGGTCTCGCCGCGCGGCGGCCCGTCGGCCACCATCAAGACCCACCACAACGTGGGCGGCCTCCGGCCCAACCTGCCGTTCGCGCTGATCGAGCCGCTGCGCGAGCTGTTCAAGGACGAGGTGCGGCAGGTGGGCAGGGAGCTGGGCCTGCCGGAGGAGATCGTCCGGCGGCATCCCTTCCCGGGGCCGGGCCTCGCGGTGCGGATCCTGGGCCCGGTGGACGCCGAGCAGGTGGCCACGCTGCAGCACGCGGACGCGATCTACCTCGAGGAGATTCGCGCCGCCGGGCTGTACGACGAGATCTGGCAGGCGTTCGCGGTGCTGCTGCCGGTGCGCTCGGTGGGCGTGATGGGCGACTTCCGGACCTACGCCAACGTCATCGCGCTGCGCGCGGTCACGAGCCAGGACGGGATGACGGCGGACTGGTACCCGTTCCCGCACGAGGTGCTGGGGGCCATCGCGACGCGGATCATCAACGAGGTGAAGGGCGTCAACCGGGTGGTCTACGACGTCAGCTCGAAGCCGCCGGCGACGATCGAGTGGGAGTGACCTAGAGTCCCTTCTCTTCCACCAACTTCAGGAACTCTGCCGGCGTCTGCAGCGACGCCAGCCGGCGGGGCACGTCCTCCTCCTTCGCGAACTGCGCGATCCTCCCGAGCACCGGCAGGTACTGGTTCGAGACCTCGAGCGGCGGGGCCACGATCAGGAAGAAGAACTGGGCGGCCTTCTCGTCGATCGACTTGTACTCCACCCCTTCGAGCCGGCGGCCGAACGCCAGCCGCAGGGTGTTGACCACCAGCGACCGGCAGTGCGGGATCGCGATGCCGCGGCCGATGCCCGTCGAGCCCAGGTTCTCCCGGCGCTTGAGCATCTTGTAGAGCATCGCGTCGGACTTCTCGTCGAGGTGGAGCAGCCCGATCAGCTCCCGCAGGACGTCGTCCTTGGTGCGGGCGGCGAGGGAGAGGCTGATCGCGTCGTCGCGGAGGAATTCGCGTAGCAGCATGGCCCAAAGCTATCGAGCGCCGCGGAGGCGGTCAAACGCCCCGTTGCCTCCCTCCGGGCCGCGTCGTAGCTTGCGGCCCATGGAGTTTCCGTTCCCGATCGCCGTCCCCGTCCCGCTCTTCCTGGCCCCGATGGCCGGGGTCTCGGAGGCGCCGTTCCGGCTGTTGTGCCGCCGGTTCGGCGCCGACGTGGTCGTGTCCGAGTTCCTCTCCTCGGAGGGGCTGCGGCGCGGCAGCGAGCGCACGCTGCGGATGGCCGGGTTCGACGCGGCGGAGCGGCCGATCGGCATCCAGATCTTCGGGTCGGAGCCGGCGGCGATGGCGGAGGCGGCGGCGCTCGTCACCGACGTCTTCGCGCCCGACTACGTGGACATCAACTTCGGCTGCCCGGTCAAGAAGGTCGTGAAGCGGAACGGCGGCTCCGGGTGCCTCAAGGACCTGGACCTGGTCGAGCGGATCATCCGCGCGGTGGCGGGCGCGACCCGGCTGCCGGTGACGGTGAAGATCCGCTCCGGCTGGGACGAGTCGGTGCGCGATCCGGTGGGCATCGCGCTGCGCTGTCAGGCGGCGGGCGCGCGGGCGCTCACGCTGCACGCCCGTACGCGGACCCAGATGTTCTCGGGCAGCGCGCGCTGGGACGAGATCGCGGCCGTGGTGGAGGCGCTCGAGATCCCCGTGATCGGGAACGGTGACGTGACCAGTGCCGCGGATGTGCTGCGGATGCGGCGGGAGACCGGGTGCGCCGGGGTGATGGTGGCCCGGGGCTCGTTCGGCAATCCGTGGATCTTCCGCGACGCGCGCGCGCTGCTGGACGGGCGCGCCGTGCCGCCGGCGCCGACCGCCGAGGACAAGTTCCGCATCGCGCTGGAGCACGCGCGACTCACGCTGGCCGTGGACGGGGACACGCCCAAGACGGCGATGGAGTTCCGCAAGCACCTCGGGTGGTACGCGCGGGGCCTGCCGGGCGCGGCGGCGCTGCGCGAGCGGTTGCATCGGGTCGCCACGCTCGCCGAAGTCGAGCAGATCTTCTCGGGGTATCTGGCGAGCCGCGAGACTCTCGTCTCCGCGTGACCGGCGCGCCCCTGTGGCTGTTCGGCGTCGCGATGGGCGCCGCGGCGGGCTGGGTGGCCGGCCTGGCGTTCGGCTCGCGCCGGCGCCCCGCGCCGGCAGGCAGTCCCGAGGCCGAGCGTCCGGCAGGCTATGTGCGGGCGGCCGACGCCGCCACGGGCCTCCCGCCCGACGCCAAGCTCGACCATCTGGCCCGCGTGCTCGCCGATCGCTCGGCGGAGCAGGTGGCGCTTCCCTGCGTCGTCGTGCTGCGGGACCTCGACGGTGGTCCGATGAACATCATCGCCGTCTCCGAGGGCTGCGACCCGCGCCTCATCGGGTTTTTCGTGGAACCCGACTCGCCGGCGGGCCGGGCGATCACCGACGGCACGCCCACGGTCGCGCTGGCGGACGAGCCGGCCGTCCAGTCGGGGCTCAGGGACCGGCGCCGGCCGCTCCGCGGTGGGGTGGCGGTGCCGCTGCACTTCGGCTCCAGGGTGGATGGGGCGGTGCTGGCGCTGGGCGAGCCGGCCATCGCTCCCAACGCCGTCGTGGCCGAGCTGGAGAAGCTGGCGCGGCGCTTCGCCCCCGTGCTGGGGCCCGCCCACGCCGTCGCCATCGCCGAGCACAAGGCGAACACCGACGAGCTGACCGGGCTGGCGAACCGCCGCTTCCTCAAGAAGGAGATGGCCACCGGGGACGCCTCGCGCTCGGCCCTGGTGATGATCGACCTCGACTACTTCAAGCGCATCAACGACACCCTCGGCCACGGTGCCGGCGACCTGGCCCTGAAGCACGTGGCCGACCTCCTCAAGGCCGCGCTCAGGACCGGGGACATCGCCGCCCGCATGGGGGGCGAGGAGTTCGCGGTCTGGCTGCCGGGGGCGGACCTGGCCAAGGGTCTCGAGATCGCCGAGCGGCTGCGCGCCCTGATTGCGGGGAAGCCGTTCCGGTTCGCGGGCGGCGACCACAAGCTGACCATCTCGTGCGGCGTCTCGGCCTCCCCGATCCCCATTCCGAGCCCCGAGAACCTGATGGCGACGGCCGATAACGCGCTGTATCGTGCCAAGCACGAGGGGCGCGACCGGGTCGTGGCGACGGCCGGCAAGGGTGGCTAGATTTCGATGTTCGCCTGGGGGCGACAGGATTCGACGGGTGTCGTGGGGTGGTGGCAGCGTGCCGAGGTTCCTAGATCCTCGTTAATCCTCTGGGAAACGTTCAAATGCCAACGCAGAGTACGCGCTGGCTGCGTAAAGCTTAACCGCTTTGCGCACCTGCCCGAGATGGAGCCCGCCTGAGGCGACGCTCGGGTATCGAAAAGTCAGGCTGGTCGTGCGTGGCGCCTCGGCGCGCGCGGCGAGATTTCACCGGGGCGGGGCCGTCGGCAGGTTGCTCGTGAACCGGCTGGCGGTCGCGGCATGAATCGCGAGCTACGCACGTAGAAGCTGCTGCGGATCGCTGCTCGGACCGGGGTTCGATTCCCCGCGCCTCCACTGTCTCGAACCAGCCCACTTTCATACCGGCGGCGTCCATGCGGGCGCCGCTTCTTCTTGTTGGGTGGGCCGGGATGGGGTCACAGCGCCGGACGCGGCCGCTCCACCCGCTTATGGGTTCCCATAGTCTTTTGTTTCCCCGACGGACTCCCATCATCGTTTGAGAGATTACGGACGGCTTCCCCCTCCGGCCGTGCCGTGCTGGCCAAACGCGTTGCCGGTTCCGCAGGACGTCAAGGAGGGCGTCGCATGCTGCATCCCCACCTCCTCCCGCTCGTGGCGAGCATCGTGGCGTGCTCGTCGTCCATGCTGACTGCCGTCCGTCTCGCCCGCTCCTATGCGAAGTCCAGCGACCCGATCCTCATCGTTGGTCCGACCGGCACGGGCAAGTCGCATCTCGCGCGCCAGATCCATTTGTGGAGCGGCCGGTCCGGACGCTTGGCCGAGGTCAGCGCGCACGAGTTGTCTGGCACGCTCGCGCTACGATCAGCTCTTCGGCCACGAACGCGGTGCGTTCACGGACGCCGTCGGCCGGCGCCACGGAGTGTTCGCGGAGGCATGGGATGAATTGCATCTTAACGGCTGCCACTGAGACGCATCGGCAAACCGACCAACTGCGGGAGGATGGGGCATGTCGCAAAGAATCTTGGGCTCAGTGGTGGTGCTCTCCCTCTGTGCCCACGTCGGCACGACGGGGGCGCAGAACTGCGCCCCGTTGGCGTCCGGCCGCGGGGATTCTGCTATGGCTCAGGCGCTTAAGGTATCGCTAGGTGGGTCGCGCGCGGGCGGCTTCACGCCGAGCGGGCTACGGGTGGTGATCCGCGCCGTAGCCTCCCGAGCCCCCCTTCTGGAGGTTGTGGTCGCAGCCGCCGGGAACCTCGGCCACATCGTGATCATGGGCCTTGCGGGTCGCGACAGCATATGCTTTTCTGGCTATCAGGGTGTGGGCGGGGGAGCGTTCGTCAGCGAGGATGTCGTTGACAGATGGAATGCGGGGTTGGCCAGGATCGCGCCGTCGTTGACGCTCGGCACGCCTGCTGCTGTGCGCACGCTGGCGGCCGCCGTGTTGACCTTCGCCTCCGGATACACCGTCGATTCGGTGGCGACAGCCGGTAGCGCGGCGTTCATTGCGCCAGATTCGTCGGGGCTGGTCGGCAAAGCGACCGTGAACCGGGTGGGCGACGCGTACAACGTCGCAGGCACTTTGCAGTCCTACATCGACCGGTATCTCTTCTTTCTTCGCGTCGACAGCCGAGGTCGGCTAGTCAAGATGTTCATTCAGAACCCACCGGATCCCCTTATCTCCCCTCAGTAGGCGGAACCAGCGCAGCTGTCTAGGACTCCACGCTGTCGGTGGCGCAACGTTGGTGGCAGCAGCTGCTTGGTCCGGTCGTTGCTGGCAGGTGACACGCCTAGAGTAATTGGCGCCAGCATGCGCCCGTCGGTGCCAAGCCATGTGATGACTGGTGCTTTCGAGCCGCGAGAGGCAGGTTTGAGTCTTGCTCGGCACAAGAGGGCATCCGAGCAATGCCGACGCGGCACTAGTGGAGGCGCGGAGACCTCCGAGGGCCTCATTGCACGTCCATCGCGTTCCACTGCCGTCCACTGCCTGCCTGAGTTGGTGGGGGTACCTGCGGGGGTATTGAATCAGCGCATCTGCGGACGAGGTGCCGTAGCTAGACGCGCGACATGCCATTGGCCCTACGCGTTTGATTCCCCGCGCCTCCACTTTGTAGTGATGCGGCAGGACAGCGAGTTACCAGGACGCGGCGCGTGGCGATTTCTGTCCCGCGCCGCGTTTGGTTTGGCTGGTGTCCGGCCTAGCGACGATGGCGCTCGACCTCACGGTCCGCCGAGAGGTTCTGTATCGTCCGTGGTCGCAGGCAGGTCTTCGTCGTCAACCCCTCGACAGGAACACTTTCGAGCAATAGGCATGGCCGAACTTACGCTTGATGCGCTGGGCTGGAACGAGTGGTTTGCATCGCAAGCCGGTCGTTGTCGCGGCAATGACAGCATCGCGCGCGTTGCTGCGGTTGATCGTAGACCAGCTCTTGCTGGTCGGCGAGCCGGGCTTCTTTCGGGCTAAGCTCTCAGGGAAGTACCTGCATGAATCAGATGCCGCGTCGCAGCGGCCCTGCGTTGGGGACTGGGTTTGCGTAGAGAAGTCCGCCCATGACCAGTTCGGAATAGTTCATGCGATCCTCGATCGACAGACATCCCTTCGTCGCAAAGCGCCTGGTGATTCCGTCGAATACCAGATGATCGCGGCCAATGTGGACTTCGTCATCGTCGTCCAGTCATGCCACTACGACTTCAACCTCAAGAGGCTGGAGCGCTATCTGGTCATGGTGAAGGATGGCGGCGCCATCCCGATTATCCTGCTGACAAAGATCGATCTCATGGCGCCTGATGTGCTGGCGGCCCAGATAGGGGACATCCGCAGCGCTGGCATTACCGAGCCCGTCATGACTGCTGAGCAATGTCACGAAGGAGGGCGTCGATGCTCTGACGAGCGTCCTCGCTCCGGGCAAGACGTATTGCTTTGTCGGTTCATCTGGCGTCGGGAAGAGCACGATCATCAATGCCCTGATGGGCCGTGATGTACTTGAGACCAAGGATGTCAGTGGTACTGGTGAGGGGCGACATACCACCGTCAGGAGAGAGCTCTTTCTCCTCGAAGGTGGTGCGATGGTCATAGACAACCCTGGGATGCGCGAGTTCGGTGTCTCTGCCGCTGAGGGCGGGATGGAGGCAGGTTACTCTGACATCGTGGCGCTTGCGTCGCGGTGTCGCTTCAGGGATTGCACGCACACGAAGGAACCGGGCTGCGCGGTACTGGATGGGTTGGCCAGTGGTCGGATCGGCGCTGACCACTACGAGAACTTCGTGAAGCTGGGGAAGGAGTCTGAGCATCACCAGATGTCCCGTGTCGAGAGGCGGAAGCAGGATAGGGCCTTCGGGCGTTTCATGAAGTTCGTAAAGAAGGACCTCGAGGACGATTGATCTGCGCTCGGCGCATAACACGGTCGCTGCTGGCGCGACGCCGCGGTATTCGATTCCCCGCGCCTCCACTTCTTTGAAGGTGTTGACCACTATGCAGCGGCGTCCAAATCGGACGCCGCTTTGTGATTGCGTGGCGGAGTTCCCCGGAAATCGAACAGGCCGCATGCGCTATGACATGTCCTAGTGCCAGAATCCCGACTGACCGTGGCCCTTGATGGACGAAGCTCGGCTGCGCCCAGGTAGCAGGGTAGGTGGGGGCCCGGGAGCAGCCCGTGTCTCCGGGGTCGAATATCGGTGTAGTTGCCGAGCTGTGGAAACGCTGCGTGGCTCCCGAATGACGCTTCCCTAACGCGTGCGCGTTAGGCTGCGAGGGCGTGCAGCAGTTGGCCAGCCCGCCAAAGGGCGGCATTGGTCCAACCCTGTGGAATTCGGGCTGTTGCGTCGCAGGGTCGAGAATGATGGATGGGAATAGGCTGGGAGCGCTTGTGGTGGTGGCCGGCGCTCCGCAGCATAATGATCGTTAGGTGGTGGCGTTGTCTTGCTGGGTCAGGAGCCACCTACTACATTGTCATACATGAAAGCGACCGTCGTCTCCATTCGGCTTGAGCCGCGGCTACAGCGAGAGCTCGATCGGGTCAGCCGGAAGCTCGGTCGGAGCCGCAGCGCCATCGTGCGCGACGCCCTGCGGCGGCAGCTGGGGCTCTTGCGGTTCGAGCAGGCCCGCCGGTCCCTGATGCCGCTGGCCGAGGCGCAGGGGATTCTCACCGATGAGGATGTCTTCCGCCTCGTGTCGTGAGGATCTTCCTCGACACCAATGTGTTGGTGAGCGCGCTGACGGCGCGCGGCCTGAGCGCCGATCTTATCCGGGCCATCCTGACGGACCACGAACTCGTGACTGGTGAAGTCAACCTCGCGGAACTCCGGCGCGTGCTGGGGCGCCGGTTTCGAGCGTCCGCGGCACAACTGCAGGCGGTCGAGGCATGGCTCCGGCAGGAGACGATCGTGCCCAAGCCCGCCAAGGCGTCGGCGCTGCCGATCCGGGATCCGGACGATGCCTGGGTGCTGGCATCGGCGGTGGCGGGCGGGGCGGACTTGCTGGTGACCGGGGACAAGGACTTGCTCAGCGTGGCAGACCGGGCGCCGCTGCCGATAGTGGACCCGCGGGGGTGTTGGGAGCGCCTTCGCGGCCGCTGGTGACAACGCCCCGCCTAACCAGCGCTGCAGCGGGCGGGCGCTTGCGGCTCAAGCGTTGAGTGGCTGGTGAGTGCATCTGAGGTAGCGCAGGTGTTGTGGGGCTGGCGGGCGGTCGCCCGCCGCTGAGGCGCGAGTCGTTAGGCCGATGCGGCGTGCAGGCCGAGCGGACCGGCTACGTGAGGTCATCCCACAGGACGCTGCACCATGGATGTCGCAGTCCGAGCATCGGCGATAGAGGGACTCGGGGTAGTTGCCGCCCGCGCCTTGCGCGCTGGCGACCGTATCCGGCGGGTCAACGTCGTGCGCGAGATCACGGCTGACGCGCCGTTGCGGGAGGATCTCGGTGAACGCCAGGACCACTGTGACTACCCTGATGGTCGGGTCGTCCTGTTGGGGTTCCCCGATCGTCACGTGAACCATAGCTGTGATCCGAGCGCGTATGTGTTGTATGAGGGAGACGCGGTTTGGCTTGTCGCGCGACGGGATACGGCGGTCGGCGATGAGATCACGTGCGACTACAACATCAACACTGCTAGCGGGAGCTCCTGGCCGTGCCACTGCGGGGCTGCCCGCTGCCGCGGTGCGACGGGCGGAGACTTCTTCCTGCTGCCCGCAGCGATTCAGCGGGAATACCGACCGCTACTGGCGGACTGGTTCGTGCGACGCCATCGGGATCGGCTCGACGCGCTTGATCACGAGCCGCATGCAGGCAGCCACTAGGCGCCGCACGGCCTAACCAGCGCCTGCAGCCGGCGGGCGCTCCGGGCTCGAGGGTCGACTGGCTGGTGAGTGCACCTGAGGTAGGGCAGGTGTTGTGGCTGGCGGGCGGTCGCCGGCCGCTGAGGCGCGAGTCGTTAGGCGGCGCCGCGTGGCCGCCGAGCACTGGGAGCGGTCCCAGGGGAGGACATCGCATCAACGCCACCGGCGCTATCATTGTCATCGCCGGGTTTGCCGCCCTCTGGTGGGTCGTGGGTGTCGCTGCGTCCGGGCGCCCGTCGGTACTACTGTATGCCATCCCATTGCTGGTTTCGTCGGGCCTCATCATCGCAGCCTTGCGCGGACTCGCCCATGTCCCGCCGCTGGCTTCCGGCGAGCGTGCGCGGCGAGCGCGGGTCGTCGGTATCACCAGCGGGGTGGAGGGTCTGATCATCTTCGCCACCGTCAACGTTCTCTCCAACATCGGCCAACGCGAGTTTACGGTGTCGGCAGTCGCGATGGTCGTGGGTCTGCATTTCTTGCCGCTCGCTCGCGGCCTGCGCGTGCGACTGTACTACGTGACGGGTGGCGCGCTGATTGCTCTGGGTGTCGCCGGCTGCTTCGTGCCTGGCGCCAACTCGCGGCTACTGGCGGTCAGCGTTGGCGCCGCGTGTGTGTTGTGGCTGACATGCGCCCGCGTGTTGCAGCGGGCGCACGCAGCGTGAGGTCGGGCTGAGAGCGCGAAGCCGCGCTGGTTTACCGGTCCGTTTGGCAGCGACCACCGAGGGGGAACTGCGCCTCGTCCCCCTAGCCCGAGCCTCGGCCGCTCCCCCTCGCGCCGTGCGCACACAGGCGGATGATCCAGGCCTGCAGCGCGTCCGAGGGTGGGCCCGGCTGCGACAGGTTGATACTGAGCCTTCCGTAGTAGTTGCCTTGGTCATCGACGATGATGGGTGGGTCGGTGGCGAAGAGGTTGCACGCGCTGTACTCGGAGTACGGCGAGCCGAAGACGCTGGAGGGGTTGGCAATGCTCGTGCCGGAGTCGTAGCGGCCGTAGGGGCCCTCGACGTTGAGCACGGATTCGCTGTCGTACCTGGAGCAATTCACGCAGCCGAGGTACGTCCCGTGGTCCGGACCTCCGTACAGCACGATCTCGTCGCTGCCGTGCTGCGGCTTCCACAGCGCCACGCTCTGCAGGTAGGCGGAGCACCCGGCCGTGGCGATGGCGGTGCCCGTCACCAACGCCGCACATCCGGCGACGGTGCGCGCTGTGCGGGACAAGTCCGTTCCCAGGCGCATGAGCTATCTCTCCGCTCGGGGCGTCCGCGACGCCCGAGCGCCAAGCGCAGCAAATCACGGGCCGCCGCCGCCGGGCCAGCTGACGCGGACGCAGGGAGGGGCGAGGATGACTCAGTCTGCGAGAGTGCTCGTGCTCGGCGGCACCGGCCACTATGGCCGGCACATCGTTCGCAGTCTCGTGGCCAAGGGTGTGCGCCTGCGCGTCCTCACCCGGAGTGTCGCGCGGGCACGCGGAATCCTCCCGGGAACCGTGGACTTGACGGAAGGCGATCTCGAATCGCGCGACGCCGTCGCTCGTGCACTCGAAGGCGTCGATCGTGTGGTCGTTGCCGTTTCGGCATTCACGCGAGACCAGATTCGCAAGTTGGTGGCGGTCGAGAGAGACGCCGTGATCGCGGCCCTCGACCAGGCTGAGGCAGCAGGAGTCACACGGGTTGTGTACGTGTCGGTCTTCGACATTCAGCCACGGCAGATTCCCCATTTGGTGCGCCTGGACATCGCGACGGTCAAGCAGGACGTCGAGGCGTATCTCAAGACATCCGATTTCGACTGGACGGTCCTCGGCGCCCCGCCTTCCATGGACCTGTTCTTCGCGATGATGCGTGGTGGCCGCATGATGGTGCCCGGCGGTGGGCCGAAGTCGCTTCCCACGATCTCGCCAGTCGACTTGGGTGAGGTCGCGGCCCAGGCGGTTCTTCGCGACGACCTGGGCAGACAGCGCATCCGTGTGGCCGGGCCGGAACCACTGTCCTTTCCAGAAGTGGCGCGTAGGCTCTCGGCGCTCTACGGCAAGACGATCCGTTTCACGGCGATCCCCCTCGTCCTGCCGAAGATCGCCTGGTATGCCACGTGGCCGCTGGCCAAGCTCTCAAGTTCGCTCGAATACGTACACGCGATTCTTGGCTTCATCCAACTCCTGAACTCGTTTCCGCAGGACATCGCCCTCGCATCGGTGAAGGACTGCGAGAACCTCGTGCGGATCTTCACCTATACGCCGACCACGCTTGAGATGGAGGCGCGACGGCGACAGAAGCCGAGCGTGGCTTCCGGCATCTGATGGTGGGCGGAGCCGGGACTGGCAGCGGGACGGTGGTCTCGAGCCCAGCGGCGATCGAAGCCGTCATCTTTGGGGCGCCGCTTTGCCTTTCCCGGGAACGGCTGCCGAGATTCGGCCCGGCTCCCTGCTTCCCACTTGACGCCCAAATGACGGTGCCGAGCTAGCGTTGCACCGTGACCGAGGCCCCTCCGAGTCTCGCGCGCCGCGCGCTGCTGGCGCTGCTCCTGATGGTCGGTTTCTACGCCCTCGGCGCAGCCACCATCATGCTGGTGCTGTACCTTCCCTACGCCGAGTTCCGCTACCTCCACCACATCAGTGTGCGCCTCGTTGTCTTCTCGCTCGTCGGCGCCGGCGCCATACTCGGCGGCGTCCTGCCCCGGATCGATCGGTTCCCCGATCCGGGGCCGCGCCTGACCGCCGCTGGCCAACCCCGTCTCTTCGCCATGCTCACACCCCTGGCCAAGGCCACGGGGCAGGCGGAGCCGAAGCACGTCTTCCTCGTGCCCGACCTGAACGCCTGGGTCGCTCAGCGGGGCGGGCTCATGGGCATCGGGAGCCACCGCGTCATGGGCATCGGCCTTCCGCTGCTCGAGGCCCTCAGCGTGAACGAGCTCCGGGCGGTGCTCGCCCACGAGTTCGGCCACTTCCATGGCGGTGACACCAAGCTCGGGCCCTGGCTGTACAAGACTCGCGCCGGCATCGGACGCACCATCGAGAATCTCAAGGCCGCGAAATCCTGGCTGCAGGGACCGTTCGTGTGGTACGGGCATGCGTTCCTCCGCATCACCCACGCCGTGTCGCGGAGTCAGGCGCTGGCCGCCGACCGGCTCGCGGCCGCCGTGGTCGGGCCGGAGGCGCTGGCGAGCGGCCTGAAGAAGCTCCATGCCGCCGCGCCGCTGTTCGAGGCGTACTGGTCCGCCGAGGTCGTGCCTCCGCTGGAGGGCGGCTTCCGGCCGCCCATCGGCGACGGCTTCGCCCGGTTCCTGGTCGCGGCGGAGTCCGGGGGAGACACGAAGACCGCACTCGAGCGGGAGCTGTCGAGGACGTCAACCGATCCCTACGACACGCATCCTCCGCTCGGCGAGCGCCTGGCGGCGCTGCCGGCGACCGCCTCCGCCACGGATGCGACCGAGGCCGCCATCACCCTCCTCGACGACGCCGACCGGCTGGAGCAGGCCGTGCTCGCGTACCTGCCGCCGTCGGAGGTGGCTCGGAGCCTGCATGCCGTAACCTGGGAGGCGCTGCCGGCCACGTTCTGGATGCCGCTGTGGGAGGATATCGTGCGCCACGCCCCGGAGCGTTTCGTTGGACTCACGCCCGCCGGGCTCGCCGAGTTCGCCGACCACCCCGCCCAGCCTGCGGTTCGGCTGCGGCTGGCACCCGACGAGGAACGCGCCACCCCGGGGCACATCGCGCGCGCGTCGATGCTCGTGGGGGCGATGTTGGCCGTCTTGCTGGAGAGCAGGGGCTGGCGCGTCCGGGGGGAGCCGGGCAGGACCCCACCTTCTCTCGTGACGGCGAGCGGATCGGGCCGTTCAACCTGCTCCGCGGGCTCCTCCACGGCACCGTGCCCGCGGTGGCCTGGCTGGGAAGTGGTCGGCGATCGGGCTTGCCGACGAAGATCTCGGGGCCCTCGCGGCCTCCCTGCCCGCGCCGGCGGCGTCGCCGGCGAACCCGTCGCCCCGCGTCGCCCCGTAGCACCCACCGGACCGCGTCAATCACACGTGGCGGGACGCCATCGGGCCGCTCCTGGTAGCGCAGCGGCCGGGAACGGTGCATATGAGTGCCAGCCCTTACGTCAGGTCCGGATGAGACGCCTCGTCACGGTGGCGGCGCTGGCCTTCAGCAGCCTCGGCGGCGTGTGTGCCAGGGGCCGCGAACGGCCGCCCGCGTCCACCAGCCCTCCCGCCGCCGCCCACGTTGTCCACGACACCGGTCCGTGGGCCCGTGTGGCCGGGAGCCGGCAGCGGGAGGAGCTGGACACCACGACCATCATCCGCAGCGACTCGAATGTGTATGCGGGCTGGGTGCGTCGGCCGTGGTCGTCGGCGCAAGGGGACAGCGAGTCGTATCGGGTTCGGTACGAGGTCGACTGCCTCGCCGGGTTGGTGCGGACGACGCGGGCCGCCGTCTATGACGAAAGGGGAAAGCTGAAGCACGCCGTCAGTCCCGCGGATATCGCGCGCTCCGGCGAGGACCGGTGGTGGGCCGCACGCTCCCGGGACCTCGAGGTCGTGGCCCGGGCCATCTGCGACCGGGTGCAGGACGGCCACTTGCCCATATCGCGCGTGCGTCGACACTAGCCCGGTGCGGGGCCGTCGCGCCCAGGCGTGATGGCTCCCCGGGTTCTGCCGCGGCCTCTTTCGCTTTTCCCGCCCGCGCGTAGCTTCGGTGGCGAACTTCTTCCCGGAGCGTGCATGACAGCACCGGACACCCAGGCCCCGACCGCCGCATACACCCCGATTCTCACCGACCTGCTGCGGCTGGCCCGCGCCCCCTTCGCCCCACGCGGCGTGTTCGAGGAGCAGCGGGAGAAGCCCACCTTCTGGATGCCGTGGATCGTGCTCAGCGTCCTGTTCGGCATCGTGATGATCTTCATGGGGCCGATCGCGATGCAGGCGGCCCGGGCCACGGCCGCGGCGCGGGGCGCGCCGATGTCCGAGTCCACGCTCGGCATCGTGAGGATCACCACCATGGTCGGCCCGGCCATCGGCCTCCTGATCGGATGCCTGATCGGAGCCGTGATCCTCTACTTCGTGCTGATGGTCAGCGGGGCCGAGGCCCGGTTCAAGGGCCTGCTGACCGTGTCGATCTTCTCGTCGTCGGTCGCCCTCCTGCAGACGGTGGTGACCACGGTCATGCTCCGGATGAAGGGCGTGGAAGCCATCCAGAGCCCGGCCGACGCCCAGCAGTCGCTCGGCCTCGACCTCCTGTTCCCGGTGGATTTCACCCAGGCCCACAAGGCCCTGGCCGCCATGCTGCGAGGAATCGGCCCGTTCGAGATCTGGATCCTGGTGGTGACCGCCATCGGGCTGATGGCACTCGAGAAGGTGGCGAAGAACAAGGCCTGGACCGCGGCGATCGTCTCCTTCGTCATCGGGCTGGTGATCCGCGCGGGGAGCGCCCTGGTCTTCAAGACGGGCTGAAAAGACAGCGGGCCGGGCCTCGCTCCGGGGCCCGGCCCGCTGCGGCACGGGAGTGCGTTAGCGCCGGTAGTAGCGCCAGCCGGCCCGGGCGCGGATCCACGGCCCGCGATGCCACGCGTAGGGCGCCCGGCCGTACCGGACGACCACGGCGCTCCGCATCATCGGCCGCCCGACACCGTAGGCGCGCCATCCCCAACCCATCGCGTAGTGGGGCCGCGCGTAGTAGCGCCGTCCCACCCAACCGACCCGCCACGCCGCCGCGCCCCGCCAGCCCATCGGCGAGCGCGCCACAACCTGGCTGCGGTCGACCCACTGCGCGGCGTAGCGCATCTGGCCCCGGTGCGGATGGGTCTGAGCCGCCAAAGGAGTGGCGAGCGCGAGGATGCCCAGCGCTCCGATCGTTCCGCGGATTCTCGATGTGATGTTGCTCACGCCACACTCCTCCAGAAAGGGCAGGGAGCTTCCCGCCTCACGCCCTATCTGACGGAGGCGGTGCGACGCCGTTAACACCCGCCGGCTAGTGCTGGACTGGCGGGGGCCGACGCGCCTGCATCCGCCGGCGATACTCCTGGAGCACCGTCTGGAGGTGCTGTTGCTGCGCCGGCGTCAGGATCGCGTCCACCGAGTCGAGCGCGGTCTCGTTGTTGGTCCGTATCTGCTGCATCACGGGCTGCAGCTGGGGCGCCAGGCCGCGGCGCTCCGCCGGCGTTATCGCTCGCATCGGCCGCCCGCCGGTGATCTGCTGCCACTGGGCCCGGAGCGGCGCGTTGGCGCTGTCGAGCCATCCGGCCACCTCGCGCACGCGATCGACCTGCTTGGGGCTGAGGCGCAGGGCGCCGCGGTGGTCGGCCAGGTACCGCGGAACGGTTGTGGACGCGGTGACCTGCGGCGCCGCCTGGGCCGTGGCCGTGTCCTTCGCCTGCGCGGAGTCCTTCACCTGGGTGGAATCCTGGGCCAGGAGATGCCGGGGCGACGTAGCGGCCAGAGCCGCCAGCGCCACGCCGGTGGTCGCCAGGAAGCGTCGGGTGGTGCCTCGCATCATGGGTTCGTCCCCTCGCTAGAGAGTTGCCCGCGGCCGGGGCCGGCGGGTGCGGCTCCGCTCCTCACACCGTGGCGCCGGTCCGGTCCTCGGCGCCCTGCTCCTTGAGCGCGGCCTGCGCCGCCGCCAGCCGGGCGATCGGCACCCGGAAGGGCGAGCAGGACACGTAGTTCATTCCGACGTCGTGGCAGAACATCACGCTCGACGGCTCGCCGCCGTGCTCGCCGCAGATCCCCACCTTGAGGTTCTTGCGGGTGCCGCGGCCGAGCTGGATGCCAGCTGGACCAGCTCGCCCACGCCCCGCTGATCGAGCACCTGGAACGGGTCGTTGGGCAGGAGCCCCTGCTCGATGTAGGCGGGGAGGAAGCGGCCCGCGTCGTCGCGGGAGAGGCCGAAGGTCGTCTGAGTGAGGTCGTTGGTGCCGTACGAGAAGAACTCCGCGACCTCGGCGATCTCGTCGGCCGTGAGCGCGGCGCGCGGCAGCTCGATCATCGTCCCCACCAGGTAGGCCACCTCGCGCTTGGCCTTGCCGAACACCTCGGCGGCGACGCGCCGCACGATGTCGGCCTGGTTCTTGAGCTCGGCGACGGTGGCCACGAGCGGCACCATCACCTCGGGGATGACCTTGACGCCCTTGGCGGCGACGTGCAGGCGGCCTCGAAGATGGCCTGGGCCTGCATCTCGGTGATCTCGGGGTAGGTGATGCCGAGGCGGCAGCCGCGGTGGCCGAGCATCGGATTGGCCTCGTGCAGCGAGTCGACGCGTGGCCGCGATCGCGTCGGCGGGATGCCCATCTGCTTCGCCAGCGCCGCGATCTCGCTCTCGCTCGTGCGGCAGGAACTCGTGGAGCGGCGGATCCAGGAGCCGGATCGTCACGGGCAACCCGTCCATCGCCGTGAAGATCCCCTCGAAGTCGCCGCGCTGCATCGGCAGGAGCTTGGCCAGCGCCTTGCGCGGGCCTTCGGTGTCGTCGGCGACGATCATCTCCCGCATCGCCTCGATGCGGTCGCCCTCGAAGAACATGTGCTCGGTGCGGCAGAGTCCGATGCCCTCGGCGCCGAACTCCCGCGCCCGCTTCGCGTCGCCCGGCGTGTCGGCGTTGGTGCGCACCTTGAGCCGGCGCTGATTTGTCGGCCCAGGTCATGAACTTCTCGAAGTGGCCCGACATCGTCGGCTGGACCAGGGGCACGCGCCCGTCGAGCACCCGCCCGGTCGAGCCGTCCAGCGTGACCCAGTCGCCGCGTTTGACCTTGCGCCCGTTCACGCTGAAAACGCCGGCGTGCTCGTCCACCTCCACCGCCTTGGCGCCCACCACGCAGCACTTGCCCCTCCCGCGCGCCACCACAGCCGCGTGCGACGTCATCCCGCCGCGCGCGGTGAGGATCCCCTTGGCGGCCGCCATCCCCTTCAATGTCTTCGGGCGAGGTCTCGGCCCGCACCAGCACCACGGCCTTGCCCTCGTTGGCCCACGCGAACGCCTCCTGTGCGTCGAACACAACCTGGCCCGCGGCGGCGCCCGGGGACGCCGGGAGGCCGGTGGCGAGCACGGTGCTCTTGGCGTTCGGGTCCACCATCGGATGCAGCAGCTGGTCGAGCGCGTCGGGCGAGACGCCTGAGCAGCGCTTCCTGCTCCGTCAGCATCCCCTCCTCGACCATCTCCACGGCCACGCGCACGGCGGCCGCGCCGGTCCGCTTCCCATTGCGGGTCTGGAGCAGGAACAGCTTGCCCCGCTCGACCGTGAACTCGAGGTCCTGCATGTCGCCGTAGTGGTTCTCGAGCCGCTGGTAGGTCTCCACCAGCTGCTTGTAGGCCGGCGGGAACTTCCGGGCCATCTGCCGTCCACCGGCGTCCGGCGTGCGGATGCCGGCCACCACGTCCTCGCCCTGGGCGTTGACCAGGAACTCGCCGTAGAACCGCTTCTCGCCGGTCGAGGGATCGCGCGTGAACGCGACCCCGGTGCCGGAGTCCTCGCCGAAGTTGCCGAACACCATCGCCATCACCGTCACCGCGGTGCCGAGGGTCTCGGGCACGTGGTGGATCCGCCGGTACGCCACCGCGCGGTCGCCCATCCACGAGCGCCACACCGCCTCGATCGCGCCCCACAGTTGCGCCTGCGGCTCCTCCGGGAAGCCGGAGGGCAGCAGCTTCTTCAGGGCCGCCTTGTACTCGCCCACCAGCGCCTTGAGGTCCTCCGCCGGCAGGTCGATGTCCCGCTCCACGCCCTTGGCCTTCTTCTTGGCGGCGAGCAGCGGCTCGAACGGGCTCTTGCTCCCCTTGAGGCCCAGGACGACGTCGCCGTACATCTGCACGAAGCGCCGGTAGGCGTCGTAGGCGAACTGCGGGTTGCCGGTCTCCGTGGCGAGCGCCGCGGCCACCGCGTCGTTCATCCCGAGGTTCAAGATGGTGTCCATCATCCCCGGCATCGAGACGGCGGCGCCGGAGCGCACCGAGACGAGCAGGGGCTTGGCCGCCGCGCCGAACTTGCGTCCATCACCTCTTCGACGCGCTTGAGGCTTGCCTCCACCTCGGCCTTCAGCTCCGGCGGATAGGTTTTGTTGGCGATGTAGGCGTTGCACAGCTCCGCGCTGATCGTGAAGCCCGGCGGCACCGGGATGCCGAGGTTGGTCATTTCGGCGAGATTGGCGCCCTTGCCACCGAGGACGGTCTTCATCTGAGCGGTGCCGTCCGCGTGACCGGCGCCGAAGTAGTAGACGTAGCGGCTCATGCGTTGCCCTTTGGCGTGCGTGCTCGCCGGACTCGAACCGCAGCTTGGCGGCATCGGACGGAACGGGCGTGGGATAGTGATCGGAAAAACAGGCGTGGCAAAAACGGTCGGGGTCGCGGGCGCTGGCCTTGACCATCCCCTCGCGGGAGAGGTAATGGAGGCTGTCGACGCCGAGGTAGTCCGGATCTCGTCGACCGTATGGCTCGACGCGATCAGCTCGCCGCGGGTGGGCGTGTCGATGCCGTAGTAGCACGAATGCGTGATGGGCGGCGAGCCGATCCTGAGATGGATCTTGTCCGCTCCCGCCTGGCGCAGAATCGAGACGAGCTTCCGCATCGTCGAACCGCGCACGATCGAATCGTCGACGACGACGATCTTCTTTCCCTTGAGAACGCCGCGCACCGGGTTGAACTTGATCCGCACGTCCCAGTCGCGCATGCTCTGGCCGCGGCTGGATGAACGTGCGCCCGACGTAGTGGTTCCTGATGAGGCCGAGCTCGAAGGGGATCTTCGAGGCCTCCGCGAAGCCGAGCGCGATCGTGTTGCTCGAGTCGGGCACGGCGATGACGATATCCGCGTCGACGGGGGATTCCGCGGCGAGGCGCCGGCCCAGCTTGCGCCGCACCTTGTCGACGTTCTCGCCGAAGACACGGCTGTCGGGGCGCGAGAAATAGATGAACTCGAAGATGCAGTGCGCGGGTGGGGCGGGAGGCAGCGGTTCGAGGTAGTCGATCCGCTCGCCGTCGATTCGGACGAACGAGCCCGGCTCCAGCTCGCACACGGTGCGGGCGCCGACGATGTCGAGCGCGCAGCTCTCCGACGCGACCACCGGCGTGTTCCCGACCTTCCCCAGCAGCAGCGGCCGGAAGCCGCGCGGGTCCACGATCGCGAACAGCTGCGAGTTGACGGTGATCACCAGCGAGTAGGCGCCCTCCACGCGGGACAGCGCCTCGCGGATCTGCTCGGCCGGATCGGTCTGGCGGGAGCGCGCGATCAGGTGGACCAGGATCTCCGAGTCCATCGTCGAGCCGAAGATGGCCCCGGCGTCCACTAGCTCGCGCCTCAGCTCGGCCGCGTTGGTGAGGTTCCCGTTGTGCGCCAGGGCCAGCGTGCCGCCGTGGAACCGCACCAGCACCGGCTGCGAGTTCGCCAGCACGCTCGAGCCGGCCGTGCTGTAGCGGGTGTGACCGATCGCGACCGAGCCCTCGAAGCTGTCGAGCACGCCCTCGGAGAAGACGTCGGCTACCAGGCCCATCCCGCGATGGGTGCGCGCCACCCCGGCCTCGTCCACCGAGACGATGCCCGCCGACTCCTGGCCGCGGTGCTGCAGCGCGTACAGGCCCAGGTAGGCCAGCCGCGCGGCCTCAGGATGGTTCGATACGCCGATGATCCCGCACATCGCGTCTAGTCGCTCCGCGCAAGCTGTGTGCCGCCGACGCCGTTGAGCCTCAGCGGCAGCGCGTCCTCGTAGATCCGCCGCAGCCGGGCCACGGGGCGCGCGATCCGCTCGGCGCCGGCGCGGATGCGCAGGTCGCCCTCGGGCTCGCCCACCGCCCCGACGACCCGCACGGCCACGCCGTGACGCCGTGCGACGTCTTGGGCCGCGGCGACCCGATCGGGCCGGACGCTCACGACCACGACGCCCTGGTCCTCGCCGAACAGCACGGCCGCGGCGGGAAGGCCCTCGCCCAGCGCCGTCACGTCCACGTCGGCGCCCAGCAGCTCGGGCGCGAGCGCACAGCATTCGGCCAGCGCGACGGCCAGCCCCCCCTCGGACACGTCGTGGGCGGAGGAGAGCAGCGCCGGCCCCGCGCACGCCACTAGGCAGTCCACCAGGGCGCGGGCCGCCGCGAGATCCACGCGCGGGGGCGCGCCGAAGACGTCGCCCGCGACCAGGGAAAGATACTGCGACCCGCCCAACTCGCCCCGGGGCTGCCCCAGGCACAGGATGACGTGGCCGCGCGACTGAAACGACGCCGGCACCCGCAACGCCACGTCCTGGAGCACGCCCACCATCCCCACCACCGGCGTAGGGAGCACGGCACCGGAGGGGCTCTCGTTGTAGAACGAGACGTTGCCGCCGGTCACCGGCGTGCCCAGGGCGCGGCAGGCGTCGGCGATGCCGCGGCAAGCCTCGCGGAACTGGTAGAACACCTCGGGCTTCTCCGGGTTGCCGAAGTTCAGGCAGTCGGTGATGCCCAGCGGCCGGGCGCCGGTCGCCGCCACGTTGCGCGCGGCCTCCGCGACGGCGGCCTTGCCGCCCTCGTAGGGATCGAGCCAGACGTAGCGCCCGCTGCCGCCACAGGTCATCGCGATGCCGAGTGTCGTCCCGCGCACCCGCAGCACCGCGGCGTCGCCGCCGGGCCCGAGCACGGTGTTGGTCTGCACCGACGTGTCGTACTGCTCGTACACCCAGCGCTTGGAGGCGATGGTCGGCAGGTCGAGCAGGCGCTCCAGCACCTCGCCCAGGTCCTGGCCGGGGGCGGGGGGCGGGCGGGACCGCCCGCGCGCGCCGCGCCTGGATCTCCGCCGCTTTCCCGCGCCTCGGGATGGTAGACCGGCGCGTGGTCCACCAGGTCCCGGCCCGGTATCTCCGCGACCACCTCCTCACCCCAGCGCACGCGGTACATCCCGTCGTCGGTGACGTGCCCGATGACGGCGCTCTGCAACTCCCAGGTACGGCAGATGGCCTCGACCTGCCGCTCCCGGCCGCGGCGCGCCACGACCAGCATCCGCTCCTGCGAC
>CAVSQA010000026.1:0-63290 GCA_963729955.1 uncultured Gemmatimonadales bacterium
CGACGATACCGCTGGCGATAACCCGCAACCTGTTCCCGCCGGACCGCTATCCGGCGACGCTGCGCAACCGCTGGCTTTCTCACGCCATCAGCAAACTGGCAAACTCCGCCACGCCGAAATCGCCGACATGACCCCATCGATGACCTCGGATTTCTGAAAAACGGCTCCGAACCGGCCGACGTCATACACCGACGACGGACGATTACACTCCCACGTCGAACCTTTCGGCAAATTTAGTGTCGTCTCTGACAGGATCGACGGGAATAGTTTTTCGACGGGTTATACGGAAATCGTCTCGATATTTGAGAGATACCAAGGCCAATTTGATGCCGACGGCACCCAGGAAGCGAGGATGCGTATGCCTGACGCGGTACAGACGCCGGAAAAGAAACAGGCCATCACGGTTTTCGCGGCGCGCAATCGCAGAAGGTTATACGCCAGCACCTTGAGCAGGATTTCCGATTTGACGGTTTCCGTTTTCCGAGAGCTCACGCGCCGAAAGTCCATGGCATCCTCGATGTATGCGAAAACCGGTTCGACCGTGGCGATGCGTCGATTGTATCGCTCCTTCGCGCCGGGCCTCGCCATGCGCTCCTTCATGTGACCGTACACGGTGTCGAGAAGGGAATTCTGGGTCACGGTCCGGGCTGCGGGTGTGCATTGCTTCTTCAATGAGCACCAATCGCAGTTGAGGCCGCGCCAGTACCGACTGCGGGAGGAGATCTTCGGGCCCTCGTCGGTCCTGGTGGCGGCGCGGAACGTCGCGGAGCTGGTGCGGGTGGCCGAATCGCTCGAGGGCCAGCTGACGGTCACCATTCACGGCACCGCGGAGGAGCTGGCGGCCAACGCTCCGCTGGTGGACACGCTGCGCCGCAAGGCGGGGCGCCTGATCTTCAACGGCTACCCGACCGGCGTCGAGGTGGGGCACGCCATGCAGCACGGAGGGCCCTATCCGGCCTCGACCGACTCGCGCTCCACCTCGGTGGGCACGGCGTCCATCGTGCGGTTCGCCCGGCCCGTCTGCTTCCAGGACTTTCCCGACGCGGCGCTGCCACTCGCGCTCCGCAACCGCAACGCGCTCGGCATCTGGCGCCAGGTCGACGGCGCGTACACCCGGGAGGACGTCAGGCCGGCGACCTAGCGCCGCTCGCCGCTCGCGAGGCTGACCGGGCCGAGGGCGCCCGGCGGCCGCCCCTGGCTCGCCTGATGAAGCTCAGTGAACAACGTGCTCCGCGGCGACGGCTAGCGCGTGAACAGGGTCAGGTCGATCGCGTCGGCCATGCGCTGATACCCCGCCTCGCTGGGATGCAGATGGTCCCCGCTGTCCCCATCCGGCCGCAGGCGGGCGGGCTCGAGCGAATCGCGCATCACCGCGTCGAAGTCGATCACGGCATCGAACGCGCCGCTGGTGCGAATCCACCGGTTCACCGCCTGCCGCGCCGCCTCTCGACCCGGGCCGTCGTAGAAGGAGCCGCCGAACGGCAGGATCGTCGCGCCGTAGGCACGCAGCCTGTGGGCGTGAGCCACCGCGATGATCCGCTGATAGGCGGCGATCAACTCGCCGGCGATTGCGGCGACGGTATCGGCGCCCCGCGCGTTGCCGATGTCGTTGACACCCTCCAGCACGACCAGCCAGCGCACGCCCGCCGGTGCGGTTACGTCGCGGTCCAGCCGCGAGAGGGCGGTGGGGCCCAGCCCGCCTCGCAGCACGGCATTGCCGCCGAGGCCCGCGTTGAGGACGGCCACGTGCGCCGTACGCAGGTCGGCCTGGAGGCGGCGCGCCAGGTCGTCGGTCCACCGGTCGTTCTTGTCGGTTCCGGAGCCGCGTCCGTCGGTGATGGAGTTGCCCAGCGCCACGATCGCCGCACTCCCCTCGTCCGCGACGACGTCCGCGCCGCTGAGGACGTACCAGTGCTCCGTCTTCACGGCATCCGGCAACGCGGCCGCGGTGCTCCAGTCCCCCGTCTCGAGGAAGGACGTGGCCCGCGAACCGGGATGGCCGGTGACATCCGCCGACGTGGCGCCGAACGCGATGGACACGGTGAGATCGCTGAAGGGCGCGAGCGCGAGGTCGAGGGGATCGGAGACGACCGCCCCGCCCGCCGCGATCGCCACCGAGGGCCTTCCGGCGAAGGCCAGCGCCCGATCGGTCCCCGGCTGGATCGCGCTCGCACCGGCCGACCGCGCGACGTGCACGGCGCGCAGCTCCACGGGGCTGGTGCCGAAGACGTTGGAGAAATGAAACCGCACGGCGCTGCCGCCGATGGACAGGCGCAGCACCTGGCGCAGGGTGCTGCCGGTGAGGCCGGGCGCCGGAGGCAGATTGCGTGACTCGACCAGCTGCTGGGACGGGGCCCAGCTGGCCACCCACTCGGCGCTCGGCGCGGGCGTCGGCGCGACGTGCCTCGCGCACGCCGCCATCGCGGCCGTCATCGCGGCGACGCCGACGATGAGCGGTCGCATGGACCATGACCTGCCGTGAGAAAGGCTCATGGGCTCTCCTCGAGGCGCCCGCGGCAACACCGCGATCGGGAACCGCCGAACCACGCCTAGCGCAGGGGCACCAGGAGGGCCAGCGCCACGGTGACCAGCATGGCCGTGGTGCCCACCACCGCGGATAAGGGCGTCCAGGTGAGCAGGGTCTCCCGCTCCGTCACGCCCCCCAGCCGGCTGAACACCCAGAAGCCCGCGTCGTTCATCCAGGAGCCCACCAGCGATCCGCCGGCGATCGCGGTGGCGATGTACACCGGATGGAACGGGAGCGCCAGGCCCTTGATCATCGCGGCGATCATCCCCGACGTGGTGATCATGGCCACGGTGGCCGATCCCTGGACGGTCCGGATGACGACCGACACGCCGAAGGCGATGAACAGGAAGGCGATCCCGGTGCCTCGCACGCCGCCGCCCATGGTCCGCTCGACGATCGAGCCGACCTGCGCCGCCTGGAGCGTGGCGCCGAACGCCCCGCCCGCGCCGACGATGAGCACGATCACGCCCGCGCCCATCAACGACGTCTCGACCAGCGCCGACAGCTCGGCGCGGCTGGGCCGGTGCGCGCGCCAGTAGAGCAGCAACGCGGAGACCGCGGAGAGCAGCAGCGCCAGGCTCGGATTACCCAGCGTCGCGGTGTACGGCACGAGCGCGTTCCACGTGGCGGCGTGCGATGGATCGAAGGTCCTGAGCGCACCGACCATCGTGTTGCTGGAGATGAGCAGCACCGGCAGCAGCACGGGGATCAACGCCGGCACCAGCGGGGGCAGCGATGCCGGCCGGGCCGGCTCGGGAATGCCCGGCGCCAGCGGGCGCATCTCGATCGGCATGCGGCGATTCGCCCAGGCGGCGAACAGCATCCCGGCCGCGGCGGACGGCAGCCCGACCACGATCCCCACGAGGATCATCATGCCCAGGTCGATGCCGAGCGCGCTGCCCATGGCGAGCGGGCCGGGATGCGGCGGGACCAGGGCGTGCGTCGCCACCGCGCCCGCGGAGACCGACAGCAGGTACTTGAGGTAGTCGCGCCGGGTGTTGCGGTACATCGAGCGGGCGAGCGGCGCCAGCAGGAAGAAGATGGTGTCGAAGAATACGGGCAGCGACAGCACGAAGGCGGTCGCCCCGAGCGCGAGCGCGCCCCGCTCTTCCCCCAGCAGCTTCAGGAAGCCGGTGACGATCCGGTCGGATGCCCCGCTCCCCGCCATCGCGCCACCGACGATCGCTGCGAGCGCGACGATGACGCCCAGCTGGCCCGCAGTCCGTCCGAAGCCCTCGCCCAGGGCCACCAGCTTGGTGGCCGGGTCCCCGGGGGCCAGCACGCTGACCACGACGGCCGCCGCGATCAGGGCCAGGAACGCGTTGAGCCTGAGCACGAGGATGGCCGCCACGATGGTGGCCACGCCGACCAGGAGAATCAGGAGCGGAGACATCGGCTAAGGGGGGGTGGACACGGTGATAAGATGATAGTATGAATTGCGGCGGCCGTTCAACCGGGAAAACCGTTTCTCGCCCGGCGGGAGGTCGCGATCGCGGGAGGGTGTCGCGGCTCACGGGGCGGCTGACACGAGGCATGCCTGCTCCACTCACGGGAGGTCGTCACATGCGTCACCACCGTCTACCACTTGCCTGGCTGGCACCACTGGGGCTGGCGATCGCGTTGGCGAGTTGTGCCGAGAACGTCGGCATCGGCAGCTACACCGTCACGTACCGCGCCAAGACGACCGGCGTTGGCCACGATTGATTCGATCCTGTATTCCCCCGGCACGGGGAAGTGCACGACCATCTGCAATGCCGATTCGAGCTTGACCAAGGTGGCCAATCCGTCGGCGACGTTCTCGACCGAGCTGGTGGTCCCGAGCGGGTCGGTTGTCGAGGCACACCTGTACGGCCACGGCACGGCTGCCGGCATCGCCCAATTGACGGCGATCTGGATGACGGCCACAGGCGCCGTCTCGGGTGACAGCTCCACGGCGACCACGGCGGCGACAACCGCGTTCAGCATCGACATCGCCCATCGGGTTCTGTCGAAGTAGCCGCGGGCGGCGACCGGCGAGTCGGCGGTCGCCAGGTTTGAAAAGACCGACTCGTAGGTGACGACGACGTAGCAGACGACCTGGAGCCAGGGGCCGGCCCGCTTGCACCGACGGGGCCGGCCCCTTCGTGTGCCCACGGGCTGCCGTGCGGTCCCGCCCCCGCCGACCGCCCTAGTCCTCGTCCCACACCCCCGCTAGCTTCGGCGCCATGGCACCGAACATCGTCTGCCTTGGCCTGGTCCAGATGGCGATGGGCCGGGACAAGGCCGCCAACGTCGCCAAGGCCCGCCGGGCCATCGGCGACGCGGCACGGCGGGGCGCACAGATCGTCTGCCTGCCCGAGCTGTTCGCCTCGCCCTACTTCTGCCAGGTCCAGGACCCCGACCTCTTCGAGTTGGCCGAGCCGCTGCCGGGCCCGACGACCGACGCCATCGCCGCCGAGGCGAAGCAGCACGGCGTGGTGGTCGTGACGCCGGTCTTCGAGCAGCGGGCCGCAGGCATCTACCACAACAGCCTGATGGTGATCGGCCCCGCAGGCGAATCGCTCGGGCTGTACCGCAAGATGCACATCCCTGACGACCCGCTGTACTACGAGAAGTACTACTTCACGCCGGGCGATCTCGGCTTCGTCACCGTCGCGCACCCCTCACGCGGCGATCGGGACGCTGATCTGCTGGGACCAGTGGTACCCGGAGGCGGCCCGCCTGACGGCACTGCAGGGGGCGCAGATTCTCTGCTACCCGACGGCGATCGGCTGGCACCCGAAGGAGAAGGCGGAGTTCGGCGCCGCCCAGCTGTCGGCGTGGCAGACCATCCAGCGCTCGCACGCCATCGCCAACGGCGTGTTCGTCGCCGCGGTGAATCGCGTCGGACACGAGGGCCCCGCCGGCGGCGGGCTCGATTTCTGGGGCCACTCGTTCGTCGCCGACCCGTTCGGCGTCGTGCTCGCCGAGGCGGGCGAGGGCGAGGAGACGCTGGTGGTGGAGCTGCGATCTCTCCCAGCAGGAGTCCGTGCGGCGCAACTGGCCGTTCCTGCGCGACCGCCGCATCGACGCCTACGGCGGCATCACCTCGCGCTTCGACGGCCGGCCGCGCGCTGATGGCTGAGCGCGGTCAGGGCCGGGGAGGGCTCGCGGCGGCGACGCCCTCCGGCCGGCGCCGACTCCCTTCGGCCTCGGCTACCGCATGCCCGCCGAGTGGGAGCCCCACGCGGCCACCTGGCTCGCCTGGCCGCACGAGCCCAGCGACTGGCCGGGCAAGTTCGAGGCCGTGCCGTGGGTGATGGCCGAGATCGCCCGGCACCTCCAGGAAGGCGAGCGCATCCGACTGATCGTCCGCGACCGGGCCGAGCGCTCGCGTGCCGCGCGCGCGCTGTCCAGCGCCGGGGTGTCGCTCCGCCGCGTGAACTTCGTCATCGCGGCGACCGATCGCTCGTGGACGCGCGACTTCCTACCCCTCGGCGTGGTGCGACGCCGGGGCGGGCGCCGCGAGCTGGCCGCAGTGAAATGGCGGTTCAACGGCTGGGCGCGCTACCGCAATCACGCGGCCGACGACGCCGCCGGCCGCCGCGTCGCCGGCCTCCTCGGCGTGCCGATCTTCGAGCCGGAGGTGGCCATCGCCGGCCACCGCGTCCGGGTCGTTCTCGAGGGTGGCGCGATCGACGTGGACGGCGAGGGCACGCTGCTCGCGACCGAGCAGTGCTTGCTCACCGGCGCACAGGCGCGCAACCGCGCGCTCGGCCGGTCGGGCATCGAGCGCGTGCTGCAGGACTACCTGGGTGCGGAGCAGGTGCTCTGGCTGGGCAACGGCATCGCCGGCGACGACACCGGCGGCCACGTGGACGACTTCGCGCGCTTCGTCGCTCCGGGCCGGTCGTGCTCGCCCAGGAGCAGAACCGCCGCGATCCCAACTACCGCCCGCTGCACGAGGCCCGGGAGCGGCTTGAGCGGTGCGCGGGACGCACGCGGCCGCCGCCTCGAGATCGTGCCGCTCCCGATGCCGCAGCCGGTGGTGTTCGACGGGGAACGCCTGCCGGCCAGCTACGCCAACTTCTACATCGGTACGGCGGCGGTGCTGGTGCCGACGTTCAACGACCCGAACGACCGCGTCGCGCTCGGCATCCTCGCGGAGCTGTTCCCGACGCGGACGGTGGTCGGCATCCACTCCACGGATTTCGTCCTCGGCCTCGGGACCATCCACTGCAGCACGCAGCAGGAGCCGCTGGTCTAGATCCGCCTCACCAACGATCCGTCCTGAAGGGTGTGGCCGGCAGCCCGGCGCGGCTATACAGGGTCGCGTATAGCGGATAGTCCGCCCAGGCGTACCGCGCTGCCACGGGATCCGGCACCCGTTCGCTCCAGACTACGACGCGACTCCCCTCGATCCGCGCCTCGGCACGGACGAAATGGTGGTCAGCGCCCGCGACCGCGAACCCCTGCACCGCGCCGTCCGCGGCGCGCGACACCAGGCCGCCGCCCAGGTGGTCGAACGCGAGCACGATCCGGCCGCCGCGAACCTGGCGGCTACGGTAGACGGGACCGGTGGACACCACGCGCTCGCCGTACGCCACGCTGCGCGCGACGAGGGCGAGCCGCCGTCCGACCTCCTGCTTGTTGCGCGGATGGATGTTCGTCGGCTCGCCGACGTCGATCGTCACCGCCTGGCCGGTGCGCGGTAGAGCCAACGCCGCGGTCTGCGACTCGCGCAGCACCGCCCAGGCCGGTCGATCCTGCAGGACGGAGTCCACCGTGCCGTAGCCCGGCAGCTGCACCCACAGAAACGGAAATGTCGCCCTGCGTGCCCTGCCACTCCCGACGCCAGCTGCGGATCAGGCCAGCGAACAGGAGTCGGTACGCGACCGCCTGCGAGTCGCTGTTCGCGTTCGACTCGCCCTGGTACCAGATCACGCCCTTGATCGGGAACGGCAGCAACGGGTGCAGCATGCGGTTGTACAGGATGGTGGGCACCTTGTTGATGCGCTGCGCGTCGGCCGCGAAGGAGACGGCACCGACGCGGAACTTCCAGGCCGAGGGGAGCGGACGCCGCGTCGCCGCCGACCTCGACGTATAGCAGCGAGGGATCGCCGTACATGCCGCCGCCGCCGCCCGTGTCCTGCACCCGGACGGCGACGACGTTGCGGCCGGCGCGCAGCGCGGCGGGCGGCACGTCGTACAGGCGCGCGTCGATCGTAGCCGTCCGTGCGCCCGATCTCGGTCCCGTTCACCCAGCTGATGTCGTTGTCGTCGATCTTGCCCAGCGCCAGCCGCACGCCCTGCTTCGCCTCCGCGTCGGTGAGCGAGAAGCTGCCGCGGTACCAGGCGATCCCGTCCAGCCCGTCGTAGCCCACCCGCTCCCAGAGATCCGGGACCGGAATCGTCGCCCACCCGGAATCGTCGAGGGCGGGATCGGCCCACGGCGCACGCCCGTCGACGAACCCGCTGTCGACGGTGGGCAGGCCGCCGAGACGGACCCGCAGCGCCTCGCGAATCGCGGCGTCCTCCGCGTGCCACCGGCGCGCCGTCTCAGCCCACGCGCTGTCGCTCAGACCCAGCGCCCGGCGGCTCATCCACGTCTCGACGTTGCTGCCGCCCCACGTCGTGTTGATCAACCCGATGGGCACCCGCGCCGATCGCCTCAGCTCACGGGCGAAGTAGTACCCGACCGCCGTGAAGGCGCCGACGTGCTGCGAGTCGGCGACCGCCCAGGTCCCGCCGGCGAGATCCGCGGTGGGGGTCTCAGCATAGGTGAGCGGGACCTTGAACTGGCGGATCCCGGAATCGTGCGCCGCCGCGATCTCCGCCGCCGCGCTGTCGGCGGCGGACACCGCCAGCTCCATGTTCGACTGGCCGGACGCGACCCACACGTCGCCGACCAGGATGTCGTGGACGACGATCCGCCTCGCGACTCGCGTCGGCGGCCAGCTCGTACGGCCCGCCGGTCTCGAGCGCCGGGAGCGTCACCCGCCAGGCGTCCGGTCCCGTCGGACCTCGCGTGCGCCGCGCGCCCGTGCAGCGTGACGGTGACGGCGGTGCCTGGCGCAGCCCACCCCCAGACCGGAATGCGCGGCGCCGCGCTGGAGCACCATCCCGTCGCCGAAGATCCGCGCCAGGCGGAAAGCGCCGCCGCGGAATCGGCCTGCGCCCGTGCTCGGGGTGCGAACGCGGCGACCAGCGTTGCCGCGACCGCGACCCGCAGCAGCCGAATTGCGCAGAACGGACGGACCGCGCGAACCTGCCGGAGTAACACCGCAGCGGAAGTCGTCATGAGCGAAAGAATGGGACGGCGGCGGCGCCCGCGCCACCGCCCTCGTGTCCGGCCCGCCAAGGTGATAAGATGACCAAGCTTGTTCGAGGAGGTCCATGACGGGTCGCGGACAACGGAGCCGCTGCGCTGGGGCGTGCTCGGCGTCGCGGACATCGCGGTGCAAGCAGGTGATCCCGCCATGCAGCGCAGCCCGCACGTGCCCGCGTCGTGGCGATCGCCTCGCGCGAGCCGGCCAAGGCCGAGGCGGCGGCGCGCACGCTCGGCATCCCGCGCGCGTACGGCTCGTACGAGGCGCTCCTCGCCGACGCGGCGATCGAGGCGGTCTACATCCCACTGCCGAACCACCTGCACGTCCCGTGGACCATCCGCGCCGCGGAAGCCGGCAAGCACGTGCTGTGCGAGAAGCCGCTCGCGCTGCACCGCGCGCCGAGGCGCGGCCGCTGCTCGCCGTGCGCGACCGCACCGGCGTCGTGATCGGCGAAGCGTTCATGACGCGCACCCATCCCCAGTGGGCGCAGGTCCGGGAGCTGATCGCCGCCGGTCGCATCGGCGAGCTGCGGCTGGTGACGGGCCACTTCAGCTACTACCGCCGCGACCCGAACGACGTCCGCAGCAGGTGGAGTGGGGCGGCGGCGTGCTGCTCGACATCGGCTGCTATCCGGTGACGATGTCGCGCTGGCTGTTCGGCGCGGAGCCGCTGGAGGTGGCCGCGGTGCTGGAGCGCGACCCGGAGTTCAAGGTGGACCGGCTGGTCTCCGGCCTGCTGCGCTTCCCCGCCGGGCCAGGCGGCGTTCACGGTCGCCGGCCAGGCCGTCGCTGTTCCAGCAGATGCAGATCTTCGGCACGAAGGGCCGCATCGAGGTCGAGATCCCGTTCAACCCGCCGCCGGACCACCGCGCCCGCATCCTGGTGGACGACGGCCGCGACCTGGTCGGCGGCGGGCGTCGAGGCGATCACGTTCGACGCCGTGGACCAGTACACGCTCCAGGGCGGAGCGCTTCGCCGACGCGGTCCGCGGCCGCGGCCCGTGCCGGTGCCGCTCGAGGACGCGCTCGGCAACATGGCGGTGCTCGACGCGCTGTTCCGCGCGGCGGACTCCGGCCGCTGGGAGCGGTCGGATGATCACCGTGCTCGAGCGTCTGCGCCGGCTGCGGCTCGTGCCGCTCATCGTCATCGACGATCCGGCGAAGGCCGACCCGCTGGCGCGGGCCCTCGTCGAGGGGGGCCTGCCCTGCGCCGAGATCGCCTTCCGGACGCCGGGCGCCGCTCGAGGCCCTGCGCCGCATCGCCGCGAGCATCCCGACCTGCTGGTCGGCGCGGGCACGGTGCTCACCCCCGATCAGGCGGAGGCGGCCCGCGGCGCGGGCGCGCGCTTCATCGTCTCGCCCGGGCTCGACGACGCGCGTGGTGGACTTCTGTCGCGCGCACGATCTCCCGGTCTTCCCGGGCGTCGTGCACGCCGACGGAGATCGGGGCCGCGCTCGACCTCGGGCTGCGGACGCTGAAGTTCTTCCCCGCCGAGCCGCTGGGCGGCGTGTCGTTTCTGCAGGCGGTCGCGGCCCCGTTCCCCGAGGTCGAGTTCATCCCGACCGGCGGCATCGCCGCGAGCCACCTGCCCGCCTATCTCGGTGTCCGCCGGGTGGTGGCGTGCGGCGGCTCGTGGATGGCGCCGCAGGCGTGGATCGCCGCCGGCCAGTTCGATCGCATCCGCGGCGCGGTGGCCGAGCTCGGTGCGGCTGCCGCATCGCGCCGGCATCCGGGAGCTGACCGATGGCCAAGCGCGTGGTGACGCTGGGCGAGATCATGCTGCGCCTCAAGGCACCGGGGCACGAGCGGCTGTTCCAGTCGCCGGCGCTCGAGGCCACCTTCGGCGGCGCCGAGAGCAACGTGGCGGTCTCGCTGGCGCAGCTCGGCCTCGACGCCGCGTTCGCGACCGTGCTCCCCGCCAACGCCGTCGGCGACGCGGCCGTCGCCGAGCTGCGGCGCTTCGGGGTGGACACGCGGCTGATCAAGCGCGCGGGCGCGCGGGTGGGCATCTACTTCCTGGAGACCGGTGCGGTGCAGCGGCCGAGCCGGGTGGTGTACGACCGCGCGGGCTCCGCGATCGCGGCGGCGCAGCCGGCGGACTTCGACTGGGACGAGGTGTTCGCCCGTGCCGACTGGTTTCACCTGAGCGGCATCACGCCCGCCCTCAGCGCCACGGCGGCCGAGCTGGCCCTCGAGGCGGTGCGCCAGGCCCGCGCGCACGGCGTCACGGTCTCGTGCGACTACAACTACCGCGCCAACCTGTGGAGCTGGGGCCGGCGCGCTCCCGAGGTGATGCGCGAGCTGGTCCGCCATGTGCAGGTGGGCATCGCGAACGAGGAGGACTGCCAGCGGCGCTCGGGATCGAGGCGACGTCGACGTGCGCGGCGGCCGGCTCGAGGGCGGCCACGGTGCGCGTGCTCGCCGAGCGGGTGCTGGAGGCGTTCCCCAACCTCGAGAAGCAGGTGATCACGCTGCGGGAGAGCCACGGCGCCGACCACAACGGCTGGAGCGCCTGCCTGCACGACCGCGCGCGGTTCCTCGAGAGCCGGCGCTACGACATCACCGACATCGTGGACCGGGTCGGCAGCGGCGACGCCTTCGCCGCGGGGCTGATCTACGGTCTGCTGAGCTTCGCCGACGACGCGCGCGCGCTGGAGTTCGCCGCCGCCGCCGGCTGCCTCAAGCACACGGTGCCGGGGGACTTCAACCGGGTGAGCGCCGCCGAGGTCGAGGCGCTCCTCAAGGGAGACGCGAGTGGCCGAGTCCAGCGCTGACGCGGTGGCCGGAGGGGGCGGGCCGGACGCCGCGCGGCCGAGGTTCGGGTACCGGTGGACGATCGTGGCGCTGCTGTTCGGCGCGACCACCGTCAACTACATCGACCGGCAGGTCATGGGCATCCTCGCGCCGACGCTGACGCGCGAGTTCCACTGGAGCGAGGCCGACTACGCGTCCATCGTCTCGTGGTGGACCGCCGCGTATGGCATCGGCCTGCTGTTCATGGGCCGCTTCATGGACCGGGTGGGGGTGCGGCGGGGCTTCGCGGCGGCCGTCACGACCTGGAGCCTGGCGGCGATGTCCCACGCCCTGGTGAGCACGGTCGCCGGCTTCTCCGCGGCCCGCGCCTTCCTCGGCCTCGGCGAGTCGGGCAACTTCCCCGGCGCGCTGAAGGCCGTGACGGAGTGGTTCCCCAAGAAGGAGCGGGCCTTCGCCGTGGGGATCTACAACGCCGGGAGCAACGTGGGCGTGCTGGCGGCCGCGGTCATGGTGCCGGTGATCACCCTGGCCCTCGGCTGGCGGTGGGCGTTCATCGCCACCGGCTCGCTCGACCTGCTGTGGCTGGCGGTGTGGCTGACCGTCTACCGGGACCCGAGCCGCCACAAGCGGGTCAAGCCGGCCGAGCTGGCGTACATCCGCAGCGACCCCTCCGACCCGCCGGGCACCATGTCGTGGCTCGCGTGGCTCGGCCTGCTGCGCCGCCGCCAGACGTGGTACTACGCCGTCGGCAAGGGGATGACCGATCCGGTGTGGCTGTTCTATCTGTTCTGGCTCCCCAAGTTCCTCGACACGCGCTGGGGCGTGAAGCTGTCCGGGCTCGCGCTGCCGCTGATCGTGATCTACCTGGCCGCGGACTTCGGCTCGGTCGCGGGCGGCTGGCTCTCCAGCGCGCTGATCAAGCGCGGCTGGAGCGTCAACCGGGGCCGCAAGACCACGATGCTGCTGTGCGCGCTGCTCATCGTGCCGACGATGTTCGCGCCCGCCGCCGGGAGCATGTGGGCCGCGGTCGGCATCGTGAGCCTCGCCGCGGCGGCCCACCAGGGATGGTCCACCAACCTGCTGACCAGCCCCAGCGACCTGTTCCCCCGCCACGCCGTGGCGTCGGTGAGCGGCATCGGCGGCGCCGCCGGGATGGGGTGCGCGTTCCTGTTCCAGCGCTACACCGGGGCCATCCTCCAGGCCACGCACGGGAACTACACCCCCGTGTTCGCGGTGCTGGGGTTCGCCTACCTGACGGCGCTCGGCCTCATCCACCTGCTGGTGCCGCGGTTCGAGCCGGCCCACCTCCCGCCCGCTTGACAGCGTCGCGTCGGCGCCGCACCTTGGCTCCGCCAGGTGATAAGATCAGTTGATCACCGGCCCCGCCGGGTCCCCTCCCCGGCGGTCGAACGCACGAGAGTCCGATGAAGATCGCCGACGTCCGAGCCACTCCGGTCACCGTCCCCCTGGTCGCGCCGCTCCGCCACGCCAACGGCTGCCACTGGGGACGCTTCGTGCGGACCATCGTCGAGATCGAGACGGACGAGGGCCTGGTCGGCCTCGGCGAGCTGGGCGGCGGAGGCGAGAGCGCCACGGCCGCCGTCCTCGCCCTCAAGCCGTATCTGGTGGGCCGGGACCCGGCGAGCCTCGAGGAGATCCGCTTCCAGATCGCCAACCCCACCGCCTCCCTCTACAACAACCGCACCCAGCTGCTCGCCGCCATCGAATTCGCCTGCCTCGACCTCCTGGGGCAGAAGTGGGGCGTGCCGGTCAGCGACATCCTGGGCGGGCGCCTGCGCGATCGCGTGCCGTTCGCCTCGTACCTGTTCTTCCGCTACGCCGACGCGCGTGACGGCTCCGGGGAGGTCCGGACCGTCGAGCAGCTGGTGGCGGAGGCGCGCGCGCTCAAGGCGCAGTACGGGTTCACCACGCACAAGCTCAAGGGCGGCGTCTTCCCGCCCGACTACGAGCTGGCGTGCTACCGCGCGGTGGCCGAGGCGCTGCCCGGCGACCGCGTCCGCTTCGACCCCAACGGCGTGTGGTCCGCCGAGCAGGCCATCCGCTTCGGCCAGGCCATCGAAGACTTGAACAACGACTATCTCGAGGATCCCGTCTTCGGGCTGCACGGCATGCGGCGGGTGCGCCGGCAGGTGCGGATGCCGCTGGCGACCAACACCGTGATCGTGGACTTCGAGCAGCTGGCGGCGAACGTGCTCGAGACGGCGGTGGACGTCGTCCTCCTCGACACGACGTTCTGGGGCGGGATCCGCGCGTGCGTGAAGGCGGCCGGGATCTGCGAGACGTTCCAGCTCGGCGTCGGCGTCCACTCGTCCGGCGAGCTGGGCATCCAGCTCGCCACCATGCTGCACCTCGGCGCGGTGCTGCCCAATCTCAGCTTCGCCGCCGACGCGCACTACCACCACCTCCGGGACGACGTCATCGCGGGCGGCAAGCTGCCGTACTGCGGCGGCACGCTGGCGGTGCCGACGGCGCCGGGCCTCGGCGTGACCCTCGACCGCGAGAAGCTGGCGGAGTATCACGAGCTGTTTCGCCGGCTCGGCTCCTATCCCTACGACCGGGACCCGATGCGACCGGGCTGGGCCCCGCTCGATCCCGAACGAGCGCTGGGCCGACCCGACCGACGCGCGGGTCCCCCTGCTCGCCGGATGAGAGGAGACACCGCGATGCGGCGCTGGATCCGCTGGCTCCCCGTGCTCGTGGGCTGTGCGCTCCTGGGTGGCGCGTGCCCACGGCCGGCCGCCGAGGACGGCTACGACCTGTGGCTCCGCTACCGGCCGATCGACGACGCGGCGCTGTTGCGGCGAGTACCGGGCGGCCATCGCGATACCTGGTGGTGGATGGCGACTCGCCGACCCTGCGGGCCGCGCGCGACGAGCTCACGCGGGACCTGCGCGGGCTGCTCGGCGGCCGACTGCGGCTGGAGCGCGGCGTGACCCGCGACGGCGCGCTCGTCGCGGGCACGCCGCCGCGACGTCGCCCGTGGTGGCCTCGCTGCCCATCGCCGACGAGCTGGCGGGCGTCGGGGACGAGGGCTACGTCCTCCGCGCGATGCGCGTCGCCGGCCGGCGCGCGATCGTGATCGCCGCCAACCGCGACATCGGCGTGCTGTACGGCGCGTTCCACCTGCTGCGCCTGCTCGAGACCCACCGCCCGCTCGCCGCCTTCGACGTGGCGAGCCGCGCCCCGGATCCAGCTGCGCATGCTCGATCACTGGGACAACCTGGACCGCACGGTCGAGCGCGGGTACGCGGGCGCCTCGCTCTGGGAGTGGGACAGCCTGCCCGCACACCTCTCGCCCCGCTACACGCGACTACGCGCGCGCCGACGCCTCGATCGGCATCAACGGCGCCGTGCTGACCAACGTCAACGCCGACGCGCGCGATCCTGACCGCGGAGTATCTCGCCAAGGTCGCGGCGCTCGCCGGCGTGTTCCGGCCCTACGGGATCCGCGTCTACCTGCACGGCGCGCTTCAGCGCTCCGGTGGAGATCGGCGGGCTGACGACCGCCGATCCGCTCGACCCCGCGGTCGCGGCCTGGTGGAAGCGGAAGGCCGACGAGATCTACCGGCTCATCCCCGACTTCGGCGGCTTCCTCGTGAAGGCCAACTCCGAGGGGCAGCCCGGGCCCGCAGGACTACGGCCGCACCCACGCCGACGGCGCCAACCTGCTCGCCGACGCGCTCGCGCCGCACGGCGGCATCGTGATCTGGCGCGCCTTCGTCTACAGCGACGCGATGCCCGACCGACCGGGTCAAGCAGGCGTACGACGAGTTCGTGCCGCTCGACGGCAAGTTCCGCGCGAACGTCCTGGTGCAGGTGAAGAACGGGCCGCTCGACTTCCAGCCGCGCGAGCCGTTCTCACCCGCTGTTCGGCGCGATGCCGCACACGCCGCTGATGCTCGAGCTGCAGATCACCAAGGAGTACCTCGGCCAGGACACGCACCTCGCCTACCTGGGCACGATGTGGCAGGAGGTGCTGGACGCCGACACCTACGCGAAGGGCCCGGGCTCGACCGTCGCCCGCGTCGTCGACGGCTCGCTGTTCGGCGTACGCGACGACCGGGATCGCCGGCGTCGCCAACGTCGGCACCGACCGCAACTGGTGCGGCTCGATCTTCAACCAGGCGAACTGGTACGCCTTCGGCCGCCTCGCCTGGGATCCCGGCGCTCTCCGCCGGCGGCCATCGCCGACGAGTGGATCCGGATGACCTTCTCGAACGACCCGGCCGTCGTCGCGCCGGTGACGGCGATGATGCTCGCCTCGCGCGAGGCCGTGGTGAACTACATGACGCCGCTCGGCCTCGCCCACCAGATGGCCGCGGGCCACCACTACGGCCCCGGGCCGTGGGCCGTCCGGCGCCCGGCGCCGACTGGACGCCCGTCTACTACAACCGGGCCGACAGCGCGGGGCTCGGCTTCGACCGCACGGCCGACCGGCAGCGACGCGGTGCAGCCAGTACTTCCCGCCGCTCCGGCAGCGCTTCGCCAGCCTCGACTCCGTGCCCGAGCGATACCTGCTCTGGTTCCATCACGTGCGGCTGGACCGCGCGGCTGCGCACCGGGCCGGACGCTGTGGGAGGAGCTGCTCCGGCACTACCAGATGGGGATCGACACGGTCCGCTGGATGCGAGCGCACCTGGGACTCGCTCGCGCGGCCGCATCGACGCCGAGCGGTTCGATTCGGTGCGCGCCGTACCTGCAGCATCCAGGCGGCGGAGGCGCGGTGGTGGCGCGACGCCTCCGTCGCTCTACTGGCAGACCTTCTCCCACCTGCCGATCCCCGCCGGGTACGCGCCGCCGCGGCACACGCTGGAGTTCTACGAGCAGCTCCGCTGTCCGGCCGACCGCACCAAGCCCCGCTGCCCCGCCATCGAGGAGAACCCATGAGCCGCAAGCCACGCAGGACGCCTTCACGCCGCGTCCCGAGCATCACTTCACCTTCGGCCTGTGGACCGTGGGCAACACCGGCCGCGATCCGTTCGGCGACCCGGTGCGCCGCCGCATCACGCCGATCCGGATCGTGGAGAAGCTCGCCGAGCTCGGCGCCTACGGCGTCAACCTGCACGACAACGACCTCGTGCCGCGCGACGCCACGGCGGCCGAGCGCGACAAGATCGTGCGGGAGTTCAAGGCGGCGCTCGCGGCGAGCGGGATGAAGGTGCCGATGGCGACGACCAACCTGTTCGGCGACCCGGTCTTCCGCGACGGCGCGTTCACGAGCAACGACGCGCAGGTGCGCGCCTTCGCGCTCCAGAAGACGATGGCGGCGATGGATCTCGGCGTCGAGCTCGGCGCCGAGACCTACGTCTTCTGGGGCGGGCGGGAGGGCGTCGAGACCAACGCCGCGAAGGACCCGCGTACGGCGCGCTCGGCTGGTTCCGCGACGCGCTCAACTTCCTGTGCGAGTACGCCCGGTCGCAGCAGTACGCCCTGAAGTTCGCGCTCGAGGCGAAGCCCAACGAGCCGCGCGGCGACATCTACCTCGCCACCACCGGGCACATGCTCGCGTTCATCACCACGCTCGACCATCCGGAGATGGTGGGCGTGAATCCCGAGGTGGCGCACGAGCAGATGGCGGGGCTCGACTTCTCGCACGGGGTGGCGCAGGCGCTGGACGCCGGCAAGCTGTTCCACATCGACCTCAACGGCCAGCAGCCGGGACGCTACGACCAGGACCTGCGGTTCGGGAGCGACAACCCCCGTGCCGCCTTCTTCCTCGTCAAGCTCCTCGAGGACGCGCGCTGGCCGGGGATGCGGCACTTCGACAGCCACGCCTACCGCACCGAGGACGAGGACGGCGTCTGGGACTTCGCCCTGGGAAGCATGCGCACCTACCTGATCCTCAAGGACAAGGCGGCGCGGTTCGGCCGGGACCCCGAGATCCAGCAATTGCTGGGCGAGCTGCGGACCCGGGCGGCCGGGACCGCCGAGCGTTTCAGCGAAGCCCGGGTCAAGGCCCTCAAGAGCGAGCGCTTCGACCTCCCGGCCCTCCGGGCCCGGGGGTACGCCTACGAGCGGCTCGACCAGCTGACCATGGAACTGTTGCTCGGGGTGCGGTGAGCGCGCAGCCGGCCGACGCATCCCGAGTATGCCCATCGGGATGCCGGCGTGGGCCTCGGAATCCCGGGGTCGCTCGTTTCTTGACAGCCGCCTTGTGGCGCGTAGAATGGGTGGGGCCTAAGGTGATCTTATCACCCGATAACCACTTGAGCTTCGGTTCCGTTCTGTCGGACCAGTTGAGTTTCGGCTCTGTTCGGTTGGGTCGCGGTGGACCCCGCGTGGCAGCCTCCGTGCCACCATGCCCGCTACCTCCCAACGTCACGTCCTTCGGGAGGATCCATTGATGAAACACTGGGTTCTGGTAGTGGCTGCCCTGTGCGCGGGAGCGAACGCGCAGGCTCAGAACACCGGGCGGATTACCGGCAGGGTGACCGGCGACGGTGCCCTGCCTGTGCCGCAGGCGCAGGTCTCGGTGGTGAACGCCGCCATCCGCGCGGTCGCCGACAGCAACGGCGAGTACATGCTCATCGGCGTCGAGCCCGGTCGGCGGCAGGTGACCGCCCGGCGCATCGGCTTCACGCCGGTGACGCAAGAGGTTCTGGTCGTGGCCGGCGGCACCGTCACCGTCAACTTCAGCCTCTCCTCCGCGGCGGTGCAGCTCGAGGGATTGGTCGTCGTCGCGTACGGGCAGCAGGAGCGGCGCGACGTCACGGGCGCGATCACGTCATTGAATATGGATCAGCTCCGGGATATCCCGTTGCCGAGCGCGGCGCAACTGCTGCAGGCCAGGGCGCCCGGTGTGGACGTCGTGGCCGGCGGGAGCTACCGCCCCGGGGCCCCGATGCAGGTCCGCATCCGCGGCATTCGATCCATGTCGGCGTCGAACGAGCCGCTGTACGTGGTGGATGGCGTGCCGACCCTTGGGAACATCGAGGACTACGACCCGGGCTCGATCGAGTCCATCGAGGTCCTGAAGGACGCCTCGGCGACGGCGCCTTACGGGGCCGCCGGCGCGAACGGCGTGATCCTCATCACCACCAAGCGCGGGGGTGAGGGCGGCTCGCGTTTCTCGTACGACGCGCAGTACGGCGGTTCGAGCATTCTGCGGTTCGCGGACATGATGAACGGCCCGCAGTTGGCCCAGGAGAGGATTGACGCGCAGATCGGGGCTGGCCGCCCCACGGCGTACGGGAGCACGTTCAATGCCCAGCAGCTGCCGCAGGCGTACTGCGCCCTGAACGTCAAGACGACCGCGGCTGGGGTCCCGGCGGCATCCGCCACCGATACCAACAGTGCGCTGACCTCGACGTATGATGCCACCCATGCTGGGTGCGTCACGGGGACGGACTGGCAGCGCCTGATTTACCACCCGGGCAACCAGCAGCGCCACCAGATCGGCTTCACCTCCACGTCAGGCGCCTCCAGGCTCTCGTTGACCGGCACGTACTTCAACCAGAACGGCATCACCAGGGGCCAGGACTACACCCAGTACGCCGGCACGTTGAGCTTCGAGAACACCTACGGCCGGCTCCGGATTGGCGTCACGACCGCCGGCTCGCGGGATATTGCGAACATTGGCGGGGACGCCTCCGTATGGGGTGAGGCGTTGGCGAACGACGTGTTGGGCCTGCCGTACGTCGACACGCTCGGCAACGCCACCGCCACCAACTGCACAGGGTGCACCTTGAACCTCAAGCCAACGGGCGACGCGCTGCGCGTCAACCCGCTGCGCGAGCAACAAGGCTTCGTGCGCCAGCAGACCATCGACCATCTGTTCGCGTCGGCGTTCGCCGAGCTGAACCTGGGTTACGGCTTCTCGTATCGCGTGAACTTCGGCCCGGATGTCCGTAACCGGCAGGAGGGCCGGTTCCAAGGCTCGAACGTCCTGGATGTGACCGGCCAGGCGATCGGCCTCGCCCAGGCGGGGCTGGTACAGGCGAACACGTTCCGCTACACGCTGGACAACCTGCTGAACTGGAACCTCAATACGGGGAACCACAAGGTACGAGACGACGTTGCTGTACAGCATGGCGAAGTCCCGCTTCGCCTCCGACTCCGCTTCAGCATCGAATCTTCCCTACGACTACCAGCTCTGGAACAACCTGGGCACGGGCTCCAATCCGCTACCGCCCATCAGCACCTTCAGTACCTACACGACGCTCTCGTACATGGGCCGCGTCAACTACACCTACGCGAACCGGTACAGCCTCACCGTGACCGGCCGGTACGACGGCTCGAGCGTCCTGGCACCGGGGAACAAGTGGTCGTTCTTCCCGTCGGCCGGCCTCAGCTGGCAGGTGGGGGATGAAGTCGTTCATGCGCGGGCTGGCGTTCGTCTCGGCGCTCAAGCTGCGCGCCAGCATGGGCACCACCGGGAACTCCGCCATCAACCCGTACCAGACCGAGGGCAGTCTCAACCGGACCGCGTACAACTTCGGCGGCACCACGGCCGCGGGGTACGTGCCGGGTTCGATTCCGAATCCCGGCCTGAAGTGGGAGCGCACGGCCCAGACCGACGTCGGCGTGGACTTCGGTTTCTTCTCCAATCGCATCACCGGCACGCTCGATCTGTACCGGGAGCGGACGTCCGATCTGCTGCTCCCGCGGAGCCTGCCGGCCTCGACCGGCTTCTCGACGGTGCTCCAGAACGTCGGGACGACGGGCAACGCCGGCTGGGAGCTGAGCATCAGCACCGTCAACCTGCCGGGCACTCACGGTGGCCTGCGCTGGACCACCGACCTGAGCTTCACGCACAACGAGAACTACATCATCAGTTTGGCCACCGCCACGGGGGACGACGTCGGCAACCGCTGGTTCCTCGGGCAGCCGATCAACGTGGGCGGCGGGGCGGCGCAGCGTCGCAGGGAGCGAGCGGCGACGCGCTCCACAACGTGTTCTACGACCTCAGGTACATCGGCATCTGGCAGCTGGCCGACTCCGCCCTCGCGCGTCAGTACGGGCAGAAGCCCGGTGACATCCGGGTGGCGGACCTGAACGGCGACGGCAAGATCGACGGTGCCGACCGGGTCATCACCGGCAACACGTACCCGAAGTTGCTCACCAGCATCTTCAACCGGCTGAGCTTCGGCCGGTTCGATCTCTCGTTCCTGTTCCAGGGCCGTACCGGCTACACCCTGCTGGACGGGTTCGCCTCCGGCGCCAAGCTGTTCGAGCGCTACAACTTCCTCAACGTGCAGTACTGGACGCCGGCCAAGTGCACCGGTCCGGCGGGTGCGACCGCGGCGCAGCAGGCCGCCATTCCGGGCTGCAACTCCTACCCGCAGCCCAGCGCGGGCCGTGAAAACCCGCTGTATAACGACCTCGTCTACAACGTCATGTCGTACCGCAGCGGATCGCACTGGCGGGTGCGCAACATCACCGTCGGCTACACGCTGCCCGAGAGTTGGGCCCGGCACTTCCGGTTCAGCTCCGTCCGCATCTACGCGGAAGCGCAGGATCCGTGGGTGATCACTCCCTACTACGGCTTTGATCCCGAGTCCGGCAGCTCCACGACGGTGCCCAGCTATCGCACGCTGCTCATCGGCGCGACGTTCGGATTCTAGAGCGAGACCACCTGAACTGAGGCTAACCATGAAGAAGTCGACATACCTGGTCTTGGGGCTGGCTCTCGCGGGGCTCACGGCCTGTCAGAATCTCGACGAGAAGCTGGTCGGCAGCGTCACCACGCAATACTTCAGCACGGGGGCTGGACTGGACGCCGCGTTGATGGGCGACTACTCCCTGCTGCGGGGCTTCTGGGGGAAAGAGCAGTCCTTTGCCGTGACGGAGTTCGGCACCGACCTGGAGACCAACGGGGACCAGGGCAGCTACATCTACGAGAACACGTACGCCGGCGGCTTGAGCGCCGCCGATACGCACTACTACTTACCCGTGGCAGACCTTCTACCAGGGCATCAACGCGTCCAACGCGGTCATCGGGCGTGCCCCGGCCGTTACCGATATGGTCCCCGCCACCAAGACGATCCGCATCGCTGAGGCGAAGTTCCTGCGGGCGTTGTTTTACTTCCAGGTGGTCCAGATGTACGGGCCGGCGCCGCTCAGCACCACGGAGGCCCAGGGTGCGAGCAACGTGGCGCACCGGTCGCCGGTGGACTCGATCTACCTCCTGATCGTCCAGGATCTGAAGGATGCGATTACGGACCTCCCGGCCGCGCAGCCCAATGTCGGCCGGGCGACGAAGGGTGCCGCTCAGGACCTGCTGGCCAAGGTCCTGCTGACGCGGGCCTATCATCCCTACGCGTACGAGACGGCCACCCCCACCTTCTACCTCGCCAACGCGTCGTTCCTGCGCGAGGCGGGCGCCACGAGCGCCACCGACTTCGCCGGGGCGAAGGCGGAGGCCGATTCGGTCATCGCCGGCCCGTACTCGTTGCTGCCGAACTACGTGGACATCTTCTGTGGCCCGATGGGCGCCAGGGGACCGGGGTCGTACTGCACGCTGACCGGCAACAGCCAGGCAAACAGCGAGGTCATTTTCTCCGTCCAGTATTCGACCACGTCCGGCCAGTACACGGTGGGCGGTGGCAACACGAATTTCGTGCAGACGCTGTCGTACTACGACGACCGCCAGGGTCTGCAGCGCGACTGCTGGAACGGCCGCGCCTTCCGTCGCGTCCGGCCGACGCTGTTCGCGCGCAACCTGTGGCAGCGCTGGACGGACGCGGGTGACAGCACCGTGCTGGACACCCGGTACGACGGCACGTTCCAGAGCGTGTGGTACGCCAACGCCGCCGCCACGGGGGCGTGCTACACCGGGCAACCCGCCAGCCGGATGTTGGGCTACACCGCAGGCACCTGCGCGGGCGGCGGCTTCCCGACCTATGGAGCGACCGGCGCCACCGTGCCCAACTGCACCAACGGGGCGAATTTCAACATGGGCGACACCGCCCTCTTCCAGCCGGGCTTCCCCGTCACGCAGGCGTACCGTCAGGCCCGCAAGTACGCGGTGTACGAGCCGTGTGTCGCGGAGCCGTGTCCCAATCAAACAACCGTCGGGCAGTACGACATTTTCCGCTACCCGACGATGAAGAAGTGGCAGGACGACGCGCGGCCGGACTTCAACAATCAGGACGGCGGCCGGAACGTTATCCTGATGCGCCTCGGCGAGACGTACCTCATTCGGGCCGAAGCCAAGCTCGGCATGGGCGACGCGGCGGGCGCGCTGACGGACATCAACACGATCCGCGAGCGAGCGCGCAACAAGGCCATCACGACGGGACCATTCGCCGCGGCGAATTCGATGAGCATCACGGCCGTCAACCTCGATACGATCATGAACGAGCGCGGACGCGAATTGTACGGGGAGTACATGCGGTTCCAGGACCTGCAGCGCACCAACCTGTGGCACCGCGTGGTGGACTACAACTACCAGGCCTCGCCGGTCAACTACATCCCCGGTGCTCCCGGCTTCTTCAACGAAGCCAAGCATCACCTGCGGCCGATTCCCCAGACGCAGATTGACTTGACGGCCGGCGGCGTGGCGAATTTCCCGCAAAACCCGGGGTACTAGCCTCCCCACCCCAGCCAGTCACCGGTTGACAGGTGTCTGAGCGCAAGAAGAGACCTCCGGCTGCGACGAAGATGTCGCAGCCGGAGCGTCTCCGGCCCGGATCCGCGGCGTCCCCGCCGCGGTACCGCGACCGCGCCGCGCCGGCCGCCGCGCGCGTCCGCGACCTCCTCGCCCGGATGACGCTCGAGGAGAAGGCGGCGCAGATGGTCTGCGTCTGGAACGGCAAGGCCGAGATGCTGGTGGATCGGCCGGGCACCTTCGACGCGGCCAAGGCGGCCGCGGCCTTCGCCGACGGACACGGCCTCGGGCAGGTGGGGCGCCCGAGCGACGCCGGCGGGCCCCCGGGCCTGACGCCGCGCCGCAACGCCGAGCTGACCAACGCCATCCAGCGCTTCTTCCTCGAGCACAGCCGGCTCGGCATCCCCGTCATCTTCCACGAGGAGTGCCTCCACGGCCACGCGGCCCGCGACGCCACCAGCTTCTGCCAGCCCATCGGCCTCGCGGCGACCTTCAACCCCGAGCTGGTCGAGTCGCTGTACACGATGACGGCGCTCGAGGCGCGGCGTGCGCGGCACCCATCAGGCGCTGACGCCGGTGGTGGACGTGGCGCGCGATCCCCGCTGGGGCCGCGTCGAGGAGACCTTCGGCGAGGACCCGTACCTGGTCTCCCGGATGGGCGTCGCCGCGGTGCGCGGCTTCCAGGGCGACGGCGTCGTTCCGGGGCCGCGCGGGCCGCGGCCGCGTGATCGCCACGCTCAAGCACTTCGCGGCGCACGGGGCGCCGGAGTCGGGGCTCAACTGCGCCCCCGCCGAGCTGTCGCCCCACACCCTCCGCGACGTCATCCTGCCCTCGTTCCGCTCTTGCGTCACCGAGGGCGGGGCGCTCAGCGTGATGCCCTCGTACAACGAGGTGGACGGCGTCCCCTCCCACGCGAACCGCTGGCTGCTGCGCGACGTGCTGCGCGGCGAGTGGGGCTTCGAGGGCTTCACGGTCTCCGACTACTACGCCATCTGGGAGATGGCCGACCGCCCCGACACCCACGGCCACCACGTCGCCCACGACAAGAAGGAGGCGGCGCTGCTGGCGGTGCGGGCCGGCGTGAACATCGAGCTGCCCGAGGCGGACTGCTACCGCCACCTCGTGGAGCTGGTGCGGGAGCGCAAGCTGAAGGAGTCGGAGCTGGACGAGCTGGTCGCGCCGATGTTGCTCGCCAAGTTCCGGATGGGGCTGTTCGACGACCCATACGTGGACCCCGACGAGGCCGAGCGGGTGGTGGGCTGCGACGCGCACCGCGCCCTCGCGCTCCAGGCCGCGCGGGAGACGATCACCCTGCTCAAGAACGAACGGGCCCTCCTGCCGCTCGACCCCGCGCAGCTCCGCACGCTCGCCGTGATCGGCCCCAACGCGGACCGCCAGATGCTCGGTGGCTACAGCGGCGTGCCCAAGCGGGTCGTGACCGTGCTCGAGGGGATCAAGGCCGCGCGTCCAGGGCCGGGTGGACGTGCGCTACAGCGAAGGGTGCAAGATCACGATCGGCGGCTCGTGGACCGAGGACCGGGTGGTGCCGAGCGACCCGGACGAGGACCGCCGCCAGATCGCCGAGGCGGTCGAGGTCGCGGACGGGCGCCGACGCCGTGGTCCTGGTGATCGGCGACAACGAGCAGACCTCGCGCGAAGGGTGGGGCAAGCAGCATCTCGGCGACCGCGCGAGCCTCGACCTGGTGGGCCGGCAGCAGGAGCTGGCCGAGGCGCTCGTGGCCACCGGGAAGCCGGTGGTGGTCGTGCTGTTCAGCGGGCGCCCCGCCTCGGTGCGCTGGCTCGCCGAGCACGCCCCGGCGATCCTCGAGTGCTGGTATCTCGGCCAGGAGGGCGGGACGGCGGTCGCGGAGGTCCTGTTCGGCGCCGTCAACCCCGGCGGGAAGCTGCCGATGACGATCCCGCGCTCGGCCGGGCACCTCCCGGCGTTCTACAACTACAAGCCGTCGGCGCGGCGCGGCTACCTGTTCGACGACGTGACGCCGCTGTGGCCCTTCGGCTTCGGCCTCAGCTACACCACCTTCGCCATCTCCGGCGTGCGCCTCTCGCGCCAGACCATCAAGCGGGACGGCACGGTCCGGGTGCGCGCCGACGTGACCAACACCGGCAGCCGCGCGGGCCACGAGGTGGTGCAGCTGTACGTGCGCGACGACGTCAGCTCGGTCACGCGCCCGGTGAAGGAACTGAAGGGGTTCCGGAAGGTGTATCTGGAGGCCGGGAAGACGACGACGGTCAGCTTCGATCTCGGCCCGGCCGCGCTGGCGTTCCACGACGTCGCGATGCGCGAAGTCGTCGAGCCCGGCGAGTTCACTATCATGGTCGGCAGCTCCTCGCGGGACGCCGATCTCACCAGCGTCACCCTGCGCGTGGAGCGCTGAGGCATCTCATGGCGGAAGCAGCGATCGCCCCGTCCACCGGACGCCTGGCGGTCAAGGAGAAGATCGGGTACGGCTTCGGCGACGCCGCGGCCAACTTCATCTTCCAGACGATGGTGATGTTCCAGCTGGCCTTCTACACCGACACGTTCGGGATCGCGGCGGCGGCGGCGGGAACGCTCTTCCTCGTGGTCCGCGTCTGGGACGCGGTGTTCGATCCGATCATGGGGGTGGTGGCCGACCGCACCAATACGCGGTGGGGGAAGTTCCGCCCCTGGATCCTGTGGACCGCGGTGCCCTTCGGCATCATGGGCTTCCTCACCTTCACCACGCCCCCCTTCGGCGCCCACGGCAAGCTGATCTACGCGTACGTGACCTACATCGTGCTGATGATGGTGTACTCCGCGAACAACCTGCCGTACTCGGCCCTGAGCGGGGTGATGACCGGGGAGGTGGGCGAGCGCACCAGCCTCTCCCAGTACCGGTTCGTGTTCGCGATGAGCGCCCAGCTGATCGTGCAGGGCCTGGCGCTGCCGCTGGTGAAGTTCTTCGGCCACGGGAACGACGCGGCCGGCTACCAGACCACGATCGGGATCTTCTCGATGCTCGCGGTGGTGTTCTTCTTCATCACCTTCGCGACCACCAAGGAGCGGATCACGCCCGCCCCCGACCAGCGCTCATCGGTGAAGCAGGACTTCAAGGACCTGGGGAAGAACCCCCCGTGGATCGCGATGTTCGTGCTCACCATCGTGCTGTTCGTCACCCTCGCCCTGCGGGGCGGCACGGTGCTCTACTACTTCAAGTACTACGTCGGGCCGGGAAAACCTGTTCAGCCTGTTCAACGTCCTCGGTACCGGCGCGACGATCGTCGGCGTCGTGCTCTCCAAGTCCCTCGCCGTGCGCTTCGGCAAGCGCAACCTGTTCGTCGGCGGGCTCCTGTTCACGGTGGTGTTCACGGCCGCGTTCGCCTTCCTGCCGCCCTCCGCGGTCACGCTGATGATCGGCACCGAGATGCTGCGCCAGTTCGCCTACGGCTTCACCATCCCGCTCCTCTGGGCGATGATGGCGGACGTGGCCGACTTCTCCGAGTGGAAGAACCGCCGCCGGGCGACGGGCGTGGTGTTCTCCGCGATCGTGTTCGCCCTCAAGGCGGGTCTCGGGGTGGGCGGGGCGCTGGGCGGGTACGTGCTCGCCGCGTACGGCTACGTGCCCAACGCGGTGCAGTCGGGACAGGCGCTCGACGGGATCCGGCTGATGATGAGCTGGTTCCCCGCCCTGGGCTTCGCGATCTGCGTGGTGTGCCTGCTGTTCTACAAGATCGACCTGCGGCTCGAGAACCAGCTCTCCACGGAGCTGGCGCAGCGCCGCCTGGCGTACGCGCCGGCCCCGGCGCCGGGTGCCGCGTGACCGCCGCGGCGCGGGCCCGGCTCGCGCTCGCGGCCGCCGGCCTGGCGGCCTGCGCGCCCCGCCGCGCCCCGGAGGGCGCACCCGCCGCCGCCCGCGCGCCCGTTCCCGCGGCGACGACCCTCAAGGCGGCCTACCAGGGCGCCTTCCTGGTGGGCGCCGCGCTCAACGACGCCCAGTTCTCCGGGCGGGACACGGCGGAGGCCGATCTGGTCGTGGCGCAGTTCAATGCGATCTCGCCCGAGAACGCGCTCAAGTGGGAAGCGGTCCATCCGCGCCCCGGCGTGTACGACTTCGCGGCGGCGGACCGGTACGTCGCGTTCGGGCAACGCCACGGGATGTTCATCGTCGGGCACAACCTCGTGTGGCACAATCAGGTCCCCCGGTGGGTATTCGAGGACGCGAGCGGGAACCCGGTCGGACGCGACACGCTGATCGCGCGGATGCGCGACCACATCCTCACGGTGGTGGGACGCTACCGTGGCCGGATCGGCGGCTGGGACGTGGTGAACGAGGCGCTGAACGACGACGGCTCGCTGCGGCGGTCACCGTGGCTGACGATCATCGGACCGGAGTACCTCGCCCTGGCGTTCCGGTTCGCCCACGAGGCCGATCCCGCGGCGCAGCTGTACTACAACGACTACTCGCTCGAGAACGCGCCCAAGCGGCAGGGCGCCGTCGCGCTGATCCGGCGGCTCGAGGCCGCCGGCGTGCCGGTCGCGGGGATCGGCATCCAGGGACACGACGGCCTGGACTGGCCGTCGGTGGAACAGGAGGACTCGACGATCGCGGCGTTCGCCGCGCTCGGGGTGAAGGTGATGATCACGGAGCTCGACGTGGACGTGCTGCCGCGCGCCGTCCGGCAGACCGGGGCGGACGTCAGCCTCAGCGCCGCCGCGCGGCCCGAGCTGAACCCCTACCCCGACAGCCTCCCGGACTCCGTGCAGCAGGCGCTGGCCCGGCGCTACGCGGACCTGTTCGGCGTGTTCTACCGGCATCGCGGCGAGATAACGAGGGTCACGTTCTGGGGGGTCACGGACAAGGACTCGTGGAGAAACAACTGGCCGGTGCCGGGGAGGACGAACTATCCTCTCCTGTTCGGCCGAGACGGCCGTCCGAAGCCGGCGTTCGACGCGGTGCTCGCCGTGTCCCGCCGCGGCGCGACGGCGCCCTAGGAGCACGGCAGACCGCGAACCGGGCACCCGGCCATCGACACGATGTCCTGGTGCGTCGGGCGCACGCGGGAGACGACATGATCATGAAGAAGGCCTTGCGGCCGGTGTCGAAGCAGAGCCTGTCGGACCGGTTGGCGAACCGCATTCGCGAGATGATCCAGCAGGGGGAGTACCGGCGTGGCGACCGCCTCCCTTCGATCATGGAGATGGCCCGGAGCTTCGGGGTCGGCCACCCGACGGTGCGCGAAGCGCTGACCAAGCTCGAGGCGGTCGGCGTGGTCGAGATCCGGCACGGGTCGGGCGTGTACGTGAGTCGCAGCGACGACGGCGTGCTGCTGCTCGCCAGCCCGGGGTACGCCCCCGTGGTCACGCGCAAGCTCCTCGTGGACCTCATCCGCTGCCGGATGCCCCTGGAGATGCAGTCGGTCGCGGAAGCGATCGAGCACCTCGGCGCGCGGCACCTCAAGGAGATGCGGCGCCTCCTCACCGGGGCGGGACAGCACCTGGACGACGACGCGACGCTCCACAAGCTGAACATGGAGTTTCACCGCCAGATCGCCGTCGCGTCGGGTAACACCGTGCTCCTCCAGCTGCTGGACGTCCTGCGGGAGATGTTCCAGGCGGAGCAGCGCATGATCCTCTTCATCTTCGAGTCGCGCGAGCGGGACCTGGCCGGCCACCTCGCCATCCTCGAAGCCCTCGAGAAGCGCGACGGCGCGCTCGCGGTGGCGCGGATGCGCAAGCACCTCCAGAGCGTGCTCGACGCCGTGCAGAAGTGGGATCCCGCCCGGCATCCCGTGGGCTGAGCGGCGCCGCCACGCGTCTTGCGGAGGCTGGCCTGACGAGCCGCGCCCGGCCGCGCTCCGTCCGGTGCGCCTGGCGGGCGGCGCCGGCCGTCCCGGCGCTGCTGCTCGCCGCGCTGGCCGCCCCGGCGGCCGCGCAGCGCGCGGGCGATGGGCCGGCGCCGTCGTACGTCGCGTTCACCGCGGGGCCCGGCCGGTTCACGCTCTCGGCCGCCGGACGGTCGGCTCCGCTCGTCGTCTCCACCACGGACTATCCCGGCGTCATCCGCGCCGCGCGCGACCTCCGTCTCGACGTCGGCCGGGTGACCGCGCACCTCCCGGTGCTGTCGCTCGACCGGCGCCCTCCCGGCCGGCGAGCTCGTGGTGGTCGGCACGCTCGGACGGAGCCCGCTGGTCGACGGGCTGGTGAGCCGGGGCGCGGTGGATACGGCCGGCATCGCGGGCCGCTGGGAAGCCTACGCGCTCCAGGTGGTCGAGCGCCCGTGGCCCGGCGTCGACCGCGCGCTGGTCATCGCCGGCAGCGACAAGCGCGGCACGATCTTCGGCATCTACGATCTCTCGGCCGCAGATCGGCGTGTCGCCCTGGTACTGGTGGGCCGACGTGCCGGTGCGCCAGCACGCGGCGCTCTTCGTGCTGCCGGGCCGGCACGCCGCGGGGCCGCCGGCCGTGAAGTACCGCGGCATCTTCCTCAACGACGAGGCGCCCGCCCTCTCCGGCTGGGCCCGGGCGACGTTCGGCGGCTTCAACCACCGGTTCTACGAGAAGGTGTTCGAGCTGATCCTGCGGCTGCGGGGGAACTACCTCTGGCCGGCGATGTGGGGCAACGCCTTCAACGACGACGACACGCTCGACGCCCCGCTGGCGGACGAGTACGGCATCGTGATGGGCACCTCGCACCACGAGCCGATGCTGCGGGCCCAGGAGGAATGGCGGCGCCACGGCACGGGCCCCTGGAACTACCAGACCAACGCCGCGGTGCTGCGCGACGTTCTGGCGGCAGGGCATCCGGCAACATGGATTCCCACGAGAGCATCGTCACGCATCGGGATGCGCGGCGACGGCGACGTGCCGATGAGCGACAGCGCCAACATCGGCCTGCTGGAGCAGATCGTCGCCGACCAGCGCCGGATCATCGCCGAGGTGACCGGGAAGCCGGCGTCCGAGACCCCGCAGGTCTGGGCGCTCTACAAGGAGGTGCAGGACTACTACGACCGCGGCATGCGCGTCCCCGACGACGTCACGCTGCTCTTGTCCGACGACAACTGGGGCAACATCCGGCGGCTGCCGGCGGCGGGCGCGGCGCCACGGGCCGGGGGCTACGGGCTCTACTACCACTTCGACTACGTGGGCGGCCCGCGCAACTACAAGTGGATCAACACCAACGCGATCCCCAGGGTGTGGGAGCAGATGCACCTCGCCTACGCCTACGGCGTGAACCGGATCTGGATCGTGAACGTCGGCGACCTCAAGCCCATGGAGTTCCCGATCCAGTTCTTCCTCGACTACGCCTGGGACCCGGGCCGCTGGACCGGCGAGCGGACCTGCCGGACTACACCCGGCAGCTGGGCGGCGCAGCAGTTCGGGCCGGAGCACGCCGCCGCCATCGCCGGCGGTGCTGGCGGACTACGGCCGCTACAGCGCCCGCCGCAAGCCCGAGCTGCTCTCGCCCTCGACCTACTCACTCGCCGACTACCACGAGTGGGAGACCGTCACCGGCGAGTTCCACCGTCTCCGGCGCGGCCGCGGACGCGGATCCGCGCGGAGCTGCCGGCCGCCGACCGCGACGCCTACTACGAGCTGGTGCTGCACCCGGTGCTGGCCCTCGGCAACCTCTACGATCTCTACGCCACCGTCGCCCGGAACCGCCGTGACGCGGCTCAAGGGCCGGGCCGCGACCAACGCCCTGGCGGCCGCGGGCGCGGGCGCTGTTCGCCCGGGACGCCGCCATCACCGCGTACTACAACGACACGCTGGCCGGCGGGAAGTGGCACCACATGATGGACCAGACGCACATCGGCTACACCTACTGGCAGGAGCCGCCGCTGAACGTCATGCCCGAGGTGCGGGAGATCGCGGTGCCCGGCCGTGCGGACATGGGCGTGGCCGTCGACGGGCTCGAGCCAGATGGTGGCCGGGGGACTCGTGCGAGGCCGTGCTGCCCGAGTTCGACCCGTACGGCGACCGGACGCACGACATCGAGGTGTTCAACCGCGGCCGGGAGCCGTTCGACTTCGAGGCCCGCGCCGGCGCGCCGTGGCTCGTCGTCACGCCGAGCCGGGGCCGCGTCCGTGAGGCGCAGCGCCTCCGGGTGAGCGTGGACTGGAACCGGCGCCCCCCCGTCGGCGCCGCGGCGCGGCGCGCCGACATCACCATCACGGGAGCGGGGCGCCGCGTCGTGGTGCACGCCGCCGTCCGCAACCCGGCTGAGCCCCGCCCCGAGCGCGGTGCGCGGCTTCGTCGAGGGCGACGGGTACGTCTCGATCGAGGCCGAGCACTACACGCACGCCGTGGACGCGCCGCCGATCCACTGGGTGCGGATCCCGGGCCTGGGCCGGACACTGTCGGGCATGACCGCGTTCCCGGTCACGGCCCTGAGCCGGTCGCCGGGCGGGGACGGCCCGCAGCTCGAGTATCGCATCTACCTGTTCGCGGGCGGCGACCTCACGGTGCGGGCGACCTTCTCGCCGACCCTCGACTTTCACGCCACCGGGCTCAGCTACGCCGTCTCGTTCGACGACGAGCCGCCCCAGATCGCCAACCTCGCCGCCGACACCACGCTCCACGCCTGGGAGCGTGGGTCAGCGACAACGCCATCGAGTCGGTCACCCGGCACCGGGTGGCGGGGCCGGGTGAGCACGTGCTCCGATTCTGGATGGTGGACCCCGGCGTCGTCCTGCAGAAGCTGGTCGTCGCCCGGGGCGACCTGCCTCCGAGCTATCTCGGCCCGCCGGAGAGCTTCCGCCGGCCCTAGCCGCGCGCTCGAGCCTTTCGCCCACCTGGAGCTGCCATGAACCGATCGCTCGTGCCCCTGGCGGGCGCCCTCCTGGCGTTGGCTGCCGGGGCCTGCAGCCCCGGCGCCCAGCCGCCGGCCCTCTCCCCCGCCCCGCGCGCCGAAGCGCGCTTCGACTGGTTCAGCTACGAGGGCCAGGACTCCGTCTACCGCGTGATGCACGCGGGACCCGGCGAGTACCTGAACCCGATTCTCGCCGGCTTCTACCCCGATCCAACCATCTGCCGCCAGGGTGACGACTACTACCTCGCGACGTCGAGCTTCGCCTACTACCCGGGCGTTCCCCTGTTCACCAGCCGCGACCTGGTCGCACTGGCACCAGATCGGCTCGATCCTCGACCGCCCGTCGCAGCTCGACCTCGACAGCGCCGGCGTCTCGCGCGGGATCTTCGCGCCGAGCCTCTCCTGCCGGCCCGGCAAGCTGTGGATGATCACGACGCTGGTGGACCGCGGGGGCAACTTCCTGGTCACGACGACCGATCCCGCGGGGCCGTGGTCCGATCCCGTGTGGCTGCGGCTTCGACGGCATCGACCCGTCACTCTTCTTCGACGACGACGGCAGGGTCTACATCGTCCACAACGGGCTGCCGGAGGGCCCGCAGCTCTACGGCCAGGGCCACCGTGCGATCTGGATCCAGGAGTACGACACCACGGCGCAGCGGCTGATCGGCCCGCACCGGATGATCGTCAACGGCGGCGTGGATCTCGTCGCAGCACCCCATCTGGATCGAGGCGCCGCACGTCTTCAAGAAGGACGGCTGGTACTACCTGATCTGCGCGGAAGGCGGCACCGCCGAGCAGCATTCGGAGGTGGTGTTCCGCAGCCGCGCCGTGTTCGGGCCGTACGAGCCCGGACCCGTCGAGCCGATCCTCACCCAGCGGCAGCTCGATCCGGCGCGGCCCTTCCCGGTCTGGACCACCGGGCACGCGGACTTCGTCGAGACGCAGAGCGGCGAGTGGTGGGCGGTCTTCCTCGGCACGCGGCCGTACGAGGACTACACCTTCAACACCGGTCGCGAGACCTTCCTGCTGCCGGTGCGGTGGCAGGACGGGTGGCCGGTCATCCTCTCCGGGAACGAGACCGTGCCGTACGTGGTGCGCGCGCCCGACCTGCCGCCCGACCCGGACGCGGTATCCGCCGCTGAGCGGCAACTTCTCGGACCGCGACGACTTCGACGCGCCGCTGCTCGGCCCGACCTGGACCTTCCTGCGCACCGTCCGCGAGCCGTGGTCGCCGAGACGACCTCGCATCCCGGGCTGGCTGACACTCGGCGCGCGGCCCGTCGCCGCTCGAGAGGACTCGGACAGCCGTCGTTCGTCGCGCGGCGCCAGCAGCACGCCTGGGCGACCGCGACGGCGGCGATGCGCTACCGGCCGCTCGTGCCCGGCGACAAGGCCGGGATCGTCGCCTTCCAGGGCAGCGACGCGTTCTACTTCCTGGGCGTGACGCTGGGCGACGGCACGGCCGGTCATCGAGCTGGAGCGGCGCTCGGGGCCACACGACTCGGCGACCACGGTGGTCGTCGCCTCGACGCCCCTCGACCGCTTCACCCGACTCGACCCTGTACCTGCGGATTCGCGCGCGCGGCGGGAGCTACGACTTCTCCTACGCGTACCGCCCGGACGCCTGGGTGCTGCTGAAGGGCGACGCGGACGGCACGATCCTGAGCACCAGAGTGGCCGGAGGGTTCGTCGGGACGATGCTCGGGATGTACGCGTACCACCCCGGGCCTTGACGATCAGCACGCCCGGCCGCGCGCCCGCGCGCGCGGCCGGCCACGACGTCAGATAGGCTGCAACCCCGGGTGGGTCGAGACGTAGATGGCTCCCGCGCCGTGGTCGAGCCCCCACCGCGCCGTGGCTGCGATCCCGTCGTAGTGGCGGATGTAGACCACCTCCGAGATGGCAATCGAGCTGAGCTCATCCACGCCACCCACCTGCGCGTCGTCCAGGTACACCTTGATCGTGGTGGGCGAGAAGAAACTGTTCGTCCCGTGCGTTTCCAGCCAGTTGCCGCGAAGCGCCTGGATCGCATCCAGGGCGGTGGTGAAACCGCCGCTGGGACAGGTCCTGCTGGGTGAGCACGTCGCGACGGGCGGCCGGGGCGAGTCTGGACGAGGGGCGCGCCGCACAGGCTGAAATGGCGGACGCGAGCACTAGCAGCATGGCCGGGCGAATCAGGGCAGAGCGCATGAGCGCCTCGGGCAAGCGGTGACGAGATCTCCTACCCCAATGCCAATATTCCGCTCCGTCTGGCCGGGCGCAAGCGACCGGGCTCCCCGCATCTGCGCTCGCGGTGCGACCGCCGCAGGACGACCGGAGAGGTCGCCCTGCGGCGGGCTTTCACTGCACGACGACTACCGCGGCGGCCGGGCCGGCGGCGGCGCAGGCGCCGGGGCCTCCTGAGTCGGCACCGCCGTCGGGGGCGTGGGCGGCTGAGCCGGCGGCGGCGTCACTCCCGGCTGCCCCGTCATGCCCGGCGGCGGCCGGAAGAAGAACGGCGGCGGCTCCAGGATCTCGCGCCCGTGGCTCGCCAGGAACGCACGCAGCTCCACGTACGGACGGTGCGGGTTGTTGGGCGAGAACGCGCTGCGGATCCAGGTCTCGTGGTACCAGCGGTCGAAGGGCGGATGCTCGGCCCACAGCAGCTCGTCTTCGAGGTTCTCCAGCGGCGCCTTGGCCTGCCAGGCGAGCTGCCACATCCGCGTCGTGTCCGGAGCCTCGAGGGCGTCGGCCAGACTGAGGGCCGCGTGGGTCTGGCGGTCGTCGATGAGCAGGCCGAGCGCCACGTTCTCGTGGAGGTACTGGGCCTGGTCGGGTGTCATCTGCGTTTCCGCCCGCGCCTCCATCGCCAGCGCGCTGTCGAGCTCGGGCGCGCGGGTCCTCAAGAGCGGCAGCGCGCTGTCGAGCGGCATGCCGCGGAACATCGCCAACCTCGCGTCGGCCGGCGGGGCGGAGGAGGGACGGCCGAGCACCCGGTCGTGCAGCCGGGCCACCAGGGTCTGGAGCGCGTTGGACGCGGTCCACAACCGGTCCGGCCGGTCGAGCAGGGTGAAATACCGGTCGTAGGTCGCCGCCGCGGCGGCCGCGCCGGCGCCGAAATACTCGTGCGAGAACCAGGAGATGTAGCGGCCGGCGGCGTCGGGCGTGGCGAAGGCGCCCGGGGCGTTCCAGGTGATGTCGGCGATCATCCGCGCGCCCATCACGTACTCGCGCACCTCCGACATGTTGACCAGCATGTACTCGGTGGCGCCCGCCTGCACGATCTTCTGGAACTCGCTGGCGATGGTCGAGGGGGCGCACGGTGCTGACGTTCTGCTTGCTGAGGTTCCCGCCCAGGTAGGCGAGGTGGTAGTAGACGCCGTGCTTCCACCTGCCCCAGCGTCTTCGGCAGGCCGCGCATGTGGCCGTCGTTGTCGTCGGGCCAGACGATGATCACGTCGGAGGGCAGGTCGAAGGTCTCCGGATGCTGCTCGTAGGCCGGCAGCATCTCCGTGTACATCGTGAAGTGGAACAGCGGCGTCTTCCCGGGCGGGAGCAGCGCCTTCACCATGTTCACCTGGTCGGTGATCACCTCGTGGAAGACCCGGGCCTTGTCCTCGTCCGTCGTGCCCTGCGGCCAGACGTAGCCACGATCTTCGGTGTTGCGCATCCCGACGGGCCAGATGACGTCGAGGTGGCGGTTCTCCATCACGCCGCCGCGCCAGAAGGTGAGCATCCCCTGCTTGTTGTTGAACCAGTCGTACTCCGGCCGCACGCCGCGCTCGGCCGCCAGGTTGAAGCGGGTCAGGCCGAACGGGTTGGAAACGAGGATGTCGTAGTGGTGCGAGGTGTAGGCGAGGCCCCAGTCGCTGCCCAGCTCCTGGACCTCGTAGCGGCGGTGCACCCGGGTGTACGGGGCCACCATGTTCATCCGCAGCCGCAGCGCCGTCTCGAAGTACTTCTTGTACCAGTCGAGCGGCACGTCGCCGAGCTGGTCCGGGTAGCCGCGCGCGTCGAACGGCCGCGGCAGAATGTCCTCGTCGTCGTGGAAGAAGCCGCGCCACTTGAACGTGGGCGGCCCCTGCACGAAGCGCGTGGCCTTCAACACCAGCGGATCGTGGTGCTCTGCCTGATATCCGTCCCACAGGTACAGCGGGTCGATCCCGAGGCGCTCCGACAGCGTGTACGACGCGAACGCCGTGCCGCGCGGATTCGACCCGACCAGCCAGACGGTCTTCGGCGTCGTGACGACGCGATAGGCCTCCCACTGGCCCTGCATCCCGCGGGTGTCCACGTCCCTCGGGAGCTGCCCCATCCCCAGCGTGACCAACCGGATGCTGACCCGGTCGGCGCCGCTGGACGCCTGCACGATGGGCGGCTGGTAGCCGCTGATCCGCGCGATGTCGCCGGCCAGGAACGTCGCCGCCTGGCGCACGTTGAGAGGTTCGTCCGGGCCGACCACGATCTCGGCACCGCCCGCGCCGCTCGCCAGCACGACGTCACCGGCGGCCGCAGGTCCCGTCTGGACCCACGAGCCGCGCAGCGGCGCGCTCCAGGGCGCGTTCTGGGCGCTGGCGCCGCTCGTCACCACGGCGAGCAGAGCCAGAGCAGTGAGTGAGGCGACCGGTATCCCGTGCAGTTTCATGTCTCGCTCGCCACGATGGAGGGAGGGAATTCGCCCCGCCACGCGGCGCTCGCTTCCGGGTGCCGCGCGCGGAGTGATCAAGTCACAAGACGTCTACAACTTCCTGCACGGAGGCGTGGAGCGCAACCCCGGAATCCCGCGAAGAACCTACGGTTTTCCGCCGGCCGGGCGGGGCGGCGGGGGCCGCCGTCAGCAGTCGATGACCACCTTGATGCCCTCGCGCCGCCCAGCCACGGCGAAGGCCCGGGCCACGTCGGCCAGGGGGAAGCGGTGGGTCACCTGCGAGCGGACGTCCACGCGGCCGCTCTGCACCAGCGCGAGGGTGCGGGGATAGGTGTGCTTCATCCGGTGCACGACCCGGACCGTCAGGTCCTTGCGCCGCGCGGTGGACGCGGTGAACGCGGTGCGGTCTTCGCACGGGATGCCGATCAGGATCGCACGCCCCCCCGGCTTCACGGCGGCGACGGCGGCCTCGACCGCCCCGGGGTCGCCGGACGCGTCGAACGCCACGTCCACCCCGCGCCCGCCCGTGGCTTCGAGGATCGCGTCCACTTCGGCCCCCGCGCCGGCTGCGAACGCGGCGGCCCCGATCGCCCGCGCGGCCGCCAGGCGGTGCGGCACGGCGGCGAGGTCGGTGGCGAACAGGCGCGTCGCGCCGGTCGCCCGCGCAATCTGGAGCACCGACAGGCCGATGGTCCCGCACCCGAAGACGCCCACGCTCATCCCCGGCTTCAGGTCCCCGAGGTCCACCGAGTAGAGCGCGACGCCCAGGGGCTCGAGCATCGCGCCTTCGACGTCGCTCACCGCGTCGGGGAGCGGGACGAGGCAGTGCTCGGGCCACGCGATGTACGGTCGCATCGCGCCGTCCTGCGGGGCGTGGCCGGCGAACCGCAGCGCCGAGCAGAGGTTGACGTTGCCCTGCTCGCAGTACTCGCACCGTCCGCAGGTCTGCGCGGGGTCGATGGCGACGCGCTGTCCGCGCCGCTCGCCGCTCTCGATGACCCCGGCGCATTCGTGGCCCAGCACCAGCGGGGTGACGATCCGGTCGCCACCGATGTGCCCCTCCTGGTACCAGTGCACGTCGGAGCCGCACACGCCGACCGCCGTCACCCGCACCAGCGCCTCGCCCGGGCCCGGGTCGGGCACCGGCTCCTCGTGCAGGCGCAGGTCCCCCGCGCCGTGGATCCGCGCCACCTGCATGGTTGCCGCTCTCCTCATCGCCACGCTCTCGCGAGCCGGCCGCCGCACCCGCGCGGCGCCTCCCGGTTCAGCGGCTGCCGGCCCACGCCGGGGTCCAGATGCGGAACGCGCCGCCGCAGTGCATCAATCCCATCAGGTACCACAGGCCGTCGTAGTAGCGGTACTGGCCCGACGGAATGGCCGCGCTTCCAGAGGGCCGCGACGAACTGCGCCGCGCGCGGGTTCGTCGCGGCCAGGCTCGCCACGGCGTTCGTCGCGACCAGCGCGGTCGAGTGCGCGTCGCTGAGCCGGGTGCCGTCGAGCGTGAACCGGTTGCCGTAGGTGTCCATGCCCTGCGACGCGAAGAAGGCCTGGAGCCGGTCGCTCAGCTCCCGCTCGCGCGGATCCGCCGCCCACCACGACCAGTCCACCGACCAGTTCGCCGCGGTCCGCCACGCATCGGGCCCGAAGTTGGCGGCCCGCTGGTTGAAGCTCCGCACGCACCGGCGTGCCGTCGAAGTTGGCGTAATCGGGCGCGAGGCCGGTGGTCGGATGGGTGGTCTTCTGGAAGAAGTCGCGGCTGGTGCGCGCCACGTCGGCCCAGAAGGGCCGGTCGGCGGCCGGACCCCATCGCGCCCACAGCTCGTAGAACGCGGGGAGGTGGTAGGAGGGATCGGTGTGGTCGGGACGCGCGGTGTCCGGGGTGAAGCGGACCATCTTGAAGACGGGATGGAACTCCGCGCCACTCCGTCTCGGTCCTCCCCCCGCGCTCCGGCCCGGAGATCAACCGGCGGTTCTTCATGTCCGAGAGCAGCCGGTCGGCGGCGGCACGGTAGTCGTAGATGCCCGTGCCCGTCGCCCCAGCGCGCCGACGCGAAGTACAGCGCCATGGCGTAGTACTCCTCGCCGTCGGGCGCGGGCGACTCGCTGTTCGGCGTGCCGTCGGTCCTGCAGCGACCACGAGAAGAAGCCGTAGCTCGGATGGGCCGGGTCGTCGTGGTACATGTACGTCTTCGACCAGTTCCACAGCGCGTCGAACTCGGCCTTCTTGTCGAGCTGCACCGCGATCATCATGCCGTACGACATGCCCTCGGAGCGCACGTCGCGGTTGTTGATGTCGGTCAGGTAGGCGAGCGGTCCGTTCCGGTTCGCCCCGGCGGCATAGTACACCGCCTGGGTCGCGGAATCGCCGTGGAACAGCTGCTGGAAGGCGGCTTCGATCCTCGCCGCCACCTCCGCCCGCGAGTGGCCGGCCTCGACGAAGAGATCGCGGTAGCGCCCGGTGGCGTAGGCGCCGCCACGGTCCTGAGATGCGGCGCCTCGCCCCCGTGGCGGCTGCGATGGCTGACCGGAGGAGCGCGCGCCGGGACCGGGGGGCCCCGCCGCCAGGCCGAGGGCGAGGGCCGCCGCCAGGAGCGCCGAACTGCCGAGCTTGCTCATGGTGGCGCAACCATACGGCGCACGTCCGCCGTCGTCAACGACGGACTCGGGAGTGTGGCGGCGAGCCCGGCTTCCGAGCTACTGTTTTCGTGACCCTTCGAGGAGCGAGACAGGTTGAAGGCTCGTCACGCGGCCGCTCCCGCGGGCCCGGCGGTCCACGTGGCCCTTCTCCGGGCCGTCAACGTCGCCGGCCACCAGCAGGTCGCAATGGCGGACCTGCGGGACTTCCTCACCCGGCTGGGCTTCGCCGACGCGCGGTCGCTGCTCCAGAGCGGCAACCTCGTCTTTCGAGGCGGGACCAGGACGGGCGCCGAGCTCGAGCGGTGGCTGGAGAGCGAGGCGGCGAAGCGGCTGGCGCTGGAGACGGCCTTCTTCGTGCGCACCGCGGCGGAGTGGAGGGCCGTCGTCGCGCACAATCCCTTCCCTACGCAAGCCGAGCGCGATCCGGCGCACCTCGTCGTGCAGTTCCTCAAGGACGCGCCCGGCGCGAAGGCCGTGCAGGCGCTCCAGGCCGCGATCACGGGTCGTGAGACCGTGCGCGCGGACGGCGCGCACGCCTACATCGTGTATCCGGACGGCATCGGCCGCTCCCGCCTCACCACCGCCGTCATCGAGAAGCATCTCGGCACCCGCAGCACGGCGCGGAACTGGAACACCGTGCTCAAGATCGACGCCCTCACGCGGGCCTGATCTCCCCGATGGCGCGCAACGTCGAGATCAAGGCACGCCTGACCGACCCGGCGGCCACCCGTCGCCTGGTCGAAGCCGCCGCCGACGGACCGCCGGAGGCCCTGGCGCAGACCGACACCTTCTTCCGGGTCGCCAGCGGCCGCCTCAAGCTCCGCGAGCGGTCCGGCGGGCAGGCGGAGCTGATCCACTATCAGCGCTCCGACCGGGCCGGCCCGCGGGAATCGCGCTTCGAGCGCATCGCCGTGCCGGACGCGACCGCACTTCGCTCGCTGCTCGCCTCCGCGCTCGGCGTGTGCGGCGAGGTCAGCAAGCACCGGCTGGTCTACCACATCGGGCGCACGCGGATCCACCTCGACGAGGTTCGAGGCCTCGGCGACTTTCTCGAGCTGGAGGTCGAGCTGGAGCCCGGCGAGCCGCTGGACGCGGGAGTCGACGAGACGCGGCGGCTGATGGCCCGCTTCGGCATCGCCGAGGAGGCACTCGTCGCGGAAGCCTACGCCGATCTGCTGAATCGCGAGGCGGGCCCGGATCCGGTTTCGTCCCGGCGCGCGGGCGGCGCCGCCCGCCCTAGGTGAACAGCGCGAGCAGGATGACGATCACCATCACCACGGCGATGGCGACGGTGCGTTTCGGAATCCCCTTGGGGAGCGTGGTCCACTTGCGCGCCTTCGCTTTCGCGGCCGCCTCCTCCGCCTTGGCCGCGCGCATCGCCTCGGGACCCAGCTGACCGGACAGCGCCCGCAGATGGCGCTCCTCCGTGGTGCGGGGAGTCCAGCGGCAGCCGCACCGGCCGCACACGCCCTGTTGAATGGTGTCCGCGTTCTGGGGGCTCCCGGGGGTGGCCCGGAAGTACTCCGCCACCAGCGCCTCGGACACGCTCGTGCGCCGGACCGGAACGAACTGGACGTTCGTGGCCCCGCAGCTGGGGCAGGCTGGGGAGGGGACAGCCGAAGTCATGCTTCGCTCCACGGCAGTAGCGACCGCGACACCCATACGGTGCACCCGAAACGGGGACGCGGCAAGAGCCTGAGGTCCGTCACGCGTCACCCCCCGGACCGCCGGCGCACGGGGTCCGCGCCGAGCGGCGGGAGCTGCCCCGCTCACGCGGAGCCGACGCGCGCGCCGGCCAGCACCTCGTGCACCGCCCGGCCCAGCTCCTGGATGGTGGCGGGCTTGGTGACCAGCCGCCGCACGCCGGCGGCGCGGATGGTCTCGTCGGGCAGCTCCTCGATGTAGCCCGTCAGCAGGATGATCGGCAGGTCGGGGCGGATGTTGTGCACCGCGCGGGCGAAGTCGAGACCTACCATGCGCGGCATGAGGTAGTCGGAGATTACCAGGTCGAAGTCGCCGGGCCGGGCGCGGAAGGTCTCCAACGCGCGCGGCGCGTCGGTGTCGATCGTCACCCGGTAGTTCATCGCCGCGAGCCGCCGCTCGCTCATCTTGGCCAGCGTCGGCTCGTCTTCCACCAGCAGGATCCGCTCGCCGTGGCCCGGCGGCGCCTCCTCCTCGTCCGGCCGCTCCGCCGCAGCCGGGGCGACGAGCGCCGGGAAGAAGCACGAGACGGTGGTGCCGCGCCCGGGCTCGCTGTCCAGATCGATCGCCCCCTCGTGCGTGCGCATGATGGTATGCACGATGGAGAGGCCGAGGCCGGTGCCCGGAGCCCTTGGGCTTGGTGGTGAAGAACGGCTCGAACACGCGATCCCGCACCGCCGGGTCGATCCCGGCCCCGTGATCGCGCACGACGAGCACGGCGTACCACCCCTCGTGCAGTCCCGGGTGCGACCGCACCACGTGGTCGCGCAGGTACTGCGGTTCGACGGACACCTCGAGCGCGCCACCACCCGGCATCGCCTGGGCGCCGTTGGTGCCGAGATTCATCAGGATCTGGTGGATGGAGGTGGCGTCGCCCAGCACCCGCGGCGTCTGCGCGTGCACGTGGACCTTGAGCTCGATCGACGGCGGCAACGTCGCGCGCAGCAGCTTCGCCGCCTCCGCCACCGTCGGCCCGATCTCCAGCGGCCGCCGCTCCGACGGCTGGCGCCGGCTGAAGACGAGGATCCGCTCCACCAGCTCCTTGCCCCGCCGGGCCGCCTTCATCAGCTCCGCCAGGTCTTCGTCCAGCGACTCCCGCGAGCGCGTGTCCTTGCCGATCAGCTCCGCGTATCCGGTGATGGCGAACAGGATGTTGTTGAAGTCGTGCGCGATCCCGCCGGCCAGGGTGCCCACGGCCTCCAGCTTCTGCGCCTGCCGCAGCTCCTCCTCCAGATGGCGTCGCTCGTCCTCGGCCTTCTTGCGCGCGCTGATGTCCACGATCGAAGCGAGGACGAACATCCCCTCCTCGGTCGCCACCGGCGTCAGGCCGATCTCGATCGGCACCTCGGTGCGATCCTTGCCGCAGCCCGTACAGGTCGCGTCCCGCCCCCATCGCGCGCACCCGCGGGTCCGCCATGAACCCGCCGCGGAAGCCCGTGTGCCCGGTGCGAAATCGAACGGGGATCACCATCTCGACCGGCCGCCCGAGCAGCTCCTCACGCGCGTAGCCGAACAGCCGCTCCACCTCGCGGTTCACCAGCACGATGTTGCCCTGGGCGTCCGTCATCAGCAGGCCGCTGGGCGACGATTCGACGGCGGCGCGAAGCCGCAACTCGACGGCGCGGGTGGAGTCGGGGGTCACGCCGACAAGAGTGCCGCCTCAATTCCGACTTGGCAAGTAGGGAATCACCTCACGGCGCCACGGCCTCGGGGCGTGCGCGCCGCCACCCGAGGACCGGGCGGAGGTACCGGCGACCGGTTCGCCTAACGCCGGCCTAACGCGCGCCTAACGCCCGCGCGGTATGGTGGCCCCCGGTGCAGCGACAGCTTCTGCTGGGCACTCAGGTAGGGGGGCCGATGCGTTTTCTCCGCAAGCGCTGGTACGTGGTCGCGGGCGGCGTGGTGCTCGCGCTGGGCGTCTGGCGCCTCGCCCACCCCTCCGCGCCGGCCGACCGCTCGGTCGTGGCGACGGTCGCGCGCGGTCCGTTCAGCGTCACGGTCACCACGTCCGGCGAACTCCGGGCCAAGGAGTTCGTGCAGATCAACGTCCCGGCCAACGCGATGCAGGCGCAGGCCTACCAGATGCGGATCTCCTCCCTCGTGCCCGAGGGCACGGTGGTGAAGCCGGGTGACGTGGTGGCGGAGCTCGACCGCTCCGCCCTGGCCTCACGCCTGACGCAGGTGACCCTGGATCTCCAGAAGGCGGAGGCGCAGCAGGAGCAGGCGATGCTCGATTCGACGCTGACGCTCTCGACCGCGCGCGAGGCCATCCGCACGCTGGAGCTGGACCTCGAGACCAAGCGGCTCGCCAAGGAGCAGGCGGTCTACGAGGCGCCGACGGTGCAGCGCCAGACCGAGATCGACCTCGAGCGCGCCGAGCGCGCGCTGGCGCAGGCCCGCAGCGACCTCCAGACCCGGACCGAGCAGGCGCAGGCCAAGATGCGGGAAGTGGGCGCGGACGTGGAGCGGCAGCGCAGCATGCTGAAGGTCGTGCAGGACGTGCTGGCGGGGTTCACCATCCGGGCGCCCTCGCCCGGGATGGTCATCTACGTCAAGGAATGGAACGGGAAGAAGCGCACCGCGGGCTCGCAGGTGAGTTACTGGGATCCCGGGGTGGCCACGCTGCCCGACCTCACCCACATGGAGTCGGTCACCTACGTGAACGAGATCGACGTCCGCCGGGTCGCGGTCGGCCAGCCGGTCGCGCTCACCCTCGACGCCGATCCCGGCAAGCGGCTCACCGGCACCGTGGCGAGCGTCGCCAACGTGGGCGAGCAGCGCCCCAACACCGACGCCAAGGTGTTCGAGGTGCAGATCACCGTCAACCAGTCGGACACGACGCTGCGTCCGGGGATGACGACCGGCAACGCGATCGAGACGCTGCGCGTGCCCGACGCGTTGTCCATCCCGCTGGAGGCGATGTACAGCGAGAGCGGCGTCACGTTCGCCTACCGCCAGTCGGGCGGCCGGGTAGTCAGGCAGGAGATCGCGAGCGGCGCGATGAACGACCACGACGTGATCGTCGCGCGCGGCCTCGCCACGGGCGACCGCGTGCTGATGTCGCCGCCCGCCAACCCCGACCGCCTCACGCTGGTGCGGCTGCCGGCCGCACCCACCGCCGCGCGGCGTCGGCCGCCGCGACACGGCCGGGCCGAGCGCTCCGCGGCCCTCCCGAGGGGACCCTCCGACCGGGCGGCGCTGACCGTGCGGCTCGATCGCGACACGCTCGCCAGGCTCCGCGCCGACGTCGCGGGCCACATCGCCTTCAGCGCCCGCACGGCCGTCGTGGCCGTCGGCCACAACCGGCTGCGCGCCGCGCTCACCTCGCTCGGCATCCTGTTCGGCGTCGCCTCGGTCATCGCGATGCTGGCCATCGGCAGCGGCGCCGAGCGCGAGATCCTGGACCAGATGCGGCTCCTGGGCTCCAACAACGTCGTGATCACGCCCCTGGTCGAGCAGAACGAGGGCCCCGTCGAGGCGCAGGACGCGAGGCAGGTCAGGAAGTGGTCGCCGGGCCTCACCTACGCCGACGCGGAGGCCATTCCGCGCGACATCCCCGCGGTCGAGGCCGCAGCGGCCGAGATCGTGGTCAACAGCTCCATCACGCGCGAGGGGCGGAGCCGGTCCGGGAAAGTCGTCGGCGTGGACACGAGCTACTTCCGCCTGACCAATCTCACCCTCGCCGCCGGCCGGTGGTTCAGCCCGCTCCAGGTGGAGCAGGGCCTGCCGGTCGCCATCATCGGCAGCGGGGTGCGCTCGCGGTTCTTCACCACCGAGGACGCCGCTCGGCCGGCCGCTCAAGGTGGGCCAGATCTGGGTGACCGTGGTCGGCGTGCTGGCCGACCGCCGGGTGAGCGGCGCCACGACGCAGCGGCTCGGCATCCGCGACGCCAGCATGGACGTGTACGTCCCGGTGCACACGATGCTGCTCCGGTTCCGGAACCGCGCCGAGCTGACCCAGCGCGACATGGAACAGGCCGCCAGCGCCGGCGGCGCCACGCCCGACAGCGCCGACACCGAGAGCGCCGAGCAGCGGCAGGAGCGGCTCAACCACAACCAGCTCGACCGGATCATCGTGCGGGTGAACGACGCCAAGCTGGTGCCGGTCGTGGCCGAGATCGCGCAGCGGATGCTGACGCGCCGGCACAACACGGTGGTGGACTTCGAGATCACCGTGCCGGAGCTGCTGCTCCGCCAGGAGCAGCGGACCAAGACCATCTTCAACGTGGTGCTCGGCGCCATCGCGTCGATCTCGCTGCTGGTCGGCGGGATCGGCATCATGAACATCATGCTCGCCTCGGTGCTGGAGCGCATCCGCGAGATCGGCGTGCGGCGCGCGGTGGGCGCCACCCGCAGGGACGTGCTGTTCCAGTTCCTCAGCGAGGCGGTGCTGATCAGCGTGGCCGGCGGCGTCGCGGGCATCCTCGTGGGCGCCGGGCTCAGCGCCGGCATCCAGCGCTTCGCCGGCATCCAGACGATCGTGACCCTGGTGTCGGTGGTGCTCGCCTTCGGGGTCTCCATCACCGTGGGCCTGGCGTTCGGGATCGTGCCCGCCTACCGCGCCGCCCGTCAGGATCCGGTCGTCTGCCTCCGCTACGAGTGATGCCCATGCCGCACGCGTCCCGCCGCTCGTTCGTGACCGGGGTCGCGGCTCTGCTGCTGGCCGCCGCCGCGCCGCTCGGCGCCCAGGTGCCCGCCGCCGTGCCGCCCGCCGGTCAAGCACCCGCCCCGGCTCCGCCAGCGGCAGCTGCCGCCCGCTGCGCCGTTACCGGCCGCGCCGCCCGCCGCCCTGTCGTCCGGCGACCAGGAGCCGCTGACGCTCGAGGCGGCCATCACCCGGGCCCAGGAGCACGGCCACCAGGCACGCGCCGCACGGGCCGCACACGAAGCCGCCCGCCACCGCGACCGCGCCTTCCGGGCGCGGCTGCTCCCGCAGCTGTCGTTGAGCGGTACCGTGCCCAGCTACAACCGCTCCATCGTGCAGCTGCTCCAGCTGGACACCGCGACGGGCAACGCCGTGACCCTGTTCCAGCCGCAGGCGCAGACCACGGCGTCGCTCTCGCTGCAGCTCTCGCAGACCCTGCCGCTCACGGGCGGCAACCTGTTCGTGTCCTCGTCGCTCACTCGACTCACCGTGAGCGGCCAGGGCACCCTGCAGACCTGGTCGTCCACGCCGGTCACCGTCGGGCTGCGGCAGGACATCTTCCGCCCCAACGTGGCCAACTGGGACCGCCGCGAGCAGGACGTCCTGGTCGACGAGGAGGAGCGCACCTATCGCCAGGCGATGGAGGACGTGGCGGTGCAGACCACCGGCCTGTTCTTCGCCACCTACGCGGCCCGCACGGCGCTGGCCAACGCGGTGACCAACGCGGCCGTGAACGACACGCTCTACCGGCTCAACACCGGCCGCTTCCAGGTGGGGCGGATCGGCGAGAACGACCTGCTGCAGAGCCAGCTCGCGCTGCTCCGCGCGCGCACCTCGCTCGACGCGGCGCGGCTCGAGTACGAGCGCGCCACCGCCGAGCTGCGCCTGGCGCTGGGCCTGCCGGCCGACCGGCCGCTCGACGTGGCGGTCACGCCGGCCGTGCCGGACCTGGAGCCCGACACCGTGCGCGCGGTGGCCGAGGCGATGCGCAACGCGGTGGCGGTGAGCGACGCGGCGCTGGCCGACGTGCAGGCCCGCCGCCGGGTCACCGAGGCGCAGCTCGCCGACGGCATCGGCGCCACGGTCGAGGCCAGCTACGGCTACAACGCGACCGCGTCGAGCATGCACCTCGCCTACCAGAACCTGCTCGAGGCGCGGACGTTCACGCTGGCCGTGCAGCTCCCCCTGTGGCAGTGGGGCGCGCACGGCGCCGGCGTGAAGGCGGCCGAGGCCGATCGCGAGCGCATCACGGACCAGTCGGCGCTCACCCTCGAGCAGCTCACGCTCGACGCGAAGTTCGCGGCGTTGAACCTGTCTCAGGCGCGGCGCAACGTCGCCCTGCTCACCGTGGCCGACAGCGTGGCCGGGAAGCGGTTCGAGGTGGCCTACAACCGCTACGTGATCGGCAAGATCACGATCGACAACCTGTACATCGCCCAGCAGGAGAAGGACGCGGCCCTGGTGCAGTTCGTGGGCGGGCTGCGCGACTACTGGCTCGCGTATTACCGGCTGCGCGAGATCACGCTCTACGACTTCGTCGCGGGACGGCCGATCCGCTGACCGGGGGGCCGGCCGCGCGGCCTATCTCCTGACGCTGATCTACGTCGTCCGCCGGAGCCCGAGCCGGCCGCCAGGGCCGACGCCTCGCCCCGGTTCGGACGCCGCGCGCTCGGCACCTACTGGTGCTTCACCCCGCCCATCATCAGCTGCATCAGGAGCTGCGGGTCGTACGGCCGCGGGGTCTCGGTGATCTGGGACCGCGCGTCCATCCCGTGCCCGCACAGCACCATCAGCCCCGAGTCGCCCTCCTCGCCGCTGGTCGCCGCCTTCACGAGCCCGAACGGCAGGTCCGGCACGACCCAGGCGTCCGCCTTCCCCTCGGCGTTCTGCACGTGCACCGCCCGGAAGGTGCCGGCCGGCACGGTCACGCTCTCCCACCCGAGCACCTTGCCGTCGGTGCAGTCCTGCATCGTCGTGGAGCCGGGCGCATCGGCGCCGTGCCCCTGGCCCACCGGCATCGTCATCGCGGGCGCACTGCCGAACTTCATGATGTGCTCGCGCGGCTCGCTCATCGCCGGCCCGAACCCGGCGACCAGCAGCTGGTTGACGATGGAGACCGTGTCGGCGGAGCTGTCGGGCAGGCCCAGGCGCACGCCGCGCACCGCCAGCTCCAGCCACAGGAACGAGCTGTCGCCGCGGGTCTCCGTGCCGACGACGGACATGCGCATCGTGGCGCCGCCGGCCCTGCCGCCCACCATGTTGTACTGGGACCAGGCGCCGACGGGCGGGTGCATCACCTGCCGGCACAACGTGGCGAGATCCTGGGCACGGGCGCCCGACACGGCACATAGCACAAGGGCGGATGCGGCGGCGATGCGGCGCAACATCGGGCACTCTCCGGCGTGGCAGTGGATTCCGCTCAACTCTCGGCGGGGCGCCGCTCCCCTCCGGGCACGCGGCACCCCGCGACCTCACGGCGTCCTACCGGTGCGGCACCCGCCCACCGGTGAGCATCTGCATGAAGAGCCTGGGATCGTACGGCTGCGGGGTCTCGGTGATCTGGGATCTCGCCCCCGTCCCGTGACCCACCAGCACCATGTCGCGCGACGCCTGATCGCCCGCGGCCGACGTGCTCTTGACCAGGGCCAGCGGCAGGTCGGGATCCACCCAGGTGTCGGACTTGCCGTCCGCGTTCTGGATGTGCAGCGCCCGGAAGGTGCCGCCGGGGACGGTGACGCGTTCCCAGCCGATCACCTTCGCGCTGCGGCATTCGGCGAGCATGTCCGCGCCCGGCGCGCCGGGCCCGCGCGACTGGTTCACCGGCATCTCCATCGCCCTCGCGCTGCCGATCTTCATGATGTGGGCGCGCAGCTGCCTCATGCCCGGCCCGAAGCCGGTCACCAGCATCTTGTTGATCATCGACAGCGTGTCGCCTCCGGCCGGGCCCGCCTGGAAACCCCGGCCCGCCATCTCGATCCACAGGTACCTGGTGCCCTCGTGGGTTTCACTGCCCACCACGGACATCCGCATCGTGGCGCCGTCCTCCCGCCCGCCCACGATTCGGAACTGCGACCAGGCGCCGACGGGCGGGTGCATCGCCCGCTCGCACAGGGCGACCAGGTCCTGCGCACGCGCGGCGGGCACGGCACACAACGCGATGGCGGATGCGGCGACGATCCGGCGGAGCATCGGGCGAACCCCAGCGTGAGGTGGATGCCTCGGAATCTCGACGCCTGCGCGGCGCCGTCAAGGCCCTCGGGCCGAGCGCGGCGGCGCGGCCGGGCGCCGCCGGTCAGGTCGCCGGCGCGCGATCGAGGGCGGAGCGCACCGCCCTGGCCAGCTCGTTGCCGGTGTAGGGCTTGGGCAGGTAGGCCGAATCGGCGAGCCGTCCGCCGGCGGACTTCGCGGCGTCGGCGGCGTAGCCCGACGTGAACAGCACCTTGACGCGCGGGAACCGTTCCAGGAGGACGGCGGCCAACTCGAGCCCGCTCATGCCGGGCATCACGACATCGGTCACCACGCAGTGGATCGCTCCGGCATGCCGCTCGACCACCGTCAACGCCTGGCGCCCGTCCTCCGCCGCCAGCACGGCGTACCCGCGAGCCGCCAGGACGCGGGAGGCCAGCTTGCGGACCGACGGCTCGTCCTCCACGACCAGCACCGTTTCCGTGCCTCCGAGCGGCGCCTCCTGCTCCGCGACGGGCTCGTCGACCCGCCCCGCCGCGACCGGCGGCAGGTAGATCCGGAACTCCGCCCCCGCGCCCGGAGCGCTCTCCACCCAGATGAAGCCACCGCTCTGCTTGATGATCCCGTACACCGTCGCGAGCCCCAGCCCCGTTCCCTTCCCCACCTCCTTGGTGGTGAAGAACGGCTCGAAGAGGTGCGCGCGCACCCGCTCGTCCATGCCGGCGCCGTTGTCACGGACGGCGAGCATCACCCAGGCGCCCGGAGGCATCGGGGCGTGGGCGCGCGCGAACGCGGCGTCGACCTCGACGTTGCCCGTCTCGATCGTCAGGATGCCGCCGCTCGACATGGCATCCCGCGCGTTGACGGCGAGGTTCATGATGACCTGCTGGAGCTGCGTCACGTCCGCCCGCACCGGCGCCACGCGCGGGGCGACCACGACGCGCAGCTCGATGTCCTCGCCGATCAGCCGCCGCAGCATCTGGAGCGCGTCGCCGACCAGCAGGTTCAGGTCCACCACCCGCGGCTGGAGAATCTGCTTGCGGCCGAAGGCGAGGAGCTGCTGCGCGAGTCCGGCGCCGCGCCGGGCGGCGGCCAGCACTTCCTCGAGGTGCGAGCGCGTCGGATCGCCGGCGGCGAGCTCCGCGATCGCCAGCTCGGCGTTGCCGATGACCACCGTGAGCAGGTTGTTGAAGTCGTGCGCGACACCGCCCGCCAGCCGGCCGACCGCCTCCATCTTCTGCGCCTGCACCAGCTGGTCGCGCGCCTGCTCGAGCTGCTGCGTGCGCTCGGCCACCCGCGCCTCGAGGGTGCGGTTGGCCTCTTCGAGTTGGCGTTGCACCGAGTCGAGGTTGTCGAGCATCCGATTGAAGGCCCGGGCGAGGTGCGCGACCTCGTCCAGTCCGCGCGCCGGTGCCCGCTGCGACCGATCGCCCGCGGCGATGGCGTCGACCGCCGTGACCATGGTATCGAGGGGCCGCGTCACGACGGTGCCGATGCCGACCACGGCGACCAGGCTGACGAGGAACACCAGCAGGCTCGCCAGCGCGACGGCCTCGCGCGCGCGGCGCACCTGCGCGTGCACCGACCCGAGCGACATGCCGACGAACAGCCGTCCGATGGCACGCCCGTGCGCCTCGATAGGCATCGCTGCCACCGCCAGGCTGTCCTCGACCACCGCGCCGGCCGCGGCGGACTCCGCGGCCGCGAGGGCCGCGCGCCCGGCCGCCGCCACGTGATAGCCACCAACCACGGCGCCCGTGCTGTCCCTCGCCACGATGAACCGGAGATCCGCATTCTGCAGCGCCCCGGCCAGCGCTTCCTCGAGCCCCGCCACGTCGCGGAACACCAGCGCCGGGCTGACGTTGAAGGCCGTCATCCGGCCGATGGTCCGCGCCTTGTCCAGGAGGTCCTGCACGGCCGCCCGCTCGAGCTGCGCCGGAAAGTACAGGAACATGAACAGGCTGATCACGCCGATCAGCGCGGCGATCAGCCCGACCAGCCGGGAGCGGAGCGTGCGGGGCACCCTCATCACCACACCTGCGCGAGACGCAGGAGCTGGGCGCTGAAGTCGGCGCCCTCCTGCCGGGACGCGGCGAGGTTCACCAGGATTTCCGGCCGGTCGCCGCGCAGGCCGATGCCGATCGCCAGACCTCCGGGCACGTACTCCGGCACGCCCGTCAGCGTGAGCAGGCCGCGCGTCCGGCCGACGGCGGCAATCCGCGCCATGGTCACGGCGCGCAGCGGCGTGACGTACAACGCGTTGCAGCCCGCAGCCACCGCCGCCTCGCCCAGGTCCGTGGTGTCGTCGAGCGCGATGGGCACCATCCGTACCGCATAGCCCGCCTCCCGAGGCGCCCGCTGGCGCAGCGCTTCGTCCCGGGCCAGGACGGATGCGCGCACGTGCGGCTGATACACGACGCCGATCACCAGCCCGTCGGCGGCGCGCTGTCCGAAGTTGCGGTCATAGGTGAGGATGCGGAAGAACAGCGAGAACTGCACGTCCATCGGCGCGGCCATCTGCTGGGCGAACGCCGGCGCCGCGAGCGACACCAGGACCAGGCACAGCCAGGCGGCGGCGCGCAGCCCGGGCCACCGGCTCATGCCCGGCCTCTCGGCGCAGGCAGCGCTACCACCGCGCGCGCAGCGCCAGGCTCACGGTGCGGCCGTCCTGCTGAATGGACGGCTGTACGTGCTCGAACCCTCCGGGCAGCGCGTACCGGGTGTTGAACAGGTTGGCGACCACCAGAGACAGCTCCCACCGTCGCAGGATGGACCGCCCGTCCAGGCGGCCGCGTCCAGGCCCGGCCCCACCAGCAGATGCAGGCCCGTCCAGACGTACGGATCCGTCTCGGTCCCATAGACCGTGCGCCGCGACGACTCGTACCGCGCCTCCGCGCCGACCAGGACCCATAGCGTCCCAGCGGAGCGCTGAGTCCGGCCTTGGCGATATCGGCTGGGGAATTCGTCAGCCGCACATCCGTGGTGCCGTCCGCGGCGGCCTGCAGCGCGTAGCTGGCATACGCCGTGACGCCGCCCAGCGCCGCCGTCAATCCCACGGAGACGCCGTTCGCGCTCACTGCGGCGATGTTGCGGAACTGCAGCAGCGAGTCCGTGGGATCGAGGTACGTGTCGATCAGGTCTCGAATCGCGTAGTGGTACGCCGAGACGGTGGCGAAGAGCGACCCGCCCAGCCGCTGCTGCCAGTCCGCCTCCGTCGTGCGGATGCGCTCCGGCTTCAAGCCCACGCTCTGCTTCACCCCGGAGATCGGGTCGTAGTAGTACGTCTCGTAGAGGTTCGGGGCCCGGAACGCCTCGCCGTAGAGCAGCTTCAGCGTCGTGCCCGGGACGGGGTGATAGACCAGCGCCGCGCGCGGCGCGATGGTCGGCGTGAACGCCGCGTAGGCGTCGTAGCGCGCGCCCAGCACCACGGAGAGATCGCGCGTGGCCTGCCACTCGTCCTGGACGTACGCGGAGAACACGTCGAACGGCGCGTCGCGGTCGTAGAAGAGCGTGTCCGCCGTCCAGTAGCGGTAGCGGGCGTGCACGTGCCGCTGGTACTCGAGGCCCGCCAGCAGCCGGTTGCGCTGCCCCGTATCCCAGCGCAGCCGCGCTTCCGAGCCGATCGCGTCGTCCTGGGACGCGTCCATGGTCAGCGTGTCGTAGGGATACCAGCCCTCGTACCCGTACTGGCTCGCGTACCCGCGCACCTGGAGCTGCGCCGCGGACGAGCCCGCGCCCTCGTAGCGCAGCTCGACGAAGCGCTGCTCGTCGAGCGTCTTCGTGCGCGGGTCGTCGAAGACGACGCCGAACGCGCCGGTGGGGATTCCCTTGGTGCGGCTGGCGTAGAGCGCGTTGGCGCTCAACCCCCGCCATGAGAGGCTCGCCGTCGCCGTGCCGTAGTGGTCCCAATCGAGGTTATGCGCCACGCCATAGTTGGTCGCGGCGGAATCGTACTCCGGGTAGAACTGGTTCGCGCCGTCCACCTGCGTCCACTCGCCGGCCACGGCCACGTCGAGCCCCGAGCCGAACAGCCGGCCGAACGACGCCGAGCCCTCCCGCGTCCCCAGCGAACCGCCCCGCACGGCCGCGCGCACCCCGTCCAGCGCGGCCCCCGACTTGGTGACGATGTTGATGCTCGCGAACATCGCGCCGGCCCCGTACAGCGCCGACCCCGGCCCCTGGACAACCTCGACGCGTTCGATGACGTCGGGGTCGAGCGCCAGCTCCGTCCCCAGCGACGCGCTCCCGAACACCCCCTCGTTCATGGTGTGGCCGTTCACCAGCAGCAACACGCGGTCGTTGTAGTCCGTCGGCCGGCTGAAGCCCCGAACGCCGAGATAGGTGTAGTTCCGGTCGTACGAGGTGTAGAAGTCCGGCACACGGCGGAGGATGTCCTCGATGGTCCGATACCCGTAGCGCCGGATGTCGTCCGCCGTGATGACGGTCACGGACGCCGCCGCCTCCGTGGCGGTCTGGGCGTACTTCGCGGCGCTGTTGATCGGGACGTTGAGGAGGGAATCGAGAGACAATCCCTGCCCCTCGAGCGGCCACGCGGACAAGAGGAGCCCCAGGCACGCCAACGCCACGGCTCGCCGTATCTCCAGCGCTGACCGCCTCTTCGCGCCGATCACCGGACCCTCCGCCCCGCGGGTCGCGTGCCCGATCCTCGCCACGGCTGCGAGCACGTCGCAACTTCCATACGCGCCGCCCCGAATGCCGACCATTCTCATCGGCTTGACGCCTTGTGCGTCCGGGCCGCACCTTTGGCCCATGACCACGACCGAGTCGTCTCCCGCGCCGGCCCCCCCCCCCGCTCCCCCGGACGCCGCGCCGCTCTTGGCCAGCCGCATCGTCGAGCTGGAGCGCGAGCGCGACCGGCTGATCACGATCATCGACATCCTCTCGGAAATCTCCGGGACGCTCCATTTCGTGGACATCCTGCAAACCATCGCGCGGCGTCTCGGCGAGACGTTCGGGCTCGACCGCTCGAGCATCTTCCTGGCGGACAGCGGCGGCCGCACGGTGCGGCTGGTCGCCTCGTACGAGGATCCGAGCATCCGCAACCTCGTGGTGGACCTCGCCCGCTATCCGGAGATCCAGCGGGCGATGGAATCGGGCGAAACCGTGTTCATCGCCGACGCCACCGCCGACCTGAGCCTGGCGCACGTCAAGGGCGCGCTGACCCGGCGGAAGGTGAAGTCCATCACGGTGGTGCCCATCAAGTACCGGGGTGCCGCCATCGGCTGCATCTTCCTCCGGACCTTCAAGGACGGCGAGCCCCTGAGCGAGAGCGACATCCGCTTCACGCAGACGGTCGCCGACCTGACCGCCAAGGCGCTCCGCAACGCGCACCGCTACGAGAGCCTGATCAAGCGCACCCGGGGAGTCCAGGCCGACGCCGAGGGTGCGCACCGCGCCGACATCCAGCGGGTCGCGCTGGTGGCCTACCTCCAGAGACTGCTCGAAGCGTTCGCGCGTCACGACCGGGCGGTGATCGAGCAGCTGCTGCCCGACACCTCGACCGCCGAGCTGCAGCGCCTGGTGGGCGTCACGATGGCGGTCCTGGCCGAAGAAGCCAAAGGTTAGATGCCGGCTCCCGCCGCGCGGGCGACCGAACTCCGCAGGATCCTGAGCCGCGCGATCCACGCGTACTACGTGCTCGACGCGCCGGAGATGTCCGACGCCGAATACGATCGCCTGTTCCAGGAGCTGCAGGCGCTCGAGGCGGAGCACCCCGAGCTCCGCAGCGCCGACTCCCCCACCCGGCGGGTGGGCGACGAGCCCGCGACCAGTCTCGCCAAGCACCGCCACATCTCGCCGATGCTGTCCCTGGCCAACGCGTTCAGCGACGAGGATCTCGACGCCTGGCAGGAGCGCAATGCGCGGATCGCCCCCGACGTGGTGACGGGCGGCTACACCCTCGAGGTCAAGATCGACGGCGCGGCGGTGAGCCTCACCTACCGTGACGGCGTGCTCGAGGTGGGCGCGACCCGCGGCAACGGCGTGGTGGGCGAGGTGGTGACGGCGAACCTCCGCACCGTGCCCGACATCCCGCTGCGGCTCGTGGGCCAGGGGTGGCCGGCGCTGCTGGAAGTGCGCGGCGAGACCTACATGCCGCGCGCCGCGTTCGAGGCCCTGAACGTGAAGCGCGAGGCCGCGGGCGAGGCGCCGTTCGCCAACCCGCGCAACGCCGCGGCGGGCGGCCTCAGGCAGCTCGATTCCAAGGCCACGCGCGAGCGGGGCCTCCGCTTCTTCGCGTTCGCCGCGAGCGCGCCCGATGCCAGGCTGCCGTTCAAGACCCAGGCGGAGCAGCTCGACGGACTGGCGGGGTGGGGCTTCCGGATCGAGCCGCATCGGCGGCGCGTGGCCGACCTGGCCGAGGCCAAGGCCGCCGTCGCCGTGCTGGAGCGGGAGCTGGACACGCTCCCCTTCGGCGCCGATGGCGTGGTGGTCAAGGTGGACCGCCTGGCGCTGCACGAGGAGCTGGGCAACATCGGCGACCGGGAGCCGCGCTGGGCCATCGCCCGCAAGTTCGCGCCCGAGGTGGCGGTGACGCAGCTGCTCGACATCAAGGTGAACGTGGGGCGCACCGGCGCGCTGAACCCGTACGCGCAGCTGGTGCCGGTGGAGATCGGGGGCGTCACGGTTTCCACCGCCACGCTGCACAACGCCGACCTCATCGCGGCCAAGGACATCCGCATCGGCGACTGGGTCGAGGTGACGCGCGCCGGTGAGGTGATCCCGCAGGTGCTCGGCCCCGTGCGCGAGCGGCGCGAGGAGCTGGAGCGCGCCGGCACGCCCCCCCGCCCGTTCACGATGCCCGCGCGGTGCCCGGACTGCGACTCGGTGGTCGAAGCTCCGGCCGACGAGGTGATGACCTATTGCCCCAACGTCTCGTGCCCGGGACGCGTGCACGAGAGCATCTTCCACTTCGCCTCGCGCGGCGCGATGGACATCCGCGGCCTCGGCTACGAGAAGGTCAAGCAGCTGCTCGACGCCGGGTTGATCCGCAACGCCGCGGACCTGTACGGGCTCGAGGCCGAGCGGCTGATCGCGCTCGAGGGCTTCGCGCAGCGGTCCGCCGCGCAGCTGGTGCAGGCCATCGCGGCGTCGAAAGGCCAGCCGTTGTCGCGCCTGCTGTTCGCGCTCGGCATCCGGCACGTGGGCAACGGGGCCGCGGAGCTGCTGGCCCGCCGCTTCGGCACGATGGACCAGCTGATGGAAGCGACCGAGGAGCAGATCGGCGACGTCCGCGGCATCGGGCCCACCATCGCGGCGGCGGTGGGGGCCTTCTTCCAGGAGGAGCGCAACCGCGCGCTCATCGAGCGGTTGAAGGCCGCGGGGCTCCGGATGGACGAGCCGGTCAAGGTGGCCGCCGGCGGCGTGTTCGAGGGCCAGACCTTCGTCCTGACCGGCACGCTGCCCAAGCTCTCGCGCACGGAGGCCACCCGGCTGATCGAGCAGGCGGGCGGTGCCCTGACCGGCAGCGTCACGAAGAAGACCACCGCCATCGTCGCCGGTGACGAACCGGGCAGCAAGCTCGAGAAGGCGAAGACGCTCGGCATCCCGGTGTGGGACGAGCCCGAGCTGCTGCGCCGGCTGGGCCGCTGACCCCAGAAGCGCGACGATGCCGCATCCGTTGGTCTTGCAGCTCCGGTTCACCAGGTCCGAGTTCCGACGGGCGGCCGCCCGGGTTTCGGACCGCGACGCCCGCAAGCGCGTGATGCCGATGAACAGCATCAGCTGGACGGTCGGCCATCTGGCGTGGCAGGAGCAGCGCTACTTCATCTACCTCCCCACCGGGCGATCGCTGCTTCCGGACATCCAGGAGAAGTACGCGTTCGGATCGCCGCACTCGACGCCGCCCGCGAAGGAGATGTGGGCGGCATGGCGCAAGATCACCAAAGCCGCGGACCGCTGGCTCGATTCGCTCACCAGCAGGAAGCTGCTCGAATACGCGGTCGTGGACGGCAAGCGGACCGACCGGATGTACGGCAACCTGCTCCAGCGCGTGATCTATCACTACTGGTACCACATCGGCGAGGACATGGCCGTCCGGAAGATGCTGGGGCACACCGGGTTCGGGCATTTCGTCGGCGACATCGACCGCGAGGCTCCGTACACGCCCGAGTCGCGAACCTGATGGGCTGCAGTCCGGTATCCACTCCGCGCGCACGCCCAGGTCACGATGCCGAAGGCACCGCGTAGCAGCGTCGAGACGTTCCTCGCGCGGCTGCCGCCCGCGCGTGCGGTCGAGCTGGCGCGGGTGCACGACGTGGTTCGCTCCCACCTCCCGCCCGGATACCAGGAGGTCGTGCAGGGCAGCGTCGCCGAGGCGGCACGCCGCCGCTGACCGTCGCCGCGGCCCGCCTCCCTCGGATCGCGCGGACCCCGCTCTCTGGCGGCGCCTCTCCGCACTACCTAGATTCGCCCCGCATGACCGACATCCCACTCCACGCATCGACCCTGGTCGCCGTATCACCGCGCGCACTCCACGCGTTGCGCGACCGCGCCGGGGCTGAGGCGCTCCAGGAAGCCGGCTACGCGGCGGGCGAGGCGACGTTCCAGGCATTCGCGGCCTGGCTCCCGCAGGTGGCCGGCGTCGACCACCCGTCCGACCTGGCCGCCCCCCGCCTCGCGGAGGTGCTGTCGCAGTTCTTCTCCGCGCTGGGCTGGGGCACGATGCAGGTGACCGCCCTGGGCCAGGCCGCCGTGGCCGTGGACGCCGAGCGCTGGGCCGAGGCCGCACCCGACGCGCATCTGGAGGCCCCCTCCTGCTTCTTCACTTCCGGGATGCTGGCGGACTTCATGGGCCGGATGGCCAACGCGTCGCTGGCGGTGATGGAGGTGGAGTGCCGGTCTCGAGGCGACGCCCGCTGCCGCTGGCTCTTGGGGGCGCCTGAGACCCTGAGCTCGCTCTACGAGCACATGACCCAGGGCACGCACTACCTCACGGTGCTCGGAGCGGCCTGACAAGCAGAGTCCCGGTGTCGTGAGTGAACCGCGGCACCGGACCCATCGTGCGCCCTTCCCAGCCCTTTCCTTAAGTACGCAGCGCCCCCCTCTCCGCCCCAACCACCCGAGATAGGGACTCGTGTGGCAGCCACGTGCGCGAGAGCCCCGCTGTGGGGCCAGCGCCCCGAAATTGACCCGCCGCGCGGCCTCCAGGCGCCCCTTGAATCTTCGGTGTTTATTCGGTATCGTTGTCTCCCATTTCTCATCCGGCCTCACCACCCGAAGCCCCTGTGGAGTGCGACCATGAGCGCGTCCGCCGCCGAGCCCCGCCTCAAGAAGCTGACACCCGTCCTCGTCGTGGACAGCGTCGAGCCGTGCATCCGTTTCTGGACGGAGCGATTCGGCTTCGCGGCCGAGAACGAGGTGCCTGGTCCGGGCGGGAAGCTGGTCTTCGCGAGCGCCCGGAGGGACGGGATCGAGGTGATGTACCAGACGCGCGAGAGCGTGATCGCCGACTCGACCGCGAGCGCCACGGAGCTGGAGGGCCACTCGATCGTGCTGTTCATCACGGTCGAGGATCTCGACGTGGTGGAGCGGGCGCTGGAGGGCGCTCCGGTGGTGAAGGCGCGGCACAAGACGTTCTACGGGAGCACCGAGCTGTACGTGCGCGAGCCGGGAGGGCACGTCGTGGGCTTCGCGAAGATGGGGTGATGGAAGGCGGGTCGTGGCTGCTAGGTGGCAGGTGGTGGACGACCAGATGGCACGCGGAGGAGTCCCGATGGCCAAGCGGACGGTGGCCGACGATCTCCAGCGCATTCCGGGTGTGGGCCCGAGCATCGCGCGGGACCTGCGCGGGCTGGGGATCCGGCGGGTGTCCGATCTCAAGGGGCGCGACCCGGAGGCACTCTACGAGCAGAGCAACGCGCGGCGGGGCGACACGGCAGGACCCGTGCCTGCTCTACGTGTTCCGTTGCGCGGTCTACTTCGCGAGCACGGCGCGGCCCGCCCCGGAGCGGCTGAAGTGGTGGTGGTGGAAGGACCGGGGCGGGAGGCGCAGCCTCAAGGCTCGACCAGGGACATGATCATCCGCCCGTAGATGGTCTGGGGACCGGTCGGCGAGTTGACGTGCATCCTGGTCTCGTTCAGCATGCGCAGCATCCGCCGATGGGTGAGGTCCAGGACGATCTCCCCCGTGTAGTCCCCAGAGACGCTGGCGGCACGCGCGCTGTCCGCCGGCACGCTCACGCCGCCGTTCACCGATACCGTGGCGACCTGAGAGCCATCGCGAAGCTCGACGCGCTCCAACTTGAACGTGGTGACAACCGTCCTCGCGGGGCGAGCCTCACCCTGCGGCGCCGCCTGGGTTACCGTGTCGGTCCACGTCTCGCCGACCCGTAGCGGGTGCTTCGGAAAAGTCCCGCGGCCCGGAGTGCCTCCGAAATCCGTCGTCCGCCCCGCCATCATCGGCGGGAGGTTCGGCCCGGGCACGGTGGTCGACGAGAGCACGTCGCCGTCGTCGTTCACCCGCCGGATCGTGGTCGTGCCCTTGAACCAGTCGCCTCCTGCCATCGGCGACGGCATCCCCCCGCCCATCTCCGTCCGCGAAGAGTCCACGACGATGGTGATCGTGCGGATCCCCGCCTCGGCCGCCGCCACGGTCTGGGTGGAGTACATCGTCGTCGTCATCGTGGGCTGGCTGGTGTCGCTCGGGACGGCGGTCCCGCTCAGCATCCACGTCTTCCCTTCCAATCGCTGGTGGGTGAGCTGTCCCGCCGGCGGGTCGAGGCGCAGCAATACCGCCTCTTGAGCCGAGACGGGGATCGCGCCGGCAACCGCAATGCCGACGAGCAGAGCTGACCGGGTGCTGATGAACATGAGCATGTCCTCCACACGTGTCGCCGACGGCGTGGCGCAGGGGCCGGCACGGCCCGCCCACCTGCCGAGCCGTCGCGCCTCCCGTGTGCAAAGTACCTTGCGGGCGTTAGGCGGGCGTCACGGCGGCGACCCAGGCATTGAGGTCGGAGAAAGGTCGGGATTCTTCGCACCAGCCCTGGGCCAGGCTGAGGGGCGCAGTCAGTACGGCAGCTCGGCCTCGAAGAGGTCGAGGAACCGGCTCACGAGAATCGCTTGGTCAGCAGCTGCAGGCAGTCCCACGCCGTCAGACGGTACGATCGCGGCACAGGGGTGAAGATAGCCTCCGCCGGCCGGCCCGTCCCGCACGCCGCGGCGCGCTACTTCCGCTCCCAGAAATGCGGCGGCTCGACGCCCAGCGCCCTCAGGTACACGTACCCCTGGCCGCGGTGATGGATCTCGTTGTCGATGACGTACATGATGAGGTCGGACGCGCGCCCCTCGTACTGGCCGAACGCCTTGACGGTCTCGCCAAAGCGCGCCGCCGGAATCTTCGACCACAGCGCATTCAGGTCCCTGGTGCTCTCGTCCCACAAGCGGAGCACTTCCGCCTGGGGATGGATCTCGTCCGTGACCGACTGACTCCAGTCGCCGGAGCCCCGCCGTCGAACGCGTGGTTGTTGGCCATGGAAAACACGTTGATCCCGGCGTCGGCGGCCGCCTGCACGTAGTCCTGATGGGCGTTGAACAGGGGGTACCCCGTCGAAGGCCGCGTCGAGTCGACGGGGAATTCGAGGTTCGCGAAGGAAAGGTCGCTCCCCCGAAGCACGTCGGCCACTCCCCGGTAGATCTGCGAATAGTCCGTCATGCCCGCAAGGGCGGGATGCGTCATGAGGTCACCGACGAACGTCAGCGTGAGAGTCGTGCGCGGCTGGGCCGCTGCCGCGGCAGCGCACGCCACGGCCGGGCCAGGCAGAGCGATGGCCGCGCCCGCTTCCGCGGCATGGGATCCTATCTCTGCACCCGCCCGCTGCCTGACCCTCCCACGAGAGACGCGACCTCCGCGGCGGAGAACGGCGGAAGGTCCCCGGGGTCGTGCCGCCACTTGGGGGAACGCCATAGGCTCCGCCTGTGCCGCCCGCGGCCGGACTCGTACGAGTGCCGGATGTCGAAGTTGTGTAAGTAGTGCCGCCGACTGGGAGGTACGGAGTACGCGGCAACACCGCCCATGGCCGTCGAAGTCTTACCTGCGGTACCGCCGGTAACCGATGTACCGTGTGTCGTGCCGCCACTTGGGGCAACGCCATAGGCTCCACCTGTACCGCCGGTGGGCGAGGTCCTGTATGTCGTGCCGCCACTGGCCGTCGAAGTCTTACCTGCGGTACCGCCGGTAACCGACGTACTGTATGTCGTGCCGCCACTTGGGGGAACGCCATAGGCTCCGCCCGTACCGCCCGCGGCCGAGGCACTGTATGTCGTGCCGCCAGTGGCCGCTGAACCCCCCGTAGTCTTGGAGCCGCCAGTGGCCGAAGTACTGTAGGTTGTGCCACCAGTGCTACTGTTAGCGACATTGGTTGAGCCGCCAGTCGATGTCGTGGACGAGGTCCCTGCCGTTGGCCCGGATCGCTCCGTTCGATTCACCACCGCATCCGAAACTGGACGCGACTCCCAACGCGACGGCAAGGCCTAGGCCCAAACGTCGTGTCAACTCGGCCCTCGTCGTGCCACAGAACGGACAATGGATCTCATTCGAGCGATAGTGACGGTGACAATGATTACAAAGGATCATGATGGGGGTACCTCCTCGGTGAAAGTGGCATAAGACGGTGGAGATGAAGGCGCTGGTACCTGATTCAAAGCGCACATGCGCTCGACCCAGTCCTTGGAGCGGATTCGGTTTCGAGTACGAACAGTGCGCAGTCACGATTCTTGCCCGGTGCGGCTCGCACCCGCCGCAAGCGTTCACGCTCACCCCACCACAGGTGCTTCGAGAGCGCGATGATGGCAATAGGGATTGTTGCCGTAGCAGCCAATCGTGTTGAGCAGTGCAAATGCAGCCGGCTTTGCATTCGTCGCCGTAATAGCAGCTTGCACAGTAGCCCCAAAGCTGCTCGCGCTCGAAGCAACGTGACAGCTCCAGTTCAGCCGCGTCGTCCCAAAGCTGGCGAAGTGAGTGCTGTCGAATGTTTCCGGCAACGAAGCCCTCCGAGGCCATCGCCGAGCATCCCTTGATGTCCCCGTTGGCTTCGATGCCAATTGCCAGGATCCCGCCTCCGCAACCGCTAGAGCAACCACCGGGAACACGATCACCGCGGAGCAAGTCTCGAATGGGCCAAAGTAGCCCACGTTATCACCGAGCCAGAGCGGGATCTGATCACTGTCGGCGCGAACACGCAGGTTGGCCAAGGTGGGCATCAATTCAAGCAGATCGTAGGGTTCCAGCCAGAGGCCGGGTTCGTCCGCAGCGCGACCCATCGGGACCATCAATTGAACCATCCACCCGTAGAGCGGTGCACTCGGAGCGTGTCGTAGAGTGCATCGAGCTCATACAGGTTCTCGCGATTCACCTGCGTATTGGTGCCCACGGATATTCCAACGGTCTCGAGATACCCGAGCGCCGCCGTCGCGTGATCGAAGCTGCCCTCGAATCTGCGCAGTCGATCATGGATAACGCGTGGTTCGTCGATCGAGAGACTGACGGCGGTGATGTCGGCAGCTTTCATCTCGCGCGCGACGTCGAGAGTGAGCCCTCTGCCCCCGGTGACAACGGTGGCCGCCATTCCATGCTCGCGGATCGCGCAGGACTCGCTGGAACAAGTCGCGGCGCAAGTAAGCCTCGCCACCATGCATACTCACTTCGCGAACCCCAAGTTCGGCGAGTTCGCCGAATCAGTTCAATGGCGGTCGGGGTATCGATTTCGTCGGGAGCCGCTCGCCCCGCCCGGGTGCCACAGAAGCGGCAGGCTTGGTTGAGCGGACGTGGGATCTGCCAGACGGCGTAGGTCGGGCCTCGATCGTCAACGGTCGGCAGGCGGTATTGGGTCGTGGCTCAATCATGGTGGCCTGGCACAGTGGGCGGGATACCACAAGCAATGCCTGTGCCGGAATCCAGCGAGGGGCAATCTACCTGGATCTATCGCCATGCGCGCGGCCCTCAGTGTCGTCAATTGGCACAATTGGCACGGTTGGCACACTTCTGACCTTGCCGGTTATTCACTGGCTCAGTAGCGTTCGCCCACCGCGGCCGCGAGGAGGATGAGCATTAGCTACTGAGTCGGATAACTATCGATATTGGCGTCGAGCCAAGCGAGGCGCTGCTGAATCCAATTGCGCAAATGCGTCACTTCTTCGTCGTAGCTGGCGACATAGTAGAAGCTGTAGGGCGCATAGATATCGGCAAAGTCGAGATCCTTGATCGGCCAAAGGGCAAAGTTCCTAGCGATGGCATCGGGTGTCAGGACGGTGGCATAGCCATCGAAACGCCCAAGAATCGCCTGATCCGAGAATACCCCGCTGCGCAGCTCGCGCCAACGGGTCTCGAGGCCTTGCCGAAGTGAAGCACTATCTTCCAGTTTCGAGATGAGCGTGAGTGGTAGTGCGACCCACCCGGAGGTCAATTCGTTCGCACTCGTGGCGTTGCGAATCGTCGGTTGACCGCACGAGAGATCCAGATCCCAGGGGATGATCCATGCTGGTGCACCAGAACTACGCGCAAAGAACAGGCTCAGGTTGTACGCATCGACGTTCTTCATCAATTCTTCG
>CAVSQA010000027.1:0-59509 GCA_963729955.1 uncultured Gemmatimonadales bacterium
GATCGAGATGAGATGGCGCGCCACCGGGAAGAGGCGTGCGATGAAGACGGCGATGGGCCCGTGCCGCTCGAAGAACCGTTCCGAGCGTTCGAGCGACTTCTCGCTGACGAGAAACCAGCGGCCGTAGCGCACGAACACCCACCGGCCCACCCGGGAGGCGACCCAGTAGTTCGCGTAGGAGCCGATGAGGCTGCCGAGGATGCCGCACGCCAGGGCCAGCCAGAGGTTCATCCGGCCCGTGGCGGCGAGATAGCCGGCCGGCGCCATCACCAGCTCCGACGGCAGCGGGACGATCGAGGACTCGATCGCCATCAGCACCACGATGCCCGGGTAGCCGAGGGCGCCGATGGTGTCGACCAGCCACACCAGGAAGCGCTCAAGCATCGAAGCCGAACGTCCCCAGCAGGGGCACGAAACGCGCCCCCGCCAACCGCGTGCGGACGGTGCGCCCGCCGGCGCGGCGCACCAGGGTCAGGGCCTGGTTCGCGCGCTCGCCCAGCGGCAGCAGCATCCGGCCGTGCGGCGCCAGCTGCTCCAGGAGCGGCTGCGGGACCTCCGGGCTGGCGGCCGCCACCACGATGGCGTCGTACGGCGCGTAGTCGCGCCAGCCCAGCGTCCCGTCCCCCAGGAGCAGCGAGACGTTGCTGATGCCGGCCGCGAGGATGGCCGCGCGAGCCTGCTCGGCCAGCTGCGGAACCCGCTCGACCGAGAACACCTGCGCCGCCAGCAGCGCCAGGAGGGCCGTCTGATAACCGGACCCGGTGCCGATTTCCAGCACCTTCTCGGACCCGGTGAGACGCAAGGCCTCGAGGCACCTCGCCTGGGTCGAGGGCTGGCTGATGTTCTGGCCGTGGCCGATGGGGAGCGCCGCGTCGTCGTAGGCCCGCGCCAGCAGCGCGTGCGGCACGAACAGGTGCCGCGGCACCGCGGCCACCGCGTCCAAGACGGCCCGGTCCTTGACGCCGCGCCGCTCGACCGCCTCCGCGAGCCGCGCGCGGGAGGCGCCGGACGCGTCACCGCGCACCCGGGTCACCCGCCCAGCTGCCACGAGCGCACCGCGTCCAGCTGCCGGTAGTCGGTGAGATCCACGTGCAGTGGGGTGATGGAGATGTAGCGGTCCTCGACGGCCTTGAAGTCCACGTCGTCGCCCCCGGTCCAGTCGAGCCGGCCTCCGCCGATCCAGAAGATCTCCCTGCCCCAGGGATCCTTCATCCGCGACAGCGACTCGGCGTAGATGCGCTTGCCGAGCGTGGTGACGCGGACGCCGCGGACCTCCGCGGCCGGGACCGGCGGCAGGTTGATGTTGAGCAGCAGGTCGGCCGGGAAGTGCTCGACCTGGAGGATGCGGCGCAGCACCAGCGTGAGCAGCTCGCGGTAGGTCGGGATCAGCTCGAAGTCGTGGCCGGCGAACGAGACGGCGATGCCCGGCACGCCGAGGATCAGCCCCTCCATCGCGGCCGCCACGGTGCCGGAGTACAGCACGTCCTCGCCCATGTTCGGCCCGTGGTTGACGCCCGCCACCACGAAGTCGGGCGCCGGCACCAGGGGCGCGCCGAGGGCCAGGACCACGCAGTCGGTGGGCGTGCCGTCCACCTGCCAGCGGTCCGGACCGCGCGGAATGGGCCGGAGCGGGCGGTGCAGCGTCAGCGAGTGGCTGGTCGCGCTCTGTTCCCGGTCGGGCGCCACGCACGACACCTGGCCGATGGTGGCACAGATCGCGATCAGCTCCTCGAGTCCCGGGGAGTGCAGGCCGTCGTCGTTGGTGCAGAGGATTCTCATCGTGTGGTGGGCTCGGGTCCGAGCAGGATGGATCGCCAGTGGCGCAGGAACACCCCGGCCAGCGCGAGGGTGTCGGCGCCGTAGCGGAAGTGGCTGCGGGCGCCGTCGTAGACGGTGGGCACGGTCACGCCGCTGATCCGGAAGCCCCGGCGAGCGGCGAGGAACAGGAACTCGGTCTCGTATTCGTAGCGTCCGCCGGCCGGGTGGACGACGGCGGCCACCTCCCGGCGCATCGCCCGGAAGCCGCACTGCGAGTCCGGCACCGCGAATCCCACCGCGCGCGAGAGCAGGCTGCTCGAGAGCCAGTTGGTCACCCGGCGGCCCAGCGGCATCGCCCCGGTGTCGCGGGCACGCTCGCCCACGACGAGGTCCGACGTTCCGGCGACGATGGGCGCCAGCAGGAGCGGGATGGCCTCCGGCGGGTGCTGGCCGTCGGCGTCGAGCGTGACGACGGCGTCGGCACCCGCGTCCACGGCCGCCGCGAGGCCCGCAGCGAGGGCGTGGCCCTTGCCCCGGTTCTCGGAGTGCCGCAGCACGGAGGCCCCGGCCGCCTCCGCCGCGAGCGCCGTGCCGTCGTCGGAGCCGTCGTCCACGACGATCACGCGCGCACCGGGCAGCTGGCGTCGCGCCCGCCCCACCACGCCCGGCAGCGCCAGCGGCGGCGCGGAACGCGGGAATCACCAGGGCGAGCGAGGGCCCGGGCGGCTCGCCCGCCCCGCTACTCACGGTCCGAGGCCCGGTCGCCGTTCAGGATCTTGAGGATGCCCTGCAGCTGGGCCCGGAGGTCCCGCACCGTCTCCAGGGCCAGGGCCTGCCGCGCCTCGGGCTTCAGCTCGCCGGTGCGGCGGTACTGCTCGATGCGCTGGCGCGCGCCCTCGATGGTGTACTTCTCGGTGTACAGCAGGTGCTTCACCAGCATGATCAGCTCGATCTCGCGCCGCTGGTAGACGCGGTTGCCCGAGCGGTTCTTGGCCGGATTCAGGAACCGGAACTGGCTCTCCCAGTACCGGAGCACGTGCGGCTTGAGGTCCGTCAGGCTGCAGACCTCGCCGATCGAGAAGAACTCCTGGACCGGTTCCGCCACGGTCAACTCCACGTCTCGCTCTTCAGGCTGCGCTCCATCAGCTGCCCGATCGCCTCGCGGAGCGGCTTGCCCTCGAACAGCACGCACACCACTTCCCGGGCGATCGGCAGCTCCACGCCGACCTTGGCCGCCAGGGCCACCGCGGCCCGCGCCGTCCCCACCCCCTCGGCCACCGAGAGCGCGGCGTCCGACCACGTCGTCGAGGGCCCTGCCCCGCCCGACCTCGACACCCAGGCTCCGGTTCCGCGACAGCGGGCCGGTGGCCGTGAGCAGCAGGTCGCCCATCCCCGCCAGGCCGGCGAAGGTCGCGGGCCGCGCCCCCATCGCCACGCCGAGCCGGCTGATCTCCGCCAGCCCGCGGGTGATCAGCGCCGCGCGCGCGTTGTGGCCCATCCCGAGCCCGTCGAGGATGCCGGCGGCGATCGCCACCACGTTCTTGAGCGCGCCGGCCAGCTCGACGCCGACCACGTCGTCGTTGGTGTAGAGGCGGAAGTACGGCACGCCGATCGCGGCCTGCGCGCGCTGCGCGGTGGCCTCGTTCGCCGCACGCGACGACGGCCGCCGTCGGCTGGCGCTCGTACACCTCGCGCGCGAAGGTCGGCCCCGACAGCGCGGCGACCGCCGTGTCCGGCGCGAGCACCTGCGCCAGCACCTCGGTCATCCTGAGGTGCGTCTCGGGCTCGAGCCCCTTCGACGCGCTCACCACCAGGGCCCCGGCCGCGATCCCCTTCGACGCCGCGCCCATCACGCCGCGCACCGCGTGCGACGGCGCGGCCGAGATCACCAGCTCCGCGCCCCCGACCGCCGCGAAGCGGTCGGTGGTGGCCGTGAGCGAGGGCTTGAGCGGCGAGTCGGGCAGGAACAGGTCGTTGCGGTGACGGCGGTTGATCTCGTCGGCGACCTCGGGCTCGTGCGCCCAGAGCACCACCTCGTCGCCCCTGGCGCACAGCAGGTCGGCGAGCGTGGTCCCCCAGCTCCCCGCCCCCATCACCGCGACGCGCGTCACGGTGCCGCGGCCCCCCGCCGGCGGAATCGCGCCTCCGTGCCCTTCAGCAGGCGGCGGATGTTGGCGCGATGGTTGAAGATCACGAACGCCGCGACGCATCCGGCGACCCAGAAGGCCGTCGCCCGGCTGGGATACAGGACGCGCACCAGGAACGGGAAGGCCAGCGCCGCCGAGATCGAGCCCAGCGACACGTAGCCGGTGGCGGCGACGAGACCGATCCACACCACGGCCGCGGCCCCGATCGCGCCCGGCATGTAGGCGAGGAAGACGCCCGCCGCGGTCGCGACGCCCTTCCCGCCCCTGAAGCGCACGAAGGGCGAGAAGACGTGCCCGAGCACCGCCGCCGCCCCGACCACCAGCGACCACCACGACGGCTCGCGCGTGAGGGCGAGGTAGGCGAGCACGGGAGCGGCGCCCTTCGCCACGTCGAACGCCGCCACCGGGACGGCGGCCTTCCAGCCGAGCAGCCGGAACAGGTTCGTGGCGCCGAGGTTCCTGCTCCCGACCTCGCGCAGGTCCACGCCCGCCGCCCAGCGCGCCACGAGGTAGGACGTCGGCACCGCCCCGAGCAGATAGGCCGGCAGCAGCCACACGACGTGCAGCCACGTGATGGTCATCAGCGCCCGGGCTCGCGCGCGGCGGCGCGTGAAGCGCAGCCGGATGGGCGTCCCGAGGAAGCCGAAGCGCGCCCGCAGGCCGTTGACGACGAACCGGCGGTACGACTCCGGGATCGAGTCCGGGCGCGAGGAGACGATCGCGAAGGTGGGCGGCGCCTCGCCGATCTGGGAGCCGTAGAGCAGCTTCACCTCCGCCCCGCCCGCCTGCGGCGGCTGCCGCTCGGTCGATCATCTCCTTGATCGCCCGATTGACCTCGGCCGTCTGCACCCGCCCCTTCCGGGCCTCCGCCACCTCCACCACGGTGTCGAGCACCTTCTGCACCCGCTGGCCGGTGAGCGCCGACAGGTAGAGGAACGGCACGTCGGCCAGGAACGGCGCCCGCTCCACGGCGCGTCTTGCGCCCGGCCTCCGCCGTCTTGGTGTCCTTCTCGACCAGGTCCCACTTGTTGACGGCCACCACCAGCCCGGTGCCGGCCTCCCACGCCTGCGCCGCCACCTTGAGATCCTGGGTGTGCAGACCTTCGGCCGCGTCCACCACGATCACGCACACGTGGGCGCGCTCGATCGCCCGCTGGGTGCGGAGCAGCGCGTAGAACTCGACCGCCTCGTCGATCTTGCCGCGCTTCCGGAGCCCGGCCGTGTCGATGAACGTGAGGGAGCGGCCCTTGTAGCTGAACGGGCTGTCGATGGCGTCGCGGGTGGTGCCCGGCTCGGGCGCCACGATGTGCCGCTCCTGGCCGAGCAGCCGGTTCACCAGGCTCGACTTGCCCACGTTGGGACGCCCCACCACGGCCACGGCCACCGCGTCCTCGGCCTCGGGAGCCGGCGCGGGCGGGAGCGCCGCCGCCACGAGGTCCAGCAGGTCGCCGACGCCCTTGCCGGTGCCCGCGGACACGGCGATCGGGTCGCCCAGGCCCAGCTCGTAGAAGGCGAGGTGCCGCGTCTCCCTCGCCAGCGCGTCGGCCTTGTTGACCACCAGAATGACCGGCTTCCCCACGCCCCTCAGGTACTCCGCGATCTCCTGGTCGGCGGGCGCCGGGCCGACCTCCACCTCGGTCAAGAGCAGGATCACGTCCGCGGCCGCGACCGCCATCTCCACCTGCGCGCGGATGGCCGCGTCCATCGGCTCGTCGGACGACGGCAGGAGCCCGCCCGTGTCCACCAGCCAGAAGGCGCGCCCGTTCCACTCGGCCTTGCCGAAGTGCCGGTCGCGGGTGGACCCCGGCCGCTCGTCCACGATGGCCGCGCGCCCGCCGGCGATGCGGTTGAACAGCGTGGACTTGCCCACGTTCGGCCGCCCGATCAGCGCGACGGTCGCCGCGTTCACGCCGCGGCCTCGACGCCGATCGCGTCGGTGAAGTGGTAGGAGAGCACCACCGGCGCCGGCGCCGCCGCGACCAGCGTGGCGAGGGGGAAGTCGTCCACGAAGATCCCGTCCTCGTTCACCGCCTCGGCCGGCAGCAGCGCCAGGTCGTAGCCCTGCCGCGACGCGAGCGCCGCGCTGAGGTCGGCACCGGCCAGCAGCCCCGCCGTCGTCACGCTCGGGCCGAAGTAGGTGTTCTCCACCGCCACGCACTCGAACCTGCCGCCGGTCGCCCGCTCGAGCGCCCCGAGCACGGTGGGCATCAGCTCGCCCATCGCCGTGCCGGTCAAGACCAGCACCCGGCGCCCCGTCAGGTCCGGCAGGGTGTGCGCCTCGGCGGCGATCAGGCTCTCGAGGTAGCGCACCGCGCCGACCCCGTTCTCGACCTGCTCGAAGCCGTCGTAGGCCTCGGCCGGCGGGAACGGCTCGCCCGCGCGCATGTACAGCTCGTCGGAGCCGTACACCCACCCGCTGCCGCGCTCGCCCCGCGCGCGGGCCGCCCACTTCCGGACCGACACCAGGGCGCGGCCGGCCTCCTCGGCCGTCGGGGCGCGCACCAGGTCGTGCTTGGACCAGGTGGTGAGCGCCACCGGCACCACCGAGACGCTGAGGACCGAAGCGCCGAGCGAGTACAGGCCCGACAGCGTCCGCTCGAGCACGTTGCCGTCGTTCAGCCCGGGCACCACCACGATCTGGGTGTGGAACCGGATGCCGCCGGCGGCGAACATCTGGATCTGCGGCAGGATCTCCGGCGCCTTCGGGTTGCGAAGCACCCGACGGCGGATGGCCGGGTCGGTGGCGTGCACCGACACGTAGAGCGGCGAGAGGCGGTACTCGAGGATCCGCCGGACGTCCTTGTCCTTCAGGTTGGAGAGGGTCGCGAAGTTCCCGTAGCGGAAGCTGAGGCGATAGTCGTCGTCGCGGATCCACAGCACCTTGCGGGCGCCGGTCGGATTCCCGTCGACGAAGCAGAAATCGCAGCGGTTGTTGCAGCGGCGGACCTTCGGCGGCTCGAGCACGACCCCGAGCGGCAGCCCCTCGGGGCGCTCGACGTCGTACTCGGTCTCCTCGCCCGCCGCGGAACGCGCGCGCAGCACGAAGGTCTCGTCCGCGGTGAGGAACTCCCAGTCGAGGAAGTCCACCAGCTCGCGCCCGCCGACCGACAACAGCTCGTCCCCGGGCTTGAGGCCGAGCTGATCACCAATGGACTCTGGGGCGACGGCGGCTATGCGTAACATCGAGCTTATGATGATACAGCGTAACGCCTTAATCCACAATAGATTCCGGCACGGACCTAAAGCGATGTCGCAGGCGGGTTTCCGTTCAACTTCCGGTACACGTCGGTGTCCAGGTACTTGAGGCCGGAGTCCACCATCAGGGTGACCACCTTGGCCTTGGGCCCCAGCTGCCGGGCCACGTGAAGCGCGGCGACGACGTTGGCCCCGGACGACGTCCCCGCGAAGAGGGCCTCCTCCCGCGCCAGGCGCCTCGCCATCGCCTTCGCGTCGTCCGTCTTCACCGGCACGATCTCGTCCACGAGCGTCGGGTCCCACAGCGGCGGGGTGAAGCCGACCCCGACGCCTTCGATCTCGTGAGGCCCCGCCTGCCCCCCCAGCAGCACCGACGACTCGGCGGGCTCGACGGCGACGATCCGGACGCCCGGCTTGTGCCGCTTCAGCGCGGTGGCGACCCCGCGCGAGGACGCCGCCGTACCCACGCAGTGCACGAAGGCGTCGACCTCCCCCCGCGTCTGACTCCAGATCTCCTCGCCCAGCGCGTAGTAGCCGGCGACGCTGTCCTGGTTGTTGAGCTGGTCGGTCCAGTACGTGTGCGGCTCGAGGCTCAACCGGCGGGCGGCCTCGATCATGTCGAGGATCAGCTTCTTGGTGGTGCGGCCTCCCTCGCTCGGCACGAGCGTGAGCCGGGCCCCCAGGGCCGCCATCTGATCCAGCTTCTCCTGGCTGAACGCGTCGGAAGTGACGATGTGGATGCGGTAGCCCTTGGCGGCGCAGACCAGGGCGAGCGACGCCCCCGTGCTGCCCCCGGTGTACTCGAGGACGGTGTCTCCGGGCTTCAGGCGCCCGTCCTCCTCCGCCCGCTCGATCACGGCCTGCGCCATCCGGTCCTTGACGCTGCCGGTGGGGTTCTCCCACTCGAGCTTCGCCAGCACCTCCGCGCACCCCGATGGCACGACCTTGTGAAGCCGGACCATCGACGTGTTGCCGATCGCACCGAGAACGTCCATCACCTGTCAGCTCCCCTCGTCGCGCAGCTCGGCCATCCGTGCCTTGACCAGCCGCTTCACCAGCCGCGCCGTCGGTTGGTTGGTCCAGGGAAAGCGGATCGTCCCCTTCGACGTTTCGTACTCCCGCAGGTCGGCGGCATGGGCGCGCCGGATGGCATCCCTCATCGGGTACAGGCTGCTGTGATCCCTGAACGCGGCGTACCACACCAGCGTTCGCCCCCCGAGCTTGAAGGACGGAATGCGGTAGCTGAAGCCTTCCGTGGCGCCGGGGGCGGCCGCGCGAATGGCCGCGCGCAACTTCCCGAGGGCCTTCCGCGCGTGGGGCGGCAACGCCGACAGGTAGGCCCGCACCTGCCCTGCTGCCGGATTCGGCTTGCGCGTCGCCATCATCGACCTCCGAAGGAGTTCGCCTCGCCGAGCCGCCTCGGTGTGCCGCCTCGCCGAGCCGCAGCACCCCGCGAGCGCGCCGCTTCGCCGCGCCGCACGAGCGCGCCGGCTAAGGTACCGAGCGCTCCTTGATCACGCGAAAGCGAAGGCTGGTCACCTGCCCTGACCGTGAGACGCTCAAGGTCTCCAGCGCCACCGGTGCCAATCCGGACTGGTCGAACAAACCGAGCCGTCGCCAAGAAGCTTCGGCACCAGGAAGATCAGGATCTCGTCGACGAGGCCTGCGCCGACGCACTGCCTGGCCACGTCGGCGCCGATGAGCATCAGGTTCTTCCCGCGCGCCGCCTCCAGCGCCGCGGCCACCGCCGGGCGGATGTCGCCGGACAGAAACGTGTTCTCGGGGTCGGCCTTGGGCGCGTGGTGCGTGAGGACGAACTGCGCTCCGGACCAGCCCCCGCCGAACGGCTTCCGCAATTCAGGACGTTCCGCCCGCTGGCCCACGTCGTAGCTGCGCCGGCCCGCCAGTACCGCGCCCGTGCCGCGGATGACTTCCTGGAGTTCCGCATTCGGACCCCAGTTGTATTCGAACACCCAGTCCATCGCGTCGCCGGGGCCGGCGATGCGGCCGTCCACGGACATCGTGACGCCCCAGAGCACCTTGCCCAGGGACCCTTTCCGGCCCTCCACGTGCGGCTGGACCATCCTTCCCTCCCGTGCGACAGGTCGTGCGTGACGAACCGCCCTTCAGGCGTCCGGCTTCCAGGGCCGGATGCGCGGCAGGAATCGCGGGACGTGCCGGCAGTACTCGCGATACGCCTCGCCGAATCTCCTCCTGAGGAGCGGCTCCTCGAGGATCGGGATGTAGACGAAGTTGATGCCCAGGAACGCGATCGCCCAGACCGCGTGCGGCCTGGAGGCGAGCAGCATCGCTTCGCCCGCCAGCACGAACACGACACCGGAGATCATGGGATTGCGGACGAAGCGGTAGGGTCCCTGGACGACCAGCCTCCGCGGTGGGTCCCAGGGCGCCAGCGTACCCTCCCCTTCGGAGGCGAAACGGCGGAGCGAGGACAGGAAGAGCAGCAGGCCGATCGCGAGCACTCCGACGCCGGCGCCCTGGAGGACGAGCAGGCCGGCGGTGTCGCCGACGGAGGGGACCACTCCGTAGCGCCCGGGCGATCCACACCGGCACCAGCACCGCGACAGTGAACGGGAGCATCGCGATCGCCAGGAGATGCCGGAGAAACACGAGCATCAGGTCACCGCCGTGCACTCCCGGTGCCCGCGATGGTGCTGCGCGCCGTCGCGAGCTGCTGGCGCAGCTGCGCCACCGCCGCCGCGGCGCCGGGGACGGCCGCCAGCTTGTTCAGCACGAGAGTTCACCGCGTCCAGGCCCAGCCCGGCGCCGAAGCGCGTGGACACGCGCCGGAGCGCGCTCTGGAAGCCGGGATCGGATTGCCAGCTCGGTCTCGCCCAGCGCCTGCGCCTTGGTGAGGATGTCGGTGAGGACGGCGACCGCCCGCCTGGCGTTCTCCGGAGAGGCGAGGTTCTTCGCGCTGGTGAATTGTGCGACCTCCGGCAGGCTCGCGGCGAAGCGTTGCAGCGCCGCGGCCTGTTGCGCGTTGCGCGGGTGGTTCTGGTGCATGACGGCCTGCGCGGCGCCCATGATCGCGAACGGCGCCATCGCCGCGTGGCTCAGCACGGGTGGGCCGGAGACGACGCCGGCCACCGGCAGGCCCAGGAGCGCCAGGCCGCCCAGGCCGTGCGCCAGGTGCAGCGCCTTGCCCTCGATCTTGAACACGATCCGGACCACGTCGCGCACGGGCGCGAAGCCCAGGATCGCTCCCGCCACCAGGCTCACGAGCGATGCGCTCGAATGGCCGCCGGCCCTGAAGTGCTCGTACGCGATCAGGCAGCCGACGGAGATCAGCAGGAATCCGCCGTGCATCAGGATCCTCGCGGCGACCGATCCCAGCGACGCGCGGCGCGCGGCCGGCCCCTGAGGCTTCGGGTGGCCCGGGAGCATTCACCGCTCCATCGTCCTGGCCGGTCGCGGTCGGCCGGTATCGGGCAGGAAAGGGCACGATCCACTCCTCGCTAGGGACGAGCGACGAATCGGGGTCGCTAAGCTGCCCCGCCGCTGGTGCCGCCGAACATGATCCGGTGGCCATCGACGGTCCGAATGCCGAACTCACGCATTCCCCAGGGCTCTGACCGCAGGGGCTTCACCAGCTCCGCCCCGCGCGCGACCAGCGCCGAGTGGAGCCCGTCGACGTCGTCGACCTCGAGATACGCGAAATACGAGTGATCACCCAGATCCGCCGGTGACGCGGCATCCGGGCACTCGCCGGCCATGATGAGAACAGTTGTCCTTGTGAAAGAAGCGCCACCCCGGATCGTCGATCTCCGCGACGTCGAAGCCGAGCACGTCCCGGTAGTACCGCTCGGATCGTCTGCAGGTCCGGGACGGCGATCACGTGCCTGGCAGCTCGGATCATGGGGAAGGCCTCCAAAGGGCGGCGTGACGACCGGTCGGCCGACGCGGCGCCGAGATGTCGCTAGAACATCCCGTGCGCACTGTACCAGTCGTGCACGCGCCCGCCGGGAGGCGCGGCCGAGGCGACGGGTTCACGCTCACGTTGACGGAAGCCTGATGACTCCCGTCGTGGGTCAGGGCGGTGACGAAGACACCGGTGCCCACCGCATTCGCGGTGATCAGGCCGGTAGCGCTGACAGACGCCACGCTGGAGTCCGTGGATTCCCAGGTGACGGCCTGGTCGGTCGCGTCGGGTGGAGAGATCGTCGCCACCACCCGGCTGGTATCGCCGATGCCAAGCAGCTGGACCACCTGCGGCGTCACCCTGACCCCCTGCACCCGCACCACCGCCCCTTGAGCGGGCTGACTCGGACTGGTGCAGGCACTTGCGCTCAGCAGCAGCAGGGCGCATGCGGCCCGGCGAGGCGTGAAACGCATCGTGTCACTCCCAAGCGACCGTCGATATGGCCTTCGTGGCGTGAGCGCATTGTAGTCACCCCAGGGCGATTCCGCCAACGGGGGCAAGCGTCCCCGTCACGGCGCGCCGATGGCCTCTCGGAGCCGCACCAGAGCGACCCCGCACCGGCCCAGGCCGGCCCTCCGACGCCCATGGCTGCCGCCGCGATCGCTTGCCGAGAACGCATAGGTCTGCCGCCGAATGGCGACCGGATTCGAACCGGCGACGTCCGGGACACCGCCGACTCGGGCCGCAACAAGGACCGACAGCCTGTCCGCGGTCATTACGGCCGGTGCAGGTAGACGTCTACGTCGCGGTCGTGCGTGACGAGGATGTGCTTGCCGTCCGGGTGAAAGGCCACGCCCACATCGTAGCGACCCTGGCCCAGGGGACGAGGACGTGGCAGGAGCTGCACCACCTGCCAGGAGGGGATGTCAATCAGAGCGTTGGAGGATTGCTGCGAACCGTAGTCCTGTGTGGTGACAAAGATCCGCTTCTGGTCAGGACTCAGGGCCAGCCGGATGGCGGAGAATGGGTTGAGCGAGATCGAACGGATATCCCGATCGGTACCCGTGTCTATCTCGTGCACTCCCCGGGGATACCCATAGGTCACCGCAGCGTAGAGCCGCGTGTCGTCCCGCGACAGGGCGAGAGATTGGACCTCGCCGTAGTACGAAGTGTCGCCGACGCTGATGCTGTCGAGGAGGGCGTTGCGCCCGGGATCAACCGCCCACACCCCATCGTAGTAATAGCCTGCATAGACCCTGCTATCTCCCGAGAGGGCCGCGATGCTCCACAATTGGACGTCACCAGGCACGTACCCTGGCACCCAGGGCCCCAGATACCCCAAGCTGCTATCGGCGCCGCGGCTGACCATGCCAATGACCCCGCCGCCCCACCCAACGTACAGGAGATCAGGATTGGCACGCGACTGCGTGATTCCCGCACCCGTGTAGGTGCCCACCTTCGGCAACCACTCTAGGGTGGACCGGTCAAAGCGTATGAGACCACCCTCGGCGGTCATGTAGAGAATTGGGTCGCCCGGCACGCAGAGCGGGTCCCAGAGTTGACCAGTGTAACCGCTGGTGAACGTAGCGGGCGGAACGACCTTCACGAGGCGAAGCGAATCGGCGTCCACGATGACGAAGGAGTTGCCGACCGGCATGTAGAAGCGGTGGTCGTCGCCACAGAGCGCCACGCCCGTCGCCGGCAGGCCGCCGGTAATGCCGCTGACGATCGTCTTCAGCCACGCCGCGTACGGCAGAGTGAAGGTGATCGTGTCCACGGTGACGTTGCCGATGGTGTCCGGCACCGACACTTCCAGGCGGTTGACGCCCGCGTGGAGCAACCAGTCTATCGTCTCGTGGGCGAGGAGACCGGTGCCGTCGCGCCGCTCCACGCGCCAGTGGTCGAGGAGATTCGCCGTGTCCCCACCGGGGGCGTTGACGCCCGTAATGGCCCGGACCCGGACGGCGGCCGGCCGCACGGCGCCGCCCGAGTCCGCCCACTGCAGCTCAAGATCGACGAGGCTGTCGCCGTCCAGGTCGTAGGCGGTATCCGTGGGCGAGATCACCCGGACCGATGGTGGGCTCGTGTCCCCGGCCGGTGCCACGGCACGATCGGCCTTGCACGTTGCCCCGGCGAGCGCCAGGAGTGCCGGCAGAACCCCCCGTAACCGGGTGGTCATCGAGCCGAGCCGGCAGCAACCGTCGGTAGTCGGCACCGGGTCACCAACCGTGCCCGACTGGCATGAGGAGGACGCAGCGCTCCGACGAGAAGGACTTCTCGCATCAAGGAACCGCCTGCTGCGAAATGCCGCGTGACGACAGCCGTCCGCAGCCTAGCGCTCAAGCGTCATAGAGGCGTTAGACCGCTGCCTAACGCAACACAGGCCAGACAACACAAGTGGTTGTCTAGCCTCTGCTTACACAGCCAGATCGGCCGAGAAGTCGAGCTGGGAGCGCCGAACCGACTCGCGTCATCACCTGGTCACATAACTGCTCCTGAACATCTCGCCGTGACTCCTACGCCTGTTCGGCTTCCAAGAGCGGGCGACCGAATTCGAACCGGCGACGTCCAGCTTGGGAAGCTGCCGGGAGAAGCAGACCCCCCAACGGACCCCGGGCGATCAGCTGCCGGGTGCGGCGAAGCCGAAGGCCTGGCTGTCCACCACCAAGACCCAGTCGCCGTCGCCGCCGGAGGGCGGGGTGAAGGTCTGGGTGCCCGTGGTGGGGTAGGTCCCGATCATCGTGGCGACGCCCGTCCCGGGATTGTACCACCACGCCGTCTCCGTCGCGCCGGCCAGGCGGGTGCCACTCACCGTGACGGCGCGGACGCTGGGCAGGTAGGCGATGATGGACGAGCTGTCGGCCGCGTAGGCGGCGGTGGCGTAGTCGCCCCCGCTGGAATAGCCCGCGGTGAGTACGCTGTGGCCCAGGTCCGGCACCAGGCTGGCCCAGTGCCGGCCGGTGAACAGCTTGGCGAGATGCTGCATGTTCAGCGCGCCCTGGCTGTTGAGCTGCGCCTGCCAGTTCGTCTGCGTGCAGGGTGCCGGCGGGGCCTCGAAGTTCCACACCGGACAGTTGCCGAAGACGTGCCCGAACCCGCCCGAGAGAATGGTCCAGTACGACTGGGCCCGCAGATCGTTGGCGAACGCGCCCATGTTCTCGTAGATCGCCTCGATCAGGAAGAAGGGCATCGCCGGCGTGACCGCGTAGGCGGTCTGGGCGTAGGTGTACTCCAGCCCGTCGGTGTAGGTGTCGTTGACCGTGAGCCAGCTGGCTCCACTCCATGGCGCGATCGCCATCTGTGTCCGGCCGTTGTGCGCCGTGAACAGGTGCCGCGTGTCGTACTGCTGGATGCCGGTCACCACGTCCTGCAGCTTCCCCTTGACCGAGGAGGGGTCCGTGTCGGCGCCGATGACCCAGATGATGTTGTCGTAGCCGCCGTAGCGCTTGCCCAGGAACTGGCCCCACGCGAGCATGTCGGAATCGCTCGCCGCCGTGATCTCCGCGCACCACCCCTCGTCTCCGCAACCGAACCCCAGATAGGTCGGATCGAGCAGGACCACCAGCCCCTTCTGCGCAGCCGACTGGATGATGTAGTCGGCGTGCGCGAAGTACGCCTCGTTCGGGGTCGTGAACACCTTCCCCGTGAACGGGGGGATGTTGTAGATGTCGTTCGGCGCGTGGGTGGCCCACAGGTGCTCGAGGAGATTCGCCAGCACCAGGCTGAAGCCCAGCTGCTGCCGGTTCGCCAGGTAGGTGTCGGCATCCTGATCGGAGAGCTGGGCGATCAGCGACCACGCCGCGTCGCCCACCATCAGGAACGGCTTGCCGGTCTGGTCCACGAGGTAGCGGCCCGTCGGCCCCACCTTCAGCGGATACACGTAGCTGCCGCCCCCGCCGGTCCCCACCGTCACGGTCACGGACTTGCTGGTGGTGCCGCCCGGACCCGTGCAGCCGAGCGTGTAGGTGGTCGTGGTGGTGGGCGACACGATCTGCGAGCCGCTCGTCGCCTGCGTTCCGCTCCAACCACCGCTCGCGGTGCAGCTCGTCGCGCCGCTCGTGCTCCAGGTGAGCGTGCTGGACTGCCCTGTCGTGATGGACGTCGGGCTGGCCGTCAGCGTGAGGCTCGGCGGCGCCTGCGCCGTGACCGTGACCGCGGCGCTGCCGCTCTGCCCCTCACTGGTGGCCGTGACCGCCACCGGGCCGCCGGCCGCCACGCCCGTCACCACGCCCGCCGTGCTCACCGTCGCGAGGGACGTGTTGCCGCTTGCCCACGTCACCACCCGGCCCGTCAGCACGTTCCCGCTCGCGTCCTTGGTCGTCGCGCTCAGCGGCACCGTCTGCCCGACCGCAACGCTCGCCGTCGCGGGGGCCACGGAGACCGTCGCGACCGGCACCGCCGTGACCGTGATCGCGGCGCTGCCGCTCTGGCCCTCGCTCGTGGCCGTGATCGTCACCGGGCCGCCGGCCGCCACGCCCGTCACCACCCCGGTCGCGCTCACCGTCGCCAGGGCGGTATTGCCGCTCGCCCAGGTCACCACGCGGCCCGTCAGCACGTTCCCGCCGGCGTCCCTGGTCGTCGCGGTGAGCGGCACCGTCTGCCCGGCCGGGACACTCGCCGTCGCGGGCGCGACGGCGACCGTGGCGACCGGCACCGTCACGACCGTGATCGCAGCGGTGCCGCTGTGCCCCTCGCTGGTGGCCGTGACCGTCACCGGGCCCCCGGCCGCCACGCCCGTCACCACGCCCGACGCGCTCACCGTCGCCAAGGTCGTGTCACCGCTCGCCCAGGTCACCACGCGGCCCGTCAGCACGTTCCCGCTCGCGTCCTTGGTCGTCGCGGTCAGCGGCACCGCGCGCGCGACCGCGACACTGGCCGTGGCAGGCGTGACGGCAACCGTCGCGACCGGTGCCGCCGTGACCGTGATCGCGGCGCTGCCGCTCTGCCCCTCGCTCGTGGCCGTGATCGTCACCGGCCCGCCGGCCGCCACGCCCGTCACTACCCCCGTCGCACTCACCGTCGCCAGGGTGGTGTCGCTGCTCGACCAGGTCACCACGCGGCCCGTCAGCACGTTTCCGCCGGCGTCCTTGGTCGTCGCGGTCAGCGGCACGGTCCGCCCGACGGTGACGCTGGCCGTCGCGGGCATGACGGCGACGGTCGCGACCGGTATCGGAATGACCGTGATCGTGGCGGTGCTGCTCCGCCCCTCGCTGGTGGCCGCGATTGCCACCGGCCCGCCGGCCGCCACGCCCGTCACCACCCCCGTCGCGCTCACCGTCGCCAGGGCGGTGTCGCTGCTCGACCAGGTCACCACGCGGCCCGTCAGCACGTTTCCGCTCGCGTCCTTCGTCGTCGCGGTCAGCGGCATCGTCCGCCCGACCGTGACGGTGGCCGTCGCGGGCGAGACCGCGACGGTCGCGACCGGCATGTCCGTTCCCGTGGACTCCCGGCAGGCAGCGAGGAGCGCTCCGGCCACCAGGACCGACCGCAAGCCGAGGCTGAGCCGGCTGCTACCCGGCATTGCGCGTACGGCGTTCACGGGTTGAAGAACTCGGTCATGGCCGGTGCCGTGGCCGCCGCGATCGGCCACAGCACGACGTGCTTGCGCATGCCCAATTGTACGATTGTCCCGCTCGGCTGGGAACGGCACCGCGCCGGACTGCGCGCGCTCGCGAGGTCGGTACGCTGGCCAACTCCCGAAGTCGATGTCCGAAACGTCCAATCGATTCCGCACGAGGCCGGTTATCGTAAGCGGCATGAAACCCATCGTTACCCGTCTCGCGCGCCTCGGCGCGCTCGTTCCGCTGGCCGTCGCGGCGCACGCCGCCACCGCGCGCGCCCAGCAGCCGTTCGACACCTCCGCGTGGAACATCAGCGCCGCCGAGTGGCGCGTCGAGTCCTATCGTGGGCGCAGCGCCTTGCTGCTGCGCGACGGCGCCGCGTGGCTCCGGGGCAGCCGCTTCCAGAACGGGACCATCGAGTTCGACGTCGCCTTCAGCGAGCGTGAGCGGGTTTCCCGGCATCGCGTTCCGCGCCGCGCACGCACGCCGACTTCGAGCTGTTCTACCTGCGCGAGAACCTGAGCGGCACGCCGCACGCCATCCAGTACACGCCGGTGCTCCACGGCATGTGCGCCTGGCAGATCTACGCCGGCCCCGCCTGGGAGGCCACGGCGAGGTGGACGTACGACCGCTGGATGCACGTCAAGCTCGTGGTGTCGGGCCCGCGCGCCGAGCTGTACGTGGACGGCGACAGCGCGGTGCTGGTCATCCCGCGGCTGCGCGGCCCGGCGGGCCCCGGCGAGGTCGGTATCCTCGGGGCGCCCGGGCGCGCGTTCGCCAACTTCGTCGTGCGGCCGGCGAGCGCGCGCCGCGATCGCCGCCACGCCGGCTTCGCCGCCCCGACTCCACGCCCGCCACGATCGTGCGCACCTGGCGCGTCTCCACGCCGTTCGCCGAGTCGCTGATGACCGGCGTCGCGGACCTGGCGGCGGTGCCCGGGGCCGGCGACCTGGGACACGTTCGGCATCGAGGAGCGCGGCATCGCCAACCTGGCCGGCTCGCGGGGAACGGCAACGGACGCAATACCGTCGTCGCGGCCGTCACCATCACGTCCGACCGGGCGCGCACCGTGCCGGTCCGGTTCGGCTTCAGCGACCGCGTGCGCGTCTACCTCAACGGCCGGATGCTCTACGCCGGCAACGACGGCTTCGGCACCCACGACCCCGACTTCCTGGGCATTGTGGGGCTGTTCGATGAGCTGGCCCTGCCGCTCAAGCGCGGGCCCAACGAGCTGTGGTTCGCGGTGAGTGAGACGTTCGGCGGGTGGGCGATCACGGCCGACCTGCCCGATCGCGACGGTATCTCGGTCAGGCCCTAGACTGCGCTATTCGGCGCCCCGCTCCTCGTGGAGCCGGGTGGGCGTCACGCCGGCCAGGTCCCGCACCTCGCGGATCAGGTGCGACTGGTCGGCGTAGCCGTGGTGAGCGGCGAGCGCGGCCCACGACGGGCGGCCGGCCAGGTCCGAGGAGCGCAGCAGCGCGTGGAACCGCTGGATGCGCGCGAAGTGGCGCGGCGCGACCCCGGTTTCGTCCACCATCAGGCGCCGCAGGTGCCGGTCGCTCACGCCCAACTGCCGCGCCAGCGTCGCCACGCGCGAGGCGCTCGCCCCGCGGCGCAGCGACTCCATGCCGACCCGCAGCAGCGCAACGGCCCCTGCCGCCGTCCCCGCACCCAGCTGGGCGGCGCGTCGGTCGCGCAGGAAAGCCACCAGCAACCGCAACGCGTCGGTGGGCTCCGTGGTCCGTATCAGCCGCTCTTCCAGCGGCGCGGCGAGGTCCGGCCGGATGTCGTCGTAGCACGGCTCGCCGCCCACGTGTTCCCAGGGCGCCACGCCCAGGAGTGGGCGGCACCACTCCAGCTTGACGCGTACCGCCGCCATGGCGTGGCCGGGCCGCGGCGCGAACAGCTTGGGAGCGGCCACCGGGCCGATCAGCCGTAGACGCGATGCGCCGGCCGAGCCGTCGGGCGCGCGCGTGCCCATGAAGCACAGGCTCACGGCGGCGTCGGGCACCACGCGGTGCACGGCCAGCCGGATACCGACCGTCTCGTGGGTCCACAGCGCCTCGACGGCGTCGGCCAGGTCGGGCGGCGGGGCGTACTCGTGGTAGCCGCCGACGCGGTGATGCGGGCGGCCGATCTCGGCGACGGTGCTGCGCGGCGACGTGATCGCCTGCGGAGTCATGCCAGTATGATACGCGGGGTCGTGTTGGTTTGTGCCGCGATGGCGTGCCCGACCGGGGCCACACCGTCTTTGCGACCGGCCGGGACGAAGTCCGCTCTCAGCTATGTCCTCGTGAAACCAGCCATGACGCCACTTCTAGGAGCGGGCGACCGGATTCGAACCGGCGACGTCCAGCTTGGGAATCAAGGCGTCGAAGGTTCAATGTGAAATCTCGAAGGTGAACGGGCGCATGTACAGCTCGTGCGAGACACTGCCCCAATTGGGCGTATGGGCGTAGAGCGCGTACCCGGTTTGGCCAATACTCTGGTCCGCGTTGCCCGCGGTCACCAGGATGACGTTCTCGTCGGTGGGTCCCTGAAACTCCCCGCCAGGCTCCACAAAGAACTGGATTGGAACGGTCCAGGAGACCAGGTCGGTCGAGGTGCTGAAGAACCATCCCTCCTGGCACAGGAAAACCAGCACGAAGGCATTGAGATAGGTGCTGTGCACCGGCCACGGCTGCGCCGAGCGGGTGCAATTGCTGGCCAGCGGGACCACCGACGTCCCGACTCCGCCCAAGCCGGGCTGCACGCCGAATCCGTCGTCATACTTGATCCACGTGCCCGGCATCGCGTCACCCGACAGGGGGGCGCGCGCCACCTGGATCTGCGACGTCCCCGACAGCGGGAAGTAGGCGTAGTAGGCGTAGATGTAATGATGCCCGGCTCGACCGCGCCGTAGATGCCCGACGGCGGGGGGGTGGCGGGCTTCGAGTCGCTTCCGGTGATGACCGCCATCCTCTGGGTCCAGGTGAGGCCGCCATCGGACGATCGGGCCAGACCGACCGTTCCCCAACCCGGGAAGGTATCGGACTCCACACCGCCGTACGCCTTGCTGCCGCCGTGGTACAGCATGAGCAGGTCGGTACCGTTGGTGGCCGGGTACACCCAGTCGGCGCCCGCGTATGTGTCGTCGAAGGTGCCGGCGCACGCCGCCGCAAACGGCCGGCAGCTCGGAAGCAGGACCGCCTGCGCCGTCGTCGTGCTGCCGACGGGAGCGTAGGTCAGGAAGTCGCGGGTGGTGACCAGTCCGGTCGCACCTTCGATGGTGTCGTGGTTGAAGCGCCCGGCGATCCACACGCGGTACGAGCCATCGGGCTGGCGCAGGATCGCCGTGTGCATGTCCGGAACGGCGGCCATACCCAGCGCGTCGGGCTGGTTGATTTGGAAGAGCTGCGTCGCCGAGTCGAGCACGATGCTCACGGAAATCACGGCAATGACGGCGCTCGCGGCGTGTCCGTCCGCCGAGGCGGTGATCGTGTCGGTGCCGTTGCCAGCGGCGGTCACGAGTCCCGTCGCGCTGACGGTGGCGACGCCGGGAGTGCTCGTCGTCCACACGATCGTCTGCCCCGTGACGGCGTTGCCGGCGGCATCCCGAGGCGTTGCAGTCAACTGCAGGCTGGCCGACCGAATGAGCGTCGCGGCCGATTGGGAGAGCGTAACGGCGGCCACGCCGCCTGACGGTCCGGCCGGCGAGGACGAATCGCAGCTCAACCACACCCCGGTGATCGCCACCACGCCGGCGCTACGCAGGATAGACATCGAACTGGGCCCTCCGAATCGACAGCGAGCCGCTGGGGTTCGATCCCCAACGGCTCACCGCACCACCTTCAAGCGACTACGGCTCGATCACGCAGAGGAGCGGGCGACCGGATTCGAACCGGCGACGTCCAGCTTGGGAAGCTGTGAGCCAACCGTCTTTCGTCTTGTAAGTCGTGCGGGAGAAGGCGTTACGAAATGAGAACATCAAAACGCGTCGGAAGTCGTCTGTGACAGTTGTGACAGTCGATATCTGTGACAGTCAGGCGATGTTCTTGTGACAGTCGGTTTGTCACCCCCACAAGAATGACCGCGCCGAGTCGTTCCGACTCGGCTCACCTCCGATCCATGACCTCACGTACCTTCGAGGCCAGCGCTCGCGGGGAGAACGGTTCTGGAGGTAGGGCATGCCCGCTTCCAGCACGCCGTGCCGGACCACCGCGTCGTCGGCACGCTGGCCGACCTCATCACCTCGCTCGAAGAGGCTCAGCTCGCGGGGCGGCTCAGCCAGCGCCTCAGATCCTGGTCTTCCCCGCGCTGCTGGTCGTTGACGAGCTCGGCTACCTGCCCATCAGCGCGCGCGCCGCTTCCACGGCTCGCTCATCACGGCCAGCAGCGTCTCCTTCATCTACCACCCTCGAGCTGCCGTATCTGTCATACACGCGTCGGAACTCCGGCATAGCCGGCATGGCCATTGGCTGCTCCTCCTGACGCTCGTCCGGACCCCTGGAGACTTTGACGTGGATCACCAGCCGCTGCCCGTGCTTGGTAATCTCGTAGCCCTCGGTCAGCGTCCCCCCATCCGGCAGCACGCGGGCTACCTCGAAGCGGTTCTTGTGCCAGCGCCCGCTGACATGCGACTGCGAGCCGCCCGGCACAACGACCGCGGCGACGTCACGGCCGTCGAAATACAGGGTGTACGCCACGCTGTCGCGGGGCGTGCGGGGACCGATCGTCATCGTGCTGTCGGTCTGCGTGATCACCAACCGCTCCGGCGGAGTACGCAGGGTGCTGTCGCCTTCCTCGCTCCCGGGCCCTCCTTCAGGGCCGCGGCCGCCACGCCCGCCCCTCCCACCCATCCCGCCGCCGAAGCCTCCTCGCCCACCGAACCCGCCGCCCGGCATGCCACCGCCGGGCGGTGGGCCGCGGCGACCGCCTCCGAAGCCGCCTCCTGGGGGACCCATCCGGCCCGGCCGGTCGCTGGCGCCGGGGTTGTAGGTCCAGGTGCCGGCCAGGTTCACGCCCTGCGGCGCGGGCTGGGGGGCCTGCGACGCGGCGTCGAACTCCCGCGGCCGGTGGGCACAGGCAATGAGAAGGAACGGCAGGGCCAAGCTCGCAGCTGTGAGCCTTTTCATAGAGGGTGGCTCCCGAGTTGGGGGGCGGAACCTGGGAATGGATCGAGTCCGGGCCGGCTAGACACTACTTGTCTCAGATGCTCCAGCCCGGCGTTTCGTCGCGGCGCTCTTCACCCCAGAGGACGAACCCGCTGCAACCGCGATCCTCTCCGCGTTCCAGCGCAACCCCGACGACGGCATACCTGCCGACTGGCCCGTGAACAGGCCCTACTATGTCTTCGAGCAGGTCGCGTTCGCCCTGCTGACTGGGGCGCGGCGCAACGAGATCAGGACGCAGCGGTGGGAGTGGATCGACTGGGACGCCGGGGTCGTGCGGGTGATGACATCCAAGGACATGGTGAAGGAGATCTACGGCCGGGTGCAGGAGGGAGCGCAGCGGCCGGTGCTGTCGCGCCTAGAGGCTGGCCTGCTCCAGCTGCGCACCGCATGAATAGCGACACCAAAACGCTCGACTGCGACAAACCCGCCCGGTCAGTCGGGTATGGGATGTCGCAGTCGAGCGTTTCTTGTCGCAGTCATGTCGCTACTGCCATGCCATACAACTTCTTGCTGCTTCACCACTTCGAGGAGCGGGCGACCGGATTCGAACCGGCGACGTCCAGCTTGGGAAGCTGGCATTCTACCCCTGAATTACGCCCGCACGGGAGGCGGAGCCTCCTCGGCCCCGCCTCCCAATTCTAATCAGTTTGTCGCGTACTTCCAGGCGACGATGCCCCGGCCGCTCGCCGACAGGTTGAAGTCGTACGACTGGCCCGCATTCCCGTTCGCGCTGAGGTCCGGCAGGTCGACGTTCTGCGACGCGACCACGCCGCACGACCCATTCAGGAACTGCACGGTGAGCGTGAAGCCCTTCTGGGTATCCGACTTCAGGTTCGTGACCATCCCGTGCAGCGTCGCGGAAGAGTCACCGGGCTCGAAGCGCACCACCGCCATCTCCCACGGCAGCGCCTCCGCCCGCTGCAGCACGCGCAGCGTGGAGTCCTTGTTGCCGGCATCCTGCCAGGCCCGGGCCAGCATCTGGAGCGACGAACGGTTCATCGAGTCCTGGGCCACCAGCCGGCGCGTCACGTCGAGCAGCTTCACGGTGTCCTTGGCCGCCAGGTAGATGTTCGCCAGGTTGAACAGCCCATCCCGGAAGCAGCGGTCCTTGGCCAGACCCAGCTCCGTCGCCCGCGCCGCCAGATCGAAGCGGTGGGACCGGAACAGGGCCGTCCCCGCGTCGATCAGGTCGAACGCGTCCATCGAGTCGGCGTGCGAGAGCATCGAGTCGTACACCGTGCGCGCCTCGTCCTCGCGATGCAGCTGCGTCAGCACGCCGGCCAGGCTCGCCTGCGCCGGCAGGTCCCGCGGCCTGAGCTGCAGCACCTCGCGGTACGCCGCCTCCGACTCGCGCAGCCGCGCCGCCTTCACCACGCTGTCCGGCACCCCGCGCCGCTGCGCCTCGGCGTGTACGCTCGCCGTGTCCAACGCGCTGCGGTTCACCAGGCGGGCCGCGTTGAACAACGCCGTCTCCCGCGCGTCGTCGAACTTCCGATCGTCGGTCGAGTGCGCCGCCAGCTTGAAATAGATGATCGCGCTGTCGCTGGCCGTCAGCCGCTCCTTCCGCACCACGGAGTCCGGAACGCCGCGATGATGCGCCTCGTCCGCGATGCTCGCCGAATCGAGACCCTGCGTGCTCCGGTCGTAGAAGATCGTCGCCATGTTGAGGTACGAGTACGGCTCGGTGCGGTAGATCCCGTTGCTCTTGCGGAACAGCGCCAGCGCGGAATCCATGTTCCCGGCGTTCATCTGCTCCACGCCCGCGTTCTGCAGGGGCACCCATTCGTTGCGGCGCTCGCGCTCGACCTCGCGCTTGCAGTCGGGGTCGCTCGCGTTCTCCGCCTTCGTGAAGGCGGAATCCGCCCCCACCAGGTCGTGATCCAGCACGTACACCTGGCCGAACAGGTACCACAGCGTGGCGGGGTCCACCCCTCCAGCCTTCGCCGCGTCGGTCAGCAGGCGGGTCGCATCGCTGATCCGGCTCCTGCGCACGTCGTCGTACTTGGTGGCCCTGGCCTGTACGATGTGCTGCTGAGCCCCGTTCAGACGGAAATTGCCGCGGTAGTCGAGATGCCGGCACTCAGGCGCCGAGGCCTGTTGGGCCGTGGCCGAGCCGACGGCGATGGTGAGCGCCGCGATAGGCGCAATCAAGGTCAAACTGCGCGAAACCATGCCCTGTTCCTCCCTCGAGGTGAAACCAGCCAAGTCCCAAAACATTAACGAGTTAGACGCCTTCGTCAACGCCTTACGTGAGGTCCCGCCCGTACAGCACGCCGGCCCCGGTGTTGAACACGACCAGCGGCTCCGAGCGGGGCACGACGCCCTGCGCGAGCAGGCGGCGCGCGGCGGCGACGGCCGCCCCGCCCTCCGGGCAGGCGTCGACCCCCTCCAGGGTGCCGAGGAGCCGGGCTCCCTCCAGGAGGTCGGCGTCCGGCACCGCTACCGCCCCGCCCTTGCTCTCCCGCAGCGCCCGGAGCATGAGCCCGCCTCCCAGCGGTCCGGGGACACGAAGCCCGCTCGCCACCGTCTCCGGCGCGGGCCAGGGCTCGCAGTGGTCGCGTCCGGCATCGAACGCGCGCACGACAGGTGCGCAGCCGGTCGACTGCACCGCAAACAGCCGCGGCACCGGTCCGCTCGCCCAGCCCGCCTCGATCAGCTCCAGGAAGGCCTTCCACATGCCGATCAGGCCCGTGCCGCCGCCCGCCGGGTAGATGATCGCCCCCGGCAGACGCCAGCCCAGTTGCTCTGCAATCTCCAGGCCCAAGGTCTTCTTTCCCTCGATCCGGTAGGGCTCCCGCAGGGTGGACAGGTCCATCGCCCCGTGTTCGACGGCGTACTGCCTGGCCAGGGCCCCGCAATCGCCGATGTGCCCATCCACCAGGCTGAGGTCGGCACCGTAAGCCGCGATCTGGCCCAGGAGCGGGGCCGGCGTCGTGCGGGGCGCGTAGACCTTGACCGGGACCCCCGCCCTGGCCCCATAGGCCGCCGCGGCCACACCCGCGTTGCCGGCGGTGGGAAGCACGAACCGGCGGGCGCCCGCGGCCACGGCCCGCGTGACCGCCGTCGACAGGCCGCGAGCCTTGAAGGAGCCGGTGGGGTTCGCGGCCTCGTCCTTGACCAGCAGGTGGTCGCTCCCGAGCGCGGCGCCGAGGCGATCGGCCGAGAGGAGCGGCGTGCCACCCTCGCCCAGCGTCACCGGCTGCTCGTCCTCGGCCAACGGGAGCAAGGCGCGATAGCGCCACATTCCCTCGCCCGGAGCGCGGTGCTCGAGGGCCCCCCGCGCCTGGAGCGTGGGGCTCCGCCCGTAGCGGACCAACCACGGCGATCCGCACGCATCGCACACCGTGGGCAGGCCGGCCGCATCGCGCCGTTGGCCGCATCCGGAGCACTCGAGCGTCCAGTCCATCACGGTTCAGCTCCGGGCGTTGACGTGGGAAAGAACGCGCTCGGCCAGGTCCCGCGAGATCCCGGGCACGGCCGCCAGCTCCTCCGGACTCGCCGATTGCACGCCGGCCAGGGAGCCGAACCGCTCGAGCAGGGCCCGCCGCCGCGCGGGCCCGATGCCCGGCACGGAGAGCAGCTCGGAGGTCAGCGTGCGGGCGGCCCTCCGCTTGCGATTGAAGGTCACGGCCACGCGGTGGGCCTCGTCCCTGGCGCGCTGCATCAGCTTCAAGGCCGGACTGCGCCGGGAGAGGCGGAGCGGCTCCGCCCGGGCGGGGAGGTACACCTCCTCGTCTCGCTTGGCGAGCGATGCGAGGGCGAGCGCCCCCTCGGGCACCGCCGCGTCCTCGACCGCCGCCAGCGCGGCGCCCAGCTGGCCGCGCCCACCGTCCACCAGCAGCAGCTCGGGGAGCGGCCGCGCCTCGTCGAGGCGCCGCTTGAGCCACCGCGTCACGACCTCCCGCACCGACGCGAAGTCGTCCTGACCCTCGACCAGCTTGATCTTGAAGGTGCGGTACTCGCTGCGCTTCGGCCGGCCGTTCTCGAACCACACGATGGAGCCCACCGTGTCCCGGCCCTGCGAGGTGCTGATGTCGACGCACGCCATCCGGCGCGGCACCGCCGAGAGTCCCAGGTCGCGGCCGAGGGCGTAGACCGGGTCCTCGGCCCGCTCCGCGCCCTCGAAGGTCTCGAGCCGCAGCGTCTCGAGCAGATGGCGGGCGTTCTGGTCCGCGAGATCCACCAGCCGCCGGGCGGAGCCGCGGTGCGGCACGGCCCAGCGGGCCTCGCCGAACGCCTCGACCAGCGCCGTCTCGTCGGCCGGAGGGCACGGCAGATAGGTGACCGGCGCGTGGCGCTCGCGCGGGAGGTAGTAGCGCACCAGGAACGCGGTGAGGATCTCGCTCTCGGCGACGTCCTCGACGCCCACCAGGAAGGTGTGCTCGCTGCCGAGCACCTTCCCGTCCCGGATTCGCAGCACCACGGCGCAGGCGTCGTCCTCGTCGCGCGCCAGGCCGACCGCGTCGCAGGTGCCGCCGCCCACCCGCTCCACCGTCGGCGGCTCCTCGATCTGGTCGAGCCGCTTCAGCGCGTCGCGCAGCTCGGCCGCCAGCTCGAAGTCGGTCGCGGCCGAGGCGGCCTGCATCCGCTCGCGCAGGTGCTGGCGCACCTCGAGCGTCTTCCCCTCGAGGAACAGGAGCACGTCGTCGATCATGCGGCCGTACGCCTCCCGGCTTCCCAGCCCACGCACGGCGCCTTGCACTTCCGGATGTGGTAGTCGAGGCACGGCCGGTCGGGCGCGTCGCCCGGCAGGTCGTAGCTGCACGAGCGCACCGTGAAGATGCGGCGGATGATGCGCAGCGTCTGGCGCAGCGAGCCGACGTCGGTGTACGGACCGAAGTAGCGCGCGCCGTCGTCGGCGGCGTTCCGCGTGACCAGCATGCGCGGGAACGGCTCCTGCACCGTCACGGCGAGCCACGGATACCGCTTGTCGTCCCGCAGGTTCACGTTGAACCGCGGGTGGTACTCCTTGATGAGGTTGTTCTCGAGCAGCAGCGCCTGCGACGGGACTCTGCACGACGATGGTCTCGAGATCGCGCGATCCGCTCCGCCAGCAGCCTGAGGCGCGGGTCGGCCGCCGCCTCGTCGCCGAAGTAGTAGCGCACCCGGCTCCGCAGGCTGTTCGCCTTCCCGACGTACAGCACCTCGCCCGCGGCGTCCTTCCAGAGGTAGACGCCGGGCGCGTCGGGCAGGCGTCTCCAGCGTGCGCTGAAGGCCTTCGTCAGCGCACGGCGGCGGCCTGCCGAGGCGGGCCGCGCTCTGCAGCGCGTCGTCAGCCACGCCGGCGGCTCCAGGCGAGGATGGCCTGCGCGGCGGGGATGCGGAACGGCCAGCGTGAGCCCGCCGTAGACGAGCGCGTACGGCACGAGGACGGCGGCGCCCGGTGCTCACCGGACCGAGCCGGCCCGTCGCCAGCCAGAGCCCCCAGCCCGCCGCGCCGGCGGCCAGCGGCCGAGACCCAGAGCTTGGCGAGGTACCCGGGCACGAAGTGGCGTCGCGCCGATGCGCGCCGGCGAGGCTGCGCCGGAGCAGCGCGAACTCCACCCAGGCCGAGAACCCCGCGCTCGCCGTGAGCCCGACGGCGCCCCACTTGAGCTCGAGGCCGAGCAGCGGCGGCAGCGGGCACGGCGCAGAGGAATCCCAGCACGGTGGTGAGCGCCACCCGGACCACGGCGTAGCGGAGCGGCGTGCGGGTGTCGCCCAGCGCGTAGAACGCCGACGACGACAGCCGGCTCAGGGTCGAGGCGAGCAGCCCCACGGCCGACCCCGCGAGGATCGCCCAGACGTAGCGGCTGTTCGCCGCGCTGAACCGCCCGGTCTGGAACAGCGCCCCGACCAGCACCTGGCCGAGGGCGAGGAACGCCACGGCGCGCGGGCACGATGAAGTAGGCGATCCGGTGCGAGCCGTCCACCAAGCGCGCGCGCAGCGCGGCGTGGCGCTCGGTCCTCGCTGCCCTGCACCGCCGACATCTCCGGCAGCTCGGCCGCCGACGACCGACATCCCGAAGAGGCTCACCGGCAGCGTGTAGAGCAGCTGCGCGTTGACCAGCGCGCCGACCGGGCTGTTGCCGAGCAGGCGTCGAGATCACCGTGTCCACGAAGGCGCTGACCTGGTTGACGCCGCGGCCGACGAGCGCCGGCCAGAAGTTGCGGACGACGGTGCGCACCTCGGGGTCGGCGGGGTTCGCCGACAGGCGCAGGCCGCGCGCCAGGCGCAGCACCACCGGGAGCTGGACCAGCACCTGGAGCAGGCTGCCGGCCACGGCGCCCCACGCGATCAGGACGGCCAGCCGGCCCGCGTCCGCGCGGCGCCCCAGCAGCGCCGCGACGATGATCGCCGCGTTCCAGACCACGGGCGCGGTGTACGAGAGGAAGAACTTCCGGTGGCTGTTGAGAATGCCGAGGCACCAGGCGGAGAAGACCAGGATCCCGGTCGCCGGAAACAGGATCCGGACCAGGACGATGACGAGCATGCGCTTGTCGCCGGTGTAGCCCGGCGCCAGCACGTCCACCACCAGCGGCGTCGCGCCGACCCCCACCGCCACGATGACGGCCACGACCAGCACCAGCAGGCGACGCGACCGCCTCCGCGACGCGCGCCGCGTCCCGCTCGCGCCCCTGGCTCAGCAGCCGCGCGTACACCGGGATGAACGACGCCGAGAGCACGCCTTCGCCGAACAGGTTCTGCAGCAGGTTGGGGATGCGGAACGAGACGCCCAGCGCGTCGGCCACGAGGCCGAGGCCGAGGTACCGATTGATGATCCACTGGCGGACGAAGCCGGCGATGCGGCTGAGGAAGATCCCGGAGGCCACCAGCGCCGCCGAGCGCCCCGCCGACCGCGGCATGGCTAGGAGCCGGACTTGGGCAGCGACTTCTGGGCGGCCGCTCGCTGCGCGGGATCCTCGAGCAGCCGCTGCATGAACTGATGCTCTTCCTGGAGCTGGGCCAGCTGGCGGGTCACGGTCTCGATCTCGCTCTCGAGGATCCCGACTTTCTTGGACAGCTCCTTGAGGTCGGCCCCGCCCTCGATCTGCCCGCCGTGCATCCGCTCCACCCAGGCCCGCACGACCGGGGAATCCAGCACGATCGCGGTCAGGGGGATCATCAGCGCGAACGCGATGAGGATGATGACGGCGGCGCCCATTCGGGTAACCTAGGCCCCGGCGGGGGCGGCTTCAAGTAGCCGCCCCGCGTGCTCGCGGGCCGCCGCCTGGAGCAGCGCCAGGAGGGCCCGGCCGTAGCGCGCGAGGTAGCTCGCCGCCGTGAGGACGCGCTCCTGCGGCTCGCCCTCGGGGAACAGGCTCGTGCGCGCGCGCGCCAGCTGCTGCAGCGCGGTCTCGTTCCGCCGCTTCAGCGCCGCGACCAGCCGCTTCTCGACCTCGTCCACCGCGTGCAGGGCCTGGTTCCGCGCGGTTTCGATCGGCCGCTCGAGCGTCTTCTCCAGCCGCAGCGCCGCCTCGCGTCACCGCCGCGTAGCGCTCCCCGAGCGCGGCGCGGAGCGCGGCCAGCGCCGCGGCCGCGTCGTCCGGGAGCGCATCCCGCGCGACGTCGGAGGCCAGCTCGCCCTCCGTCCGGGCGAGATCCGCCGGCGCGAGGCCGAAACGCTCGAGCGCCTTGTCGGTCTTGGCGTCCACCAGGAAGCCGGAGAGGCGCGGCATCGGCACCGGCCGCGGCACGGCCAGATGGGCGAAGACCGGCGCGACCTGCTTGAGGTACGCCAGCTCGGCCGGGCCGCCGACGTAGGCCACGGTGGGAAGCAGGTGCGCCTCCACCACCGGCCGCAGGAGCACGTTGGCCGAGAGCCGCTCCGGCGTCGGAGCGCAGCAGCGCCTCGATGTCCTGCAGGTCGAGAACCGCTCGCCCGAGCGGCGGGTCACGAAGGCGCCGTCGGCGATCCGCAGCCGGTCGCGCCCACCAGCGCCCTCGACCATCGCGAGGGTCATCCCCTCGCCGACGGCGACGGGGCCGCGCCGCCGGAGCCCTCGAGCCGTGCCGCTTCGCGCGCCAGCGCCTCGTCGAGCACCCTGCGCCGGCCGGAGCACCTCGAGGAAGACGTCGCCGGCGGCGCGCTTGAGCGAACCGTCCCAGCCCCGACACACCACGACGCCGAACGGCGCGAGCAGCTCCGCGAGCGCGAGGGCGCAGCGCCTCGGCCATCGAGCGCTCCGCGGCCTGTACGCGGCGCCGAGCCACGCCACGGTCTCCGAGCGGAACTCGCTCGGCGGGAGCGCCGCCTCCAGCGCCGCCAGCGCGGCCGCTCCCGTCCGCGCCCACCGGCTCCCGGAACGCCGGCAGCATCACCGCGCCGGCGGCTCGCTCGCGGAGCGTGACGGTGCGCACCGCCCCGTCCGCGGCCAGCACCGCGCAGTGGTTCACTTCGGCGAAGTCGTGGTCGTCGCCCGCCACCCAGAAGACCGGGACCACCGGCGCGACCCAGCGCTGCGCGAGCGCTCGGCCAGCGCCGCGGCGGTGAGCGCCTTGTGGATGGTGTAGAGCGGCCCGGTGAACAGCCCCGGCTGCTGGCCGGTGGTGACCGCGAGCGCCTTGCCGGCCAGCAGCGCGTCGCGCGCCGCGGCCGCCGCGCGCGCCCGGCGCGCCACCAGCGCCCGCCGCGGCGGCCGCGGGGAACCGGCGGCCGCTGCTGCGCCGCGCGCGGCGCGCTCCAGGGCCGCGGCGTCCAGCCCGCCCCGGGGTGGGCCGCGGCGTCGAATCGCAGCGTCATCGCGTGCGGCTTCCCCGCTCAGCTTCTCGTTCCCGGGGGCACGACCTGGGCGCGAAAGGCGTACAGCTCGGTGGCCGGGTCCTGCCACGCCTCCGACGGCAGCGCGGCCTTCTGGCAGACGGCGCGCAGGAAGGCCACGCGGTCCCACCGGTGCTCCGTCGCCACCTGCGGCAGCAGCACGCCCGAGCGCGGACCCGCGCTGACGAGGAGACCGTCGCGGCCCGGGACCACGTCCTCCGGCCGGATCCGCTCGAAGGGCGAGAGCACCGACACCTCGACCTCGAGGTCCCCCAGCTCGTCCGGGCGTCACCGGCGGGAACCGCGGATCGTCGCGCGAGGACGCGACCGCCATCCGCCGCGTCGCCTCGCCGACCGGGACGTCGGCCTCGAGGTGCCCGAGGCAGCCGCGCAGCGCCCCGCCGGTGCAGCGACACGAACACGCCGCGCGGCAACGCCAGCTCCGGTCAGTCGGGGACGCGGCGGCAGCGGCCGCCCCTCCACCGCCGCCACGACCGCTGGCGCGCCAGCTCCAGCAGCGCCTCGAGGGCCGCGCCGACAGCAGCGCGGATTCGGCCGTCGCTGGTTGCTCATGGCCTGCTCCTGTCTCCGCTACCCGCAACTCACCGTCTCGCAACTCTCCTCGCAACTCGCCGTCTCGCAACTCGCAACTGTGTCAGGCGTACATGCCCCGCAGCCGGTGCACGGCCGCGACCCGCTCGATCGCGAGCGTGTACGCCGCGATGCGCATGTTGACCTTGTAGCGCTTCGAGACCGCGAGGACGTTGTCGAAGCTCTTCACCATGATCTCCTCGAGCCGCTGTTGACCACCTCCTCGGTCCAGAAGTAGCCGTCGCGGTCCTGCACCCACTCGAAGTAGCTGACGGTCACGCCGCCGGCGTTCGCCAGGATGTCCGGGACGACGAACGATCGCCCTTCTTGTCGAGGATCTCGTCCGCGCCGGCCGCCGTCGGGCCGTTGGCGCCCTCGATGATCACCTTCGCCTGGATGTCCTTGCGCGTTGCGCGCCGTGATCACGTTCTCCAGCGCCGCCGGCAGCGAGCACGTCGCACGGCGAGCGTCAGCAGCTCCTCGTTGGTCACCGCCTGCCGCCTTCGGGTAGCCGGACACGTAGCGGTGCGCCTCGCGCCACTGCGATCACGTCCGTGACGTCGAGCCCCTTCGTCGTTGTAGACGCCGCCGGACACGTCGCTCACCGCCACGATCGTCGCGCCCTGCTCCTGGAGCAGCTCCGCCGCGATCGAGCCGACGTTGCCGAAGCCCTGCACCACCACCTTGGCGCCCCGCGAGCGGCAGGCCCAGGTGCTTCAGCGCCTCGCGCGTGACCAGCATGCACGCCGCGCCCCGTCGCCTCGCGCCGCCCCGCCGAGCCGCCCATCTCGAGCGGCTTGCCGGTCACCACCGCGGTCACGGTGTGGCGCTTGTGCATGGAGTAGGTGTCCATGATCCAGGCCATCACCCGCTCGTTGGTGTTCACGTCGGGCGCGGGCACGTCGGAGTCGGGCCCGAGGATCTCGATGATGCTCGAGGTGTAGCGCCGGGTCAGCCGCTCCAGCTCGCCCATCGACATGGTGAGCGGGTCGCAGATCACGCCGCCCTTGGCGCCGCCGAAGGGGATGTTCACCACCGCGCACTTCCAGGTCATCCACGCCGCCAGCGCCCGGACCTCGTCCAGCGTCACGCCGAGGTCGAACCGGATCCCGCCCTTGGCCGGCCCGCGCGACGTGTTGTACAGCACGCGGTAGCCGGTGAAGACCTCCATCTCGCCCGAGTCCATCGTGGATCGGGCAGCGAGACGATGATCTGCATTCTGCGGGTTGCGCAGCACCTTGTACAGCCCCGCATCGAGCTTCAGCAGCTTCGCGGCGATGTCGAAACGCGACATCATCGCCTCGAACGGATTCTCCTCGCTCGAGGAAGTGGTCCTTGTCCGGGCAGCATGATCTGCTTCGTCTCGGTCATGTGGACATCCGGCTCGATCGGGTCGGCACGACGGCCGCCGCCGGGGTTGGGTTGTGGTTGCGCCGCCCGGCCGATCCGGTCGAGCACGCGCGCCAGATCATCCTCACCGTACGTCACGCGGACTTCCAGCTCCGCGACGACACACGCCGGAGCCGGCTCCCGCACACGCCGGCCGGAGCTTCACCGCGTCCTTCGCGGTCGTCACGATCAGCGCCGTCCGGCTCCGGCGGCCGCCGCCGCCGCTGCCAGGTCGGACGCCCGCGTACCGATGGTGATCGCCGAACGCCAACAGGCGCACCCGCGCGCCCAGCGCGCTCGAGCTGCGCGCGGAACAGCGCCGGCTCGCCGATGCCGCATACGCGCCACCACGTCGCGGCCCACGAGAGCCACGATCCCGCACGCGGCGCGCCGCCCGCAAGCGGCAGCAGCCGTGCGATCTTGAGCCCGGCGGCCACGCCCAACCCCGAGCCGGGTGCGCGGGGCCAGCCTGCTGGGCCACGGCCGCCGCGACGTCCGCCGGGACGGTCTTGTACGTTACGACGACGCCGTCGCAGCGACCAAGCGCGCCGAGCCCCTCGCGCCACGGACCGGCGGGCAGGGGCCACCTCCGGTCTCCCGCCGTCTCCGCGGCCACCACCGCGAGCAGCACGTCGGGCCGGACGTCTCGCCGCTGCAGGCAGTCGTCGAGCACCAGCGCCTGCGGCGCCCGCCGCGACGGCCCGCGCGCGCGCCGCGCCGCCGGTCGGGGTCGGCCACCACCACGGCGTCCGGCGTCCGCGCCCGGTGCTCCTCGGCCTCGTCGCCGCCGCGGTACCCCCGGAGCAGGATGCCGGGCCTCACGCCCCGCCGCACCAGCTCCCCCGCGAGGTAGGCCGCCACCGGGGTCTTCCCCGCGCCGCCGACCGCGATGTTGCCCACGCCCAGCGACGGGCCGCGGCAGAGCGCGCGAGCGCAGCAGGCCCCAGTCGTAGGCGGCGTTCCGCGCGCCGACCACCGCCCGGTACACCGCCGCCGGCACCAGCAGCGCCACGCGGGCGAGCCGCGCGCCCGGCGACGTGCCCCGCCACACGGCCGCGCGCGAGCGCTGCGCCGTCCACCGCGCCTCACGCCGCCAGCAGCGCGCGCGCCAGCTCGGCCGCGCGGACCGCCGCACCGGGGTCGCCCAGCCGCCGGCGCACCTCCCGCAGCCCCTCCAGCTGCGCCCGACGCTCCGGGCTCTCCGGGTCGAGCAGCGGCAGCACCAGCGCGCGCCAGCGCGTCGGGCGTCACGGCGCCCTGGATGAGCTCCGGCGCCACCTGCCGCCCGGCCACCAGGTTCACCATCCCGATCCACGGCCACCCGCACCAGGCGGCGCGCCAGCAGGTACGACAGCGGGTGCATCCGGTAGGCCACCACCAGCGGCGTCTCGGCCACCGCCGCCTCCAGCGTCGACGTGCCGGACTTGCAGAGGGCCGCGTCCGCGGCGGCGAAGCACTCCCGCGGGCGGCCGCGGACGACCCGGACCTCGCCGGCCGCCGCTCCCGGGTACGCCGCGCCGTCGGTGGCCGCCACCACCACCTGCACCTCGGGCCGGTCCCGCCGCACCCGCTCGCGCCGCTTCGCGGAACGCCGGCCAGAGCCGCACGACCTCCTGGCGGCGGCTCCCCGGGAACAGGCCGAGCACCGGGCGCGACGGGTCGAGACCGAGCGCGCGCTTGAGCGTCGGCGGCGGGCCGCGAGCGGCGGGCGGTCCATCAGCGGGTGGCCCGACGAACGTGGTCGGCACGCCGCGCTCGGTGAAGAACGCCTCCTCGAACGGGAGGATGACGGCCAGCCGCGACACCGTGCGGGCCATCTGCCGCACGCGACGCTCGCCCCACGCCCACAGCTGCGGCGCGATGTAGTAGAGCACCGGCACGCCGGCGCGGTGCGCCGCCGCCGCGACCCGCAGGTGGAAGCCCGGGTAGTCCACCAGCACCACCAGGCGCGACGTCGCCGCGCGCGAGCCGCGCGCTCGATGCGCGCAGCAGCCGCCAGTGCGCGGGGATCTTGCGCACCACCTCGACGAAGCCGATGACCGTGAGGTCCTCGATGCGGGCGAGCAGCCGGGCGCCCGCGGCCTCGAGGTGCGGCCCCCCGACGCCTTCCACCGCGACGTCCGGCACCAGGCGGCGCAGCGCCGCGACCAGCGCGCCGGCGTGCTGCGTCGCCCGACGGCTCGCCCGCCGACACGAAGACGGTCCCCGGGCTCACGCGCCCTGGAGCGTCGCCGGGCTCCCGACGGCCTCCAGCACGCGGAACGCGAGCGCGAGGGCGGAGAGCCCGTCGGCGCCGGTCACGGCCGGCTGCTCCTTGCCGCGCACCGCGCGCACGAAGTTGGCCAGCTCCAGGCCGAGCGGCTCCGCCTCCGGCGCGTCGAGCTTGATACCCGCTCCACCAGCTTCGCGAGATCGGTGACGCCCGGCGGCGATGCGCGCGCTGCGCGTCGGGCTTGAGCCGCAGGAACTCGCCCTTCCCCGCCGCGAGGTCGAGCGAGAAGTAGCCGGAGGGCTGGAAGATGCGGAGCTTGCGCACCCGCTCGCGCGCCAGCCGGCTCGCCGTGAGGTTGGCCACCGCGCCCGAGGCGAACTCGATGCGCGCCGTGGCGATGTCCACGCTCGGCGTCACGACGCCGATCCCGGACGCGCGCACGTCCACCACCGGCTCCCCCACCAGGGCGAGCACCAGGTCCAGGTCGTGGATCATCAGGTCGAGGATCACGGCGACGTCGGAGCCGCGCGCGGCGAACGGCGCGACCCGGTCCGACTCGATGAACCGGGGCGACGCGAGGTACGGCGCGGCCGCGCGCAGCGCCCGGTTGAAGCGCTCCACGTGGCCGGTCTGGAGCAGCACGCCCGCGCCCTCGGCCGCGGCCACCAGCGCCTCGCGCCTGGCTCGAGCTCGCGCGGCGATCGGCTTCTCCATCAGCACGTGCCGGCCGCGCGCCAGCGCCGCGAGCCCGACCTCGTGGTGCGCCGGCGTCGGCACCACGACCGACACGGCCTCCACGTCGGCCAGCAGCGCGTCGAGCGAGCGGATAGGCGGTGGTGCGGAACTGCTTCGCGATCTCGGCGGCGCGCTCGGCGCGGGTGTCGAAGACGCCGACCAGCCGCGCGTCCGGGAGCGAGGCGTACAGCCGCGCGTGATGGCGACCGAGGCTCCCCACCCCCACGACGCCGACGGGGAGCGGGCGCTCGCGGTCACACCAGCACTCCGCGCGCGCTCTCCTCGACGAACTGGAGGAAGGTCGTCGACCTCGGGCAGCTGCGCCAGCTCGGCGCGCGCGCGCTCGAGCGCCTGGCTGATGTTGAGGCCGGAGCGGAAGAAGAGCCGGTAGGCCTTCTTGAGCTCGGCGACGTCTCGGGCGTGAACCCGTGGCGCTGCAGCCCCACGGCGTTGAGCCCGTACAGCTTCATCGGGTTGCCGACCGCCTTGGTGTACGGCGGCACGTCCTTGGTGACGCGCGACATCCCGCCGACGAAGGCGTAGGCGCCGATCTTCACGAACTGGTGGATCGCCGTGAGGCCGCTGATCGTCGCGCACTCGTCGATGGTCACGTGCCCCGCCAGCTGCACGCCGTTGGCGAGGATGACCCGGTCGCCGATGTGGCAGTCGTGCGCGACGTGCACGTAGGTCATCACCAGGCACTTCTTGCCGAGCCGGGTGAGCCGCGACTGGGTGGTGCCGCGGTTGATGGTGCAGTACTCGCGGATCACGGTGCCCTCGCCGATCTCGACCCAGGTCTCCTCGCCCGCGTACTTGAGGTCCTGCGGCGACCCGCCGAGGATGCTGCCGGTGCCGACGCGGCAGTCGCGCGCCGAGCCGCACGTTCTGCTCGAGGATGGCGCGCGGCCGCGATCCTGCAGCCCGGCCCCGACGGTGACCGGCGGGCCCGATGATCGCGAACGGCCCGACCTCGACGTCCGGGCCGAGCTCGGCCTCGGGCGAGACGATCGCGGTGGGATGGATCGCGGCTGCGCTCACGGCCGCCTCACTTGTCCACGACCCGGGCCATCATCTCCGCTTCCACCACCACGTGCCCGTCCACGTACCCCACGCCGCGCATCCGGCTGGCCCGCTCCTTGTGCTGGATCAGCTCGAGCTCGAAGCGGATCTGGTCGCCGGGGACCACCGGGCGCCGGAACTTCACGTTGTCGAGCGACATGAAGTAGACGACCTTCTCCGGGCTCTCGCCCGCCTTCTTGCATGGTGCCCCATCAGCAGCACGCCGCCCACCTGGGCCATCGCCTCGATGATCAGCACGCCCGGGCATGACCGGATGCCCCGGGAAGTGGCCCTGGAAGAACGGCTCGTTGATGGTCACGTTCTTGATCCCGACGATCCGCTTCGCCCGTCCTCGATCTCGATGATCCGGTCCACCAGCAGCATCGGGTAGCGGTGCGGCAGGACGTCGAGCATGTGCGCGGATGTCGAGCGGCGGGCGCCCCGCAGCGCGGCGCGGCGGCTGATCGCGTTCCCGAGCGCCACGTTGCCGCGGTGGCTCGGCTTGTCCGCCACGACGTGCGCCTGGAGCCGGCCGCCCAGCAGCGCCAGGTCGCCGACCAGGTCGGCCGCCTTGTGCCGCACGAACTCGTCGGGCCAGCGCAGCGTCGTGCCCACCAGGCCCTGCTCGTCGAGCACGACCGCGTTCTCGATCGACGCGCCGACGATCAGCCCCTTCGCCGCGAGCGCCTCCACCTCGTGCATGAAGCCGAAGGTGCGCGCCGGCGCCAGCTCCGCGGCGAACGCCGTCGGCGGTGATGTCGTAGCTGCCCGACTGGCGCCCGATCAGCGGATGCGGAAAGTCGATCGTCACGGAGAGCCGGAGCTGCGGGCGCCGGGCCGACCAGGTAGCGCGCCTCGCCCTCGCGTCACGGTGAACGGCTCGGTCACCGTGAGCTGGACCGCCTCGCCGCCCTGCTCCACCGGCTCGGCGCGCTGCAGCGCCTCGACGAACGGCTGGAAGGAGCCGTCGAGGATCGGGCGGCTCGGGCCCGGTGAGGTCGATCAGGACGTCGTCCACGCCCAGCGCCCGCGACGCGCGGCCAGCACGTGCTCGACGGTGTGGATCTCGGCGCCGCCCGCGGCCAGCGTGGTGCGGCGCTCGACGCCGGTCACGCTGGAGAGCCGCGCCGGGATGGAGGGCGACCCCTCGAGGTCGGTGCGCCGGAACACGATCCCGGCGCCCGGTCTCGCCCGCACGGAAGGTCACGCGGGTACTGGCGCCGGTGTGCATGCCGACGCCCTCGAGCGTCACGGCCCGCCGCAGCGTGCGGCGTGGCGGGCTAGCCGTCTCCGGGCTTCCCACGCTCCACCAGCTCCTCCAGGTCCCCCACGATGTTCGCCAGCCGGTAGCTGGCCGCGATGGCGCGCATCGTCTCGCGGCGGTCGCGGCCCGGATAGCCGAACAGCACGTCGCCCGGCGCGACGTCACCCATCACGCCGCTCTGGGCCGCGATCCGCGCGCCCTTCCCCATCGTCAGGTGGCCGGCCACGCCCACCTGGCCGGCGAGGATCACGTCGTCCTCCACGTGCGTCGAGCCCGCCAGCCCCACCTGCGCCATGAGCAGGCAGCGCGCCCCGATGCGGCAGTTGTGCCCGATCTGCACCAGGTTGTCGATCTTGGTGCCCGGGCCGACCACGGTGTCGTCCACGCTGCCGCGGTCGATCGTGGTGTTGGCGCCGATCTCCACGTCGTCGCCGATGACGCAGCGGCCGACGTGCGGGATCTTCTCGTGGCCCGGCGCGGCCCGGCACGTAGCCGAACCCGTCGGAGCCCAGCACCACGCCCGCGTGCACGATCACCCGCGCGCCGACCACGGTGCCCGCGTAGCACACCACGTTGGGGTAGAGCAGCGCGTCGTCGCCGAGCGCGACGCCGTCGCCCAGCACCACCCCGGCCATCAGCTCCACCCGGTCGCCGAGGCGGGCCCCCGCCCCGATCACCACGCCGGGACCGATCGCCACGTCCCGCCCCAGCACGGCGCCCGTCCCGATGATCGCCGTGGGATGGATCGTGGCCGCCCGCGCCCGGGCCGGATAGAGGGCCCGCACCACCGCGAGCATCGCGCGGTGCGGGTCGTCCACCACGATCCGGGTGGCCGGACCGGGCTCGGCCCCGCGGTGTTCCGCGGTGAGGAGCACGGCGCCCGCGCGCGAGGCGTGAAAGTACGGGAGGTACCGGCCCGCGGCAAGAAACGCGAGATCGTCCGGGCCGGCGCGGTCCAGGGGCGCCACCGCCGCCAGCCGAGCGGCTCCGTCGCCGACCAGGGTGCCGCCGACCAGCGCGGCGATCTCCGCCGCCGTCAGGCCGTTACTCACGCCACGGCCCCGGCCGCCCGTGCTAGGGTCGCGGGGGCCGCGTGGCGCGCGGCGGGTGCGCCGGCGCGTGCGTCGTGTCGGCCGGCTGCGCCGCCGACGGCAGCGGCGCCGAGGGCGAGGGCTGCACGGCCGGAGGCACCGGCTGCGATGCGCCCGCCTGGAGGCGCTGGATCACCAGCTGCGAGATGTCCAGCGAGCGGTCGGCCGACACCAGGCCGCCGGACTGCGCCGCCGCGTCGAAGATCATCGAATAGTTGAACTCGGCCCGGATGCCGTCGATCACCGCGTTCACGCGACTGGTGATGGGCGACATCAGCTCCGTCTGCCGCTGGGTCGCCCGGTCCCGGAGATCCTGCACCTGCTGCTGCATCCGCTGCTGCATCTGCTGCAGCTCCTGCGCCCGCTGCTGCTTGGCCGCGGGGCTCAACACCAGCGACGTGCGGTTGTACTCGTTCGTGGCCGAATCGAACTGGGCCTGCAGCACGTTCACCTGCTGCTGGAAGGTGGCGAGATCGTGCTGGAAGGTGCTCTCGGCCTCGGCGCGGCCCGGCGTGGCCTCGAGGATCACCTGCGAGTTGATGTAGGCCAGCTTCAGGGGCTGGGTCTGCGCGTGGGCCGCCGGCGCGACGGACGCCACCAGCAGGAAGGCGGCCAACGCCGCCCCGGTCAGACGAACCATGTCGAAGCTCCTCGCTGCGTGCATGAGCCTGCGTGCGATCACTGGAAGAAGTTGCCGATCTTGAAATGGAGTTTCCAGCCCGGGGACGGCTGCCCCAGGGCGTTGACCCGGTCGAACCCGTAGCCGAGATCCAGCCCGAGCGGGCCGAGCGGGGTGATCAGCGCCACGCCGAATCCGGCGCCGCGGAACAGCCGGGTGGGATTGAACGCCGACGCCGACGGCCACACGTTGCCCACGTCGTAGAAGAACGACCCGTAAATGGACTGGCTGAAGCGCATCCCGAACTCGGCCGTGCCCGCGAAGTACGAGGCGCCGAAGGCGCTGCGCGGCACCCCGCCCGTCGAGGCGCTCGGATTGAACCCCTGCGGCGTAATCGAAAACTCGTCGTACCCGCGGAGCGGAATGCCGTACTGGGTGCCGCCCATCGTGTACAGCTGGTCGAAGAACGGGCCCGCGTTGCCGAAGACGAACCCCGCCTTGGTGGTGAGCCCCAGCACCAGGTGCACCCCGCCGCCGGTCGGGCCGCCGGAGCCCCCGATCGAGCCGGCGGGCGCGTACCAGTGCCCCTCGACGTCCACCTTCTGGAAGCTCGCCGAGCCGCCGAGGATGCCGCCGTTGGTCGCGAGGCTGATCGAGTGCATGGCGCCGCCGGTCGGGAACGGCATCTCGACGCGCGTGTCGCGCACGAAGGTCACGCCGAGCGTGGAGCGCATGCAGCTGGCGCAGCGCAGCGAGCCCGCCAGCAGGGCCGAGTTCCCGGTGTACGACTCGAAGTCGATGGAGTAGGAGGGGAACACCCGGCTGTACCGGCTGTGCGGCAGCGGGAACCCGAACTGGACCGAGCCGCCGCGCGAGGTGATCTGGCCGAGGTCGGCGATGGTGTAGCGGGTCCGCGTGTCGTGCACGTCGAACGTGCCCGAGATCAGGCTGCCGCCCAGCGACGGATCCGTGTAGCTGAGATCCAGCTGGTTGATGTTGGCGCCGAACTGCCACTGGATGTGCCCCTTCTTCCCCTCGCCGAACAGGTTCGGCTCGTCCAGCCCGAGGAAGCCCCCCAGCCCGGTGCCCTGCCCCATCGACGCCCCGAAGTTGACGTTCCCGGTGCGCTTTTCCTGGACCTTGAAGATCAGGTCGATGTCGCTGTAGGGGTCGCTCGGGTTGACTTGGCGCGTATCGGGGAACGGGAGCGGCTGCTGGAAGAAACCGAGGTTGGAGATGTTCTGGTACGACTTGATCACGCGGTCCTGCGCGAACACGTCGCCGGGCAGGATGACCAGCGCCTCCCGGATCACGCGCTCGTGGGTGACGTCGTTGCCGGCGATCTCGATCCGGTTCACCAGGGCCGGCCGTCCCTCCTGGATGTTCCAGGTCAGGTTGACCGTGGGCACGCCGGTGGAGTCGGCCGGCTCGATCCGCTCGATCTGCGGCTGGATGTCGGCGTAGATGTAACCTTCGTTCGAGTAGCGGGTCTTGAGCTTGGTGGTGGCGTCGTCCCAGCGGTTCTGATCGAACCACGTCGGGCCGCCGCAGCTCTTGAGCAGGCAGCGCAGGCCGCCGCTCTGCTGCGGGGCGAAGGGATTGAGGCTCATCACCTCTTCGGTCGAGAAGCGGTGGTTGCCCTGCACCCGCACCGTGCCCACCTCGTAGGGCCGGCCCTCGTCCACCGTGACCACCAGGGTCGCCTTGCCGTTGCTGCGATCCACCAGCAGGGTGTCGCGCACCACGTGGAAGTCCACGTACCCGCGGCTCCCGTAGAAGGCGGGCAGCCGCTCCTCGACGTCGCGGCGGATCTCGTCCTTCGCGTAGGCGCCCTTGCGGAACCACCAGAACCCTTCCGGCCGGCTCTTCATCTGGGCGACGATCTGCGCCGGGCGGGAAGGCGTGCGCCCCGTCGATGCGCACGGCCGAGATGGCGATGCGCCGTCCCTCGTCGATGTCGAGCACCACCCGCACGTGCTGGCTGTCGACCGGGATCACCTGCGGCTTCACCTCCGCCAGGTAGTAGCCCTCCGCCTCGTACAGCGAGTCGATCCGCTGGCCGGCCCGCACCAGGGCGCCGGGGTTGAGCGGGCGGCCGGCCGGCATGTCCAGCCGGTCGCGCACCGACCGCTCGGAGAGCTGGTCGGCGCCGCGCACCGTGACCCGCACCAGCAGCGGCCGCTCGGCGACCCGGATGACCAGGATCTCGGCGCTGTCCGGGCCGACGGTCCGGAGCACGCTCAGGGAGTCGAATTCGCCGGTGTCGTAGAGGCTGCGCAGCGCGCGCTGGATGTCGCGGAAGCCGATCGCGGTCTTGAGCGGGATCGCGGCCGCGTTGACGATGGCCGCGCGGGTGATGCGGTGGTTGCCCTCGACCGCGATCGAGTCCACCCGCCCGCCCGGGATGGGTTCCGGCGGGCCGCCGGGCTGCTGCGCGGCCGCGCGGCGCGGCGTCCCGCCGAGGGCGACGCCGGCCGCCAGGACCGCCGCGACGAGCGCGCCACGCATCGGCGGCGCGGCGCTACGCTTTCGTGCTGGACATCGCCCGGAACTGCAGGCGGTCGCCGTCCGGCGCGGTGTCGACCTCGATCTCGTCGCCGCGCGCGAACTCGGCGAGCAGGATCTTCTCCGACAGCGGATCCTCGATGTACCGCTGGATCGCGCGCTTCAAGGGCCGCGCGCCGAAGTGCTCGTCGTAGCCCTGCTTGACGAGGAAGTCCGTCGCCGGCTCCGTGAGCCGGATCGTCAGCTCCTCGTCGGCCAGTCGCGTCATCAGCTCCTTGCAGCACGATGGCCACGATCTGCGCGATGTGCTCCCGGCTGAGCGGGTGGAACACGATCACGTCGTCCAGCCGGTTGAGGAACTCCGGGTTGAACGTCTTGTCGATCTCGTCCTTCACCTTCTCGGCGATCTTCTCGAACGCCGTCCCCGGCGTGGACTGCACGAAGCCCAGGGTGCCGCCCTTGGTGATGTCGCGCGCGCCGACGTTCGACGTCATGATCACGACGGTGTTCTTGAAGTCGATCACCCGGCCGTAGTTGTCCGTGAGCCGCCCCTCGTCCAGCACCTGCAGCAGGATGTTGAACACGTCGGGGTGCGCCTTCTCGATCTCGTCCAGGAGCACCACCGAGTAGGGCTTGCGCCGCACCGCCTTGGTGAGCGTGCCGGAATCCTCGTAGCCGACGTATCCCGGCGGCGCGCCGATCAGCCGCGAGACGCTGAACTTCTCCATGTACTCCGACATGTCGACCCGGATCAGCGCCTGGGCGTCGGCGAACAGGAACCGCGCCAGCGAGCGCGCCAGCTCGGTCTTCCCCACCCCGGTGGGGCCCGAGAAGATGAACGAGCCGATGGGCCGCCGCGGGTCCTTGAGGCCGGCGCGCGAGCGGCGGATGGCCCGCGAGATGGCGGCGATGGCCTCGTTCTGGCCCACCACCGACTTGTGCAGCTCGTCCTCCATCCGGATCAGCCGCGAGGTCTCCGCCTCCTGCAGCCGGGTGACCGGGATCCCGGTCCACCGCGACACGATGAAGGCGATCTCCTCCTCCCCGACCACCGGGCGCTTGGTCTGCCGCTCCCGCTCCCACGCCTCCTGCCGCGCCAGGATCGCGCCCTGCAGCTCGCGCTCCTGGTCCCGGAGCGACGCCGCGCGCTCGAAGTTCTGATCGCGCACCGCGGCTTCCTTCTCCTGGTTGATGCCCTCCAGCTTCGCCTTCAGCTCCGCCACCTCGGGCGGCGGCACCTGCGCGCCGATCCGGGCCCGCGCGCCCGCCTCGTCGATCACGTCGATCGCCTTGTCGGGCAGGAACCGGTCCGTGATGTAGCGCTCCGACAGCCGGGCCGCGGCGTCGAGCGAGACGTCCGGAATCTGGATGCGGTGATGGTCCTCGTAGCGCTTCCGCAGACCCTTGAGGATCTCGATCGTCTCATCGAGCGTCGGCGGCTCCACGATCACCGTCTGGAAGCGCCGCTCGAGCGCGCCGTCCTTCTCGATGTACTTGCGGTACTCGTTCAGGGTGGAGGCGCCCACGCACTGCAGCTCGCCCCGGGCCAGCGCCGGCTTCAGCATGTTGGACGCGTCGATCGCGCCCTCGGCCGCGCCCGCGCCCACCAGCGTGTGCAGCTCGTCGATGAACAGCACGATGTTGCGGTTCTGGGCGATTTCGTTCATCACCGCCTTGAGCCGCTCCTCGAACTGCCCGCGGTACTTGGTGCCCGCGATCACCGCCGCCATGTCGAGCGCCAGCACCCGGTGGTCCTTGAGCGCGTCGGGGCAGTTGCCGGAGGCGATGAGCTGGGCCAGCCCCTCGACGATCGCCGTCTTGCCCACCCCCGGCTCGCCGATCAGCACCGGGTTGTTCTTCTTGCGCCGCGACAGGACCTCCATCACCCGCTCGATCTCCTTCTGGCGGCCGATGGTCGGGTCCAGCTGGCCCTCCCCCGCGAGCTGCGTCAGGTCGCGGCAGAAGTGGTCCAGCGCCGGCGTCTTCGACTTCTTCTCGCTCTTCTGCGGGGCCGGCGCCGCGGCCGCGCCCACGCCGGTCTGCGGCGGCATCTCGCTCCCCAGGAGCCGCAGCATCTCGGCGCGCGCCTGCTCGAGGTTCACCCCCGCGTCGGTCAACACCTGCGCCGCGATGCCCTTCTCCTCGCGCAGCAGGCCCAGCAGCAGATGCTCGGTGCCCACGTAGGAGTGGTTGAGCTCCCGCGCCTCCGACATCGCCAGCTCCAGCACCTTCTTGGCGCGCGAGGTGTAGGGCAGGTCGGAGCCGGCCGCCGCCGCGGCCTTCCCCTTCTTGACGGTGTCCTCGATCTTCTGCTGCACCTCTTCGAGATCCACCTGGAGATTCGCCAGGACCGCGGCCGCGACCCCCTCACCCTCCCGGATCAATCCCAGCAGGATGTGCTCCGTGCCCACGTACTCATGATGCAGACGGGCCGCCTCTTCGCGGGCCATCTGGAGCACTTTGCGCACACGATCGGTGAAGTTGTAGCCGTTCATAGTCCCGAAACCTCGTCTCCGCCCAGGCCCGCCCGATTAACCCGCCCGCGCCGCCTCCTCCTCGAGGACCGCGCGCACATACGACGCCCTCGCGGCGCGCTGCTCCGTGTCCCGCGGGGCGCGCACATCGAGGGCGGCGAGGTGAGCGGGTTGCGTGTAAATCAGCAACTTGTTCAACGTATATACACTGAGCCGCGGGATCAGTTTCAGCCCGACGCCCAGCCGCACGCCCGACAACAGATTCATCGTCTCTTCGAACGTCAGGCTCCGCGCATACCGGAGCAGCGCGTACGCCCGCCAGACCTTGTCCTCGATGATCGTCGGCGCGTCCCGCAGCAGCACCTGCCGCGCCTGCTCCTCGTACGTCACCACCTGGCGGACGATCTTCGCCAGATGATCGAGCAGCTCGTCCTCGGCCTTGCCCAGCGTCGTCTGATTCGACAGCTGGAAGAAGTTGCCGACGACCTCGCTGCCCTCCCCATACAGACCGCGAAACGTCAGGCCGACCTGGGTCAGCCCCTGCAGCACCTTCGCGATTTCCTTCGTCAACACGAGCCCCGGCAGGTGGATCAGCACCGACGCCCGCAGCCCCGTGCCCGCATTGGTCGGACACGCCGTAAGATAGCCAAACTCCTGATGGAAGGCGACGGGAAGCGAGGCCCCGAGATCCCGGTCGAGCCGCGCCAAATCGGCGTAGGCCTGGTTCAAGGCGAATCCCGAGTGAAACACTTGCAATCGCAAGTGGTCCTCCTCGTTCACCATCAGGCCGAGCGCGCCGGCGAGGTACACCGCGGCGTGGCTGTGGCCGCCCCGCTCCGTCGCCGCGGTCGCCAGCTCCTTGCTGATCAGGTGGCGCTCGTGGAGCAGCACGCGGTCCGCGGGCTCGAGCTCGTCCACCAGGAAGCGCACGCCGCCGCGGGCGAGCGGCGAGCGTTGCCAGACGCGATCGACGTCGTCGAGGACGCGCCGGCGATCCGCTTCCGACGAGCGCACGTTGAACGGCACGCCGTCGAGGTTGCGCGCCAGGCGCACCCGGGTCGAGAGCACGATGTTCGCCATCGGGCCGCTGGCGTCGAGCCAGCCGAGCCCGCCGTCGGGGATCAACTTGAGATCGATCATTCCAGCCCCTTGAGGCGGTCGCGCAGGTCCGCCGCCAGCTCGAAGTTCTCGTCCTGAATCGCGCGCCGGAGCTGCTCCTTGAGCTCCCCGATCTCGCGTCCCGCGCCCGCCTCCGCCGCCGGAGCGGCGGCGGGGGCCGCCGCCGCCGCGGGCCCGCCGTAGCGCTCGCCCGCGTGCTGCGAGCTGCCGTGCAGCCGGCGCAGCAGGTCCCGCAGGTGCGGCTCGAAGGTCGTGTAGCAGCGGGCGCACCCCAGCCGCCCCGTCCGCCGGAAGTCCTGGAGCGTGCCGCCGCAGGCGGGGCACGCGACGTCCGTGCCGGCGCCGCCGCTCGGCGGCGCCGCCCTTGCCCAGCGAGGCGAGGAAGTCGCCGAGGGGGAACTTCGCCACGCTGGCCCCCGTCTCCACGCCCTTCTCCGCCGCGCACTGCTCGCACAGGTGCATCGTGGTGACCGTGTTGTCCACGATCTGGGTGAGGTGGATGGCCGCCTCGCGCTCGCCGCACTTGTCGCACAGCATCAGGCCGGGGCCCCCGCGCCGTCGGCCGGCGCCAGCCGCCCGTCCTCGAGCAGCAGCACCCGGTCCGCGCGCTCCGCCAGCTGGCGGTTGTGGGTCACGATCACGACCGCCGTCTGGTACCCGCGCGCCAGCTGGAAGAACAGGTCCGAGACCATCACGCCGTTGCCGTGGTCGAGGTTGCCGGTCGGCTCGTCCGCCAGCACCAGGCCGGGACCGTGCACCAGCGCCCGCGCCACCGCGCAGCGCTGCTGCTCGCCGCCCGAGAGCGCGCCCGGCCGATGGGTCATCCGTCCCTCCAGGCCGACCGCGGCCAGCATCTCGGCGGCGCGCGAGCGGGCCGGGGCCGGCTCCCAGCCGGCGATCCTGAGCGGCATCATCACGTTCTCCAGCGCGCTGAACTCCCGCAGCAGATGATGGAACTGAAACACGAAGCCCAGACGGCGGTTCCTGAGCGCCGCCAGCGCGGCCGGCTCGAGGGCGTCGTACGCCGTGTCGTCCAGCCGGACCTCGCCCGCCGTGGGCAGGTCCAGCGCCCCCACCAGGTGGAGCAGCGTGCTCTTGCCCGAGCCGCTCGCGCCCACGATGGCGACCACTTCGCCGCGCGAGACCGCCAGGTCCACGCCGCCCAGCACCTCGAGCCACCCCGCGTCGCCTGAGGGAAACCGCTTGGTGAGCGCGCGCACCTCGAGCAGCGCGGTCACTCGTGCCGGATCGCTTCCACGGGCACCAGCTTCGCCGCCTGTGCGGAAGGGTACACGGTCGCGAGCGCCGCGATAAGGAGGCTCGCCACCGCGACCGTGACGACGTCCGAGACGGCCAGGCTCACCGGCAGGTGGTCGATGAAGTACACCGTCGGGTCCAGCGGGATGAGCCGGTAGCGGCCCACCGCCGTCGCCAGCGCCACGCCGCCCACGGCGCCCACCGCGGTGCCGATCACCCCCACCACGACGCCCTGCGCCACGAAGATCCGGCGGATCTGACCGGCCGTCATGCCCATGGCGCGCAGGATGCCGATCTCCTTGGTGCGGTCGCCCACCGCCATCGTCAGCGTGCTGACGATGTTGAATGCCGCGACCAGCACGATCAGGAGCAAAATCACGGCCATCGCCATCTTCTCCAGCTTGAGGGCGGAAAAGAGCGAGGCGTTCTGGGTGGACCAGTCCATCGCGCGGTAGGGATAGCCGAGCACCCGCTCGATCTCGCGCGCGACGGCGCCGGCGCGCCACGGGTCCTTGACCCGCACCTCGATGCCGGTCACCGCGTCGCCCAGGCCCGCGAACCGCTGCGCCAGCGGCCGCGCCATCACGACGTAGGTGTTGTCGTACTCGTACATCCCGGTGTCGAAGGTCCCGGTGACCTCGAAGCGCCAGTACCGGGGCACGAACGCGCCCACCGCCGAGTTGAACTTGGAGCCCGCCGGCGAAATGATCGTGACCACGCTGCCCGGGTACACGTCCAGGCGCGAGGCGAGCCGCTGCCCGAGCACCACGCCCCCGTCCACGTCCTTCGCCTTGGTGGCGAACCGCAGGTCGCCGCTGGTGAAGGTCCGCGCCAGGCCGGTGACCGCCGCGCGGCCGGTGTCCTGCTCCTGGCCGATCACCGCCACGCCTTCCGCGTAGTCGTGCCCGGCCGACAGCAACCCCTGCGACAGCACGAACGGCGCGGCGGCCACCACGTCGGGCTGCTGCTTGACCACCCCGAGCACCCGCGGCCAGTCGTCGAGGCGCAGCCCCTCGCCGTAGGTCAGCACCCGCACGTGCGGGTTGGCGATGAGGATCTTCTCCCGCAGGTCCTTCTGCAGGCCGCTCATCACGCCGATGACCACGATCAGCGCCATCACGCCCAGGGCCACGCCGGCGATCGCGATCAGCGTGATGAGCGAGACGAACCGCGAGGCTCGCCGGCTCCTCAAGTACCGGCCCGCGACCCACCACTCCACCCGGCTCATTCCGGCCGCAGCGCCGGAAACAGGATCACGTCGCGGATCGACCGCGCGCCGGTCACCAGCATCGTCAGCCGGTCGATGCCCAGGCCCATCCCGCCCGTGGGCGGCAGGCCGTACTCGAGCGCACGCAGGTAGTCCTCGTCCAGCGCCTGCGCCTCCTCGTCGCCCCCGGCGCGCAGCACGCCCTGCGCCTCGAAGCGGCGGCGCTGGTCGTCGGGGTCGTTCAGCTCCGAAAAGGCGTTGGCCAGCTCGTAGCCCCCGACGAACAGCTCGAAGCGCTCGGCCAGCTCCGGGTCGCCGCGCTTGGGCTTGGCCAGCGGCGACATCTCGATCGGGAAGTCGAGGATGAAGACCGGCGCATCGAGCTTGGGCTCGACCGACGCCTTGAACAGCTGGTCGATCAGCCGCCCGCGCCCCGCCGTCCGGTCCGGCGCGATGCCTCGCCGCGTCAGCTCCGCCGCGAGCGACGCCGCGTCGCTCTTCCTCAGGTCCACGCCCGCGTGCTCGCGCACCAGATCGTAGAACCCCGCACGGCGCCACGGCGGCGTCAGGTCCACCGCCTTGCCCCGCACCTCCACCACCAGCGCCCCGGTCACCTCCCGCACCACCTCCACCACCAGCGCCTCCGTCATCGCCAGCACGTCCGCGTAATCGGCGTACGCCTCGTACGACTCGAGCATCGTGAACTCGGGGTTGTGCAGCCGGTCCATCCCCTCGTTCCGGAAGTCCTTCCCGATCTCGTACACCTTCTCGCAGCCGCCGACGATCAGCCGCTTGAGGTACAGCTCGTCGGCGATGCGCAGGTAGAAGTCGGTGCCCAGCGCGTTGTACCGCGTGACGAACGGCCGCGCGGAGGCGCCCCCGTAGAGCGGCTGGAGAATCGGCGTCTCGACCTCGAGGAAGCCACGCGCGTCGAGGAACCGCCGGATCGCGCGCACCACCGCCGCCCGGCGCTCGAACAGCTCCCGCCGCTCGGGGTGCACCGCCAGGTCGGCGTAGCGCTGCCGGTAGCGCTGCTCGGGGTCCGCCAGCTCGGAAAAGTGCGCCTCCGTGCCGCCCTCGCCCGTCGCGGTCTTGCCCAGCGGGAGCGGCCGCAACGCCTTGGCCAGCAGCTCGAACCGCTCCACCTTCAGCGTGACCTCGCCGGTCCGGGTGCGGAACAGCGCGCCGGAAACGCCCAGGTGGTCCCCGAGGTCGAGCAGGCCCAGGACCTCGAACGCCTCACCGAGGTCGTCGCGGCGGAAGTAGAGCTGGATCCGCCCGCTGGCGTCGGCCAGGTGCGCGAACAGCGTCTTGCCGTGGGCGCGGATCGCCACCAGCCGGCCGGCCACCGCCACGGCCGGCGCCTCGGCGCCGTCCGCGAACGCCGCCAGCGCCGCGGCGGCCGTATGGCTGCGCGCGAAGCGGTACGCGAATGGCGCGACGCCGCGCCCGCGCAGCGCCTCCAGCTTCTCGCGCCGCGCCAGCTCCCGAAGCCCCGCTCCGGCCTGCTCGCCACCGCGCCGCCGATGCTCGAGCCGATCTCGCGGCGGCCTCGCGCCCGCTGCAGCCGTCAGCGGTCGGTCACCGCGCGGTCCTCCCAAAGCGCTTGAGGTACGCCTCGATGAAACCGTCGAGGTCCCCGTCCATCACCCGCTGCACGTCGCCCACCTTGAGCTCCGTGCGGTGGTCGTTCACCATCGTGTACGGCTGGAAGACGTACGAGCGGATCTGGTTGCCCCACGAGTTGTCGGTCTTGGTGGCCTCGAGCTTCTGCCGCTTCTTCTCCTGCTCGTCGAGCGCGCGCTGATACAGCGCCGCGCGCAGCATCTTCAGGGCCGTCGCCTTGTTCTTGTGCTGCGAGCGCTCCTGCTGGCAGCTCACCACGATGCCGCTCGGCAGGTGCGTGAGCCGCACGGCGGACGACGTCTTGTTGACGTGCTGCCCCCCGCCCCGGAGGCGCGGAACACGTCCATCTTGATGTCCTCGTCCCGCAAGTCGATCTCGATCGTGTCGTCCACCAGCGGGTAGACGAACACCGAGGCGAACGACGTGTGCCGGCGCGCCTGCGCGTCGAACGGCGAGATGCGCACCAGCCGGTGCACGCCCTTCTCCGCCTTGAGGAAGCCGTACGCGTACTGCCCCTGGATCTCCAGCGACACCGACTTGAGCCCCGCCTCCTCGCCGGCCAGCAGGTCGAGGATGCTCACCGCGAAGCCCTTCCGCTCCGCCCACCGCCGGTACATCCGCATCAGCATCTCGGCCCAGTCCTGCGACTCGGTGCCGCCGGCGCCGGGATGGATGGTGAGCAGGGCGCCGAGCTGATCCTCCGGGCCCTGCAGCATCGTCTGCAGCACCAGCCGCTCGAGCTGGCCCGCCAGCTCGGTGGCCTCTGTCTCCAACTCCCGCTCGACCTCCGCGTCGGTCTCGTGCTCCAGCAGCTCCGCCAGCTCGCGCGCGTGATCGACCCGCTGCCGTACCTCCTGGTAGGGCTGGGTCCACCGCTTGAGCGACTTCACTTCCTCGACGGTCTTGCGGGCGGAGTCGGCGTTGTCCCAGAAGCCGGGCTGGGACATCGCCCCTTCCAGGGCGGCGAGACGGGCTAGCTTGGCGTCAACGTCAAAGATAGCCCCTGAGCTCGATCAAGCGCTGGTCCAAGTCGCGGAGCGAATCCCGGACGGAGGTGGCGATCATTCCGGCATAGTCCTTTGAGGAGTAAGACGAGGAAAGGTAAGGGGTTACGACCTTCCGCGCCAGTAGTGTTTCGGCTCCGCCCCGAGCATCAACCGGCGCATCTTCTCGCGGTGACGGAGCAGGATGAGCAGGCAGACTGGCAGCGACGCGGCGGCGTAGGCCCAGCCCGCGAACAGGCCGAGCAGGATCGGGAGGACGGCGGTCGCGACCACGATGCCGAGGGCGATGTAGCCGGAGAGGACGTAGCCCAGGGCCCACGCCAGGCCCCACAGGGGCACGGAGAGCGGGGTGATCATGGTCAGCGCGCCCGCCGCGGCGGCCAACCCCTTGCCGCCCTTGCCGCCCAGCCAGATCGGGTAGGCGTGGCCGGCCACGGCCAGCGTCGCGACCAGCGACTGGGTCGCCGGTCCGGCTCCGTCACCGGCCAGGAGCACGGCCAGCATGCCCTTCCCCACGTCCATCAGCAGGACGACCACGCCCACCCAACCCAGGCCGGTGGCCCGGAACGCATTCAGGGCCCCGACGTTGCCGCTCTCGACGGTGCGCAGGTCGGGGCCCTTCGCGAAGCGTACCACCAGGTACGCGCTCGGCAGCGAGCCCAGCAGATAGGCCGCCAGCGCGAGCGCCAGATAGCGCATCAGAAGATCCGCTGCCCCCCGGCGAGGATCTCGTTCAGTGCGTCCGCGAAGTGAGTCGTGGACTTCGCCACGTCCTCACCCACCTGGAGCACGAACTCCTCGTAGCTCTTCTTGATCTCCTCGCGGAAGATGTCCTTCAGCGTCCCGTCCTTGAGCCCCTGGGCCCGCTTGGCGGGATGATACGAGACCATGTCGGAGATGAGCGCGCGGGCCAGGCGCCGGGCCTTGACCTGCGGATCCTGAACGAGGAAGGGATTGACGATCCTGCCCGGCGTGCCGGGCACGGTCGCACGCAGCGGCGTGGGAATCGTGATCGCGGGGTTGACCAGCGTCACCGGCTCGGCCGGCGGCGCGGCCGTGGGCGCCGGCGCCGCCGTGGCGGGGCCGGCCGCGGGGGCCACCGGCTCCGGCGGCGCCATCGGCCGCAAGGGCGCGGCCACGGGCGGCGGCGCGTAGGGCGGCGCCGAGACCGGCGGGGCGGCACGCGGCGGGGCGGCGAAGGGCGGCGCCACCAGTCCCGGCATGCTCGGTGCCGTCAGCCTGGCCGGCGGCGCCGCCACGGGCCGAGCAAACGGGCCCGACGACCGCGGGGCCGCGGCGGGCGCCACCGGTGGCGGAGCCTCGGCGACCGGTGCCGACCACGGCAGCGGCGGCGCGGGCGGCTCCGCGGCGACGGGGGCGGCCGGCGGCGGCGGTGGCGGAGCCTCGGCGACCGGTGCCGACCACGGCAGCAGAGGTGCGGCCGGAGCCGCGGCGGCGGTGCGCGCCGTCAGCGGCGGAGCGGTCGGCTCCGCGGGGGGCGCCGCGACGGGGGCCGGCGCGGCGCCCACGGAGAACACCGTCCGGCATACGGAGCAACGCGCCCGCACCCCGCCCGCCGGCACCTTCGCCGGGTCCACGCGGAACACCGTCTGACAGCTCGGACACGTCGCATTCATCGTCTATCGGCCCTCGTCGGGACCCGGGTCGTGCCGCCGGTCGAACACGAACACCGATCCGGGCAGCGTCTTCGCGTAGCTCTTCATCTCGGTCGCCAGCTCGCTGACCTGCGCGGGATGCGAGAACCGGCGCCGCTCGTTGGTGACGATCCCGATGGACAGCGTCATGAACGGCACCTTGTGCAGCTGGCCCCGCCGGTCCTTCCCGAAGAAGTAGCCCGCGCGCCGGTCCTGGTCCGAGTACTGGAACGGGATCAGCACATCGAACACCGAAAGGATCTCGCCGCAGCACGGCGCCGCGTCGGCCAGCGGCAGCACCAGGATGAAATCGTCGCCGCCGATGTGACCGACGAACCCTCCGGACCCGCACAACCCCTTGACCACGTCGTGGAGAATCCGGGAGAGCAGCAGGATGACCCGGTCTCCGTCGTAGTACGAGTAGCGGTCGTTGTACTCCTTGAAGTGGTCCAGGTCCGCGTAGCAGACGGCGAACAGCCCGCCCGCGTCCATGTACCGCTTGATCTCACGCTCGATCTCGTTGGTGCCGGGCAGCCGCGTCGACGGATGGACGCTGATGTTCCGTTCGGTGCGGGTGAGCAGCACGTCGAGCCGCGAGCGCTGCTCCTCCGGCTCGAAGATCGGCGTCAGCACCTCGTCGGCCCCGGCCCGAAACGCCTCGTGCACGCTGCCGGCCGAGTGGTGGTCGGCGAGGAAGGCGATGGGCACGATCGCCGTGTACGGATCGGCCTTCAGCCGCTCGCACAGCTCGCGGCCTTGCGCCGCCGCTCCGTCGCCGTCCACCAGCACCAGGGCCGGGAGGGTGCGCAGCGCCATGGCCTCGATCAGCGACGGATCGCCGACCACGACCGACGGAAACCCCTTCCCGGCGACCCACGCCGACACCAGAGCCGGCAGCGGTCGGGCCGCTGGCGAAAAGAAGATAATCGTGGGCCGCGTCCGCACGGATCGTAGCTCGCAAGTTGCGAGGTCACAACAAACTACGGTTCACCTGGGGGGGTGTCAATCGCCGCGGCCGCTCTCCGGCGCCGGCCCCGGAGCACCAACGGCGGGTCAGAACGCGTGCTCCCAGATCAGCAGCACGGTCTGGGGGTTCTCCAGGACGTGAACGCGCGGCACGACGCTCAGCCGTTTTCGGCCGAGGCGCGTCATGATGAAGGCGTCGACGAAATTCGCGAGATGGTTGGCGAGGATGGCCCCCAGGTAGCTCGTCGCGGCCCGGTAGGCGTTGTCGCTGTTGCGGATGGTCTGCCGGTACAGGTCCATCTCGAGCCGCGCGTCCCGCCAGCTCCACCGGAAGGCGTCAGCGAACGCCCGCTGCCGGTAGAAGGCCAGGGCCGACTGGTAGCGCGGATCCGACGGCGGGGGGGCGGAATCCGGGTTCTCGAAGTAGTTGCGCCGCGCCAACAGCCACATCGCGCCGTTGAACGTGAGGGTGTCGGTCGGCGGAGCGAACCCGCCCGGCGTCGTGGAGGTGTTGTAGGGGCCGCTCTCCACGAAGTGCGACATCGTCTCGTAGTAGTCCCAGGGGCCGTCCACGCGCGCGGAGGTGAACGGCTGCCGCGCCACGTCGAATGCCAGCGCCTGGAACTGCGACCGGAGCTGCTGCCCCTGCTGCGACCAGGCGATGGCCCGCGCCACGAACCACACTTCGGCGGCGAGCGACACGAGGCCGCGGTCCCGACCGGCGAGCAGCTGGCCCGATCCGGGGAAGATGAGCGACGCGAGGGGACGGACCCACGGCCGCTGCCACACGGGCAGCGTGGCCGCCTCCGGCGCCGACCGGCCGCGCCTGGGGCGCCTGCGCGAGCGCCACGCCCGCCGGCAGGGCCGCGAGGGCGAGGGCGCCGATCAGGGCCCGCGACCGCCGGCGCACGCTAGAAGATCACCCGGAACGTGACGTGGACCGGCTGGGTGTCGCCGATGTCCTGCGCGGAGTTGAAGGTTCGGGCCAGGTCGAAGGCGATGCTGCCGAGCTTGACGCCGACGCCCAGGCTGGGGCCGCGGGCGTTGGAATCGAGGAACGCGTAGCCGACGCGCAGCCGCACCATGTCGCCCACGCCCGACTCGACGCCGACCAGCGTCACGGCCGTGAGCGGCCCCTGGAGCACCGTCCCCTGCACGTCGGCCAGCACCCGCGCATCGAGACCCTGCACGCCGTCCGCCGGCCGCACCAGCTCGGCGCTCACGCCCACCGTCAGGCGCGTGGGGAGCGGATCGGCCTGGGCGCTGTTGTTGACCTGGAGATTGAAGCCGAGGTTCCTCAGGCTCACGCCCACCACCACCGGCCGCCAGCCGCCGAAGCTGTACTGCACGCCGAGGTCCACCGCCTGCGTCGTGCCCGTGGCGGTCGGCACCTGGCTGCAGTCGCCGGTGCAGTCCACGCGGAACTGGACCAGCTTGTAGGTGATCCCCGCCGCCAGGCCGCCCATGTCGGTGGCGTAGGTGGCCATCAGCGCCACGTTGCGCGGGCTGATCTGGCCCACCGGCTCCGGCCCGAGGTCGCCGCGCGTCACGGCGAGGTCGCCGTAGTTGACCAGGTAGGCGGTGAGGGCGAAGCTGCCGAGGCGCGAGGAGGGAACGGCGATGGAGATGGCGTCGCCGCTGCCGAAGAACGCGTCGTAGTGGTAGACGGCGAATTCGCCCTTGGCGAGGGACGCGAGGCCGGCGGGGTTCCAGAAGACGGCCTCACTGGAGCCGCCGTCGGCCGTGGCCGCCTGGCCCAACGCCACCGCCCGCGCCCCCACCGGGAGGAGCAGGAAGGCGCCGCCTTCGACGCCCGCCGACGCACTCTGCGCCCGGGCCGGCGGCGCGCGCCCGGCCACGAGCAGGGCGGCGCCGACGACGGACGCGCGGAGCCGGAAGCTACAGCGGCTTCGCCTCATCGATCAGCATGATCGGGATGCCGTCGTCGACCGCGTAGCGCAGGCGGCAGGCGTGGCAGACGAGCTCCTCGGCGGGCGCGGTGCGGTATTCGAGCTCGCCCTTGCACTTGGGACACACCAGGATCTCCAGCAGGTCCTTCGGCAGCGTCATCGGCCCTTCTCCTTGGGAGTCGGCAGTCCGAGCTCGGCGAGTCGGGCCGGATCGGCGCGCCACTTCGGCCACACCGTGACCCACAGGTCGAGGTGGACCGGGCGCCCCAGCAACGCCGCGATGCGCGCGCGCGCGGCCGTCCCGATCGCCTTGATGGTGCGCCCGCCCTTGCCGAGGACGATCGGCTTCTGGCTCTCCCGCTCCACGGCGAGCGTGGCCCGAATATATACCCCGGTTTCCGCCTCGCGGAATGCGTCGATCTGGGCGGCGACGGCGTAGGGCAGCTCCTGCCTGAGCTCGGCGAACAGCGCCTCGCGGATGAACTCGGCGGCGAAGAACCGCAGCGGCTGGGTCCCGATGTCTTCCGGGTCGTAGAGAAACGGCCCCTCGGGGAGGGCCCCGGTGATGCGCTCCTTGAGCGCGTCCATCCCCTCGCCCGTCACGGCCGAGACGGCGAGGGCCCCCGCGGCGAGCACGGGGCGTCGAGCGGCCGGCACGAGGTCGGCCTTGCTGTAGACGGTGAGGCGGACCGCCGGCACGGTGCGCGCGTCGGCCAGCAGCCGCTCCAGGGGCGGCGCCGGATGGTCGGCGAGCGGGTGCACGTGCACGACGACGTCGGCGGTCTCGATGACGTGGACGGCCGCGCGCCGCATCGCGTGCTGCAGCGGGAAGGCGGGCGCGGCCAGGCCGGCCGGATCGACGAGCAGGGCCTGCGCGTCGGCGCTGGTCAGGAGTCCCTGCACCGGCACCCGCGTGGTCTGCGGCTTGGGGGAGGTGATGGAGAGCCGTTCGCCGATCAGCGCGTTGAGCAACGTGGACTTGCCGGCGTTGGGCTCGCCGGCGAGGGCAATGATACCGCACTTGGTCACAGGAAGAAGATAGCCGACCGCGCGCAGTAGGAGACAGACGCGGCAGACGCACACGGGCATGACGAAGCCCGCACCGGTGCTCGCCGGACGGGCTTCGAAGGGGAATGGCTGGCGGCGGTCTACTCTCCCACCGACGATCGTCAGTAGTACCATCGACGCTGCCGGGCTTAACTGCCGTGTTCGGGATGGGAACGGGTGTGGCCCCGGCGCGCTGGTCGCCAGCCAACTCGGCGACGCTCGAAGATGGGTGAACGTGGGTAGAAAGATTCCAACCAAGGAAGAGATCAAGCCACACGGGCGATTAGTACGGCTCGGCTGACACGCTTACGCGCCTGTACACCTGCCGCCTATCAACCTGGTAGTCTCCCAGGGCCCTTGAGGGAGCTTGCGCTCCGGGAGCGTTCATCTTGGGGAGGGCTTCCCACTTAGATGCATTCAGCGGTTATCCCCGCCCGACATCGCTAACCGGCGTTGCCGCTGACGCGACAGCCGGGACACGAGCGGTCGGTCCGACCCGGTCCTCTCGTACTAAGGTCGGCGCCCCTCAACGCTCCAACGCCCACGACGGATACAGACCGAACTGTCTCACGACGTTCTGAACCCAGCTCATGTACCACTTTAACCGGCGAACAGCCGGACCCTTGGGACCTTCTCCAGCCCCAGGATGTGATAAGCCGACATCGAGGTGCCAAACCGCGCCGTCGATGTGAACTCTCGGGCGCGATAAGCCTGTTATCCCCAGCGTACCTTTTATCCGTTGAGCGATGGCCCGTCCACACGGAACCACCGGATCACTTAGGCCGACTTTCGTCCCGGCTCGATCCGTCGATCTCACCGTCAGGCGCTCTTCTGCCTATGCACTCGCCGTGCGATTACCGACCGCACTGAGAGCACCTTCGCGCGCCTCCGTTACGCTTTCGGAGGCGTCCGCCCCAGACAAACTACCCACCTGCCACGGTCCCCGCTTGCGTTTCGCAAGCTGGGTGAGAATGTCACCAAGATGAGGGTGGTATTTCACTGTTGGCTCCCCAAGAGCCAAAGCCCCTGGTTCAGCGCCTCCCACCTATGCTACGCAGATCATGCCGACATCCAATGACAGGATATAGTAAAGGTGCACGGGGTCTTTTTGTCCTGTCGCGGGTAATCGGAATCCTCACCGATACTGCAGTTTCGCCGAGCTCACGGTCGAGACAGCCGTCAAGTCGTTACGCCATTCGTGCAGGTCGGAACTTACCCGACAAGGAATTTCGCTACCTTAGGACCGTTATAGTTACGGCCGCCGTTTACCGGGGCTTCGGCTCGCAGCTTCGCCTTGCGGCTAACCGCTCACCTTAACCTTCCGGCACCGGGCAGGCGTCAGTGCCTATACGTCTGCTTGGATCACGCGTTGGCAGGCACCTGTGTTTTTGCTAAACAGTCGCTTGACGCGATTCTCTGCGACCGGATTGGGCTTGAGCGGCATTCGCCCTCACCTACTACCGGCACCCCTTCTCCCGAAGTTACGGGGTAATTTTGCCGAGTTCCTTGACCGTGAATCACTCGAGCATCTTAGGCTTCTCGCCTCACCCACCTGTGTCGGATTACGGTACGGTCGCGTCGTATCCTCTCCCACGAGGCTTTTCTCGGCAGTGTGCGTCACCCGCCCTTTGCGGGTCCCGAAGGACCCTTCGGCATCGGCGCTCGGCTACCCGGATGGATTTACCGGTCCGGGAACGCCTACCACCTTACATCGGCACAACCACCCTCCGACGGCGAGCTTGCTCCTGCGTCCCCCCTTGGGATCGAACGGCCACGACGTGGTACGGGAATGTTGACCCGTTTCCCATCGGCTACGCCTCTCGGCCTCACCTTAGGGACCGACTAACCCTGAGCTGATTGCCATGGCTCAGGAACCCTTAGGTTTTCGATGGCCGGGGTTCTCGCCCGGCTTCGCGCGTACTCGTTCCGGCATCCTCACTTCCCGTCGCTCCACGCGTAAGCTTCCGCCCGCGCTTCGCAGCTCCGGGAACGCTCCCCTACCCCTGGACCGCGGCGAACCGCGATCCAAGCCCTTGCTTCGGCGGACGGCTTCATAGTCCCGACCATTCTCGGCGCGGCCACGCTTGACTGGTGAGCTGTTACGCACTCTTTAAAGGAATGGCTGCTTCTAAGCCAACCTCCCAGCTGTCTAAGCATGACCACATCCTTCGCTACACTTAGCCGTCACTCTGGGGCCTTAGCAGAGGGTCTGGGTTCTTTCCCTCTCGCCATAGGACATTATCGCCCTACGACTGCCTCCCTGGCAGCACGCACAGGCATTCGGAGTTTGGTTGGGGGTGGTAAACCTCGTCGGTTCCCGGACCCATCCAGTGCTCTACCTCCCGTGCGCTCATTTCCAGAGGCCCTACCAAAATAGATTTCGGGGAGAACCAGCTATCTCCGAGCTTGATTGGCCTTTCACCCCTACCCACAGCTCATCCGAGCGGTTTTCAACCCACAACGGTTCGGTCCTCCACGCGCTGTTACGCGCGCTTCAACCTGGCCATAGGTAGATCGCCTCGGCTTCGGGTCTAGCCCCAGATACCAACGCCCATTTCAGACTCGCTTTCGCTGTGGCTCCGGTCCTGAGGACCTTAACCTGCATCTGAGGACTGACTCGCCGGATCATAATGCAAAAGGCACGCGGTCAGACACGCGACGGCCGAAGCCGCCGAACGTCCTCCCACCGCTTGTCGGCACACGGTTTCAGGGTCTGTTTCACTCGCCACCTGGCGTGCTTTTCACCTTTCCCTCACGGTACTGGTGCACTATCGGTCACGAGGGAGTATTTAGCCTTGGAGGGTGGTCCCCCCAGCTTCCCGCAGGATTCCACGTGTCCCGCGGTACTCGGGATACCGCTAGGGGCTTCGGATCTTCGCGTACCGGGCTGTCACCGTCTCTGGCGGGCCGTTCCAGGCCGCTTCGGCTCGATCCTCGGACTCCCATGTCGCGGTCCCACAACCCCGACCCGGCAAGCCGGATCGGTTTGGGCTGTTCCCCGTTCGCTCACCGCTACTAGGGGAATCGCGGTTGCTTTCTCTTCCTCCGGGTACTGAGATGTTTCAGTTCCCCGGGTTGGCTTCCGCTTGCGCGGATTCCGCGGCTCACGCCGCGGCGGGTTGCCCCATTCGGACATCCCGGGATCACGGCCTGTGTGCGGCTCCCCCGGGCTTATCGCAGCTTACCACGTCCTTCATCGCCTCCTCGTGCCAAGGCATCCACCGTGCGCCTTTTCGCGCTTGATCTCAATTACTCGAGTTGTTACATCGGCTGGATTCCTCTAACACCACGTCACCTGGCTTCGATTGTCAAAGAGCGGCCCTCGGCCGGCCAGCTGCGGC
>CAVSQA010000028.1:0-282291 GCA_963729955.1 uncultured Gemmatimonadales bacterium
AAATTCCGGCGGCGATACGCAGATCTTCCAGTCTGCCGTTGGTACCTGCAGGAGCCGATATAGACTTGGTCGTAACCGGTGTTCCGGCGATTTGGGAGATAGTTTTGACCTGATCCGGTTTGTAACCGAACGTGATGGTCGGCTGGAGGGTGGTCGCGTCGATCTCGATGATTTTATCGTACCGGGCATCGCTGTCGGCGCACCATTTTGAGTAATCGGCCAGCGCGGCCTCTTTTGAGGCGAATTCGCTGCTGATAAAGGGCCAGAGATAATCGACGGTGGTCATGTCCGGCATGCAGATACCGGAGGTGCCGCCAGCCTCAATGGCCATGTTGCACAGCGTCATGCGGGATTCCATGGTCATGGCGTCGATCACCGGACCGTGGAATTCCATCACGCGGTCGGTGGCGCCGTTGACGCCGATCGGGCCGATGATGTGCAGGATGACATCTTTGGCGTAGACCCCTTTTGGAACATCACCAGCGTCTGATATCCTCTGTGATGCTGATTTTTTGCAACGCTGTTTACTGTTCAGGAGCCTGCCGCGTCCATTCCCCGTCCGCGAATCCGCCGGTTTTATGAGTGGCGTAAAGCTTGCCGTCGGACTTGAGCACCAGGTTCAATACCCCATTGCCCATGATGCTTCCCTTGGGTACGTCGGCCCATTTCAGTTTCAGCTTGTTGCCGCTTATGGTGCCATAGGCCACGTTGCTCCAGCCCGGGGCCTGGGACTCGGCCTCACCATACCACCAGATGTCGTTGTTCAACTGCCGGATATAGTATTTTCCTCCGCTGTCGCTGTTCCAGGTTCCGGTCAGGTCGGCCGCAAAAGCCGCGGATAATACTAAATTAAAACCAACCACCAATGCCGTTATAAAAACTATTTTTTTCAGCATCCGTACCTCTCCCTTAATTAATTGTTATTAAACTTTCGCTATAATAAATTAGATACTCTTCATCCACTCTTGTCAATAACGGGCAACTTGTTTATGCAGCCGCTCTTTTCAGGGGCTGGTTGCAAGGGGCGTGATAACAGTATGCAAAGTTATTACGTGTATAGTATTAGCATGCTGAACAGGAGGGATTGCTTATGGATGAGAAAAGGCTTCTGATCGACGCTGATCCCGCGACCGGAGTAAAATTCAGGGATGTGGATGACGGCCTGGCGATTTTGTTTCTTTTATCTTTTCCTCAAATCCATATTGAAGGCATTACCGTCAATTTCGGGAATGTGAAAGCGCCCTGTCGGCTTTCGGCGTGGCAAAAAAGGTGCTTGATGTAGCCGGGAAGGATATTCCCGTTTACTATGGGTGCGGAGTCTAAAAATGATCTTGGAAAACCGAACCGGGCAGTCGACTTTATGCTGGAGACCGTGAATAAAAATCCGGGAGAAATTTCGCTGCTTGCCCTTGCGCCATGCACGAATCTGGCTACCGCCATGATGCTCGACACCGGTTTTGCGTCCAGATTGAAGGAGCTTATTGTTATGGGAGGCTCAATTAATTTCAAGCCGTTTTCATTTTTCGGCGAGTTCAATTTCCATCTCGACGGCAGGGCAGCTTCTTTTGCATTGTCCGCGCCTGTCCCCAAAACCCTGATAACAATGGATGTATGCTCACAGGTCGTCTTCAAGGAAGAGCACCTGAAAAAGATTCAGGCCAAAGACACTAGGGTGACGAGGTATCTTTCAGAAGTGATACCGCACTGGCTCAATTTGAACCGGATGATATTTTTCCGCAAAAAGGGATTTTTCCCCTGGGACGTTGTAGCCGCCGCATATGTCGTTGACGCTACGCTGTTTGATGAAAATCAATATTTCGTAAAGATTCAGGAGAAAGGGATTTGCTCAGGAAAAATTATCAGCATCGAAAAGGCCGACAGTGCTGCGGATGCAGATAAAAAACCCGCCGTGAACATTCCCCTTCATCTGGACTCAGCGCGTTTTATGGAAATGTTTATCAAAGCAATGGCGTAGAAGTCCTGTTATAGGAGCATCACAGGGGCTGCCACACGATCAGTCCTATCATCAGGGTATATTGTACAGCCACTCGGACAGCTTTCCGGAATCATAATCATCCTGCGCGACCTGGCCGAACAGGTAGGGGTAGCAGCCGGTAACTCCCTTCAGATAATACTGGAACCATGCCGTGAAATATTTGCCCGAAAGGCGGCGCTGTTCTGCAAATGCGATCCCCATCGGATTGTCTATTTTGAGTATTGTGGCGATTTCGGCATACGTTTCGTCGAGGAAGCCGATATGGTTGCCGCCATTTATCTCCACATATTCCTTTATGGTATCTCCGGGGATGACAGCATCATAATATGGCCGGGCATTCGCCGGCGGGACCAATCCGTCATTGGTCCCAACCTGAATCTGTGTGGGGACCCTTATATTCCTTGCAGCTGACATGGTATCGGTTTCCACTGTCCGACTGTATCCGGCCGGAGCCAGACCTACTGCAGCATCTATCTCTGAATCCTGCATGCCGGTGGCCTCGATGCTTCCGCCCCCGCCCATGGAGAGACCTATGGAGCCGAACCTGTCAGTATCCAGAAGGCCGCTCATCGGCGAATTGCTCATCTGCGCCTCGTTTTTCATCCTTGTAATGCCGGCTTTGAACCCTGTTGCCCACTGGGTAATATCAGAGGAGTATGTTTTGGGCGGGGTGAAGCAGATAGTCACATACCCGTGAGAAGAGAGGTGCTCGGCTATCCATGTGATCTGCGACTCCTGGCCGAGCAAGCCGTTGCAGACCGCGATCCCCGGGTAAGGGGCGCCACGGGTATCCTTCGGGGTTCGAAGACCGTCAGACAATGCCGGGTAGCGGATCACCGCCTGATAAGTCCCGTACGGTTCGATCGTGTAGCTGGTTTTGTAGTGCCCCACACGGTACGGACCAAGCTCCTCCGGGGCTGTATCCGGCGGTTCGACTGCGGAGACTACCTGCAAAATTAAGGCCCTCAAAACCGCCCACATCGCCTGCCTTGATATTGATCGTATAGCCGGGAGGATCGAAGGTGTAACCTGCAATGGATGGCGCCACGGCATAGGTGCCGGGTCTGAGATTCTTGAATGCGTACGCACCCTGGTTGTCGGTAGTGGTGGTCATTGACATGTCTCCGGTCAGGACAACAGGGACCCCTTCAAGCGCTGTGCCGCCATTAGAGACAGACCCTGTGGCTTTACATCCGGCAATGCCGAGCAGAACAATAAATAGTGCCGTGTACAGGACTTTACGCATCATAGCCCCTCCTCATGAATTCATTGTTTTGCGAACTGGTCTTATTATACGGGAGTTCCATTCCTCTTTCAACTTCCAAAGGGTCAAATTCGAGGCCAGACACAATCCCTGTTTTAGCCAAGCTTGACTGCGTCATAGGGTGCCAGTTCGCTGACAGCTGTGTACGTTCAACCTTTTTTAAAGGTTTCAAGAGAAAATGCCGACAACAAACAATACCAGTATCAAGAAAGCACATGGAGGCTTATCGCTGCGGTGTTCCGTTCTGCTTTTGCCGTGACCGGCGAGTTTAAGAAAGGAATCAAAAACATGAAAACAATACCTTATCAAAAAACGGGGAAAGGAATTTTATGAAAGAATCTTATGTGTTCAGAAAGTGCTGCCTGGTCTTTTTAACGGCCATGCTGATTTTCCTGATACCGGGATGCTCCTCAAACAGCGGCAACAGCAGCGGCGAGATTCAGGTACAGAGTTACCCGATTGATGCTACTGTCGTTACAACAGCAGTCAGGAAGATCGTTCCCGCCACAACATTTACCGGGACGATCCAACCACAGGATTCTTCTCATGTTTGGGATTACAGCAAATACGGCTACGGCGCCTACTCGTTTGACGGGCCGCTCGTCGTCGAAAAGCGTAACGACATCATGCCCGAAAGCTATGTCTTCCCGGCAGGCCCTTATAAAGATAAATTCATGAATTTCTTTGCCATGACAGACATTCATATCACCGACAAAGAATCTCCGGCCCAGTTGATCTATCTTCAGCAACTGTATTATCCGACCATCCAGGCGCCTCCGTATAATGTGTTTGGCCACTATCCCTGGACCTGGGAGTCTTCGGTATATTCACCGGTTATGCTCTATACCACTCAGGTTCTGGATGCCGCTGTCCAGACAGTAAACGCCATTCACAAACAGCCGGGAAATGCGTTTGATTTCGGCATCTCTCTGGGAGACGTCACCGACAAGACTCAGTACAATGAACTCAGGTGGTATCTCGATGTCATTGACGGCAAGGTCATAACACCCAGTTCCGGCGCCCATCTCGGGGCCGACACAATCGATTATCAGCAGCCCTTCCAGGCGGCAGGGCTTGATAAGTCGATCCCTTTTATCAGACGCTGGGCAACCACGATCATTTCTTCATCGGTTCATTGCCTGTGGGCCAGTTCCTGAGACAGGCCTTTATCAGCGACACGGTCATCGCTATGGGAGATGTCCTCCTGGATCCAACGAATGTAAGCAACCCTCAATTCTATATGGGCGTGCTCGATGGCTCAAGCCCTTACGGTGAAATCATAAATGAAGGGCATGTCGTAAATTTCAGCAGCCCTCCCAAGGTTGCACCCGACCCGGACCGCCGTTCACTTTTAAGAACAGAATGGATCAGCGAATTTTTCAACACAACGTCAAATCCGGTCGGCCACGGCTTCAACCTGGTCGACCCGAATGCTTCAGCCGGTTTTGCCTGTTACAGCTTCGTTCCCAAGTCTGACATTCCACTCAAGATTATCGTGCTTGATGATACCCAGAGGGAAGATGATGCCGATACCGACATCCACGGGCATGGTTTTCTTGACCCGGAACGCTGGGCCTGGCTTCAGAAGGAACTTGATGACGGCGACAATGCCGGTCAGCTCATGATAATCGCCGCGCACATACCGATTGGCCTCTCTGCAATCGGCAGCAATACGGAATGGTGGGACAATTCAGCAACGAATCCTTTAGGCCAGGGACATCCTTACGGAACTCAGAATGCGGTGACGCTGAACGGCCTGATGACTGAACTGCAAAGCCATCCGAATCTCCTCATGTGGATCAGCGGGCATCTTCATCAAAATACTGTCAATGCATTCGTATCGACTGACGCAGCCCATCCGGAACAGGGCTTCTGGGAGGTTCAGACTTCATCACTGCGTGATTCACCCCAGCAGTTCCGAACGTTTGAGATATACCTCAACAGCGACTATACGATTTCAATTGTCATAACCGATGTCGATCCGGCAGTAGGGTACCGGAACACCCGCAGCGACATCGCGCGGCTATGCTATCGGCGACCTTCAGATATGCGGCAACCCGAGTATTTATCAGCAGAACCCCATGCTTATAGATTTTCTTACGCAGGAAGCCACCACGACCCCCAATACGACTATACACCCGATGTATCCGACAGGGTCATATAATGCAGAGCTTTTCAAGCAGTTGAGCCCTTCACATGATAGCAAAATTGCAGGCGCTGTTCCCGTGACCATACCCAGGATCTGCAGGCTTATATGAAAAAGGAATTTTATGAAGCCATCTTATAAATTCAAAACTTCAGTCTAGTCCTTTTAATAAGTTTGCTGGTTTTACTCACAATCTGGATGCAGTGGCAGCAGCGATAACGATGCGGCACCGCCGAGCAGAACCGGTCTATTTATCAGCGATATTCATTTCAATCCGCTGATGGATCCGGCGATTGTGGACACTCTGGCGCAGGCACCTGCCTCGGAGTGGGATGCGATCTTTGCCACTTCGACCCAAACCGCGTGCGCCACGTATAATCAGGACACGAACTTCGCGCTGCTGCAGTCTGCGCTGGCGGCGATGAAGCAGCAGGTTCCCAATCCCGACATCATTTTCATCAGCGGCGACATGCTGGTGCACGATTTTCAGCCGTACTTCAACCTGGTGGCTACAGACCATTCGCAGACAGCATATGAATCATTTGTAAACAAGACCGAACAGTACCTGTTGCGGGTCAAAGGGAACTATTAAGCCTGTTCCATCAGCCTGTCAAATTTTATCAGATGTAAGCAGAGAAGAGAAATCAATCTTTAGCAGACAAAAAGATAATTAAGAGTAAAGGAATCCAAGAAATTCTAATTAAGCGTATTTGGTAAGTGTAAAAATTATCTTGGTTCGTGACGTCATTGTAAGAACACGAACTATGAAGGATCTTAATTTATTTGATACTTATATCTCTTAACCTATTTTCTCAAAAACTTTTTCAGAACGCGGACAGCGTCTTCAGGGAATTCAAAACACACCAAGCCTTTGTCTTCAAGGGTATCAGACATATTAAATTCAGATTCTGTTTTTGGAACAATTAAAACAATAGGTTTTTTCTTTTTTTCATTAATTTCTGAGACAATGTCAGCTAAATCCTCGTTAATAAGGGGGGTTTGGTAAAGAATAACCAAAAGGATTAAATCACTGTTAGGATCGTCTAAGCAATTTTCTAATGCAACCTTGTATCTCTCGTTTGTGACATCTCCCATCAAATCGAGAGGATTGGATATGTTGCATGGGAGCTCTTTTTTCAATTTCTCTTTAATTTTCGAAGAGAATTCAGAAAGTTTCAAACCATTTTTTCCAATCTGATCTGCGCATATGATTCCGTAACCGCCGCCATTTGTTATGACCTGGATTTTGTCTCCCAAATTTTTGAAATTCCCTAATTTTTCAAATAAGTTTGCCACAAAGAATAAATCTTCTAAATTCTCTACTTGGATTGCGTTGACTTGCTTAAAAATTCCTTCATAGATCTTTGAATTTCCTGCTAATGAGCCTGTGTGAGACATTGCAGCTTTGTTTCCTTGTTCTGTAACTCCCCCTTTAAATACAATCAATGGTTTTTTCTTTGAAACCTTTTTAGCAATCTCTAAAAATTTTTTTCCATCTTTTATCTGCTCCACATAGAGGCAGATAACCTCAGTATTCTCATCATTTCCAAGATATTCTAAAAAGTCACACTCATTGAGATTAATAGCATTTCCATAGCTTATGAATTTTGATATTCCGATTTTCTTTTCAGCCATGTTTCCGAGCATTGCTCCTCCGAGAGCTCCCGACTGCGATAAAAAGGAAATCTTCCCTTGTGCTGGCCTCTTCAATCTCTGCTGGCTTAAAAAGATAGCATCTAATTCTGAGAAAGAGTCATAGATCCCCAGGCAATTCGGGCCAATGCATCTGATATTATATTTTTCGAGCTTCATCCTCAAATTTTCATTTAGTGATTCATTTCCAACTTCAGAAAACCCTGAGCTTATTATCAAAACACTTTTAATTTTCTTTTTTCCGCATTGCTCCACTATATCTGGGACAAATTCTGCTTTTACAGCTATAACTGCCAAATCAATTTTATCTTCTATATCAAGGACGCTCTTGTAGCAATGCCTGTTCATTATAAGATCAATATTCGGATTTACTGGAAAAACCGTCTTGTTTTTCAGCAAGTTCTTCATTAAAACATTTCCGACCTTGTTCTGCTCATGGCTTGCTCCTATCAAGGCGATGTTCTCTGCTTTGAAGAAAGAGTCTAAGCCTTGTTTAGATGGTTTAGGTTCTTTTACCTGTTTCTTTGTAATTTTCTTAATTTTTTTTGGCATTTTATCTTACCTCTCGAACGCAATCCTTGCATCAGCGATTTTGCAGGATTTTTCATTTAAAAATAAGGGATTGATGTCCAACTCAAGTATTTTCGGATTTTTCAGGGGGATCTGTGAGATGTCCATGACAATTTTTTTCAATAAGCTGATATTATTCTGTTTTCCCCTTATTCCGTAGACCATATCTTTCATTTTAAGATCATCAAGCATACTATCAAAATCTTCTGGAGCTAAAGGACAGGCCCTGAACGAGATGTCTTTAACAGTTTCGACACTTATCCCGCCTAGTCCTAAACAGATGACATGGCCGAAGGTTTTATCTTTTATTATTCCGATAATCAATTCCTGGCCCTTGAGGAATTCCTCAACAATCACTCCCCGGGCCTTGAGTTTGGCTAGTTTTTTGTCAAATTCTCCGAGAGTTTTAAAAAAATCCATCTCGTTATAGACAATCCTGACAGCATCTTCCTCTGTTTTATGAATCAAAAAATCAGAGGATATTTTCAAAACTAAAGGAAAGGAAAAATTTAGTGAGAACTTCTTTTCAAGAAGCAGTTTTTTTATTTCTTTAGCATCCAGTAATAAATCCTTGGAAGTTTCAGCATACTTTTTCAAGAAATCCTTTGCCTTATACTCTGTGAAGACTATGTTTTCCTGGCTGGTCTGGCCTTTTTTAGCCTTTTTTTCACCCATTTTTCTCTAAAAACCTATAAGATAAATATAAAAACTTTACTATATATATTTTTGTATAAAAGATGAGAGTTAAGTGAAAACTAATTTGCCAGGATGACGTCTTTGCTTTAGCAAAATCCTGCAAGATTTGTGTAGGAACTTAGCTTATTAGTTACCCAACTAAAAAATGGCAAAAAATGAGGAAGAAGAAGCTAGCCAAGAAACAAGTTCATTGCTAGAATTTGATCAAGAAAAGAAAAAGACGAATACAGATACTTTTGATAAACAAAAGACCCTTATTCCACAAAAAAGAGAGTATGACTTATTAGATATACTGAAATTGACCTCTTTCGGGACACCGTTAAGAGCTGCTATAGAGAAGATAAGTTACATGGATACAGGGGCCTTGATTGTTGTGGCAAATGAAGAAGTCCTTAAGATAATCCGTGGAGGGTTTTCAATTGATTGTAAGTTCACTTCAAACAGGCTGGCTGAATTAGCTAAGATGGATGGGGCCATAATCCTGAACAATAGCATGTCTAGGATTTTGTATGCGGGGACGTTGATTGCTCCTGATTCAAGCATGAAGACCATTGAGACAGGTTCAAGGCACCAGGCAGCTGAAAGAGCAGCAAAACAGACAGGGCAGCTATGCATTGCTGTATCTCAAAGAACTGGCTTAATCACGATTTATTATGGGAATATAAGATATCAGTTGAAAAAACTTGAGGATCTGCTTTCAAGAATCCGTTCTACATTGAACAACATGACAAAATACAGGAAGATGGTCGATGATCTTATCTTGAAGTTAAATGTCCTAGAAATAGTCGGGGTAGTTGAAGTCTATGATGTTATACTCCTGATGCAGAGGCTTGAGATCATCTCGAGAATCTCTGAAGATGCGATACAAGAACTGACTGAGATCGGAAAGGAGGCAGGGCTGTTTGATATGGAATTCAAGGAATTGACAAAAGACCTTGAAAAAGAATTGCTTCTGATAATCCGAGATTATAAAAATAAGGTCTCTGCAAAAGCAATAAGAAAATATCTATCGAATTTTTCCTTTGATTCTCTGCTTGAATTAAATAATATAGCAAGGTCGATGGGTTATGACTCTCTTCATGAAAAAGTTGTTCCTAAGGGATATAGATTCTTGTCAAAGATAAAGTCTTTATCTCCGCAAAAAATAGAGATCATCACAAAAAAATTCAGACTAAAAGAATTATTTGATCTTGATGTAGACCAGTTCTCTGAAATCTTGGGTTTGGATAAAAAAGAATGTCTTGAAGTTTTAGAAGAAGTAAGAAAGGTCAGGAATGAGCTGATATCTAAGTTGTAAAAACCAAAGGTTTTTTAACATCTCAATCCATGACTTTTTATCAAATTTAATTTAGTTTAACTTTTTTTTAAATAAAAATGATTCCAGAAGAACAACTTGAAAAATTCAGAGAAGCATTACAGACATGCACAAACCCGGTTTTCTTTTTTGATAATGATGTCGATGGCCTGGCAGCTTTCTTGATATTAAGAAAATTCTGCGGAAAAGGCAGAGGAGTGGCTATCAAGAGCTATCCATCTTTGGGGCATCAATATATCCGGAAATTGGAAGAATTTAATCCCGATGTCATTTTTGTCTTAGACAAAAACTCAATTTCAGTAGAATTTATCGAGGCTGCTAGAGAGAAGAACTTAAGAATATTTTGGCTGGATCACCACCCTAAACCGAATGAAGCTTCTGATGAGATTGTTGAGTATTCGAATCCCCTAGACAATTCTCCTCGAGATAATCGACCGACAGCTTATTGGGCTTACCAGATAGCTAAGAATAAGGAATATGAATGGATAGCTTTATCAGGATGCATATGGGACTGGTTTGTTCCGGAATTTGCAGAAGATTTTTCAAAAAATAATCCCGACTTGTTCCAGAACACTAAAAATGCTGCCCGAGCTTTATACGAGACTCCAATGGGAAAAATAACAAGAATTTTTGCCTTTGCTCTGAAAGACAAAACATCTGCAATTGTAAGGATGATAAAAATTCTGCTTGAGGTAAATACCGCATCTCAAATTAATGAAGAAAATAAAAAGCTCATGCCGATTTTCAAGAGATATCACCAGATAAACAGCAGATATCAAAGATTATTAGAAAAAGGGCAGGATATAGCATCAAGAAGCTCTAAGTTGTTGTTCTTCCAGTATGGCGGGGAATTATCATTGTCAGGAGATTTAGCAAACGAGTTATTTTATAAATATCCTGAAAAGATAGTTGTTGTGACTTATATTCACATGAATAAAGTAAATTGCTCAATGCGCGGCTTGATTGATGTGCGAGATTTGATAAAAAAAGCATTGCAAGGTATTGAAAGCTCGTCAGGAGGACATGAAAATGCAGTCGGAGCCACATTCCAGGCCCAAGATCTTAGAAGATTCAGGAACAACATTTTCCATCTTTTATCTAAGCTGGAGACACCTGCAAGAAATCCTGGAATTAATATAAAATAATATCTGAAAATGGAGCTAAAACCAGTTGATCAAGTAAAAATCGAGAAGAATATCAAGGCAAGTGACTTGGTCAAGAAACTAAAAGGGACAGCGTATAATGCTAGGGCTTTAGGAGAGGCAGGCGAGATATGGCTTGAAGCTTGCAAAGAAAAAGGATGCAAGAAATTCTTAGGATTAGCAGGAGCCCAGGTTCCAGGTGGAATGAAACAAATAGTCATTGACATGCTCGAGAAAGAGATGATAGATATTTTTGTAACAACTGGAGCAAATTTAACTCACGATTTAGTTGAGGCATTAGGTTTTTCACATTATCAGGGTTCTGAGGACATGGATGATGCTAAGTTAAATAAACAGGGTCTAGACAGGATATATAATGTTTACATGAAATCTGAAGTTTACAAAAAACTTGAACAGTGGTTTGTAGATAATTTTGATAAAATTAATTCAGAGAGCAATTCAGAATTTTTATTCAAGCTAGGAAAAATTCTAAATGAAGGAAAAGGGAAGAATTCTATTCTCGCTACATGTTTCAGGAAAAATGTTCCGATATTCTGCCCTGCTTTAAGTGACTCAGGAATAGGGTTGATGATCTGGAACATGGTGATAAGAAAGAAAAAGCCTTTGATGAATGATTATAATGACTTGAATAAGATGATTGATATAGCATGGAAAGAAAAGAAAAAAGCTGTTTTTTATATAAACGGCGGATTTCCGAAAAACTATATCCAGCAGGCTATGCAATTCTCAAGCCCAGCACAACTTGGAGTCCAGGTAAAGACAGATGATGCAAGTTATGGCGGCTCGACAGGGGCTCCGTTAAAAGAAGGAATATCTTGGGGAAAAATGTCTGAAAAAGGCAAGTTTGTTGATGTCATCTGTGATTCGACAATTGCCCTGCCTTTGATATATTCCTATGTTTTGGATAATCTGAATTAGAGGTAAGTGTGATGATAGGTTTTATGGTTGGAGTTCACTTGTGCCAAGATGCTTCATGCCATTTTAGCGGCTGTGAAGTTAAGTTTTAAAAAGGTTTTTTTCTTTGCATTTCTGAGGTGTTAGGTGATTCGCCTCAGCGATTTCTGAGAATAAAAATGAAAGAAAGATTAAGTATGTATAATGAAACTCAGGGAACAGTTCGCGAAGTTTATATTCATGTAACTCCAGTTTCATTGTCATTTGCAAGAGAAGCACTTAATTTATTTGGCTCCGCTAAATTCTATTTTGCTAGAGCGCCAAGTGAAGAAGAATGGAAGGATAGATTATTACATGGTTTTTCAGGTAGGCCGGAGATAGATTAAAATTTTTTTGGTTTTATGCAACGTTTTCATTCTTTAGATTTTAAGTATGTCCAGCAGTTATTTATCCCAAAAGACGTTGTTGCAGAGATTCTTATAAAAGATCTTGAACAAAAAGGTCCTTCAAAAGGATGGAAAGAAGCCATGGAAGTATATCAATTCTACAAGGTGAGTCCTTTATTCAGAGAATTTGTTGATGCCTTTGTGGAATACCATACATCAAAAAATCTTGGATTTAATCAAGCAAATCTGGAGGCCTTTCAAAGAGAGGTTGGAGAAAGAGGGATTGTTTTTCCTGCTAATGGGAGCATAACCTCTTTTTCTAGAGATCGTTTTATCCCTGCAATAGACTCCTCTGGCAGAAAAGTTGTTGTTCAGGGTAAAACATTAGAAGGTGTGCTGAATTTTGGCCCAAGAGCTAAGGTGAATGAACTTGGAATTTTAAAACAAGATATATGGGCAAGAAATGGGTTTAGAACAATTCCAGCTAGCAGAACTGATTTGGTTTACTATGATGGTGGGGATATAGTTACTACAGAACATACAGCATTTGTTGGGCCCGATGTTTATTCAAAAAATGTTAAAAATCTTGGAGTTCAACAGACCATAAGGTCTTTAAAAAATTTAACAGGCAAAAGGATTGTTGTAATAGCAAATCATATTGATGCCTGGAGTCATATTGATTTATATTGGCTCCCTTTAGATGAAAAAAGTGGATTACTTGGAGATTTATCTCTCTCTAAAAAAATGCTTGCACAAAAAGGACTTTGGAATGACGATTGTGAAAGAAGTTTAAAATTACTTGGACCAGAATTAGATTTAGTTGCTACAGGTCTTATGAGAGAGGGAATCCAAGTTTCAAGAATTCCTCTTTTCTGTTCAGGTTCCCAATTTACTGAAAAGCACATCATGGCAAATTACATAGAAAGGTCATATGCTAATGCAGTCATTGATAATCAAGAAGTAAATGTTGCGCCTTTTGGGATTGATGAATTAGATGAGCTAAGTAGAAAGCCATTTGAAGAAAGAGGGTTAAGAATAAAGGCAGTTAAATCCATGGGAACTATTTTGGATCTTTTAGATCAATCTAAACCAGGAATAGCCGAGTACAGAAATGCGGGAGTAAGGTGCTCTACATGCATTCTTTCAAGAAATTGAATTAGTTTATTACAATAAAACATTTAAACTCATTTTTCTAAAATTAATATAAAAAAAGAGATTTGTTAGTCTTTTTTAAGAAAAATTATCAAAGAAAAATGAGCACAACTTGGAAAACTAGAAAGACTTGGAAAACTGCATGCATTTTACTTGTTTCAATAACTTTTCTCTTATTGATACTGAGTTCAGCTCTAGCAGAATTCAATTATTCCGAGAACATACGGAACCAGGAGATGAGCATAAGGATAGAAGAACAGGTCTATACCACTGCTTCAAAATTAAGTGCAAATATTTCTTTGTCCCCCCCTGATGATGGAAGGCAGTCAGTTGTCACAGATGTATTTCCAAAAGAGAATCTTGTCGCTTCAATGAATTCTGTGAATTTTAAGTTCAATAATCCTGGAAATCTTGATTTTGGGATAGACAGCATTGTTAACACAAAATTCAAAATAGACGAACTTAAAGAAATCTCTCTTGATGAGATGAGAGAGAGATCAAACACTTCTGATTTGGCAATTTATAAAAAATCTTCAAATTACTCTGATTCAGATAATGTCATAATAAAAAATAAGGCGCTTCAGTTAGCTAAGTCAAACGATTCTATTGAAGTTTTATATTCGCTGGCAGAGTATGTTAGAAATTCAATGACTTATAACTCAGACAACCAAGAATTACAAAAGGCCTCTGAAATTATTTTGTCAAGGCAGGGCGTATGTTCTCATTATACTATCTTATTTATTTCTCTAGCCAGGGCTTTAGGTTTTCCTGCCAGATATGTTTCTGGAGTAGCATATTCAAATAAGATAAATGATTTCCAGGAACATGCTTGGGCAGAAGTCTGGCTTCCAGATCTTGGCTGGGTTCCTTTTGATGTCACATTCGGGCAATATGGATGGCTTGATTCAAGCCACGTTGTTTTAAAAAGAAGCTTGGATGCAGGAGACCCTTCGGTTAAATATAGTTATTCTGGGGGGTATATCCAGCCAGGACAGATTTTAACACAAACTCAAGTCTTGAATTATTCTGGAAATGTTTTTTCAAACATCTCTATCAAGATAGAGCCATATAAAGATAAAGTCTCTCAAGAATCTTATGTCCCTATAAGAGTCCAGGTCATAAATAATAATGACTATTACATCGCATTGCCATTAAGAGTCTCTATTGCTCCCCAGGTCTACGGAGATGTGCAGAAGATTTTATTATTAAAACCAAATTCATTCCAGGAAACTTATTTTTTAGTTTATGTCCCTTATGAGGATAAATGTTCAAGAGGATGCAAGACATATGTCGAGATCAAGGATATCTTCAATAATTCTGATGAAAAAGAGATAGAGTTTTCAGATTTTGATGAAAGAGTGACTTTTCAAGAGGCTCAGGCAGTGATAAATGAGCCAAAACCCGAAGATGTTAATTTTTATTGTGATTTAGGGAATGTCTCTAAGATGGACAAAACACTTGTCTGTTCAGTTATTTCAGGAGAGTCTGAAAATATGAAACTGTGCTATGAAGATCAGTGTTCTGAAAGATTCTTTCAAAAAGGGAAACCAGAGGAAATCCTTATAAATATACAGACAAACCAATCAAATGCCTGCATACAACTTCAAGACGAGTCTAATCTTTCTTTAGATTCCTGTGTTGATCTAGAAAAACAGGAAAAATCATGGGTCGGAAGATTTGTTGACTGGATAAATTTTCAGCTGACTGGATTCATTTTTTTCATCCAGAGCTTATAAGAACTTTTTTATAAATCTGTTTTAGAATTAGTTGACTTTCTCAACAATAATCGATTTTCTGCCAGGAATCTTTGTTCGGGCATCTGAAAGTATTGTTCTAACTGCTGAAACTCCAGAATCTTGGCAGAATACAGAGAATAATTTTGAATTTGCTTTTATCTGGGCTGCGACTCCAATTGCTTGTCCAAAAGAGTGTGCCATTCCAGAAGACATTCTGTCTGCACCAGCTCCAGTCAACATCCTATGTTCTCTTAAAATATGGTGTGGGTAAGCTCTTAACAAGAAAAAACAGCCCCCTTTTAATTTTGCTTCTAAGTGCCTATGAATCTGCTGTCTTGCTGCTTCAATAGCATTATCCCTCATCTGCATGTGATCTAAGATAACTAAAGAAACTTCATTCTTGTATTTCTTATTATAAAATCCGGGAACATCTCCCATCATATATTTAGCGACCTTATTTGGAGGGATTGTTTTGATATAGCTCTTGCTCTTTACTTTACTCTTTCTTGTGTAAGCTCTCTTAACTTTTGTATAACAGTGTCCCTTTCTTAATGTCATAAATCCTATAGAAAAAGAACATTTTTAAAGGTTTGGTAGAACAAAAAAATAAGTATTACTTAGAAGAATGAATCATATATTTTATCACGAAAACATTTAAAAAGTAAATTTTTGTCTAATACACTGTGTGAAAACACATCATTAGAAAAGAAAAACATTGACTACAAAAGCATAGTTAAAATGTTAGCGATAACGACACCACCAGCAACACAATCTGCAGTAACAAATGCCCAGTATGTGATGGCTGTAGCAGCACCAAGCTTAGCAATTTCTTCTAGATACTTTGATATTTCAGGAGATTACGGCACTTCACAAAAAGTACCAAGGCCAATAGTGAGGAATATTTCTCATGGTTTAGCTCATAGAGCAAGAGAGTCAGAAGGAGGGTTAACAAGCAGGATTGGACATAGGACTCTTTATACAGAGTATAAAGGTTCAGCTCCTAGCGAATCACGAAGAGCAACTAGACCATACGATCGTTTTACAGGGCAATCTCGATCAACTGTCAGACAGAACTTGCGCCAAGAATTTCATCATTCACTTGAGGAAGATACAGAATTTTCAGCAGCTCCTTATGAATTTGGATGGGTACATCTTGAGCAATTCAGAGATTTTAGGAAAAGTTATCCAGATCCTGCAGATGCAGCAAAACATTTAGACGAGATAAAACCTTCATTAAAAGTTTTATCCTTATCTCCAGAAGATGCAATTTATGGTCTTAGACCTCGTAAAGAGTGGGATTCAGCTGAATCTGCTGAACAAAAAAGACAGATTCTTTCTATGTATGACTTACATTTCTTGAGCCAAAGTGTTACTCCAAAGACTCCTGCAGCAGGTTTGTCAATTCCTCCGAGATTTTTGGATACATTAGGAAATGGCTTTACTGTTTCAGATGATCAGGCAGATACATGGCAGTAAAACAAAGCATAATCTAAATTTTTTTAGCAAATCTTTTTAAATTCTATTCTTCTATACTTTTTATTAAAAAAGGGAAAAATGTCAGACATACAGGAATTGATCAATGAGAGTTTTGAGGAAGAAGAGAGACATGAAGAGAAGGGAGACGAGGCTAGAGGCTCAGATGAGGAAGTGAAACCTGTTTCTCCTGAAAGTATTGATAAGGCAAAGAATATTTTATGGTTCAGGGAAATAAGAAAAGAAGATTCTGAGACTGTTGGAGGAAAGGGAGCTAATTTAGGGGAGATGTTCTCAGCTGATTTTCCTGTTCCAGAAGGTTTTGTCATAACTGCAGGAGCTTTCAAAGACTTTTATTCAAAAATAAAAATCCAAGTGTTTTCTATAATAAATTCAATTGAATTCAATAATACTCAAGATTTAGATGAGAAAGCAAAGAGAATTCGTGAACTTGTTATTGAATCTCATATGCCAGAATATCTTGATGAGGATATAAGAAAAGCCTATACAGAATTGGGAAAAGACAAATCAGGCTCTGGCCTTTTCAGATTGTCTGAGCCGGTTTTTGTTGCGGTAAGGAGTTCGGCAACAGCAGAAGATATGGCAGATGCAAGTTTTGCAGGACAGGGAGAGACGTTTTTGAATACAAAAGGAATTGATCAAGTTCTTGAAAATGTAAAAAAATGCTGGGCTTCTCTTTATACTGCTCGATCATTATTCTACAGGTATCAGAACCATATCAAGGAAGAAGATATCTTGATTGCCGTTGTTATCCAGAAGATGGTCAATTCTGAAAAATCCGGGGTCATGTTCACAATAAATCCACTGACTAATAATAAAAATCAGATAGTCATTGAGGCTGTTTTTGGTTTGGGAGAGGGAATCGTTTCTGGATCAATAGAACCAGACCATTTTGTTATTGACAAGGAAACTGAACAGATAATTGAAAAAAGGATTGGTTTGAAAAAAATTGCTTATACAAGAGATTCGTCAGGAAAAACAATTCAGAAACAACTACATGATGCTTTTGTTGAGAAAGAAGTACTTTATCCGTTTGAATTGAAAGAACTGATCAAGATGGCAAAGAAGATTGAGGATCATTATGATTTTCCGCAAGATATTGAATATGCTTTTGAACAGGGGAGTCTATACATAGTGCAATCAAGGCCGATAACTACATTAAATAAAAATGTTGAACAAAGTGAAGAAAAAATTTCTGGAAAATTGATTTTGGACGGCTTGGCAGCATCTCATGGAATAGCGTCTGGAAAAGTGAAGATAGTCCGTGATTTATCTGAGTTATATAAAATACAAACAGGAGATGTTTTAGTTACAAAGATGACAAATCCAGATATGGTCGTCTCAATGCAAAAAGCAACTGCGATTGTCACAGATGAGGGCGGAGCAACGTGCCATGCAGCTATTGTTTCTAGGGAATTGGGAATCCCTTGTGTAGTCGGAACAAAACAAGCTACATCAATACTGAAGGAAGGTCAATTAATAACAGTTGATGGAAGCAATGGAAAAGTTTATTCAGGTGATTCACAGACTGGGCAACAAATGAAAGTTGTTCAACAAGTTAATTCTCAGGATATTCCAAAACACAAACCAGGACAGCCACTAGTTAAAGTTAATTGTGATTTGCCAGAAGTAGCTTTAAGGGCATCGCAGACAGGGGCAGATGGCGTTGGTTTAGTCAGAATCGAGTTTATTATAGCTGAGGGAGGAATTCATCCTGCTGGTTATTTAAAAGATGGCAAGCTTGATGATTACACAGATTTATTAGCTTCGAAGATTGAAAAGATAGCAGAGGCATTTAAGGGAAAGCCAGTGTGGGTAAGGACTTCAGACATAAGGACAGATGAATACAAAACACTTAAGGGAGCTGAGTCAGAGCCAAAAGAAGAAAATCCGATGCTGGGATGGCACGGAATAAGAAGATCTTTAGACCAGCCAGAAATACTTGAAGCTGAATTCAAAGCAATTAAAAAAATTCATGACCATGGATATAATAATGTTGGAATAATGATTCCATTTGTGATTCGAACAGAAGAGATCAAGAAGGCAAAAGAGATATGCAGAAAAGCAGGGCTAGAACCAAGAAGAGATGTTGAATTCGGCGTAATGGTTGAGACTCCGGCATCTTGTATGAAAATAGATGAATTTTGCAAAGAGGGAATTGATTTTATTTCTTTCGGAACAAATGATTTGACACAATTGACTTTAGGGATTGACAGGAATAATGGAATGTTAGCCTCAAAATTTTCAGAGATGAACACGGGTGTGTTAAAATTGCTTGAACATGTCATCACAGAATGTAAAAAATACAATGTAAAAACATCTACTGCGCCCACGGGGGCTTGAAGCGGTAGGGATGTGAGCGCGCCGCCGATCCTCCCGGAGCTCGATCGCCTCGGCCTGGCGCGCGCCTTCGAGCAACAGCTCACCGGTGACGTCGAGATTGCGCTGTCGCTGCCCCCCCATCCCCACGACGAGCAGGGGGTGGGGGCGGCACGACGCGCGGCGGCTCTCGTGAGCGAGCTGGCCGCCTTGTCGCGGCGGCTGCGGGTGGCGGAGGAAGCGCCGCCGGTCCCGCCCGACCTCGCGGAAGACAACCCGGCCGTCATCACCGTCAGGGGCAACGCGCAGGGTGGCGTGCACTTCGCGGGCGCGCCGGCTGGCTACGAAGTACCCATCCTCGTCAACGCCATCATCGACGTCTCTCGCGGCGAGACCAACCTCGCCGCCGGCACCGTGAAGGTCCTGGCGGAGCTGAGAAACCCCGTCACGCTGCGGATGCTGGTGAGCGCCACCTGCGCCGGCTGCGGCGCCGACGCGCGGCTGGCCCTCCAGATGGCCATCGCGAGCCCGCACGTCGACGCCTGGGTGCTCGACGCGGCGCAGGTGCCGCGCCTCGCCCGGCGCATCGGCGGGACCAGCCTGCCCTCCGCGCTCATCAACGACATCTGCTGGGTCCCCGGCCCTCAACCCGAGTTGGCGCTTCTCGCGCGGGTGCTGTTCGCGGGCACGTGACCGTCCCGCTCGTCATTGACACCGACCCGGGCATCGACGACGCGCTGGCCCTGATCCTCGCCGCGCGGGCTCCCGCCGCGCGCCTGCGGGCCGTCTCGGTCTCCTACGGCAACACGACGCTGGATCGCGCCACCCGGAACGCCCGGCTGGTCCTGACGCGAGAACAGTGCGGCGTCCCGGTCTTCCCGGGCGCCGACCGCCCGCTCGCCCGGCCGCTCGTCACCGCCAAGGAAACCCACGGTCCGGAAGGACTCGGCGACCACGACACTCCGCCGCCCAAGCCCGTCACCCCGACCGGCACGAGCATTCTCGACGCCCTCAGGTCCGCGGCAGAGCCCGTCACGCTCGTCACGCTGGGCCCCCTGACCAACCTGGCGCTCGCGCTCCGCGGCGACGCGGCCTTCCTGCGCTCGCGCGTGGCGAGACACGTGGCGATGGGCGGCAACATCGCGGCGGCCGGTAACTCCGGCGGGCTCGCCGAGTTCAACGTGTGGTGCGATCCGGAGGCCGCGGCCGAAGTGTTCGCCGCCCGGCTGGGAACGGAGCTGGTCGGGCTCGACGTCACGCGCCGGCTGGTGATTACCGCACCGGGCGTCGAGCGGCTGGCCAGCCACCAGGACCCGGACGCGCAGTGGCTCGGCCGGCTGCTGGGCTTCTACGTCCGCTTCCACCACCACCACGAGGGCCTGCCCGGCGCGGTGATCAACGACCCCCTGGCGGTGGCGCTGGCGCTGCGGCCCGGTTGGGGAACGACGGAAACACTGCCCCTCACGGTGAACCTCGCCCGCGACCAAGGCCGTGGCGAAACGACCGTCGGGCTCCCATCGGACGCGCCGGTCAGGGTCTACCGCGACGTCACGCTCGGACCCGTGCACGCCCTGCTCCTCGAGCACCTGTTCGGCGCCTGGCTTACGGAGAGCGATTTTCGCCCCTAGTTTCCTGCCCGAATGACCGCACCAGGGAACGCCTCGCCCAAGGTCGCCATCGTCGGCGCGGGAGCCATCGGCCGCGGCTGGGCCGCGCTGTGCGCGTCCGCCGGCTGGCAATGCGCGCTCTTCGACACCGACGCCAGGGTATCGAACGCCGCCCTCGAGGAGATCGGGCGCCGCGCCCGGGCCCTGGCCGCGATGGGCCGCGCCCCCACCGAGTCCGTGGAGCGGGGCATTCGCCAGCTCAGGATGGGGCGCTCGCTGCTCCACGCCTGCGGCGACGCGGATTGGGTGATCGAGGCGGTGAAGGAGGATCTGCACGCCAAGCAGCGCCTGTTCGAGAACCTCGGCCAGATCGCCCGGCCCGAGGCCGTGACCACGTCGTCGTCGAGCGGGCTGCCCATTTCCGAGATCGCCGCCCAGGCCCGCCATCAGTCGCGCTGCCTCGTCGCCCATCCCCTCAACCCTCCGGAGCTGATCCCGCTCGTCGAGCTGGTGCCCGGCAAGTTCACGGCCGCGCCCGCCGTGGAGAGCGTGCGCGTCTGGCTGCGCGCCCTCGGCCGGATTCCCATCGTCCTCAAGCGCGAGGTCCCGGGCAACGTCATCGGGCGCATCGCGGCCGCGGTGTGGCGCGAGTGCATAGACCTGGTGCTGTCGGGGGTGATCGACGTCGACGACATCGATCGTGCCGTGTCGCTGGGGCCCGGCCTGGGCTGGGCGGCGGCCGGCCCGCATCTCACCTACCACCTCGGCGCCGGCGACGGCGGCGTCAAGGCATTCCTCGAGCAGCTGCTCGTCTCCTTCGAGGGTTGGTGGGGAAGCCTGGCGCAGTGGACCAAGCTGGAGCCGGAGCAGATCCAGGCGCTGACCACTCAGATCGAGCGAGCCTACGGAGCGAACCTGGAGACGATCCGGGACGCCCGCGACCGGCGTCTCGCCGGGATCCTGCAGGCCCTGGAACGCTCCCGCAGGCCTTCGCTGGGGATCCCCTAGCTTCCGGACGCCTCTCTCAGCTGCTGCAGGACCCGCTCCGTCAGTCCCCAGATCGTGTAGCTCTGGACCACGATCGACTCGAATTCCCGCACCGCACCCGAGAAGCTGACCTGGAAGGGTCGCCGCAGACCGGGGTCGAACAGGTCGCGCACCCTCAGCCAGACCACCGCCTCCACCTCCGGGCCCGCGTGGGCGGCCAGCTCGCCCGGCACGAGGAACACGTAGGGCCTCACCACCAGCGGCGGGAGGTACGGCGTGCGTGGACTCACGTCGTCGAGGGCGCCGAGCAGCACACCCGAATCGGCCAGCACTATGCCGGTTTCCTCCTCGGTCTCCCGCCGCGCCGTCGTCTCGAGCGAGCCGTCCGCCGGAGAGGAGAACCCGCCGGGCAGCGCCATCTGGCCCGACCAGGGGTCTCCCACTCGCTCACGACGCCTGATGAAGAGGATCGCAGGTTCGGGGCCGGGGGTGACCAGCGCCGCTACCGCGGCCCGCCTGGCTTCCGGCCGGTCGACTCGCGCCGGCTCCCGGGACGCGAGGGCGGCGCGCAGGCGCTCGCCGAACCCTTCTAGCTCCGGCGGCACCGCGAAAACCGGCGTTGGAGACCTGGCACTATGGGATCTCGCAGCGGTGACGTGTGATCCAGCTTACGGTCACGGGCAAGTATCACCGCCGCCCGCGTGAGCGACAAGTTCCGCGAAACCTCGCCTCTTGCGCGACCGTTTAGATTGGTATGAACCCAGTCCGGGAGGTCGTATCCGCATCTTCGGTGTCAGCCTGTTGGCCGTCGCAGCTCTGGCTGCAGCCGGCCTGCTGTGGAAGCGGCGTCGGGAAGAACTGCTGGCCCGTGTCTCCCTGCCGAGGGATCGGGACCTCGAGGAGTTGAGGGAAGCAGGCTTCTAGACGCGTTCGCACCCACGCAGAAGTGGAGCGGCCCGGGTTTCCATGCCCGGGCCGCTTCGCGTTCCGCCTCAGCCGAGCGCCGCGGAGAAGAACCCCACGGTGCGCGTCAGGACGCGATCGAACTCCGCGCTGCTGCCGGCCCACGGATGCCGCACGCCGAAGGTATGTCCGGTCCCTTCGATCAGAAGCAGCTCGCTCTTGCCGCCGGCGACGACGGAGGCCTCGCGCAGCCTGCGGGCGTCGTCGGTGGGGACCGATTCGTCGGCCGCGCCGTGGACGATGAGCCACGGCACCCGGAGGCGTGCCGCCGCGCCCAAGACGTCCAGCGTTCCCGCACCGTTGGCTTCCAGGTCGTCGAGCAGGCTCCGCTGAATCGGCAAGACCTGGCCGGTGCGAAGATTCACGACGTCGAGCTTGCCGTCCCGCCGCCACAGCTCGATATCCTCCTCCGACCAGCGCAGGTAGCGGCACACCGCCGCCCACGTCACCAGGGATTTCACCCGGTCATCGCGGGCGGCATGCAGCAGCGCGGTGGCGCCACCGCGGCTATGGCCCAGGAGCCCGATCCAGGGCGTCCCGAGGTCGGCCACGTAGTCCGTCACGGTCGCCAGGTCGGCCAGGTCCCCGGTGACCGTCTGGCGGCCCCAGCGGTCCAGCTCGTCGAACGACTCCCCGTCTTCCCCCACGCCGCTTCCGGAGAAGTTGAACGACACCGCCGTGAAGCCGGCCACCGCCAGGCGCTCGGCGGCCCGCGGGAAGAACCCCCAGTCCTTGAAGCCCTTAAAGCCATGGCAGATGACGACGGCTGGCCGGGGGTCCCCCGCCCTGGCCCCACTTCGGACGTCGACCCTGAGCGGGCCGCCATCGTGCCCACCCAACCGCACTGACGCTAGCCTGGGGGTGCCCACGGGACTACCTTCCGAGCCCGGTGGCTACCCATCCTCTTCGGACGTCAGCCCCCTCGCTCGTCGCGGTCGGGCGCCGCATCACCTCGCTGCGGGACGGCCTCGTCGCCAAGTGGTCCCGCTTTCTCGAGGAGCGCCAGGCGGGCACCGTCGTCCTGGGTCTTCCAGCCACCGAGCGCCTCCTCAAACTGATCGTGGATCTCCTCGCCCACATGAGCGGCCCGCTCCGCAGGGAGAGCGATGAGACCTGGTTCGCCGCCACGGAGCTGTACGGCCGTCTGGCGGCGGTCCGCGGGCTGTCGGCGGGCGAAGTCGTGGAAGAGCTGCAGTACCTCAGAGAGCTCCTGACCCGGGACCTGGCGGACATCTTCGTGGCCCTGCCGGCCCGGCAACAACTCCCCACCCTGCTTCGGATCAACCGGGTCCTCGACCGCGGGCTGGCGAACGCCGTCGTGGGGTATACCGACGCGTTGGTGGCCACCATGTTCAGCCGTGAGGGCGTGCCCGTGCCGACCACCGGTCACGTCCAGGAGCTGCTGGCGCAGCTCGACGGCATCGAGGGGGAGCTGAAGCTCCTCGACGAGCGCTCAGCCCGCTGAGATTTCCTCGCCTCCATCGACATTGATCACGTTCCCCGTCAGCCAGCCGGCGCCGGGCTGGCAGAGCGCCACCAGCGCGCCCGCCACGTCCCGCGGCGTGGTGAGCCGCCGCGAGGGGTTCTTCTTGGCCGCGCCTTCGAACAGCTTGTCACTGCCCGGGATCTTCCGCGCCGCCGGCGTGTCGGTCACGCCCGCGCGGATGGCGTTCACGGCGATTCCCTGCGGCGCCAGCTCGTAGGCCAGCTGGCGGGTGTGCGACTCCAGCGCGGCCTTGGCGGCCGAGACCGCGCCATAGGACGCGATGGCGCGCGTCGAGCCCGACGACGTCATCGAGAAGATGTGGGCCCCCTGCCTGAGAAGCCCGCGGCGGAAGGCGTCCTGCGTCCAGTAGACCAGGCTGTGGGCCATGACCGTGAGGGTCATGTCCATCTGCTGCTCGTTGATCGTGTCGTCGCCGACGAACGGCTTCAGGGCCCCGAAGGCGAGCGAATGCAGCAGCACGCCGACGTCGGCGCGCTCGGCCTCGAGACAGTCGAGGACCTCGGTGCGCTTCTCGGCGTCGGCGGCGTTGACGTTGAAGAAAAGCGCCCTGCGCCCCAGCTTCTCGATGGCGGACTTTGACCTCCGCGACCTGGGGCAGCGATGCCTTGCGGTCGAGGTGGACGCCGCAGATCTCGAAGCCGGCGCCCGCGAGTGCGATGCCGCACTCCGCCCCGAAGCCGCTGGAGACACCCAGGATCAGCGCCCAGCGCGGAGCGCCCTGTGCATTCGACACCGTGGAGACTCCCATTTGGAGTGCGGTGAATCTCGCATTCGAGGCGGCCCCGGAGCAATCCTCCACCCCCCGGCGCCGGAACGGCCATGACAGCGCACACCCACTACCTCTGGTTCCAGACCAAGCAGCGCCAGGAGATCATCGACATCACCGACGAAGTCGCCCGTGAGGTCGATCAGAGCGGCGTGGCCGAGGGCTTCGTCCTGGTCTCGGCGATGCACATCACCGCCTCGGTGTTCGTCAACGACCACGAGAGCGGGCTGTGGCGGGACATCCTGCACTGGCTCGAGCACACGGTGGCACCATGGGAACCCGCCCGCTACCACCACAACGAGACGGGCGAGGACAACGCGGCGGCCCACCTCCGCAGCCTGACGGTGGGACACGAGGTCATCGTGCCGGTCACGCGGGGGAAGCTGGACCTGGGACCGTGGCAACGGATCTTCTACGGCGAATGGGATGGGCAACGGAAGAAGAGGGTCATCATCAAGGTGATAGGTGAGAAGTGAGGTGTGAGAGGTTCAAGTGAGAGGTGAGCGGGACAAGGGCGTGAGAGGACGCAACGCACCTTCTCACGCTTCTCGACCCCTCACGTCTCACCTGAACTTCTCACGTCTCACCGCTCTCTTCTCACGATATGTCGTCCTAGTGTCACCATGCTGCATCACATGTGCGGGGGGCGAATGAGCGACGCGACCGCGGCCGAGCTGGGCTGGTTCCACCCGTCCCGGGGAACATACCGGTACACGGTGCTGCTGTTCGTCGGGCTGCTGCCCTTCGGCAGCTACTTCGCCTACGACAGCATCGGCGCGATGGCGCCCACGTTGATGAAGGCCTGGCACACCGACCAGAGTGCGATCGGCGGGCTCTACACCATCTACAGCGTGGCGGCGATCATCTGCGTCTTCCTTTCCGGCCTGATGATCGACCGGATCGGGACGCGGCTGGCGAGCCTGATTCTCTCCTTCCTGGTGGTCCTCGGGGCGTGCGTGGTCGCGCTCGCGCCGAGCATCACCGTCGCCGCGGTGGGCCGGTTCATCTTCGGTGCCGGATCGGAATCGTTGATCGTGGCGCAGAGCGCGATTCTGGCGCGCTGGTTCCGCGGGCGCGAGCTGGCGCTGTCCTTCGGCATTACGCTGGCCATCATGCGCCTCGGGACGCTGTTCAGCTTCAACGGCATCTCGTCGGTGTCGAGCCGCTTCGGTGTCGACGCGGCGCTGTGGGTGGCCGCGGGGCTCTGCGTCTTCAGCCTGCTGTGCAACGTCGTCTACTTCGCGATGGACAAACACGGGGAGCGCGCCCTCGGCCTGGCGGAAGCCGGGGCCGGCGACAAGATCGTGTTCGCCGACGTCAAGAAGTTCGGCCACGCCTATTGGTACGTGGTCGCGCTCTGCGCCACCTTCTACTCCGCCATCTTCCCGTTCACCGCGCTCTCGACCGACCTGTTCCACGAGAAGTGGGGCCTGCCCGCTCACCGTGGACAGCGGCGGCAGCTTCCTCGGCGCCGTGTTCAACGACTTCCTGCACATGTTCTCGACGGCGGGAGGCACGACGTCCATCATCATCTTCGCCTCGATGTGCTTCGCTCCCTTCGCCGGGGGCCTGGTGGACCGGATCGGCCGCCGGGCGTCGCTGATGGTGCTCGGCGCCCTGCTCATGATCCCCTGCTACCTGGTACTGGCCTTCACGATGGTGCCGCCCTACCTGCCGATGATCCTGCTGGGGGCGGCGTTCGTGCTGGTCCCCGCGGCGATGTGGCCGTCGGTGCCGCTGATCGTCGAGAAGAACATCGTGGGCACGGCGTTCGGCCTGATGACGATGATCCAGAACGCGGGCCTGGCGCTGTTCCCCTATGTCAACGGCAGGCTGCGCGTGGCGACGCACAGCTACGAGTCGAGCATGGTGATGTTCGCGTCGTTGGGGGCGTGTGGCTTCGTCTTCGCCCTGCTGCTCTTGCGGGCCGACCGGCGCGAGGGTGGCGCGCTGGAGCGGGGCGCGGCGCCGGCGTAGCCACTCCTCCGGCGGCGGCCGCCGCCGGCGCGCGCAACGAATCGCTCCGCCGTGCAACGGCCGGTGACCGCACCGGCCGTTGCTTTTGCCATCGTGTGCGCCGTTCCTCCCCGGAGCGCACCGAGTGGCGATCGCGCCGCAACTGCTCGCCCGTCTCGCTTCACTGGACGACCTGCTGGAGCTGGCGGCCGCGCTCGGCTACGCGCCGGGCGGCGACGAGCTCAACCCCGCGGCCCGCGCCAGGCTCGGCCTGGACGGCGCGGGCCTCGCCACGCGCCGAGCCGCGATCGTCGGCCGTCACGCCTCGTTCACTCTGTACGGCCTGGTCGCCGACACGCCCGCTCGTTCCCAGGTCGCCGCCGCGGCGGAGCGCCTCGCGCGCGCCACTCCCGGCGACCACAACCTCCTCCTGGTGCTCGACACGGCGGCTACCACGCTCGCCGTGGCCGCCGTCGCGCCCCGCAACGGCGGGACGACCGTCCGCCAGTTGCGCGTCGCGCTGCGCCAGCCCAGCCCGGTTTCGGCCGAGATCTTGGGCGGCCTCGCGGCGGGACCGCGGGACACGCCGGTTACGCTCGCCGTGCGCGCCGCCGACGTGCTCGAGGAGGAAGGCCTCACCCGTCGCTTCTTCAACGACTTCTCCCGGTTCCACGCCCTCGCGGCCGCGCGCCTGGCCAACATGCCGCGCGCCACCGGCGGCGAGCGGCGCGATCTCGCCCTCGTGATCCTCACGCGCCTGCTGTTCCTGTATTTCGTGCAGGGCAGGGGGTGGCTCGCCGGCCGCAGCGACTTCCTACCGTCGCTTCTCGACACAGCGCTCGGTCGCGGCCACCCCTTTCACCGCACGGTGTTCGAGCCCCTCTGCTTCGGCGCCCTCAACGCGCCCCGCGACCGGCGCACACGCGCCGCCCGGGCCCTCGGTGAGCTGCCGTTCCTCAACGGCGGGCTGTTCGAGCGCCACGCCATCGAGCGCCGCTTTCCCGGGGCGACGCTCGACAACGAGACCTGGCGCGCCCTGTTCGACGAGCTGTTCGAGCGATTCCACTTCACGGTGCGCGAGCGCGACGGCGCGGACGCGGTGGATCCGGAAATGCTGGGCCGCGTGTTCGAGGGCCTCATGGCGCGGCCGCAGCGACGGCACCGCGGCACTTACTTCACGCCGCGCCCCCTGCTCCGCGACGTCGTGTGCCGAGCGCTCGCGACCGCGCTGGCGGGCCGGGACGCGGACGCCCTCACGCGGGTCCGGGTGCTCGACCCCGCCGTGGGATCCGGAGCGTTCCTGCTCGAGGTGCTGACGCAGCTCGAGCAGGCGCGCGAGCGGCTGTGCCCACGCGAGGCGCCCGCCGAGCGGCGGCGCGCCATCGTCCGCGACAACCTGTTCGGAGTCGACCTGGACCCCATGGCGGTGCGGCTCGCCGAGTTGCGGCTGTGGCTCGCGCTGCTGGTTGACGACGACGCGCGCCTCGAAGAGGTCGCGCCCCTCCCGAACCTGGACCAGAATCTCCGGCAAGGCGACAGCCTCCTCTCGCCGCTGGAAGCGGCTGCGGGGTCTGTACAGCCCGGCCGCGGCGCGCGTCCAGGCGGTCGCCGAGCGCCGGCTGGCCTACTTCGGCGCGACCGGAAGAGACAAGTCCGCGCTCGCTCACGCGATTCGGGCCGACGAGCGGGCGCTGGCGCTGGACGCGGCCGACGCGGGCATCGCCAGGCTCACGGCGCGCCTGGCCGACGCCGCCGCGGCGACGGGCCGCGACCTGTTCGGGCGGCGCCCGCACCGCACGGCGGAGGCGGCGCGCCGCATCGCCACCTGGCGCCGGGAGCGGCAGGAGCTCGTGGCCGCCCGCCGACGCATCACCAACGACGAGGCGCTTCCGTTCTTCGCGTACGAGGTGCACTTCGCGCCGGTCTTCGCGGAGGGAGGCTTCGACGTCGTCGTGGGCAATCCTCCGTGGATCCGCGGAGAGCGGCTGCCCCTCATCGTGCGCGGTGCCCTGGCTCGCCAGTTCCTGGCGTTTCGGGCCGCGACCGACCGCAAGGGCTTCGCGCATCTTCCCGATCTGTCCGTGGCGTTCGTCGAGCGCGCGCTCGACCTCACCAGGCCCGGTGGAGTCGTGGGCTTCCTGGTCCCGAGCAAGCTGCTCCGAGCCGGCTACGCCGGACCGCTCCGGGCGCTGATCCGGCGCTCGGCGTCCGTCGTCGCGCTCGCCGATCGCGCTCACGAGGCCGACAGCGGCTTCGCGGCCACCGTCTTTCCGCTGGTGATGGTGCTGCGCAAGGGCGCGCCGGCATCCGACGGCCCGGCGGACGTGCGGGTCGTGGGGGCCTCCGGACGAACGGTGGCGGGCATCACGACCCAGCGTGATCTCGGCCTGGACGAGACACCTTCGCGCGCTCCCTGGCTCGCGCTCCCGGGCGACGTCGTCCGCGCGATTCGGCAGGCGCTTCGCGCCGGCCCGCGTCTCGGCGCGATGTATCGGCCCACCCTCGGTGTGAAGACCGGCGCCAACGAGATCTTCCTCCGGCCGGCGGCGCGGGCGGGCGAGCTTCCGCCAGCGTGCCGCGCACCCGCGGTACTGGGCCGCGACGTCTCCCCGTTCGTGCTTCGACCAAGCCACGTTCTGCTGGCGGCCGTCGACCGCCGTGGCGCGCCCCTGGAGCGGCCCCCCGCCGAGGTGTCCCGGTTCCTCGAGCCTTTCGCGTCGCGCCTGGCGCACCGATCGGACGCTCGCAACGCCGCTCCGTGGGCACTGTTTCGCACGGAGATGCTGCGGAGCTCGTGGCTGGTGATATGGCGCGACATCGCCTTCCGGCTCGAGGCCGCGCCGCTCGATTCGCGATGCACCCGACTCGCCGATCCCGCTCAACACCTGCTACGGCGTCGCGGTGCCCGACGCGTACACCGCGCACTGGCTCGCCGCGTACCTCAACAGCGCCCCAGCCCGCAACGTCGCCGCGGCCCTGGCCGAGCGCGCGAGCGGAGGGGCCTTCCGCTTCAGCGCCGCCACCGTGGGCGCGCTGCCGATTCCACCGTACCCGCAGAGCCATCACGTGCGATGCCTCGCCGATCTCGCCGCCGCCGCGGCGCGCGGCGAGAGCTGGGATCCCCATGACCTCGACACGCACGCCGCTCTCGCCCTCGGCCTCGCCCCGGATATCGCCGCGCTCCTCGCGTACCTGGGCGACACTCTGCGCCGAGACGCTGGCCGGTATTGCTGATCCGCTCTTTCCGGCGCTCACCCTCGCGGTAACCACGCCACCTCGCCGGGCGGCGCGCACGATACTGGCCGGCCTGCTCGACCCGCTCGACACCCCGCCTGCCGACGAGCCGTTGCCGCCGTGGCTGCTTCCCCATCAGGCCGACGCGGTACGCCGGTGCCGGGCGATTCTCCAGCACTTTGGAGGAGTGCTGCTGACGGACGGCGTCGGGCTGGGCAAGACCTACGTCGCTCTCGCCCTCGCGGCGCTCGAACGGGCCCACGGCGGCGATGCCGCGGCGATCGTCCCGGCCGCCCTCCGCACCGAGTGGAAGCGGGCGAGTCAGCGAGACCGCGGTTCCCCTGGCCCTCCACACGCACACCAGGTTGGCCGGAGGCGCGCCCGCCCTCGGCGCCGGCGTCTCCCTGCTGCTGGTAGACGAGGCCCACGCCTTTCGAAACCCCGCCACCCGCCGCTACGCCGCGCTGGCCGACCTCGCCGCGGGCCGCCGAGTGGCGCTGCTCACGGCGACGCCGTTCAACAACTCCCCGGCGGACCTGTCAGCCTTGATTCAGCTCTTCGCCGGCCGCGACCGCTTCCGTGAGTTCGGGGTCTCCGACCTGCCGAGCGCCCTCGGGGCCACCGACCAGGCCAGCGCGACGCTCGCCCTGGCCGCCATCTCCGTGTGCCGAAGCCGTCGGCTGGTCCGGGAGCGCTTCCCCAGTCTGCGCGCCGCCTTCCCGGTGCGCCGGCTGCTTCCTGCCGTCGAGTACGACCTGGATGCCGTCTACGCGGGCGCGCTCGATCGGATGCTCGCGGCGTTGGGGCAGGTCGCCGAGTCGGCTCCCGATCTCGAGCGCGGGGCGGCCCTGCTCCAACTCGCTCTGCTGCGCCGGCTCGAATCGAGCCGTTTCGCGCTTGCTCGGAGCCTGCGGCGGCATCGGGACTACCTCATCGAGTGGACCGCCGCCGCGGCGGCCGGACGGCGGCTCAGGCGCCGCGATTTCCACGTGCTGTTCCCGCGCCGGGACAGCGACGACACCCAGCTATCGCTCCTGCCGCTGCTGCTGGGAACCCTGGGCGCGGCGCCGCCGGCACGAGGCGGCCGATCGCCGCGCCGCGCTCGACCGGGCGCTGAGCATCGCGGAGATCGCCACCGCGACGGGTGACCCCAAGCTGGAGGCGCTCGAGGCCCTGCTCACCAGCGAGCTTGCCGGCCGCCGAACCATCGTGTTCACCGAATACCGCGACACCGCGCTTCACGTCGCCGCGCGCCTGCGGCAGCGCTTCCGCGTCCTCACGGTCACCGGAAGCGCGGCCTGGGCCGGGCGAGACCGGCTCACTCGGCGTGAGGCCCTCGATGCCTTCGCCCCGGTCTCTCGCGGCTCACGCGCCGATCCGCTGCTCGAAGCCCAGGTACTGGTCGCGACCGACGTCGCGAGCGAGGGCATGAACCTGCAGGACGCCTCCGCCGTCGTGAACTACGACCTGCCGTGGAACCCGGTGCGCGTCATGCAGCGCATCGGCCGGGTGGACCGCCTCGGAGCGCTGAATCGCGAGGCCGTCCTCGCACACCTGGTGCCGGCGGGCGGCTTCCGGCAGCTGACCGGCGTCCTGGGCACGCTTCGCGCGAAGCTCGTCGCCGCGCCCCGCACGCCTCGGCATCGAGCCCGATCCGCTCGCCGCGCTCTGGTGGGTCGGCCGAGCCCGACCCTCGATCTCCGCCCTGGAGGCGGAGAGCTGGCGCCGCGTGGAGCCCTTCGAGGCCGCCGACCGCTGGCGCACGAGCGTCGGAACGTCGCTCCGCCGCGCCGACCGACTGCCGCTGGTCGCCGCCGGCCTGGTGGCCGACCAGGGTGAGCCCGCGGCTGGCTTGCTGCTGGCCCTGGAGTGGCCCGGCGGCTCGCGCATTCCGCTGCCCTTCGTGGTCGCGCCCAATGGCGCGATCCGAGCCGACGCCCTTGCGCTGGGCGACCTCGCTACGCGCGCGCTCGCCGCCAGCGCCCTGCCCACCGCGGCGAGCGACTTCACCTGTGTTCTCGCGTCCGTCCTGCCCGAGGCGCGCAGGCGCCTGCTCGCCCTCTCGGCCGCGCGCCGCGGGGCCGACGTCACCGGCCCCAGCCGGCGCGAAGCGCTGGGGGCGCTGCTGCGCGCCGCGCACCGCGCCGAGCAGGCGCGAGACGCCTCGGCCACCAGCAACATCGCGCGGGCGGTCGACGCGCTCCGGCACGAGCTGCCCGCAGGGCTCGAGCGGCTGTTGGGACGTCTGCTGCGCGACAGCGCCGGCGACCGAGATCTCGCCACCGGCATCGCCGAGCGTATCGCGCCGGCTCTTCCGCCGCCGGGCCCCGCGCTCGACGGGACGCCGCGACTGGTGCTCGTGGCGGCGATCGCCCTGGCGACGCGATGCCCGACCGCCTGAGGAGAAGGCGGATCGCAGCCGGCAGGGGGTCGGAGCTGTCTGCGCAGTCTCTCCGCTATCTTCTCCGAGTGCGATTTCGCGTAGTGCTCTTCGACCTCGACGGCACGCTGATCGACTCGACCAGGCTCATCATCGAGTCCTACCACCACACGATGCGCATCCACCGCGGACAGACCTTCGCGGACGCCGAGTGGATCCAGGGCCTCGGCACGCCCCTGCGCGTGCAGTTCCGCCGCTTCACCGACGATGCCGACGAAGTGCGACCGCATGATCGCCACCTACCGCGAGTGGAACCTCGCCCACCACGACCAGATGGTGCGCGGCTTTCCCGGCGCCGTGGAGGCGGCCCGCGCCATCAAGGAGGGCGGCGCCAAGCTCGGCATCGTGACCTCCAAGAACCGACATGGCGTCCAGCTCGGCCTCGAGCTCTGCGGCTTCGACGGGCTGTTCGACGCCATCGTGACCTCCGATGACCTCGAGGCCAGCAAGCCCGACCCCGCACCCGTCCTGGCCGCGCTCACCGCCCTTGGCGAGCCGGCCGGCACCGCGCTCTTCGTCGGCGACTCGCCTCACGACATCGCGGCGGGACGCGACGCCGGCACCCGGACGGCCGCCTGCCTCTGGGGCCCGTTCGATCGCGCCGTCCTCGCCGCAGAGCGGCCCGACTACTACCTCGACTCCGTCCTCGACCTGCCGCCGCTCGTGCTGTAACCGATTAGCCCGGATTGGCTTGTAGTGGTTTCACCTCTTGCTACCGCTGTCGTTCTTCGCCACACTTGCTGGTGCAATCCTCCAACGCGCCCGGAGTCGCACATGCCCGAGGCTGGACGCATTCTGGTCGTGGAAGACGACGAGGCGCAGCGCAAGCTGCTCGTCGCCATCCTTCAGGCCGACGGGTGGGCGACCTTCGAGGCCAGCTCGGGCGACGCCGCCGATCGAGCTGCTCGAGAAGGGCAGCGAGATCGACGTCGTTCTCTCGGACCTGATGATGCCCGGGATGGACGGCCGCGGATTGCTGGCGGTCGTCAGCCGAGCGCTGGCCGGAGGTCCCCTTCGTCGTGATGACGGCGTTCGCCTCCGTGGACTCGGCGGTCGAGCTGCTGCACGCCGGCGCGTATCCACTACCTCGCCCAAGCCGATCAAGCTGCCCGAGCTCAGGATCACGGTCCGCCGCGCGCTCGAGTCCACGCAGACCCGGCGCGAGCTGGCGCGGCTGCGGCGCAAGGTGGGGCTGCCCGGCGGACGTGGTCGGCGTCTCGCGCCAGATGCAGCAGATCTTCGAGACCGCGATCCGGGTCGCGCCCAGCAGCACGCCGGTGCTGATCACCGGCGAGACCGGGGTCGGCAAGGAGGTCGTGGCGCGGGCCATCCACGGGGCGAGCGGCCGCGACAACTTCGTGGCCCTGAACTGCGCGGCGCTGCCGCCCAACCTGGTCGAGTCGGAGCTGTTCGGCTTCAAGCGCGGCGCCTTCACCGACGCCAACCGCGACCACGCCGGGCTGGTCGAGGTGGCCGCCATCGGGCACGCTCTTCCTCGACGAGGTCGCGGAAGTGCCGCTCGCCACCCAGCCCAAGCTGCTGCGGTTCCTCCAGGACGGCGAGTTCCGCCGCCTCGGCGACAGCCCAGGCCAGGAAGAGCGCGGCGCGGGTCATCGCGGCCACCAACCGCGACCCGGCCGAGGAGGTCGCGGCGGGCCGGATGCGCGAGGACCTCTTCTACCGGCTCAACATCGTGCACATCCAGATCCCGCCGCTGCGCGAGCGGCCGGTGGACATCCCGGCTGCTGGCCGAGCAGCTGGTCGGCCGCCTCGCCGACCGCTACCAGCTCGCGACGGCGGCGCTGACCCCGGAAACCGTGGCCACGCTGACCGCGTACGCTGGCCGGGCAACATCCGGGAGCTCGAGAACGTGCTGGCCCGCGCCCTGGCCCTGCGCAGCGGGCAGAGCATCACGCTCCGGGACCTGCCGCCCGAGATCAGCAAGGCGCCGCCCACGGCGGCGGCAGCGCCGGACTCCCGGAGCAGGAGCCCACCCTGCCCCTCGGCGAGGTGGAGCGGCGCTACATCCTGCGCGTCCTGGAGTCCACGCAGCGGCAACAAGCTAAAGGCGGCAGAAATACTCGGAATCGACCGCTCCACCCTGCATCGCAAGCTCAAGCAGATGCAGGGGATCGCGGCGCTCCAGCTCTAGTCGGCTGTTCCAACCCCGGACTCAGACCGCGTGTCCAAGTGAGTGAATGGAAAGGGCGCTACGCCGTCCGGAGGATGGCTTGAGCCGTCCACCGACGCCCGATAGGTCCGCGGCCCCTGGCGTATCCGAGGCGGCGGATGTCGCACTGGCCGCGTCGGGAGACCAGCGGGCGTTCGAGCGGCTCTACCGCCTGCACGTGGCGCGCATCCACTCTCTGGCGCGGCGCATGGTGGGAGGCGAAGGGGACCCGGACGAGTTGACGCAGGATATGTTCGTGCGGGCGTGGGAGCGGTTGGGGACGTATCGCGGCGAGGCGGCCTTCGGCACCTGGCTGCACCGGCTCGCGGTGAACGCGATCCTCAACTGGCGGCGGAGCGAGGCGAGCTCGCGAGGCCGCATCGAGGGGGGGGTGGACGCCGAGTCGATCGAGGGCGTCCACTTGGCGGCGGGCGAGACGCTGGACCTCGAGGAAGCGATCGGGAAACTGCCGCCGGGGGCGCGACAGGTGTTCGTGCTCCACGACGTGCAGGGATTCAAGCACGAGGAGATTGCGGCCATGACGGGTGTGACGGCGGGAACATCGAAGGCGCAGCTGCATCGGGCGCGGATGCTGCTCCGCGCTCTCCTGGAGCGGTAACGATGGACACGCATCTCGGTGAGCGGCTGTCGGCTCTGGTGGACGGCGAGGTCAGGGGCGAGGCGCTGGACGCGGCCGAGGCCCACCTGACCGCGTGTGCCGAGTGCCGCGCGGCGTACGACGCCCTGCTGGGGATCAAGCGGCGCGCCGGGCGCGCTCGACGATCGCCTGCCGGAGCGCGACCTGTGGCCGGGCATCGCGGCGCGGCTCGCCCAGGGCGCCGCGGTGGTGCCGCTGGCGCCGCGGCGCCGGCGCCTGGCGTTCTCGATTCCGCAGCTCGCGGCGGCCGCCCTGGTGCTCATGTCCGTGTCGGCGGGTGCGGCGCTGCTGGCCACGCACGCCGGCCGGACCGCGGGCCCCGCGCCGCTGTCGTCTTCCTCCATCACCCTTCGGCCGATCGCCGGCCTGGCCTCCGCCAAGGGCATCGAGTCGTACGACGTGGCGATCCGGGACCTGGAGCGCGCGCTCGCGGCCCGGCGCTCGACGCTGGACACCGCGACGATCCGCGCCGTGCAGCAGAGCTTGAGCATCATCGACGCCGCCATCCGCCAGGCGGAGGCGGCACTCGCGCAGGATCCGAACAGCATGTACCTGAACAGCCATCTCGAGCACGCCCTGGGGCGGAAGCTCGAGGTTCTCCGCCGCGTCACGACGCTGGCCGCGGCGAGCTGAGGAGACCATGAAACCGATCGTCGCCGTACTGGCCGTCGCCGCGACCGCGCTCGCACCGCACGTGATCCAGGCGCAGGACTTGGACACCACCATCGCCGTCCGCAGCGGGGCGCGCTTCGAGCTGAGCAGCGTGTCCGGCTCGGTCAAGATCCAGACCTGGGGCCGCCCGCAGATCCGCGTGGTGGCGCAGACCGACGGCGCCAGGGTGGACCTCGACGCCTCGGCGAGCGGCGTGTCGGTGCGCACCGAGCCGCGGCGCGGCGAGGGCGACGTGGACTTCACGATCACCGTCCCCGCCAACACCCCGCTCGAGGTGCACGCCATCTCGGCCGACGTGACCGCGAGCGACGTGTGCGGCGAGGCGTCGCTGGGGTCCATCTCCGGCGGCGTGACGCTGCGCTGCGGCAACGGCGACGTGCAGGTCGAGAGCGTCTCCGGCGACGTGCAGGCCAGTGACGTGCGCGGCCACCTGGAGATCAGTTCCACCAGCGGCGACGTGCAGGTGCGGGGCGTGCGCGGCGACGTGAGCGCGCGCAGCGTTTCCGGCGACGTCACGCTGGAGCGGGTGGACGGCCAGGATGTCCGGGCCGAGACGGTGAGCGGCGACATCGGTTTCAGCGGGCCGATCCACGACGGCGGGCGGTACGGCTTTCACTCGCACTCCGGCGACGTGACGGTGCGGCCCGACGGCGACCTCAGCGCCAGCATCTCGATCAGCACCTTCAGCGGCGACGTGGAATCGGACTGGCCGATGACCATCAATCCCGGCGGCGGCCCGGTGCGCCCGCGGGAGTGGGAATTCACGATCGGCGCCGGCGGCGCCAAGCTGAACCTGGAATCGTTCAGCGGAACGATCTATCTGCGGCGCGGTGGCGCGCCGCATCGGGGGGACAGATGAACCACGCGGTCATCGGCCTCGCGGCGGCGCTGGCTTGCGCTCCCGCCGTCACCACGCGGCTGGCGGAAGCCACCGCGCCGGCCCCACTCCCGCAGGGGAACGAGTGGAACTGGCACGGCAGGATCGCGGCCGGGAAGACGCTCGAGATCCGCGGCGTCAACGGCAGGATCGAGGCGGAGCCCGCGAGCGGGAACGAGGTGGTGGTGACGGCCACCAAGCGTGCCCGCCACAGCGACCCCGACGAGGTGAAGATCGAGGTCGTCCAGCGCGACGGCAACGTCACGATCTGCGCAGTCTATCCCGGTTCTTCGAACCGCTGCGGCCCGGACGACGACTACCACATGAGCACCCACAACAACGACGTGGAGGTCGAGTTCCACGCGCAGCTGCCCGCGGGCGTCGCCTTTACCGGAGGCACGGTGAACGGCGACGTGGAAGCGAACGACCTCACGGGCCCGGTGGATGCCACCACCGTCAACGGCGGCGTGCGCCTCGAGACCTCCAGCGGCGACGCGTCCGCCCACACCGTGAACGGCAGCGTGACCGCGGTGGTGCACGGCCGGGGCACCACGCCCCTGCGCTTCGGCACCGTGAACGGCGGCGTCACGCTGTCCGTGCCCAAGGACCTCAGCGCCGACCTGGAGGCGGAGACGGTCAACGGCTCGATCGAGACCGACTTCCCCATCACGGTCACCGGACGGATCAACCGGCGGCACCTCGACGGGCGCATCGGCCAGGGGGGCCGCAGCCTCAAGGTCGAGACGGTGAACGGCTCGATCCGGCTGCGCGCCTTGTAGCGCCGCGGCTTGCCCGCCCGGCCCGGTACGACTACAATCGCCCCTCCACGTCGGAGGGGCGATGTCGTTCGAGCCGTTCGCGATGGAGCGCTGGCAGAGCACCTGGGAGAACCGGGTCCGCTACAACCTCTCCGAGAGTGGCGTGCACCCGCTGTCCGTCGCCGAGCTCCTCGGACTGGCCCGAACCACGCCCGACGAGATAGCCGCAATCGGGCTGGGATATCCGCAGTCCAACGGCACGGAGGCGCTCCGCGCCGCGATCGCCGCGCTCTACCCCGGCGCGACGACCGACAACGTCCTCGTCACCAACGGCAGCGCCGAGGCAAACTTCTGCGCCTGCTGGCAGCTCATCCAGCCGGGCGACCGCGTCGCCATCGTCCTGCCGACCTACATGCAGACCTGGGGCTTGGCGCGGACCTTCGGCGCCCGCATCGCGCCGATCTGGCTCCGGGAAGAGCTAAGCTGGCAGCCGGATCCCGCCGAGATCGACATCGCGATCACGCCGGGCACCAAGCTGATCGTCGTGACGAACCCGAACAACCCGACGGGCGCCATTCTCGCGGATGACGCGCTCGATCGCATCGTCCGCCGCGCCGCCGAAACCGGCGCCTGGGTTCTCTCCGACGAGGTGTACCAGGGCGCGGAGCGCGCAGCCGGCCCGACGCCGAGCCTGTGGGGGCGGGCCGAGCGCGTCCTCGTGACGAACGGGCTGTCGAAGGCGTACGGACTGCCGGGGCTGAGGATCGGCTGGTGCGTCGCGCCACTGCCGCTCATCGCGGAGCTGTGGGCGCGCAAGGACTACACCACCATCGGACCGGGCGTGATCTCGGACTGGCTGGCGACTCGCGCCCTGGAGCCCGGCGTGCGTACGCGGATCCTCGCCCGCACGCGCTCCATCCTTCAGGCCAACTGGCCGTCCCTCGAACGATGGCTGGTCTCGCAGGGCGAGCAGTTCGCGTACCGCGCCCCCGACGCCGGCGCGATCTGCTACGCGCGCTACCGCTCCGGCATCAACTCCTCCGCCTTGGCCGAACGGCTCCGCCGCGGTCACGACGTGCTGGTGGTGCCGGGGGACCAGTTCGGCATGGATCACTTCATCAGGTTCGGCTTCGGCCCCGTGCCGGCCGACCTCGAGGCGGCGCTCGCTCGGGTCGCCCAGGCGCTGCGAAGTCTCGACTAGTGCGTGTGGGGCCGCGCCCGCAGGCGTGGCGGCCACGCATCGTGACTGGACGGACCGCCGACGTACAAACCACCATCTGACAAGACCTTGCGCCGACGCTCCTGGCCCCGGGACCTGGCCTGGCTCTTGCGTATTCCTATATCAACCATCCCAATAGCCACCATCTCCGGGAGGGAGGGACGCGCGTGGATCGAAAGCCCTTTGAAGCCCCAGAGATCAAGGACGAGGTGTCCTTGGTCGAAGGCACCCTCGTGACGGGCGGCCTACCTACCTAAGCCCGTCGCCGAGTGACGCCGTCAGCGCGCCAGCCCAGCAGGCTGGCGCGCTGCATTTCCGAGGGCCATCCTCTGGGCGTGACGATGCGTGTGATCGTGCGACGAGCCGGCGCTCCGCCAGAGCGTCGAGGCGTGGCTGGCTGAGTCGCGCCTCGTCCCTCCACGCTCCATCCAATTGACCATCACGGTGATGGACGAGCCTTGGGCCGGCGTCGATCCACGACGGTGCCTGCGCCAGCCCGACCTGGCGCTGTACTACGGCCCGCCGGATGATCGCCTGCGCCTGGTGTGGCGCGAGGGGGCCGGACACGCAGTCGTGTCCGCGAGGGCTGGCACGGCAACGGTGGGAGATCACGCGCGCGGGCGCCCAAAATCCGGAAGGGTGGTTGCGTCCGTTTCTCCTCCTCGTCGTGGCGGCGCTGCTGCGCGGCGCCGGCTGGAGCCATATCCACGCCGCGACGGCCATCGACCGGGCGGGCCGCGGGTGGCTCATCGCGGGAGACTCCAATTCGGGGAAGTCGACGACGGCGGCGCTGCTCGCTTCCCGCGGCTGGTCCGTCGGCACCGACGACACCGCCTTCCTCGCGGACGGCACGAACCCGGTCGCGGTCGTGGGGTGGCACGAGCCCATCGCGCTCCGGGAGGGCGGCTACCAGCTGCTCGGCCTCAGCGGAGGCCAGGCGCTGACGAGGCGGCGGAAGACCGGCTTCCTGCCGGAGGAGCTTGGCGGCCGGTGGGTCGACCGGGTGGTACCCGGCATCGTCGCGATCGCCGCGATCCACGACGGAGTCACGAGGATGGAGCCGCTGCGCCCGGCGCTCGCGGTCGCCGACCTGCTCTCGTGGTCGCTCCTGTTCATCGTCGATCCCGACGGCGCCCAACGCCACCTGGAGCTCGTCACGCGCCTCGCCGCCCAGGCCCGGTGCTACCGCCTGCGGCTGGGTCGCGACATTTTCGAGGACCCTGATCTCCTGAGCGGGCTCGTGCCGTGACCGTGCGCTACCGGCGTCATCCGAATGTGCGCCTCACCTCGCTCGAAGGTGAAGGCGTAGTCCTGCACCTCGACGATCGACGCTACTTCACCGTCAACGCCACCGGCCTGACCCTCCTGGACTCGCTCGCCGAGCCGCGTACGATGGAGGAGCTCGTCGCGACGCTGGTCCGCGAGTACGAAGTCGCCGCGCCCAACGCGTCAGCCACCACCCAGGCCTTCCTGAAACAGTGCGTCGAACGGGGCGTCGTGCTGGCGCTCGAGGCGTGAGCCCCGAGCTGCGCTGGAAGGCTCGCACGGTGGTCGCCGCGCTCGCGCTCCCGCCGCTGCTCTCCGCGATCTCCCTCGCGCGCCTGGCGCGCTGGATCGGCCGGCGCCGGCCGGCGTCGGCGCCCGCGCCGCCGGACGCCGATCTCTCGGCCTGGACCGAGGCGATCCTCCGCCGCCTGCCGTCGCCCTGGCGCTACACCTGCCTCCGGCGCGGCATCGTCCTCTACTACCTGCTCAGGAAGTCCGGCCGCGACGCCGCCCTGCACATCGGCGTTCGCCGCGCCCCAGAGGGCGCGTTCGCGGCCCACGCCTGGCTCACGCGCCAGGGCGCGCTGCTCCTCGAGCCTCCGTCGAGCCAGCCCGCGCAGTACCGCGTCATCGCGTCATTTCCGGAGTCCGATCCCGTCACCCCATGAGTCGAGCACTGGCCCGGCTGCTGCTCGATACCCTGCGCCTCACTTCCGACGCCGACCGAGACGACCTGGCCGCCAGGTGGTCGCAGCCGGCGGTCGCCGCCCACGCCGATGGGATTGCGTCGTGGATCGCCTGGGAGCAGGCGGAGCAGTGGCTGCTCCGCCGGCTTGCCGCCCTGCGCCTCCTCTCGCAGGTGCCGGCCGACCTGGTTGAACGGCTGCGCGCCGGCGCGCGACACGACACGATGGCGGCGATGACCGCGGACGCCGACGCGGCGGAGGTGGTTCGGGCCATCGCGGCGCACGGCGTGCCGTGCGTGCTTCTCAAGGGTCCGGCGCGGCGGGCCAGCGCGCCTTCCCTGATGCTGGCCGACGCGCGGCTCACCCGTGACGTCGACGTGCTGGTACCGGCCGGGGAAGGCGAACGTCTCTGGCGCTATTTCAGGTCTCGCGGCTACGCCCCGTTCGAGTACGATCCCGCCAAAGTGCCGCCCGGCGAGAGCGAGGTGCGGGGACCGAGCCCCTATCATCTCCGCACTCTGGTCCGGGAAGGCGCCGCCGCCGTCGAGCTGCACCTCTCCACGGAACGGGGTCTCCCGCCGGGCATGGCGTGGGACCGCCTCTGGTCGAGCGCGCGGACGGTTTCGTGGCAGGGCCTCGCCGTGCGCGTCCCGTCGTTCACGGAGTTGCTGTGGCAGGCGCTGACGCACGCCGACGTCACCTGGACCGCCGGCTGGTCGCTGCGCTACTGGCTCGATGCCGCATCGGTGCTCGCGGCGCAACCCGTGGAGTGGGAGACCATCGAGACGAGGCTGCGATCCCTGCCGCGGTGGGAGCGCTCCCTCGCGCTCCGCTGGCTCGCGGTCGCGATCCGACTGGCCGGCGCCGCCGAACCGCCGGCGGCCACATCAGCGGCTCCTCTTGTCTTGGAGCGTCTGGTGGACTGGCGACTCTCGATTCTGACGGACTTCCGCAGGTCCGCGAGCTGGACGCAGAAGCTCCTCGACGAGGCGACCCGCGCCGAGGCGGGCTTGGCGCTGGCCCCACTCGTCGGCGGCCGGTCCTGGCCGGTCCACGTGCGGCGGCGTGCCGCTACGCTGGCGGCTCGAGCCGCCTACCTGGTCTGGAGGCTCCCGCGGCGGGTCCGCGCTGTGGTGGGCGCCTCAGACGATGCGTGGCGACGCAACGACTCTGCGGCGGAGCCCTAGCCCGAACGCGAGGCCGACGGCGGCGCCGACCAGCTCTCCCGGCGGCGTCGGCAACAGGCCGGTGGCCGCCGGCAACAGCACCAGTCCCGCGACAGCGCCGAGCACGACGAGAGAACCCACCTTCCGGCCCGTCAGCCAGAAGCCGAGTGGCAGCAGGAGGCACGCCGCCCACCCGTCGTCGAGCAGGATCCGCAGCCAGGATGGCAACGCCTCGGGGAAGGCGATCAACTCCCAGGCTCGGCCAAGCGTGAAGCCCAGGCCGCAGGAGGCGCGACCGTTCACCACCAGACAGTAGCCGTGCCCGTCGGGCCGGACCTCGACGTCCAGCGAATCACCGGACGCGAGGCCGCGCAACGCGCCCTCAGAGCGCAGAACAGGCTGTTCGAGGCCTGCGGCCGCAGCACGGGTTCGATAGCGGAAGACGAGGTCGTTGCGATCCGGCCCGACCAGAACGATCTCGCGGTGCTGGCCGTCGTAGATGCTGAAAAGCGAGCCAGGAGCCGAAACGCTTGGGCCGGCCACGGCGCGTATAAGCATCGAGGTTCGCGAAAGCAGCAGGGCCCGAGCCGCCGCCGAGCTCGGCATCCGTCCGTCGGAGACGCCGAGCGGGCCGATCGTCGCACTGACGACCCGGCCGCGATACCACTCGAGGTGACCCAGGTTCGGCGTCCACTGGCCCCAGTAGGTGGACCGCGGCAGGTCTTCCTGGAGCAGCACGCCCGTCGCTCCTACCATCACCAGAGCGCCTAGGAGACCGAGCAGCATCAGCCACAGCCGTGAGCGGCCCACAGGCCTGAGCCACAGACCTGACGAGCGGACGGCCCAGAAGCCGGCCACGGCGCCGAGGGCGTTGAACGTCACGTCGCCCAGACTTGGATCGCGGCCCGGAATCCACACCTGGGCGCATTCGATGGACGCCGAGAGGATGATGGGCGCAATCAGGACTCGCGGCCGCCGCCAGCCACACAAGGCGATCAGCGCGCCAAGGGGTGCGTAGAGCAGGAAGTTCCGAGCGCCATCGGCCAACCCGCGCTCGCCGCACGCGAGACACCAGGAGAGGGCAGGCTTCGCGCCTCCCGACGGCGCCAGCGTCGCCACGAGGACGGCCAGGAGCGCGAGGACGAAGGCACCGCGCGCGAGCGGCGTCGCGCTCGACGGGAACCGGACGATGCTACCGCCCCCGCGCGCCGGCTCGCGCGACCGGCCCACTGGCTGGAGCCCGAGCCATCAGCGGCGATGCGTGTGGCTCTCGCCGCCTGGTCGCACCGAGCCAGGAAGACGCCGCGGTCACCGTGAGCGCCTCAGGAAAGCTCTGATCTCCCCCACCTCGACCTTGAAGCCGTATGCGGCGCCTCGGGAGCCAGCGGCCCGGGCTATGCAGCCGTGCAACCGGTCGGGCATGATTCGTACCGAATCGACCCCTCGCCGGCTGGACGATCGCTGGCGCATTGAGTTGGTGCGCGACCTCGGTGAACATGCGTAACACGTTGGCAACAAGAGTGATGCGCTCAAATTGAGCGCGGCGCCAAGCGGGAAAGCGCGCCTGGGAGCTACAGGGTTAGTGATTCGCGACAACCGTTGCAGCAATCCAACGCAGATAAGCCGTGGCGCGGCCGCTACAGCATCGTTGTCGGCCAGGCTAGGTGTGCTCCTCGGGGACGCGGCCAGGCTGGGCGCTCACCATGGCGTGGACGAGCTGCTCGACGCAGCGCGAGATTCTGTCGTAGGTCGCGCGGTAGACGGCCGCCGGCCGGTCGAGTGGATCCTGAATCTCGCGGGTCTCGCCGCCTCGCGGGTCCAGGTCGCCGAGCAGCGCGACGGCCGACGGGTGCCGGCGGTACAGGGCGCACACCTCCCGGCGTTGCACCGCATCCATCACGACGATCACCTGGGCTGCTCGCACGAGCGCCGGCGTCAGGACCGTGGCGCGATGGCGGGAGAGATCCACTCCGCGCTCGGCAGCCGCCTCGACGGCCGCGCGCGGCGAGGGCCGGCCGGCTCCCACGAAGCCCGCCGACCGCACGGGAATGACGCCGCGCAGGTCAGCGGGCAGCATCAGGGTCAACAGCCCGGCTGCGAACGGGCTCCGGCAGATGTTGCCGTGACAGACAACGAGCACGGACGCCGGGCGGCCGCGGCGCTGGAACGTCCGGAGCAGCAGGCGTCGCCGGTAGCGATGCAGAATCCGGTCGGGCGCACGGGCCGCGCGCTCGGCCAGGCTCCGCAGGACGGGGAGTGCTCTCACGACCGGGCAATCTACCGCTCACGGCCGAGAGGCCCAACCGCAGGCGCACGCCGCGCCGGGCCCGCGTCCGTGCCGTCGAACCGCGCCAGCGCCGGGGCGCCCGCGCGCCGCGGCGCACCGATCCATTTGCCCCTTTGGAACGCCGGCTCTAGGTTTGTCACTTCGATGGCTTTCGCTCACCAGGCTCCTGGACGCGCGCCGGCGATGGGCGCACTCGCGCTGGCGGTCGCTTCACTCCTCGCCGTCCGGGCTCCCGCTCAGACCGTGACCACCGGTGCCATCCGCGGCGTAGCGCTCTCGACCGACGGCCGGCTCATCTCGGGTGTGGACATCACCCTCACACATCACGCGACGGGGTGGGAGCGGAAGCTCGTCACCGACCGCGACGGGGTCTATCGCAGCCCGGCGCTGCCGCCGGGGCGCTACGATCTGTACGCGGAGCGCCTGGGCTTCCGGCCGCTGATCGTCCTGGACGTGACGGCGAGCCCGGCGGTGGCGGTAACCGTCGACCTCCACCTCACGCCGGCGGAGCCCCCCGTCACCGCGGTCGATACCGTGGCGTTCGTCGAGGGGGCGCAGCACGCGTCGCTCGCGCGGGGAACCTGGGAGCCCGGGAACGATCTGGTGGATCTGGTCGATCCGCAGGGCCGGGTGTCTTCGCTCGGCGTCATGGCGGCGGTCTCATCGGGCGGCCTCGCGATGGAGGGTCTCCCCGATCGACTCGGCTCGGTCGGCGTTGACGGCATCCCTCACACCGTGGCCTCGAGCCCCGGCGTGTCCCGTACCGACCTCTCGGCGCTGGGGATCCCGTTCACGAGCCTCGATCACGCCGAGGTCGCGGCGGGGAGCAACGTCGAGTGGCCCGGCTACGGCGGCGAGCTCCTCAGCGCGTTCACGGCGCGGGGTCCGCGCGAGCGCCAGGTGCGCGCCTTCGGTGACGCCGACGGCAAGACCTTCCGGGGCGCGGTGCTGGTCGGCGGCCCCATCGTGCGGGATACCGCCTGGGGCATACTCGGCGTGGACGCGCGCCGGCTTCAGACGCGCTATCGCGGCGCCGTGGCGCACCGATTCGGCCACCACGCTCGCGGTCAATCTCGCGCAGGACTCGCTTCAGACGGATCTTTCGCCCTACCTCCGGCCGGTCACCGAACAGACCGACGTGATCACGGCCTTCGGCCGCTTCGATTGGGAGATCGCCAGCGGCCAGCTGCTGTCGCTGCGCGCGACGGCGACCAACCGGTCATCCTCCAACATCGACCTGGGAGACGGACGGTTCGTCGGCATCGGCACCTCGCTCAACGCCCGCGACGTCTCCGTGTCCGGAGCGTTCAACTCGCGCCTGGTCGGGGAGCTGCAGGCGGACATCTCCCTGGCGGTCGATCTCAGCAAGCGGGAGTATGGCGCGCCGACCCTTCCGGGGACCGTGCTGGTTGCCGACGGCCTGTCGGCGGGAGCGGATGGCGCGCTGCCGGGCAGCTTCGAGCGTGACGCGACCCGAATCTCGGCGGCGCTGCGCTATCCGCTCGGGGCGCACCAGGTGGAGGGCGGCATCACCACCACGTCGACCAACCACGACATCACGTACGACCCGTGGTACGCCGGGACGTACCTGTTCGGAAGCGTGGGCGACCTGGGGCTGCGCCGCGGAGCGTTCGTCCAGTCGGTCGGCGGACTCCAGACGGCCTCCTTCACGATCGGCTCCGCGGCCTTCTTCGCTCAGGACTCGTGGTCGCCCCTCGTGGGATTGAACATCCTGTTCGGCCTGCGGTTCTTCGAGCGCGAGCGGTGGCCGACCGGCGGGGTGGCGACCGACGCGCGGTGGCTGAGCCTGACGGGCGTGTCGAATGCCTTCGTGCCGACGCTCAAGGCGCGAACCAGCCCCCGCTTCTCGTTCACCTGGGCCGCCGGCCCGCAGCGCCAATGGCTGCTGCGCGGCGACGCCGGGCTGTTCAGCGAGGACGTGGACCCGTCGGTGCTGGCGGAGGTGCTCACGCACGACGGGACCGCGGCGTTTCGCCGCGGCGTCGGTACGCTCGGCGCCTGGCCGGGTGTGCCGGACTCGACCGCCGCGCCCGTCACCGGCCCCGTCCTGTCGCTGCTCAACCAGGGCTTCCAGTCGCCGCGCACCGGCCGGGCGAGCTTCAGCCTGGCCCGGCAGCTCGGCAGCGGCGTCTCCTTGCAGGTGAGCGGCCAGTATCGCCACACGGAGTTCCTCCCGCGCCGCAGCGACCTGAACCTGGCGCCCGCGCCCCTCAGCACCGATCAGTACGGGCGGCCGATCTACGGCACGCTCCAGCAGGTCGGCAGCATGCTCGTGGCGACGCCCGGCAGCAACCGTCGCTTCGGCGACTTCGACCGCGTATGGGCGCTGGATCCCTCCGGGTATTCGGACTACTCGGGGATGACGATCTCGTTCGAGCGTGTCCGCGAGCAGGGCCTGAGCCTGTGGGCGAGCTACACCTACTCGCGCACCACCGACAACACGCCCGGACTCGCGGGATCCGTGCCCGACGCCCAGCTCTCCCCGTTCCCCGCCGCGACCGGATCGAACGACTGGCGGGATGGTCGGTCCGACCTCGACGTGCCGAACCGTGCCGTGCTCGGCGCCGAGATGACGACGGGCCGGGTGCAGGTGGCGGCGCTGGTGCGCTGGCGCTCGGGGCTGCCGTTCACCCCCGGGTTCCGTGACGGCGTGGACGCCAACGGCGACGGCGCCGCGGGCAACGATCCCGCTTTCGTGTCTGACACGGTGTCGGGGATCGGCGCGCTCACGGGCAGCTGGGCGTGCCTGCGCGACCAGGTCGGGCAGTTCGCCGGGCGGAATTCCTGCCGCGGTCCCTCGGTCACGAGCGTCGACGCCAGCTTCGCCGTCGAGCGCCTGTTCGGCGTGTTCGGCGGTTCCGCCGGCCTGATCGTGGACTTCGTCAACCTGGTGTCGAGCAACGACGGCGTCGTCGACCGCGCGCTGTACCTCGTGGATCCGACCCGGACCATGGCGGTGAACGCCGCTACCGGCGTCGTCACGGTGCCGCTCGTCGCCAACCCGAACTTCGGCAAGCTCCTGGTCCGCCGCTCCCCGGGCGCCGGAGTGCGCGCCGGACTGAGGTTCGAGTTCTGATGCGCCGCGTCGCCCCGATCCTGCGCGCGACCGTCGCCGTGGCGCTCGGCATCGTCGGATGCACGAATGCCGGGGAGAACCGCGTGACCGGCATCACCGGCACCGGCATGGTGGACGGCTTCGTCCGTCTGGACGCCAACGGCACTCGCGTGATCGACGCCGGGGACGATTCCCTCGCCAACGTCAAGGTGCGCCTCGTCCTCAACGGCACCTCGGACACCGGGCTGGTGCAGACCACGCCGTCGAGCGGCTTCTTCCGCTTCACCAGCGTGCCGGTCGGCGTGTACTCCCTCAGCGTGGACACGACGGGCTTCGCCGACACGCTCCAGATCGTGAAGGTGGACAGCCAGAGCTTCACGGTGACGGCGGGCGACTCGGTGCGCGTCAATGCTCTCGTGGGGCTGCCGCTGCTCACGGTGCGCCAGGCCCGCGTGGCGACGGTCGGCCGGCGCGTGTTCGTCGTCGGCGTGGCGCTCACCTCTTCCGCCGCCTTCGCCGACTCGACCGCGAACGTCGCCGACACCTCCGGCTCCATCAGGATCGCCCGCGCCCGCTCGGCCTTCGCGACCGGAGACAGCCTGCGGCTGCTGGGCACGGTCGGGTCGCGCGGCGTCGAGCCCACGCTCGACGATCCGACCGTCGTCTCCCTCGGCAAGGGACGCGTCCCGGGCGCGACGGCGTTGACGACGGCGCAGGCGGCCGCGGCCGACGGGGGGACGCGCGACGCCCAGCTGGTGAGCGTGCACGGCGCCATCATCAGCGACACGGTGCGGACGTCGACCAGCTTCGTGCTGACGGCGAGCGACGGCAGCGGACCGCTCGAGGTGCAGCTCGACCGGACGGCGGACTCGTCCTTCCTGCCGGCCAAGCTGCCCGGTGATTTCGTGCCGGGGAGCAAGTTCGACGTGGTGGGCGTCCTGGTGCCGACCGGCACGGGGACGTGGCGGCTGCGGCCTCGGTCGGCGTCCGACCTGACCGAGACGCTGCTCCCGGCCATCAGCGTGGCCGCGGCGCGGCTGCTGACGCCGGGCCACGCCGTCGTCGTGGTGGGCGTGGCCCTCAACGGCTCGGGGACCTTCGCCGACACCACCGTCTTCCTGACCGACACGTCCGGCGCGGTTCAGCTGACGCGGCTGCGGACGACGGTGGCGGCGGGCGACTCGGTGCGGGTGCAGGCCATCACGGCGAGCCGCAACGGCCAGCCGGTGCTCGACGGCGGCACGACCACCGCGCTCGGCCGCGGGAACATCCCCACGGCCACCGCGCTGACGACAGCCCAGGCCGCGACCGCGGTGGGCGGGACACGGGACGCGCAGCTCGTGGCCGTGCACGGGGCGATCATCAGCGACACGGCGCGGACGTCGACGAGCTTCGTGCTGACGGTGAGCGACGGCAGCGGGGTGCTGCAGGTGCAGCTCGACCGGACGGCGGACCCCACCTTCCAGCCGGCGAGCCTGCCCGCGGACTTCGTGCCGGGCAACGAATTCGACATGCTGGGCGTGCTGGCCGCGACCAACACGGGCACGTGGCGGCTGCGGCCCCGGTCGGCGGGCGACCTGACCGAGATCCCGGTGCCGGTCATCAGCATCGCCGCGGCGCGGTTGCTGCCGGCGGGAGCCAACGCCGTCGTAGTGGGGGTCGCGCTCAACAGCTCGGGGACGTTCTCGGACTCGATGGTCGACCTGGCCGACACCTCCGGGGCCATCCGGCTGACGCGGCTACGGACGACCGTGACGGCGGGCGACTCGGTGCGGGTGCGGGGGACGATGGCGGTGCGCCTCGGGCAGCCGACGCTGGATGGCGGCACCACGACCGCCCTCGGGCGCGGGTTCTATCCCACGGCGGCGACGCTGACCACCGCCGTCGCGGCGACGGCCGCGGGCGGGAAGCGTGACGCGCAGCTGGTCGTCGTCCCGAACGCCACCGTGAGCGATACGGCCACGGTGCTGGGCAACTACCGGCTCACGGTCTCCGACGGCTCGGGCAACCTCATCGTGGTGCTGGACCGGCTGGCGGGCTTCACGGTTCCCGGCGTGTACCTGAAGGCCAGTACGTTCGACGTCGTCGGGCTGCTCGCGCCGACGGGAACGGGATCGTGGGTGCTGGAGCCCCGTTCGCCGTCGGACGTCGTCAAGCACTAGGGGCGTCACCATCCCACCGTCCGCCGCAACGGCGCCCCCGGTCGTGCGGCATCACTTCACCGTGGATGTCGAGGAGCACTTCCAGGTGCTCGCGCTGGCGCCGTACGCGCCGCGTGAGCGCTGGGGTTCGTTCGAGAGCAGGGTCGCCCGCAACGTCGACCGCTTGCTGGAGCTGCTGGCTCGCCGGGCGGCCACCGGGACTTTCTTCACGCTGGGGTGGGTGGCCGAGCGGCAGCCGGCGATGATGAAGGCCATCGTGGCCGCCGGCCACGAGGTGGCCTCGCACGGCTATGACCACCGCCGGGTGACGGAGCTCTCACCGGAGGAGTTCCGCGCGCAGGTGCGGCGCACCAAGGCGATCATAGAGGACCTGACGGGGCAGCCCTGTCTCGGCTATCGCGCGCCCAACTACTCCATCGTACCGGGGCGGGAGTGGGCCCTCGACATCCTGCTCGAAGAGGGCTACCGCTACGACTCGTCGCTCTTCCCGATCCAACGCCCAGGTTACGGCTACGCCGGGGGCGGCCGAGACCCGCATTGGCTCGCGCGGCCGGCCGGACGGCTCCTGGAGGTTCCACCCACGACTCTCCGGCGCCTGGGGTTGAATCTCCCCGCGGCGGGCGGGGCCTACTTCCGCCTGCTGCCGTCCGGCTTGGTGCGAGCGGCCTTGCGGGATGCCGAGCGCCGCGGGCAGCCGGGGACGTTCTACCTCCATCCGTGGGAGTACGATGCGGCGCAGCCTCGCTTCAGGGTGCCGTTCCTCACACGGGTGCGCCACTACGGCGGACTGGCGCGCGTGCTGCAGCGGCTGGAGCGGCTGCTGGAGGAGTTCCGGTTCGTGAGCATTGGCGCCGGCCTCGCGCAGCGGGAGGCCGCGCCGGCGTGACGACCCTGCGGGTGGGGCCCTACGACGGAACGCCCGGCGAGTGGGATGCATTCGTGCGCCAGAGCACCGGGTGGACCCACTTCCACCTGTTCGGCTGGCGATCCGTCATCGAGCGCACGCACGGCCACGAGTGCCCCTATCTGGCCGCCAGGGGCCCGAGCGGGTCCTTGGTTGGGGTCCTGCCGATCGTGCGGGTTCGGAGCCGTCTGTTCGGGCACTATCTGGTCTCGATGCCGTTCCTGAACTACGGGGGCCCGCTGGGGAGCGCGGAAGCCGTCCAGAGGCTCACGGCCGAAGCGGTGGCGATGGCCGATGGGCAGCGGCGTGAAACTGCTCGAGCTGCGCAGCCCGCAGGCTCTCCCGATCGACCTCCCGGCCTCGCACCGGAAGATCACGGTCGTACTGGATCTCCCTCCGGGCGGGCCCGACGCCCTCTTCGAGGGGTTCAAGGCGAAGCTCAGGAGCCAGGTCCGCCGACCCGAGAAGGAGGGCGTCACGGTGCGGTGGGGTCGGGACCAGGTCGGCCCGTTCTACACCGTGTTCTCGCGGCACATGCGGGACCTGGGGACGCCCACCCAGTCGCGTCGCTTCTTCGAAGCCATCGCCGAAGCGTTCGGCGAGGACGCGTGGTTCGGCTGCGCCTACCTCGGCGAGGTCCCGATCGCCTGCGGCGCAGGCTTCCGCTGGGACCGCGACTTCGAGATGACGTGGGCATCCGCGCTGGTCGCCTACAACCGCATCTCTCCGAACATGGCGCTCTACTGGGCGTTCCTGGAGCGGGCGGCCCGCGAGGGGCTGACGCTGTTCAATTTCGGCCGGTGCACGCCGGGCTCGGGGACTCACCGCTTCAAGCAGCAGTGGGGCGGGCGCGACGTGCCGCTGTACTGGTATCAGCACGCGGCGGGAGGACGCGAGGCGCACACGCCCTCGCCCGACGACGGCGCGTACAGCTGGGGACCGCGTCTATGGAAGCGGCTGCCGGTTCCCCTGGCCACCGCACTCGGCCCGCGCATCGTCCGCGGCATCCCGTGAGGTGGCGCCGGCAGCCACCCGCGTACTCGCCCCTGCCGCTCCGGGCGGTCACCGCGGGCATGGCCGGCCTGATCGACGGCGCTCGGAGGGCGAGCACCGAAGTAACGACGGCGCTGGCGCATGCCTTCAGCGCGGCCGACGTCCTCCTGGCGGACAGTGGAACCGGGGCACTGACGCTGGCCATTCGGGCCTGCCTGACCGAGCGGCCGGGGGCCGCGGTCGCGTTGCCCGCCTACGGATGCTACGACCTCGCCACGGCGGCTGACGGCGCTGACGCCCCGGTGGTGCTCTACGACCTCGTGCCGGAGACGCTCGCGCCGGAGGCGGAGTCGTTGCGACGCGCGGTGGAGCGGGGCGCGGGGGCGGTGGTGCTCGTCCATCTATTCGGCGTGCCGGCCGACCCGGAGCCCGTGCGCGCGGCCGCGGCGCGCGGCGGCGCGTGGCTGATCGAGGACGCCGCGCAGGGTGCCGGCGCGAGCTTCAATGGCCGGCCGCTCGGCTCGCTCGGCGACGTCGCGGTGCTGAGCTTCGGACGCGGGAAAGGGACTACGGCCGGGCGTGGCGGCGCCCTGCTGGCACAGGGAGACGCCGCCGCGGCCATGGTGGCTCGAGCACGGGGCCAGCTCCTGCCTTCGCTCCGAGGGCTTCGGGAGCTCGTGCAGCTCGGGGCGCAGTGGCTGCTCGGCCGGCCGTCGCTGTACGCGCTACCGGCGTCGCTCCCGTTTCTCCAGCTGGGGGAGACGGTCTACCATCCGCCGTCGCCCGTGCGCGGGCTGAGCGCCGCGGCGGCGTGCACGCTCCGCGTGACCTGGGAGCTCCGCGACGGCGAGGCCGAGGTGCGCAGGGCCAACGCGGCTCGCCTGCTCGCACGCTCCGGCAAGGGCCTGACTCCGATCGCGGTGCCGGCGCGCGCCCGGGCCGGGTACCTGCGACTGCCGTTTACGGCCTCGCCCGCCGTGCGGGCTGCTGCGGGCAACGCGGAGGCGCGGGCGCTGGGCATCATGCCGGGCTATCCACTGGCGCTATGTGATCTGAAGGGCTTCGCCAAGCGGGTGGTGAACGGCCACGACGTCTTCACGGGGGCGCGGGCGCTGGCCGGGCGGCTCATAACTCTGCCGACCCACGGCCTGCTCAGCGAAGCCGACTTGGATCGGCTGGAGACCTGGCTGGCCGACAACTGACCGCCAGTTGTTGCAGCGGCGCAACGGACGCGCGAGCTCGCCGCACCGTCGCTTGCGCCGCGGGCGGCGTAGCACATTGGCTGCCAGCCACTTACGTTTCGCGCCAAGCGAGCCTGTCCGGGTGCGCGCTTCTTGCGCAAATGACCTCCCGACCACGACAGGTCGAGGCTGAGTGACGGCGAGACACGACATCAATCGCGGCAGCGCGGCGTACCTGCACGGCGGCGCGGCCTGCCTGCTCCGGGACGGCGAGGTCCACGTCTGGACGCTCCGGCTCGATCTTGAGCGGGCGGCAGTGAATCGGCTGGAGGCTTTCCTCTCACCGGCGGAGGTCTCGCGCGCCCGGCGCTTCGTGCTCGCGACCGACCGTCGGCGCTGGGTGTGCGCGCACGGCCTGCTGCGCCTGGTACTTTCGAGGTACGTCGGCACGCGACCGGACGAGGTCGCGTTCGAGAACGGTCCCGGCGGGAAACCGCGCCTGGCCGATCGCCCGAGTCCACGCTTCAACCTCTCCCACGCCGACGATCTCGCGCTGGTGGCGGTGAGCCTGGATCGGGAGGTCGGCGTGGACGTGGAGAGGATCCGGGAAATCGGCAGCCTGCGCGCTCTCGCCGAAAGCTGCTTCTCGCCGGCGGAGCGGACCGCGCTCGCAAGCGTCGCCGGCTCGCAGCGCCTTGAGGCGGCCTTCGCGGGCTGGACGCGCAAGGAGGCGTTCCTCAAGGTGCTCGGCGAGGGCCTGGCGAGGCCGCTCGACTCGTTCGACGTCACGCTGGTGCCGGGAGAGTCGGCCCGGCTGCTGCGAGTGGATGATGCGCCGGAGGCGCCTGGGCGCTACACGCTCCGCGCCGTGCGACCGGTACCGGGCTACGTGGGAGCCGTGGCGATCCAGGGCCGCGCGGCGGCGATCCGCCTTCGGCCGTGGGAGATGCTCGCGGTCGCGCTGGACTCCACGAATGCAGGGCGGAGCCGACGGCACGACCCCGGGGAACCGCCGCGCCGCGAGGCGCGGCGAGGACAGGAATGCGCGTAGCCTGCCGTGGGCGCGGTGAGGTCTGGCTCCCGCGTGCGTCTCAGATAACCGAGAGATGACCATGACGTCGTCTGCGTACGAGTCTCCGTGGATGAACGACGAGCTGCGCCTGTTCCGCGACAGCGTGCACCGGTTCATCCAGGAGGAGTTCGTGCCGCGCCAGGCGCACTGGCGCGAGCAGCATCATCCCGACGCGTCCGACTGGGTGAGCGCGGGCGGGGTCGGCCTGCTGCTCCCGGACCTGCCCGAGGAGTACGGCGGCGGCGGCGGGACGTTCGCGCACGAGTGCGTCGTGCTGGAGGAACTAGCCCGGGCGGGCGTGCACTTCGGTTCCAACGTGCACGGCACGGTAGCGCACTACGTCCACTCGTTCGGTACCGAGGAGCAGAAACGGGCCTGGCTGCCGCGCATGGCGCGCGGCGAGTTGGTGGGTGCGATCGCGATGACCGAGCCGGCGGCGGGGTCGGACCTCGCCGGGATCAAGACCACGGCGGTCAGGGACGGCGACCACTGGATCATCAACGGCTCCAAGACGATGATCACCAACGGCTGGCACGCGGGGCTCGTGGGCCTCGCGGTGAAGACCAACCCGGCGGCGCCGCCGATGCGGTCGATCTCCCTGGTGATGGTCGAGACGAAGGACCTCGGTGGTTTCAGCGTCGGCAAGCCGCTCGAGAAGGTGGGGATGCACGGCCAGGACACCTGTGAGCTGTTCTTCGAGAACGTACGCGTGCCGGCCGGCAACCTGCTGGGCGCGGCCGAGGGCCGCGGCATGTCGCAGATGATGCAGCGGCTGCCGTTCGAGCGGCTCTCGATCGCGGTGGTGGCGGCTGCGACGGCCGAGGAGGCGGTGGCGATCACGGTTCGCTACGCGAAGGAGCGGAGCCTCTACGGCAAGCCGCTGTTCGACCTCCAGAACGCCCGCTTCAAGCTGGTCGAGTGCGCGGCCCAGGTCCGGGTCGGGCGCGTCTTCGTGGACGACTGCGTGGTGCGCTTCGTCGCCGGCACGCTCGACGATGTGGGCGCGGCGCTCGCGAAGTACTGGATGACCGACTGCCAGTGCCGGGTCGTGGACGAGTGCGTCCAGCTGCACGGCGGCTACGGCTACATGACTGAGTACGCCATCGCCCGGATGTGGGCCGACAGCCGCGTGCAGCGGATCTACGCCGGCACCAACGAGACCATGAAGGAGCTGATCGCATGGTCGCTCTGACGTCCGAGGGCGCCGAGCGCGACCGCATCCTCAAGGAGTGGAACGACACGCGCGCCGAGTTCCCGGACGCGTGCGCGCACGAGCTGTTCGAGCGGCAGGCTGCGCGCGACCCCTCCGCGACCGCGATCGTGCACGCGGGCGGACGGATGACGTACGGCGAGCTGAACCAGCGGGCGAACCAGGTCGCGCACTACCTGCGGCGCCGCGGGGTGAAGCCGGACACCCTGGTCGGCGTGTCGCTGCATCGAACGCCACTGATGGTCGCCGGGCTGCTGGGCGTGTGGAAGGCCGGCGCGGCCTACGTGCCCCTCGACCCCACCTACCCGCCCGAGCGGCTGGCGTTTCTGGTGGACGACGCGGCGGTCCACGTGCTGCTCGCGGACACGAAGGCGAAGCCCCTGTTCCCGCGCTTCGAGGAGAAGCTGGTCTGTCTCGACTCCGACTGGTCACTCATCGAGCGCGAGAGCCGCGACAACCCCGCCGCAGCGGCGACGCCGTCGAACCTGGCCTACGTCATCTACACGTCCGGCTCGACCGGCAAGCCCAAGGGCGCGCTGATCGAGCATCGCGGTCTCGTCAATTACCTGTGGTGGGCCATCAGGACCTACGGCGTCAAGGTCGGCGACTCGGTCCCCGTGCACTCCTCGATCTCGTTCGACCTGACCGTGACGAGCCTCTATCCGGCGCTGCTCGCGGGCGGCCACGTGGAGCTGCTGCCGGAGGACGTCGGAGCGCAGAGCCTGGTCGCCAGCCTCAAAGACGGGCGGCAGCGCGGGCTGGTCAAGATCACGCCCGCGCACCTCGAGCTGTTGAACCAGCAGGTCGGCGCGAGCGAGGCGGCGAACGTCACGCGGGCCTTCATCATCGGCGGCGAAGCGCTCAGCGCGGAGAGCCTCCGCGTGTGGCGGGAGGCGGCGCCGCAGACGCGCCTGATCAACGAGTACGGGCCCACCGAGACGGTCGTGGGCTGCTGCATCTACGAGGTCCAGCCGGGGGATCCGGACAATGGACCGATCCCGATCGGCCGGCCCGTCGCGAACACGGAGCTGTACGTACTCGACGAGGCGCTGCAGCCCGTCGCTCTGGGCGAGATGGGCGAGCTGTACATCGGCGGCGCCGGGGTCGCGCGCGGCTATCTGAACCGCCCGGAGCTGACCCGCGAGCGCTTTCTCCCCGACGCCTTCTCCGGCCGGCCCGGGGCGCGCCTCTACAAGACCGGCGACCTCGCGCGCTACCGCGCCGACGGGATCCTCGAGTACCTCGGCCGCGTGGACGACCAGGTCAAGGTGCACGGCTACCGGATCGAGCTGGGCGAGATCGAGGCCACCCTCGCCGGCCAGCCCGACGTGCGCTCCTGCACGGTGCTGCTGCGCGAGGACACGCCGGGCAACAAGCAGCTCGTCGGGTACGTCGTGCCGCGCGCCGGCCAGTCGCCGGCGCCCGACGACCTGCGCCGGTTCCTGAAGGAGCGCCTGCCTGACTACATGGTGCCGGCGCACTTCGTCGTGCTGGAGTCGTTCCCGCTCACCCAGAACGGCAAGGTCGACCGGCGGGCGCTGCCGGCGCCGACGTACGAGAACGCTTCGGGGGCGCACGCGTACGCCGAGCCGCGCACGGAGACGGAACAGCGGCTGTCGGCGATTTGGACGGCCCTGCTGAAGCTCGAGCGGGTCGGCGTGCAGGACGACGTTTTCGATCTCGGCGCGACGTCGCTCATGGTCGTCTCGGCCGTCACGCAGATCCAGGCCGAATTCGGCGCCGCGCTCCATATCCAGGCCGTGTTCGAGAATCCGACCGTCGCGCAGATGGCCACCGCACTCGAAGGCGCGATCCGCCAGCGCCGGCCGAGCGCGTCGCCCGCCGCCGCGGCACCCCTCGCGGTCCCGGCGGCCGCACCGGCGCCACGGCCCGTGGCCGCGCCCGGGCCGGCCGGGGAGGCGCGCACGGTGCCGATCCGTTTCGGCCCGCCCGGCCGCGAGTTGCTCGGTCTCTACCAGGCACCGTCGGGCGGGCAGGACCGGCGGGAGTGCTGCGTGCTCTGTAATCCGTTCGGACAGGAGGCGGTACGCGCGCATCGCGTGTTCCGGATTCTCGCCGACCGCTTGTCGCGCGCCGGGGTTCACGTTCTGCGGTTCGACTACCTGGGCACCGGTGACTCCGCGGGCGCGGACGAGGAGGGGAACCTCGCCGTCTGGACCGAGGACGTGGTCCGCGCAAGCGACGAGATCGTGCGTCGCAGCAGTTCGTCGCAGGTCGCGTGGTTCGGCCTGCGGCTTGGCGCGAGCCTCGCGGCTCTGGCTTCCAAGTCGGCAGCCCGGCCTCCCAAGCGCCTCGTGCTCTGGGACCCGGTCGCTGACGGATCCACCTACCTGGCGGAGCTGGCGGAGGCGCACGTCACCGCGCGCAAGGAAGCATTCGGGCCGCGGTGGGAGACCGAGAGCCGGGTCCGCGCCCTCGCGATGGAGGAAGCCAGGAACGAAGCGCTCGGCTACCCGCTGACGCCCGACCTGAAGACGCAGCTGGGCGCGCTCGTGCCCGCGTCGTTTCGGGGCGCGCGGGCGGAGCGCGTCACGCTGCTCGGCGCGCGCTCCGACGACACCTGGAGCACCCTCGCCGGCCAACTCGCGGGTGGCGGCATCGATGTCCGCACCCGGACGATCTCAACCAGCATCGCCTGGCTCCTGAACGACATGCTCAGCGATTCCCTCATCCCTCCGGACGACCTGCGCAGCCTCGTCACCGCCCTGTCGGAGGACGCATGATCGAGCGTTCGGTCACCTTTGGCGCCGACGACGGACTGGTCGGTACGATCGTGCTGCCCGATGCGCCGGCGGCCCGCATCGGCTTGCTGCTGTTCAACGCGGGCATCGTGCACCGCGTCGGCCCTCATCGCTTCAACGTGCGCCTCGCCCGTCAGCTCGCGGCGCGTGGGATCCCTTCAATCCGCTTCGACCTGGCGGGGCACGGCGACAGCGCCCGCCTCACGGGCCAGAACACGTTCGAGGCTCAGGCCGTGATCGACGTCCGCTCGGCGATGGACGCGCTCGGCGCAGCGGCCCACCTCGAGCGCTTCGCGATCTTCGGGCACTGCTCCGGGGCCTACCACGGCTACGCGGCGGCGCTGGCCGACGCGCGGGTGGTGGGTCTGCTGATGTTCGATGCCTACCGGTACCCGACCTTCAAGACGCACGCCTACCACTACCTCAAGGCCCTCCGCCAACCGCACCTGCCGCGTCGGGTCCTTGGGTTTCTGCGCCGGGGGGTCGGCAGTCTCGGACGGTGGCGCGCGCCGGAAGGCCGCATCGCCGCCGAGCATCCGGTCCCGGAGCTCGGCCGCGTCAACTTCATTCCGTCGAAGGACGTGTTCGCGGAAGGGTTGAAGGTCCTGCTGGGCCGCGGCGTCAGGATCGCCATGGCCTACTCCGGTGGCGAGATCCGGCACTACAACTACCGGCGCCAGTTCCACGACACGTTTGCGCCGTTCGGGATCGGCGACCGCATCCCGGTCGACTTCCTGCCGGACGCCGACCACCAGGCCTCGACCCTCGCAGACCAGGCCGCGCTCACGCGCCTGATCCTGGCCTGGGCCGGCGACCTGCTCGCCGAGGGAAGCTCCGCCGCGGAACGCTCGGCCTAGCGCGCATGCCCGAGTCCATCGTGATCCTGTCCGTGGACACGGAGGAGGACAACTGGCGTGCAGCGCGGGAGGGCATCAGCGTCGAGAACATCCGGGCGCTGCCGCGGCTGCAGGCGGATTGCGACCGGCTCGGCGTCCCGCTGACCTACTTCACCACCTACCAGGTGGCCGCCACACCGTGGGCCGCCGGCGTCCTGCGCGACCTGCAGTCGTCCGGCAGGGCGGAGGTGGCGGCGCACCTGCACCCCTGGAATACGCCGCCGCTCGATGAGCCGTTCGTGCCCCGCAACACGATGACGGCCAACCTCCCGATCGCGCTGCAGCGCTCCAAGCTGGCCAGTCTCGCGCGCAGCATCGAGGAGGGTGTCGGCGTCCGGGCGACCGCCTTCAGGGCGGGGAGGTTCGGCCTCGGGCGGGACACCACCCGGGTGCTGATCGAGCAGGGTATTCGCGTGGACAGCAGCGTGTCGCCGTGGATCTCGTGGGCGGACACCGACGAGGGACCCAACTTCGTCGGCGCGCCGCTCTCGGCGTACACGCTCGACGGCACGACCGACCCCCGAGAGCCGGTCCCGGGCGGGCCCCTGCTGGAAATCCCGGTGTCGAGCGGGTTCTCACGCTGGCCGTTCGGCGCCTGGCACGCCGTTCACGGAGCGCTCCACCGTCCCTGGGCGCGTCGGCTGCGGCTGGCCGGGCTCGCCTATCGCCTACGGGTGGTACGCGCCATCACGCTCAGCCCCGAGGTGAGCTCTCCGCGCGACATGATGCGCCTGGCCGGGCTCATCGCGGCGCACGGCGTATCGCACCTGTCGGTCTTCTTTCACAGCCCCAGCCTGCTCCCCGGGCTCAGCCCGTTCGGCCGCACCGGGGCGGACGTGGATCGGCTCCGCGGCACCATCGCCGACTTCGTCACCGCTCTCGCCCGCGTCACGACGCCGGTGTTCCTGACCATAGGCGAGGCGGCGAAGCGACTGGCGCCGTCTACCACCGGCGCGATCCCTTCCCCGTAGGCTGATCGACCAGGGCGGCGATCGCGTCGAGCAGACGCTGGCCCTGGGCGCGTCGGCTGTACCCTGGCGCCCCCGCCGCCAGCGGGCGCGGTGTTTCGCCGGCCGCGTGCTGATCGTATCGCCTGGCGAGCGCCGCGGCGATGCCGTCCGTGTCGCCGTAGCTCACGGCGTCTCCCCCCAGCTCCCGCACCATGCTTGCCGACGCGCTGTCCGGGCCGCCCAGGGCGAGTACCCAGGCCGGAAAGCGCGCGTACTCGAAGATCTTCGCGGGGATCGTGAGGGCGCTGTCCTGGGGCAGGCTCACCAGCACGTGCGCGTCCGCCTGGAACTGGAGCGCCTCGCCGCGGGGCCGGGTCGGGAAGACCCGCACGAAACTCCCGACGCCTTCATCGGCGGCAATCGACTCCATCGAGCGGCCCTCGAACTCCTGAACGTGTCCCATGAACTCGACGCCGAGATCGTCGACGGTCAGGGCACGGCTTGCGACCAGGCGTGCCACGGCACGAAAGAGCGGTCGCGGATCCCTGGTCATGTAGATGGACCCGGCGTAAGCGATCGTGAAGCGGCGCCCGCGCCGGGAGCGCGGCAGGGGCTCCTCGTCGTAGCCGTTGTACACGACCATCATCCGGTCCCGCTGCGCCGGGTAGCGGCGTTGCAGGGCCCTGAGGTGCTGCTCGGTGCTGGTGACGACCAGCCCCGCCCCGGCGACCGCGCGACCCTCGTGGCGCTCGGCGAGGTGCCACCAGACCGGGCTCGCCGTGCCCTCGGGCTGGTCCGTCATGAAGCTCCAGGGGTCGCGGAAGTCCAGGACCAGCGGCGCCCCGGTGCCGCGGGCGATGCGCCGGGCGGCCTCGTGGGTCGCGAAGTGCGGCGGCCCGCTGGAAACCGCCGCTACCGGCCGCCGCGCGCCGGCCAGGGCGATGCCCAGGTTCGCCGCGCGGCGGGCCCAGGCGCCCGTCCGCGCGTAGTCCATCCACGCGAAGTACGCGCGCAGCAGGTCTCGCGGCTCCCGGGGCGTCCAGCGAAGGCCGGAGCGCACGATGGAAACGGGTCGCGACCCGCCGCCCGTTTGCCCGGCGCCGGCGCCGTCGGGGCGCCCGGCCGGGGAAGGGCGCGCCCTTCGATACCAGCGCCACAGCGCGAGCAGCGCGCGGTCGCGCACCAGCCGCCGTGGCGTCACGCCGAACACCCGTACGCCGGGGGGGAGGTCGGCGAGGCGCGAATCGTCGCGCGCCGCGAGCGTGGCGGGATCCTGCGTGAGCACATCGAGGCCCCAGCCGCGTTCCGCGATGAGCGCCGCCAGCTTCTGCCACCGCAGGGCACCCACGACCGGATCCGGTGGGAAGTGATAGCCCACCAGGAGCAGGCGGTCGGCACCCGGGCTCGGCGCGGTCGAGAAGAAGGGGGTCGGCTCAGCGGCCATGCGCTCGCTCCAAGTCCGGATCCGGGAGGCGGGCTGGGAGTGTAGTGCGGCGCTCGCGCAAAAACAAAGGGGGCGGGCCACGCTGCCCGCCCCCTCGAGGGTCGAAATGGATGGCGCCGAAGCGACTGTGGTGCGCTCCTGCCCCGGGCGCTGGATCGTCCGCGTTGAGCGCGCCCGCTCACGGCCCGATCCTCCCCAGCGTGCTCCAGGCGATCCGATCGATCCAGACGTTGCCGGTGGTCGTGTTCCCGCCGTTGAGCGTGGCCATGTACATCGTCAGCCCGATCTTGGCGCTGCTGCCTCGCTCCCCGGCGTTGAGCCGTCCATCCGGCATCCACACGCCCTTGTCCGGCGGCGTGCCGGTGTTCGTGAGCGGCTGGCCGTCGAGCCAGAAGAAGGCGCTCGGGTAGTCGTGGCCGCCGTTGCTCGTGTCGCCATTCCGCCAGTAGTCCACCTCGAGCGAGTGCCAGCCGTTGGCCAGGCTGCTCAACGGGACCAAATCGACCCCGCTGCCGCTTGGCCAGTCGGCCAGGAAAATCCACTGGATGTACATGCCGTTGCTCGGCTCGACGTAGAAACCGCCGAACTGCTGGTTGGCGCTCGTATCCCACCACAGGTTGAACTTGAACGGCCCGTTGGGTGCGGTGGCGTTGTCGAAATAGAAGTAGAACCGCGCCCACACGTGATCATAGCCGGTCGTGAAGTAACGCAAGAAATCGCCGCCTCCGTCCCCACTCGTCGGCGTAATGTGGAACCTCACGGCGTACTTTCCGTCGTAGGCGCGAGTCGTGTCCCGCGTCACGCTCTGCGGAGTACCGCTATTGCCGTTGGTGAACCCGTCCCACCCGGTCTCGAACGAGGCGTTGTTGATGATGTCGGGGGTGGCAAACGACCCCGTGGTCACCGTGAAGGACACGGTCGCCGTAGCGCCGCCGGTCACCGCCAGGCCGGTCACGGGGTTGGTGACGCCGCTCGCCACGGAGAAGCCGCTCGGCGCCGTGTACGTGACGGTGTAGGTGCCGGGCGGCACGCTCGAGCTGGACCCCGTCCCCGTCGTCCCCGAGATGCTGATCGTGATCGGCGAGCCCGAGGCGTCGGTCCGCTGCGCCACCGCGCTGCCGCCGGTGGAGGTGCCCGACAGCCCGGTCACGTTGACCTGGACGGTGCCGGTCGAGGAAGAGCCCGTGACGGCGAAGGTCACGGTCGCCGTCGCCCCGCCGGTCACCACCACCCCCGTCACGGGGTTGGTGACGCCGCTGGCGACCGTGAAGCCGCTGGGGGCCGTGTACGTGACGGTGTACGTGCCGGCCGGCACGCTCGAGTTCGCACCGCTCCCCGCCCCCGTGATGTTGATCGTGATCGCCGACCCGGCCGCGTCGGTGCGCTGCGCCACCGCGGTCCCGCCGCTGGCCGGCGAGCCCGTCAGTCCGGTCACGTTGACCTGCAGCGTGCCGGTCGAAGAGCCCGCCTGGACCGCGAACGACACCGTGGCCGTCGCACCGGCGCCGACCACCTTCCCGGTCACCGGGTTCGTCACGCCGTTCGCCACCCGGAAGCCGCTCGGCGGCGTGTAGGTGATGGTGTAGGTGCCCGGGGGCACGTTCGCGTTGCTGCCGCTCCCCGCCGCCGAGACGTTGATGACGATCGCCGTGCCCGCCGAGTCGGTGCGCTGCGCCACCGCGCTGCCGCCGTTGGACGGCGAGCCCGTCAGCCCGGTCACGTTGACCTGCAGTGTGCCCGTCCGCCGGACGACCGCGAAGGACGCGGTGGCCGTCCCGCCCGCGCTCACCGCTTTCCCGTTCACGGGATTCGTCACGCCACTCGCCACGTTGTAGCCGCTCGGCGCCGTGTACGTGATGCGGTAGGTGCCCGCCACGACGGTGAGATTGATCGAGCCGTTGGCGGGGATCGGGAACGTCTGCGCCGTCTGGCCGCCCACGTCGGTCCGCAGCACGGCCGCCGAGCCGCCGGAGGTCGCGCTATCGCCGAGCCCGGTCACCTGAATCGTCAGGGTTCCCGTGGGGGTCGACGATGCGACCACCTGAAAATCGACCTCGGTCGACGCCGCGCCGGTCACGTGCGCCGTCTGCGTGGCGGCCTGGCCGCTCGCCAGGAGGTAGCCGTTGGGCGGCGTATACGTGATGGTGTAGTCGCCCGCGGGCACGGTCGCGGACGCACGGCCGGAATCGGGCAGCGTCCCCGGAAACGCGACGTTGCCGGAAAGGTCGCTGGCGATCACCGAGACCGAGCCGCCGTTGGCGGGTGCCGGGTTCGCGCCGAGCCCGAGGATCTTGACCGTCAGCGTCCCGGACGCCGCCAGGGCGGAGGTCGAATCACACCCCAGACCGGCGACGACGACGACGCCCAAGGCGACGAGCAGGCTGTTTGCTGCGCGTGCGAGCAGCATTCGGTGGCTACCGGTCCCTGTGCCGGGGAAACATGACGAGCGGCCGCTTACGTTGGAGACCCGTCCCGGGCCCTCCACGTAACGAGTCCCACCCCGGTGACTATAGCAACGCCGCCGGGACGGCCGCCAGTCTGCCGCCCACCGAGCCTGCTGGATACTGGAGTGTTTCGATCGCCATCGAGGCTACGGCCGGCGTGCCACTCCGAGAAGGCCCTCAGCGAACAGACGCAGCGCGCGGACCGCCAGGAACCGGTCGGTGACCGCAACGCAGGCCGTTGCCGCGCCCGGCGCGAGCCGGTCGAAGGGGTGCGGCAGGAATTGCAGGTGATAGTATCGGATTTCTGGTGACTCGAATCCCGCGCCGCTCATCAGGGAGGCGAGCTTCCCCGGCGTGTGGAACGTCAACCGGAATCGGCGCTCCCGCAGCGACATCTCGTCGAACGGCAGGTGCAGCCCGCGCACGACCGCCCTCGCGACTCCCGACTTCCTCACGGCATCCACGACCGGCTCGAGGACCAGCGCGGGCGAGAGTCGATTCGTGCTGGAAACCAGCGCGTACCGTCCGGGCTTGAGCACGCGGAGCATCTCCCGCAGCAGCGGCGTCGGCTGCGGGACGTACTCGATGAGGCCGGAGCAGTTCACCGCATCGAAGGCACCCGACGCGAAGGGAAGGGCGGCCGCGTCGCCCTGCACCAGCCGCGCACCCGGCCCGACGCGGGTCCCGGCCGTTCGCAGCATGTCCCTCGAGCTGTCGATGCCCACGGGGGCGAACCCGAGCGACGTCGCCTCGAGAAGAAAGTGCCCGGGGCCGCAGGCCACATCGAGCACCGACGCTCCCGCAGGCAGGGAGAGATCGCGAAAGACCTGCGACACCAGTCTCTGTCGGTCTGCGATGAAGGTGCGATAGCGCACACCATACTGCCGGGCGTCGTAGGCCCCTGCATCGGCGCCGAACAGCTCGCGTACGGCGCGTCCGTGATCCGATGGCGTCATCAGCGTTCCGAATGCGGGTGCGGGACCGCCTGGAGTGTCCTGCGGGCCGGACAACAGGATGCCGCGCAATGTGCCCGCACTTCGGATCACTGTCAACGCGTTGCGCGCCCGAGCGAGGCGCCCTCGCCAACCCGAGGGGCCACGCTATGTTTAGCCGATGGGTTTGACCGCGGATACGCCGTTTGTGGTGTTCGGCGACGACTGGGGCCGGTACCCGTCCACCTTCCAGCACACCTTCCGCCACATCGCAGCGCGATACCCCGTGGTGTGGGTCAACGGCATCGGCCACCGGGTGCCCCGACTCAACCTCACGGACGTCCGGCGCGCGTGGGAGAAGCTGCGGAACGTGGCGCGCGCGGGTGCGCAGCCGCCCCCGTCCGCACACCGGACGCTCGGCGGCGGCGTTCCGGCCGCGATCATCGAGCCGCGCGTCCTTCCCTGGCATCACGTGAACCTCGTTCACACGATCAACACGAGGTCGCTGATACGGGCGATCACGCGGCGGCTGGCCTCTCTGGGCTTGGCCCGGCGGCCGGTGCTGGTGACCGGCTCCCCGCCGTCCGTTGGCGTCGTGGGCCACCTCGGAGAGGTCGCGTCGGTCTACTACGTGCTCGACGATTTTCTCAACTTCCCCACCTACACCGCGTCCATGCTCGCCCCGCTGGAGCGGCAGCTGCTGGAGCGGGTGGACCTGGTCGTCGCGACCGCCGCCAGCCTGACCCGATCGAAATTCCCGCGCTCGGGGCGGGCGTTTCACCTGCCCCAGGGCGTCAACTACGCGCATTTCGCCGAGCCCCGGCCCGAACCGGCGGACCTGGCGGCGATCCCGCGACCCCGCATCGGCTTCGCCGGCAGCTTGAGCACGCAGTGTGACGTCACGCTCCTGGCGCGGTTGGCAGACACGTTCGCCGAGGCGTCCCTCGTGCTCGTGGGCCCGGTGTCACTCGGCTCGGAGTCGCTCGAGCGGCTGCGCCGTCGCAACGTGCACTTGCTCGGAGTGCGGCCGTACGACGATCTCCCAGCCTACGTCCAGCACTTCGACGTGGGCATCATCCCCTACCAGCTGAGCGCCTGGACGGTGGCCGTCGATCCGCTGAAGCTGCTCGAATATCTGGCGGCGGGGCTCCCCGTCGTGACGACCGCCATACCCGAGGCAGCGAAGTACGCCGGCACGGTCGCGGTGGCGGACGACGCGGACGCCTTCGTGGCGGCCGTGCGCCAGGCGCTGGCCTCCGACCGCGAGGCATCACGCGCGAAAGGCCAGGCGCTCGCGCGGGGGCACACCTGGGAGAGGCGGGCGGACACCCTGGTCGCCTTGATCGAGGAAGTGATCGCGAACCGCGACAAGGCGGCGTCCGCCGGATCGGAGTCGAGACCATCGTAGGCGGGCGCGAAGACCACCACGGGGGGGCAGCCGGGTGACGACCGGACGCTGGGCCTGCCTGATGTACCACGAGATCCCGCGTGAAGCATCGGCGGTGGAGTATTTCGCGGTCCCACGCGACCGGTTCGCCGCGCACCTCGATGCGATCCGCGCGCTCGGCCTGTCGGTCCGCAGCCTCGAGGAGGTCGTCGCGCAGCCGAGCGACCGCGTGGTCGCCCTGACCTTCGACGACGGGCACGAAACCCACTACCGACAGGCGTTCCCCCTGCTGGCGGAGCGCCAGGTCACGGCCACCTTCTTCGTGACGTCGTCGTGGGTCGGCCGGCCGGGCTACGTGACGTGGAGCCAGCTGCGTGAGATGGCCGCGGCGGGGATGTCCATCCAGTCGCACACGGTGACGCACCCGTTCCTTTCGGAGTCGGGCAGAGCCGAGGCCGAGCGGGAGCTGGTTACGTCGAAGTCAGCGGTCGAGCAGGAAACCGGGCGCCCGTGCACGACGCTCGCGCTGCCGGGGGGTGATGCGCCGCGCGGCTGGCGCCCCGCGGACTACAGCCCGCCTGGGCTACGGGTGCGTGGCGACAAGTCAGTGGGGGCCGAACCGCCCGCCGGCGCGCCGGTCAGCCGACGGCGTGACCTTCGTCCGTCGTTACACCGTGCGGCGCGAGACGCCCGACGGCCTCCTGCGGCGGCTCGCCTTGGCCGAGGCACCGGCGTTGGGGCTGGAGGGGCTGCGGCAGACGGCGCTGCACTGGCTGCGCTCCACCGTCGGCGCCACCCGGTACGCGCGCTGGCGGCGGGAGGCCCTTCAGATCCTCGGCCGCTGACCCAGGCTGACCCAGGGCCTGCGGCTTGGCCGGGATGCTCCACCCGGAGCAACCGGCGCAGGCGCCCTCCGCGCGAGGTACGCGTACGACATGCACATGCCGGCGAGCAGCATCGCCGGTGGGGAGTACGCCATCGCCAGGAACGTGCCCGATACGAAGAACCCGACCAGAGCGATGCCCAGCGCCTCTCCGAAGGCCTGCAGCTCTGGGGGGGGACCACGACTGCGCCGGCGGCGGCGCGCCGCCCAGATCTGACGGACCGTCGGCAGGTATATGCCGACGAAACCGATGATTCCCAGAATGCCGATTTCGGCCAGAACCTGAATCCAGATACTGTGCGTCGCCGACCACTTGAAGCCGACGTCGGGGCCGTAGGTGTGCAGGGACCACGCGCCCTCCGCGGCACCGAACTGTCCCAGGCCGACGCCGGTCATCGGCCGAGACGCGAAATAGCCCAAGCCGCGCTTCCAGATCGCCAGTCGCCCGGTCTCCGCGAAGGTGTTGTAGTCCGCGTCCGGGTCCTTCAAGGTCGCGAGCCGTTCCCAGAAGGTGGACGGCGCGAACCTGAGGGCGGCCACCAGAAGCAGCACCGACACGACTTTCCACATCAGCGGGATGCGCCCGCCGTAGCGCACCGCGATCAAGAGCACGATCGCGGCGAGGCCGAGCATGCCGCCCCGCGACGCCGACATCATGATGGTGGCCAGCGCGCCAGCACCGCCCGCGGCGCCGATCCAGCGCCACAGCCTGGAACGGTCGCGCATCAGCCAGACGGCGAACGGAAACACGATGACACCCACCAGCGCGATGTCGTTCGCGTCGTACGTCTCACCGAGCGAGATCCGTCCCTCCTCCCCGCGCCCCATTCCCGCCAGGAACGCGAGCCCGAGGCAGACACCGGTCACGACGATGGCCCGCGCCACGGCGTACAGATCGCGCTCATCCGTGCACCCAACGGCGATCAGAAACACGAACGGGACTGTGCCCAGGAGGAAACCCCGGAATTCCATTATGCTCCCGCCGGGCCACAGCGAGAACGGCAGAGAGAGGATCATCGCCACCATGAGCAGGCCGAACATCTTGGCCTGCGTGGTGCGCAGCACGCGGAGTCGCTGCATCACTCGGCGATCGGTCAGCAGCGCGGCAAACCCAAGCGGGAGAAGCACCTTGCCGATGGGCAGGTGTGACGTGACGTGTGAGAGATCGTGCAGCCGTCCCAGGACGACGGCGACCATCAAGAACAGCAGCATGCGCAGGGGCACGGAGACGCGGCCGAGACCGGCGCCGCGGGCGACCGCGGGCTGAACCACGGGACTGGCGGTCCCGCTCGGGACGGGGCCGCGGCTCAATGCGACGGACCTGTGCATTCGGTCAGGGTCTCTGAGCGGAATCTCGCGCGCCCGCGCCGCTTCGCGCAACCAGAGGCGCGCTCTGGCGCAGCGAGCCCAGCCGGGTCATGTTGCATGGGCGCAACATCGGCGGACTTGAGACCGCAACCGCGGGACGGCCCGGTGGTTGCGGCGCCGGCCTGGTCGGGGCGGTTCGAGAGAGTTCGACAACCTTCTCAAGACCTAAGAGTGCCATGACCACGAGAAACCTCAGGCTGGTGGTGACGCTGCTCAGGACGGAGGGTCTCCGCGAGGTCTTCAAGCGGCTGGCGTTCCGTTTCTTCCACGTGCACACGTTCGTCGTCTATCGTCTGCGCCTGACGGCGGCTCTGCCGGTCGGCCGGATCCCTTCAGGAGTCGAGTTCAAGGAGGTCAACACCGAACAACTGAACGAGCTGCGCAAGGGCCGGTCGGATCTGCCGGAGTACTTCTACCGCGACGAGATCGACAACGCGGCGATGCGGTGCTGGGTCGGCCTGAAGGACGGGCGGCTCGGGTTCATCACGTGGGTCAGCGACCGCGGCTCGTCGGATCTCGTTCGCCTCGGGGACAAGGAAGCGGAGCTGGCCTACGCGTACTGCCTCAACGAGCTGCGAGGCAAGCATCTCACCGCCAACGCGTTCTTCGTGATCATGCGCACGCTGTTCGAGGAGGGCATTACCACGGTCTTGGCGGTTCCACATTCCGAGAATCCCGCGATCAACAAGTCCTTCCAGGCCTGCGGCTTCGCGAAGGTCGGCACCATCAGGCGCTACGCCTTCTTCACCTGGCCGCGCACTCCGGTGGACTACTCGCAGGTTGCGGATCCCGTCTCCCACCGGGAGGATGCCCGCGTCGGCTGAGCGGCCGTCCGCACGTGAGCCCGAGGGCGGGGGGCCGGCGATGGGGGCGATGGCGTGACGAATAGCCGCACGCGCGCGACGCTCCGGATCACTCAGGTCGTGTTCGACCTGGAGGGCGGTGGCCTGGAGACGCTCGTCGCCTCGCTGGTCACCCGGTTCGCCGGCGGCGCGGCACAGGTTTCGGTCATCACGCTCGGTGGTCGAGTGGGCAGGGTCGGCGCGGAAATCCGCAAGATGACCGACCAGTATCTGGTCCTGCGACCCCTTTCCGGCCTCTCGATGGTGGCGCCGGTCACGCTGGTCCGCGCGATCCGGCGCACCCGGCCCGACGTGGTGCACCTGCACAGCGGAGCCTGGTACAAGCCGGCCCTGGCGGCGCGCCTGGCGCGCGTCCCGCGGGTCATCTACACGGAGCACGGGCGCGAGCACTTCGACCCGCCGCTGATGCGCCTGCTCGACCGGACCGCCGCCCGTTGGACGAACGTGGTCGCGGCCGTGTCCGATCGCCTGGCGCGCTACCTCACGGACGTGGTCGGCATCGACGCCACGCGCATCCGGACCGTCCCGAACGGCGTGGACGCCGACCGGTTCGTTCCCGGCCCCGCACCAGCGGAGCTGCGTGCGTCGCTCGGCATCGCTCCCGGCGCCCTGGTCATCGGCAGCATCGGGCGCCTGGAACACGTGAAGGCCTACGAGCGGCTGATCGAGGCCTACGCCAGGGTGTGGCGCCAAAGCACCGGCGGCGTGCCGGTACATCTGGTGATCTGCGGCGACGGCAGTGCACGCGCGGACCTCGAGCGGCAAGTGGCCGGCCTCGGGGTCGCCGACACCGTCCGGCTGCCCGGCTGGACCAACCGACCCGTGGACTACTACCGGCTGTTCGACGTGTTCGCCCTCACCTCGCGCAGCGAAGGTGCTTCGGTCAGCCTGATGGAGGCGATGGCCTGTGGGGCGGTGCCGGTCGTGACCGACGTCGGGGCGAACGCCGAGCTGCTCGGCCCCGAGCTTGCGGGTCAGGTGGTGGAACAGGAGGATCTGCGCGCCCTCACGCACGTCCTCGATCGCACCGTGCGGGAGTCGTCCCGGCGCGCCGATCTCGCCGCTCGCGCCCGGCGACGCGTGCTGGAGCGGTACACGCTCGACGGCATGGTGACGGCCTACGAGCAGCTGTACCGTGGTGATACGCCGGCCGCGCCGGCCCCTGCCGCGCGTTCGGGCGCCCGCATCCACCCGGCGTGAACATTCTCCAGGTGGTGTCCAACCCGGGCGTCGGCGGCCTCGAGGGCGTCGTCGCGTCGCTCTCGGCCGGGATGGCGGCCCGAGGGCACCGCGTACACGTCGGGCTGTTTTGCGACGCTCGCGCCCCTCGGCCCCCGCTGGCAGATGCCCTCGAGGGCGCCGGGGTGGCCGTGGAGCTGTGGGCGATGCCGCCCCGAGCGTATGTCCGCGAACGGCGGGCCGCAGAGGCGTTGTGCCGGAAGGTGGAAGCCGATCTCCTGCACACGCACGGCTACCGGGCCGACGTGCTGGACGCCCCGGCGGGGCGCCGCTGCGGCGTCCCGACCGTGTCGACGGTCCACGGCTTCGCGGGTGGTGACTTCAAGAACCGGCTGTACGAGAAGTTCCAGGTGCGAGCGCTGCGGCACTTCGATGCCGTGGTCGCCGTATCGCAGCGCCTGGCCGAGAACCTCGCCGGGCGCGGGATCCGTGCGTCACGGCTTCACACCATCGTCAACGCGTGGCGGCCCGGGCGAGCACCCCTGGAGCGAGCCGCCGCGCGACGTGAGCTGGGCGTGAGCGCCGAGGGTTTTCGCGTGGGGTTCGTCGGCCGGCTGTCGCGGGAGAAGGGGGCGGACGTGCTGGTGGAGGCGGTCGCCCTCCTGCCGGATCAGGGGGTGGCGGTGTCGGTCCTCGGCGACGGGCGGGAGCGGGGGACTCTCGAGGCGCTCGCGTCGGCGCGTGGACTCGGCAGCCGCATCACCTGGCACGGCGTCGTGCCGGATGCCGCGCGACTCACGCGGGCCTTCGACGTGATCGTGCTGTCTTCGCGGACCGAGGGAACGCCGCTGGCCCTCTTCGAGGCGATGGCCGCCTCGGTGCCGGTCGTGGCAACGACGGTGGGTGGTGTGCCGGCGGTGGTGGGGGAGGCGGAGGCGTTCCTCGTGCCGGCGGAGCAGCCGGAGGCGCTCGCGCAGGCGATCGCCCGTGTGCGACACGACCCCGTCGCGGCAGGAGGACGGGCCGCGGCCGCGCGGCGACGCCTCGACCGGGAGTTCGGCGACGGACCCTGGCTGGAGGCGTACGAGGAGCTGTACCGCAGGGCGGTTGCGGACAAGGGAGGGAAGGCGCGGTGAGCGCCGCCCTGATCCACACCGCTGCCTGACGGCGAAGCCGCGCCCCCGGGCCGGCGCGGCCGCGGCGTCCTTCATCACGGTCGGAAGAGCAGCTTCCTTCCGAAGAACGCCTCCGCGAAGCCCGACCGTGAACGGCACTCCATCCCGCGGAGCCGCATCAGTCCGAAGAACACTTCCTTGCCGAACCAATCCTTGCTCCGCTGAGTGCCGAACGCGCGGGAGAGCAGCGTCACCTTGCGTTGAGCCGCGCGCTCGGAGACGGGAGAGTACACGTTGGGGGTGGACAGGTCCCCATCCCACTTGGGTATCTCGTACTCCAGGATGACGTGACGCCTGAACGTGTTCCACGCCAGGTCGGAGAGGACTCGATGATCCTGGTGGCGATCGTCCCGGAAGTGCGTGAAGACCAGGTCGGGTCGGTACGTCGCCGCGGACGCCTCGCAGGCCTCCTTGATCGCGGCGAACTGAGCGGGGAAGAAGCCGTCGCGAAACGTGTGGAGCGTGAGGCGCCGAGCGGCGCCGGCGCCGAGAAACAGCCGTGCGCTGCGCGCCGCCTCTTCCGCCCGGCGCTCGTCGCCGCTGAACACGACCCACCGGACGTCGGCAGCCTGCCGGACGAGTCCCAGGATCGTCGCGCCGCATCCGATCTCGATATCGTCCGCATGCGCGCCGAGGCAGAGCACCTTGAGCGCGGCGCCGCGCCGCGGCACCGCCAGCGACAGCGGGAAATCCGTGTTGCCGTTACGGCTCACGTCGCTCCATCGCGGTTGAAGGGCCGTTGCAGGAGAGGAAACTATGCTCCCCGCACCCCGAGCCCGTCAACACGCCGAGCGCTCGCGCCGGCACGCGTCGGCGCCGCGGATTGGCGCGGCGCGAGTGCCGCGGTGCGCCGCCTCGGCCGGCGGGCGGGCGTTCAGCGGGACACGGGCGGAGGCGGCGCGGCCGGCGGCTGCGCGGCGTCGGGCACGGGGGTGAAGCGCACCCGCGGCTTGAGATTCGCGACGCCGCGGATGTCGATGGCGGAGCTGACCAGGAAGTTCGCCGCCGAGGGCCAGTGATCGTAGAGCTCTTCTCGGTCGTATCGGTACAATCGCAGGTCGACGTGGTAGGAGCCGGGGCCCAGGTTGAGCGTGAGGTCGATGCGGACGGCGACCACGTCGCCGGCCCCGAGCTGCAGGGAACCCGCGCCGAGACGCCGGGTGGACGTCGTGAAGATGACGCCGTACTTCTCGTCCCGGACGTCGAGCACCAGCCCCGCGGAGGGCACCGCCTCGCGGGCCGCGACCACGGCCTCCAGCGTGGCGTCCTCGCCGGACCGATACGCCGCGCGCAGGTCACCGCCGGCATTGCGCAGCGTCACCGAGCGGATGGACGCCGGCACGTCGACGTCGTGGTGGCGAAGGTCCTGCATGGTCTCGGTGTAGGCGCGCACGATGTCGTCGCTGGCGCCGATGGCGCGCACCCTCCCGCGCTCCAGCAACGCTGAGCGCTGACACAGCTCGGCCACCGACCGCAGGTTGTGCGAGACGAACAGCACGGTGGCCCCGCGGCCGATCACCTGCGCCATTCGCTCCAGGCAGCGCCGCTGGAAGCTCATGTCGCCGACACTCAGAATTTCGTCCACGATGAGCACGTCGGGGTCCACGTGCGCCGCCACCGAGAAACCGAGGCGGGCAAACATGCCGGACGAGTAGCGCTTGACTGGAGTGTCGATGAACTCCTCCAGGTCCGCAAAGGCGACGATCTCGTCGAAACGGCGTCGCACCTCGACCCGGGACATACCGAGGATGGAGCCGCTCAAGAAGATGTTCTCGCGCCCTGTCAGGTCGGGATGGAATCCCGCCCCCACCTCGATGAGCGCGGACAGGCGCCCGCGCACGGCGATGTCCCCCATCGTCGGGCGGAGGATGCCGCTCAGGATCTTCAGAATCGTGCTCTTCCCGGCGCCATTCGGGCCGATGATGCCGAACGCCTCGCCTCGGGCTACTTCGAAGCTGACGTCCCGGAGAGCCCAGAACTGTCGCGCGCCGAGATCTCCGGCCGCCGACCGGCCGCTCAGCCGTCTCGCGAGGGCGGGAATGAGATCGCGCAGCGCGTCGTGGATCTCACCCTTGCGGAACTTCTTGCTGACGCCGCGAACGGCGAGCGCTACGTCCGCCACCTCAGATGCTCTCCGCAAAGTAGGGTTCCGCCGCATCGAAGACCGGGCCGGCGAGCAGGAGCAGTCCCAGGGCCCACACGCCGGAATACGCCGTCCAGCCCAGCTGCGGCGCCACGCCTCGCACCATCACGTCGCCGATTCCCTCGAAGATCGGCGCGACCGGATTGAGCAGCAGCGTGCTCTCCCAGCGACCGAACAGTCGCGCCTCGTAGAAGACGGGCGTGAAGAAGATGCCGAAGGTGATGATCACCTCGACCAGGTACTTCACGTCACGGAAGAAGAGGCTGGCGGCCGAAAGGAGCATGCCCGCACCGGCAGCGAACATGACCAGCTGCCCGACCAGCACCGGGAGCCACACCCACTCGAGGGTGGGGCGGGTGCCCGCCGCGAGCAGGAAGATGAGGAGGACGGCGCTCGCCACCATGAAGTCGGCGAACTGGGCGAGCACCGACGCGACCGGGAACACTTCCCGCGACAGGTACACCTTGGTGACGAGATCTCGGTTGGCGATGAGGCTCACCGATGAAAACCGGATGGCTGCGACCAGGAAGGCCCATGGCACCCCCCGGACGGCCACCGAGGTAACATCCGTCCAGGCAACGGCACGGCCCGTCGACATCGCGAAGCCCGCCCGGACCAGGACGCCGGCGGCGACGACCAGGATGGGCATGAGCAAGGCCCACAGCGCCCCCATGACGGCCTGCTTGTAGCGCACCTTGAGCTCGCGCCACACGAGCGTGTACAACAACTCCCGGTGATCGACCAGGCGCATGATCCACCATCTGCCGTGCCGGTAGGGATTCACCTTGAGCAGTGCGTCAGTCGTCATGCGGCATCTCGGTGGTACTCCGCTCGCGTGGGTTCATCGGGAATCCTCCGCTGCCGCTTGGAGCCCCTTGGTGCGCCCGAGCCCTGTCCCGCTCGTTGCGGCTCAACATGCGCTCCGGGGTCGACTTTTGCGAGGGGGCGCCGCCGGGCGTGCGTCACGTAAACGCCCGTGGTGGTGAGTGTTGCCGGGAGTCGAGCGCGCCCCTTGACGCCGCGCCCCTCCCGTACCACATCACGTGATGAGCCAGCCCGCGCAGCCCGTTCTCCGGCACCAGGCCTGACGAGCCATTTCCGGCCCCGTGCGCAAGCTCGGCAGCAGACTCCTCGCGATGGCGGGGCGGCGCAGCGCACGATCCGGCGCCGGAGCCCTGAGTCTCGCCTATGTCATTCCGGTGGGCCAAGAAGCCCACAATCAGATGCGACGCCTGCAGCTGCAGATGCTGCGGGAGTACGGGGCGAACCCGGGCATCGAGGTCAGCCCGCACATCACCCTCAAGCAGGGGTTTGCGGCTCACGCCCTCGAGCCGTTCGAGGGGTATTTCGACCGGTTGGCCGCGGAGGTCGAACCCTTCGAGATCACGCTGAGAGACTTCGGTTTCTTCGACGAAGGAATCATCTTTCTTGACGTCGTGCAGACGCAGCGCCTCGATGCGCTGCGCCGGCAGGTCGTCGAGGACTTGTCGACCGAGTTCGGGGTGAGACCCAACGAGTTGGAGGGCGATCGGTATCATTTCCACGCGACGCTCCACGAAGGCCTGCCGCGGGCCTCGGTCGACCGGGCACGGCACGTGCTTCGGGACGTGCGCGTCGAGCTCCGCTTCACCTGCGATGCGCTGGCGCTGCTGTGCAACACGGGCACGGGGTGGATGACGTACAGGCGCGCAACGCTCGCGACTCGGCCGCCTCGCAGGTCGCCGTCCTGATCCCGCTGCTCGTTCGTCGCGACGCGCCCGCCGCGGATGGCCCGCGCGCGGTGGACGGCCTCGTGCGCGCACTCGGTGCTTGGGTTGCCCGATGACGCAGTACGACCCCGGCTCCCTCGAGCGCCTTTCCTTCCGGCGCCAGTTCTGCCTGGGCGCGTCGTTCGTCGACGGCTTTCCGTCCTGGCAGAGGGTCGCGCTGGACGCAGGTTGGTGTCTCACCGCTCACCCTGATCTCGACGTATGTCGCGTCGCCAGGGGCGACCGCTGGGTCGCGCTTCTGGGGTACATCCTCGACCCGGCTCACCCCGATGCGGGCAACGTGGACGTCGTCACGGGCCTGCTCGAAACGTTCCACACCCGCGATGACCTCCTCGAGCAGTCGGATCGCTTCGGGGGCAGATGGGTGATGGTCGCGCACGACGGCGTCCGGACGTTCCTGTTCGCCGATGCCGCGGGCCTGCGCGAGGTGGTCTACACCACGGGAACGACCTCCGGACCGAGGTGGTGTGCGTCCCGGGCGGCACTGCTTGAGGAGGTCATCGACCTCCCGCTCGATCCTGAGGCCGCAGACTTCGTGCAACAGGGGCGCGCCGGCGGCCGCATGCTCTGGCTTCCGGGCGACTCCACGCGCTGTGTGGGCGTCAGGCTGCTGCTGCCCAACCACTACCTGGATCTGGACACCGGACGGCCGAGCCGGTTCTGGCCCCGGGAGGATCTGCCGGTCGTGCCGCTCCGAGCGGCGATAGCGACCAGCTCCGAGATCCTGCTCGGGTTGATGGAGAGCGCAGCGCGCCGATTCGACCTGATGCTCGCACTGACGGCTGGATGGGACAGCCGGCTGACGCTCGCCGCCACGCGGTCCAGGGCGCACGACATATTCATCTACACCGCGACTTTCCGCACGACGGCTCCGGATGCCCTGGATCTCACGGCGCCCTCCAGCCTGCTCGCGAAGCTCGGCCTGAAACACCGGATTCTCGACTGCACCACCAGCACCGATGACGAGTTCGCCCAGATCTACCGGCGCAACGTGCGGATGGCGTACGCGCAGCACTGTGCGATGGCGCAGGCCATGTTCGACCAGACCCCGGGCGAGGGGCTCGTGATCACGGGGGACGTGGGGGAGATCGCGAAGTGCGTCTACCGGTTGGGCCCTTCGAGTAACAGGGATGTCACGGCTCACGAGCTGGCCGTGCTGACCCGGCAGCCGACGCATACATTTGTGCTCCGCGCGCTCGAGGGATGGCTCTCTGAGGCACGCGCCCATTGCCACAATGTGCCACTGTTGGATCTCTACTGTTGGGAGCAGGAGGCTGGCCGCTTGCAGGCGCTGATCCAGGCCGAGTGCGATATCGCCAGGGAGTCCTTCGCTCCGTTGAACTGCAGGAGCTTGCTCACGACCATGCTCTCGGTTCCCGAACGGTACCGGCAGGAGCCCACGCTCGACCTGTTTCGGGGCATCATGGAACGCTTGTGGCCCGACGTACTCCAAGAGCCGATCAACGGCCGGCCGCAGGTCGGCCCTGAAGCCGCCCTCCGTCGGGCGCTCGACAAGCTGGGGCTGCTGCGGCTCGTGCCTCGGCCGGTCAAGGGGATGGTGAAGGGACTCATCCGGACCACAAGCGCTGTTGGGGGCCGACAGTGAAGGCGGAGGGTGCGCACGCGATGACCTCGACGCCGCGTATCGCCCTGATGGGGCACGTCGGCAACGGGAACCTCGGCGACGAGGCGATCATTGCCGCGGTGATCGCTCGGCTGCGGGCAAGGGCGCCCGGCGTCGAGCTGGTGGCGTTCAGCGCGAACCCGCAGGACACGACCACGCGTCATGGGCTTCCGTCCTTCCCGATCCGTCTCGTCTCGGAGCGGCGCAGTCGCGGGCCGGAAGTCGCCGGCTCCCGGGCCTGGGGCTCGGATGCCGCCAGCCGTATCAGGCGGATCCCCTGGCTCAAGACCCTGCTGCGGCCGGCCGCTCTCCTGGCCCGTGGCGCGATTACCATTTCCCGCGAGCTGCTGTTCGACGTCAGGTCGTTCCGGCGGTTGCGGGGCGTGAGGCTCATCGTGTTCGCCGGCTCCGGCCAGCTGAACGACGACATCGGCGGGCCCTTCGCGTATCCCCTCACGATCCTCCGGTGGTCGGTCCTCGCCCGGCTCCGGGGTGCGGCAGTGAGCGTGGCGAGTATCGGCGCCGGCCCCGTGGACACCGTCATGGGCCGGCTGTTTCTCCGCCTCGCCCTCAGGCTCACGGCCCTCAGGTCATTCCGCGACCCGAGCTCGCTCGCCGTTGCCCGTGGCCTCGGCTCGCCGGAGCCGAATCTGCTCGTCCGGGATCTTGCGTTCAGCCATCCCCGCCTCGCCGTGACGGCGTCCCCCGCACGAGCCGGGCGGGCGTTGTGTGTCGGCGTCAATCCGCTGTCCCTCTATGGCGGAGCCAACTGGCAGATCCAGGATCGTGCCCCTTACGATCGTTACGTGGAGGCGCACGTCTGGCTGACGCGCGGCCTGATCCGGCAAGGCCACCGCGTGGTACTGTTTCCCACGCAGTTCATCATGGACCCGGAGCCGATTCGGGACATCGTCCGCCAGCTGGGCGCCGCGGCGCCGGAGGACGCGCGCGCCGTGGAGGCGGCGACCGAGGTCACGGACGTATCGAGCCTGGTCGACATTCTCGAGCAGTTCGACCTCGTGGTCGCCACGCGTTATCACGGCGTCCTGTTGGCGCTCGCGTCGGGCATCCCCACGGTGGCCGTCGCCTACCACCCCAAGACGCGTGATCTCATGGAGCACCTGGGGCTCGGGCCGTGGTGTCTTCGGCTGGAGGGACTCACCGGGCCCGCGCTGCTCGACCGGGTGACGAGCATGGTGTCGCAGCTTGCGGCGGTGCGCGCCGGCCTCGCCGAGCGGCGCGGACGCGATCTCAACGAGCTGCTGGCCCAGTACGACCGGCTGCTCGCTCTGGCGGGGGGAGTGCCGTCCGCGGGGCGGGGTGACGTCTCTCCGCTGGTGCGGGGCACGCTCGTATCCCTGGCAGGGTTTCTCGGCACGGGCTAGCCGCCCCTACAGCCCCCCGCCGGCGCTCCCCACGTAGCGTTCGGGCATCCCGAGCAGCACGAACCTCCGAAGCAGACCCAGCGACAGCGGCTCGTTGGTGCCGCTCTCGAGTTGCTCGGCCTCGGCCCGGGTCAAGGTCAGCGACCGCGGCTGGTAGCTCAGCATCGCGGCGTTTTCGAAGGCATACCAGATCCCCGGAAAGCGAAACTGCAGCTCCATGGTGCCGTCCGGCAGGCGGGTGGCCACGTAGATGGGGTTCAGGCCGAGGGAGCCTACGGCGTGAGGCCAGTCGGACTCCTCCCACGCCGGATTCCGGACGCGCCGAGGTCCGTTCCACACGAACGACAACCACTTGCTTCGACTCGCCTCCTCCAGGTCGTCGCGTGACGCCGTGAGCGGGTTCCGCCGGGCGAGGTAGTCCCGCACCAGGCCGACCTCGTCGAACACCCGCAACGTCCCTTCCCCGATCTCGTCGACATAGCCGGGCACGTCGGTTTCCTGCCCCTCGTTGGGCCCGACCGCCCCGTTGCCGACGCGCGTGAGCACGACCATCCGACCCGGGGCGCAGCGCCGTATCTCGCTGAGCAGCGCATCGCGGCGCCGGATGTAGTGGTAAGCGTCGGAACAGAACGTGGCGGCAAAGACATCGTCGGCGAAGGGCAGGCCATCGCGGGCGTCACAGCACACGAAGTCGCCCGCCGGGGCAATCCAGTGGCGCGCGATCCACAGCTCGACGTAGTTGATGTCCACGCCGATTACGGACGCGGGGTCGCGGCGCCGCGTCAGATAGTGCTCGAAATGCCCGGCCCCGCACGCGATGTCGAGCAGCGGCTTCGAGCCCCCCGCCACGTTGCTCAGCAATGCGAGCGCTGCGAGGTGCCGGGGCTGGCCGAACCGCATCACGAAGTAGTCGCCGATGTGCTGGCCGAGGGGCGAGTTTGCCCCGAAGAAGAACCTCAACACGTCGCAGGCGCTGAGACGGCGACGCCTGGAGAGCACGCTCGCACGAACGTGCCGCACGCTCAGCCAGCGGCCGAGGCGCGTCAGGGCCGCGCGGCGGGCCAAGCGCCCTCCGGTTGGTCCCGCCGGCCGAGCGGCCGTGCGCGCATGCGCGAGGCAGCGCGACAGCGCCGCGCCTTCGTGGCCCGTACGAATCAGCTGCACCAACTGCTCCGGCATCGCACCGTCCGACGCCAGGGTTCCGCTCTGGTGCTCGAATTCGCCGACCGGCGACCGGAGGAGGATCGGAATCCCGTCCACCACGGGATGCAGGCGGCACCCGCAGTCGAGAATGCCGAAGTCGTCCGCGCCGAGGGGAGGAATGCGCGAAGCGTGGAAGGTCACGCCGTGGCCGCAATAGGGGCAACGGAGCACGGCCAGCAGCTGAGGTGAGATCGTCACGAATGCGGTCGCCGCGCGCCGTCGGACGTCAGGGAACGAGCGGGTCGATCTCGGCAGCTCCGCCGCTTACCGCACCGCCTGGCGCGGCACGGGCCCTACAGCCATTGCTGTGGCCGCGCATAGGCGGAGACACTGTTCTTCCAGACCTCCCACGGCGGGTGGCCCGCCGCGAACAGGTCGTCCACGTGCTTCTTCTCCTTGGCGGTGTCCACCGCGATCCAGAAGCCGTCGTAGTTGTAGGCCAGCAGCTGCTGATCCTTGATCATGCGCTGGAACGGCTCGACCACCAGCTCCTCGCCCTCCCGGATGTAATCGAAAACGGACTGCTTGAAGATGAAGAAACCCCCGTTGACCCGCACACCGGCGTCCACGATGCTGCGGAACCCCGTCACCAGGCCGTCCTCCCGGGCACCGACCGCGTGATAGCTCAGGTACGGCTTGATGCACACGAAGCTCGCCGCCTTGTCGTGCTTGCGGAAATGCGCGTACTGCTCGGGGAAGGGCAGGTCGGAGAGGCCGTCGGCATAGTTGGCGAGAAAGACCTCGTCGCCGGCGACGTACTTGCGCACCGCCACGAGGCGCTGCCCGATGTTGGACGAGGCGCCGGTGTCCACGAACGTGATGCGCCAGTCCTCGATGTCCGACGAGAGCAGCTCCCGGTTCCGGCCGCCCCCGAGGAGCACGAAGTCGTTGGTGATGGCTTCCTCGTAATTCAGGAAGTAGTGCTTGATCATGTCGCCCCGGTACCCGAGGCAGAGGATGAACTCCTTGTGCCCGAAGTGGGAGTAGTACTTCATCAGGTGCCAGATGAGCGGCCGATCGCCGATGGGCACCATCGGCTTGGGGATGTTTTCCGCGTAATCGCGGATCCGCATGCCCAGCCCGCCGCAGAAGAGCACCACCTTCACGATCAGCCTCCCGCCATGGCGCGCCTCGAGGTCTGGTCCCTCACCCCTCAGCTGCGCGTGGTCGTTTGTGAACCGTGAACAATATGGCCGCCCGGCGCCTTTCGACAGGCGGTGCGCGGCACCGGCGCCGCGCGCCGCTCGGCCCACCTCGGCCGGATGCAGCGTCGCGGAGGTGGCGCGCCCGGCGTCAGTTGAACTTGCGCGAAACCGGCTTCACCGGGCGGCCTTCGAGATACTTGTCGACCCCCTCGTCGAGCGCCTTGCGATAGACGCCCAGGGCCCCGTGGAACGCCTCCACGGTCCGGTCGATGTCCGCCTCGGTATGCGAGTAGTTCACCACCAGCGACGATGCCAGGACGCCCCGCTTCATGAGCTCCTGGATGAGCACCGTGCGCAGGGGCTGGGACGGCTTCTGCTCCGCGTCGCGACTCCCATAGACGAGGCAGCAGGGCCTCCCGAGGATGGGCACGTACTCCTCGACATGTTGATCGCGGGCCGCCGCCCGGATACCGTTGGCCAGCCGCTCACCGCGCTGCCACAGCGTGGCGATGACCGGCTCCGTGCGGTAGATCCGCATCGTTTCCATGGCGGCCGCCAGGCCGTGCCCTTCCGCGCCGTGGGTCGTGGAGATCAGGAACACGCGTGGCTTGTCGTGGTCCAGCCCCCCGAGGCGCATGAACTCCCGCTTGCCGACCAGCGCCGACAGGGCGAAGCCGTTGGCCATCGCCTTGCCGAAGGTCGACAGGTCCGGCACGATGCCGTGGAGCTTCTGCGCTCCCTGGAGGTGCCACCGGAATCCGGTGATCATCTCGTCGAGGATGAACAGCGCCCCGTGCTCGTGGGTCACGCGCAGGGCCTCGTGCAGGAATCGGTCGACCGGCTCCTTCTCCTTCTCCGGCTCCAGGATCACCGCCGCGATCCGGTTCGGGTAGCGGTCGAACAACGCCTTCAGGCTCTCGACGTTGTTGTACGCGAACTTGACGGTCAGATCCTGGACCACCTGGGGGATGCCCGCGTTCATCGCGGTGGTCCCCATGAACCAGTCCTCCACCGAGAAGAAGGGGTGGTCCTGGCAGATGGCCACCATGTCCCTGCCCGTGTAGGCTCGCGCCAGCCGGATCGCGCCGTTGTTCGCGTCCGATCCGTTCTTCGCGAACTTGACCATGTCGGCGCCGTCGATGAGGCCGAGGAGCTGCTCCGCGCAGTCGAGCTCGATCGTGGCCGGCCGGATGAAGTTCGCGCCGGACTCCATCTGTTTCGCCGCGGCGGCGATCACGGACGGATAGGCGTGGCCCAGCGTGACCGCTCGGAGCCCGGCCCCGTACTCGATGAACTCGTTGCCGTCCACGTCCCAGACGTGACATCCCTTCCCGCGGACGATGTAGGGAGGCATGAGCTCGGGGAACTGGTCGTCGCCTTTGGCGTAGGTGTGCGAGCCACCCGGGATGAGCGCGTGGAACTTGGGCTGCAGGCGCCGCGACTTGGTGAAATCCACTGGAAGATCCTTTCGGGAAATGCGCGCGCTCAGGCGAAGTGCGCGTTCTGTTCGGACCGCAGGCGGTCGGCGGTGCGGCCGGCCGGCAGCCTCACGTCGGCGTAGGTGATGGGCGTATCCTTGGCCAGGCGGCGGACGGTCGCGCAGCCCTCCGCGAGCCCCATCGGGAGCAGGTTCTGCTCCCGCACCAGCGGGGCGTTGTCGATCGTGCCGTAGCAGGTGAACCCCCCGACGCCGTCGAGCCGCTCGCCGGCATCGAGATCCCGCTTGGCGATCGTGATCACGTCCACCGTCGGCGCCGCCGCCGGAACCGTCGTCGCGTCGTGAAATATCACGGCCCTCGCGACCGTCGACGGGAGCTGCACGTGCGGGAGATGGTACGGCGTGTAGAACACGTAGAACGGACCATCGCCCATCTTGAGGTAGCCGAGGTGCTTCTGCTTGAGGGGGTTCAGCTCGTGCACGATGACGTACGCACCGGTGTACGGCTCCGCCCCCAGCGCGTAATCCACCAAGCCGCCGTTGAGCAACTGCTCCGCCGGGAGGAGCTTGGCGATTTCCTTGACGTGAGCGCATTTCGGCCCGTACATGCCCCGCTTGCCGACGCGAAAGCCGCTCGCGTTGGCCAGGATCGCTTCCTCCATGCACAGCTTCGTGCCGTCGGCGAACGACGTGACGATGGCCGGGTTCTGATCGTACTTGGCGGCGAAATCCTTCTGCGTCTCCGGCGTCCGGTACGGGTCGATCATCCCCTTCAGGTTCCCCGCACCCACCGGACGGAAGCCGAGCGTCTTGAGGTAGCGCAGCAACGTCATGGCCACGCCCGGCTCGTCGCCGTCGATGTTGGTGATCACCACGCCGGCCCGCTGCGCGTACACGCTCAGGATCGCCCCGAGCGTCGAGTCCAGCTCGGCATTGACCAGAATGACGTGCTTCCGGTTGCGGATGGCCTCCAGCGCCACGGTGGCGCCGAATTCCACCGTCCCGGTCACCTCGATGATCGCGTCGACGTTCCCCGCCCGGCACAGGAGCGCGGGGTCGTCGGTGACCGCGGGGGTCCCCGCCTCGATCGCCGCCTGCAGCGTGTCGAGGGCGTACGCCTCCCGCGCCGCCGCCGCCCCGCCCTCGGCAAAGGCGCGCCCGGCTTTCGCCACGGTCCGGTTGGCAATGGCCACCAATCGCATGCCGACCAGCGGGGTGAGGAGTTGGAGCGCGATCATCCGCCCCATGACGCCCGCCCCGACGAGCCCGATGCGAATCGGCGTGCCGGTTTCCTCGAGCTTGCTGAGCTGCGTGTCAACGATCACCATGTCTCACCGCCGCCAATGGTCCCTGGTCCGGGACCGTCTTAGGTCGTTCCCTGTCCGGCGTAGTCCGCCCAGCCGCTGTCGTTCGCCGAAATCTCGCTCACCGGGAGCGGCCACGAGATCCCGAACGCCGGGTCGTTGTAGCGCACGCCCGATGCGTGGTCCGGCGCGTAGAACTGCGACACCTGGTAGAAGACCTCCGACCCGTCGACGAGGGTCTGGAAACCGTGGCCGAAGCGCTTCGGCACGTACAGCATCCGGTGCGTCTCCGCGGCGAGCTCCACCGCGACCCACTGCCGGTGCGTGGGAGAGTCCGGGCGCAGGTCGATGATGATGTCCACGACCTCCCCGCGCGTACACCGGACCAGCTTGTCTTCCTCGAACGGCGTGCGCTGAAAATGCATGCCGCGCAGGGTGCCCTTCTTCACGTTCAGCGAGATGTTGCTCTGCACCATCCTGGTCGCGAGGCCGTGCTCGGCCGCTTCCCTCTCGCACCAGGAGCGCCCGAAGAAGCCCCGGCTGTCCTCGATCTTCTTCACGTCGATGATGAACGCTCCACGGAGCTTCGTTTCGGTGAAGATCATGCGGTCCCCGCTCCCAGCTGTTCCCAGCGCGCGATCTGCGCCAGGGTGAGCGCCCGAACGTCGTGCGCATCCCGGTACGCGCCGTACCACTCGGCCACCCACTCCAGCGCGGACGGGAGACCGAGCCGGGGCGACCAGCCGAGATCGGCGCGCGCCCGGGAGCAATCGAGCTTCAGGTAGTGCGCCTCGTGTGGATGCTGCCCTTGATCCAGGTCCCAGCCCGCTCCCGCCCCCCACAGCGCCGCGAGCCGGTCCACGATCCAGGACACGGGCCTGGCGTCCTCATCGTGTGGGCCGAAATTCCAGCCCGCGGCATACGGCGCCCCCGCCTCCCACAGCTTCTCGGCCAGCATCAGGTAGCCGTTGAGGGGCTCGAGCACGAACTGCCAGGGACGCACGGCGCCGGGGTTCCGGATGCGCACGCGCTCGCCACGGAGAAACGCGCGGATGGTGTCCGGAATCAGCTGGTCCGCCGTCCAGTCTCCCCCTCCGATGACGTTCCCGGCCCGCCCGCTCCCGATCATCAGGTCCGCACGGGCGCCGGGATGACAGTAGGAGCTGCGGTAAGCGGACGTCACGAGCTCCGAGCACCCCTTGCTGCAGGAATAGGGATCGTGGCCTCCCATCGGCTCGTTCTCCCGGTATCCCCACGCCCACTCCCGGTTCTCGTAGCACTTGTCGCTGGTGACGTTCACCACGGCGCGCACCGCCGGCGAGAGCCGCGCGACCTCGAGCACGTTGGCCGTGCCGATGACGTTGACGGCGAGCGTCTCGAGAGGATGGTCGTAGGAATAGCGCACGACGGATTGGGCGGCCAGGTGCAGGATGATCTCCGGCCGCGTCCTGGTGACGACATCGGCCAGGCGCGACAAGTCCCGCACGTCGCCCGTCACCGATTCCATCCCCGCGCCGACCCGAGCGAGGTCGAACAGGCTCGGCGTGGTGGGCGGCTCCAGCGCGTAGCCGGTCACGGAGGCCCCGGCGTCCAGCAGCCACAGCGACAGCCAGCTCCCCTTGAACCCGGTGTGACCCGTCAGGAGGACCCGCTTGCCGCGCCAGAACTCACGTCGCATGCCGTACCTCCGGGATCGGCGGAGACATCCTCCTCGAAGGGAGGCGCCCCGCGCCCACGCTCCAGCCGGGAGTCATGCCGTGCCGCGCGCGCGCCCGACCACTGATCGGAGCTCGCGCCACATGGTCAGCCGTTCCCACCGTGCCAGCTTTAGGGCGATCCGGAACGCGCGGAGCTTCTCGCGCAGCGGCAGGGGGGCGCGCGTGATGCTGAGCATGTTGTCCAGGTGGCGTCGCGTCCGTACCAGCTTCACGGACGTCTTGGCCCTGGGATCGAGGAACGCCCGCCGCTCCGCCGGGCTCAGGAACGCGGTGAAGGTACCCGGGGCCATGCGCCGGAACAGCAGCACCTCGGGAATCAGCCGGAACTTGCCGTACAGCGCCAGCTCCGCCATCAGCGCCATGTCACCCGAGGGATAGAGCCGGTCGAGCCGGGTGCGGCGCAGCACGTCGAGCCGGATCACCCCGGATTGGGCGTTGTTGAGCGTCATCAGCTCCAGGACCCGCGCGAAACGCTCGCTGGGACGGTCCTGGTCGAAGGATGCGTCCCCCTGGAAGACCTCGATCGGATGCTCGTTCTCCTCCACCAGCTGGGTCAGGCCGTGGCACAGCACCACGTCCGGCTCCGCCTGCATCACGTGGACGCATTTCTCGAGCATCCGCGGCTCGCAATAGTCGCTCGCGGACGCCCACTTGAAGAACACGCCCCTGGCCTCGTGCACGACCGCATTCCAGTTGCGCGGACCGCCGATGTTCGTGGGTTGGCGAACATAGCGGACTCGTCCGTCCCGGCGCGCGTAGTCTTCGCAGATGGCCTGCGTGCCGTCGGCCGAGGCGTTGTCCGAGATGATGAGCTCGAAGTGCGACCAGGGTCTGACCGAGCAGGGAATCGAGCGTTCGCGCGAGAAACCGCTCGCCGTTGTATACCGGCACACCCATCGAGACCAGTGGGCGCAGGATCCCACCGCCGGTCGAGTCAGTCATCATGAATGGTGCCTGCGACGAGGACGCAGGGGGTCAATGACGGCGCTTTCCGCCCGAAGGTACGGCGCCGGCTCGCAGGTCGTCAACTCGGGTGCGGCCCCCGTGCCGCAGAACATCTTCACGGCCGCCCCGCCGGCCGCGCGAGGCCGGACCCGAGCGCGGCCGCGCCCCGGGGAGACGACGCCCGCCGCGCGCCGGCGGGCCGCTCCGAGGTCGATGGCGGCGCGCCGCCCGGCGCGCCGAAGTTGAATCGCCGGCTGTCCAGCACGAGCACCCAGTCGCCGCTGCCGGGCGGGGTGAACTCTCGCGTCCCCCTGGTTGGATAGATCCCGGCGAGGCTCGCGCGGCCGGTGCCGGGGTCGTACCACCAGGCCTTCATCGCGCTGCCGGCCAGATGCCTGCCACTGACGCCGACCGTGCGGGACGTGGGCAGGTAGACGATGAGCGACGAGCTGTCGGCAGCGTACGCCGCGGTCGCGTAGTCGTTCCCCCCGAACGTGCCGTAGCCCGCGGTGAGGGCCACGTGGGTCAGGTCCGGCACCAGGCTGTACCAGTGGCGCGTCGTGAAGAGCTTCCGGAAGTAGCTCATGTTCAGCGAGCCCTGGCCGCTCAGTGCGGCCTCCCAGTTGGTCGACGAGCAGAAGGCCGGGGAGGTCCCGAAGCTCCAGATGGGGCAGTTGCCGAAGACGTGCCCGAAACCGCCCGAAAGCACGGTCCAATACGATTGGGCCCGCAGCGACTGGGGCGTGATGCCCGGGTCGTTCTCGTACTTCGCCTCGATCAGGAAGAAGGGCCGTGCGGGCGCTACGGCATACGCGCTCTCGGCGTAGCTGTACTCCAGGCCGTTGGTGTAGGTGTCGTTGACCGCTAGCCAGGTGGCGCCGCTCCACGGGAGCTATGGCCATCTGCCCCCGAGCGTTGTGGGCGGTGAAGAGGTGGCGGGTGTCGGCCGACAGGATCCCGTCCACCATCGCCTGGGTCTTCGCCAACACCGGCGCGGGATCGACGTCTCCTCCGATGACCCAGATGACGTTGTCGTCGTCCCGGTATCGACTGCCGACGTAGCGACCCCACTCCCGCATCTCCGCGACCGTGGCCGCCCGCGTCTCGGCGCACCAGCCCTGGCTCCCGCAGGCGTAGCCGAGGTAGTCCGGCGCCAACAGCACGACGATGCCCCTGCTGCGCCGCGGACCGGATGACGCGGTCGGCGTGGGCGAAGTATGCCTCGTTCGGCGTCGCGAAGGCTCTCCCGGTAAAGGGCCTGAGGCCGTACAAGTCGGCGGGCGCCCGCGTGCCGAACTCGTGCTCGATGAGATTCACCAGCACCGCGGTGAAGCCGAGCTGCTGCCGGTTGGCCAGATACGCCTCGGCGTGCTGATCGGACAACTGGGCGATGAGCGACCAGGCCGCATCTCCGACCAGGAAGAATGGCCTGCCGGCCTGGTCGACGAGATAACGCCCCGTCGGTCCGACCTTGAGCGGATACGCGTAGCCGCCGGAGGGCGAGGACGCGCTCGGTGAGCGGCTCGGAGGGGTCGAGCCGGTGGCGAAGGCGCCGGCACCCAGCGCCCCGACGCACAGCCCGCCTACGGCCGTCCACTTGGTGACCAGGCTTACGCACGTCACGCCCGTTCCTATCATCACGCCGGCCTCAGCTGCTGCTGGCCGTGGGCAGCCGGAGGCGGCGCAGGTAGGACGCGTACTCCCTCCGGTCGCTGCCCGAGAGACCGATGAACCACGCGCCGGCGGCGGCGACCGGCAGCGCGGCCGCCACGCCGGCGAAGAACGTCAGCAGGCCGTGGGCCGCCCACGTGTGCTCGATGGCGTAGGTCACCGCGATGAACGGGAGCATGGCCGCGAGCGGGCGCAACCAGAAACGGGCCCACACGTCGCGCAGCCGGGTGCCGAGCAGTCGCCGAACCAGCCAGGGGATGACCACCAGGGTGGTGACGAGGTTCGGCACCGCCGTCCCCAGCGCCACGCCATCGATCCCCATGGTGCGAACCCAGTAGAGACTGGCCCCGAGATTGATGACCCCTTCCGCCAGGTAGAACGGCACCAGCTGGCGGTGACGGTTCATGCCGATCGTGGCGCCGCCGATCACCTGCCGGGCAGCCGCGAACGACAGTGCGACCGAGAGGATGGTCAAGACCCGCCCCGACTGGTCGGCGTAGCTCGGCCCCATCCACAGCCCGAGGAAGGAGTGCCCGCGGACGATGAAGGTCAGCGTGACCGGGAGTGCGATGTACGTCGCGAGCGCCGCCGTCCGCACGATGACGCGCTCGAGCTCGCCCGATGCGCCGACTCCCTCCAGCGCGCTGGCGCGCGGCGTGATCGTCTGCGAGATGGCGCTCAGGATCGAACGGGTGTAGTCGGTGAGCGACGCCGCGATGGCGAAGAAGGTGATGGTCGCGACCGGAAGAAAGGTGCCGATGACGATGGAGTCAGCCGAGAAGATCAGCAGCCCGGACACCTGCAGCAGGCTCGAGAAGATGCTGAAGGTCATGATCGTCAGGATGCGGGTGCGATCGACGCCGCGCAGCCGAAGTCTCAGCTGGGGATACAGCCTGCGGGTGATCGCGTACTGAATGGCTCCTTGGAGTGCCGTGCATCCGAGCTGGACGAGCGCGAGGCCCAGCAGGCCCGCGCCCGCGTACAGGGCCAAGACGATCGCCAGGGTGCGGATGGCGCCGACGACGATGTCGGTGATGCTGCTGAGATCGAAGCGCTGCATGGCGGCTACGGTTCCGCCGAACACCCCGCTGATCAGGGAGGTCGCGATGTTGAGGCCGCCGATCAGCACCACGGCGCGCGCCACCGGAACGATGTCCGCCGGGATCTTGAAGATCCGGTCGAGCAGCACTGCGACGACCGCCGACGCGCTCAGGCCGACCAGGCCCGCGGCGCCGAAGATTACCAGCCCCGCCGACGCGATCCGGCCCGCTTCCTCGTCCTCGTGGCGGGCGTGGTGGCGCGCCACATAGCGCATCACCGCGCCCCGCACCCCGAGGTCGAGGAGGCCCATGTAGCCGACGAGCGACCCCAGCAGCACCCAGATCCCGTAGGCCGTGTTGCCGAGTCGGTGCACGATGAAGGGAGAAAGGAAGAAGCTGACGCCCACGTTGAACGCGAACGCCAGCCACATGACGATCACGTTCCGCCCGGTCCGGGGCCGGATGACGCGGGGACCCACGGCCGAGGTCACACCAGTACCGGAAACGAGCCAACAGGATGGCGCATGCTCTCACGGGATAACCGGCGTCCGTCGGCTGCGCCAGGGCGCGGTGGCGCCCACGGATACGCGCGCGCCGGTCGGCCGGTCACGCCTCGGCCGGCCGCCGGCCGATCAGTGGCCAGGTGCGAAGAACGGCCACGACGCCGCTCGATGTTGAACCCGATTGGACGGAACATGCCCGGCTCCCGAGGCGGGAGCCCGCTTGGAGAGGCGATCAGCGCCAGGACGGGCGCGACGACTCGCAGCCCGTTGGCCGCCACGGCCACGTCAAGCGCCCGCCGCGCTGCCTGCGCGGGAATTGGGACATACGCCCAACCCCGACGCCGCGGGAGGGAGCAGTCAACGTGGCCGTAGCGAAGGAGACATCGTACCTGTGAACAGGCAAGTCCCATACGAGCGCTTCCCTCGCCGAGCCAGCCTCTTCGAACCGCTTGTCCGGTGTTGGGTTAGGAGAGGAGAGCCCAAGTGAGCGACCTGTAGCGGCCGCGACGTCGGTGTTGTGGCTGCGCCACAGTGCGGTGCGACGTGCGGCATCGCCGGCGACCGAGCTTCCTGCGGCCTGGCCTGTGCGGATGCTGGCGTCCCCACTCCCTGGGAGTGGTATACGAAATGCACCGCTACCTCTAGATTACAGCGCTACATCTACCACATGCCGGTGAGCAAGCCCGTGAGAGAGAGCTCTCCTTCAGATCAGCCTCTGGTGCCGCGGCCGCTGCCTGCGATAGCCAGCAGCGTGCGCGCTGAGTACCCGTCGGACGCCGCGCCCGCCGGGTGGGGAGACGAGGACCGCAAATCGACCGACGTTCGCCGCTACCTGGCCGCCTTGGTGCAGCACAAGTGGTTGATCGTCATTCTCACTGTCGTCGGGACCGCGGCGGGAGTTGCGATGTCCCGGTTCGTGGCGCGCGAGTACATGGCCCAGGCCACGTTGTGGATCCAGCAGGACGCGCAGGCGGGTACCAGGCAGACGGGCCCGATCCAGGGAGCCGAGCTGCTGCAGTGGGCCTCCTGGGTCGATCTGCTGCGATCGTTCGCCGTCCTCGACGAGACGGTCCGCCAGCAACGGCTCTTTCTTGGGCTGCGCCTGGCGGTAGACCGGCCGGTTTTCGACAGCTTCCAGCTCAAGTCGACCATGGCGCCGGGCGACTACCGTCTGGACGTGTCGCGCGACGGGCGCAACTTCACGCTGACGGTGGGAGAGCATCAGGTTCAGTCCGGGCAGGTCGGCGACTCCATCGGTCCGGCGCTCGGATTCCTGTGGAAGCCGACGGCGGCGCAGTTGACACCCGGACGTTCCATACGCTTCCACGTGTGGACGCTGCGCGACGCGGCGCTGCGGCTCCAGGCGAACCTCAACGCCATCCTGCCTCAGCAGGGCAGTTTTCTCAGGCTCCAGCTCACGGGCATGAGTCCGAAGACGACCGCCACGACGCTGAACGCCGTGGCCGACCGGTTTGTCGAGGTCGCCGCCGAGCTGAAACGCCAGAAGCTGACCCAACTGAGCTCTATTCTCCAGCAGCAGTTGAGCTCGTCCTACGCAGATCTCGGACGCGCCGAACGCGCGCTCGAGACGTTCCGGGTGCACACCATCACGCTGCCTTCCGAAGAGGCGTCACCGGTGACGCCTGGGCTGGAGCAGACGCGCGATCCGGTGTTCAGGGCCTTTTTCGAAATGCGGATCCAGCGCGACCAGCTCGGCCGGGACCGGCAGGCCATCGATTCGGCGCTGGTGCAGCCCGACTCGAACATCGCCGCAATGGAGCTCGAGGCCATCCCGTCGGTGCGACAGTCGGCCGAGCTGACCCAGGCGCTGGCGTCGCTGGCGAGCAAGGAAGCCGAGGCGCGGGCCCTGCGCCTGCAGTTCGGCGCCGCCTACCCGCCGTTGAAGCGCTCCGAGGCGGAGCTGGCGGAGTTGCGGCAGCAGACGCTGCCGACCCTGGCACGCAAGCTCGCCACCGAGCTGGGGGTGCAGCTGCGCGACCTGGATTCCCGCATCGGCTCGGCCTCTCACGAATTGCAGCAGATACCGTCCCGCGCCATCGAGGAGGCGCGGTTGCGCCGCGACGTCGCCATCTCCGAGAACCTCTATACGACGCTCCAGCAGCGTTACGAGGAGGCGCGCCTGGCGGAGGTGAGCAGCATTCCGGACGTGCGCATCCTCGACCGGGCCGTGACGCCGGAGCAGCCACTCAAGAACAAGGCGATGATGGTCCTGGTGGGCGGGTTGTTCGGCGGCTTCGGGGCCGGCGTGGGGCTGGCGCTGCTGCTTGGCCAGCTCGATCGTCGCGTGCGCTACCCGGACCAGGTCAGCCTGGAAATGGGGCTGCCGATCCTCGGCGTCGTACCGCGCCTGCGCAACGGCAGCCGGCGGGCCGGCGGCCCCGGCGAGTCGCACGTGGTCGAGGCGCTGCGCGCCATCCGCCTCAATCTCGAGCACGCCTACGGGGCTGCGGGGCCGCTGGTGGCGACGATTACCAGCCCCGGAAGCGGCGACGGGAAGTCGTTCCTCGCGTCCAATCTGGCGGCGTCGTTCGCCGACGCAGGCCATCGCACCATCATCATCGATGCCGACATCCGCCGCGGCAGCCTCCACCGGGTCTTTTCCCTGCAACGGAAGCCCGGCCTGCTGGATTACCTGAGCGGTGGCGCCTCGCTCGAGGCCATCGTGCAGACCACGTCCATCAAGGGCGTCGAGTTCATCGGGGGCGGAGCGCGCCGGGATGCCGGCCCCGAGCTGCTCGCGTCCGCGGCCATGTCACAGTTGCTCATCAGCCTGCGCAGCGTCTACGGGGTGATCATCATCGACTCGGCCCCGCTCGGCGCCGGCGTGGATGCCCTGGTGCTCGGCGCGGTCACGGGCAACATCGTGCTGGTCCTGCGCACCGGCGTCACCGATCGGGAGTTCGCGATGGCCAAGCTGGATGACGTGAGCCGGCTGCCGATTCGCGTCCTCGGCGCCATCATCAACGACGTGAAGCCCGGAGGTCGGTACGGCACCTACGCCTATTACGGCTACCTGCCGGGATACGAGACGGCCAACGAGGAAGAGCCCAGCGACGCGGCGCCCAAGAGCCTGCCCGCGGAAACGGAAAGGTGAGCCCGTGTCCCACGATCTGATCACGCCACGCCTGTGCAGGATCGCCGCTGCGGCGGCGCTGTGTGCGATGCTCCCGGCGCGCCCTGCCGCGGCCCAGCAGCAGCGTGACCCGTGGAACTTCCACTCTCCCGACGTCACTCGGCAGCAGCTCGTGCAGCTGCTGGCGCGCTACCAGGCGGCCGCCCGGTCCCCGGTGTACAGCGCCGAGTTGCGGGCGGCCACCGCCCTTGCGGTCGATTCGATCCGTGCCCGCCTGCGGGACGGGGACATGCGGGCGGGTGACCGCGTGCGACTCACGGTGGCCGACCAAAGGACGCTGTCGGACACGTTCGCGGTGACGGCGGGCCCCGCGCTGGTGCTGCCGGTAGTGGGCACGCTGCCGTTGCAGGGCGTGCTACGCTCCGAGCTGCAGGACCGCATCACGACGAGCGTGGACAGCGTGTACCGCGATGCGGTGGTTCAGGTGGTGCTGCTCACGCGCCTGGCCGTCACGGACGGCGTCGTGCGCCCCGGCTACTACGCCCTGCCGCCCGACGCGCTGGTCGCCGACGCCATCACGGCCGCGGGCGGTCTTCTCCCCTACGCGCAGTTGGCTCAAGCGTACGTCGAGCGGGGCAACGAGCGGCTGTGGCAACCCGACTCCCTCCAGGCAGCCATGCGGAATGGGCGAACGCTCGGCGAGCTCGGCCTCCAGGCCGGTGACCGTATCGTCGTTCCGTTGGGGCAGGCCAAGGACCCACTGAGACAGGCACAACTCATTTCCTACCTCGTCGGCCTGCCAGTCTCGTTGTACGCGATCGTGCAGCTCTTCAAGGTGCTGTGAAACAGGTGTGCGGGCCTTTGAACGGGAAGCCATGAACCTGCCGCCCTCGTGACCGACCGCCTTGCGGTCGGGTGCATCGTCTTCGGGCTTGGCATCGCGGCATACGCGTACCTGGGTTACCCCGCATTACTCAAGCTGATGAGTCGGCTCCGACGTCGCGCGCTTCAGGTCGACGAGCCGGCGGAGTGGCCCCGCATCAGCATTACGGTTCCCGCCTACAACGAAGAGCGGGCCATCGCTGCCACCCTGGACGCCTTGCTTGCCGCCGACTACCCGGCCGACCGCCGCCAGGTGCTGGTCGTGTCGGACGCCTCCACCGACCGGACGGACGAGATCGTGCGCGGATACGCGGACCGCGGCGTCGAGTTGTTGCGCGTACCGGTGCGCGCGGGTAAGACGGCTGCCGAGAACGCGGCCCAGCAGCACCTGCGGGGCGACATCGTGGTCAATACCGACGCCTCCGTGCGCATTGCGGCCGATGCGCTCAAGCCGCTGATCGCCCGTTTCTCCGACCCCACGGTCGGCGTAGCGTCGGGCCGCGACGTGAGCGTGGCGCGCCTGGACCGGGACGCCAACCTCGGAGAGTCCGGGTACGTCGGGTACGAGATGTGGTTGCGTGACTTGGAGACGCGGGTGGGCTCGATCGTCGGTGCCTCTGGCTGCTTCTACGCCATCCGGAAGCCACTGCACCTGACCTTCTTCCCCTCCGCCCTCAGCCGAGACTTCGCCTGCGCACTCATCGCCCGGGAGCGCGGCTACCGCGCTGTATCGGTGAGCGAGGCCGTGTGCTTCGTCCCGCGCATCCCGTCGCTGCGACAGGAGTATCGCCGCAAGGTGCGCACGCTCACCCGCGGTCTCGAGACCCTCTGGTACAAGCGCGCGCTCCTGAATCCGTTCCGCTACGGTCTCTTCGCCTGGATGCTGGCGAGTCACAAGCTCGTCCGCTGGCTGGCGCCGTGGGGCCTGGCCCTGACCGGGTTGGCGTGGCTGTGGCTGGCCCTGGCGCTCAGGTCGGTCGTGGGGACCCTGGTCCTCGTCGTCCCCCTGCTGTTCGCGGCGGCGGGCTGGGTCTGGCCCGAGGGCCGCAGCGCGCCCCGCATCGTGGCGGTCCCCGCCTACCTCGTCTCGGGCATCGTGGCCGCGCTGGATGCCTGGCTCAGGGCATTGCGCGGGCAGCTCAATCCCGTCTGGGAGCCCACCCGACGCTCCACGGCGGTGGCCCCCTAGACGCCGAAAACGAGAACGCCAGCTCCGCGAACCTGCCGGAGCCGGCGCTCTCTATGCCCTCGACCGGCGTTACCGGTTACATGGCGCCCTTCTGCAACACCATCGCCGGAGCTGTCCGCAACATGATCTTGACGTCCTCGGCGAGTGATTGCCGGGAGATGTAGTCAAGGTCAAAGGCGACCTTGCGCTTCACATCCTCAATGGACTCGTCGTAATGGTGGTTGATCTGCGCCCAGCCGGTGATGCCCGGCCGCACGCGCTGACGATCCGCGTAGCGATGCACCTGCGTCCGCAATTCGGCGAAGATGCGTGGCTGCTCCGGCCTCGGGCCCACCACGTTCATGTCGCCCTTCAGCACGTTCACCAGCTGCGGCAGCTCGTCGAGCCGGAACTGGCGCAGGACCCGGCCCAGCCGCGTCACCCGCGGGTCGTCCTGGGCTGCCCACACCTGGCGCTCCCCCTCGCGACCGGCGGCGCGCATCGTCCGGAACTTGTAGATCGTGAACGGCTTGCCGCCGAAATCGACGACGCGGCGGTGGTTGCCGCTGTCGTTCCACGGCGACCGGCGATCGATTCCCACCCGGGTTTGCCGGTAGAAGACGGGGCCACGCGACGTGAGCCTGATGAGCGCCGCGAGGGCGAGCATCAGTGGGGCCGAGATGATCAGGCCTACGGCGGCCACGGCGAGGTTGAGCACGCGGCGCGCGCGGTCCTCGTAACGGTGCGAGCCGGGCGTCGCATACGCCACACTTTGCTCGGCCCACACGAGCAGAACGTCGTTCATCCTGAGGGAGGTCATCTGCCACGTCGAATGGGCAAGGAGCGTGCGCGCCGCAGGCCGCCGATGCGCTACCTGCTATCACGTTGTGCTGCAGCTGAGTTAGCTTAAATGAGAATCAGCGTATTGTGATTTATGTTGTCGCGGGGATTCGCCTACTGTGGAGGGGCCGCCACAGCTCAGAGATGGGTGGCCGGCGGCAGTTCCAATTCGAAGTAGAATCTGGTCCCTCGGCCAACCTCCGTCTCGAACTTCAACTCCGAGCCCATGGCCTCCACCAGGAGGCGGCACATGGACAGCCCCAGGCCCGTTCCGGAGAAGTAGTACCCGCTGCGCCCGGCGCGCGCCCTCGACCGGCGGAAGGGCTGATAGAGATTGCTCATTGCCTCGGCGGTGATGCCGTGCCCGGTGTCCCGCACCGAGAACTCGATCCGGGTCAGGCCCTTCGGCTTCGCCACGATCTTGACGCTGCCCTGGTCGGTGAATTTGAGCGCGTTGGTGGTGAGGTTGAGGAGGACGCGACTCAGGGCTAACGGGCGCCCCATCCGATGGTCCGACACCGGCGGCGCGAGCGAGATCTTGAGCCCCTTCTCCTCGGCGATGGGGCGCACGATGTTGCTCACCGACTCGAGGATCGCGCTCACGGACAGCGGTGCCGATTCCTTCTCGACCAGCTGGTTGCCGCCGCGCGCCAGCTCGATGACGTCGCTGGCCATGGAACTCAGGCCGAGGGCGGCGGCGTAGATCAGCCCGAGTTGCCGGTGCTGAACCTCGTTGACCGTGCCGCTCTGGCCGCGCTGCAGCGTCTCGGCGAGAAAGAGGATGGACGTGATCGGCGAGCGGAGGTCGTGGGCGACCTCGACCACGAGATCCAGGCCGTCCGGCCCGGACAGGCGCGAGCCGAAGGACTGGGACCAGTCCGGATCCACGGCCGCGCGCACCTGTTCGACCGCGCGCAGGACCGCGAGCAGGTTGTCCGCCTCCAGGACTGACTCGGTGTCGGCGGCGGGGACCAGCAACTCCGCGCGCAGCAGCTCGAGGAGGCGCCGGCCGAGCACCGTCGCCGCGGGACCGTGCCCCTGCACGGCCTCGCCGTTCAACGCCCGGCCGACGGCCTCGACCAGCCAGCGCAGGGCCTCCGCGGCATCGCTCGTGTCGAGCGCGTCGGCCCGCTCGTCGCGCCAGGTCCCCAGCACGCGGGCGGCCACCGCATCCAACGCCGTACGCACCGTGGCTTCATGCTCGGCCTCCGCCGACTCCGGCCGCATCCGGCTGGAGCCTTCCCGGCGGTCCGAGCGACGCAGGTGCGGAACTCCGCTCACTCGGGCAGCACCGTGATCGTCTCGCGCTGCAACCCGTGGCGCTCCATCAGGCGGTACAACGTCGTCCGATCCACGCCGGCGACGCGTGCCGCCTTGGACATGTTCCCGCCCACGTGGTTCACGAGCCAGGTGAGGTAACGCCGCTCGAACGACGCGATAACCCGCTCCCGCGCGGCGTGGTAGCTCTCCTCCAGCATGCCGTCGCCCGCTACGGGCGCCGCACTTTCCTGGCTTGCGCCTCCCAGCTGGCCACCGATGAACGGAATGTCTTCCGGCTGGATCTCCTGTCCCGGCTCGAGCAACACCACCGCATGCTCGATGGCGTTCTGCAGCTCGCGGACGTTCCCCTGCCACGGGTGCGCACACAGGGCTCGGATCGCCGGCTCGGTCAGCTTGGGCACCGAGGTCGTCTGGCCGCGATGGCGCTTCCAGAAGTGCTGCAGGAAATGGTTGGCCAGCAGCGTCACGTCCTGCTGACGCTCGCGAAGCGACGGGAGATGCACCGGCACCACGCGCAGGCGGTAGTAGAGGTCCTCGCGCAGCAATCCGTCCTTCGTGGCCTGCTCCGGATCCCGGTTCGCGGCCGCGATGAACCGGACGTTCACCACGGCGTTGGTGGCCGAACTGCCCACGCGCCGCACGACGCCGTCCTGGATGACGCGCAGCAGCTTCGCCTGAATCGACTTCGGCATGTCGATCAGCTCGTCCAGAAAGAGCGTGCCGCCGTTGGCGGCCTCCAGCAGCCCCGGCTTGTCCTTCACCGCTCCGGTGAACGCCCCCTTCACGTGGCCGAACATCTCCGACTCGAGCAGCCCTTCGGGCAACGCCGCACAGTTGACGGCCACCATCGGGCGGCTGCTCCGGCGGCTGTGCCGGTGGATGAACTGCGCCATCATCTCCTTGCCCGTCCCGCTCTCGCCCGTGATGAACACGGACGCGTCGGTCGGGGCCACGCGTCGCGCCAGGTCCATGGCACGCCGGAACACCGGCGACACGCCGATGACGGAGCTCTTCTCGCCGGGGGGCTCCTCCAGGTCGAGCTGCTCGCTCTGCGCGCTGGATTCGCGCCCCACGAGGATGGTGTGCGTCGCCCGTCCGACCAGGATCTGCAGGTGGGTCGCTGAGAAAGGCTTCGGCAGGTAGTCCCACGCCCCGGCGCGCAGCGCCTCCACGTTCGAGGCCACGCTGGGGTTGCCGGTCATCACGATGACGATGGTTTCCGGCCGAGCCGCCAGCGCGGCTTCCAGCAGCTCCATCCCGGAGACCTCGGTCATGTAGAGGTCGACGAGAACGATCTCGAACATGCGGCGCCGCACCAACTCCTGCGCCTCGCCGCCGCGGCCACACACCTCAACGCGATACCCGTCCATCTCGAGCACGCTCTTGCAGCTCTCGCGGAGCGTTCGCTCGTCGTCCACCACCAGAATGCGCACGCTCGCCTTGTCGGCCGCGCTGATCGACAGATCGGCGGCGACGAGGGGTATCGAGTCGGGCTCGCCTCGGGCTGGGGACTGCGGAGCACCCAGTGTCGATGCCATGCTGCGGTCCTCCAGAGCTGGCCCGGAGTGGATTCGTTGTGTCCACGCGACAGATTCGGACACACCGGCTATGTGGCGCCATCGCAACGGTAACCACAATTCTCGACTTGCGCCAGAGCCTCACGCATCCGAACCGGGCCCTGCCCGCTCCCGTTACCAGCGGCGGCGCCCAGGGCTCGAACCCGGTGCGACGGACCTGCGGATTCCGCGCGTACTTCCAGCGAGGCGAGGCATGGTATGGGGGCCTGGAGGCGGCCGCATCACCGCCGCAACAACGCGAGGAAATGCAGAGGGGGCCCGGGGAAGGCCTCCCGAAGCGGCGCTAGTTGGTGACGCTACCCTCGAACGGGCGGATCCACTGGCCGCCGGCGTCACCCTGCGACATACGCATCGCGATCGTCGCCCGAACGAGCATGTCTTCCGGCTCGATGGGTGCTTCGTAGTAATTCGGCACGGCGTCGTAGCCGGCCCGCACCTTGAAGCGCGGGACGGTGCCGCCGGACTCGAGCGCTCCGGATTCGAGTGACTCGACGAGCCGTTGAACCAGCTTCACCACCCCCGCAGCGTCGGCCCCTTGGGCCACCACTCCGAACTCCGTCGGACCCAACCGGCCGATGGCGTCCGCCGCCCGGCCGCTCACCCGCAGGGTCTTGGCGATGTGGGTGACCGCGGCGGTCACCGCGGCCTCGGCCGAGGCCGCGTCCGTTCCCGTGGCCTCCACGTGCGGCGCGAGCACGACGCAAGCGAACGGCTCGTGTTGCCGGAACGCCTGCGAGCCCAACTCGCGAGCCCGGCGTGCCAGGCCACGGATATTGTAGAGCCCCGTCAGCTCGTCCAGCAGGCTTTCTTCGCGGGCCCGATCGGCCTCGAACTTGGCCTGAGTGAACGCGTCGAGTCGCAGCTGCAGCTCCTCGCCATCGAACGGAAGCGTGAGGTAATCCCACGCCCCGGCGCGCAAGGCGGCGAGCCGCTGCTGGCGAGTCGGCTGCCCGGAGCCGGTGATGAGAATGGGGGTGCTCGCGCTCATCGGCGGGTCGTCGCGCAGGTTGCGGCAGACCTCGATTCCATCCAGATCCGGCAGGTCGGCGTCGACGATCACCAGGTCGGGGCGCGCGCTCCGCGCCCGCTCGAGCGCCTGCTTCCCCGTGTACGCGCGCACCACCGCGTAGCCGTGGGGGCCGAGGATGCTCTCCAACGACCGGGCGTGCCATTCCTGACTACTCGCGATCAGGACCAGCGGTGGATGACTGCGCAACTTAAGCTCCGGCATCGTTGTCCCGGTAAAGGTAGCTGCGTGGTCTCGGACACCGGAAGACCACAAGGCACGAGGCGCCGTGGGTCGGCCGCACTTCCGCGACCCGCCCGTACGTCCGCAGAACTCGTGCGCCGAACGGCTGGCCGGCTAATCGCCATGACGACAACGCATTACCTCGTACAGCGCCGATGCTCTTCGATGCAAATCGCTGCGCATGGACAACAGATTCGCGGATTCTGACGCGACGGCGCAACGAGAAACCGGCCATTACGGCCACCTGATTCGCCGCGTTGTCCTGTTCCAAGTGGTTGCCCGCAAACAGGCTGGAACCTCGGGATCTCTCGGCGACGAATACCCCGGCCTCGATCTTGATATCTGCTCGGCACGTAGCGCGCGACGCCCCCCTCAGGGTTGTCGACTGGCACTCACCTGCGATCGCGGGGAACCACGATGCCGTGCAACTGGTGTGGGTTCGACGGATTGGGAGTGCCATTCAGCGAAAGCCCGAGCACGCCGGGCCCCTCCAGGAACGACGGGACGCGCGCCGAGCATCGCTGCGAGAGGTGCGGCGTCGCGCTTCTCGTCGACGAGCCCGCGGCACCGTTCCGCGAGACGCTGCGGCTGCTCGGGCAGTTCGGTCTCGCTTCTCACACGCGGCTCCTGCTTGGAACCACTCGCAAGGACGGCTAGCACATGTGCGGCATCGTCGGATATACCGGGAAGCGGGAGGCCGGGCCGCTGCTGCTCGAGGGACTGCTGCGCCTCGAGTACCGTGGCTACGACTCGGCGGGTGTGGCCATCCAGAACGGCAAGGGACTCATCGTCAGCAAGCTGGCCGGCCGCGTCGCGCGGTTGCGCGAGCGGCTCGAGGCCGAGCCCGTCCATGGGGTGAACGGCATCGCGCATACGCGCTGGGCGACGCACGGCGCGCCGACCGAGAGGAATGCGCACCCGCACCAGGACTGCCGCGGGACCCTCGCCGTCGTTCACAACGGCATCATCGAGAACGCCGATGTCCTGCGCACTCGGCTGCAGCGCAACGGACACGTCTTCGCATCGGACACCGATACCGAAACGCTCGCGCATCTCATTGAGGAGGCGAGCGGCGCCACGCTCGAGGAGCGGGTCATCTCGGCCCTCTCGCACGTCGAGGGTACCTACGGCCTGGCGGCCATGACGTCGGCGGAGCCGCACAAGGTCGTGGTGGCCCGACAGGGCTCGCCGCTGCTCATCGGCGTCGGCAACGGAGAGTACTTCGTCGCGTCGGACGCATCGGCCGTGCTGGGCCAGACACGCTCGGTGGTCTATCTCGACGACGGCGACGTCGCGGTCCTCACGCCCGACGGCTATCGCGTGCTGGATCACGAGGAGCGGGAGCAGGAGCGCTGCGTCGACGACATCGAGTGGGACCTCGAGGCCATCGAATTGGGCGGCCACGCCCACTTCATGCTCAAGGAGATCTGTGAGCAGCCGGAAACGGTGCGCAGCACCTTACGCGGGCGCTTGCTCTTCGAGGAGGGCACGGCTCGTCTCAACGGCCTCAACCTGCCTCCCGAGGCGTGCCGCGAGATCTCGCGCATCGTGATCGTCGCCTGCGGCACGTCGTGGCACGCCGGGCTGGTGGGCCGGCACGTCCTCGAGGAGCTGACCGGCATCCCCGTGCAGGTCGAATACGGCTCGGAGTACCGGTATCGCCGGCAGCTGCGGATTCCGGGGACGCTGACGATCGCCGTGTCCCAATCCGGCGAAACCGCCGACACGCTTGAGGCCATACGGGCCGCCCGCGCGGCGGGCTCGCGCGTGGTGGGCCTCGTCAATGTCGTGGGGAGCACCATCGCGCGGGAGGCGGACGGCGGGATCTACCTCCACGCGGGCCCGGAGATCGGTGTCGCCTCGACCAAGGCCTTCACGTCCCAGGTGGTCGCGTTCCTGTTGCTGGCACTCTACCTCGGGAGGCAACGCGGCCTCTCGCTGGAGGAGGGCCAGCGTCTGGTGCTCGAGCTGGCTCAGCTGCCCGACAAGGTGCGTGCCGCCCTGGCGCTGGAGCCGTGCCTGAAGGAGCTGGCCCAGAGCTATTCGGCGGCACCGAACGCGCTGTACCTGGGGCGGGGCGTGAACTTCCCCGTCGCCCTCGAGGGCGCGCTCAAGCTCAAGGAGATCAGCTACATCCATGCGGAGGGCTACCCCGCCGCCGAGATGAAGCACGGCCCCATCGCGCTCATCGACGAGGAGATGCCGGTCGTGTTCGTCGCGCCGGACGACGAGGTCTTTCAGAAGGTGCGCTCCAACATGCAGGAGGTGCGGGCGCGCGGCGGGCGTATCGTCGCCGTGACCAGCGAGGGCGCGGACGATCTGGGTGGCCTGGTCGAGCGCCAGCTTCGGGTGCCCATCACCCATCGACTCCTTTCGCCGGTGGTCACGGTGATTCCGCTCCAGCTCCTGGCGTACCACATCGCGGTGCTGCGCGGCTGTGACGTGGACCGGCCGCGCAACCTCGCCAAGAGCGTGACGGTGGAGTAGCGCGGCGACTTTGCCCCGCGTTATGCTGCACCGGATGGACACCTCATCAGCCGCGGTCGCATCACCTGCCTTCCCTCCGGCGCGCGCGTGCCCGCCGGCGTGACGCGCTGACAGGCCTGGCGCCTTGGCGCACCTGACCCTGCTCTCGGTCGTCGGCGCACGCCCGAACTTCATGAAGCTGGCGCCGCTCGCCCGGGCGCTGGCCCGTCGCCCCACGGTCGAGCACGTGATCGTGCACACGGGCCAGCACTACGATGCCGACATGTCCGACACGTTCTTCCAGGAACTCGGCATCCCTCGGCCGCAGCACAACCTCGACGTCGGCTCCGGGACCCACGCCGCGCAGACCGCCGCCATCATGCTCCGCTTCGAGCCGGTGTGCCAGACGGTGAAGCCGGACCTCGTGCTGGTCTATGGGGACGTCAACTCGACGGTCGCCGCCGCGCTGGTCGCCGCCAAGCTCGGCATTCGCGTCGGTCACGTCGAGGCGGGCCTCAGGAGTCGGGACTGGACGATGCCGGAGGAAATCAACCGGGTGGTGACGGACCGGCTCGCCGATCTGCTCTTCACCCCCTCCCGCGACGCGATCGCCAACCTCCGTGCCGAGGGGGTGCCGGACGACCGGATTCACTTCGTCGGCAACATCATGATTGACTCGCTGGTCGCTTCGCTCGATGCGGCGCGCGCGGTCGACGCCCCGCGGCGGCACGGCGTGGCCGGGAAGCGCTACGTCCTCGTCACCCTGCACCGGCCGGGTAACGTCGACTCGCAGGAAACGCTGGCGGAGCTGCTCGAGACGCTGGTGGCGTTGAGCAGCGATGCCCCCGTGCTCTTTCCGGTCCACCCCCGCACCCGGGGGCGCATCCGCAGCGCGGGATGGACGCCGCCGGCAGGCACGCAGCTCCACTTCCTGGACCCGCTGCCCTACCTGGAGCTGCTGAGCCTCGAGCTCTCGGCGGGCCTGGTCGTGACCGATTCGGGGGGGATCCAGGAGGAGACCACCTATCTCGGGGTGCCATGCCTCACGGTGCGCCCATCGACCGAGCGGCCCATCACCTGCACCGAGGGCACCAACCGGCTGGTCGCTCCGCGGCGCGAGGCGATCCTCTCGGCGGCCCGGGCGGCCGGCGCGGCCGGCTCGCACGGCTTCACCACGATCGAGCGCTGGGACGGACACACGGCCGAGCGCATCGCCGAGGTGCTGGTCGACGGCACGCCGTACCGCTGACCGCGGCCCGACCGCTCGCACGCGCCCGCCGCGGGCGGTCGCGTTGACGGGGCCCGGCGGCGCGCCTATGGTAGCAGGGTGAACACCGAAAACGAGCGCCGCGCGGCCGCGCCCACGGCGGCGGTGCGCTCGCCTTACGACGGCGCCGAAGTCGGCACCTATCCGCTCGCCTCCCCCGACGACCTGGATGCTGCGATCACGGCCAATGTCGCGGCCGCGGACGAGTGCCGGCACCTGCCGGCGTACGAGCGCGCGGCGTGCCTCAGGCGCATTGCCGACGGCCTCGATGCCCAGCGGACCGCCTTCGCGACCCTGGTGGCGCGCGAGGCGGGCAAGCCCATCGGACAGGCCCGGCGCGAGATCGACCGCGCCAGCTTCGTCTTCCGGGACGCCGCCGAAGAGGCCACGCGCATCGGCGGTGAGGTGCTCCCGCTCGACGTGCTCCCGGCCGGCCGTGGCCGGCTCGGCTTCACCCGACGCTGGCCGGTGTCACCGATCGCGGCCATCACCCCGTTCAACTTCCCGGTGCTGCTGGCGGCCCACAAGATCGCGCCGGCCATCGCCTGCGGCGCCGCGATGACGCTGAAGCCGCCGCCCCAGGATCCGCTCGCGACGCTGATGTTGGCCGACCTGGTGGCGGCGTCCGGCTATCCATCGGGCGCCGTGAACGTCGTGCCATGCGATCTCGACGTGGCGCGCCGCCTGATCACGGACCACCGGGTCCGGATGATCAGCTTCACGGGTAGCGCGCGCGCCGGGTGGGCCATCCGGGCCGAGGCTGGCACCAAGCGCGTGTCCCTCGAGCTCGGCGGCAACGCGGGCGTCATCGTCGAGCCCGACGCCGATCTGGTTCGCGCCGCCGAGGCCTGCGCCGCGGGCGGCTACGGCTACGCCGGCCAGTCGTGCATCTCGGTGCAGCGCATTCTGGTTCACGAGCGGGTGTACGCCGACTTTCTCGACGCCTTCGCCGTCCAGGTCCGCAGGCTCCGGGTCGGCGATCCGCTCGACCCCGCCACCGACGTCGGCCCGATGATCGACGAGGCCGCCGCGCGACGCGCCGAGGCGTGGATCGCCGAGGCGGTCGGCGAGGGCGCCACCGTCGTCACGGGCGGGGGACGGCGGGGCGCCGTTCTGGAGCCCACCGTCCTCACCGGCACCCGGCCGGAGCAGCGGGTGAACTGCGAGGAGGTCTTCGCCCCGGTCACCACCGTGACGGCGTATCGGTCCTTCGACGACGCCCTGGACCTGGTGAACGCCTCTCCCTACGGCCTGCAGGCCGGGATCTTCACCCGTGACCTCTCCCGGTTGATGCGTGCCTGGGACCGGCTCGACGTGGGAGGGGTGATGGGCAACGAGGTACCGACCTGGCGCATGGACCGGATGCCGTACGGCGGCGCCAAGGCCAGCGGCCTGGGGCGCGAAGGCGTCCGCTACGCGATCGAGGAAATGACGGAACTCCGACTGCTCACCCTTCACTCCGAGTGACGACGATGGATGCCCCGCGCCCAACGCCCTGGTACCTCAGGCCGGTGTTCGTCATCGGCTTCCCGCAGATGGCGCACCGGCCGCCGCTGCCCCGGCGTTGGGCACTGTACTGCGCGCTCGCGTACCTGATTCCCATCGTGATGATGGAGCTGCTCCCGCCGGGCGAGGGGATGTATCGCGAACTGTCGTGGCTCACGACGCTGGCGCCGGCGTTCATCCTCTCCCTGCACTACGGCATGCTCGGTGCGCTGTCGGGCCTGGTGGCGGGGACGGTGCTCTACATCGCCGTGCAGCTCGTGCTGCAGCTCAACCTGATGCCCATCAACCCCGACGTCATCCTGCCGAGCTACATCTCCTACGGGTTCCTCGCGATTGCCGTGGGATGGCTGTCCCAGCAGCTCCACGACTACTACCAGCGCCTGATCAAGGCCGAGCGCCTCGCCGCGATCGGCGAGGTGGCCGTGACGATCCGGCACGAAGTGAACAACGCGCTGGCCGCGATCGTCGGAGAGGCGGGGCTCCTCAGGACTGGGGCCAGCCGTTTCTCGTCCGAGGATCGAGCCGGCATCGAGACCATCCTCGAGATGGCCAACCGCATCGGGGCAGACCTGAAGAAGCTGTCCACCCTGGAGGATGCGCCGGTCACGACGTACCTCGGCGAGACGAGAATGGTGAGCCTGGAGGCCGCCAAGGAGCGGGAAGGCGCCTAGCGCGTCTCCCGCTCGATCCGCTCCGCCAGATCGAAGTCCTTGCGGGTCAACCCACCGGCGCTGTGCGTCGAGAGCGCCATCGTGATCGTGGTGTAGCGGACGTCGATGTCGGGGTGGTGGTCCAGCGCGTCGGCAGCCACGGCCACCCGGTCCACGAAGCGGATCCCGTCGGCGAACCTGGGGAAGGTGAAACTCTTCCGGATCACGTTCTCGTCCCGCGTCCAGCCTCGCAGGGTCTTCAGGCGCTCGACGATCTCCTGCTCGGTCAGCTTCGCCATCGTCCCGGCTCCTCTCTCACGCGGTGACCGCGTGGACGATCAGGTAGCTCACCGCCGCCATGACGGCGGCCATCGGGATGGTGAGAATCCACGCCCAGACGATGCGTCCGGCTACCCCCCATCGCACCGACGAGATCCGCTGGGTCGCACCGACGCCGCTGATGGCGCCGGTGATGGTGTGCGTGGTGGAGACGGGAACGCCGAAGGCAGATGCAATGAAGATCGACGTCGCCCCCGCCGTTTCGGCGCAGAAGCCTCCGTAGGGACGCAGCTTGGTGATGCGTTGCCCCATGGTCTTAACGATCCGCCACCCACCGGAGAGTGTCCCCAGAGCGATCGCCGCGTGCGCCCAGAGGATCACCCAAAGTGGTATCACGGACATCGTAGTGATGTGAAGAAAGCGCAGCGGAAAGTCCTTGAACGCCGCCTGCGCCGAGAACAGCAGGCCGACCACGATGCCCATGGTCTTCTGCGCGTCGTTCGTGCCGTGGCCGAGGCTGTAGGCCGCCGCCGAAAAGAGCTGCAGCTTCCGAAACCATGAATCGATCTGCCGAGGCCGGGCACGGCGAAACGTCCATCCGACGGCCACCATCATGACGAGACCCAGGGCAAAGCCGATGAGGGGCGAGAGGAAGATGAACGCGACAGGCATGATCCATCCCCCCGGGATCAGGACACCGATCCCCGCCTTGGCGATGGCCGCCCCTGCGTACCCCCCCATCAAAGCATGCGAAGAGGACGATGGAATGCCGTAGATCCAGGTGATGATGTCCCAGGCGATGGCGCCCATCAGCCCCGCCAGGATCACCTGCGGGTCGACGAACTCCACGTGGATCAGACCGCTCCCCATCGTCTTCGCGACCGCCGTGCCGAACCCGAACGCCGCCACGAAGTTAAAGAACGCCGCCCAGACCACCGCCACTGTCGGCGAGAGCACGCGCGTCGAAACCACGGTGGCGATGGAGTTCGCCGAATCGTGAAAGCCGTTGACGAAGTCGAAAATGAACGCGACGACGAGAATCGCGAGGACGAACGCGACGGTACCGTTCACTAGGCGTGCTTCAGGGTGATGCTCTCGAGCGCGTTGGCCACGTCCTCGGCTTCGTCGACGCAGCGCTCGAGGTTGTCGTAGATCTCCTTCCACTTGATCAGCTCGATGGCGTTCTTCTCGACGTCAAACAGCTGACCCAGCGAGGCGTGGTAGAGCGAATCCGCCTCCTCCTCCAGCCGCTTGGCCTCGATGCAGTGCGCCATCACCCCGTCACGCTTGCGCAGGTCCTCGACCCCCAGGGCCAGTGTCTCCACTGCGCGGTGAATCACCCCGGTCAACTGCTTGACGCCCTCCGGGGCGGCGCCGACCCGGAAGATCTGCGCCCGGCGCGCCACCCCGTCGATCACGTCGATGACCTCGTCGAGATCGGAGGCCAGCCGGTAGATGTCCTCCCGGTCGATCGGCGTGATGAAGGTGCGATCCAACCGGTTCACCACCTCGTGGGTGATCTGATCGCACTCGTGCTCGAGTCGCTTGATCTGCTCGGCGTGGTAGGGCGCACGCTCCGGCTCGGCGAACAGTCCGACCAGATGCTCCGCCGCCTCCTTGCTGCGGCGCGCTACCTGGATGAACAGGTCGAAGAACTCCTCTTCTCTCGGCAACAAGCTGAACGGCACGGCCACTCTCCGGAAAAGGCGGGCAGAAGATAGCCGAGGGTACACAGCGTGGCCAATGCGAACACCACTGCCACGTTTGCGCCTGATGGGGTCGGCATGGCCTTGCGAACATCGGTAATCGGTTTATATTCGGTTCATATACCGAACAAAACCCGAAGCTCAACAAGCTGCACATATGGAAGAAATTACAAATCAACAGCTTGCAACATCACGAACCGAAGACGTTCCACGGCAAGCCAGGTGCCCGGAATGCGGAAATCCCACCGTGCCGGCTTCCGGCTGCCGCTACTGCCCCGTATGCGGGTGGGGACGGTGCGGGTGAGTTGGACCCTGCTGGACGAGCGGCAGCGCGGCACCCGTTTCGTGCGCCTGCCGATCAAGTCCATCCTGAACTCGCCCGAGCAGACGGGGATGGGGTTCTGGTCGTTGAACCCGTACGTCGGGTGCGAGTTCGGCTGCACGTACTGCTTCGCCCGCTTCGCCCACCGCTACGTGGTCGAGCGCGGGCGGCAAGCCGGGGAGGGTATCTCCGCCGAGTGGGACGACGCGGCGTTCGAGCGCCAGGTCTTCGTCAAGAGTGAGGCGCCTGACGTTCTGGCGTTGACGCTGAAGCCCTCGCGCCTGGGCGATGCCGCCATCGCGATCGGCACCGCGACCGATCCCTACCAGCCCGCCGAGCGGCGGTTCCGCCTCACGCGGCGCATCCTCGAGCGACTGGCGCAGTTTCACGGCCTCAACGTCAGCCTGGTGACCAAGTCGCCGCTGGTCACACGGGACATCGACGTGCTGGCGCGCCTCGCCGCGCGGAGCCGGCTCACCATCTATCTCTCGCTCATCACCGTCGAGGTGCCGCTCATCAGGAAGCTCGAGGCGCGCTCGCCGATGCCGCCGGTGCGCCTGCGGGCGCTGGCGAAGCTTGTGGCGGCCGGCATCCGTGCAGGGGTGATGATCGCGCCCGTGTTGCCGGGCATCACCGACGGCCTCGGGCAGCTCCGCGCCCTGATGCGAGCGGCCAGGGACGCGGGCGCGGCGTTCGTCCACGTTTCTCCGCTCCGGCTCTATGCGGCGGTCCGGCCGACCTTCCTCCCCATCATCGTACGACACTTTCCGGCGCTGCTCCCGCGCTACGAGCGGGCGTTCGATGCGCGGGGATGCGTCACCGGGGCATACGCGGACGCACTCGAGCGCCGGGCGGCGCGGCTCCAGCGGGAGACGGGATTCCCGACGTGGGCCGAGGACGAGGCGGCCGCAGGGCGCTCCCGCCGCCGGTCCGAGACGCCCGACGATCTCGGCCAGTGGGTGTTGCCGCTGTAGTGCGCGATGGCTCTGCCCAACCTGCAGCTTGCGTTTCCCGAGCGACTCCGGCGGCTCATCCCCGCCACGCGCCGCGGCCTCGCCTTCGGGATCCCGGCGCTCGACGCCGCGCTGCCCCAGGGCGTCCCGCGTGGACAGATCACGGCGCTCGATGCGCCGCTGGGAAGCGGCGGCACCACGCTGCTGCTCGCCCTCGCGGCGGCCACGCTGCGCGCGGATGAGGGCGTGGCGCTCGTGGACGCCGAACGCTCGCTCGCCCCGCAGGCTGCGGCGCACCTCGCCGCCCTCGGCCCCTTCTGGGTCGTCCGGCCCAAGGCGAACGAGAACGCGTGGTGGTGCGCCGACGTCCTGCTCCGGACCGGCGCGTTCGGCCTCGTGATCGTGGACCGGGTGCCGACGCCCGTGCGCCGCGTCGCCGTGCGACTGCAGCGGCTGGCCCACGACAAGGACTGTGCCCTGGTCGTGCGAGTTGCGCAGACGGCATGTCCAGACGCGCAGACGCGCAGACGCGCAGCGGGCAGTGGTTACCAGACGTCAGCGTACGGAGCCGCGGTGGTGCTCGCCGTCGAGTCGCCGACCCACGCTCCCGGTTTCGTCCCGGCGCTCTCCGGTTGGGGCGGCGCCTGGCCGGCCGCGCGGGTGCTGCGCGTCACCACGCTCAAAGGCGGCGCGCCGCGCGCCGCGGAGGTGGTCGTTGGCGTCCCCCTGCCGGATCGCCTGCGTCCGCATTGGGCGGTTCGCGATCGGCGCGCTCCGCAGCGCGCCGGCCGGCGCCCCGAACGCAAGGCGCGGAAGTAACGCCCCGGCGAACGGGGCGGCCGGCGGCGACGACGCTCACGCCGATCAGCCCCTCGTCGCCGTCGCCGCCGTACATGGCAAGTCGCGGGTCGTCGCGACCAACGCCGCGGCGCGCCGGCGCGGCGTGGCTGTCGGAATGGCGCTGGCCGAGGCACAAGCCCTCGCCGCCGACCTGGTCGCACTCCCGTGGGACCACGAGCGCATCGCCCATGCCGCTCTCGCGGTGACCACCGCGCTCCTCGCCGCCAGTCCCCGGGTCGCGTGGGCGGGGCCGGGGCGACCCGTGCCGTCTGACCATCCACACACGGGATGGGGCGGCGTGGGGACGTGGTGGCTGGACGCCGGTGGTCTCGGGAGCGAGGCCAGGCTGGCGCGGCAGTTGGTGACCTTGGCCGACGGCCTCGGCTACGGACCCGCTCGCGCCGGCATCGCGGATTCCGCCGTCGCCGCCTACGCGGCGACGTACAGCAGCCGACGAAGCCGCCGCCAGGCCCCCGCCCCTGTCGTCGTCCCACCCGGCACCGACGCCGCTTACCTCGCGCCTTTCCCCGTCACCCTCCTCGACGTGGATGACGACCTTGCCGGAACGCTGCGCAGCCTCGGCCTCACCACCCTCGGCCAGCTCGCCGCTCTCGACGCCGACGAAGTCGAGGCCCGGTTCGGACCCGAGGGGCTCGCCGTCCACCGCCTGGCCCGTGGCCTCGACTCGCGCGGACCCACGACGCCCCGCGACGACGCGCTTCCGGCGGTCGAGATCGAGTTCGGCGGCCCGGTCGCGACCGCGGAGCCGCTGCTCTTCGTCCTCAAGGGCGCGCTCGCTTCCCTGGGCACGACGCTCCACACCAGAGGACTCGCCGCGCGCGAGGTCACGCTCGCGCTCCAACTCGACGACGGAAGCACCGCCGTGCGCGCGGTGCGGCCCGCGCGGCCCACCTCGCACCCCGACGCGCTGTTCGACCACTGCCGCCTCGCGCTGGAAACGTGGCAGCTGCCGGAGCCCGCCACTGGCCTGGTCCTCTCCGCCGCCGTCACCGTGCCGGCTTCCGGCGAGCAGGGCGATCTCCTGGCGCCGCGCTGGGCCGATCCCGCCGCCCTGCTCGCCGCGTTCGAGCGGATCCGTGGCAGCGAGGGCGCGGACGCCGTCGCCCTGCCGGAGCTGCGCGACGGGCACCTACCCGCGGACCAGGGCGCGTGGGCGAGCGAACGATCGGACACGCAGATGCGCGGCCCGCGCGTGCCGGCCGCTCCGTCACGCGACGGGGAGACGGTGGTCACGGCGCTGCGCCTCCTCTCCGCTCCCGTGGCGGTCCACGTGCGGCTGGGGCGATCGGGGCTCGCCGCCTTCAAGCATGGGGACCACTGGCACGACGTGGCCGAGTGGTGTGGCCCGGAGCGCCTCGCCCCCCGCTGGTGGCGGCACGATGCCACGAGACCGGCGGGCGAAGCGACCCCGTCGCGTGACTACTACACCGCGCGCACCGCCGACGGCACGCTGTGGCTGCTCTACCGCGGCGACACGGCGGGGCAGTGGCTCCTCGAGGGGTGGCTGGATTGACCGTGTCCAGACGCACCGACGCTCCCCCCACGGTGTCCGGACACGAAGCCGCGCCGCGTGCAGTCGTGCCGCCGCGGAGCGACTATGTCGAGCTGCACTGCCACAGCGGCTTCTCGCTCCTGGACGGCGCATCCAACCCCGAAGCCCTCATCGCCCGCGCCGCCGCGATCGGCATGGACGCCGTCGCGCTCACCGACCACGACGACCTGGGCGGCGCCGTGCGCTGGGCCGAGGCGGGGCGTGATCGCGGCGTCGCCGCGATCATCGGCCTCGAGCTCACCATCCGCGGCGCCACCAGCGTGGGCGACGCGCCTTCCCATCTCACCCTCCTCGCGACCGACGGGGCCGGCTACCGCAGCCTCTCCCGCCTCGTCACCCTGGCCCGTGGCCGCGAGCGCGGCTCGCCCGCCGCCTCCTGGAGCGACGTCGAAGCGCACGCCGCCGGGCTCTTCTGCCTCACCGGTTGCCCGTTCGGCGACGTTCCGCAGCGACTCGCCCGGGACGACGAAGCCCGCGCGCGCGAGCGCCTCGGCTGGCTCGCCGAAACCTTCGGCGGCCGGGTCGCCGTCGAGTGCTGGGACCACGCCCTTGCCTCGGAGCGCGCCGTGGTCCCCAAGCTCATCACGCTCGCGGGCTCGCTCGACCTCCCCTGGCTGGTGACCAACGACGTGCACTACGCCACGCCCCGAGGCCGGCTGGTGCACGATGTCCTGACCTGCCTGCGCCACCAGACCACGCTCGACGCCGCCGGCACGCTCTTGAGGCCCAACGGCGAGTGGTACCTCAGGCGCCCGGAGAAAATCACCCACCGCTGGCGCCACTACCCCGAGGGGGTCGCCGCCACGCGCGCGATCGCCGAGCGGTGCGCCTTCCGGATGGCCGCCCTGGCCCCCACGCTCCCGGCCTTCCCCACGCCGCCGGGCGTGAGTGCCGACGACCATCTCGCCTCGCTCGTCGCGGCGGGGGCGCGCGAGCGGTACGGCGACCGCCTCACCGCACGGCACCAGGCGCAGCTCAGGCACGAGCTGGACGTGATCCGGCGGCTCGGCCTGGCGGGCTATTTCCTCATCGTCTGGGACATCGTCCGCGAGGCGAACCGCCTCGGCGTCCTCGCCCAGGGGCGCGGCTCCGCCGCCAACTCCGCGGTCTGCTACTGCCTCGGCATCACCGCCGTGGATCCCATCGGGATGGAGCTCTTGTTCGAGCGCTTCCTCTCGGAGGACCGGCGCGAGGCGCCGGACATCGACATCGACTTCGCGCACAACGATCGCGAGCAAGTCCTCCAGTACGTCTACCGCCGCTACGGACGTGACCACGCGGCGATGGTCTGCGAGGCGATCACCTACCGCGGCCGCGCGGCGGTGCGCGACGCCGCCCGGGTGCTGGGCTTCTCGGTACAGCAGGCCGAGAAGCTGGCCGACGAGGCGGACCGGGACGGCGCGCGCGAGACCGGGGCGAAGCTCCTCGAGGGAGGGGCGGCGGCGGCCGACCTCGACCCCGGCGACCACCGGGTGCGGATGCTCGCGGGCGTGGTGCGCGGGCTCCATCAGCTCCCGCGCCACCGCTCGATTCACGTCGGCGGCTTCGTCCTCACGGCCGAGCCCCTGGCCGACGTCGTACCCATCGAGCCGGCCGCGATGCCCGAGCGCACCGTGATCCAGTGGGACAAGGACGATCTCGACCCGGTGCGGCTCATCAAGATCGACCTGCTGGGGCTCGGGATGCTCACCATGCTCCAGGAGGCGATCCGCCTCGTCCGGCTGCACCGCGGCATCGCGATCGACCTGGCGACGCTCCCGATGACCGACCCGGCGGTGTACGACATGCTCTGCCGCGCCGACACCATCGGCGTCTTCCAGATCGAGTCGCGCGCCCAGATGAACACGTTGCCGCGCCTCGCGCCGCGGGTCTTCTACGACCTGGTGGTCGAGGTCGCGCTGATCCGCCCGGGTCCCATCCAGGGCGAGATGGTGCACCCCTACCTCAGGCGCCGCGCCGGGCTCGAGCCCGTCACCTATCCGCACCCGTCGCTCGAGCCGATCCTCGAGCGCACCCTCGGTGTCCCCCTCTTCCAGGAGCAGGGGATGCAGGTGGCGATCGCCGCTGCGGGCTTCACGCCCGGCGAAGCCGACGAGCTGCGCCGCGCGATGGGGCACAAGCGCTCGCACGAGCGGATGGCCAGGATCTGCGGGAAACTGGTGGACGGCATGGCCAAGAACGGCATCGAGCCCGACGTCGGCCGCCGCATCTTCAACCAGATCTCCGCCTTCGCCGACTACGGCTTCCCCGAAAGCCACGCCGCGAGCTTCGCCCTCCTGGTCTACGCCTCGGCGTACTTCAAGCTCTACTACCCGGCCGAGTTCGCCTGCGCGCTCCTCAACGCGCAGCCGATGGGCTTCTACGCCCCCGGCACCATCGTCGAGGATGCGAAGCGGCACGGGGTCGAGGTCCGCGGCGTTGATGTGATGCGGAGCGGATGGGACTGCACCTTGGAAAGGACAGTTGCCAGACGCCAAGACCCCGAAGTTGCCGGTGGTTACCAGTTACCAGGCGACGAGAGAACGGACACAGGCCTCACCGCTGCCACCGAGCCCCTCGCGCCTCAGAATCGGCTTTCGCCACGTCGCCGGCCTCGGCAGCAAGGCACGCGACCGGCTCGAGCCGCTCCTGGCGGACGGCCGCCCCGCCTCCCTGGAGGGATGGGTACGCGAGAGCGGCCTCACGATCGCGCAGCTGCGCTCGCTCGCCGAAGCGGGTGCGTTCGACGGCCTGTGGCCCAATCGCCGCTCGGCCCTGTGGGAGGTGCTCAAACAGGCGCGCGGCGCCGCGGGCCCTCTCGCCCCGGTCGCGCAGGACCGGCGGCCCGCACCGGTGCCGGGCCTCACGCCGGTGGAGCTCACCGAGGCCGACTACCGCGTGACCGGGCTCTCCCCCGCGGGACACCCGATGCGCCACCTGCGCGCCGCCGTGGCGGCGATGGGCGCCATCCCCGCGGTCGAGCTCGAGCGCCGCCGCGACGGCGACTGGGTCACGGTGGCCGGCCTGGTGATCTGCCGCCAGCGGCCCGGCACCGCGAAGGGGTTCTGCTTCGTGACGCTGGAGGACGAGACGGGGCTCGCCAACGTCGTGATCACGCCCAAGCTGTTCGAGGAGCACAAGCGGCTGGTGAGACGCTCGCCGCTCCTGGTGGTGAGTGGCGTGCTACAGGAGGAGCAGGGGGTGCTCAACGTGCGTGGCAGGCGCTTCGCGGCGCCGCACCCTGGTGCCGGGGCGGCGTGGGTAGCCTCACACGACTTTCACTGAGCGGCACCGCGGAGCCGGACGCGCGCTCCCCTAGCCCAGGGCCTCGGCGAGCACGATGCCGCGCGTCGCGAAGATCCGGCTGATCGTCTCGCCGACCTTGTTATTGGGCGTGGACGCGCCCGCGGTGATGCCGACCACGTGCCGGCCGGGGGCCAGCCAACCCGGCGCCTCGACTTCCTGCTGCGTACCCACCGGCTTGTGCCGGATCGTGCCCGATTCCGGGGCGATGCAGCCGGCGTCCTGGATGTGGTACGTCGGCACCCGCTCCGCGCACAGCGCCGCGAGATGATTGGTGTTGCTGGAGTTGTAGCCGCCCACCACGACGACCAGGTCCACCGAGTCCTTGAGCAGCCGGAGCACGGCGTCCTGTCGGTCCTGCGTGGCCGAACAGATGGTGTCGAAGCTGCGAAAGTGATCGGCGAGCGCCGCGGCCCCGTACCGCGCCGCCATCGCCCGACGGAGCTCAGCGGCGATCGCCAGGGACTCGCTCGAAAGCATCGTCGTCTGGTTGGCGATGCCTACGCGCACGAGGTCCCGCGCCGCGTCGAAGCCGGCCGAGGCCGCGGCGGCGAACCGCCGTCCCAGGTCCTCGCTGCTCGACTCCCGCTCGATGAACTCACATACCTGGCGCGCTTCCGCCATGTCCCGCACCACCAGGTACCGGCCGCCCGGATACTGCGCGACCTGCGATGCCGTGGCCTTCGTCTCTTCGTGCTGGTACTTGCCGTGGATGATCGCGGTGAACCCGTCCCGGGCGTAACTCTCGACCCGCTTCCACACGTTGAGCACCGAGCCACAGGTGGTGTCGACCAGGACCGCGCCGCGGGCCCGCAACCGCTCGAAGTCTTCGCGGGTGACGCCGAACGCGGGGAGAATCACGGCGTCGTCGGCCGTCACCGGGCCGAAGTCGAATTCCCCCGCTGCGCTCCGCGCGATGATCGCGATCCCCATGCCCGCGAGCTTCGCGTTGACGTGAGGGTTGTGGATGATTTCACCCACCAGGAAGATCCGCTTGTCCGGGAACTTGGCGCGCGTCTCGTAGGCGTATTCGACGGCCCGGTCCACGCCGTAGCAGAAGCCGAACTCCTGGGCCAGCCGGACGGTGAGATCCTGTATCGTGACCGAGTACCCCCGGGCACGCACCTCGTCCACCACGGCGCTGTGGTAGTCGTCCGTCAGGGCGCCCTGAATCTCGCCCTTGAGGCCGAACCCTTTGCGGAAATAGGTCTGTTCCACGGGATGAGGCGAATCTAGCGGAGGCCTTCAGCGCCCGGCAGGGCCGGGCCCCTGGTCCGGCGGCCGGTTGATCAGCATCGCGTACCGCAGCCACTTCTCATACGCCGAGATAGTCGCCCACACGATGCCGCGCGTCCCATCCAGCACGCCGAGCCGCACGAAGGCCCGCAGCACGAATTCGACCGGCATCCTCAGCCAGTCCGTGGCCCGATAGCCGCGCCCTCGCGCCGCGAATTCCGCCGTGCGAATCGATCCGTAGCGCTCGACCTTCACCAGATGCTCCGGAACCGTCCGAACGGTATGGTGCTCCAACGTCCCGGCCAGCCGCGCCGTCGGCCCGCGCACCTCGACTCCGGTGTGCACCGGCGCCGGCGTGCACCAGCCGCGCTCCCGTCGAAACAGCCGGATCACCCAGTCGTGGCCCAGTCCGCCCCAGCGCATGCGCTTGCCGAGGTAGTAGACGTCGCGGCGGATCCAGTAGCCGTCCATCGCCGGCTGCCCCTCGAGCAGCGTCCGGATTTCCTCGCGCAGCTCGGGGGTGAGCCGCTCGTCCGCGTCGAGCAACAGGACCCACCTCCCGGTCGCGAGATCCAGCGCCCGTTGCTTCGAGATCCCGTGCCCCCGGAACTCGCCGCGGGCGGTGCGCTCCACCCGCGCACCCGCGCGCTGCGCGATCTCCACCGTGCGATCGCGCGAGCCCGTGTCCACCACCACAATCTCGTCGGCGAGCCCGCGCACGCTGGCGAGGCAGGCCGGAAGGCGCTGCTCCTCGTCCAGCGTGATGAGGATGACGCTGAGCCGTGGCGCCGCGGATGCGACCGTCATGATCTTCCTCCTCGCGCCGCCTGGCCCGGCGCTTCGGCGAGCGACGCGCGCGCGGCCTCCAGCAGCCTCGCCACGGGGATGGCGCTCACTTGTGGCACCCCGATATTGCGGTGGCGCGGGCCGATCACTCCCCAGCCGCGGACCTGGTCGTCGAGCCCATACGCCACCACCGGCACGCCGACGGCGTCCGCCAGGTGCAGGGTGCCAGTGAACTGCGAGATGAACAGGTCGAAGCGCTGCTGTAATGCCGCGAACACCGCCAGGGATACGGCGGGAAGGACGACGACGCCGGGGACCGCCGAGCGCACCGCTTCAGCCTCGGTTCGCTCCGCGCCCGTGCCGCAGGCCACCACGCGGCAGCCGTCGGCCGCCAGCGCGCGCACCAGCTCGACCACCTTCTCGGCCGGCCACGCCCGCACCGCGTGACGCTTCGAGCCGCGATGCGGAATCTGGAACCCCACCACCGGGCCTTCGCCCGTCAGCAGACCCGGCACCATCTCGGCGGCGCGCCGCTCAGCCGCGGCGGGAACCTGGAAGACGGGGCGCACCGCGTCCGGCGCCTGGCCGAGCATCGCCGCGGCGCGGCAGTAGCGCGTCGTCTGGTGGTAGTCGTCCACGCCGAGAATGAGATTGCAGGACGGGTGCGCGTACGTCCGGTGCGTGGCCATGCGAATCGGCGCTCGGCTCCAGGCGCTCACCCACACACCGGCCATCGACTCCGCCCTGAGGCTGACGCACAGATCGAACGACTCGCGCCGCAGCCACCACGCCAACTCCGCCCAGCTGCGGGGATCGCGCCGGAACACGGGCCCCTCCTCCACGAAGGGCAGGCCCTGGAGGACGGCGCGGTTCTTCCTGCCCGCGATCAGTACCAGCCGCGCCCGGGGCCAGCGACGGTGCAGTGCGTAGAGGAGCGGCGAGCAGCAGAGCAGGTCTCCGATGCGGTCTGTGCGTGACAGCACGATCTGCCGGGGGTCGAGCGCGTCGAGGTCGCGCACGCGGCGCGGACGCCGGTCGAGCGGCAGCACCAGCGCGCCGGCGAACAGCGATTGCAGCGGCCGCTTGATGCCCTGACGGATGGTCTTCAGGCGCCCTGCCATCCTACCTCACCGGCGACGCGGCACGAGTCGCCACTTGCGGAGCCATGCCACGTAGAACCGCGGGTTCAGAAGCGGCGTGTCCAGCGACGGCCGCCGCTTCCGCGCCACCTCCCAGTGCCGGCGCGCGATCCGCTCGCGCATCACCGCCGGATGCTGGCCCGTCCACCGGAACGCCAGATCCACGTCGCCGATCGCCTCCGGCGGCACGGGCACCCAGCGCCGGGCGACATACGCATCGTCGTGGTAGAGCCTCGCCAGCGCCAAGGATTTCGCCTTGAGCGCCGCCGGAGAGCCCACCCATCCGTAGTGGAAGATCCGCGCACCGCTGCGCCGCGTTCGCAGCGGCCTTCCGTCCCTCCGGCCGAACCCGGCGGCGTCCCGCACCGACTCCAGGCGGCCATCGTTGCGCACCAGCCGGCATTGCCGCCGGTAGCGCAGCGGATTCACGTAGTCGTAGGTGCCCTCGAAGTGCAAGAAGCGGAACGACAGCGCGTCCACCTCGGCCGCGCCGTCGTAGCGCGCGAGCGCCGCACGGAGGCCGTCGTAGTCGCCCTCGTGCAGGACCTCGTCGGCCTGAAGGTAGAGGGCCCACCGGTTGCGGCATCGGCCGAGGGCGATGTTCGTCTGTCGTGCCAGGGTGAGTCCACGAACCGGCGGAGTGTCGCACCAGTCCGTCTCCACCACTACCAGCTTGGCATCGTTCAGGGCGCGGATCGCGTTCAGTGCAGCCGCGTCACCGCGCTGTGTCACCACCACCACCTCGTCCACCAGGGGCAGCAGGGAACGCAGCGATTCGCCGATCGGGTACTCGTAGCCGGGGACGCTCCGGAGGATCGTGAAGCCGGACAGGCCCGCCTCACGCGCCAAGGAACATGCTCCAGATCCAGTCCACCGCGCCGTGGGTGACGGCCGCGGCGGAGAGCCGGCCGGTCCGCTGATACACCCACCCGTACGCGATGCCGGCCGCCGTCGCGAGCAACCCGTAGCTCCAGTTGGGATGCGTGATATGCTTGAAGAGATGCAGTAGGCCGAACACGACGGAGGCGAGCAGCAGACCCACCCGCGGGCTCCAGATGCGGGAGAAGGCTTCCTGGATCGTGCCGCGGAACAGCATCTCCTCCGGCAGCCCGACGAAGAGGATCAGACCGAACATCCGCGCCACGCCATGAGCCGCCCCGAGCCACCGTGACTGGTACGACAGGAAGCCTATGGCGAAGCCGACCGGAATCGCGATCGCGGCCAGCACCGCTACCGCAGCGAGCGCCAGCCCCAGTTGCCGGACGGTGAGACCGAGCCCGACATCGAACGTCTTGAGCGGCCTGGCCACGACGAACAGGAACAGCGCAAGGTCGATCGCGACCAGGAAGCCGAGGCTCACGCGGCCGCCGCCGGGGACCTGGATCTGGAGCCCCCGCTCCCAGATGCCCGCCAGCACACCGAGGAAGACGGCGGCGACCACCATCCTGCCCGGCGAGGGCTCCGAGCTGTCGCTCCCGACCGCCGCGGTCGCGATTCCGGCACACACCGGCCACGCCAGCAGATTGACCACGTTGTGACCGCCACTAAGCAGCGTGGCGACCATTCCGTACAACGCCAGAGCGAAGGGCACGTGCACCCGGAGCAAGGGATGGGTCGCGACCTTCGTGCGCGCCCACGCCTGGCACTCCGGCACGAGTAGCAGCAGCATCGGGACGGAAGCCAGCCAGTTGAACGCCAGCCACGGCCATCGCGCGCCGTCCCCCGCCCCGAACAGCGCGAGGGACGCCAGTGTGACCCCGGCGACGATCCAGCCCACCGTCCGATCCCGGCCGCTCACCGGTCTCGCCTGGCGGCACGAGTGCGCCGCGCCAGGTCCCGATAGATCGCGAGGGTCCCCTCGACGGTGTCGTTGATGGAGAACTGCTTCACCCGTTCACGCCCGGCCGCCGCTAGCGCCGCCCGCAGGCCTGCATCGCCGAGCACCCGGCCGATGGCCGCCCCCAGCGCGGCGCCGTCGCCGACCGGTACCAGGAGCCCGTCCACGCCGTCGCGCACGACCTCGGCTACGCCCCCCGCGGCCGTCGCCGCGACGGGCACCCCGGCGAGCATCGCGTCGAGCAGCGTCGTCCCCAGCCCTTCGTCGCGCGAGCTCAGCACCGCCACGTCGGCCGCCGCGAGCAACTCGACGGCATCGCTCCGAAAGCCGGCGAGCTGCACGACACTCGCCAACCCCAGCCGATGCCGCAGCCGGTCCGTGGCGGCCGCCAGCGGCCCATCACCCACCAGCAGCGCCTGGACGTCGCTGCCGGAGCCGCGAGCCGCGGCCACCGCCTCCAGAAACGTCTGCGGATCCTTGTGTGGCGGCACGAGAGCCGACACCATCACCACCAGCGGCCGCCCGGGCACGATGCCGAGCGATCGGAGGGTCGCCACGCTGGCCCGCGCCGTAGGGCAGCGGAGGTCCACGCCGCTTCTCACCACGGATACGCGCTCGGGCGCGATGCCGTCCGCGCACAACGCCCGGCGCACCCGCTCCGAAACGGCGATGAAGCGCGAGGGACGGGCGTACTTCCAACGCGACAGCGGGTTGCGGCGCAGCGGCAGGGCGACGCGGCGCGTCACGAGTAGCGGCACCGGGGTCCCCGCCGCGGCCAGGGCGGCGACCGCGACGGCGTGAGCCGCGTGAGCGTGCACCACGTCGGGCCGCACCCGCAAGAGCAGCGCGCGCAGCCGGCGCACGGTCATCGGGTCCCACTCGAACGCGGGAGCGACCGGCACAACCGGAACGCCGTCGCGCGCCAGCGCCGCCGCCAGCAGCGTCTGCGGACGCGCCACCACCCAGGTCTGGTGCCCGCGGCGCTGCATTCCTTTGGCGAGCGCGTGGAGCTGTCGCTGTCCGCCGCCCCAGCTGCGCTCGGTGTCGACGTGCACCACGCGCAGCGGAGCACCGTCGCTCATATCCGCGAACATGACGCCGACGGGCCGCTCCGGATGGGGAGGTGCGCGAATGTGCCCTTGAACGTGACGGTGGTGCCTGCGCTGTCCGGCACGGCGACCTCGAACTGGCCGTCGATGGTGGCGGAGGGTTCCAGCCGGAGCGAGCCCGCGGTGGCGACCCGCGCCGAGCCGTTGACCAGCCGGAACGCGGCGGTCGCCGTATCCAGGCCGGCAAGCGCCGGCTGGACCACGAAGCTGCGCGCCGCCCGCAGTGGGAACAACGTCCGCACCGCGAATCCCGCGGCCCGGTTGTGACCGATGGCGATGATGGTGAGGATGCTGTCGATCGGGCAGTATTCGGCGCGGCCGGGCTCGTCCACGATGGTGGTGCTGCGCTTCGCGATGCGCTCCACTCGAAGATGACCGCCCGCGCCCGATTCGGTCCCCTGGCTGGCACTGCAGGCGGCACCGGCGACGAGCCCCAAGGCCGCGGCAGCGATCACCCTCCCTCGCATGGCGGAGGAAGCTAGGCGCGCCGAGCCCGCTTGCCTAGCGCCGTGCCCCTATCACCAACGACCAGCGCCACCTGGCGTCGGGTGCGACCGGTCGCGCGGCGTCGAGGCGCACGGCGCCTCCCAGCAGGGACAGACCCGCGCCGACCGAAAGGGCCGGCTTACCGGCGAAGCGCAGCGCCCTCGGCGCGACCTGCCCCGCGTCCGCGAACACCACCGGACTGACCGTGTGGTGCGTCAACCCGAGATCGATACCGAACGCCCACGCCGAGACACCGCGCAGCCAGCCGGCCGGATAGCCGCGCAGCGTCTTCTCGCCGCCCAGGCGGAAGTCGCGCTGCGGAACGCTATCCCCGGCGCCGGCGCCGACCCAGCCCGAGGCGGTGACGTCGAGCCCCCAGACCAGGGGGGACCGTGCCGTTGCGGCGAGCCAACCCCGGCCGTGTGTCCTGGTGCCGAAGGTGCCCTCCACCCCTGCCTTCCAACCGAGGGGTCGGGCACCCCCAGCTAGCTCTGCGGTGGCGACGGCGTACCTGCCGGCCAGCACCGGACCGTTGGGCGCGAACACGCCGCTCCCGCCCAACAGGTCGTTGAGACCGCTGTGGGCCAGCCGGCGTGGCGCGGATTCGTCAGCGTACCGTGCTTCCAGGGTCAGATCGGCGACGCCGCCCAGCGGGCGCTGCCAGCGAAGCGCTGCCCCCTGCGCGAAGACGTAGTCGCCGTCGTCGCGCGCCAACCACAGCCCGGCGAACGAGTTCGCGAAGGTGAGCCCCGGCGCGAGCGGGTCCGCGTCGCGCATCTCCCGGAACGCCGTGAGATCGAGCCGCGACGACGGCCCATCGCGACGCAGTGTCAGGGCCCCCTGCAACCGCCGGTCGGTGAAGGCATAGCGCGCCTTGGCGAGCACCGAGAGGAACGCGGGTCCCGGCCGCCACTCGTAACCCGCCCCCAGCGAGACCCCCTCGGCCCGATTGTACCTCCACACGTCGGCGAACCGGTCGAACGCCAGCGCCAGGCGCGGCCTGCCGGTGAGGCTGTCGGGCAGGCGCTCGACCGTGCTCAGCACGTCGCGCCGAAGGTCGTCGAGCCGCGCCGCATCCCCGGCCGAAAGGTCCAGGCCGAGCGAATCCGTCCAACCGGCGTAGTGGCGCAGCACGGAATCGGGCGGCACGTCGATCTCGAAGTGCCCCCCCGTCCACGTGCCGACGGTCACACAGCCGCGCTGCGCGTCGGACAGGGCGTCCGCCGCCGAGTCCGAAGCGATCCGGCTCCCGCAGCGGCGCCGGACCTCACTGCGACCTCCCCGGCCCGCCGGCGCCGTGTCGGGCGGCAGCTCGGTGAAGGCGAGCGGCTGATGCTCGTTGACGCGTACGTCCCGGAAGGTGGTGATGAAATGGACCGGCACCACGAGGTTCTTGAACCACGGCAATCGCACGTCGAGCGTGATAGCCTGGCGGAAGGGCAGCCAGAATCGCTCCTGATACAGGCCGTACTCCAGATCGGCCGACACCCGCAGGATGCGCTCCACGAGCGCGGCGCCGCGATCGGCGCGCGCGGTGTCCCGCCGCGACGGCCCGATCGAATCGACCCACAGCCGTTTGCCGATGAACACGAACGAGAGCCGCACTGTCTCCGCCGTCGCGGCGTCGAGCCACAACTCGCCGGCGATGAGGGACGCGTCGGCCTGGGTCGGGGTGATACGCACGCCGACAGCCCGCACCGTGCGGCCCGGCAGGGTCAGCTGCACCGAGTCGATGATGGCGTACCGGTAGAAGGCCTCGGCCCCCGGGGCCAGCGGATGAACCGCCGCGCGCTCGGGGAAACCGCGATCGGAGAGCAGCCGGATGCTATCGCCGAGGAAGCGCGGCACGAACCACGGATGGGTCCATCCGAGCTCGATGTTCGCGCCGCGGAACGCCGTCCGGGAACGCTCGCCGAGGGTGATGACCTTGAGATCGTTGGGCGCCTGCCACTGGAGTTCCGACTCCTGCTCCACCACGGCGATCGGCAGGATTCGCGCGAATCCCCCGCGGCCCACGTTGGCGTCCAGTCGCGACAGTAGCGTCGCCCGGTAGTCGTGCACCGCGACATCCTGTTGCCGGTGCCGCTCGCGGGCGCGGGCGATCAGCGCCGCGGTCGCCGAATCGGCGTACGGGCCCGCCTGCACCTGCAAGGACAAGAACAACGAGATGGCGAGGTTCACGTCCGTCCGGTTCAAAGGAGAGGCGCCCTCACTACGCCGCCGTGACGCCGCCGGTTTCCGCACCACGGCCGGTCCCCTGCGGCTACGCTCCCTCGGCGGGCGGACGGAAGGCGGCGCCCAGTTTCCATCCCGACCGCTGTTCCCCCCACGTGGCGAGCCCCAGCCCCCCGAAGATGACCAGCGCAGCCACGGCCGCGCGAACTGTCAGGCGTTCGCCGAGGATCAGAGGGGCGGCCAGCACCGTCATCACCGGCTGCAGATACACGTACATCGCCACCAGGCTCGAGGAGGTATGCTGCAGCGCCCAAATGGACAGGTAGTACGCGAACAGCGACGAGCACACCACGATGTAGCCCAGGCCCAGCAATGCCCCGGTAGGTACCTCACCCAGATCCACGTGTCGGAGCGCCACCAGACCGATGGGCGTGATGATGACCGCGCCGAACAGGAAGACGTGCGTCACCACCGTCACCGGATGATATCGCTCCAGCATCCGCTTCGAGAGCACCAGGTAGGCGCCGTACGAGGCCGTGTTGCAGGCCACGAGCGCGTTGCCGAAGGCCGTGGTCGGATCGAGCCGAATGCGGTCGGGGCCGATCAGATACACCGCGCCGACCGCCGCGAGGACGATCCCGCCGATCTTGGGCCAGGTGGCCCGCTCTCGCCGCAGCACCAGCGCGATCCCCAGCGTGAACGCCGGCACCGTGGTCACGAGGATGTTCGTGTTGATCGCCGTCGTCCGCTTCACCCCTTCGAGAAACAGCAGCTGGTTCATCACAACGCCGAGCATTGCCAGCCCCGCGAGGGTCGCCAGGTCACGTCGATCGGTAACGCGCTCGCCGACAAACAGACGGTGGATCAAGGCCGAACGCGAGGCCCGCCCCCGCGACCCGGAAGAAGACGATGCCGGCGGGCGAGATGCTGGGGAGGACGAACTTCGCCACCACCGTGAGCGAGGCGAAGAAGAACTGCACGGCGATCATCGCAACGTGGACCGTCACACGGCTGCTCTCGTGCTTCATGCTTGACGTCGGGCCTCTGGCCACTAGACTCATTGACTAACTGACCAGTCAGTCATGGAGGCCGCCGTGGACAAGAGAGATGCGATCATCGAGGCCGCGTGCACCTCATTGATGTCGGTCGGCGTGGGACGCCTGACCGTGGGAGTGGTGGCCGAGGCGGCTCACGTCTCGACGGCGCTTGTGCACTATCACTTCGCCACGAAGCAAAGGTTGCTCGCGGCCGCCGCCCAGGCACTCGCGCAGCGACGAAGCGACAGCCGGGTCGCGGCGCTCCGGACGGGGCAGGGGCTGTCGAGCCTGGATGCCTTGTGGGGCGTTGTGGCCGACGACCGCGCGACGGCCGAGCGCGCTGCGCCGGACATCATCCTGCTCGCCAGGGAAGACCGCGAGGTCCGATCGATGCTGCGGCGCGAGCGGCAACGCGAGCAGGCCCGGGTTGCCACGGCGCTCCCGGAGCTCTTCGGGCGCCTGGGGACGCAGCCACGCATCCTGGCGGAGGAGCTGGCCGCCACGGTGTGCACCTTCCTCGACGGCGTCACCACCTCGCTTCTGGCCGGGGTTGCCGCGCGCGATGTCAGAGCTTCCTACGATGCTTTCTGGCTCGCCCTCGTCGCTCTCGGTCAGGCCGCTCCTGCGGGGCGCTGAGCACCCGACGCAGCTCCTGCAGCGTCGCGACCCGCACGGATGTGTTCTTGCCGCGCACCAGCGTGAACTGCAGGGGCCGGTCGAGTCGTGGCAGATCGCCCTCGCGCAGCGTACGCGCGACCCGCTCGCGGAGTCTCACCCTGACCAGGCCGACACCCCCTTCCACCTCGTAGTCGAGCGGACATCGCTCGCCGTCGAGCGTCACCGCGGACGGCAGCGCCTCGAGCGCGCGACGCTGCTCCGGCGGCACGAAGTCGTCCACCGTCAGCGCCAAATCCAGCTGCAGGAAGTCAGCGAACCGGCTGAGCTGCGAAAGCCGCCGTCCCAGCGCGGCGCGCACCGCGGACCCCTCCACGCCGGCCAGCACGCCCCCGGAACGCCGCCACAGCTCGCCGAGGCGATCGAGCGTATGGCGCAGCGCTCGAGCATGACGGTGGTGTGCGACCCCGGTCATGAGAGCTTCGACCAGCGCGGCGCGCGCCCGCCCCGCCAGCTCGGGGGGGATGGTGTCGAGCGGCTCCGCGTCACGCTCCAGCTCGAAGTCCTGGTACGTGCGGCGGCGGATCGCCACAAGCGGCGACCTCCGGTTCCGCGGATCGTAGACGACGTCCGGCGGCCCGAGGCGCGAGTAGCTCCGCATCAAATCGTAGGGGAGTTGGGTGCCTTCGATGGCGGCACGCGAGATGCCGAACCGGTCCGCGAAATAGCGAATGGTCCCCGCCACGCCGCCCCAGGCGCCGCAGACCGAGCCGCGCGAGACGCGAACCGGCTCTCCGGTTGCGGTCTCCTCGTCGACCACCAGGTCGAACGGCATGATGCGCGCGACGAGGTCCTGGAAGCGCCGGAGCATCCGCTCGTCGGCCTGGGGGACGGCCGCGGGCAGCGGCACCTCGATCGCTCGGTATACCGACGCGACGCCAAGCGCGGCGTCCTCGATGGCTTTGACCAGTACGCCGCGCCGCTCGGCCCATTCCTCGAGCGACTCCGCGAAGAGATGACGCGCGAGCCCGTACACCTCGCCCACGCTGCCGTGCTGGTTCACCGCCTCCGAAAAGACGTTGTACACGGTGAGGTGGTCGGACCCGGGCACGATGAGCCCGCGGAGCATGCGTTCCTCGCGAGTCATGCGGTGCAGCGACTCGACGGCCGAACAGGTGGCCACCGCGGGCACGAGGTCGGCGTCGGCGTGCAGCAGAAGCTCCGCCCACGGCCGTTCAACGGGAAGCGCCTCGACCTCCGCCCCGTAGACGGTCAGGCGGCCGTCCGCCACGATGCCGCGACCCTCGAGGCGCGCCAGCGCCAGGGCGTACGCGCCGCGGTCGAGGGGCATGGGAAGCTCGAGATTCGACGCGTCCACGCCCAACGCGGCGCACGTCATCGCCACCCGCTCCGCGTCGCCGGCCAGCTGGAACTCCGGAGGTCCGGGCACCAGACTCTCGAACGCGAGGTCCCGGTCGCTGAGGATCCAGACCTCGCCACCCGTGACCCGGCCATGGACCCGGCCCGCCATCTGGAGAAGCTCGTTGGCGCCGAGCGGCAGCCGCGTGAGGACGTTGCGCCCGCGCTCCACCACGTTCTGGTAGCGCGCGTCGAGAATCACCACCGTGTCGAGTCCGGCGATGTTGAGCGCCGATTGCCCGGCGGCGGTCATGGCCAGCAGGTACGGCCGCCGCGCCTGGCCTTCGAGGAACGGTCGGATGACCCGGATCGGCTCGCCTCCGTGGTAGAAGGCCGTCGTCAGTGCGGGCCACTGTGCGCCCACGCCCGCCGCCACGCCCTCCACCTCCGCGCGCGTAGGCACGAACACCGCGACGCCGCGCCGCTCGCGCACCACCCTGCGCAGGAAGCGCGCGTCGAGGAACTGTTCGACCGTCGTCGGCACCACCCGGACGCGCGCGGCGCGCGTGGGGTCGAACGCCATCGTCTCGATCACCTGGGCCGAGTCGAGGTAGTCGGCGTAGAAGGCCGGATCCACGGTCGCCGAGAGCCAGACGAACCGACACCCCGCGCGCTTGCCCAGCGCCAGGCACAGCTCGAGCTCGGCCGATGTCTGATGAATCTCGTCCACGACCAGGACGTCCGCACCGGTGATCAGCCCGGCCTGGAACCAGCGGCGGGCGATGCCCGTGGTGACGATCACGACGTTCCACGACGGGGTCTCCGGCGTCGCTTCGCGCTCCCGGTTGACCACGCCCACCTTGAGCGGCACGCCGAGGATCGTCAGGGCGATCCGGCGGATGCCGAGCGTCTTGCCGGTGCCGGTGCCCGCCACAATGCCGAAGCCGCGGCCGCTGCCCGCCAGCGCGCGAATCTCCGCTCCGTGCTCTTCCTCGAGCACGGTCCGCAGATCGAGACTCATCGCCATCTCGATGGTCTCGCAGGCGGCGCGCGTGGGTGCGATCACAACCACACGCCCGGTCGGGGGCCGTGCGGCATGGAAGGCTTGACGGTCGGGAGGGAGGTAGTGGTCCCGGCTGGGATGCACCGGTCCTAGTCGCCCAGGCAGACGCCGAGATCGCGCGCCGTGCAGACGGTGTCGGAGTCCAGGGGCACGAGCTTCGGCTTGGCGAGAGCTTCCTTGAGCGGCACGTAACCCACGGTCGGCGGCTGGAGCGCCACCATCACCCCGAACACCTTGTTCGCGACGCAGCGGACGGCGGCAGCGCCGAAGCGGAGGGCCAGCAGACGGTCAAACGTGGTTGGCGTGCCGCCTCGCTGAAGATGGCCGAGCGTGAGCGAACGTGTTTCCTTGCCCGTGAGCCGCTCGATCTCCCGCGCCACGAATTCGCCGATCCCGCCGAGACGTTCCATCCCGCCACCCGCTGCAGCGGGCCCCTTGAGCGCGCGTGAGCCTCCCTTGGGAAGCGCCCCCTCCGCCACGACGACCACGCTGAACTGGCGGCCCCTGGCCTCGCGCTCCATGACCTTGCGGCACACGCTCTCGATGTCGAAGGGGATCTCCGGGATCAAGATCACGTCAGCGCTGCCGGAGACGCCCGAGTTGAGCGCGATCCAACCCGCGTACCGGCCCATGACCTCCACCACCATGACGCGGCCGTGGCTCTCCGCCGTCGAGTGCACCTTGTCGAGCGCGTCGGTGGCCGTGGAGACGGCGGTATCGAAGCCGAAGGTGGCCAGCGTCCCACCGACGTCGTTGTCGATCGTCTTGGGGACACCGACCACCGGGAGCCCCTTCTCGTACAACCGCTGCGCGATGTTCAGGCTGCCATCGCCGCCGATCGTGATCAGCGCGTCGAACCCGTGCGCCCGGAACGCCGCAACCAGCTCGTCCGAGCGATCGACCTCGGTCACCGAACCGTCCGGCTGGGGCACCGGCCACTTGAACGGACTGCTCCGGTTGGTGGTGCCCAGAATCGTCCCGCCGACATGCGTGATGCCGCGTACCTCGTCGGGCCCGAGCGCAACGACCCGGTCCTTGCCCAGGAGTCCGCCGAACCCGCGCTGGATTCCGTACACGGCCCAGCCCCGGTGCACGGCCGAGAGCACCGCGCCCCGGATGACGGCATTCAGCCCCGGCGCGTCTCCACCGCCGGTCGAAAGGGCTATGCGCACTGCCGGATCAACTCGATGACCTCACCAGGCTCCGGGTGCCGATTCAATGCCTTCTTCGAATACACCAATTTGCCGTCCACCGTGACCTCGAACACCCCCCCGGACGATGGTATCGTGACCACCTCCACGGGCGAGAAGGTCCGCTCGATTTCGGCCGCCAGACCGGTGGCCCGCGATTCGTAGTGTCAGACGACGCAGTACTCGATCGTGATCTTCATGCTTCCTCCAAGGTGGCGAGCCGCGAAAACACTCTAGCACGCCCCGTGCCTCGGCGATAGGCCGTAGCTTGACGCGCGCCGCGCACCACCGTACCGTGGGCTGGCCGGGAAGCTCGCCCGTGGGCGACCCCAGGACCCGCTTCGGCCCTTCCCGGTTCCGGCGTTGGAGACTGATCGATCAGTCAGTATCGTTGCTCATTGGGGGACAACGAGTTGAACGACGTGAGCACACTCCAGAACTCGCGAAACGCCGAGCAGTCCCTGCGGGCAGGCGTGGATCTCCTCGCTCTTGCCGCGCTCGCCTACGTCCTGGTCGCTGGAGAGTTCCCCCACCCATTCCCCATTCTCGAATATGTCCTCCTCGTCGCCGTCGCGGCCGCGACGCGCCGCTACGGCCTGGCCCTGCCGGGGAAGGGGTTTTCCTCCTTCGTCCTCGGCGTCGTGCTGTTCGCCATTCTGCGGCACGGGTGGGGATGGGGCGTGCTGGTCTCACCGCTCGGGATGCTTGCGGGAGACATCCCGCTGCGCCGGCTCCAACTCCGGGCGGCCGTCGCGAACGCGAGCCATCTGACCTTCGGCACGGCCGTCGTCGGGTTTCTGTACCAACGCATCGGGGGCGCTTCCGGCGCCGGCGCCCTCGCCCCCGAGAACACCGTGCCCTTTCTCGTCCTGGCGATCGGGCTGCCGGTGATGGTCAACGGCACGTTCTACGCGGAGCTCACCCTCTCGCAGAGCCTGGCCTGGGTCGATGCCCGGATGACGCTCCGGTGGGAATCCGTGGTGTACCTGATCAGCGCGGTGCTGGCCGTGGGCTGGGTCAAGGTCATCACGCCCGATCTGTCGGCCGCACTCACCGTGGGACTGTGCGTGGTTGTTGGCCGGGCTCACGGCCCTGGCGACATTGGATCGTGCACAAGGGCATCCGCGCCGACGAACTGGGACTCGCCGAGCGATTGTCGCGCGCCATCGCCGGCGACGTCAATCTCGAGCGGAGCTTCAAGACCATCCAGCAGCTCGTGCAGCGGATCGTGCCGTGGGAACAGCTGGGCGTGGCGCGCTGGGACGCGGCCCGGCGCGAGTTGGTGCAGGTCGTGGACACGGCTGCCGACCGGCCGGCGGGGTACCGCACCCCCGGGGACCAGGGTCTGGCCGGAGAGGCCTTGCGCCGCCGCAAGCCGGTGGTCTCGACCGAGCTCGCCCACCCGCACCTCGACGGCGCCACGGCGGCCGGCTCCGAGATCTTCATTCCGCTCTACCAGGGCGACAATCTGGTCGGCGCGTGGAGCATCCGTCACAGCGATGCCGCCATGTATCGCGCCGCCGACGGGGACATCCTCAATCTGGTAGCGCCGCAGCTCGCGCTGTCCCTCGCCGTCCACGGCGTACTCGAACCGCTGGTCGAGTCCTCCGAGCAGACCGCCGGCTACGTCGAGCACGTGACCGCCACCAGCGAGGAGATTCACGCGAGCTCCGAAGAGGTCGCGGCGGCGGCCCAAGGCGCCGAGGCCGGCGCCGCCAACGCGACGGAACACGTCGCCCGGGCCGAAGCGGCCATGGTGGACCTGCGCGCTGCCGCGCACGACGCCGCGCTCGCCGGCGAAGAGACGCATCGTTCGGCGCAGGAGATGGAGCGCGCCGCCCAGGCGGTTCGCACCGCCACCGCGACCACCGCCGCCAACCTCGAACGCATCGGTACGACCGTCGAGCAGAGTGTGGCCGAGGTCGGGCGGCTCCGCGAGGCCTCCGAGCAGGTGGTGCGGTTCGCCGAGACCATCGGCGCCATCGCCAGTCAGACCAACATGCTGGCGCTGAATGCGACCATCGAGGCGGCCCGTGCCGGCCAGCACGGGGCCGGCTTTGCCGTGGTGGCCGACGAGGTGCGCCGCCTGGCCGAAGAAAGTGCGAAGGAGGCCAAGCAGGCGGCTCAAACCACCGGAGATACCCGCCGGGTGATCGACCACGCCGCCCAGCTCCTCGAGCAGATGCGGCGTGAAATCGGGGACGTCACGGCCGCCGCGAGCCGGTGGATCGCCGAGCTGGAGGGCATCGTCCGGGCGGCCGAAACGGCCGCTCACCTGTCGAGCCGAATGGTGGAGTTCCCGCGGCGCAATGCCGAGCGCACGGCTGAGATGCAGGCGGTATTGGCGGAGGTGAAGGCGGCCGCCGCGGCCTCCGCCGGCGAAGCCAAGATTGTGGCGGCGGCGGCGGCGGAACAGCTCAAGGCGATCGAGGACCTGTCCCACAGCGCCCTTGAGCTCTCCTCGAGCGCCGAACGCCTGGCGGCCGCGACCCGGTTTGTGAAGGGGTAGGGCGGCTGAGCCGGGGGTTGCGCAACCCCAGCCGAGGCGCCAAGATTGTCGAGACTCCAGCGGCCACCAGACCCATCGCTCGAAGGGTAGGTCGAGCAACCGCCTGGCGACCGCGCTTGCTGTCCCTCATGAGCGGCGGCCCTTCCTTCGCGCGGCACCTCTTAGGGTGTCATCGCATTCGGTCGTCGCCCGCACCAAGTCTTGGGGCACGGTTGGGCTCGCGAAGCGCGAGTGCCCCACGCGGCCCGGACTAACTTCCGCTAGGAGATGGATCATGCGAAACCGAGTTCTGTTGGCCGCGGGAACGTTGGCGGCATTCGTGCCGACGTTGCTGCTCGCCCAGCAACGCCCGGCGCAACCGCCCGCTCGGCCCGCGCCGCAGCCCGCGCAGCGCCCGCGGCGCAGCCGGCGCAGCACCCCGCGGCGCAAGTGGTCGCGCCGCTCACGGCGCATCGTGAGCAGCAGCTGGGAGTTGACCGCGAGGGTCGGCAGCGTCCTGGTCGGTCACGATCAAGCAGTTACCGGCGACGAGCCAGTGTTGCGCCCGGCGGCATCGCTGCGCGTCGGCTACAACCTCAACGCGATGTGGAACATCAGCGTCGGGTCCGGGCTCGGGTTCCGCTAGTCGCCGACGATCACCGAGATCCAGCCGTTCGCCGCGCTCACCTGGACGCCGAACATCAACAAGGTGACCAGCCCGTTCATCACGGCCGGCGTTGGGCGGCACGTACGCCAAGTTCACGGCAACTTCCACGTCACCGCCCAGTACGGCGGGCACCTCGGCGTCGGCGTCCGCCACATGATCGAGCGACGACCTGGCGCTGCGGGTCGAGGGCCGCGAGCAGTACGAGCACTTCAAGGAGTTCCCGAACGCGGTCTTCATGCGGCATCGGCACGGTCGGCCTCTCCTAGTTCGTAGGCGGCCGCCAGCCCGTCGCGGGCGTGGGTGTGTATCCGCCGATGGTGGCGTTGGGCGCCTTCGGCGCAACGCAGCAGGTGGCTGCTACTCCGGCGGACAAGAACGGCAAGCCGTTGACGGGCAGGGCCGTTACCTGGACCAGCAGCAACCCCTCGGTCGCGACGGTGTCCGCCACCGGGCTGGTGACGGCGAGGAGTAACGGCGCCGCGACTCGTCACCGCGGCCAGCGAGGGCGTGACTAAGGCCGTGAACGTGACCGTGGCGCAGGCCGCGGCGACGGTGGCCAGCGCTCCGGCGACGGCGACGCTCACAGCGGTCGGCCAGACGCAGCAGTTCGCGGCGACTGCTCAGGACGCCAACCACAATCCGATCGCCAGTCCCGCCGTCGCGTGGAGCTCCAGCGATCCCACGGTGGCTTCGGTGAATGCATCCGGCCTCGCCACGGCACTGAAGGACGGCACGGCGAGGATCACGGCGACACCCAGCGGCGCAGCCGGCGCAGCACCCCGCAGCGGTCCCGGCGGCGCGGCCGCTCATGGCGCAGTACGCGGGCCCGCATCGTGAGGGCAGTTGGGAGCTGACCGCCAGCGCAGGCTTGGTGGTCACGGACAAGCAGTTTGGGACGAGTCAGTTTGCACCCGGCGGCACGCTGCGTGTGGGGTACAACCTCAGCCCGATGTGGAACATCAGCGTCGGGTCGGGCTTCGGGTTCCCCTCATCGCCGACGCTGACTGAGATCCAGCCGTTCGCGGCGCTCACCTGGACGCCGGACATCAACAAGACGACCAGTCCCTTCATTACCGCTGGCGTTGGCGGCACGTACGCCAAGTTCAGCGGCTTCCATCTCACCGCCGAGTACGGCGCCCACCTCGGCGCCGGCATCCGCCATATGATCGGCGAGAAGTTGGCGTTGCGCGTCGAAGGCCGCGAGCAGTATGAGCACTTTAAGGAGTTCCCGAATGCGGTCTTCATGGGCACGGCCACAGTAGGCCTCTCCTACTTCGTGGGCGGCGGCCCGGGCCCGGACACCGACGGCGATGGCGTGCCGGACAAGTACGACCGCTGCGCGAACACGCCGCGAGGCGCGGTGGTTGACGCGCGCGGCTGCCCGATCGACAGCGATCACGACGGCGTGCCGGACGGCATCGACAAGTGCCCGAACACGCCCGCTGGCGTGCATGTTGACGCCATGGGCTGCCCGGTCGATAGCGACAACGACGGCGTGCCCGACAACCTCGACCGCTGCCCGAACACCCCGGCCGGCGTGCACGTGGACGCCAACGGCTGCCCGGTGGACAGCGACAGCGACGGCGTGGCGGACTACCTCGACCGTTGCCCGAACACCCCCAGGGGCGCACCGGTGGATGCCAACGGGTGCCCGAAGGACAGCGACGGCGACGGCGTGGCCGACTACCTCGACCACTGCCCGAACACCCCAGCCAATGCCCGTCCGGTGGACGCCAACGGCTGCCCGGTGGACTCTGACCACGACGGCGTGGCGGACTACCTCGACAAGTGTCCGAACACCGCCGCCAACGTACCGGTGGACGCCAACGGCTGCCCGCTCGAGAAGGACTCGGACGGCGACGGCGTGCCGGATTCCCACGACAAGTGCCCGAACACGGCGCACGGCTTGAGGGTGGATGCGGACGGCTGCCCGTACGCTGAGCTGCCGGCAACCAACGCCACGCTGGTCCTCAAGAACGTCAACTTCCGCGTGAACCGGGCGGTGCTGTTGCGCCCGGCGATGGTGGACCTGGACAAGGTCGCGATCGCGATCAAGGTCACGCCGAACTCGCGGTGGGAAATCGGTGGCTACACCAGCAGCCTCGGCCAGGCCGCACGCAATCTGCGGCTGTCGCAGCAGCGGGCCAACGCTGTTAGGACGTACCTGATCAGCAAGGGTGTGCCGGCCGCCAGCCTCACGGCCGTCGGGTACGGCGCACAGCATCCGATCGCCAGCAACCGGACCGTCAGGGGCCGGCGGCTGAACATGCGCGTCGAGATCAAGCGGCTGCAGTAGTCTCGACGGCAGAAGTCGCTTAAGCTTCGAGCCCCATCCCGGGCAACCGGGGTGGGGCTCGTGGTTTTCCGCCTCGGCCAGGGAGGGCCGCCATGCGCCGCGCCTTGCTCGTCCTCCTCGCCCTTCTCGGCTCCTCCGCCCCTCTGGTCGCCCAACACCGGCCGCGGCGCGTCCCGCCCCCCAGCGCGGTGCTGGGCTTCGTGCCCGGCACCGACCGGAAGCTGGTGGACTGGGAGCCCATCGTCGCGTACTTCCGTGCGCTCGAGGCGGCCAGCGACCGGGTCGTCGTGCGGGAGATCGGCCGCACGACGGCCGGCGCACCGTTCATCGTGGTCTTCATCTCCAGCCGCACGAACCTCGCCCGACTCCCGGCGCTCGAGGAGATCCAACGCCAGCTCGCCGACCCGCGGCTGGTGCGCGATTCCGCCGCCGCCGAACGCCTGCTCCGACGCGGCAAGGTCTTCGCCCTCATCACCTCCGGCGTTCACTCCAACGAGGTCGGGGGATTGTTCTCGCCGCTGGAGATCGCTTACCGCCTAGCGACTGGGACGTCGGCCGACATTCTCGGCATCCTGAACAGCGCCGTCGTGATGCTGGTGCCATCGTTGAATCCGGACGGCACCTCGATCGTCGCCCATTGGTACTCGCAGACCGTCGGCACCAACGCGGAAGGCACCGACCCACCCGAGCTGTACAACCGCTATACCGGCCATGACGACAACCGCGACTGGTACGCCTTCACCCAGGTGGAGACGCGCCTGGTGGTGGACAGTGTGTACGACGTTTGGCACCCCCAAGTCACGCTCGACCTGCATCAGCAGGGCCGGACCGGCTCGCGCATCTTCATGCCACCCTACCTCGACCCCGTCGAACCCAACGTCGACCCCCTGCTGGTGCAGGGCGAAAACGCGCTCGGACTCGCGATGGCTTGGAGGATGACCGCGGACCAGTTCACCGGGGTCGCGGTGAACTCGTTGTACGACGCCTGGACTCCGGGCCGGGCGTTTCAGCACTACCACGGTGCGGTTCGCATCCTGACCGAGACGGCCAGTGCCAGGCTCGCCAGCCCGGTCAACATGCCGTTCGACAGCCTCAGGGAGGCCGAGGGGATCGACCCACGGGCGGCGAGCTGGAACTTCGTCGCTCCCTGGCCCGGCGGGTCGTGGACGCTGGGCGACATCGTCCGCTATCAGACCGCGAGCAGCATGGCTTTCCTGGAGCAGGTGGCGCACGACCGCGTTCGGTGGATGCGTGACGCGCGTCTCGTCGCCGAACGCGCGGTCCACGGTTGGCCTGGCTGGCCGTTCGCGTTCGTCATCCCTGCCGCCGGGCAGAACTCGGTCGCCGTCGCCACGCTGCTCGAGATCCTCCGCCACGCGCAGGTCGAGGTGCGCGCCGCCCTGGGCTCCTTCACGATCGGGCGTGAGCGCTTCTATCCGGGTACCTACGTCGTGGTGCTCCGCCAGCCGTACGCGGCATTCGCGAAGACGATGTTGGAGCGTCAGGCCTACCCCGACCTGCGCACGTACCCGGGGGGGCCGCCGCGCCGCCCGTACGACGTCACCGCGCACACGCTGCCCCTGCTGCTGGGTGTCCGCGTCCTCGCGGTCGCGGACTCTCTGCCGGTCGCGCTCTCGGCGCCGGTGTCCACGCCGCCGCCAGTCTATCGGCTGGCCGGCCTCGCGCCCGGCGGCGCGAAGCCGGGAGCGGTGCGGACCGGCGTCTACCGGTCCTTCGTCCCGACGGCCGACGAGGGCTGGACACGCTGGGTGTTCGACACGTGGGGCATGTCGTACCAGTCGGTCGCGGATTCCACCATTCGCGCAGGCAACCTGGGCGCACGATTTGATGCACTGGTCCTGCCCAGCGAGGACCCGCGTGCCATCCTGAGCGGTCTGCCCGCGGGGCGGTATCCGGCGCGCTACACCGGCGGCGTCGGTTCCGCCGGCGCGCAGGCCCTTCGCGCGTTCGTCGACAGCGGCGGTACGCTCATCGCCTTGAACGAGGCTTGCGACTTCGTCATCGGGGCGCTTGATCTGCCGGTCGTGGACGTGCTGGACGACCTGGCGCCGAGCGACTTCTTCGCGCCGGGCAGCATCCTCCGCCTGCAGCTGGATCCCACTGACCCGCTCGCCGAGGGCATGCCCGCCCAGACGATCGCGTGGTTCGAATCCGGGCCGACGTTCGACGTGACGGACCCCAGCCGTGTGCGGGTCGCGGCGAGGTTTCCGGCGGATCCCGGGGAGGTGCTGTTGTCAGGCTGGCTTCTTGGCGCCACACACCTGGCCGGCAAGGCGGCCCTGGTGGATGTGCGCAGCGGACGCGGGCACGTCGTGCTGTTCAGCTTCCAGCCTCAATACCGCGGTCAGTCCCTGGCAACCTTCCCGCTGCTGTTCAACGCCATCCGCAGCGCCGCCCGGTAGCGCGCCTACAGCGCGCCGAGCGCGCGCCGGAGGCCTTCGAGCGCCTGCTCGTTCAGGCAGTAACAGACGCGTGGCGGCTCGACCTCACCCACGATCAGGCCCGCATCCTTGAGAATCTTGAGGTGCTGGGAAACCGTCGACTGCGCCAGGGGAAGCTGGTCCACGATGTCGCCGCACGTGCAGCGCCCCCGCCGGCCCGCCAGGTAGCGCACGATCGCCAGGCGAGCCGGGTGACCCAGCGCCTTGCATTGCTTCGCGAGGCGCGCGCCGGTGTCGAACGTCGTCTGCGCCACCCTCCCTCCTCCCCGCTAAGCGACCGCGACCGGCGAGGGCCCCGGCTCCCACGCCGTGATGTAGCCGGCCAGCGCCGAGGCGGCCACCGTGTACGGCGATGCGAGGTACAACTGGCCCGGGCCGGACCGCCCGGGAAAATTCCGGTTGATCGCGGAGATTGTCACCTCGCTCTTCGTCCGTGATACGCCCGGGCCCGCGTTGATGCAGGCCCCGCACGACGGCTCGATGAAGGTCGCGCCCACCTCGGCGAAGACGCGGTCGTAGCCGCGCGCCTGGCAGTAGCGAAAGACCTCCTGTGAGCCGCACTGGATGAAGCAGCGCACGCCGGCGGGGATCCGGCGTCCCTGCTCGACCGCCTCGCGGAAGACGCGCGCGTACATGTCCATGTCCTCGCGCTTGCCCGCGGTGCACGAGCCCGCGTACGCGATGTCGATGGCGACGCGCTCGCCGAGCTCTCCGATCTCCTTGCCGTTCCCCGGGTCCCCGGGCAAGGCGATCATCGGCTTGAGCGCGGAGGCGTCGATCTCGATCTCCTTCACGTACTCGGCGCCGGGGTCCGAGTGGAGGCCATCGCACAGCCGCTCCGCCTCGGCGCGCGTCATGCCACGCTGCTCCACCAGAAACCCCACGGTCCTGCTGTCGGGCGCGATGATGCCGGTGAAGGCGCCGACCTCGGCGGCCATGTTGGTCATCGTCGCCCGTTCGTCGACGCTGAGACTCTCCACGACCTCCCCACAGTACTCGACGATCTGGCCGATGGCGTCGCCGTTCTTCACGTAGGGGTGCCGCAGGAGCTGCAGCATGATGTCCTTGGCGGTGATGTAGCGCGGCTTCGGGCCGCGCACCACGACCCGGAAGGAGGGAGGCACCTGCACGCGCACGTCGCGCGTGATCCAGCTGTTGAAGATGGCCGTGGTCCCCACGCCGAACGCGACGCAGCCCACGGCGCCCGCGTGGGGCGTATGGGAGTCGCTCCCGATGATGATCTGCCCCGGTAGCGCGTGGGCCTCGAGAATCTTCGAATGGCAGATCGCCTCCGATCCGAGGCGACCCAGGCCCAGCTCGCCGTACAGCTTGACGCCCCGCGCGGCGGCGAATTCCCGTTGCTTGACCTCCAGCTGATTGGCGACGTCGAGCAAGCCCTCGGCGACGCGTTCCGGCGTCATCGCGTCCCGGAGGAAGGTCAGATGGTCCCGGAAGAAGAACACCGAGGCGGGGTCGTTCAGCGGCTCGTCCTTGCCGACGAGCTGTTCGAAGAAGATCGCCGCCATCGGAGTGACGTATTCGTGACTGAACCGGATATCGGTAACCACGAAACCTTCGTCGGCCGGCGCCACCGCCGGAACGCCGGTCCGGCCGGCGGATGCGTCAACCACCCAGTGCCGGGCGAAGATCTTCTCCGCGATCGTCATGGGCCGCGGCGCCGTGCGAATCGCCGGCACGCGCACCACGCCCTGCAGCCGAGCGACGTTGTAGTTGAACAGCCCCCCATGCTCGATGACGTCCCGGGTAATCTGGCCCTCGCCCTCGGTGAAAACGGCGAGTGGGATCGCCTCCCCGCGCTTGACTCTCTCCAGCACCGAGAAATCGGTGGTCGTAAGGATGCCGAGGTTCTGACAGTTCTCGTGGTAGATCCGCTCGATGCTCTCGCCCGCCACCAGCTGGATCCCAGCGCGCAGCTCGGCGTACGGAGATTGTTCCCGCGAAGACCCCTTGCCGCGCCGCTTGCCGGCCGCGGACGCGACGAAGCCGCCGCGTTTCACCGTGCCGCGGGTGACCGGAAACTGGTCGCCCGCCTTGAGGCCAAGGTACGGGAATTCGCCCAGCGTGTCGTCGAAGTAGTAGCAGATGTAGGCCGGCGTGATCTCGTCGGTCGAGATGTTGTCCCGTAGCTTGATCGAGGGGTCCCACGCCAGGTCCTCGCCCGCGAGCTGGCGCGCGATGAGGGTTGGATCCTCGGTCAAATAGAGGACCCGTCCGGAGAGTCGAACCTGCTCCGGCCGGCGCGCCACCGGGCGCGCGAGCAGCGATGGAGGCATGAGAGAAAGATCGGCGACGTGCCGGGGCCGGGCAAGGATTGCCCCGGGGCGTGGCGGGAACGTACACTCCGCCCCGTGCGGATCCCGTTCGCCGTAGTCGCGCTCGCCATTACGGTCGCCGCCTCCGGCGAAGGCCAGGCAGCCGTCCGACTCCGGGTGGTGGACACCGCCGTCTTTCAGGCGCGCCGGGTGGTCGAAAGCTCGGGCGTCACGCCGAGCACCCGCCGTGCCGGTGTGCTGTGGACGCACAACGACAGTGGCGACGAGCCGCTCCTGTACGCCACCGACTCCGCCGGCGACGACCTCGGGTTCGTACGCGTGGCCGGCGCCCGGAATGTGGACTGGGAGGATCTCGGCGGTGGACCCTGTACGCCGGCGCCCCAGCGATGCCTCTACGTCGCCGACATCGGGGACAACGAGCGCTCCCGGGACCACGTCGTCATCTATCGCCTCGCCGAGCCGGACCCGCCGCTCGCGCCCTCCGATACCGTTCGGGAGGTCGGCATCGAGGCTGCGGTCTCACTTCGCTATCCGGATCATCCGCACGACGCCGAGGCCATCGTCGTGGATGCAGCCGCTCGCATCTTCATCATCACCAAGGAGATCTTCGGCCGGCCACGCGTGTATCGCGTCCCGCCCCGCGCCATGACCCAGCAACCCGGCGAGCTCGACACCTTGCGGCTCGTGGGGCTGCTCGACCTGGCGCCGAATCTCGCGCGGCTGCGCGTAGTCACCGGTGGCGCGGCATCTCCTGATGGCAGGGTGCTGGCAGTGCGAACCTACTCCAGCCTGCACTTCTTCCGGCTCCGGGGAGACTCGCTTCCAGTCCCGCTGACACCCCCGGAAGGGCTCACGATTCCCTTTGTCGAGCCCCAGGGCGAGGGGGTCGCGTTCCTTGCCCCCGATATGCTCGTCCTGACGTCAGAGCGGGGCCAGTCCGACCATGCCACGATCGCCCGCCTGAGGGTCTCAGGACTCCCCAGCGCGGCTCCCTAGAGCCGTGGCGGGCCGGAATTGGCCACTAGCTTGGCGCTGGCCACGTACGTAAGTTTGGCGGCCGTTCGAGGCGTTGGCCGCCACGATTCCGGGAGGAGAGCCTGACCCTTCCCACATCGCATCGCGTCCCCGTTTCCTGGCTCCTCCAGTATGGCTGCCCCGCCATCAAGTACCGCACTCTCAACGAGATAGTGGGGCCTGCCGAGCCGGCAGCGCTCGAAGCGCTGCGGGCCGAGATCGACGCGTATCCTCCGGCACGCCAGATAGCCAAGAAGCAAAAGGACACGGGCGTGTGGGGGGCCAACCTGCTCGGCGTCGCCCCCAACAAGACGGCCGGGATAAAGGACGTCGGCACTATCCATCAGTACCGGCGCCTCGTCGAGCTCGGTTGGACGCAGGACAGCCGCCCGCTCAAGCTGGGTAGCCGCCTGCTCTACCGGCTGCTGTCGCGCGACAGCGACCCGAAGCTCCTCTTCGAATTCCAGAAGTACGGCGCGGCGGAGCCCGGCGCGGAGCCTTGGATCAGGGAGGTCGTGCGCGAGGCCGCCGCCACGGCCCTCGCCCATGCTGGCTATGGCGACGATCCGAGGGTGCGCGGGGCAGCCCACCGGATCGCCAACTCGGTATCGCAGTTCCTCCGCAGTGAGCTGGTTGAGCAGCCCCTGGTCAAGGTGTCGCGCGCCTGGGTCCTGCACCCCAAGGCCTACCCTCCGACCGTCTTCTCGGTGGCCCTTCTCGCGATGTTGCCGGCGGTGCAGCGCGAGCGGGCCGGCCTGATTGATCGCCTCGGCGTATACCTGGCGCAGCCGGCCAACAAGAAGTCGTTCGGCGTCGCCTGTGGGAAGAAGATCCTCAAACCCTCTTTCCTACTCCTGGGTGACCCGCTCAAACTGTCCGCTTCCGGCCAGCCAGAAGATCTTCCCTTGGCGCTCTACTGGATGGAGATCCTTGCTCGGCTGGGCGTCATCCAACACTCCGTGAGTGCCGCCCGGGTGTGGGCACGGCTCGCCAAGGACTGCAACGACGAAGGCGTGTGGAGTCCGAAGAACCTGCGCACCCAACCCAAGCGGATCTCGCCCTGGTCCTACCACGCCTTCCCGCTCCAGGCCGACGCGAAGAGCGTGGAGAGTCGACAGGCGGATGTCACCTTCCGGATGGCGCTGATCGCCAGACTCGCCGGATGGGACATCGCAGCGGCCTAGCCTCCGCCCGCCAGCCATTGACGACATCGTAGGTAGTAGCTACTGCTACTACTATGGACCTCGTGCGCTTCGGCTTCACGACCACGGAGAGCAAGGTTTACGTGGCACTGCTACGCCTCTCGCCCGCGACCGGCTATGCCGTGGCGCGGGAGGCGCGGCTCGCCCGGGCGAACACCTACGGCGCCCTCGAGTCGATGGCCGCCCGCGGTGCCGTGACTCGGCTGCCTGGCAGGCCAACGCGCTACGTCGCCGAGGATCCTGAAACCTTGGTCGGGCGCCTCGGCCGCGAGTCGCAGCGCGACCTCGAGTTGCTCGGGCGATGGCTTGCGGAGGCGGAGCGGCCACGTGACGGTCCGGCGGTGCCAGCGGCGTCACTCCTGGCTGACCGTTCCGCCGTGCTGGATCGGTGCGCCGCCTGCGCGCGTGGAGCAGAGCAGGAGTTGCTTGCTGTGGTCGGACCGTGGGCTGCCGAGTTGTTCCCAGATCTTGCCAGGGGCGGCAGGCCGCGCGTCGTGGTGAAGGTCCTTTCGCTCGGATCGCCGGCGCCAAAGGGTGCGGTCGTGCGGTCCGTGCCCGCGTCCGAGATCGAGGCGTACTGGGGAGGCCTTCCGATCGCGGTCGTGGCCGACCGACGCCGAGCCGTCTGCGCACTCGCGAGCGGCACCGCCGCGACCGGCGTGGCCACCGAGCACCCCGCGCTCGTCCCCTTCGTCCGCCATCTGCTGCGCCGGGAGCTCGCCTCTGCGCCTACGCAGGGCGTCCTTGAGGCGGAGACAGCACCGGAGCACCGCCGTGACACCTGATCGCGACGACCTTCTCGCCCAGCAGCTTCAGCAGCTCCGACAGGAGTACCTGAGAGACTCCAGCCAGCGGGTCGACGAGCTCCGCCAGCTGCGGACGCGACTCGCCTTGGACCAGCGCGCTGCGCTCGCCGACCTCCGCCAGGCCTTTCACCGCTTGGCGGGATCCGGCGGCTCCTACGGCTTTCCAGATGTGAGCGCACGTAGCCGCGAGGGGGAGCAGTTGGCAGTGCGGCTCGCGTCGGCTGACACTGCGCTCACCCCAGGCGACATCGCGGCCATCGAGCAGTGCGTCAACGGCGTCGCCGATGCCTTCACCGCCGCCAAGAAGACCATCATCCCGTAGGGCGCACCCACGCCGCCAGGTTGACCCGCCGGGGTTCGTCCCCTAAGATCAGACGTCAACCATCAGGTTGAGATGGCGTATGGGTGCTGAACTGGTAGCGTCTCGGAGAGAGCGAATCCTCGCCGCCGCTGAAGCTGAATTCGCCGCCCACGGTCTCGCGGGGGCGAGGGTCGAGCGGATCGCGGCAGCCGCGGCGGTCAATAAGCAGTTGTTGTTCCACTACTTCGATTCGAAGGCGGGGCTTCACAAGGCGGTCGCCGACGCGGTCGCCAGTCGTTCAGCGATCGCATTGCCATCTGGCAAGACACCGGCCGAGCGCCTGCGCAACCTGACGGACCAGCTACTTCGAGCGGCCCGCGGCTACGGGACACTGCTGTCGGATGAGTGGCGAGCGCGAGCGACCGGCGCCGCGAGGAGCATCGTGAGTGATGGGCAGCGATCCGGCCACTTCAGGGACGACGCCGATCCTGACGCCATCGCTGAAGTGATTGTTGCAGCTACACTTGGCAAGGGGACGACGGGCCTTGATTCCCAGCGGGCCGACGCCGGTCAGGCGAGGTTCGCCGGCTCGCTGGTCCAAATGGTGACTGACCACTGCAGTTGGCGCTAAACACATCAACCATGATGGTTGACTAGCGACTCTGGCTCTTGGCAGCCCCCGACGACAGCAGCTCATCCACGGCCCTGGCATCGCGGCTGCGCAGCGCTATGGCCAGCACCTCCTCGAGCGTCTCGACCGGGTGGAACGTCAGGGTCTTCCGGACCTCCTCGGGCAGGTCCTCCAGCTCAGGCTCGTTCTCCTTCGGCAGGAGGATCTCGACGATCCCGGCGCGAGCCGCGCCAAGCACCTTCTCCTTGAGCCCGCCGATGGGCAGCACCCGACCACTCAGCGTGACCTCGCCGGTCATGGCGACGTCGTGCCTGGCTGCGCGCTGCGTCATCGCACTCACCAGGGCGGTCGCCATCGTCACGCCGGCGGACGGTCCATCCTTGGGAATCGCCCCGGCCGGCACGTGCACGTGCACCTCACGGTCCTTCAGCGACTCTTCGGGAACGCCCAACGCCGCGGCGTGCGTCTTGGCATAGGTGAGGGCCGCGCGCGCCGATTCCTTCATCACGTCGCCCAGGTGTCCGGTGAGCACGAGGTCGCCCTTGCCCGGCATCAGCGACGCTTCCACGAACATGATGTCTCCGCCGGTCGGCGTGTAGTACATGCCGGTCGCGGTGCCGATGGCGTCGCTCGGCGCGGCGCGCTCCGGTCTGACCTTGGGCCGTCCGAGCCGCGACCGTACGTCGGCGCCGGAGAGGACGATGCGCTCGCCGCCGTCCGACCGCCACGCGGCGCGCGATCTTGCGGGAGAGGCGGCCCAACTCGCGCTCCAGCTGCCGGACTCCGGCTTCGCGCGTATAGCCTCCGACGATCTCGCGCACGGCGGAATCCTCGATCAGCAGCCGCTCGGGCGTGAGGCCGTTCTCCTTGAGCTGGCGCGGCACCAGATACTGCCGTGCGATCGCCAGCTTCTCCAATTCCGTGTAGCCGGTGAACTCCACGGTCTCCAGCCGGTCCAGGAGCGGTGCCGGAATGTTCTGGAGGAAGTTCGCGGTGGCGATGAAGAGCACCTCCGAGAGGTCGAACGGTACCCCCAGATAGTGATCGGTGAACGAGTCGTTCTGCGCCGGGTCCAGCACCTCGAGCAGCGCGGCGGCCGGATCGCCCTGGAACGACACGCCCAGCTTGTCCACCTCGTCGAGAAGAAAGACGGGGTTCTTGGTGCCCGCCTGCTTCATGCCCTGAATGATCCGGCCCGGCATCGCCCCCACGTAGGTCCGCCGATGACCACGGATGTCGGCCTCGTCGCGCGCGCCACCCAGTGAGATCCGGACGTACTTCCTGCCCATCGCCCGCGCGATCGACTTCGCGATCGACGTCTTCCCGGTGCCGGGCGGGCCCGCGAACAGCAGGATCGGCCCCTTGGAGAGGACGCGGTCGTCGGCCTGGCCCGGCATGTCGGATTCGGACGTGGCGCGCTCCTGCTTTTCCTCCCGGTCCCGCAGCTGCCTCACGGCGAGGAACTCCAGCACCCGCTCCTTGACGTCGCGCAACCCGTAGTGGTCCTCCTCCAGCACCTGCTCCGCGCGCGTCAGGTCGAGGGAGTCGTCGGACCGCGCGTTCCACGGAAGCTCCGCGATCCACTCGAGGAAGGTGCGGATGACCTGTCCCTCCATGGAGTCCTTGGAGGTGCGCTCCAGCCGGCCCAGCTCGCGCTCCACGTCCTTCTGCGCCGCCTCGGGCAGCTGCAGCTTCTGCAACTTCTCCCGCAGCGCGGCGACGTCGCGGTCGTCCTCGTTCTCGCCCAACTCGCGGCGAATCGCCTTCAGTTGCTCGCGGAGATACATCTCTCGCTGGCGCTCGCCGAGTTCCTCCTGGACTTGCGACTTGATGTCCTCCTGGGCGTTGATGACCCCGATCTGCCGCTGCACGAGAATGAGGACGCGGCGCAGCCGCTCCTCGACGCCCAGCGTCTCCAGGAGCGCCTGTCGCTCCGGGGTCTTGGTGTCGAGGTATCCGGCCACCATGTCCGCGAAGCGGCCGGCGTCCGTGACGGAGGCCAGGACCTGCTGCACCATCTCCTCCGGCAGGCCGCTCTTCTGCCCGAGCTCCGACGCGCGCTCCCGCGCTTCCTTGTAGAGCGCGAGGAAGGCGGCGTCGTTCAGGTCGAGCGGGGATTGATCCTCCGCCTCGCGCACCACCGCCTCGAGGTAGCCCTCGCGCTCGGACAGATGGATCGCGCTGGCGCGGAACTCGCCCTGCAGCAGCAACTGCACGCCCGCCAGGCCGCGCTGCATCTGCCCGATGCGCGCGACCGTGCCCATCGAGTACAGGTTCTCGAGACTGACCTGCTCGACGTTCTCCCGCTGGGCCACGGCGAAGATCAAGCGGCGTTCGGTCTTGAGCGCCGCCTCGATCGCGCGCAGTGTCCCCGCGCGACCGGCGCTGATCGGCACCGTGACACCCGGGAACAGCACCATGTCCCGCAGCGGCAGCAGAGGTAGGGTCATCCGTTCGGTCATCACACCCTCACGCGTACATCCGGGAAGCGTTCGCCATCCGAATCTTGTACCTGATGTGGCACCGATCGTGCCAGGCAACGGGAACGCGTTTCGTGCCATTCTGGCAGCGGGTCGCGGCCGGGGCGTGCATTGGGGCGTGCTCCCGCCCACCGGCGCCCGTCCTGGCAGAGCCGCGGCAGTGTTGCCCTGCCTGTGCGGCGGCGCTAATCTACGCGCGGCCATGAACCTTCCCCATCCGTGAATCCCAGCGACGGCGACCGCGCACTCGAGGCTCGGCTCGCGGCCGCGTTCGCCGGCGCGTACACGATCGAGAGTGAAATAGGTCGGGGCGGGATGGGCGTGGTCTACCGCGCGCACGACGAGAAGCTCAAGCGCACGGTCGCGATCAAAGTGCTCCCTCCCGAGCTCGCGTACCGCCGTGACATCCGAGCCCGCTTCGTGCGCGAGGCGGAGACGGCCGCTCGGCTGTCGCATCCCAACATCGTCCCCATCCACAGCGTGGGTGAAGCGAACGACCTCGTCTACTTCGTGATGGGCTACGTCGACGGCGAGTCGCTCGGGGTCCGTATCAAGCGGCGCGGTCGCCTGTCGATGGAGGAGGTCCGCCGGATCATGCGCGAGACGTCCGACGCGCTGTCCGCCGCCCATCAGCAGGGCGTGATCCATCGCGACGTGAAGCCCGACAACATCCTGCTCGAGGGCACGCGAGGCCGCGTGATGGTGACGGACTTCGGGATCGCGAAGGCGCTGAGCGCGGAAGGCGGCACCCTCACCGACACCGGCATCGCCATCGGCACCCCGGCGTTCATGAGCCCCGAGCAGGCCGCGGGCGAGCGCGTGATCGACGGGCGATCCGACCTGTACTCGCTCGGCGTGGTGGCCTACCAGATGCTCACCGGAGAGCTGCCGTTTCAAGCGCCGACCGTTCCCGGCCTGCTGATGCAGCAGATCGGCACGCCGGCTACGCCGGTGGACCGCCTGCGTCCGGAAACGCCGCGTGAGCTCGCGCTGACGGTCATGCGCTGCCTGGAGAAGGACCCGGAAGACCGCTGGCCGACGGCCGATGCGCTGCGGCGCGCGCTCGAAACGGGCACCTACGTCGCCCCGCCACCCCGGCCAGGCGCGGGCCGCGCGTCGCCCATGCCGGCCGCCCGCGACGTCCCGGCGCCGCGCGGCAAGGTCGATGCCGCGCAGTGGCTCGACGAGCGCCGGAGCCGCCAGACGGGGCGCGCGGAGCGGATGCGGGGCAGGCTGGAGCGGCGGCTCGACAAGGTGGACCGCAAGCTCGAGCGGAGGCAGCTGGAGGAGCAGGAGGTCGCCAAGCGCGCCGCCGAAACCGGTGAGCCCCTGCTGGTCGTGCAGCTGCGGCACCGCATGGCGCGGACCGCGTCCATCATCGGCCCCTTGATGCTGGTCAACATCTTCGTCGGCGGGGGCATCGGCCACCCCTGGTTCCTGTTCCCCGCCGTGTGGATGGGCTGGGGCCTGGCGCGCGACTACTCGCGGCTCTGGACCGCCGGGTATTCCTGGCGGGACGTGATCCACCGGCCGCCGGCGCCCGACGCGCTCGAAGCCAAGATGAACCGCGGCGCCCTCCCGGCCGCCGGGACGCCGGAGGAGTTCGGCGTCCACGCCACCGGCATCGAGCAGGCGCGGCGTGACCGCGCCGCGATCCTGGGCATGATGGAGCGACTGCCCAAGTCCGAGCGCAAGCTGCTTCCGGACATCGGGCCCACGGCCGACCAGCTGCTGGAGCGCGCCGCGGACCTCGCCCGCACGCTGTCCGCCCTCGAACGCGACATCGATACCGTGGCCGAGGACAAGCTGGACGCCCGCATCGCCGCGCTCGAGCAGGAGCCGCCATCGTCGGAGCGCGAGCGGAGGCTCGGCCTGCTCCACCGCCAACGCCAGACCGTGCACGACCTGGTCGCCCGGCGGGGCACCCTGGAATCGCAGCTTGAGGCCTGCCTGTTGGCGATGCAGAACATGCGGTTCGACCTGCTGCGGCTGCGTTCGGCGGGCGTCGCCGAAGCGCTCGGCGACCTCACCCAGGCCACCCAGCAAGCGCGGGCCCTGTCGCGCGACGTCGATGCGGCCGTGTCCGCCGCCGCGGAGATACGCAGGCTCACGGGTCAGGAGACGGGCACGCACCAGGCCTGACGCGCCCCGCCGTACGTCAGCTCGCGCGCCTCACCGCACACGGCCGCACCAGCGCGCCGAACTCCGCCGCCGTCCAGCCAAACCGTACCAGCTCGGCGGCCAGGCGCTCCGCGCCTTCGCAGGCGGGTCCTCCGGCGCGCGCCCCCACCACCGCGCCACCCCAGTAGCCCATCTGCCACGCAGGCCGCTCCGCCATCGCGCGTTCGAACACGGGACCGGCGATGGCCGGCGGAGCCCTCTGCGCCAACGCAGTCACCGCGCTCTCGAGGGCCGAGGGAAAGGGTCGCTCCAGCGTGGGACGGAGGCTGGCGATGGCCCGCGTCGCTTCGAGGGCTGCGGACCCGTAGTTGCCGCTGCTCGCGTCGAGCTGCGCCAGCGCCGCCAACGCGAACGCGGAGTCGCCGCCGCGAGCGGCGACGCTCTCCAGCAGCGCGCGCGCGCTCCCCGCATCGGAATCCGCCGCAGCCGCGAGCCCGGCCGTCAGCAACAGCGACGCGTCGTCCGGCCTGGCGGCGAGCGCCGTCCGGAGATGCGTGGACGCGGCCCGGTACTCTCCGCGCCCGAAGAGAACCGTCCCCAACAGCGCTTCACGCGCCGGATCGTGCGGCGAGGCCTGGAGCGCCAGCTCCGCGGAGCGCAGAGCCTCCGCACTTCCGTCCGGGAGCGCCGCCGCATAGCCGGCGCGCCATGCACCGACCGGCAGGGTCCAGCCGTCCAGCAGGGGCAGAGAGTCTCCGACGGCCGCCTTCAGGGAGAGCAGCGAGTCGAACACCGACGCCGCCGCGCTGCCGATCAGCAGCGAGCGGGCGGCCTGAAATTCCAGCGCGGGGCGGTCGTCGGTGTGGTGGAACGGCGCTCCCGCCGCCAACGCCGCGGTCCCTCGATCACCCAGCAGGAAGTGGCCGAGCAGCTGGTCCGGCTCCGTGACCTGCATCCACATGCTCAGGGACGCGGCCGTCCGGGTTCCCGGCAGCAGGGCAGCCGCCACCCGCTGCGCGCTCCACCGGATCGGCTCCCGCGACGCGAGCACGACGAGGTCGCTCGAGTTGGCGAACCAGATCTCGACGTGCGGGAAGACGTCGCGAAGATTGGCCACGACCACCGCCACGAGACCCGGCGTGACCCGATACATCTGGAGCCACTGACAGAAGATGCCCTGCGGGGCCAGCCGCTGCGCGACCACGCCGAAGTAGTCGCGGGTGAACAGCGACGATACGCCCGCGATCCAGGGATTGGACGGCTCGGACACGATGAGGTCGTACGCGGAATCCGTCAGCATCAGCGCGCTGCGCGCATCGTCCTCGATGACGTGCACGCGCGGGTCGGCGAGCACGTCGCGATTGACGTCGCGGAAATCCGCGCTGGCGCGCAGGACCGCCCGCTCGATCTCGGCCACGTCAATCCGGGCCACGCCGGGGACGTCGGCGATCGTGCGCGTGGTCGCGCCGCTCCCAAAGCCCACCACGAACACGCGCCGCGGCCCTGGGTGGCCCAGCGCCGGCAGCAGTCCCAGCGACACCTGCGTGTCCATGTCCGCGACGCTCGACGCATCCACCTTCCCATTCACCTTGAGCCACGTCTGGTTGCCGTCCCGCCAGACCGACACCGCGGCGTTCCAGCCCTCCACGAAGCTCAACTGCTCCGAGCCGTAGCCGCGCAGGTAGCGTCCGAGCTCGTCTCGGCTGAGCCGGGCGCGGCCGTACACGGCGGGCGCGCGGTCCAGCAGCCGGCCCGACCAGCTCGGCGTCGCGAACACGACGAGCAGCGCCAGCACCCCCAGCCCGGCCGGGATCCGTTCCGCGACGACCGGCGTGCCGCCGTCCCCGCGCTCGCGATACGCCCAGCCGGCCAGCGCGACAGCCGCGCCGACGTTGATCAGCACTCCCAACTCCGAGCGTCCGCTCGCTGCCGATCAGGTGGATCAGCACGAAGCCCGTCACCACGGCGCCCGCGATGCTGCCCAGGGTGTTCGCGAGATACGCGCGACCCACCTCCCGCCCGGTGGCGCCGGAGCGCTCGGACGCGAGCTCCGCCAGGAGCGGAAAGCTGAACCCCATCCCCAGCGCGGGGGGGATGACGACCAGCGCGACCGCCAGGGCGTGCAGCGCCAGCAGCTCGCCGACGTTCAGGAACTGGATCTGCAGAGTCGCGACTACGTAGATCGGCAGCGCCCGGAAGAACGGAAACAACAGCGAGGCAAGCAGCGCGATCCCGCCCTGGATCGCGGCCGCGCGCAGCAGCAGATCGCGCGGTGGCCGGCCGCGGCCCACCGCAATCAAGCTTCCCAGCCCGATGCCGAGGAGGAAGCAGGCGAGAATGGTGGTGAACGCGTAGGTGGAGCTGCCGAAGACGAGGATCAGGGCCCTGGTCCACGCGATCTCGTACAGCAGCGACGCGAAGGCGGTGAGCGCAATCAGCCAGATCGCCAGGCGCCGGGTCGCCTTTCCCGGGTCCGGCGTGAAGACCGGTTCGCCCTCGGCCACGCCGGCCACCGGCTCCGGCAGGCGCGCGAGGAGCAGCGCGGCCGCGCCGAGGCCGAGATTGAGCGCGCCCGTGGCCAGCAGCGACGCGCGCAGCCCGACGAACTCGATCAACACGTACCCGGCAAGCAGGCAGCCGGCGACCCCGCCGACCGTGTTGAGCCCATAAAACAATGCGAGCTCGCCCCGCAGCTGATCGCTGCGGTCCCGCGCGAACGCCCGGGTCAGGACCGGCAACGTGCCGCCCATCAGGAACGTCGGGATGAGGAGGACGACGAAGGCGAACCCGAACTTGATCGCCGTGCCGGCCCAGAGTCCCGGGCTCACCGCGCGCGCCACGCCGAGGTACACCGTGCCGATGCCCTGCGTCACCCAGGGCGAGAGCAGGCCGAAGATGCCTATCGCCACCTCGAGCAGACCGTACAGCACGGCAGGGTGCGCGTGCCGGTCCGCGCGCCGGCCCAGGACCCACGCTCCCAGACCGAGGCCGCCCATGTAGGCCGCGACGACCGTGGTGACGGAATGGATGGTGGAGCCGAACACCTGATAGAGCTGCCGGACCCAGACCAGCTCGTAGATCAGCCCCGCCGCGCCCGAGAGGATGAAGATCAGCCCGAACAGCGCGTGCCGCGCACGTCGGGCGCCGGTCATCAGAACGCCGCCAGCTCCCGGATGGCCGCCGCCACGTCGGCGACTTGCGGCAGGATGTGGTCCTCGAGCTGCGGGGCGTAGGCGACGAACGTGTCCATCGACGCCACTCGACGCACCGGCGCGTCGAGCCACGAGAACAGCTCGTCGGCGACCCGCGCGGCGATCTCGGCGCCGTAGCCCCACGAGAGCGAGTCCTCGTACGCCACGATGACCTTGTTGGTGCGTCGGACCGACTGCGCGATCGCCTCCCAGTCCACCGGTGACAGGGAGCGCAGGTCGATCACTTCGGCGCTCACGCCAGCGGTCTCCTCCACTTCCTTGGCCGCGACCAGCGCGCGCTGGACCAGCGCGCCGTAGGTCACCACCGTGACGTCGGAGCCCGGCTTGACGACCTTCGCCTTCCCGAAGGGCACCATGAAGTTGGGCCCCGGGTAGGGCGCCTTGTTGTAGGTCTGCCGGTAGAGGTGCTTGTGCTCCAGGAAGAGCACCGGGTCGTCGCAGCGGATCGCCGTGCGCAGCAGGCCGTTGGCGTCGAGGGCGGTGGCGGGACAGATCACGCGCAGACCCGGGATGTGGGTGAAGAGCGCGGCGCCGGTCTGCGAGTGGTAGACGGCGCCGCCCTTGAGGTAGCCGCCGTAGGTCACCCGCACCACCACCGGCGCGCTGAACGCGTTGTTCGAGCGCCAGCGCATCATGGCCAGCTCGTTCCGGATCTGCATGTAGGCCGGCCAGATGTAGTCGAAGAACTGGATCTCGACCACCGGCTTCAGGCCGCGCGTGGCCAGCCCGATGGCCCGGCCCACGATGTTCGCCTCGGCGAGCGGCGAGTTGTACACGCGGTCGCCGCCGAACTGCTTCTGCAGCCCCCACGTCACCTTGAAGACGCCGCCCTTGCCCTTGACCTTGCCGAGGGCGCCCGCGCGAGACACGTCGGCCACGTCCTCGCCGAAGACGACGATGCGCGGGTCGCGCGCCATCTCGTCCCTGAGGCAGGCGTTGAGCAGATCCACCATCGTCGTCGGGTCGCCCGCGAACTGCGGGTCGTCCTCGGTGTCGAACTGGTCCGAGGTCGGGTCGACGTCCGGCGAGTAGACGTACAGCGTCGCGGTCTCCGGCGCCGGCTGCGGGACGCTCAGCGCGGCCTCGGCCGCCGCCTCGATGCTCGCCGTGACCTCCGCGCGCGATCTGCTCCAGCGCCTCGCCGGTCGCGGTGCCCGTCGGCCAGCAGGCGCTCGCCGAACCGCAGCACGGGATCACGCGCGGCCTCGGCCTCGCGCTCCGCCGGCGACCGGTACATCACCTCGTCGTCGGAGAGCGAGTGCGAGTAGGGCCGGATCACGTGCGCGTGCACCAGCGCCGGACCCTTGCGCGCGCGGCAGTAGCGCGGCCGCGCGCGAGAGCACCTCGTACGAGGCGACCGGATCGCAGCCGTCCACCTCCTCGACCAGCAGGTCGGGGAAGTCGGCGACCAGCTGCGAGATCGAGCCGCCCGGCGGTCTGGACCTCGACCGGCACCGAGATCGCGTAGCCGTTGTCCTCGACCAGGAAGAGCACCGGCAGCTTCAGGTTGCAGGCGGTGTTGAGCGCCTCCCAGAACTCGCCCTCGCTCGTCGTGCCGTCGCCCAGCGAGCAGTAGACGACCTCGTCGCGGCGGACGCGCTCCCGCGGTCCGCGATGGCCTCGATGCGATCGTAGCGGTACCAGCGCCTCGGCGCACCCGACCGCCTGCAGGAACTGCGTGCCGGTGGGGCTCGACTGGGTGACGATGTTGAGCTCCTGGTGACCCCAGTGCGACGGCATCTGCCGGCCGCCCGAGTTGGGGTCCTCCGCGGCGCCGACCGCCGAGAGCAGCATCTCGGGCGGCGTCATGCCGAGGGCGAGGCACAGCGCCCGGTCGCGGTAGTAGGGGTAGAACCAGTCGTGACCCGGCTTGAGGACCATCCCCGCCGCCACCAGCACCGCCTCGTGGCCGGCGCCGGAGATCTGGAAGAAGATCTGGTTCTGCCGCTTGAGCTGGATTTCCTTGTCGTCGAGCCGCCGCGACAGGAGCATCAAGCGATAGATGCCGAGGAGGTCCGCCGCGGCGAGCCGCCGAGCGCCGGCCTCGGTCTTGGTGCGGGTGGCCATGTGGCACGCAAAATAGCCCCGCGCCCATCCTCGCTCAACGCCGCGTCGTCAGGGGCCTGGGCGGCGCTGGTACACGACGTGACCGCCGACCACGGTGGCGCGCACCTCCGCCTCCTGAATCCGCTCGGGTGCCATCCGGAACAGGTCATGGTCCAGCAGGACCAGGTCGGCCAGCATGCCGGGGCGCAGGATCCCCGCCCGGCCGTCCGCGAAGCCGGCGTACGCCACGCCCGCCGTGTAGGCCCGGAGCGCCTGGTCGAGCGTGATCTTCTGCTCCGGGAACCAGCCGCCCGGGTTTCGGCCGTCGAGGGTCCGCCGCGTCACGGCGGCGTAGAGCCCCCCGATCGGGTCGAGCGGTGCCACGGTCCAGTCACTCCCGAAGGCGAGGTGGGCACCGCCGGCGAGCAGGGAGTGGAACGCGTAGGTGCCGGCCAGCCGGGCCGGGTCGAGCCGCTTCGCCGCCCAGCGCCCGTCGTCGATGGCGTGGTAGGGCTGCATCGAGGCGATGACGCCGAGGGCCCCGAAGCGGGGGATGTCGGCCGGACGCAGGTGCTGGGCGTGCTCGATCCGGAAGCGCCGGTCACGCGGGCCGTTGCGGGCCATCGCGTCGGCATAGAACTGCAGGAGCATGGCGTTGGCGCGGTCGCCGATGGCGTGCACCGCCACCTGCAGGCCGGCGCTGTCGGCACCCAGGATCGTCTCGCGCATCGCAGCGGAGTCCGTGACCAGCAGGCCGCGGCTGTCCGGCGCGTCGAGGTAGGGCTCGTAGAACGCCGCGGTGGTCGATCCGAGCGACCCGTCCATGAAACCCTTGACGCCGCCCCAATGCAGCCATTCGTCGCCGCGCCCGAGCGCACGCACCGTGTCGGCCAGCGCGCGCCACGTCGCGATCGGCACGAAGGCGTAGATACGCGTGATCGGTGCGTGCCGCTGGCAAGCCCGGCGGAACGCCGCCAGGTCCGCCCAGGTGTAGGACATCACGTGAACCGTGGTGACGCCGTGCTCCGCAGCGTGCCGCATCGCTCGCGCGAGCGCGCTGTCCATTTCCTCGGGCGTGGGTTCCGGCTGGACCCGGCCGATCAGGTCCATCGCGTTGTCCTTGAGCACGCCGGTAGGATCGCCGGCGCTGTCCCGGACGATGGCACCCCCCGGCGGATCGACCGTCTGCCGCCCGATCCCCGCGAGCCGGAGCGCGGCGGCGTTGGCCACGCCCATGTGACCGTCGAGCCGGGTGACGAACACCGGGTTGTTCCCGGTCACGGAATCGATCCACTGGTGGCGGGGCAAGGAAGCGCCGGGCCACCGTTCGTGATCCCAGTCGCCGCCGCCGATCCAACGACCGGGGGGCTGCCGCCTGGCGAACGCCGCGAGGCGCCGGATGAACTCCTCCGGCGACGCCGCGTCGCGCAAGTCCACGGACAGCAGCTGAAATCCACCATCGATGAAGTGGGTGTGGGCATCACCGAAGCCGGGCACGACCAACGCCGTGCCGTTGTCGAGGATCCGGGTTCCGGGGCCGACCAGCGCGGCCATCGTCCGGCGATCACCGACGGCGACGATCGTGTCACCGCGGGCGGCCACGGCACTGGCCCAGGGGCGCGCCGAGTCTCCGGTCCACACCCGGCCGTACACCACCAGGTCGGCCCGCTGCTGGCCTGTGGCCGGCGCCGCGAACCAGAGGAACGACAGTACCAGCAAGGCCAGGCGCGTCATGTCCGTGCTCCCGAGCGGTCCCGCTTAACGGTATCTCGCGCCGCAGGGCCCGCGCCACTAGCTTGTCCTCGACACCCCTGCCCCGAAGGCGACGGTGAACGAGAGCGCTAAGAAGACGGTCCTGCGCCACTTCCCGTACGGCATGTACGCCGTGACGGTGATGAGCGAGGGCGAGGACCACGGCCTGACGGCCAACTGGGTGATGCAGGCCGCGTTCACCCCTCCGATGCTGGTGGTCGCCCTGGAAAACGACTCCAAGAGCCTGCCGATGATCCGCGACGCGCGCGGGTTCGCGGTGAACATACTCGCGGCAGGACAGCGTGAACTGGCGGCGCAGCTCGGCCGTTCGTCCCGACGCCACCCCCACAAACTCCAGGCGGTGCCGGCGCGGCCCGCGCCGATGACCGGAGCCCCCATCCTGACCGAAGCGCTGGGATGGCTGGAATGCCGTTTCGTCGCCACCATGCCGGCGGGCGACCATACCCTGGTGCTCGGCGAAGTGGTGGAGGCGGGCGTCGAGCGGGAAGGCGAGCCCCTCACCCTGGGCGATGCGGGGATGAAGTACGCGGGCTGAGCGACCGGTGTTCGCGGCGACGATCGCCGCCGCTGCACTCCTTGCCTTCGGGGCGGCGGCGGCGACCGCCCAGGAGCCGCCCGACACGCTGATGTACGACATCGACGTCGTCACGCTGCCTCCAGCGCATTTGTCGGTGGAGGCTCGCCTGACGACATCCGCCGCCGGCACCGTCGCTCTCTCCGCTCCGCCGTCGGCGCCGCCTGCCGGTACCGACGTCGAGGGTCTCTCGGTCACCGACGATCGCGGCCGACCCCTTCGGGTCCGCCTCGCCGGCGCCCGCTACCAAACCGATGCTCCGGCCGGCGCCGTGCGGTTCCGCTACCGCCTCGACTTCCAGAGCGGCGTCGCCATGAGCTCGACCGCCGCGGGCCTGGGGGAGGCGCGGCTCTACGCCGTCAGCCGCAGCGTGTTCGTGGCGCCGGATCCGGCCGCCGTCCGCGCGACCGGGCGACCTTACCCCCTCGTCTGGGTGCACTTCGTGACGCCGCCCGGCTGGCACGTCGTGACCAGTTGGGGCGTGGACGACGAGGTCTTCCTGCCGCCCAGTGGCGAGGCCCTGCTCGGGGGAACGATCGCGGCGGCGCCCGATTTCCGGGTGTATCGCGATACGGCCGGCGGAGCGCAGTTCGTGCTGGCCATCCGGGGCCAGCGGCATTTCAGCGACTCGGCGCTGCGCGGACGTGATCGCCGCCAGCCTCCGCGGCGCCTCCGCGGCACTCGGTCCGGTGCCGGTGCCGCGCGTCACCTACACGAGCGACGTCGGGTGGAAGGGCCGCACCAGCGGCAGCCTGCAGGGGCTGGCGAGCATCGGCCTCATCTGGGAGCCCGGCGAGCTGCTGGAGCGTCCGCGGATTCACGACCTGTTCCACGAGACGCTTCACCTGTGGTTCGGCGGCGCGATGCAGACCGACCGGTGGTGGACGGAAGGCGTGACCGACTACTTCGCCGCTCGGCTGGAGGCGGAGTGGAGCGGCCGCCCCGACGACCTGGCCGACCTCTGCTACCAGTCGCTGCGCAACTACCTCGAGATCGGCCACCGCACCAGCATGACGATGGAGGAGGAGCAGCGCGAGGGCGTGCTGGGGGACAACACGAGCCTCCTCGTCTATCGCAAGGGGATGCTGGCCGGGCTCCTGCTGGACGCGGCGATTCGCCGCGGCACGGATGGCCAGGCGAGCCTCGACGACGTAGCCCGGCAGATGCTCGCTCTCGCCAGCTCGAACCCCGCGCACCGCGTGCCCGACCCGGAGATCCGCGCCATCGCCGTGGACGTGGGTGGCAGTGGTGTCGATCGCGTGTGGAACCGGGTGGTGGAGGGCACCGACCTGATCACCGAGGCCGAGGTCACCAGCGCGCTCCGGGCGGTCACCGGGTTACCGGTCACCGCCCCTGCGGCCGTCGCCAAGGAACAGAAGGTCTTGATCGGCCACCCGAAACCGTGAGGCCGCCGTCATGATGCTCAAGGGAAAGACCGTGCTCTTCTTCGCGGGTCCGCAGTATGAGGACCTGGAACTCTGGTACCCGAAGATCCGGCTCGAGGAGGAGGGGGCGAAGATCGTCGTCGCGGGGTTGGGCGAGAAGACCTACCAGGGAAAGCGGGGCTATCCGATCACGGTCGACAGCGTGGTGGACGACCTGTACCCCGAGGTCTACGACGGCCTCGTCATCCCCGGGGGCTACGCTCCGGATCACATGCGGCGCTCGGAGAAGCTCCTCAGCGTCACGCGCGCCATCGCGGAGGCGGGCAAGCCGGTTGCGTTCATCTGCCACGCCGCGTGGGTGCCGATTTCCGCCGGGCTGTTGAGAGGGCGCAAGGCCACCTGCGTGCGCGCCATCAAGGACGACGTCATCAACGCCGGCGCCACCTACCTCGACGAGCCCGTCGTCGTGGACGGCAACCTCATCTCCTCGCGAACGCCCGCGGACCTGCCCGTCTTCTGCGGGGCCATCATCAAGGCGCTCGCGTCCGCGCCCAGGGATTAGGCCGGCGCGTCGAACGGCCGGAGCACGACTCCGGTCGGCACCTTGGGAGCGAAGAAGGTCGACTTGGGCGGCATGATCTGGCGAGCATCGGCCACGCGCCGCACCGCCTCGAGCCGAGTGGCGGGCAGCATGATCGCGCACGCGCACCGCCCGTCCCGCCCCGCCTCGCGCGCCTCCGCCGCGTCCGCCGTGTAGCGCAGCTGAGGCACGCCGCCGAGCAGCGACGCCGCCACGATCCCAACGGCGAGCCCGTCAGCGACCGCCACCTCCAGCGCCCGGACGGCCGGGTGCACGGGCCGGCCGTCCACCGGCGGCCACTCGGCCGTCGGTTTCACCAGTAACGGCACTTCCTTGCCACCCCTGAACACGACCGAGAGCGTCGGCGCCCTGCCGGCCGGCGCCTCCGAGAAGTACGGCGCTGCCGCCGCCAGGAACGCCCTCGGCTCGAGCGGGGCGCCGTCGAGCAGCCGGTGAGTGGGGAGGATGACGAGCCCGGGATCCTTGAACGACACGACGTGGCTCAACGTGCGTGCCGCGCCCTCGCGCCAGATCGCCGGTGCCTCGTCGCGGAACATCACCGAGGTCTCGAACCGGTGGTGCCCGTCCGCGACATACACCGGCTCCGCTCCGGCCACCACGGCGAGGTGCCGCGCCTCCTCGCCTCCCACCACCCAGATCGCCTGGTCCGAGCCGATCGCCGTGCAGCGACCCCACGGCGCGCGCGACGTCACGTCGTGCAGCGCCTGGGTCAACCCGCCGGAGCTGTCGGGGGCCAGGAGGAAGACGGCGCTGAGGTTGGCGCCGGTCGCGTGCATCAACCGGCGACGGTCCTCTTTCGCCTTGGCGTGCGTGTGCTCGTGCGGGAGGACGCGCCCCTGCGAGAAGGGCTCGGCCGACACGGCCAGGAACACCCCGGTCCGCTCGCGCGTCGTGCCGTCGGGAAACCGGCCCGAGGTGCGAAGCACGTACGCCGACGGCTCGGCGTCGCGGACGATCACGCCCTGGCGCCGCCAGTCCGCGAGCAGCCGCGCCGCCGCCGCGTAGGGATCGCCTCCGTCCGGCGCCGCCGGCAGGTCGACGTTGACCACGTTGCACGGATCGCGCGCCACCAGCTCCGCGCGCTGCGGCGGCGAGATCACGTCGTAGGGCGGCGCCAGGCGCCGGGCGAGGGTGTTCGGGTCGGCATAACGTTCACCGCGAAAGGCGGCGAACAGGCTCACGTCGCTCATGTCGGGTCGCTTCCACCGTGAGACGCGATGAGTGCGTCGAGGATTCGTTTCACGTCGTGCAGCGGCAGCCGGAAGACTTCCGCCTCGGCCGCGGCCGCGGTGCCGCTGAACGCGAGATACTCGCTCTCGAGATGCCCGTCGGGCGCGTTGCTCGCCGACCAGCGGATGAACAGCAGCGCGGCGCCGAACCGGCCGTCCGGGCCGGGATCGTCGTCCGAAAACACCCCCACCGAGTACGGGTGACCGTCGCTACCGGTGAAGCCCGGCGGCCGGCCGTGTACCGCGACGTAGCCGCCAAGCGTGTCGTCAGCGGTGTTCACGCCCGCAACGATTCCTTGAGAACGTTGCCCAGGATGAAGGCGACGTTCGCGGGACGCTCGGCGAGGCGCCGCATCAGGTACGGGTACCACTGGGTGCCGAAGGGCACGTACACCCGCACGCGGAACCCGGCGCGGCGCAGGTCCTCCTGCAGGTCACGGCGGATCCCATAAAGCATCTGGAACTCGAACCGGTCCGCCGCGATGCCCTTCATCTCCACGAACCGCCGGACGTGGGCGATCAGCGCCGGATCGTGCGTGGCCACCGCCGGCTGGTGCCCGCGTTCCAGCAGCTTCTCGATCAGCTGCAGGTAGCTCCGGTCCACGTCCGCCTTGTCGGGGAACGCCACCGTCGCCGGCTCCTGATACGCTCCCTTGCACAGTCGCACCCGGGCGCGCACGCCGATGAGGCGATCGATGTCCGCCGCGCTGCGCCGCAGGTACGACTGGATCACGATGCCGACCCGGTCGCCGTACGCCGGCAGCAGGTCCTTCTCGAACAGGTCGAGGGTACGCTGGGTGTGCGTGCTGGACTCCATGTCGATCCGCACCGAGATGCCGAGGTCGCGCCCCCGGTCCAGGATGCGGCGCATGTTCTCGAGGCACAGCCCATGGTCCAGGTCGAAGCCCATCTGGGTGAGCTTGACCGACACATTGCAGTCGAGCTTCTCGGCGGCGATCCGCTCCAGAATCTGCACCACGGTGGCGGCGGAAGACCGGGCCTCCTCGGCCTGCGTGACGCTCTCGCCCAGAAGGTCGAGGCTGGCCGCAATGCCCCGACCGTTCAACTCGCGAACGGCGACGACCGCCGAGTCGATCGTTTCGCCGGCGACGAAGCGCGACGCGAGGCGCCGCGCCAGGCGGTTGCCGCGAATGAAGGCGAAGATCCGAGGTTGTTCACTGAGATAGAGGAACGTGCCGCGCAGCATGCGAGTGTCTACCGGTCTGAGGGGTAATAACGGCCGCCGTGGTGGGCCTGATCGACCAGCGAGGCCGTGGGAACAAAGCGATCACCGTGCAGGGAAGCGAGACGACCGAGGGTGTCGACGACGGCTCGGGCGCCAAGGGCGTCCAGCGTACGGAACGGTCCGCCGCGGAACGCCGGGAAGCCGATGCCGAACAGCGCGCCCACGTCGCCGTCGCGGGGCTGCCGCACCACCCCCTCCTCGAGGGCGCGAGCGGCTTCGTTCAACATGGCGAACACGAGCCGCTCCGTGACGGAGTCCTCGTCCACCGACGCCTCGCCGGGGGTGAGTCCCAGTACCCGGTACGCCGTCGGGTCGACCCCTGCCTTCCGTCCCTTGCGATACAGGAAGAACCCTCGGCCGTTCTTGCGGCCGAGGCGTCGGTCGGCCACCAGCGTCCCGAGATCGAAGGCCTGGCTGAGGCGCTCGCCGAACGCCTGGTGCATCACGCTGCCGGCCTTGGCGGCGACGTCGAGGCCGACCTCGTCCAGCAGGGTCACCGGTCCGACCGGGAACCCCCAGCGCGTCATGGCGCGGTCCACCACCTCGATCGGCACGCCCTCGACGAGCAGGCGGCACGCCTCGTTGATGTACGGCGACAGGATGCGGTTGACGAAGAAGCCGGGGTGGTCCCGCACCACGATCACCGTCTTGCCCAGTCTCCGGCCGAACGCGACGGCGGTCACCGTCGTTTCGGGGGCCGTGCGCTCGCCGACGACGACCTCGAGCAGCGGCATCCGGTGCACCGGCGAGAAGAAGTGCATGCCGATCACCGTCTCCGGCCGGCTCGACGCCTCGGCGATCCGCGTGATCGGGATGGTCGAGGTGTTGGACGCGAAGATGCAGGTGGGCCGCGTGACCGCCTCGACCTCGCGCAGCACCGCCCGCTTGAGGTCCAGGTCCTCGAACACCGCCTCGATCACGAGGTCGGCGGCGTGAAAGCCGGCGTAGTCGGCGCCGCCCGAGACGAGCGCCAGCTGCCGGGCACCCTCGCGTCTGGTGACGCTCCGGCGGCGCACCCGCTCCTCGACGATGCCCGCGACCGCCCGCAAGCCGGCGCCGACGCGCGGCAGGTCGGCGTCCTTCAGCCGCACCGGAACAGCGGCCTGCGCCGCTGCGACGGCCGCGATCCCCGAGCCCATGAACCCGGCACCGAGAATCCCGAGCCGCTCCACCGCTCGCGGCTCCGGCGCCGGGGCCGGCACGCCCGGGTCCTTCTTCAAGCGCGGTCGTCGCGAAGAACACCTCGACCAGCCGCCGCGAGACGTCGGTCATCGCCATCCGCCCGAACAGGTCCGCCTCGTACGGCAGGCCACGCTCGAGGCCTTCGGCGAGGCCGAACCGCACCGCGTCGAGCGCGGCCAGCGGTGCGGGGTAGTGGCCGCCGGTCTGCTTCAGCGTCATCGCCCGGGCACGCCGCAGCACGATGGCCTGCCCCAGCATGCTCCGGTCGAAGAACCAGCCACCCGGCTTCCGGCGGCGCGGCCGCGCCGCCGCGAGGCGCCGCGCCGCCGCCACTGCGACCGTCCGGAGGATCGGCGGCGCCACGAGCTCGTCCACCAGCCCCATCCTGTAAGCCTTGGCGGCCCGAACGTTCTTGCCCGTGAGGATCATCTCCAGCGCGCGGCGCAGCCCGACCAGGCGCGGCAACCGGTTGCAGCCGCCCGCGCCCGGGATGATGCCGAGCTGGACCTCCGGCGCCCCAAAGGTGGTCTTGGGGTGGTCGGTGGCGACGCGATAGTGGCACGCCAGCACCAGCTCCAACCCACCACCCAGGCACGTGCCGTGAATCGCCGCGACGACCGGCTTGGTGGATGCGGCCACGCGGTCGAGCATGCGCTGCCCGTCGCGCGAGAGGCGCGTGGCCTCCTCCGTCGTCCGGAGCGCGACGAACTCCTCGATGTCGGCGCCCGCCACGAACATGTCCTTCTTGCCGGACATGATGACCATGGCGCGCACGGCCGGGTCGTCCTGAAGCGCGTCGAAGGCCGCCACGAACTCGGTCTTCACCGCCCGCGAGAACTTGTTCACGCTCTCGCCCGGCAGGTCGAGCGTGAGCACTCCCACCCCGTCGTCGACGGCCGTCGTCACTGCGCTCGCGCGGGTCCCGGTCTCCATGCTCATCGGGTCATGTCCGCTCGAGGACCATGGCAAACCCCATGCCGCCCTGGGCGCACACCGAGATCAGTCCGAACTGCACGTCCCGACGCCGCATCTCGTTGGCGAGCGTGATGGTGATGCGCCCGCCCGTGGCGCCGAACGGGTGGCCGATCGCGATCGATCCCCCCATCACGTTCAGACTGTCCCAGTTCACGCTCCCGACCCGCTTGTCGCGCCCCAGATGCTCGCGGGCCCAGATATCCGACTCGAAGGCCTGAATATTGGATAGCACCTGCGAGGCAAACGCCTCGTGCATCTCCACCAGCCCCAGGTCCTGCCAGGCGATGCCCGCACGGTCGAGCGCGCGCGGCACGGCGAACGCGGGACCCATCAGCAGCTGGTCGCCCGGATCCACGGCGGCGACCGCCGACGAGCGGATGTAGGCGAGCGGCGCGTAGCCCAGGGCGCGGGCGGCTTCGCTGCTCATCAGCAGCACCGCGGACGCACCATCGGTCAGGGGCGAGGCGTTCGCGGCGGTCACCGAACCGTAGCGCCGGTCGAAGACCGGCTTGAGCGCCGCGAGTTGCTCGAGCGTGCTGTCCGCCCGGATGCCGTTGTCGGAGGTCACCACGACGTCGTACGCGGGCGGCACGAAGATCGGCGCGATCTCGGCGGTCAGACGTCCGTCCGCCGTGCCCCGGGCGGCGAGCTGGTGCGAGCGCAGAGCGTACTGGTCCTGTGCTTCGCGCGAGATGCCGTTCTCCTTCGCCATCTTCTCCGCCGACTGTCCCATCGTCTCGCCGGTCGACGGCTCGGCGATCGCCGGCGTCACCGGCACGAGATCGCGGAGCTTCGTCCTGGCCAACGTCCGCAGTCGCTGGCCGAGGGACTTGGCCCGGCTCGCTTGCACGAGCAGCTCGGCGAACCGCTTCGAATGAAGGATGGGGACGTCCGACAGCGATTCCGTGCCTCCGGCGATGACGACATCGGCCTGGCCCAGCACGATCTGGTCGTGGGCCGCCACGATGGCCTGGTTCGACGAGGCGCATGCGCGGTTCAGCGAGAACGCGGGAATCGTCTTGGGGAACTGGGGCAGCAGGCTGACCTCGCGGGCCACGTTCGGCGCCAGCACCGACGGGATCACCTGGCCGAAGATGACCTGGTCGACGTCGGTCGACGCGATCTCGGAACGCACCAGCAGCTCGCGGGTCGCGAGCCTGGCCAACTCGACTGCGCTGAGGTCCTTGAAGACCGTGCCGGACTTGGCAAACGGCGTGCGGTATCCCGCGACGATGGCGACGCGACGACCGTTCTGGCCGACCATGCTTCGGCTCCGTCTCCGGCGCGCGCGGTGGCACACCGGGTCCAGCAAAGCTAGCCGCTGCCCCGGGCGCGGGCCAGCACAATCGGACCGTGCGCTCGCCGCGCTTCCGTGCCAAATTGAGCCATGGACCCGCTGTTCTCCGCCCAGACCCGGCACGCGGATCTCGATGCGTTGGCGGCCGCGCCGGTCGACCTGCTGGTCATCGGCGCGGGCATCACCGGGGCCGGGATCGCCCGCGACGCGGCGCTCCGGGGCATCCGCACGGCCTTGGTGGACAGCGGGGATTTCGGAGGCGGGACCTCCAGTCGCTCCACGCGCCTCGTGCACGGCGGCTTGCGCTACCTCGAGCACGGCTGGCTCAGGCTGGTGTTCGAGGCCAGTCGCGAGCGGCGCGTTCTGCTGAGGATCGCGCCGCACCTGGTGCGGCCGATGGCTTTTCTCTTTCCGATCCACGCAGGGGGCCGCGTCGGACGGTGGCGGCTCGCCGCGGGGCTCTGGCTCTACGACGTGCTGTCCACGTTCCGCAACGTCCACACCCACCGGACCTTGTCCCGGCGCGCCGTGCAGAAGGCGGAGCCGCGGCTCCGCAGCCAGGGGCTGCTCGGCGGCGCCCGGTACTACGACGCCTATTGCGACGACGCCCGCCTGGTGCTGGCGAACGCGCGCGCCGCCCACCGCAGCGGCGCGCTGGTGGCGAGCTACGCGACCGTCCGATCGTTCGAGAAGGCGAGCGGCGAGATCCGCGGCGCAGTGGTGGACGACACCATCGAGGGACGGCAACTCACGGTCCACGCCCGGGTGATCGTCAACGCGACGGGGCCGTGGACCGACGCCACCCGCCTGCTGGACGAGCCCGGCGCGGCGCCGCTCCTGCGACCCACCAAGGGGGTCCACCTCGCGGTGCCCGGCCACCGGATCGGCAATGCGGGTGCCCTCACCATCACGTCACCCATCGACGGCCGGGTCATGTTCATCCTGCCGTGGGGCGACATCACCATCGTCGGCACGACGGACACCGACTACGACGGCGACCCCGCGTCGGTCACTCCCACGGCCGACGACATCACCTACCTGTTGCGCTCGGCGAATGCCGTCTTCCCGGACGCCCGACTCGCGCCGAACGACGTGGTCGCGGCCTGGGCCGGGCTGCGGCCGCTCCTCAGGGACGGCGCCGAGGCAACGACTGCCGCGGTGCCGCGCGAGCACCGGATCAGCGAGAGCGCCACGGGCCTGCTCACCATCGCGGGCGGCAAGCTGACCACCTATCGCTCCATGGCAGCGGAGCTCGTGGACGTGGTCGCCGCGAAGCTCCACGGGATCGACGGCCGGCACGTTCCGGATCGCGCCCCCACGGCCGCCGAGCCTCTGCCGGGCGGCGAGGTCGCGGACTTGGAGTTGCTCGTGCGCGAACTGGTGAAGGAGCGGGTGCCGCCGCCGGTGGCCCGGCATCTCGTCGATACCTACGGATCGGAAGCCATGGCGGTCGCGAACCTCGCGGCCCGTGACAGCACCCTCGCCGATCCGCTGGCCCCCGGCGTGCCGGTCCTCCGGGCGGAGGTGGTTCACCAGGCTCGGCGTGAGATGGCAGTCACCGTCAGTGATGTGATGATTCGCCGGACCCATTTGTTTCACCGGCACCCCGGGCAGGGCACCGAGGTCACGCCGGTCGTGGCCAGCCTGCTGGCCCGCGAGCTGGGCTGGGACGCGGCCCGCGAGGCCGCGTCCCTCGCCAGCTACCTCGCCGAGGTGCAGCGCATGCGACAGGCCCTCACGCCTCCACCGGCTTCCTGACCCGCACCATGTCGCGGCCGACGGTAGGCACCGCCAGCAGGAGCAAGGCCCCACCCAGGAGTCCCACGGCCGGCAGCGTCATCAGCGCGATCCGCAGCCCATAGCGGTCGGACAGGAACCCCACCACCGGCAGCGCGATGGCGTCGCCCGCGATGTGAATGAAGAAGACGTAGGCCCCCATCACCGTCGCGGCGATGCCGCGCGGCACCACGTCGAACAAGACGGCGGCGACCGGCCCGTTGTACCAGGTGAAGAAGAACACCACGACGAAGAACAGGACGGAGAAGAGCCGCACGTCGTTCACCAGGAGCAGCACGACGCAGATCGGCGCTCCCGCGAGGAACCCCACGGCGCTCGCGATGACCCGGCCGGCCGGCGTGCGCTCCATGAGCCGATCGCCGGTGCGTCCGCCGATCCACGATCCCAGAACCCCGGCCAGCAGGCCGACCACCCCGATCTGCCGCCCCGCCTGCACCAGCGACAAGTCCAGGACCCGCTGCAGGTAACTCGCCGACCACGCCACCAGCGAGTTCATCGCCGCCGTGGTGAGGGCGCCCCCGATGAACATCCACATCAGCGTCGGCGTGCGCAGCACCACCGCGGCGGCGTCCAGCATCTCGTCCACTGCATCGGCGGGCAGGCCTTCCAGTAGACCCTGGCGACGGCGCATCGCCACGCGCACCCACTTGATGATGGTCCAGACGAGTCCCAGACCCACGATCGCGCCGAACACCGCGGTATCCGCCGCAGCCGCGAGCCCACGGAACAGCACCAGGAACCCGAAGACGATGGCGCCGATCAGGATCGAGGTGACCAGCGGCAGCACCGCCCGCAAGACGAGCCGCGGCGTGATGTCGAACCGGCGCGCCGGGCGCGCCGCGCCGGCCGCGCGGCGCCGCGGTCGCGGCCGCGGGTCGCGCAGTCGACTCAGCAGCAGCGAGAACAGCAGACCCGGGAGGCCGACCACGATCAGGGCCGTGCGCCAGCCGAACGCCGTGGCCAAATGGCCGCCCACCCACACCGCCAGCACGCCCCCCACCGCCAGACCGATCCAGAAGATGCCCATGGCCTGGGCGCGGCCGCGATCGGGGAAGTAGTCCGCGAGCATGGCCTGGGCCGAGGGCAGGTACGAGGACTCGGCGACACCTACCACGCCGCGAGTGATGAAGAGATGCCAATAGCTGCCGGCCAGGCCGCCCAGGGCGGTGAATCCACTCCACACCGCCACCCCGCCGGCGATGACGGCGCGCCGCGACCGCAGGTCGGACAGCACACCGGTGGCCAGAGCACCGAGGGCGAAGGCAATGGCGAACGACGAGCCCAGCCAGCCGAGCTGGGTGTCGGTGACGTCCAGTTCGTCCTTGATCGGCTCGAACAGGGCCAGGATGATGTTGCGATCGAGGTAGTTGAGCAGATTGCCGAACGCCAGCAGCCCCAGCGCGTACCACAGGTACCGGGTGCCGATCGGCGGCGTATCGGAGGCGGCGTTCATCGCGCCTCCCTCCCGCGCCGTGCGGCCGCCCTAATACAGCCCATCCACCGACCGGCCGGCCATCGGATCGGACTGCAGTGCGACCAACTTCTCCCGAGCGCGCGTCACCACGTCCACCGCGACCGCGGGATCATCCGTCAGGTGAAAGATGTCCAGGTCGCCCACGTCGATCTTTCGCTCCGCCGCGGCCGTCGAGCGCAGCCAATCGACGAGCCCTCGCCAGTACGCGGTGCCGAACAGCACCACCGGGAAGTGCTTGATCTTCCCCGTCTGGATGAGCGTCAGCGCCTCGAACATCTCGTCGAGCGTGCCGTAGCCACCGGGAAAGACCACGAAGCCGATGGAGTACTTCACGAACATGACCTTGCGAACAAAGAAGTATCGGAAATGCATCGCCGTATTGACGTACGCGTTGGTGCCCTGCTCGAACGGTAGCTCGATATTGAGTCCGAGCGACGGGCCGCTGCCCTCCTGTGCGCCGCGGTTGGCCGCCTCCATGATGCCGGGCCCGCCGCCCGTGATGATGGAAAAGCCGGCGGCAGCGAAGCGGCGCGCGGTCTCCGTCGCCGCCCGGTAGTGCACGTCATTCGACGTGGTTCGCGCCGATCCGAAGAACGTCACCCCCGAGGTCACCCCGGCAAGGGTGTCGAAGCCCTCGACGAACTCGCCCATGATTCGCAGTACGCGCCACTGATCCGACGACACGAACTCACGCCGGCGTTCGCCGAAATGCGGGACGCTGAAGAGACGCTCGTCTTCCGTCGGCCCGAGGCGCCTCGGTCCGCTCGGGCGATCGCCGTCTGATGACATCGGGAGCCCTCTTGCCAGGGTGTGAGCGTGCGAATATACAGGTTCGACCTAGGGGGCACAAAGAAAAATGCGCTCATGGCGTGCGTTGTCGTTGGCCCTGGTCGGACGAGCCGTCGCCAATCCGCGGGTCGCGTGGGACCTCGCCAGCCTGGCCTGGTCGATGCGCCGCCGCGGCTGGTACCGCGAGCCGCCGTTCCTGCCACTGCCGCCACCCGAGTACGTGCGCTGGCGGATGTACACCGCGTACGGCGACGAGGCGGCCGTGCCGCCGGTCGAGGACGTGGTGCGCGTGGCACGGTGGCGCCGGGATCTGTTGAAGCCGTGACCCCCGAGGCGCTCGCCGACCGTCGCCAAGGCTGCGGCCCGCGAGCTGGGTTTCGAGGCGTGCGGCGTCACCGATCTCGGCGCTTCGGCCGCTGCCGCCGCGCTCGACCGTTGGCTCTCCGCGGCCCATCACGGCGAGATGCGCTACATGGAACGCCAGGCGGCGGTTCGCCGCGAGCCGGCCAGAGCGTGGCCCGACGCCCGCTCCGCCGTGGTCGTGCTTCACAACTACTGGCAGCGGGACGCCGAGCCGGCGCCCGGCCGCGGCCGGGTGGCCCGCTACGCGTTGGGCGACGACTACCACGACGTCGTGAAGCGGAAGCTCGACGAGTTGGGCGCCCGGGTGGTCGGCGCCGCCGGCTCCGGAAGGTTCCGGGCCTATGCGGACGCGGGCCCCCTGCCGGAGCGGGAGCTGGCGCGCCGCGCCGGACTCGGCTGGATCGCCAAGAACACGATGTTGATCCACCCGAGGCTCGGCTCGTACACGTTCATCGGGGTCCTGTTGACCGATCTGCTCCTGGCACGCGACCAGCCGTTCGAGGCGGACCGGTGCGGCACCTGCCGGCGCTGTCTCACGGCGTGCCCCACGGACGCCTTTCCGGAGCCGCGGGTGCTCGACGCGACGCGCTGCATTTCCTACCTCACCATCGAGGCCCGTGGCCCGATGCCGGAGCCGCTGAGGCCCGCCGTGGGCGACTGGCTCTTCGGCTGCGACGTGTGCCAGGACGTCTGCCCGTGGAACGTCCGCTTCGCTACGGAGACGGCGGAGCCGCGCTATCGCGCCCGGCCGAAGTCCGAGTGGCCGACGCTACGCGAGATCGCGACGATGACGGAGCGGGAGTTCGACGACGCGTTCGGCTCCACGGCGCTCACGCGCCCGGGCCGCGCCGGGTTGGCGCGCAACGCGGCGGCCGTGCTCCAGAACACCCAGCGGCGGAGGTGCGGCCGAGTGCCCGGCAGCGTGAAGGTCTCTCGCCGCGCAACAGCGAGCGGCGACCATCAAGGGCACCCTCGCAACGGGCCTCGAGAAGGTCGGACCCGTATCACCGGCTGCAGGGCCGACCGGTGCGCTTCCAATTGACGGCGGGCCAGACGCTCGAGATCACCTTCCGCGACGTGCCGAGCATCGGTGAGGCCGAGGTCAACGCGGTGAAGCGGTTGCTGGGCGGCAAGTCCTTCTGCTCGGTGAGCCCGCAGTCGCGGGAGCGGCTGATCGTGCGGTTCGTCGTGCCGCTCGAGTAACCAAGCCTCGGCCAGCCCCACGGCACCGGCCGCGCAGGTCGTGCCGCCCGCGCGGACGCCTGCGCTCGGGCCGACGACGCTACGGCTCGCTCCTCCGGCGCTGCCCGGCGACGAGCGCGAGCGCCAGCGCGATGGCTGCCCAGCCGATGCCCGCCAGCGCGACACGCGCGCCGACGCGAGGCCCGCCGGTCACGGGCGCGGCGAACCAGTGCCGATAGGCCGACATGGCGAGACTTCCCGCCGGCTCCCCGAACGCCGCCTCGAGCGCCTGCGCGGGCGGCAGCGTCGAACGCCAGAAAGCCGCGAATTGCGCGGGGGACGCCCGCGCGAGCAGGAAGGCGAGGTTCTGACCGCGCATGAAGGGGTAGGACATCGAGATGAGCCCGTCGCGGTCGCACTTCGAGCCCGGCCGCCTGCGCGCACGACCTGGTCGCGCCGTCGAGGCAACCGATCGGCAGCCATGGAACGGCCCCGGTCCACGGAGTCGAATACTCGACCCAGGTGGGGAGGTCGTCGCGCCGGACCGGCCGCCTCGCCTCCTGCAGCCGCATGCCGAGCTCGTCGTAGCCTCCCCAGAACCAGTTCGGCCCCCGGTCCACCCACTTCGCCACGGCGGTACCGGGAACGCCGAACCGGCCGTACAGCGCGCAGACATCGAGGAACCGGCCGACCGGATGGCCGCCGCCGTCGCGAGCCACGAGCGTCCACCATGCGGCCTTCGCCCGCGGGGAGAACAGGTTGATCGCCACCACGCAGGCGCCACGCCCCGCGGCAGCGCCCGTCAGCACGCGCGTCGGGAAGATCATGAAGCGCTCCCGGCCCCGCCCGCCGCGCGCCGAGTCCGTGAGGAGCCCCACGACGAGAGGAAGGCCGGGAGTGGTGGCCATGGGATAGAGCGCGAGCTCGGCGGAGGCGGCGCGCAGCCAGACCAGGGCTGAGTCGCGCGTCAGCGGCCGCTCGTACACGAGCGTCACGAGCCCGTCCGCGGACCGCAAGGCCGACGCCCCCCGCGCCGCACGAAGGAGCGAATCCGCGAGCCGCACGTCCTGCACGCGACGTCGCTGCACGCTCACGGCCCGCTCCACCGATTCGCGGAACACGCCCGGACGGTACACGCGCCCGTACTCCGGCTGTCCGAACGCGGCGAGCAGACCCTCGCCCGAGGGGATCGTGGGCGGCAGGAGTCCGATGGCCAGCACGAGTGCCGCCAGCACCGGGCCCCAGAGCCACCCCCAGCGTCTCAGCGCCATCGCCCACTCCTGGCGGCCGCGAACAACAGCAACGTGCCGACGATCACCACCGGCAGGGCGTCGGCGACACCGGCCGTCACCCGCGTGTGCCCGCCGCCCGTCAGGAGCCACATGCGCCACTCGGCCACGAGTGAGTCCTCGCTGACGCCTGACGCGCGGGCGAGCCGTGCGCCAACCGAGCCCAGGGAATCGGCGAGCGCGCGGCGCACCGCGGCCGACCCGTGCAGCGCGTGCACGAACTGCATCAGGCTGCGGCGCGACGAGGTCCCGGCCGGCACGGGCGAGATCGCCTGGCTCTGCCTGGCGAACGCCGCGCAGGCCGCGTCCAGCCCGGCGAGGCACTCCCCGGCCACGGCGCGCGGCCCCTCGTAGCCGGGCAGGCGCGATATCAATCGGCGGAGTTCGTCGCCCCGATAGCGGGCCTCGTACACGTCCGAGTCGCGATCGACCCCGAGCCAGAGCCGGCACTCGGCGACGAGCCCTTCCAGGCAGCGCTCGTCCACGCGCGTATCCGCACGCAGCAGTTCCTGCCGCGCGGCCTCACCGTCGCGCGCCATCGACCAGCCAAGGCCGAGGTCTGGGGGCGCCCAGCTCCGCCACTCCGCGTCCAGCGTTCCCCAGAAGGCGCGTGTGATCGCGGCGGCTGCGGCGAATCCGTCCGCCACCGAATCCGGCAGAGCCGGGAGGTCGACCATGACCCGGGCGCGCCCGTCCATCCGCGCTGCCCGCAGCACCGAGTCCACGCCCGCCGCCGCTATCGCCACGACCACCTGCCCCGCTATCACGCTTTCGGGAATGGCGCCGAGACTGTCGAGGTACGCGGCGGCACCCGCAGCGACGCGGCGTCCGGTCGCGTCGCCGGCGGAGCCGGCCAGCAGCACGGTCAGGTTGCCCGCCCTGAAGGGATGCGCGAGTCGCTGGCGGTACACCTCCCGCCTGGCCGCCGAATCCTCGAGCGCGAGGCGCGCCTGCAGCGACTCCGCGCGCGCCAGCAGGGTCGCGGCGGGGGCGCCGGGTTCAGGCCCGGCCTGCGCCAGGGAGATCGACGCGCCGGCGCTCGCCCCCAGCGCGAGGACCGTGACGGCCGCCCTAAACATCGAACAGCGCCCAGCGGCCCATCAGGATGGCCAGCGGCCCCGGCCAGGTGGTGAGGAGGTAGAAGAGCCACCCGGTCACGGAGATGCCGTTCTTGAGGTCCAGGGCGGCCACCAGGACGTCCGCGAGCAGCACGCCGCAGATCAACCCGAGGGTCGCCAGCGCGGCCCGCTTGGTCGCGATGGAGATGGCGAAGAAGATCGCGTAGCAGACCAGATGACGCGAGGGCGAACCGCACGGTCAGCTGGACCGGATAGGCGTGGATGCCGCTGGGAAGCCGGACCGAGAGCACGGCGACCAGCGCGCCCGATGCCCAGCGCGAGCACCGGGACCGCGAGCAGCGTGGCGTTCGCCGCGAACTTCAGCAGCACGTACATCGCACGGGGCAGCGGCAGCGACAGGGCGTACACGTGCCTGCCGGCATGATCCGGCGCCCACGCGCCAATCCCGAGCAGCAGGCCGACGAGGAGCGCGAGGCCGGGGATCAGCAGCCCCGATGCGCTGCGCCGCGAAGAGCCACTGGGCGACCCGTTCCGTCGGAGCATTCTCGAGGCTGCCGCCGTAGGTGACGATCAGCAGCGGAACCATGAACCCGAGCACCGCGAGGAGCATCACGGGTAGCCGTGCCGCCAGCCATTGCGCCTTGAGCATCTGCCTGTACATCGCTTCCCCCTGTCTCAGGACACCGGGGTCCGCGACGAGCGGAGCAACTCCACGAACCCCTCCTCGAGATCCAGGTCCACGATCTCCCGCACTTCCGCGCCGACCCCTTCGAACCACTGCACCATCGGCGGCTGCCACCCCCGCACGACCCAGACCTGCTCGAGCCCCGACATCTCACGCTGGAGCAGCACGAACGGCGTGTCGCCCACCAGGCTCGGCGCGTGCCCGACGCGGATGCGCTTGATGCCGTTCTTGAAACCGTGCATCGGCAGCTCCACCACCAGCTTCCCGTTGTCCAGCACCCCTACCCAGTCGCAGATCCGCTCCAGCTCGTGGACCAGGTGGCTGGAGATGAAGACGGTGGCGGTCCCCTGCGAGCAGAAGTCGAGCAGGGCCGATAGCACGTCCCGGCGCACCACCGGATCGAGCCCGTCCGTCGGCTCGTCCAGAACGAGGAGCCTGGGGCGCTGCGCCACCACCAGCAGCATGTGCAGCTTGCCCATCTCCCCCTTCGAGAGCGACGCCAGCTTCTGTTCCATCGGGAGGGCGAAGACGCGCTGCAGCTCGGTCGCATACGCCGCGTCGAAGCCGGGGTAGAAGGCGGCGTGGAAGCGGACGGCCTCCTCGACGGTCAGGTAGGGGTACAGGTGGGGGCGCTCCGGCACGTATCCGGTCTCCGCCATGATGCGCGCGATTTCCTCGGGCACCCGGCGGCCAAGCACGGTGATCGTCCCTCTGATGGGACGCAACATCCCGAGCAGTAGCCGGATGGTCGTCGTCTTCCCCGAGCCGTTTGGGCCGAGGAAGCCGTAGATGGAGCCCTCACGCACGTTGAGTCGCAGATCGCGGAGCTCGAAGCGCTTCCCGGCCCGGTAGGTGAGGTCGCGCGTCTCCATGGCGTTGCTCATGCGACCTTCACCTTCATTTCGATCCGGAGGGCGTGCAGCAGGTCGTCCCGCGTCACGCCGAGCGCCGAGGCCTCCTGCATCAGCTGCCGCACCAGGCGCCGCGCCTCCCGCTGCCGCTCGGCGTCGCGCTTCGGCTCGGGCAGCTCCCGCGCGAAGGTCCCGGCTCCCTGCCGGCTCTCGACCACACCCGCCTCCTCCAGTTCGCGGTACGCCTGCACCACGGTGGCCGGATTGACGCGCAGCTGCGAAGCCAGCTGCCGCACCGACGGCAGCGCCGCTCCCGGCGTCAGCTCCAGCGTCGCGACCGCAATGCGGATCCGGTCCGCGATCTGCACGTAGAGCGGGATGGGACTGCGAGGATCCAACTGTCTGAACACGGCCCCCACCGGCTGTATCGCTGTACCGATACAGTGGCACTCTGGGCCGACTCTGTCAAGAGGGATGCAGGACCAGGAGGGTCAGCTCGGCGGGACACCCCCAGCGCACCGGGGCGGTGATCACGCCGATGCCGCGCGAGACGTAGAGCTGGCGGTCGCCCTCCCGCACGGCGCCGGAGAGATACCGGAACCCGAACTGCGAAGGCACGTAGGGCGGGCCCACGAACGGCAGATGCGCCTGGCCGCCGTGGGTATGCCCCGACAGCATCAGATCGAGACGCAGTTCAGGTGGCCAGAACGCGAAGACGTCCGGATCGTGGGACAGCACGATGCGCGGCACGTTCTCGGGAACGCCGCGCAGCGCGGCGTCGAAATCGATGGCATCGAACCGCAGGTCGCCCACGCCGGCGACCGCGAGGGTGGCCGCGCCTCGCCTGATCAGCACCGAGGTATTCCGGAGTTCCGTCAGCCCGGCCTCGTGCAGCGCCCGCCGCACCAGTTCCGCGCCGACGTAATGATCGTGATTCCCGAGAACGCAGAACACGCCGTCCGGCGCCGTGAGCGGCCGCAGCAATTCGGCGAGCCCCGCCGCGTAGCGCGGGCTGTGCGAGAGGTAGTCGCCGCCGAGGAGGATCAGATCGGGCCGCAGCTCCAATGCCGCCGACACGGACTTGGCGATCCACCAGCGCGGCACGACGGCGGAGTAGTGTGGGTCCGTCAGGAAGGCGACGCGGTACCCCTCGAACGTCGGCGGCAGATCCCGCAGCCCGACGTCACGTCGTTCGACCACCAGGCGCTTGAAGCGCCAGAAGCCGAAGGGCGCCGACAGCCGCTCCACCCAGTGGCTCGCGACGTTCTCGAGCCGGCGCGCGCCGCTGGGCACCACCGCCGTCCGGCGGGGAAGGTGCCGAGGCGAGCGTACCAGCGGGCCAATCACGACGCGGCGGGCACCCGCTCGAGCGCGGGTCGCGATGCGATCCTACAGCCCCGTCGGATGGTCAACGAAGGACCAGGGCAGCTGGAAGCGCTCCGCGACGTGCTCGGCCAGCGCCTTGACTCCCAAGGTCTCCGTCGCGTAGTGCCCGGCGTAGAACGCGTTGACCCCCAGCTCTTCGGCGTCGAAGTAGGTCCAGTGCTGGCCTTCGCCGGTGATGAACGAGTCCAGCTCGGCGCTCTTGGCCTGCGCGATCATCGAGCCGGCGCTGCCGGTGATGATGCCGACGCGGCGGACCTGCGGCGGTCCGCCCGCGATGAGGCGGACCGGGCTGCCCAGAATGGCTTCGAGCCGTGCCGCCAGGGCCTCGCTCGACAGGTCCAGCTCGCCCCACGTGCCGATGGGGGCGCCGCGATACTCGCCGAACCAGCCGCGCACTTCCATGCCGAGCTTGCGGGCCAGCACCACGTTGTTGCCGACCTCGGGATGGCGATCGAGAGGAAGGTGTGACGAGTAGAGTGCCGTACCGTGCCGCACGAGGGACGAGACGCGCCGGTAGTTCCGGCCGACCAGTGGCTCCAGCCCGCCCCAGTACAGCCCGTGATGGACGATCAGCAGATCGGCGCCGCGCGCGGCGGCCTGGTCGATGACCGCCTGACAGGCATCCACCGCGACCGCCACGTTCTGCACCTCTCCGGCGTTCTCGACCTGCAGACCGTTCAGGGCATTGGGGTCATCGCCCACCTCGCCGATGCGTAGGTAGGCGTCGAGGTATCGAACGAGATCGTCGAGCCGCACCGTTCAGACCCGAGGCGGTACGACGGGGATGAGGCCGGGTGGTCGCTTCAACCCGAGGCTCACGCCGCTACATCATCCTGGCCGGTACGTGCCGGGCGTGACGGCATCGCGGTTCACGCCGGCGGCGCCGACGACGGACGGACCGGGGCCGCGGCGGGCGGCGTCCGGACCACGGCCTTGGGATCGGCCGCCTTGTCGTCCCGCTTCCAGGCGCCGTCGCCCATCTTGATCTGGCCATTCAGGGTCGCGCCTTCGACCACCGCGAGCCGGACGGTCGTGACGTCACCCGCGACGGAGGCGCCAGCCTGGACTTCCACGCGCTCCCTCGCCCGGATCGCGCCATTCACGGCTCCGCCCACCACGGCCTCGGTCGTCTCGATGTCGCCCTGCACGACTCCGCCCCTGGCGACCAGGACCTGCGAGCTTGCCTTCACGTGCCCCTCCACCGTCCCCTCGACCTTCACCACGCCGTCGGTCTCCAGATCGCCCCGGATGGTCATCCCGGCGCCGACGATCGAGAGGTTGGCCGCGGCCGGCGAGCCCTTGCTTGGGGCCACGGGCCTCTCGCCCGTGGACTTCGCGCTGCTACCGAAGACGCTCATGGCTACGGTCCCTCCCGCACCAGCTTCGTTGGGTCAATGGAGCGACCGCGGAGCCGCACCTCGAAATGCAGGTGGGGAGCGGTCGATCGGCCGGTGTTGCCGGACTGCGCGATCACCTGCCCGGCCACTACCGTGTCACCACGGGAGACCAGAATGCGCGACAGGTGGCCGTACATGGTCTGATAGCCCGCGGGGTGCTGGAGCAACACGAACAGGCCGTACGAGGAATCCATGCCGGCGCGCTCCACCACTCCGCCGCCCGACGCTCTCACGTCCGAGCCCTCCGGCACCGCGAGGTCGATGTCCGGGATGCGTCTCGTCGCTGAGCGTGTCCATCACCATGCCGCGGGTGCGGTAGGACGGGACCGAGAGCGGCCAGCGGAACGGAATCGACGGGCCGCGTCCGCCCTTGGCTCCGGAGTCGGCGGCCGGGGCGCGCGCCAGCATCGGCGGCGCGATGTACAGCCGTTCCTCGCCCGCCGCGTACTGTCCCTCGGTATCGCCAGCGGGGGCGGGCATCCGCGCGCCGAGCATCCCGCGCAGATGCGCGTACCGCGCCTCGGCGTTGGAGAGGGCGCGCGCCAGCTGGTCCACGCGCGCGTTGGCGCGGGTCAGATCGTCCACGCGGCGCTGCAGCAGCGGGGCGCGCATCGCGGCGGCGAGGATCGGACCGTACGCGATGACGATGGCCCCGACGGCCACCAGTGTCACCGCGGTCGCAATCACCGCCGCCCGCACCAACCAGGAGGGCACGCCGAACTGGCGCGAGTCCAGCGACCCGTTGCGATGGACGATGACGGTGTAGCCCGCGGCCCGCACTAGCCGTCCCAGCGCCGGCCGAGGATGAGCTCGAGGAGACGGCCGAGATCCTCCTCGGAGTAGAAGCGCACCTGCAGGTGCCCCTTCGCCTTGCCCGTCAGCACGACGGTTGCGTCGGTCCCCAGCTTCTTCCGCAGAGCTCCCTCGATGCGAGCGATTCCCGGTGGTACCCCGCGACGCGCGGCTCGTGCTCCCCGTCGTCCCGGTGCCGGCGTGCCCCGGGCGTGCCGCTCGATCTCGCGCACCGACCACCCCTGCGCCACGCACTCGCGGGCGAGCCGCTCGATCTGTCGCCCGTCCCCCAGGCTGAGCAGCGCACGCGCGTGCCCGGCCGACAAGGCATCCCGGCTCACCAGCTGCTGCACGCTCTTGGGCAGCTTGAGGAGCCGGACGGCATTGGCCACCGTGGAGCGGTCGCGTCCCACCGCCTCCGCGATCGCGGCGTGCGACAGGTGAAACTCCGTCGCCAGGCGCTCGTACCCTTCCGCCTCATCCATCGCGGACAGCGATGCGCGCTGGAGGTTCTCGACCAGCGCCAGGGTGAGCAGGGTGCGGTCGTCCACGTCGCGGACCACCGCCGCGATCGTCTTCCACCCCAACTCGCGCACGGCGCGCCAGCGCCGCTCGCCCGCCACCAGCTCATAGCCCGACTCGACCTGCCGCACCACGACCGGCTGCAGCAGGCCGCTCGAGGCGATCGAGTGCTTGAGCTCGGCCAGCGCCGCCGGATCCATCGCGCGACGCGGCTGGAAGCGGTTGGGCGCCATACCCTCCACCGGCAGCTCGCGCAGCGCCCCTTCCCGCTCGGCCTCCTCCACGGAGCCGACGCCCAACAGCGCCTCGAGGCCCCGGCCCAACCGCCGGCGGCTGCCCGCGGCGCCGCTCACGTGGGCGCCCCGGCCGGATGCCGGCCGCTCTCACGGGCGTCCGCCGCCACCTTGGAGGCGGTGCGGCGAATCAGCTCCTCGGCCACATTGAGGTAGCTCTGCGCGCCCACCGAGCCGATGTCGTAGAGCAGGATCGGCTTGCCGAAGCCCGGCGCTTCCGCCAGCCGCACGTTGCGGGGGATCACGGTCTTGAACATCCGCGCCCCGAAGTACTCCTGCGCCTCCTCGGCGACCTGGCGCGAGAGGTTGAGCCGCGCGTCGTACATCGTCAGCAGCACGCCATCGATCGCCAGCCGCGGGTTGAAGTTGCGCTGGACGAGGCGGACCGTGTTCAGCAGCTGGGAGAGCCCTTCGAGCGCGTAGTACTCGCACTGGATCGGAATGATGACCGAATCCGCCGCCGTCAGCATGTTGAGCGTCAACAGCCCCAGCGACGGGGGGCAGTCCATGAGGATGTAGTCGTAGGACCGCCGGATGCCGGCCAGGGCGCCGCGCATGATGGACTCGCGGTGGGCCCGCGACACCAGCTCGACTTCGGCGCCGACCAGGTCCCGCGAGGCCGGCGCAACGTCGAGGAACGGGAAGTGGACGGCGCGCCGGATGACTTCCGCCAGCGGCCGGTTGTCGAGCAGGACCTCGTAGACCGTGAGCTGCAGCCCCTCGCGCTCCAACCCTACGCCGCTGGTGGCGTTCGCCTGTGGGTCGGCGTCCACCAGGAGGGTGCGCTTCTCGGCCGCCGCGAGCGAAGCGGCCAAGTTGACGGCGGAGGTCGTCTTGCCGACGCCGCCCTTCTGGTTCGCGACTGCGATGACCCTGCCCATGGGGCGGGGGAATCTATCTGTTGCACGTGCAACGGGCTAGCGCTTTTGGGGGGCCCCATGGGCAGTGTTGCACGTGCAACGGGGGCCCCGTCCGGGACCCCCGTCGCCAGCCCGAGGTCGCTATCGGCGGCCCGTCAGCTCTGCCGGGCCCACCTCCACAGCTCCTTCAGGTTGGGCCGCTTGCCGTACATCAGGATGCCGATGCGATAGACCCGGGCCGACAGCCAGACCACCAGCAGGCTGGAGGCGACGCTGATGGCCAGCGACAGCGCGAGCTGCGACGTCGGGACGTCGGACGTCGCCACGCGCACCGGCATGATGATCGGGGAAGAGAACGGGATCATGGACGTCACGATCGCCATCTGGCCGCCCGGATCGTTGAGCGCCGCAAACGACACGATCAGCGAGAAGACCAGCAGCATCATGACCGGCTGTTGCGCCTGCTGCGCCTCGGAGTCGGCTGTGACCGAGGCGCCGACCACGGCGAACAATGCGGAGTACAACAGAAAGCCGAGCACGAAGTAGACGGCGATGACCGCGAGCAGGATCCCGCTGATAACCGGCATCGGGAACGCACTGACTTGATCGGCCGACACGTGGAAGGCGCCCAGGATCTGGGTGCGGAAGTGCACCACCAGGTACCCCGTCAGCCCCCAGATGCCGACCTGGAACAGGCCGACCCCGCCCACACCGATGACCTTGCCGAGCATCAATTGGAACGGGCGGAGGCTGGATACCAGCACCTCGATGATGCGCGTCTGCTTCTCCTCGAGCACGCTGCGCATCACGTTGATGCCGTAAATCATGATGACCATGTAGAGTATGATCCCCACGCCGTAGCCCAGGAAGAACGTCACCATCCCGGATTCCCCCGTGGCTCCGTGCTTGGTGACCCGCAGCGTGCGCAGATTGATCCCGCGCTGCGCCTCCTGCACCACCGCCGCATCCACGCCGTGCCGCGACAGCCGCTCCGTAACGACGCTCTGGCGCAGCAGTCCTTCCATCACCCCCATGTCGGACAACGACGAGACGTTGCGGCCCCGGTACTCGGCCATCCCCGACTCCACCGTTGCCGACGAGACCGTCAGAAAGCCGTCAATCGCCTCCGAACGGATGACGCCCGTGAGCGAGTCGCGCAGGGCGTCGTACTGATCGGAGGTCGTGTGGACCAGATTGACCGCGTACCGGCTCGACCCTTCCAGTTGCGTCTTCAACCGCTCCGCGAACGCCCCCGCCCCGTCGTCCACGAGCACGATGTGGTTGACCTTCCCCGACCTCGACATAAGCAGGCCCGGTAGGACGGTCACGCTGATCATGAACAGCGGCCCGAGGATGGTGGAAATCAGGAACCACTTCGAGCGGACGCGCTCGATGAACTCGCGGCGGATCACCGCCCAGACCTTACGCATGGGCCACCTCCGGCGCCGGACTGGCCGCGTCGGGACCCGCCTTGTCGAGGAAGATGCGGTTGAGCGAAGGCTCGACCCGCTCGAACCGCCGAATCCGGGCGCCCGTCTTCATCAGCCGCTCCAGCACCAGCTGCGGATCCACGCCCTCGCGCAGCCTCAATTCCGCGAACACGCCGGAGTCGTCCGCCGCCGCGACGAGGTCCGCGACGGCACGCATCGCCTCCGCCCCGGCCGCGCCGTCCTCGAACGCCAATGCCACGTGCGTGCCGCCGTGGACGCGCTTCACCTCCGCCAGTCCGCCGTCGAGCACCTTGTGGCCCTGCGCGATGATGCACACGTGATCGCAGATCTTCTCGGCGACGTCCATCTGGTGGGTCGAGAAGATGACGGTGGTGCCGGCGCGCGAGAGGTGCACGACGATGTCCTTGAGGACCTGCTGGTTGATCGGATCGAGGCCGGAGAAAGGCTCGTCCAGGATGAGCAGCTCCGGCTCGTGCAGCATGGTCCCGATGAACTGGACCTTCTGCTGCATGCCCTTGGACAGCTCCTCGACCTTGCGGGGTCCCCAATCGGCGAGGTCCAGCCGGCCCAGCCACTCGTCCACCTTCGCCGCGCCGCGCTTGCGATCGACGCCTTTTGCCTCGGCCAGGAAGACCAGCATGTCGCGCACCCGCATCTTCCGGTAGAGTCCACGCTCTTCCGGCAGGTAGCCGATGCGCGCGCTGTGATGCCGTCCGCCCATCCGGTCGCCGAACAGCTCAATCGTGCCTTCGTCCGGGATGGTGATGTTCATGATCATCCGGATCGTGGTGGTCTTGCCGGCCCCGTTCGGGCCGAGCAGACCGTAGACCGCGCCCTTCGGTACCTGCAGGGAGAGATCCGACACCGCGACGTGCCCGGAGAAGCGCTTCGCGATGCCTTCGATGGCGACGACGTTGGAGTCGGTCATGGGGTGAGCAACTCGGCCAGGGTTTCGCCGAAGGCGGCCGCGGCTTCCGGTCCGCTGGCGGTCACGATCGTGCCATCCAGCACGACCGGTTCTTGTACGTAGGTGGCGCCGCCACGTTTCAGCTCCACGATCGCGCGGTCGGCGGGGAAGGTGGTCGCCCGCTTGCCCGCCAGGATACCGGCGCGGGCCAGCACCGGCGGCGAGAGGCAGATGGCGCCGACCGTCTTGCCCGCGGCGTGGAGCGACCTGACGAGGGCACGCAGCGGCTCGGAGTCCCACAGATGCGCCGGGGCTCCGGCGCCTCCCGCCACGACCAGCGCGTCGAACGACCCGGCATCGGCCTGCTGCACGGTGCAATCGACGGTGACCTTGGCCCCGAGCATCCCGACGGCGGTGCCGCTCCGGGTCGAGGCCACCGTCACCGTCGCGCCGTGCTGCTCGAGGATGCGTCTCGGCTCCAGCAGCTCCTCGTCGCGGAAGCGTTCGGGTGCGATGACGTACAGGACTCTGAATGGCACGCGCGCCTCGCAGAACACGCCGGACAGGGAGGGACAATAACAGCGGCGGCTCGGGCGGGCGACTCAGGGCTGAGGCTTGGTGCTTTCCTCCAAAGCGTTCCAGCCAAGCAGCGCGCACTTGACGCGCACCGGGAACTTGGCCACGCCCGCGAGCGCGCGCGCCTCGCCGAGCGACTGGTCGCGAGCGGCATCGGCGGAACCGTGCAGCATCTCGCTGAAGCGCGCGGCGAGGGCGCGAGCCTCCGCCAGCCGCTTGCCCTTGATGAGCTGGGTCATCATCGAGGCCGACGCCTGGCTGATCGAGCAGCCATGGCCCGAGAAGCGCACGTCCGCAATGGTCTCACCGTCGAGGAGAAGATCCAGCTCCAGCTCGTCGCCGCACGTCGGATTGGCCATCGCCACCCGCCGGGTGTACGCCTCGAGGCTCCCCCGATTCCGCGGCCGCCGGTAGTGGTCGAGAATCAGCTCCTGGTACAGCTCGGCCAGGCCCGAGGCGTCCGCGTCAGGCACGGGCATACCCGAACAGGCTGCGTGCCTTCTCGAGCGCCGCGACCAGGGCGTCCACGTCCTCGCGCGCGTTGTACACGTAGAACGTGGCGCGCGCGGTCGCCGCGACGTCGAGCCGCCGCATCAGCGGCTGCGCACAGTGGTGCCCGGCTCGGATCGCCACGCCCTCGCTGTCCACGATGGTCGCGAGGTCGTGGGGATGGATGTCCGCCAGGGTGAACGACACCACGCCCGCCCGCTCGCCGGCCGGCCCGTACAGCGTCAGGTCCTCGATCGCCGCGAGCCGCTCGAGCGCATACCGCGCCAGCGCCCGCTCGTGCGCCGCCACCTCCTCCATCCCCAGGTCGCGGAGATAGCGGATGGCCGCGCCGAGCCCGACGGCGCCTTCCACGTTGGGCGTGCCCGCTTCGAACTTGTGCGGCAGTGGCGCGTAGGTCGCCGTGGTGTCGTGCACCGTGCGAATCATCTCGCCCCCGCCGTGGTACGGCGGCATCGCGTCGAGCAGCGCCGGCTTCCCGACCAGCGCCCCGATGCCCATCGGCCCCAGCATCTTGTGACCCGAGAAGACGTAAAAGTCCGCGTCCAGCGCCGCGACGTTCACCGGCAGGTGCGGCACCGCCTGCGCCCCGTCGACCACCACTACGGCGCCGGCGTCGTGCGCGAGCCGCGTCAGCTCGGCGACCGGATTGACCGTGCCGAGCACGTTCGAGACGTGAGTGAACGCCACGATCTTCGGCTCACGCTCGAGCACCCGCCGGAAGTCGGCCAGATCGATCTGCCAGTCCGGCGTGAGCTCCACCATCGCGAGCCGCGCCTCACGCGCCTCGGCGAGCAGCTGCCAGGGAATCAGGTTGGAGTGGTGCTCCATCGCGGTGACGAGGATCGTGTCGCCCTTCTGCACCCGCACGCGGCCCAGCGAGGAGGCGACGAGGTTGATGGCCTCCGTCGTGCCGCGGACGAAGATCACGCCGTCGGGATCCGGTGCGCCGACGAACCGCGCCACCTCGGCCCGGACCGCCTCGTACGCTTCGGTCGCGCGCACCGCGAGATCGTACGCGCCCCGATGCACGTTCGCGTTCAGGCTGCCGTAGTACTCGGCGATCGCCTCGATGACCTGGCGGGGCTTCTGCGTCGTGGCCGCGGAGTCGAGGTACACCAGGCGGTGCCCGTGGACCTCCCGCGCGAGGATGGGAAAGTCGGAGCGCACGTCACGCATTCAGCGCACCTTCCGCGGCCCGGGGCCGCGACCGGCTCTCCACATCACAAAGTTGCTCTGCCATCCGCTGCCGCCCCGGCCGCCCGCCCGGCGGCCAGCCGCTCCCGCAACATCGCCTCGAGCTGGCCCCGCACGCCCGGGTGCCGCAGCCGCCCGAGGATTTCCGCGCCGAAGCCGTACACCAGCAGGGCCCGCGCCTCCGCGGGCGCGATGCCGCGGCTCTGCAGGTAGAACAGCTCCTTGGGATCGAGCGGGCCGAGCGTGGCGCCGTGCGTGCACTTCACGTCGTCGGCGTAGATCTCGAGCTGCGGCTGGCTGTCGGCGCGCGCGTCCTCCGAAAGGACTAGGTTGTGATTGGTCTGCTTCGAGTCGGTGCGCTGCGCGCCGGGGCGGACGATGATCCGCCCGTTGAACACGCCGCGGGCATGGTCGCCCAGGACGCCGTTGAAGTACTCGTGGCTCCGGCAGTCGGGCTGGGCGTGATCGATCACGGTGTGATGGTCCGCGTGCTGCCGGCCGCCGAGCAGGTACAGCCCGTTGAGCAGCAGGTCCGCACCGCGCCCCTCGAGCACATTGGTGATGTCGTGCCGGGTGAGCGCGGCGCCGAACGCGAGTGGATGGATGCGCAGCTCGCTGTCCCGTCCCTGCGACGTGTGCAGGCTCGCCACGTGGTACGCGCCGGCGCCCTCCTGCTGCAGGCGGATCAGCTCGACCTGCGCCCCGTCGCCGACCACCAGCTCGGTGACCTGGCTGGTCCAGTAAGTCGCGTCGTCGCCCAGGTAATGCTCGACGACCGTCGCGCGCGCCTCCGCGTCCGCGATCAACAGCACGCGGGCATGGGTGACCGCCGGCGAGCGCCCCGGCGCGGTATGGAAGATCAGGTGCAGTGGCTCCCGCAGCACCGCGCCCCGCGACAGGTGGACGTACGCCCCGTCGCTGAGAAAAGCCGTGTTGAGCGCCGTGAACGCGTTCTCCGCTATGGGCGCGTGGCGCGCCAGGTGCTGTTCCACCAGCTCCGCATCGTCGCCGCGCAGCGCCGCGGCCAGGTTCCCGGCGCGGACCCCCGCCGGCAAGCCGGCGAGCGACGAGTGCGCGGCGCTGAACCGGCCGTTGACGAAGACCAGACGCGCCGCCTCGGCCTTCGCGACGCGCACGCCGGCCTCCCCACCGGGTCCCGCGGGGACGAACGCGGTATCGATCAACGGCGCCACGCTCGTGAAGCGCCAGTCTTCCTGCCGCACGGTCGGAAAGCCGAGTTCGGCGAACCGCGCGATCGCCGCCGCTCGCCGCTCGCGCAGCCACGCCGGCCCGGCGCCGGCACCGTTGGCCGCGAACGCCTCGAATTGCGCCACGTACCGCTGGACCGCCTCGGCCGGCTGCATCACCCGCTCGGAGCCCATCGGCTCAGACCGTCGCCTCGGTGCGCACCCAGTCGTAGCCGCGCGCTTCCAGCTCGAGCGCCAGCTCCTTGCCTCCCGACAGCACGATCCGCCCGCCGCTCAGGACGTGGACGAAGTCCGGCGTGATGTAGTTGAGGATCCGCTGATAGTGGGTGACGACCACCGTGGCGTTGTCCGGCCGCCGCAACTTGTCGACCGCCCCCGCGACCGTCCGCAGTGCGTCGATGTCCAGCCCCGAGTCGGTCTCGTCGAGCACCGCCAGCTTCGGCTCCAGGACGGCCATCTGCAGGATCTCGTTGCGCTTCTTCTCGCCGCCCGAGAAACCGTCGTTCACGGGCCGGTTCATCAGGCTGTCGTCCGAGTCGATCGCCTTCAATTTCTCCGCGAGCAGGTCCACGAACTCCAGTGGATCGAGCTCCGGCACGCCCCGGTGCTTGCGTACGGCATTGAGCGCCGAGCGCAGGAAGTAGGCGTTGGTGATGCCGCGGATCGCCACCGGGTACTGGAAGGCGAGAAACAGCCCCTCGCGCGCGCGCACCTCCGGGGCCATCTCGAGCAGGTCCTTCCCCTCGTACCGGATGGAGCCCTCCGTGACCACATAGGCCGGGTGGCCCGCGAGCACCTGCGCGAGCGTGCTCTTGCCGGAGCCGTTCGGCCCCATGATCGCGTGCACCTCGCCGGCGTTCACCACCAGGTCGATGCCGCGGAGGATTTCCTTGCCGTCGACCGAGGCGTGCAGATTCACGACTTCGAGCATGGGCGTACGGTTCACCGGAGTCATCCGACGCTACCCTCGAGGCTGATGCCGAGCAGGCGTTGCGCTTCGACGGCGAATTCCATCGGCAGCTCGCGGAAGACTTCCTTGCAGAAGCCGTTGACGATCATGCTCGTCGCGTCCTCCGCGGACAGGCCCCGCTGCCGGCAGTAGAAGATCTGGTCCTCGCCGATCTTGGACGTGGACGCCTCGTGTTCCATGATCGCGGTGCTGTTGCGCACGTCGATGTAGGGGAAGGTGTGCGCGCCGCACTGGTCGCCGATCAGCATCGAATCGCACTGCGAGTAGTTCCGCGCGCCGGTCGCGCCCTTCAGGATCTTGACCTGCCCCCGGTAGGTGTTCTGGCCGTGTCCGGCGGAGATGCCCTTGGACACGATCGTGCTCCGCGTGTTCTTCCCGATGTGAATCATCTTGGTGCCGGTGTCGGCCTGCTGGCGGTTGTTCGTCACGGCCACCGAGTAGAACTCGCCGATCGAGTTGTCGCCCTGCAGCAGGCAGCCCGGGTACTTCCACGTGATCGCGGAGCCGGTTTCCACCTGCGTCCACGAGATCTTCGAGTTCCGCCCCGCGCACTTTCCGCGCTTGGTGACGAAGTTGTAGATCCCACCGCGCCCCTGTTCGTCACCCGGATACCAGTTCTGCACCGTCGAGTACTTGATCTGCGCGTCGTCGAGCGCCACCAGCTCGACCACGGCGGCGTGCAGCTGGTTCGCGTCCCGCATCGGCGCCGAGCATCCCTCGAGGTAGCTGACGTAGCTGCCTTCGTCCGCGATGATCAGCGTGCGCTCGAACTGCCCCGACGCCGCCGCGTTGATGCGGAAGTAGGTGGACAGCTCCAGCGGGCAGCGCACGCCCTTGGGGACGTAGGCGAACGAGCCGTCGGTGAAGACCGCCGAATTCAAGGCCGCGAAGAAGTTGTCGTTGGTGGGAACCACCGTGCCCAGGTATTGCTCGATCAAGGCGGGGTGGTCGCGCACGGCCTCCGAGAACGGACAGAAGATGATGCCCTGCTGCGCCAGGGTCTCCTTGAACGTCGTCGCCACCGACACGCTGTCGAACACCGCGTCCACCGCCACCCCCGACAGCCGCTTCTGCTCGGAGAGCGGAATCCCCAGCTTCTCGAACGTCTCGATCAGCTTCGGATCGACCTGCTCGAGGCTGTCGAGCGCCTTGGCCTGCCGAGGCGCCGCGTAGTAGACGATCGCCTGGTAATCGATCGGCGGGTACTTCACGTTCGCCCACGTCGGCTCCCGCATCGTCACCCAGTGCCGGAACGCCTTCAGCCGCCACTCCAGCATGAACCCCGGCTCGCCCTTCTTGGCCGAGATGAGGCGGATGATGTCCTCGTTGAGGCCCGCCGGGACGTTGTCCGACTCGATGTCGGTGACGAAGCCGTACTTGTAGGGCTGCAGGACCTGCGTTTCGATGGAGGTCATCACGCCCGCCCCCGCCGCGACGGCACGGCGCCGGCCGGTCGGCCGTCCCCCGCCCCGCCCGGCGTGATCGAGTACTCGCACGAATTGGAGCCTTCGGTGATGTGGGTGCGGCGCTCGACCTGGGCCGCCAGCACCTCCGTCAGGAATCGCCGCTCCGCGGCGCACACCTCGGGATACCGCTCCGCCACCGCGCGGATGGCGCAGTTGTGCTCGGCCAGCCGGATGGTGCCGTCGCTCGCGTCCCACTCAGCCATGTAACCCTCTTCCGAGAGCAGGCGCACCAGCCGCTGCAGTCGCACCTCGACCGGCTGATCGACCAGCTCGGTCTTGAGAACTTCGGCCCGTCCCTTGAACTGGTCCGCGAACATGCGGCTGATCTCACCCCGGCCAGCCCGCTCCTCGATGTGTTGGAGCAGTCCGGTCAGCGCGTCCTCGTAGCGGTTCGGGAAGAGGCCGTCGCCGCGCGCCGTCAGGCGGTAGACGTAGACCGGCGCACCCATCCCGCGCTGCTCGCGGCCGTAGTTGATGGATCCGTCGAGCTCGAAGCTCCTTCAAGTGCCGGCGAACCGCGTTGGCCGAGACACCAAAGACGGCGCTAAGCTCTTTGGTGGTAATCGGCTGCGACCTCTTGATCTCGAGCAGAATCTGAGCCCGAAGACCCCGGTGGCCGGAGATGGATGGAGATGAGAATGTCATGGTCGGTTGGCCCACTTCACCAATGCTTTTGTTGACGAAGTAAGCTAATCCTGGAAGAGGTAGGGGCGCAACACCGCATCCGCCTCCGGTCCCAGCGCCGTGAGGACGTCGGCGAGCGTGATCCAGGAGTTGCGGTGCTCGACGGCGAGTTGGAAGATGGCTTCACGGAAGCCCGCATCGCCCGCGGCCCGCCGAGCGGCCTCGATCGCGACCACGCCCTTCGATCGCAGCAGGTCGTTGTTCGTCTCCGACACCGGGACCAGGCTCAGCGGAGCGTAGCCGGACCTGGACAGGGCGCTCCAAGTCGCCTCCGCTTCCCGCAGCCGGCGCTGACGGACGCTGTCGCCCTGGACCACTCCCTGCGCGACGGCAGCGGTCCACGCCGGGAAGCTCTCAAGGATCCACGCGGAGCCCGTTCCGGTGGGTGCCGCCGAGTTTCCCCACCACGTTCGCGCCACCTCACGCGCCAGGACGGCGAACCCCGGTAGCCTCCGGTATTCGCGGACGGCCGGCGGCGGCGGCGGTGCGAAGCCCGTCGGGTGTCCGATCAGCAGGAGACCGGCGAACCCGCGCACGTCGGGGAGGTCGGTGGTGGCGACGTTGATCTCGCCGATCGAAAGGCGGCCGAATGCCCGTCCGCAGAAGCTCCATGCCGCCTGGATGGACGCCGCCAGCGAGTCGATGGCCGACGTCGAGGGTGAGTCGGCCGGCGTGAGCCATACCGAAACGGCGACCCGCGCCGCCTGCCGGGTCACCACCCGGTATGGCCCGAGGGCGAAGGCCGGCACGGCCGGCGCGACATCCCCCGTCCGCCAGGTCATGCGCCGCCGGCCCGACGATGCCACATCGGACGTCAGGCGTCCCGGGGCCACTGCGCGCCACTGCTCCGGCAGGTCGAACGTGAGCGTGATCCGTGCCCGCGGCTGCTCGGCGGCCTGCCCGGCCGAATCCCACACGGGTCGCACTCTCGGGAGCCAATCGGTCGCGACGTACGCGCCGGTCGACGTGATGCCCAGCAACCGCGGCGGGAGCGGGCGCTCCCGGCGCGCGACATGGTAGAAGACCGTGAACGACGTGGATTCGCGCGGCTCGACGTCGTCCTGCAGCCAGGCCCACGAGACGCTTCCGTTCGTGCGAGCGTCGAGCTTCGCGGTGAGGTCGCAGATGCTGTCGAGCGTGAAGGCGGGCCACAGCCAGACGGCCACCGAATCGGTGGGAGCCGCGCCCGTGTTCTCCACGTCCACCCGGACGGCAATGTCGGCGCGCGCGTCCTCAGCATCGTAGCGCACCAGCGCGTCATAGACTGCCGCCGCCCACGGCGACGGCGGCACCACGCCCGCCGCGGCGATGCTGTCGGCCAACGTCGATGACGTCGCCGCCTGCGCGGCCGGCGCACCTCGGATCCTGAGCCCTGCGACGACCCGCCGATACCCCGCGGCGATCGAGTCGTGGGACAGTCCGCGCGGATAGCGAAGCTGCAGGACGATCAGGTCACTGCCCCGGGCGATCGTGTACTCCTCGACGTCGAGCGCCACGTGATCGATGGCCCCGCTCATCAGGGTCCGAGTGGCGGGCAGGCCGTCGACGTCGAGCGAATCCCAGGCGAGCAGGCTGTACGTCCGTCCCAACAGGCGCCGCCAGGTCCCGGCCACCCGCTGCACGCTGACCTGCCGCAGGGCGATCGGACCGGGGAAGGTGGTGAGAATCAACGCGCCCCACAGCTGCTCGCGCAGCGGCGCGGCCCGCGGATGGAAGATCACGGTCGTGGTCTGCGGACCCACCCCTGGCTCGAACACCCAGTCGTCGAAGGGGCGGGGCAGCGAAACTCCGTACGCCTCGTTCGCGTAGACCGGGGCGTCGAGGGTCGCCGTGTCCTGCGGGGCCGGCATACTGGTCAGGACGGCCAGCACGATCCCGAGCATGGCTCGATCCTACTAGTCGGAGCGAAACCGCGCTACATTGGCGGGCCCATGTTTCTGCTCCTCCCCTTCCTCCTCGGCATAGCCGTCGGCGCGCTCTATTGTGCGCCCGTGGGGCCGGTGAATCTCGAGATCGTGCGGCGCGGTCTCACGGTCGGCTTTCTCGCCGCTTTCCTGGTTGCCCTCGGGTCGGTCATCGGCGATTCCTTCTGGGCGGCCGTCGGGATTCTCGGCTCGGGACTCCTGATGGAGTCGCTGCCCCTGCGGGTGGTGATCGGCTTCATCGGCGTCCTGATCCTGCTGTTCCTGTCGTGGAGCGCGTTCCGCGCGTCGGCGCAGAACCCCGACTACCGCCTGTCGGATCCACCCCGCAAGCGGGTCGGGTTCGCGGTGGGCGTGGCGCTGTCGATGGCCAATCCGTTCGCGGTGTTCTTCTGGCTGTGGTTGGCCGCCTCGGGCGCCATGGCCAGCGTGGGGGTGGACAGCAGCCACCACGTCGCACGCGTGTGGTTCTTCATCGGGCTCGTGGCGGGCGCCATCCTCTACGGCCTCGCGCTCTCGGGCATCGTCGCCTGGAGCCGCCGCTTCATCTCCGCCCACCTGATGCGGAAGATCAACATCGGGGCCGCCATCGGCCTCCTCGCTCTCGCCGTCGTGATGACCGTGCGGATCCTCCGGCTCGTCAGGAGGATGTAACGCCGCCGCCCGCCGTGGCCGCCCTCACCGATCCGTCCGCGCCGCCGCTCCTCACCCTGAGCGCCGTCACCAAGCGTTTCCCGGGGGTCGTGGCGCTGGATGCCGTGGATCTCGCCGTACGGGCCGGCCGGGTGCACGCCCTGGTCGGAGAGAACGGCGCCGGCAAGTCCACGCTGCTCAGGATCGTCGCCGGTGCCGACCGGCCGGACTCGGGCAGCGTCGCGTTGGACGGGCGGCCGATGAGCTTCACGGCGCCGCGCGACGCGCTGAGCGTCGGGATCACCGTCATCTACCAGGAGTTGTCGCTCGTTCCGCAGCTCGGGGCGGATGCCAACATCTTCCTGGGGATGGAGCCCGCGCGGCACGGGCTGCTCGATCGCCGCGCCGCTTCCGAGCGGGCCCGCGACGCCCTGCGAACCCTGGGCGCCGACTTCGATCCGCGAACCCCGGCGGGCGAGCTGTCGGTCGCCGAGCAGCAGTTGGTCGAGCTGGCGCGCGCCTTGGCGCGCGACGCGAGGCTGATCGCGCTGGACGAGCCGACCGCCGCGCTGTCGCACCTCGAAACGGAGCGGCTGTTCGCGCAGATCCGCCGGCTGTGCGCGCGCGGCATCGCGGTGATCTTCGTCTCCCATCGGCTGGAGGAAGTCCGGCGCATCGCCGACGAGATCACCGTCTTGCGTGATGGCCGGCGGGTCTTCACGGGACCCGCCGCCGGTGTCGACGACGCCGCCCTGATCCGCCACATGGTGGGCCGCGACGTCGAGTACGCTCACTTGACGTCCGCCGTCCCGCCGTCGGGCGCACCACTGCTCGAGGCGCGCGGCCTGGGGAGGGGGCGCGCCTTCGCCGACGTCTCGCTCGTGGTGAAGCGTGGCGAGATTGTCGGCCTCGCGGGGCTCATGGGCGCGGGACGGACCGAGGTGGCTCGCTGCATCGCGGGAGCCGACGAGCTCGAGGCCGGAACGATGATGCTGGCCGGCGCGCCGTACCGGCCGTCCTCGCCGCGGGATGCCATCGCGCGTGGGGTCGTGTACCTCCCGGAAGAGCGCAAGACGCAGGGCCTGGTGCTCGGGATGAGCGTGCGCGAGAACGTGACCCTGGCGACCTTGGATCAGTTCTCGCGCTACGGCGTCATCCGGGCGCAGGCCGAGCGCGAGGCCGCCTCCCGGCAGACCGGGGCCGTGGAACTGCGCCCACCCGACATCGAGCGTGAAGCGGGCACGCTGTCGGGAGGCAACCAGCAGAAGGTCGTCCTGGCGAAGTGGCTGCTGGCGGACGCGGACCTGTTGATTTTCGACGAGCCGACCCGCGGGGTGGACGTGGCGACCAAGGCCGAGCTGCACCGCCTCATCCGGGCGCTGGCCGACGCCGGGAAGGCGATCCTCGTCATCTCCTCCGAGTTGCCCGAAATCCTGGCCCTCGCGGACCGCGTCGTCGTGATGCGGGAGGGCGCCGTGGCGGGAGAGCTCGCCGCTTCCGAAGCCACCGCCGAGCGCGTGCTCGCGCTTGCGCTACCCGCGTCCCACGCCGCGTGAAAGCCCCGCGCGCGGCCCGCTTCGGCGTTCCCCTGGCGCTGGCCGGGCTGATGGTCGTCGCAGGGGTGCTGATCCCCGGGTTCATGAGTCGGGCAAACCTGACCACCATCCTGCTGCACGTCTCCATCAACGGCATCATCGCGCTCGGCTCCACCTTCGTCATCATCACCGCCGGCATCGATCTGTCGGTCGGCTCCGTCGTCGGCCTTGCCGGGGTCCTCACCGCAGCCACGCTGACTAGCGGGCCGGTGCTGCATCTCCTCGGGCCGGCCGGGGCGGCGGTGGCCGCGGGTGTCGTGGGCATCGCCGCCGGCGCCGCCGTGGGCATGCTCAACGGCGGGATCGTGGCGCGGCTCGGCGTGGCTCCCTTCATCGTCACGCTGGCCACGATGACGGCAGCCCGTGGAGCCGCACGCCTCGTGACCGGCGGCGTGCCCATCGGCTTCCCCGACCCCGGAGATCCGCTCTACGCGGGCAAGGTCGCGGCGCTCGACGCGCTGCACACCCTGGGCGGCGGGCGCGTCCCCGTGCCGGGGTTGCCCACCGGCTTCCCGGTGCCGGCGCTGGTCATGCTCGCCCTGGTCGCCGCCGGGGCCTTCGTGCTCGGCCGCACGCGGTTCGGGCGTCACGTCTACGCGGTCGGCGGCAACGAGGAGGCGTCGCGCCTCTCGGGCGTCGCGGTCAGCAGGATCAAGCTCGGCGCCTACGCGATCTCGGGCGGCTGCGCCGGCCTCGCGGCGGTGTTGCTGGTGGGCCAGTTGCGAAGCGGCGGGCCGGACACCGGTCTGCTGTACGAGCTCAACGCCATCGCCGCCGCCGTGATCGGCGGTACCTCGCTGTTCGGCGGCATCGGCACCGCGTGGGGCGCGCTGACGGGCGCGCTGCTGATCGGCGTCCTGAACAACGGGCTCGACCTGCTGGGGGTGCAGTCCTTCTGGCAGGAGATCGCCAAAGGCGTGATCATTCTCCTGGCGGTGCTGTTCGACGTGTGGATGAAGCGCGCCGACGCCCGCCGACGCGCCCGGACTGGCCGAAGCTAGCGAACCCAGGAGCATCCGATGCCCCGACGTCTGACGTGTGCGGTGTGTGTCGCGGCCGGGCTTCTCGTGAGCGCGGTGCTGCGCGCGCAGGATCTCCCCGTCAGGCGGTGGCTGGTGCGCGGCCCCCTCCCGGCACCGGCGGGACCGCTGCGGGATTATCTGGGGGGTGAGGCGACCGTGCTCCCCGATTCGGGCGACGCCGTCGCCGGCGGCGTCTTCTTCCCGGCGGACGCGGATTCCCTGGGCGGCATCGACTCTCAACCGCCTGTTCAGCGAGACGACCGACCAGACGGCCGCGTACGCCCACGCGTACGTGTTCGCTCCTCAGGACCGAACAGTACTGCTGGTGATGGACAGCGACGACGATCTCGTCGCCTGGCTCAATGGGCAACGCGTGTGGACCCACGTGGTGGCCCGCGGGATGACCTCCGGCAGCGACACGGTGGCGGTCCGCCTCGCCTCGGGATGGAACAGCCTGCTGCTCAAGGCCGTGAACCGCAGCGGCGGCTTCGGCGTGCTCGGACGCCTCGCGCGCGCCCCCGGCGAACCGGCGCTCGACGGCATCCGCGTGCAGGACCGGCGCCCCGCGGAGGTGCAGGCGGTCAGCTATCCGGCGCCGGCCGTCACCGCGTCCGCGCTGCGCTCGAGCAGCCCCGCCACGTGGAATGGTGACCGCGTCGAGGTGCCGGCCAGCTTCGCCGTCACCGTGTGGGGGCACGACAGCCTCGCCGGCGCCATCACGCGCATCAGCCAGGATTCGACCAGCTGGGCCGTCGACACCATCACCGTTCTGGCGCCCGGCACCCCGCGCACGGTGAGGTTCCGGCCCAGCTTCGAGGAGCTGCGGCAGGCCGCGCTTGGTGGGGCGCCGCTGGCCTCCAGCGTGACCGCGGCCGGCGTGACGCGCCGCGCTCCGGCGCCGGTCGATCCCGACTGGCTGCTGCGGGTGTGGGGTGGCCGCCTCACCACGGGCGGCTGGGTGCGGGATTCCACCGTGGAGGGGCGGCGACTCCACACTCTGCTGGTCGTGCCGCCTGCACTCGCCGGCCGCTCAGTGGATCTCCTGGCGGCACAGTTCGGACCGCGCGCCCGCTACCAGATCAACGCCCGCCCGGGGACGTGGCGAGACGGGGCGCTCGAGCTCTGTGCGCCCTGCCACGTGGGCGATACCCTCGCCGTCGCCGTCCAGCTCGAGCCGGGCCGCCCGTGGTGGACCTTCCCCGACGCCCGCGTGCGGGACATCGGCTACGCGGAATACGCCGATGGGTACGGCTATGCGCAGCAACTGACCGGACGGGCCCCGGGCATCGCCCGTCCCGACGCGCGCGAGTGGCTCGCCGCGCTCGAGGGCGCGGACACGTCCCTCTACCCGCGCTTGCTGGAGCGGTACGCCGCCGCCTACGCCCCGCTCGCGGCGCAGATCCGCCGCGACACGCTGCACCTCGTCGGCAACTCGCACATCGATGCGGCGTGGCTGTGGCCGTGGAGCGAGACGTCCACCGACGTCATCCCGAATACCTGGCGGACCTCGCTCAAGCTCGCGGCCATGTTCCCGGGCTACGTCTTCGCCGCGAGCGCAGCGGCGTACTACGACGCCATGGACCACCTCTTCCCCACCCTCGCCGACTCGCTGCGCGCCGCCGTCGACGCGGGACAGTGGGCCCTCGTGGGCGGGTGGTGGCTGGAGCCCGATCAGAACATCCCTTCCGGCGAGGATCTCGCCCGGCAGGGGCTGTATGGGCAACGCTACTTCCAGCACCGCTATGGTCATCGCGCCAGGGTGGGCTGGACTCCCGATTCGTTCGGCTATCCGTGGACGCTGCCGCAGATCTACCGGCAGGCGGGCCTCGACTACTTCGTGACGCAGAAGATCCGCTGGAACGATTCGACCCAACTGCCGTACGACGCGTTCTACTGGGAAGGTCGCGATGGCACGCGGCTCTTCACCTACAACCCGTACGGTTATGACTCCGACCTCGAGCCGCAGCAGCTGATCCACGACCGGCTCGACGACGTCCGGCGCAACGCCGGCATCCACCACCAGATGGTGCTCTACGGCGTGGGCGACCACGGCGGCGGCCCGACCATCGAGATGCTGGAGCGGGCCGAAAAGCTCTGGCGGGTGCCGACCTTCCCGGTCATGGAGTACGACAACCCCGATCACGCCCTCGCCGACCTGCGCGGCTCCGAGCCCGATTCGGCCTTCCCCGTCTGGCGCGACGAGCTGTACCTCGAGTACCACCGCGCGACGTACACCACCCAGGCGCGCCAGAAATGGTCGGCACGTCACAGCGACGCGCTCCTCAGGACGGCCGAGGGGCTCGCCGCGCTGGATACGGCGACGTACCCGCGGGCCGCCCTCGAAGGGGCGTGGCATCGCGTGCTGTTCAACGAATTCCACGACGTGCTGCCCGGGTCCGGTATCCACCAGATCTACCTCGACGCCGACCGGCAGTACGACAGCGCGTGGGCCGCGCTGGACACGCTGACCCGCCGCGGCCTGGATGATCTGGCTGCCCGGCTCGACACCCGCGGCGCGCCGCGCGGCACCGTGCCGGTGGTGGTCTTCAATCCACTGACCTGGGCGCGCAGCGGGGTAGTGGGCGTGCCGCTCGCCGGCGGCGACAGCGCGACGGTGCTCGCCCGCGACGTACCCGCACTCGGGGCCCGCGTGTACTTCGCGCGCGCCGGAACCCGCACCCTCGCCAGTCGCCTCCCGGCCCCGCGGGTGGGGCCCACCTGGATCGAGAACGCGTACCTGCGGATCGAAGTGGACACGACGACCGGGGACATCACGCGGATCTACGACCGGCGGAACCGGCGTGAAGCGCTCGCGGCGGGCGGGCGCGCCAACGTCCTCCAAGTGCTCTACGACAAGCCACAGGAATGGGACGCCTGGAACACCGGCTTCAACGGTCAACAGTGGGACGTCACGCAGACCTCCGGGATGACGCGCCACGCGGATCAGGCCGAGGCGCGCATCGGCTTCACCCGCCAGTGGGGTCTCTCTACCTTCCGGCAGACGCTCGTGCTCGGGCGGGAGACACCGTACCTCGACGTGATCAACGACGTGGACTGGCACGAGACGCACAAGATGCTCAAGGTCGCGCTCACGGCGGGCGTGAGCCCCGACTCGGCGACCTACGAAATCCCGTACGGGACGATCGGTCGCTCCTGCAACCCGCGCACCAAGGCCGAGCGCGCGAAGTACGAGGTGCCAGGCCAGCGCTGGGCGGACCTCTCCGACTCCCTCTACGGCGTGAGCATCCTGAACGACAGCAAGTATGGATGGGACTGCCACGGCAACGTGCTGCGACTCTCTCTGCTGCGCGCCCCCACGTGGCCGGATTCCCTCGCCGATCGCGGGCCCAACCACTTCCGCTTCGCCATCTATCCGCACGCCGGCGACTGGCGGCTGGCGGGCACCGAACGGCTTGCGGCCGCGTACAATACCCCCCTGCTGACCGAGGCGGGCTCACCGCACGCCGGGGCACTCGGCCGCGCGGTCAGCCTGGCATCGGTGGACGGTTCCGGTGTCGAGCTGACCTGGGTCAAGCGGGCCGAGGATTCGGACGCCCTCGTGCTGCGGCTGGTCGAGTGGAATGGCCGCCCTGCGACGGCGATCGTGACCGTCCGTCCGGTGATACGCGCAGCGCACCGGAGCAACTTCCTCGAGGATCCGGGCAACCCGCTGCCGGTCACGGCTCACACCGTTCGCGTTGCGCTCCGGCCCTTCGAGATCGCTACCGTCGTGGTGGAGACCGTCCCGTGATGAGAGGAGATGGCGCCGTGCGCCGTCCGACCGCCGTTCGCCCGTTCCGCCGGCAGCCCACCGTCGTTCTGGCGTTGGCCGCGACCCTGGTCTCTGCCGGGTGCACGAAGAAGGCCGCGCCCACGCGCCCGCAGGTGGGCGTCACGCTGCTGACCGAAGCACACGTCTTCTATCAGGATCTCAAGAAGGGGCTCCTCCAGGCCGCCGACAGTCTGGGGTTGGATCTCCACGTCGTCGCCGGCGAGTGGGACCTCGCCCGCCAGACCTCCCAGGTGGAGAACTTCATCACCCAGAAGATGGACGCGATCATCATCGCTCCCGTGGATTCGCGCGGCATCGTCTCGGCGGTCGAGGAGGCGAACCGTGCCGGCATCCCGGTCTTCACGGCGGACATCGCGTCCGCGGGCGGCAAGGTGACCGCGCACGTCGCGTCCGACAACGTGCAGGGCGGGCGCCTGGTCGGGGAGTACCTGGCGGCGCAGCTCCACGGCAGGGGCAACGTCGCCATTCTCGATCAGCCGACCCTGGTCAGCGTGATCGACCGGGTGCGCGGCTTTCGGGAGGCGATCGCACGCTACCCCGGGATCCACATCGTGGCGGCGCCCGCGGTGGAGCGCGGGCTCAGGGATGTGGCCAAGAACAAGATGGACAACCTGCTCCAATCGCATCCCGATCTCGCCGGGGTGTTCGGCAGCAACGACGACTGCGCCCTCGGCGCCCTGGCGTCGGTGCGCGCGGCGGGCCGGAGCAACGTCGTCATCGTCGGCTTCGACGCGATACCCGAGGCCCGCGCGGCGATCAGCGAGGGAAGCCCGCTCAAAGCCGACGCCATACAGTACCCCGAGGTGATCGGCCGGCGGACGATCGAGACCGTCTACCGCGCGCTGCACGGCGAGCAGGTGCCGGCGCTCGTGGCGGTCCCGGTGGGGATCGTGGATCGGGACTCGCTGGCGCGCGGCCCCCAGGCGCACTGATTCGCCGAGGCACCACCCGGGCGACGTGTGCGCGTGCGCGCGTCGCCCCTCGGCGCGTCGGGCATCTCCCCGCTTGTCCCAAATCTCCGACCACCCTAGTTTGGATTGGTCGACAGGGGTGCCCGCCGCGGCGGGCTGAGATCAGACCCTTTGAACCTGACCCGGTTAAGACCGGCGTAGGGAGTCACCTCCAGGTCAAAGCCGCTTCCCGCTTGGTCCCCTGCCAGGCCGGAAGCGTTTTCCTTTGGCCACGCGGAGCACCGATGAGCGACTGTGTCACCCAGATGTCCTTCGCCCGCCGGGGCGAGGTCACGGCGGCCATGCGCCGCGTCGCCGAACGCGAGGCGCTGGAGCCCGAGCTGGTCCGCAGCGAGGCGGCGCGCGGCCGGCTGATCATCCCCGCCAACATCCACCATCTCGCGGGCCGTCTCGACCCGATGGGCATCGGCACCGTGGCGGCGGTGAAGATCAACGCCAACATCGGCAATTCAGCCGTGACCTCGGACGTGGACGGGGAGTTGGAGAAGCTCCACTTCGCCGTGCACTTCGGCGCCGACACGGTGATGGACCTTTCGACCGGCGGCGGGATCGACGCGATCCGCGAGGCGATCATCGCGGCGAGCCCGGTGCCGATCGGCACGGTCCCGATCTACCAGGTGATCCAGCAGGTGAGCGACGTGGCGGACATCACGCCGCAGATGCTGCTCGACAACATCGAGCACCAGGCGCGGCAGGGTGTGGACTACATCACCGTGCATTGCGGCATCCTGCGCGAGCACGTGAACCTCGCGCTGGGCCGCGTGACCGGCATCGTGAGCCGCGGGGGCTCGCTCCTCGCCGCGTGGATGGTGCAGCGCCGGGAGCAGAACCCCCTCTATACGCACTTCGACGAACTGCTCGAGATCGCCCGCGCCCACGATGTCTCGTTGTCGCTGGGCGACGGCCTGAGGCCCGGCTCGCTGGCGGACGCGTCCGATCGGGCGCAGTTCGCCGAGCTGGAGATCCTGGGCGAGCTCACCTCCAGGGCGTGGGCACGAGACGTCCAGGTGATGATCGAGGGCCCGGGGCACATCCCGATGCACCAGATCGAGATGAACGTCCGGAAGGAGCAGGACCTCTGTCACGAGGCGCCGTTCTACACGCTGGGGCCGCTCGTGACGGACATCGCCCCTGGCTACGATCACATCACCAGCGCCATCGGGGCCGCGATGATCGGCTGGTTCGGCGCCTCGATGCTCTGCTACGTGACACCCAAGGAACACCTGGGTCTGCCCAACGCCAACGACGTGCGCGAGGGCGTCATCGCGTACAGGATCGCCGCCCACGCCGCGGACATCGCGCGCGGCAGGGCGGGGGCGCGGGACCGCGACGACGCGCTCAGCCGGGCTCGGTTCGCCTTCGACTGGAACGAGCAGTTCCGGCTCGCCCTGGATCCGGACCGCGCCCGCGCCTACCACGACGAGACGCTCCCGTCGGAGTATTTCAAGTCGGCGGAGTTCTGCTCGATGTGCGGGCCCAAGTTCTGCTCGATGCACATCACGCGGACCATCCAGGAAGGGCTCGATACCGCGGCGTCCGCTCCGCAGGCGGAGCCTGTGATGACGCCGTTGGTGACGGCCCGGTGACGCGTCCTGCGTAATCTCGGTGCGCGGACCGGCGACTCCTCGCACCTGCCCGTGAGCGAAGCGAACGAGAACCCTCCCCGCTGTCGCGGGAGGGTTCTCGCGCTTTCTGCACCCCGGCTCCGCGGGCGCATACTCCACTTGACAGCCCGAATCCACCCTCCTCAATTTGGGTCAAAGTACTCCAGATTGTTCGACATCCGCGCGGGCGGAGGAGTCATACATGCCGTACGTGATAGCAGAGCCGTGTATCGGAGTGAAGGATCGCGCATGCGTCGAAGTGTGCCCGGTCGACTGCATCTACGAAGACGATCTGATGCTCTACATCCATCCTGATGAGTGCATCGACTGCGGTGCGTGTGAGCCGGAGTGCCCGGTGACGGCGATCTTCCCCGAGGAGGACGTCCCCCCGCAGTGGAAGGACTTCATCGCCAAGAACAAGGACGTCTTCAATAGCCCCACTCCACCGGGCAAGCCACAGAAGAAGACCACGTAGCGGCAGGCGGGCGGCGGGATGATTCGAGCCCCGAGGACCAGGTCCTCGGGGCTTTGTGTTGCCATCGGGCTCCGCTACGGCCTCGGCAGCGCCTCGAGAAACTCCGCGATGACACGTGTCACGGCGGTGGGAGCCTCGAGCGGAGCCAGGTGCCCGGCCCCGGGGATGGTCGTCATCGCCGCCGCTGGAATGGCCGACGCCATCGCCCGTGCCGCCGGCGGCGGCGTCACCTCGTCCTCGGCCCCAACCACCACGAGCGTGGGAACGTCGATCGTAGACAGGAGGGGCGTCGAGTCCGGCCGCTCACGCATCGCGCCGAGCGCTCCCACGATGCCGGGCACGGGCGTGCGACCCACCATCGCCCGCACCTGTTCGACGACGTGCGGCTGGGTTTGCTGGCTCGAGCGGCCCAGCAACCGGGGCACCATCCGCTCCGCCACGGCCGCGGCCCCCTGCGTCCGAGCGACCTCGATCATGGTGTCGCGGCCCTGGCGCGCCTCGGCGCTGTCGGCGTCGGCGCGCGTATCCACCAGGATCAGCCCCATCACCCGGGCGCGATGACGGCGCAGCATCTCGAAGGCGATGTACCCGCCCATCGAGAGTCCGGCGACGACCGCACGCTCGATGTGAAGCGCATCCAGGAGCCGCACCAGGTCGTCCGCGTACACCGTCATCGAATACCCGCCGTCCGGGGCATCCGACGCGCCGGCGCCGCGGAGGTCGGGGGCGATTCGGCGCCAACGCGCCAGCGTGGCCACCTGGTGCGCCCACAGCGAGTGATCCAGGGGAAACCCGTGAACCAGCAGGAGCGCGGGCCCGTCGCCACGTGCGTCGACGGCCAGCGACACGTCGCCCAGGTCGTGCCGCACCAGCTCGCCCGGCCGCGCGGATGGCCGCCCGCCGAAGACGGCGGCGATCTCGGGCGGGATAGGGCGTCGGCTTGCCCTCCCCGTCGATCATCACGAATACGATCTGCAGCTCGGCCACCTGGGCCCCGTCCTTGATCCGCGTCGCGCGCTGATGCAGCTCGAGCGAAGTGCGTCCGAGCTTTGCCGTCTCCAGGTCCACCCGCAGCACGTCACCGGGAAAGGCGGGGAGCTGGTAATCTACGGTGGCACGGCGAGCCGCCGGCCACACACGGTGACGGCGAAACAGATCCTGGCCGGGGCCGGAAGCGAGCGCCTCCCAGCGAGCCCGCTCAAAGAGCTGCAGATACGCAGCCTCGTTCATGTGACCGTACGCGTCGCACTCGTACGGGTAGACCGTCACCTCAACCGGGGGGATTCGGCTCACGGAGGCGTGGGGGTTAAGGGTGACCAGACGGGAACGACGGCGAGCATTTGCCCTCCGTAAAGTACCTCTGCCGACCGCAGTGGCGAGAGGGTGGACTGCCCGCCTCCGGCACGGAGTCGCGCACGCCGAACCACTGCGGCGGCGGCCCCCAGGAACGGGGCATCGATGGTACCAGACCCCAGAAGGCAGGCGGCGAACTAATGTCGTAGCTCCGATCGTATAGTGTCTCGTCTCTTACGTGACATCAACACTATAGAGTCGTGTATGTATCACAACTGTATCTGCTATTATGAGGCCGGCTTCAACGAGTCAACATCTTCTTGTTGAACGTTTTAGTCACATTTCTGTGGAGACGTTCATAACACAGCATTGCCAGTTGCGCGGTCCCGTGACTGCGGGCAACGTTCAACGCTATGGTGCGGACCTCCGACCGGCTTCCTCCGCAGCGATACGTGCGCAGCAACGAGGAGCTCGCCGCGCTGATGCGGCGGGTCGCCCGCGAGCCGCTGGTGGCCCTCGACACCGAGGCCGCGAGCTTCCATCGATTCGTCGATCGCATCTACCTCATTCAGCTGTCGAGTCACCGAGAGACCGCGATCATCGATCCGTTGACCGTGACCGAGGTGTCGGCGCTCGGGGCGTTGCTCGCGGACCCCGCCGTGGAGGTCGTCTTTCACGACGCGGACTACGACCTGCGGATCCTCGACCGGGACTACGGCTTCCACGCGCGCCATCTGTTCGACACGCGCGTCGCGGCGCACCTGCTGGGTGAGCCGGCGGTCGGGCTCGCAGCCCTGCTCGAGAAGCACGTGGGGGTCAGCCTGGACAAGAAGTACCAGCGGGCGGACTGGTCGCGCCGGCCGCTGCCGCCGGAGATGCTCGAATACGCGGCGACGGACACCTGCTACCTGCTCGCGCTGCGCGAGCGACTGCGCGCCGCACTCGAGTCGCAGGGCCGCCTGTCCTGGGCCGAGGAGGAGTTCGAGCGACTGGAGGGCCTGCGCTGGACGCCCGCGGAGACCAACGGCGGCGCGTATCTGCGGGTGAAGGGCGCCCGCGCGCTGAGCCGGCGCGGCCTGGCGGTACTCCGGGAGCTGCTCCCCTGGAGGGACGCCATTGCGGCGGAGCTCGACCGCGCCAGCTTCCGCGTGGTCTCCAACGAAGCGCTGCTCGCGTTGTCCGCGGCGCCGCCGCGCTCGTCCGAGGAGCTGGCCAAGATGCGCGGCCTGTCGCCGCGGCTCGTGACCGAGCGTGGCGCCTCGCTCCTCACGGTCATCGAGCACGGTCTTGCGGTGCCCGACAAGGACCTGCCCAAGTTCCCGCGCTCCGAGCGACACGTCGCCGACCCCGTGTTCGACCAGGCGGTCGACCGTCTGAAGCGGGTGCGCAACGAGATGGCCACGCAACTCGGTCTCGACCCGGGCGTGCTCTGTCCCAAGGGCACGCTCGAGGCGGTGGCGCGGGCGCGGCCCAAGACTCCCGCCGCGCTCGGCGAGATTCACGAAATCCGGAAGTGGCAGGTGAAGCTGCTGGGGACGGACTTCCTGAAAGCGCTGGGGAACTAGCCCCAGAGCAGCGAGCGAACACGCGGGTCCATCTTCTCCGGCGTCCAGTACGGTTCCCACACCAGTTCCACGTTCACCTTCGTCACCCCATCCAGCTTTTCGAGCACGCCGTGGGCCTCCGACAGCATCTCCGGACCGACCGGGCAGCCCGGGGACGTCAGCGTCATCTCCACGTGGATCTCACCGGCGTCGCTCACCTCGATCTCGTACACGAGGCCGAGATCGATCACGTTGAGGTTGAGCTCCGGGTCCTTCACGGCGCGCAACGCGTCGCGGACCTGTTCGACGGTCACCATGCTCCTGCTCCTGGGCGGATACTGGAACGTAGTCTGGGGCATTCGGGCCATCAATCGCCGCGGTGGCACACCCGGGAGCCACACCCGAGACGATGGCGGTGCCGTGCTATCCAGTGGTACCCCGCGGCGGCCACTCGTTCGGCGCCCGGAAGCGCGAGTGGTGCGGCGAGGATCCGGCCCCCGGGCAACAGCGCCAGCAACGGACGCGCGGCGGCGGCGCCGGCGAACACCCCGCCGGTCGGGGACACGAGGTGCATCGCGCGCTCCAGGGCCTCCCGGCTGAGACCCGGGATCCCTTTCCAGGAAGCCACGTCCTGGAACGGCACGGCCGCGACGCGTCCGGCGCGATCCCAGCGCCGGATGACGTCGACGCAGTGCTCGCAGAAGCGGCACTGACCGTCGTACACGAGCAACCACGAGCGGCGTGCCGCCGGCCGGCGGGTGGCGGTGGAGGCGTTGGGGACGTGCGGGGCCGCTGGCAGTCCGGCGATTCGCGCTACGACCAGATGCCGGGGATGCGGGCCCCGCACGAAGGACAGAGCCCGGCCGTCGTCACGCGCTGTCGGCGTATCTGGTAACCGTAGCGCTCGATCAGCAGATCACCACAGTCCGGACACCAGGTGTGCTCCCACCGACCCACCCGTCCCGGCAGGTTCCCCGCATAGACGAACTTCAACCCGGCGGCCCTGCCGATCTCGCACGCGTGGAGCAAGTCCTCCACGGTGGTGTTCCGCGGGTCGGTCATCTTGTAGTCCTGGTGGAACGCGGTCACGTGCCACGGAATCCCGGATGAGATCGCCGCGAGGGTGTCGGCCATCCGCCTCAGGTCGTCGGACGAATCGTTGAAGCCGGGCACGAGGAGGGTGACCACCTCCATCCAGAAGCCCCGCTCATGAACCATTCGCATCGCGTCCAGCACATGCTGAAGCACCCCGCCCAGCGAACGGTACGTGCGGTCCTGGATCGCCTTGAAGTCGATCTTGTAGCCGTCCGTCCACGGCCGGACGAAGTCCAGCACTTCGGGCGTGGCGTTGCCGTTCGACACGAACGCGGTCTTGAGCCCCGCCGCTCGCGCGAGCCGAAACACCTCCATCCCCCATTCGGCCGTGATCAACGGCTCGTTGTACGACGATGCCACGACCCTCGCACCATGCTGCTGTCCGAGCCGCACCAGGGTGTCCGCCGTGACGTCGCTGGTCAGGCTGCCCGCCGCGGGATCGCGCAGCGCCTGCGAGGTCAGCCAGTTCTGGCAGTAACCGCAGTGGAAATCGCAGCCGAGCATGCCGAACGTGAGGCATTCGGACCCAGGCAACAGGTGGAAGAAGGGCTTCTTCTCGGTGGGATCCACCTGCACGCCGGCGGCGTAGCCCGAGGGCACGAACAGGGTACCCGCCCGGTTGAAGCGGACCCGGCAGATGCCCCGGCGGCCCTCGCGGATCAGGCAGCGGTGCCCGCATGCGACGCACCGGACCGATCCATCGTCCGCCTTCGGCGTGCCACAGCTCGCCGGGTTTGGCGCGCTCGTCCAACTGATCCTGGAGACTCGAGGTCTGGAGGTCGCGGCCCTGTGGGGCCGGAATGACTCGACGTGGCGATCCCGCTGCCATGTGGCGAATACTGGCCAGGCGCTTGCAGCGGCGCCAGGGGGCGAGGTAGGATGCAGCCATGAAACGGAAACTCGTTGTGATGCTTACGTTTGCCATAGTGGCGCCGGCGGCCGCGCAACCCGGCCACGGTCCTTCGACCTCGCCGTCCCGGACCTCGATCGACTCGATGGCGCTCAGGGCGCATACCTATTTTCTCGCCAGCGACCTCCTCGAGGGCCGGGGCACGGGCCGACGCGGGAACGAGCTCGCGGCGCTGTACCTGGCGGCCACGGCCGAGGCGCTCGGCCTGACGGGGGCCGGCGAGGGGGGCGGCTACTTCCAGGAGGTGCCGCTCACCGAGGCGGTGATTGACACGGCCTCGACCAAGCTCTCGGTGAGGGAGGAGCCCGCGGGCGGTCCTGCGGCTGCCCGCGAGTACTCGACCCCCCGGGACTTCGTCCCGAACGTGGGGACGGGGGCGACCTTGATTCCCTTCTCCGGCGACCTGGCGTATGTGGGCACGGCGCACGACGTCGTCGCGAACCCCGGCGCCCTGCCCGCACTGGCCGGAAGCGTCGCGCTGATCCGCGGACCGTTCGGTGCCGACATGGCGGCGGCGGACACGCTCCGCACGCGCGGGGTCACCGGGGTCGTGCAGCTCACCCCCGACAGCGGCACGTACGCCTTGTACGTCCGCAGCCGCGGGCCGTCGCGGATGTTCATCGCCGATTCCGTCCACGCCCTCTCGTCGTTCATCCCCCGCATCCCGGACGTGATCGCGAGTCCGGAGCTGGGGCACGCGCTGGCTCCCGACCTTCCGGTCGCCGGCTCGGCCGAGGACCACCCGCGCCTGCTCCCGGGCCGAAGCATCGCGGTGCGCATCGGGCTCCGTGCGCACCCCCTGGCGTCGCGCAACGTCGCGGCGTTGCTGCCGGGCGCCGATCCGGCACGGCGCGGCGAGTTCGTGGTCTTCACTGCGCACTTCGACCACCTCGGCATCTCGACGCCCGACGCACGCGGCGACTCCATTTACAATGGATTCTCCGACAACGCCGCCGGCTGCGCGATGCTGCTGGCCATCGCGAAGGCGATGGTCGCAGGGCCGCGGCCGGCGCGATCGGTGCTCTTTCTCTGGCCGACCGGCGAGGAGCGCGGGCTCCTGGGGTCGGACTACTTCGCGGCGCACCCGCTGGTATCCCCTGATCGGATCGTCGCGGCCATCAATCTCGACGCGGGCGCCCCGCCGGCACCGCCCGTGAAGTGGCAGATCGCCGGGGGGGATCGCTCGACCCTCGGGCAACTCGCGATCACCGTGGCGCGCGACGCCGGGTGGGATGCGAAGGTGGCCCCGGCCAGCCCGAACTCGGACTACTTCCCCCTGCTTCGGATCGGTGCGCCCGCGGTGTTCCTCATTCCGGAGGCGCCGTACGAGGGCCTGAGCGCCGAGGCCTCGCAGGCGCTGGGACGGCAGTGGGACCATTACCATCAAGCCGCCGATGAATGGCGGCCCGACTTTCCCTTTTCGGGTCTGGTGCGATACGCCGACTTCGGTTACCGGCTCGGCATGGCCGCGGCTGCGGCGCCGCGCTCGTCCATCGTGCGGACGCCGTGATCGATCCACGTCTCGGCAGGGCGGCGGCGCCGCCGCTTTACTTGAGCGAGCCCGGGGGGACGGCGTACAGCAGCAAGGCCGTGCTCCGGTCGCGTGGGGTCAGGTCGGTCGCGGACGTTTCGGGGTAGAGCGCGTCGCTCCTCACGGGCGAGTGACCGAGCCCGATGGCGTGCCCCAGCTCGTGCAGTGCGAGCGCGACCATCTGCGTGCTCAGCACGCGGCGTCCGTCGGGCAAATGGGTGGCGAGAATGACATGCACCTTCACGATAGGGCCCCGGCGCTGCCACGTCAGATCCGTCCGGCCGGTCCGGTTGCTGTCCAGATGGTCGGCCCACGAGACCACGATGTCCGCCCCGGCTGAATCCGGGCTCTGCTCGAGCCACACCGGCAGACCGACGCCGTTCCAGCGGCCGATCGCCCAAGCCACGTTGGCGAGGAAGCTCTCCCGAAAACCGGGCACGGTGTCATCGCGCAGCACGGCCACGCGCAGCGGTCTGTTCCGGCGGTCGTCGGCCCAGCGGTGCAGCACCGAGTCGTTCTCCGCCAGCATCGCCGGCAGGTACGTGGCTTCCCCCTCGCGACCGATGCGGCTCAGCGCGACCGTGCGCAAAGCGGAATCCAGCCGGTCGATGGCGGTCGTGGCACTGGCGCGGGGCGGCGCGGCGGGTCCGGAACGGGCCGCCACGGTCCCACCCCGGCTCGGCTGCGCCGCGGCGGCCGCCGGCACCGGCGGCGTGCCGACGACGGTGCGCCGCACGACGTCCGCCGCGACGGCCGCCAGCAACAGCAGGGTCAGCGCGGGGATCAGGACGCTGCGCGAGCCGCGTGCTCCCATGCACGCAATCTGCGAGCCCGGGTACTCCGGGGCAAACATCGCATTTGCGAATCGCCGCCCGAACGCGCAATATGCGCGCCTCTGCGCGCGGCGAGCCGCCTCCGCACCCGATGCCGAGGTGACAGGGATTCCTTCGTGATACAACTGCCCGCCAAGACCATCGTGCGGTGGCGCTGGCCCATCGTGGCGGCATGGGTCGTCCTCACGGCCGTGATGGCGCCGCTGGGTGGCCGGCTCCACGAGCGGCTGCACGTGGGCGGCGAGAACCTGCAGCACTCCGAGTCCACCAACGCCGAGAACCTGATCCGCAGCGCTTTCGACTCGCCGTACGCGGCGTTCGCGGCCGTAGCGATCCGGCACCCCTCCCTCACTCTCCGCTCGCGCCGCTATGCGGCCTACGTGGATTCCATCACCGCCGCGCTGCGACGCCTCCCCTTCGTTCTCCAGACGCTGAACTGGCGCAACGCGGAGGACGAGGCGTTCCGCAGCCGCGACGGTCGGATCACGTTCGTGCTGATCGGTCTCTCGGCCGACAGCTCCGCGACCAGCGACACGCCGCGGCTGCGCGAGGCGGTGAGCGACGTCCAGCGGCGGTTCGGGAGCGACTTCCGCACCTACGTGACCGGGGACCCGGCGTTCGATTACGACATCCGGACGATCGCGGCCGACGACTCGCGGCGGATGGAGCAGCGCCTGATTCCCCTGACAGTGCTCCTCCTGCTCGTGGCGTTCAGCGCACTGGTGGCGGCGCTGGCCCCCATCGCCGTCGGATTCATCGCCATCACCATCAGCCTCGGCCTGGTCGCGGTCGCCGCCACCCTCGTGCCGATGTCCATCTTCGTGCTGAACCTGACGACCATGATCGGCCTCGGGGTCGGCATCGACTATTCGCTGCTGGTGCTCACGCGATTCCGCGAGGAGATGGACTACGCGCCCAACCGGTTCGAGGCCGCGGCGGAGACGATCCGCACCGCCTCGCGTACCGTCATTACCTCCGGCGGCACGGTGATGATCGGCTTCGTCGCCCTGATGATCGTGCCGCTCCAGGAGACGCGCTCCATCGGGCTGGCCGGCCTGTTCGTGGTGGCCACGTCGATCGCGCTGTCGGTCACCTTCCTGCCGGCCATGCTCGCGATCCTGGGCCACCAGGTCGATCGGCCGCTGTGGCTGACGCGGCGGCTGCGACGGTTGCGGTTCGGCCGCGGCTGGAACCGCTATGCGCGCGCCATCGCCCGGCACCCCTGGCGGGCCGTCTCGATCTCGGGCGCGCTCATCCTGACCTTGGCCTTGCCCGCGCTGTGGCTGCGGATCGGCCTCCCCGTGGTGAACTGGTTCCCCACCGATACCGACTCGGGCCGTGGCCTCGCCGTTCTCCAGGACATGGGGCATGGCGGCGCCCTGCGCCCGCTCAAGGTCGTCGTGGAGATGGTCGACGGCAGCCAGGTGCTCGACGTGGATCGTCTCCGCGGCCTGCGCGCCCTCGCGGATTCGATTCGCGCCAATCCGCGGGTCGCCCAGGTGCGTGGCATGGTGGATCTCCGTCCCGGCATTCCGCTGTGGCAGTACGTCGAGCTGTACGGCGACACCGCTGGCGCGCGGCGGCGGATGCCGGACGTGTTCCGGACCTTCGTGAGCCACGACGGCCGGGCCACCTTGCTCGACGTGGTGCTCCGCGACACGGTCTCGCTCGACGGCTCGCTCGCGGCGGTCCGGGCGGTGCGGGCCATCGACCTGCACCGGCTACCGATGCTGTCGCACGCGCGGATGCTGGTCGGCGGATTCTCCGCCTCGAACCTCGATTTCCGGAACAAAGTGCTGGGGCTGTTTCCCTTGCTCGTCGTGCTGGTGCTCAGCGTCACCGGGGTGATGTTGGCGGCAGTCTTCCGTTCGGTCCTGGTGCCGATCAAGGCCGTGGTGATGAACGCGTTGTCGGTCTCGGCGGCCTTCGGCCTGACCGTGGTCGTGTTCCAGTGGGGGATCGGGGGATCGCTGTTCGGGCTCGCCGGGCCCACTCAGGCCATCTTCGTCATCAGCCCGGTGCTGGTGTTCGCGATCGTGTTCGGCCTGTCGATGGACTACGAGGTGTTCCTGCTGTCGCGCATCAAGGAGGAGTTCGACGAGACGCGCGACAATGACGAGGCGACGGTCAACGGCCTCACCGCGACGGGTGCCACCATCACCAACGCCGCGTTGATCATGATCCTGGTGTTCGGCGCCTTCGCCTTCGCGCGCGTGATGGCCGTGCAGATGATCAGCTTCGGCCTGGCGGTCGCCGTCCTGCTCGACGCGACCCTGATCCGGGTGGCGATGGTGCCGGGCGTCATGCACCTTGCGGGACGCCTCAACTGGTGGCCCGGCTACCGGCGCGCCCGCGGCGGCGGCGCCCCCCGCGGCGGCGGCGAGGCCGACGTCTCGCCTAGCCTCGGCCCTTGACGTAGCGGTCGAGGAACTCGACCGCGCGGCGCATGCTGTCGAGCTGGTCCTCCAGCTTGCGGAAGCCGTGCCCTTCGCCCGGATACACGACCAGATCCACCACGCCGCGCCGGCGGCGGATGGCGTCGGCGATCTGGCGGCTTTCCGCCAGCGGCACCCGCGGGTCGTTGTCTCCCTGGAGAATCAGCAGCGGGGCACGGATGGCCTCGACCCGCAGCAGCGGTGAGCGCTCTCGCATCAGCGCCAGGCTGCTCGGCAGGCTGCCCATTTCCCTGGTGAGATAGGGCAGCAGCAGCGGATCGGTGGTGCGCGCCAACGTCTCGATCGAGCTGATGCCGTACAGGTCCACGCCAGCCGCCCAGCGCTGGGGCGTGAACGCGAGCGCCGAGAGCGTCAGATAGCCGCCGTAGCTCCCACCGAGCACCGCGATCTTGCTGCGCGCGACGTACCCCGTGGACACCAGATAGTCGGCCGCGGCCGCCAGGTCCTGCAGGTCGCCGCCGCCCCAGTCGCGATTGTTGAGATCCTCGAAGGCTCTGCCATAGCCGGTCGAGCCGCGCACGTTGGGACGGATGACGACGTATCCGTGGTTCGCGTAGTAGGCGACGTCCCGCGAGAAGCCGTCCTCCCACTGCCCCGACGGCCCACCGTGCGCCATCACGATCGCCGGGTTGGAGCCGTCCCGCCGCAGGTTGCAGGGCACGCTGACGAAAGCGGAAATCTTCCGGCCATCGAACGTCGGGTAGTGCACCAGAGCGGACGGCACGAGATCCGCCGAGTCGATGCCGCCGACCAGGGCGTAGGTCACCTGCCAGGAGGTGTCCCGCTGCAGGGCGTGAACCCACAGGTCGCTCGGCCGGCGCGCGTCGGCGTGGGAGAGCAACACCAGCGATCCGCCGTCGGAGAACGACTCGAACATCGTGACGCCGATCCTGGGGCCGATCTGCCGGCGGCCGGAGCCGCTGCGCCGCATCACGTAGGTGCCGACCCGGCCGTCCGCGTCCTCCGAGTACCCGATGGCGCCGCGCACCGACCACCCAGCGGCCACGATCGGCCAGCGCCCGGTATCGAGCCAGTGCAGGGAATCGGTGCTCAAGGTGACGACCGCCAGGCGCGCGACCCCGTCCCGCGCGTCGGAGATGAGCAGCAGCTCGTGGTCGTCGGGCGAGAAGGCGACCGGCGTGTACGCCTTCGATCCGCTGTGGGGCGTCAGCAGCCGCGTCTGGCCGGTCGACACGTCGAGCAGCACGGCATCGACGTTGGCGAAGTCATTGCTCCGGGCCAACGCGACGAACCGGCTGTCGTGCGACCACGTGGCGCCCAGCGTGCTGATGGAATCGGAGGTGACGCGCCGGGCCCGGCCCGAGGCGAGGTCGCGAATCCACAGGTCGAAGTGGCCCGGGCGCCCCGAGTCGGAGGTGTAGGCGAGGAAGCGCTGGTCGTACGAGAAACCCATCAGTCGTTCGCGGGCCTCCGAGGCCGCGCCCAGCCTCGCCGCCTCGCCACCGTTGCTCGATACGCTGAAGAGATGGTAGCGCTCGTTGCCACTCGAGTCGCGCTCGAAGGCGAGCGTCGCGCCATCCCGGCCCCAGGCGGCGCCCATCACCGGCGCGTCGCCGAACGTCAGCTGCACCGGCCATCCGCCCCTGACCGGCACCTTCCAGATCTGGCTCCGACCGGTGGCGTCGGACCGAAACGCCACCCACCGGCCGTCGGGCGAGAAGCCGATGGCGGAATGCCGCCGGACGTGAGCGAACTGATCCACCGTGTAGAGAGCGACGCCGGGCCGCGACGTGCTCACCACCGAGTCGTCGCCGGCCCGCTCGGCGACGCGCGTCCGGTCCCGCCCCGTGCAGGCCATCAGCGCGACGAACGCCCACAGGTAGCGATGGTAACTCATCGGTGTTCTCCCTGCCGCGGGGAGGGCGCGGCACCCCTGTTCGCCGCGAACGCCGGAGCCGCCGCCTCAACGCGGCGGCAGCAGATCGCCCCAGAGATCCCAGTGCCACGCCGCCACGCGCACTCCGGTCCGCGGATCGCGTAGCGGCTTGTACTGCAACCACCGGGCGTCGAGGCCGACGGAACGGCCCCAGGCCGCCAGTCGTTCCCGGTCGCTGCTGACCAAGTGCGCCATGGGCCGATCATCGAGTGTGAAGCGGTGAAGCCAGAGCCCGCCGTCGAGGGCGTGGACGAGACCGTCCCGTCGGCGGGCGAATTCCTGCCAGCTCACCTAATCGCAGGCGACCCGGCCCTCTTGCGTGGCCACGCCCACCGGGGACGCGTTGCCGACGAAGAGGTAGCACTGTCGTGGGGAGTTGATGGTGGTGGCCGTACCGGACCACCCGCCCACGGACGCCGCGTTGATGACGACCGCGACTCCGGTGGTCGGGTTGAAGACCGGCAGCTGCGCCACGCTGGGAGCGTACGAGGCGTAGTCGTAGTAGTACGACTCCTCCGCCGTGGCGAGGTTGCGCAGGTCGGACTTCATCGCCGTGACGAACGCCTTCTCCCTGGAGTTGGCGAACCGGGGAATCAGCACCGATACCAGGATTCCGATGATCACGATCACCATCAGCAGTTCGATCAGCGTGAAGCCGCGAAGCCGCCCCACTCCCGCAACCTCCCGGTCACCGAAGCCGCGCCGGCGACCACGTCGCTAACCTAACTGCGTGGGTCGAGCCACGGCAAGAATTCAGCCGGCCTTGGCGTCCAGCCAGTTGTCGCCGATTCCCACGGTCGCGACCAGCGGCACGCGCAGCGTCGCGGCACCTTCCATGCTTTCCCTGACGAGGGCGGCGACCGGCTCCGTTTCGCGGTCGGGAGCCTCCACGACCAGCTCGTCGTGCACCTGCAGCAGCAGCTTCGCCTGGAAGGTCGCGCGGAGCGCATCGCTGACGCGGATCATCGCGACCTTGATGAGATCCGCCGCCGAGCCCTGCAGGGGAGAGTTGGTGGCCGTGCGCTCGCCGAACGCGCGGACGGAGAAGTTCTTGTCCCGCAGCTCGGGGATGTATCGCCGGCGCCCGAGGATGGTCTCCACGAAGCCGCGCTCCTTGGCCTCGGCGACCGTGCGATCGAGGAAGCTCCGCACGCCGGCGAACCGCGCGAAGTAGTCGTCGATGAAGCGCCGGGCATCCTCGTAGCCGATGCCGAGCTGACGCGCGAGGGCGTGCGGGCCCTGCCCGTAGATGGTGGCGAAGTTGATCGTCTTGGCGCGGGCGCGCATCTCCGGCGTCACCGCGCCCGGTTCCACGCCGAAGATCAGGGCCGCGGTCTGACGGTGGATGTCGCCGCCGGCGCGGAAGGCGTCCACGAACGCCGGGTCGCCCGACAGGTGCGCCAGCAGCCGCAGTTCGATCTGCGAGTAGTCGGCGACGATGAAACGCATGCCCGCTCGCGGCACGAAGCCGCGGCGGATCGCCTCGCCTCGAGGCGAGCGCACCGGGATGTTCTGGAGGTTGGGGTCGTTCGAGCTCAGCCGGCCGGTGGCCGCCCCGATCTGGTTGAAGGAGGTGTGAATCCGACCGGTGGCGGGATTCACCTCGTTGGGCAGCACCTCGAGATAGGTCGTCAGCAGCTTGGATATCTCGCGGTACTCCAGCAGCAGCCGAGGGACCGCGTGGCCCATCCCGGCCAGCTCCTCGAGCACTTCGGCGTCGGTCGAGGCCCCGGTCTTTCCCTTCTTGAGCACCGGCAGCTGCAGCTTCTCGAACAGCACGTGGCGGAGCTGCGGCGTGGAGTTGAGGTTGAAGTCCACGCCCGCCTGCTCGTGGATCGCGTGCTCGAGCTGCGCCAGCTCGCGCCGCATCTGCGCGGCGAGCCGGGCGAAGTGGTCCCGGTCGATCGCGATCCCTTCCCATTCCATGTCCGACCAGCACGCCGATCAGCGGGATCTCGACGTCGTGAAACAGGCGCTCGAGGTGGTGGTCGGCGAGGGTCGTCGCGAACCGCTGCCGCAGGCGGAGCGTATAGTCGCTGTCCGCGCAGCAGTAGTCGGCCGCTTCCCGCACCGGCACCTCGGTGAAGCTCCGCTCGCTGCGCCCCTTGCCGACCAGGTCCTGGTAGGGCCGGAGCTGGACGTTGAACTGCTCCAGCGCGAGGGTGTCGAGCCCGTGCGAGCGCTTGCCCGGGTCGATCATGAAGCTGGCGATCATCGTGTCGAAGGCGACACCCCGCAGCGTCACGCCGGCGCGGCGCAACACCAGCCAGTCGTACTTGATGTTGTGGCCGACCTTGCGCACCGCCGCGTCGCCCAGGAGTGCGACCAGCGGCGCCAGCGCCGCGTCGCTCAGCGGCGGCAGGTTGACCACGTCGCGGTGCTCCAGCATGTCGCCGGAGGGCCGGTGCGCGAAGGGCAGGTACCACGCCTCGCCCGGCGCCACGGCGATCGACAGGCCGACCAGGTCGGCGCGCATCGGGTCGAGGCGAGGTCGCTTCGGTGTCGAGCGCGAACTCGCCCGCGGCCCGCGCCCGACCGACCACGGCCGCGACGGCGCTCTCGGTCTCGGCGACGTGGTACTCGCCGGCCGCCGCCGCCTCGGGCGTGGCTTCGCGTCCTTCGAGCGAACGTACCAGCGAATGGAACTCCAACTCCGTCATCAGCGCGCGCAGCGCCGCCGCGTCGGGTGGCTGCGCCGCGAGCGCCGCGAGCTCCACCGACACCGGCACGTCCCGGTGTAGCGTCACCAGCTCGCGCGACAGACGCGCCCGACCGGCGTCGCGCTCCAGCGCTTCGCGCACCCGCTTGGCCGTCACGTCGCCGGTGTGGTCGAGAATCCCCTCCAGCGTGCCGAAATCCTGCAGCAGCTTCACGGCCGTCTTTTCGCCCACGCCGCGGACACCGGGGACGTTGTCCGCCGCGTCGCCGACCAGGGCGAGGAAGTCCACGGTCCGCTCCGGCGGAACGCCCAGCCGCTCCGCCGCGTTGGCCGGCGTCACGAACTGCTCTTCGACCGCCGCCGGTCCCCCGCGGCCGGGGTTGAGGAGGCTCACCTTGGGGCCGACGAGCTGGTAGAAGTCCTTGTCGCCGGAGACGATCACCACGTCGAGCCCCGACGCGGCGGCCCGCTCGGCCAGCGTGGCAATGACGTCATCGGCCTCGTACCCGTCCACCGCGATCAGCGGCACCCGGAAGGCGCGGAGCAACGCCTCGACGCGCTGGACCGACTGGTCGAAATCCTGCTGCAGCTCTTGGTCGAGCTTCTCGCGGGTCGCCTTGTACTCGGGGTAGCGCTCGTGCCTGAAGCTCGTGCCGGCGTCGTGGACCCAGGCCACGAACTCCGGCCGGTGCCGCTCTGCCAGCCGCAGCAGGAAGTTGGTGATGCCCCACGCGACCGACGTGTTCTCGCCGCGGCTGGTGGTCAGCGGCCGGGAGAGCATCGCGAAGAAGGCGCGGTAGATGAGGGCGTACCCGTCGATCAGGAAGACGCGGGCGTCGGCGCTCATCGGCCTCCCCCCGGCGGCCCTCACCCCATCCACCACAGCACCGCCCCGACGCTCAGCGGTACGCCGACGTTGTCCACACCGTGCCACGGCGCCCGCTCGGCCGCCATGGCCACCATGGCGGCCACGAGGGCGGTCCCGCCGGCCAGGCCGGTGAGCAGGAGCACGAGCGCCGCTGCCGCGGCACACGCGGCCGAGCCCACCCACGACTTGGGTCGACCGCCTCCGAACCGGGAGCCGATGGTCGCCGCCAACGGGTCCGCCACCGCAGCGACCAAGATGGCGCGCTCGGCCGCGGCGACGGGGAAGAGCCACCAGGCGAGCGCGTAGCCAAGGGCGAGGGTGGTCGCGCCGCTCACCAGCGACGCTTCGGCAGGGCGGAACAGGCCGCCGGCGAGCCGATGGAGCGTGGTCCGCGCCCACGGCCAGCGCCACCGGGCGATTTCGGCGCCGGCCGCGATCATCACCAGCGCGCCAAAGGCCGGGGTGGCCACCCGGGGTCCGAGCGCCGCCGCCAGCGGCCCGATCGCTCCCGAAGCCACGTGGAGGGTGCGCCGCCAACTCTCGCCGTCCGCCATTCGGGTCGCGCGACGGTCGCGTGCAGCCCCGGGGACGGGCGCCCCCGAGTGCGGCGTCACCTCGAACGCAGGCGGTTGACGACCCGTTCGAACTCGGAGCGCGAGCCTGGATCGAGCCGCAGCCGCCCGAATCCGGCCTCGTCGACGAAGTAGAGCACCAGGTTCAGCTGGTCGTAGCTCCATTCGATGAAGCGACCGCGGCCGCGAAAATCCGGATGCGGGTCGATGATCTGGTCCGGCGGCCCGAGCGTGATGAAGACCTCGCCCCGGTCGGTGAGCCAGCCCGGCATCCCCTCGTCACGGAATTGCTCGTTGGCGGAGCCCAGCCGGGCGAAGTAGCGATCCAGCGCCTCGTTCTCGGGCGTCGCGAGGTCGGGATCGGTATCGTGCCAGAACTTCCGCCACGCAGCCGCGCGCTCCTCGGGTGGCGTCTGTGCCAGCTTCTTGAGCGTGTCCGGCGTGGTGAAGTACCGTAGCAGCGAGACCATTTCGTCGAAGTTGGCGACGATCCACTGTCCGGAGAACGCAACGAGGAACGGCGCGCGGGCGATCACGCCTCCGCCCGCGAGACCCACCCGCACCTCGTGGCGGCCGAGCGACAGCTGTCCCGGCGCCACGGCGAACACGAACGGCCGGAGGGCTCTCGCCGAATCGACCCGGAGGGTGTCGGACCAGGCGAGGTGCGACGCACTGTCGAGCACCGCCGCCACGAGCGCGCTGCCGGCGGGCAGCCCGTAGGCCTCGACGTAGAACCGCAGCGAGTCGGTCCCGTAGTCCACCGTGCCGCGTGGATTGGCGACGATGTCCGGTACGGCGGCGAAGTCGGCGCGGGGCGTGGCCCGGTACACCGCGATGGGCGTGGAGATGGCCGGCAGCTCGAGTCGCGGCACCTCCAGCGGTCCCTCGAACCTGCCGACGCCCGGACCGTTCTGGTCACGGACGACGATCGACAGCTGGTACACGCCCACCGGCACCGGGACGAATTCCTGGTAGATGATGCTCTCTTCCGCCCGTTGCGTCTCCGCGAAGGTGCTCACCACGACGCGCTCGTCCCGCACCACCTGCTGCACGAGCGACGTCCCGTGGCGGAACGCGAGCTCGACGCGGTAGGTCGCGGCGAAGCTGTTGGCCTCACGGCGGAACGCGAGATAGCGGTTCTGCATCGAGAGGGCCACGAGGGCGAGGGCGGTGTCGGCCGAGTGGCCGGCCAGCATCCGGACGTTGCCCACGAAGCGGATCTGGCCGGCGCCCGTGACGAAGCCGAGGGCGCGATACACCGCGGTGGGATCGAACAGCGCGGTCACCTGCTGCAACGACGGCTCGCTGGGCGGCGGCGCTCCCACGCGCTGCCACGGCCCGCACGCGACGAGCGCCAGGAAACCTGACGTGGCGACGAGACGGCGTGCGACGCTGGGCGTGGGAGCCTCGGGCGATGGGAGGTGGACCGTCCGGCCAAGCTACGGACGCCGGGGCAGTAGAGTCAAGGCGGCGCCACGCCTCGACTTGCCGCGCCCGCAGGGCCGCGGTACATTCGCCGCCATCCAATGCAGCCCGAGGATCTGACCGGCACGGTCGTCGCCGGCTACCATCTGCTCGAACGGGTGGGTGAGGGGGGCACGGCGACGGTCTACCGTGCCCAGCACTCGGCGCGTGGCGTATGCGCGGTCAAGATTCTGCGCGCGAAGCTGCGCAGCGACCGGACCGCGGTCCAACGCTTCCTCCGAGAAGCCGAGTACGGCGCTCGCGTGGCCCATCCCGCCGTGGTGCAGACCTTCGAGTTCGGCGAAGCCCCGGGCGGCCTGCACTACCTCGCGCTCGAGTGGGCGGACGGCGAGATCCTGGCGAAGTTCGTCCGCCGCTCCGGACCCGTGGCGTTCCTGCTCGCCGCCACGATCGTGCGCCATGTCGCCGACGGGCTGGCGGCCGCGCACGCGGCCGGCATCATCCACCGCGACCTCAAGCCCGAGAACATCATCTACGACCCGCGCACGCAGCGCGCGCGGTTGCTCGACTTCGGGATCGCCCGGGACGCGGACCTCGCGCCGGCCGAGCGGCTCACGCGGACCGGCTTCTTCGTCGGCACGCTGCAGTACGTCGCCCCCGAGGCGCTTTCGGGGGAGCTGGTGGGCGAGGCCGCCGACATCTATTCCCTCGCCACCATCGCGTACTTCCTGCTGACGGCGCAGTTGCCGTACCTCGCCAAGTCGCCGCGCGAGCTGTTCCACCAGTTGCTCACCCAGCCGCCCATCCCGCTGGGGCAGGCGCGGCGCGACCTCATGTTTCCCCGCGCCCTCGAAGAGGCGGTAATGCGAGGTCTCAGCCGCGAGCCGGGGCGCCGGCAGCCGACGGTGGCGGCCTTCGCGGACGAGTTTTCCGCCGCGGCCACCCAGCCGCTCGAGGTGCCTCGCGCCGGGCTCCTCGGCTCGATCAAGGGGTTGTTCGGGTCGCACGGCTGATCCCGTGACGCCGGCCCCGATGGACGCGCGCGCGCGCCTCCTCGCGCTGCTCCAGACCCGGTCCATCCTCCACGGCGACTTCTTACTGGCGTCGGGGCGCCGCTCTCCGCACTACGTGGACTGCCGCCGCACGACCATGCACGCCGAGGGGCTCGCGCTGATCGGCGACCTCGGGCTCGCGGCGATCCGGGACGCCGGCTGGAGCCCGCAGCTGGTGGGCGGCCTCACCCTCGGCGCCGACCCGGTCGCCTACGCGATCGCCCGCGCCACCGCGACCACGCCGACGCTCATCCACGCCTTCACCGTGCGCAAGGCGGCCAAGACCCACGGCGTCGAGCGTCGCATCGAGGGTTGCTTCGAGGCCGGCGCCACGGCCGTCGTGGTCGAGGACGTGATCACGACCGGGGCCTCCGCGCTGGAGGCGGCGGCGGTCGTCCGCGAGGCGGGCGGCACCGTCTGCGGCATCCTCGCCGTGGTCGATCGCGAGGAGGGCGGCCGCGAAGCACTCGAGCGGGAGGAATTCCAAGTCCGCTCGCTGTGCGTGCTGCGCGAGCTGCTGACCGGCGCGGCCTGACGCCGGGGGCCCCGACGCCCCAGCCACCCGTCGCGCGCCACACCCTCTGCCTGCGGGACCGGCTGCTCACACGGTGATCTGTCCGTGATCCCCGGGCCGCGCTCCCAATGGATGGAACGCGAGCAGCCGGTCCCGGTACGGGGTTACGAAGCGCTCGCGAAACCGCTCGAGCGCCGCCTCGAAGGGGAGGCGCCGCCGGAACTCGCCCGCCGTGATGTTGAGCAGCGCGCGCAGGTGACGGCCGAAGCTCTGGGGCGACGAGTAGTCGAGCCGGTTGGCGATGTCGGCGATCGAGAGACCGCCGTTGCGAAACAGGTACGCCGCGTGCAGCAGCCGGGCGTGGGCCAGATAAGTCTTCGGCGACGGCAGGTTGGTCCGATAGAAGCGCGACATCAGGGAACTGGGCACGACGCGCAGCGCGCCGGCCAGGCGCTTCACCGTGCGCAACTCCGGCGCGCGCCGCACCACGATCTCGAAGAACAGCCGGCAGTCGGGCGGGACGCCCGCGATGTCGCGGTCCAACGCCGCCATCACCTGGGCCGCGACCGGGGAGGACGGCTCGTGCAACAGGTCGCGGAGCCGGCTCCAGCCGGCGGGTACCGACACGTCCACCACCGCGCGCACGCCGGAAGCCCCGAGACCCAACACCCGGCGAGGGGCTTCGTGATCGAGGCGCGAAATCAGCGCGACGGCCGGGACCTGGGGGAATTCACGGACGAACCGCGCTACCCGTGGAAACGCCGCGTCGTCGCAGCGGTGCACCGAGAGGAAGATGGCGTCCACCCGCTGCCGCCTGACCTGCCGGATCGCGTCGTCGAGCGAGTCGCCGTGCAACGTCACGAAGCAGTCCTGCCCCGCGGCCTCGACGCGGGCGCGCTCTTCCGGCAGCAACACGGTGGCGACGGTAGCGGCGGCTGGCATCGCACTCCTCACTTCGCTCGGTTCGGGCAACACGCTACGCGCGCGCGTCACCGCCCCGTCACCCAACCGCACACGGAGACCTCGGCGTTTGTCTCTCCTGGCGGCCCGGGGTATCTTGCAGTGCGGAGTGAGGCGGTCGCGGGCCCAGCACGGGCCTGAGGAAAGTCCGAGCTCCTAGGGCAGGCTGCCAGGTAACGCCTGGGCGCCGCGAGGCGACGGACAGGGCCACAGAAAAGACACCGCCCCGCCCTCGGGCGAGGTAAGGGTGAAATGGTGGGGTAAGAGCCCACCGCGCGCCTGGCAACAGACGCGGCACGGCAACCCCCAGCCGGAGCAAGGCCAAATAGGCGGCGAGGTCCGGCCCGGACCGACAACGCCGGCAACGGCGAGCCGCGGGTAGGCCGCGCGAGGTGGCGGGCGACCGCCATCCCAGAGAGATGACCGTCCGACCTTCGGGTCGAACAGAACTCGGCTTACGGCTCCGCCGGCGGCGCCGCGAGCGCCCTTCGGGGAGGCTTGCGGCGCCGCCGCTCGTTCCGCCCCGCCACACCAGTGCCCGGATCGTGAGGCGCTGAACCCGACAAGGAGATGGTCATGAATCGCCTTCCGCATCTGTGCGCCGCAGCCCTCGCGGTCGCGGCCTGCGCCGGCCACATGGCGCCGTCCACGACCTCGGCCCCGACGCGCGCGACTGTCGCCGCCCCCGCCGCGGCCGCGCCGGCCGAGCCCACCGTTCTCCGCTACGCACCGGGCGCGGGCCACTATCGCTTCGAGTCGCAGTCGCACATCGAACAGGAAGCAATGGGACAGACCACCGCCTTCGACCTCACGACCGGGGTGCTGCTCTCCGTCGCGGTCGCCGACGCGGCCGGGAATCTCGGCGTGGCGATCACCATCGACTCCCTCGGGATCACGTCGCCGGTGGGCGTGCCCGCCGCAGCGGACCTGGCCGCAGCCAAGGGGCAGGTCGTACGGCTCGTCCTGTCCCCTCAGGGGCAGATGATCTCGCTGGCACCGCCGGACAGCGCCAGCGCGGCCGTCCGGCAGGTAGCCCAGGGATTCCGTGAATTCCTGCCGATGTTGCCACCGGGCTCGACCGCGGCCGGCACGACGTGGACGGACACCTCCTCGATGACGACGCCCTCCCAGGGTGTGGCGGTCACCGTGCACATGACCCGGCAGCACCGGGTGGTGGGCTGGGAAGACCACGAGGGCACTCGCGCGTTGCACCTGGCTACGACGACCGCCTACTCGCTCACGGGCTCGGGTGAAACGCAGGGCCAGACTGTCGAATTGACCGGCAGCGGCCAGAGAACCGGGGACGCCTTCGTCACGGCGACCGGCATCTATCTCGGCGGCACGGTCAGCGACAGCTCGCTGGTGAACGCGAACGTCACCAGCGCCGGCATCGTGGTGCCCGTGCGCAGCAAGACACACAGCAGCTTCACGCGACTGCCGTGAGGATGCGGCGGGCGCTGGCGCTGGCCGGCGGCCTGACCTGGTGGGCGACGGCCGGCGTGCAGCCCGGCAGCGCTCAGGTCATGCCCGCCCAACCAGCCCGGTATCTGCTCACGACCGAGGCGTCGGACGCGCGGGCCCTGTGGGTGAACCCCGCAGGGCTCGCCCGGGTCCTCGAGGCCAGCATCGGCGCCGACGTGACCGAGGACCACTTCTTTCCCGGCGGGACGCGGCTGAGCCAGTACGGCCTCTCGCTCGCCGGGCGCGGCGTCGCGGCGGGTTGGATCCACGAGCGCTTCCCGCCGGGGCAGGCGTTGAACGCGTATGCCGTGGGCATCGGCCTCGGCGACGAGAAGTTCTCCGCCGGCACGACCCGGCGCTGGTACAGCGGCGCGGTCACCGGATCGACCTGGGACGCCGCCACCCGCGTCTCCACGATCGACGGGACGCAACTCTCGCTCGTCGTGAGGAACATCGGCTCTCCGCGGTTGCTCGACTCCACCTATTGGGCGACCCTCGTGCCCGGCGCGGCGGTGAGCCTGTTCACGGGGGCGCTGCGAGTGGGCGGCGAGTGGGAGGTCGCGCCCCACACCTGGCGGTCGATTGCCTACCGTGCTGGCGGCGCCGTGGCGCTGGGCCGCAGGCTCGCCCTCCTGGTGCGCGCCGACCTGACGGCGGGCTTCAAGCGGCGCGGGTTGGTCGTGGCCCTCAGTTTCGACGCGTCGGGAAGTCGCGCCGGGGCGTTCGCTCTCCTGTCCGGCGACGCCAACGAAGTGGACGCCTTCGGTCTTTCCGGCGCCCTAGTCACCCGCGGCACGCCGCTGCGCCGCTGACCGCAATGCCGCGCGCGCTGCGCCGCCTCGTCATCGCTGGAACGGTGGCGGCCGGTGCCTGCCTGCTGTGGCTGAGCTTCGTCTGGCCGCCGCCGTCGTGGTGGCGGACGCACTGGCCCGCGCAGACCGCCTTCATGGCGATGCGCGCACGGCAACAGGGCGCGGGGCGCGAGGCTCTGCCGCGCCGCTATGCGCCGGTGCCCGCCGATTCCATGAGCCACTGGCTCTCCAAGGCCGCGACCGCGGGAGAAGACGAGGCGTTCTATCTGCATCACGGGATCGACTACCGGGCGGTGCGCGAGGCCATCGGCTACCGTCGCGCGACGTTTTCCTGGAGTGAACCGAGGGACCGCGCCGAGTTGTGGCGGGCGCTCGGCCGAGCGTGGGCGCGTCGGGACCGGCTGCGCGGCGCGAGCACGATTACGCAGCAGCTCGCGAAGAACCTCTACCTGTCGCCTTCCCGCAATCCACTGCGCAAGCTCAAGGAAGCCGTGATCGCCTACCGGCTCGAGTGGGCGCTCGACAAGACCCGGATCATGACGCTGTACCTCAACGTGGCGGAGTTCGGCCCGAATCTCTGGGGCGTCGAAGCCGCCGGCGAGCGCTACTTCGGCCGGCCCGCCGCGCACCTCTCCGCGGACCAGGCCGCGATGCTCGTCGCCACCCTGCCGCACCCGCTCACCTCGAACCCGTCGTACCGGCCCGGTCGGACACGCTGGCGCCAGCAGTTGATTCTCCTCAAGCTCGGCGGAGCGCCCGTCGTCGTGCCTCCGGAGGAAGCCGAGGACACGGTGCCCCTGCTGCCGCCCGCAGCGATCGACACCGGGGCGGCTGCCGACACCGCCCGCGACACGGTGCCGCCACCGTACGACTCGGCCGCCGTGCCCCCGATCCTACCGGACACGGCGGCCGTACCGCCGAGGAGCGCGCCGCCTGCGGCGCCGCCGCCCAAGCCCTAGTCGATCAACCGCAGCGGCATGACCAGGCAGACATACGAAGCCGGGTCGTCCCAGCCCACCGGCTCCGCCGTCGCGGCACGCTCCGGCGCCTTCAAGCGTGAAGCGCACCTCGTCCGTCGGCATGTACTTCAGGAGCTCGAGCAGGTAGGCGGCGTTGAACCCGATCTCGAGCGCGTCTCCCTCGTAGGTCACCGCCATCTCGTCCTGCGCCTCGCCGAGGTCCGGCGTCTGCACGCTGAACTTCAGCATCCCGCCGCCGAAGGCCAGGCGGATCCGGTGCGTCTGGTCGCTCGCGACGATGCTCATCCGCCGCAGCGCGGCCGCCATCGCCACCTTGTCGACCGTCGCGAACTTGTCGTTCTCCCGCGGGATCACCTGCTCGTAGTTCGGGTACGGACCCTCGATCAGCCGCGTGAACACCTGGGTGCCGCCGCTGTGAAAGCCGAGGTGGTTCTCGCTCTTCGCCGATCTCGACCTCGACGTTCTCCGCGAACAGTCGGCGGATCTGCTCGAGCGCCTTGGGAGGCACGATCAGATCGGCCTGGGACGCCCCCGTGCCCGAGAGCGGAACCTCCATCCGGGCCAGACGGTGACCATTGGTGGCCACCATCCGCATGTGGTCCTTGCGCAGCTCCCAGAGCACGCCGTTGAGGATCGGTCGACTCTCCTCCGTCGATACCGCGAAGGCCACGTGCCCGATCAGCTTGTGCAGGTCCTTGGCGGGGGCCTTCCAGGCGCCGTCGAACTTCACCGCCGGAAACGACGGGAACTCGTCGCGCGGCAACCCCAGCAGGCGGAACTTGCTCTTCCCGCACTCGACCTGCGCCCGCTGCTCGCCTGCCGACGTCACGCGCACCGGCGAGCCGGGCAACTCGCGGGCGATCTCGGAGAGCTTCTTCGCCGGCAGTGTCAGCGCACCTTCTTCGTCCACCTCGGCTGGCACCGTCGTCGACACCGCGATGTCGAGATCGGTTCCCGAAAGGCGGATGCCCTCCTTGGTCGCCTCGATCAGGATGTTGGAGAGCACCGGCAGCGTCGTCTTCGTCGGAATGCTCGAGACGACCGCCAGGAGTCCCTCCTGGAGCTTCTCCCGCGTAATCGTGAACTTCATCCAATCCTCATTGGATGCGAGTCGGTAAGCCTACTACACTCCACCTTAAAGAAAGACTAGTAGTAACCGTAGAGCATGTGGAACTGTTCGCTTCGACGCTTAGCGTGCACGGTGACAGCAGCTTGCTGCGATTCTGTCGCGCTCCTTCATGTGGAAGCGTCAACCACCCACCACAACGGGGTCGCGTCGTCCACACCTACCAACACCGAGCCAACACGCTCCACGAGTTGCCAACGTCTAGACTGCGGACAACTCGGTCCGCGCCTGTGTCACCCGATCACGGAACGTATGATCGCGAGCGAGCTGCCGCGACACCTTGTCGAGACTGTGAATCACTGTCGAATGGTCCCGCCCGCCGAAGGCCTGCCCGATCTCCACCAGCTGCATGCCGAGCAGATCGCGGGCGAGGTACATCGCGACCTGGCGCGGCACGGTCAGGCGCTTGGTCCGCGCCTTCGAGCGCAGGCCCTCAGGCGTCACACCCCACCGCCGGGCGACGACCTCCTGGACGCGGTCGATCGACGGCCCACCGCGGCGGCCCGCCGCATCAGCCCCGGTTTCCTCCGCGGGCTTGATCTTGTCCGAGAGGGCCTCGCGGGCCAGCTCGATGGTGATCTCCCGGTGCTTCAGCGAGGCGAACAGCAGCAGCTTGATGATGCAGCCCTCGAGCTCGCGCACCGAGCTCCGGACGTGCTCGGCGATGAACTGCAGCACGTCGTCCGGGATGGTGAGCTCGAGGTGATCCTGCTCGGCCTTCTTGCGCAGGATGGCCGTGCGGTGCTCGAGGTCGGGCTGGCCGATGTCCGCCACCATGCCCCAGTCGAAGCGGGACACGAGGCGCACCTCGAGGCCCGGCAGCTCCTTCGGGGAGCGGTCGCTGGTCAGCACGATCTGCTTGCCGGCCTCGTACAGGGCGTTGAAGGTGTGGAAGAACTCCTCCTGGGTGGACTCCTTCCGCTCCAGGAAGTGCACGTCGTCCAACAGCAGCAGATCCAGGTCGTTGCGATAGCGGCGCCGGAACTCCGGCATTTTCTGGCCGTGGATGTGCTCGATTACCTCGTTGGTGAATTGCTCGCCGCTCATGTACACGGCGCGGGTCTGCGGCGAACGCTCCAGCACGGCGTGGGCGATGGCCTGCATCAGGTGCGTCTTGCCGAGGCCGGTCGCGCCGTAGATGAAGAGGGGGTTGTAGGCCTTGCCGGGAGCCTCGGCCACGGCGTGCGCCGCTGCGGCCGCCAGCTCGTTCGACTTGCCGATCACGAAGGTGCCGAAGGTGTACCGCTCGTTGAGCGGCATCGACCAGGCGGGCGCCTTGGCGGGCGCGGCACCGGTGGCCGAGGCCGGCGACGCCACGAAGAAGTCCATCTGCGGACGGCGCGAGCGCTCCTCCATCACCCGGAACGACATCTCCAGGCGCCGGCCCACGACCTGGGTCGAGAGGTCGGAGAGCAACGCGGCGTAGTTGGACTTGTTCCAGTCCGCAGCGAACTCGTCGGGCGCCGCGAGAACCAGGGTGCCGTTCTCGAGGCCGATCGGCTCAACCGGCTCCAGCCAGGATCGGATCGTGGGTTCCGGCAGTCGGCCACGAGCCTGGTCGAGGAGGCGGTTCCAGGTTTCCTTTACTGAAAGCTCCATCAACGCGGGTCGGAGTTAAGCGGAAGGTCTCAAAGGGCGACCGAACGTACGCCTCGAATGTTGAAAAGTCAACCTTGACCGGCGCCGCCGCGCGCGTGTACGTTTCGCGGCTTTCCGGAGGCTAAACCCGTGGGACCGACGTATCGTCCGCACAACCGTAAACGCCTGAACAAGCACGGCTTCCGGCACCGCATGAAGACGCGCTGGGGCCGCGCCGTGCTTTCGAGTCGTCGCAAGAAGGGGCGCAAGCGCCTCACTGTCCGGATACCGTCCAAGCATCGGGGCGGTTGACGGCCGAACGACTGCCGAGGTCGTTCCGGATTGGGCGCGCGGCGGAACTGCGCGCGCTGATGACCGAGGGGAAGCGCCGCCGAACGGATCATCTCGATCTGTTCATTCGGCCTTCCCCTCTTGAGCATTCACGCCTGGCGGTGATCGTGGCGCGTTACGGACATACCGCACCTCAGCGTAATCGACTGCGCCGGCGGCTCCGGGAAATCTGCCGGCGAGCCGTCCTGCCGGCGTTGCCCGAATCCGCCGACCTGGCGGTGCGTGCCCGGCCGCCCGCGTACGCCGCCACCTTCGACCGTCTGCGAGCCGAACTCGTAGGGACCTTGTGTCCATCATCGCCCGCGTCGCCGTCTTGATGGTCCGCGGCTACCAGGTGACGCTCTCGCCGCTCCTGCCCTCGGCGTGTCGTTACCAGCCGACCTGCTCGGCGTACACCGTCGAAGCCGTCGAGCGCTACGGCGCGATGCGCGGCGGATGGTTGGGCATGCGGCGCATTCTGCGCTGCCACCCGTTCGCCCGCGGCGGCTACGACCCGGTGCCCTGATCCGTGGAACGCCGACTCGTCGTTGCCATTCTCCTCATGATCGTGGTGGCGGTGGTGCCGTCGCTGTTCCTGAAGCCGGCCCACCGACCCACGAGTGCCCGCGTCGACACCACTGCCACGCGCGGCGTCGCCGCCCCTGCCGACACGGCGATCGCCCACCCGGCCCCCGCGCGTCCGGTTCGATCGGCACCGGAACGCGCGGCCGCGCCGGCGGCGGCGGCGGCGCCGGCCGAGACGGTGACGGTCGCCACGGCTTGGGCGCGATACACGCTGACCACCCTCGGTGCGGCGCTCGAGGCTGCGGAGTTCCCCGAGTACCGATCGTACGCTGGCGCCTCCAAGGGGCAGCCCGTGGAGCTGCTGCGCCCCGGCGACCGGATGCTGGCGGAGCGGCTGGTGGTGGGGCAGGACACGATCGCGCTCGACAGCGTGTCGTTCGTGTTGGAGCGCTCTTCAGCGGGGCCGACGTTCCGCGGCCACGTGGGGCCGCTGGACGTGCAGGTGGAGGTGGTCCCGCGTTCCGGAGCTGAGTACCTGCTCGACGTCACGGGCGAGGTGGGGGGGCTGGCCGGCCAGGGGGCGCTCCTGCTGGTCGGGCTGGGAACCGGATTCGCCAACGTCGAGGCGGACAGCGTCGGCAACTACCGCGCCTACGCCGTGATCGGGCGGCGCAACGAGCCGGTGAGCCTCGCCTTCTCGAAGCTCAAGCCGGGAGAGACGGCGACGCTCGACGGGCCCTTCGACTGGGTCGCGGTGAAGTCGAAGTACTTCATCGGGGCCCTGCTCTCTCCGGACAGCACGCGGCCCACCTTCGGCGGCGCGGTCGCCACGGGCGGCGCCATGAGCGGGCGCTACGAGGTGACCGCGCAAACCTGGGCCACCCTCCCGGTGGGGCCGGATGGCCGATTCCGCTACAGCCTCTACCTCGGGCCGCAGGAGTATCGGCAGCTGCGGCGGGTGGGCCGCGGCCTCGACAAGGCCTCCCCCTACGGCTGGATCTTCAAGCCCATCGTGATGCCGGTCGCGGTGTGGATCACGCAGTTGCTGCTGTGGATGCATCAGCGGCTGTCGCTGGCCTACGGGTGGGTGCTGATTCTGTTCGGCATCGCGATCCGGCTCGCCCTGTGGCCGCTGAACCAGAAGGCCATGATGAGCTCGGTGGCGATGCAAGCCGTTCAGCCGCTGATGAAGGAGATCCAGACGCGGCACAAGGACGACCCGCAAAAACTCCAGCAGGAGATGATGAAGCTGTACCGCGAGCACAAGGTGAATCCGTTCGGGAGCTGCCTGCCGATGCTGCTGCCCTTCCCGATCCTCCTGGCGCTCTTCTTCGTGTTCGCGAACACGATCGCGTTTCGCGGCGTGTCGTTCCTGTGGCTCCCCGACCTGTCGCTCAAGGATCCGACCTACGTGATCCCGGTCGTGATGGGCGGATCGATGTGGGCGCTCTCGAAGCTGGGGCAGATGGGGATGCCGCCCAATCCGCAGGCGAAGATGATGACGACCGTCATGCCGATCATGATGACGGTGCTATTCCTGAACTTCGCGTCGGGGCTGAACCTGTACTACGCGGTGTCGAACCTGGTGAGCCTGCCACAGCAGTACATGATCAACAAGGCCCGCCTGCGGGAGATGGCGCGGCGGAAGGGGCCCGCCTAGCCGCGGGACTCCAGCGTCTCGGTGGCCGCGCGCCACACCTCGTCGGCCAGCCACTCCAGGCGCTCCTCGGCGTACTCCAAGTCCTGCTTGCTCATCGTCTGCACGTTCCGCGCGACGTAGCGGACGTGCTCGACGAGCTCGTCCAGCACTTCCCGCAGCTCGCGGTTGACCCGTCGCTCCCCGCCCCCGTAGCTCACGCCCCCACCGCCCGGCCGGCGGCCTGGCGGGTCAGGGCCGCCGAGAAATCGGCGGCGGGGGCGCGGACCGCCGCCGCCACGCCGCGCTCGGCGACCAGCGCCTCGGCCATGCGCGCGCCGATGTAATAGCCGGAGCGCTCGGGAAGCACCCGGCCCTGGACCAAGCGCGCCGCCGGGCTCATCCCGCCGCTCAAGTAGCGCAGCCTGAGGCCGAGGCCGGCGCGGTCGAGGTCGGGCTCCACCGCCCGGAACAGAAACGCCTCGAGCTCCCGCATCCGGCGATACTGGCGGCGGGTGAAGCCGAAGTACTCCTCGTCGGCGAAGCCCGGTGCGGCGGCCCGCGCCGCGTGGACGGCCATGCCCTCGTTCAGCAACAGCTCGCGCAGCGTCGCCCGGCTGCCCGTCTCCCAATAGTCGTAGGTGCCGCCGGCCTCGGCCACGAGGCGCTTCAGCTCGGAGCGACTGGTCGGCGACGTGTAGCGCACCGTATGGGCGACTTCGTGGGCGATCCACAGCGGCATCAGCTGCGGCGAGAGTCCGAGGCCGTACGTGTCGGGGTTGGGCTGGCCGGTGAAGTGCTCCACGCACACGATCACCATGCCACGTCCGCCGACCACCAGCTCCGCGGCGTTCGCGGCGCCCACCCCCACCGTGAGATAGAGGTCGACGTCATGATCCAGCTCGAGCACCGTCGCGGCGCGATCGAGGACGTCAGCGGCCATCCGCTCGAGGTCCACCGACGCCATCAGTCGGCGCAGGTCGTCCCGGTCGGCGGCCAGCGCGCGGGCGACGACCTCCGCCGTGTGCGGCGAGTCGAGGTCCAGCACGTAGTTGTGCCAATACGCCGCGAGCACCGGGCGATGTCGTTCGAGGTACGCGTGGTAGGCAGCCTCACGCCCGGAGGACGCGTGAACTGCGAGGAACTCGGGGATGAGGTTGATGATCATCGTGGCGGCCGCACCAATTTGGAGCGTGCGGGCGCGCTGGACAAGAGCGCTATCGCAGATCGAACTCGAGCGTCGCGCTCGCGGCGCTCGTGCCACCGACCGCATCGCGCACTTCGAGCGTGAGGAGATAGTGACCGCGAGGCAATCGCCCGGGATCGACGACCAGGGTCTCGATGGTCGGATCGGTCGCCGCCTGCACGCGGCGGAACGCCACGCTGGTCACGCGACCGTGCGAGAGGAAGCTCAGCCATCCGTTCCTGGCGCGCTCGAACCGATAGATCGCGTCGTAGCGCGTCACCCCCGAATCGCGGCCGAGCCCGTACAGCTCCGCGTAGATCCGCAGCGCTCGCCCGGCCGGAAGCCGCAGCGCCGGCGGGGCGGCGGCCTCGAGCGTGTCTCGCGACGGCGGGACGTCGCCGGCGGCGAGGAGGAGACTCGATACAGCGAGCGAGTCGGTGCTGAAGCGCGTGATCGGGATCGAGCCGCGGAACCGGCCGATCTCGCCGCCGCGCTCTGCGTCGAGCGCGAGCACGTAGCGGCCCGGCGCCGCCACGAGATGCAGGGGACGGCCGGTGGCGGAGTCACGCGCGGCCTCGCGGCCGGCCGTGTCGTACAGCGCCGCCGTCGCGCTCACCCGATCGGGAATCAGCACGACCTCGGTGGTGCGCCCGATGCCACGCCGGAACTCGGCGGGCCAGAAGGCGAACCGGAGGTTGGCGGTGAGGCTGGGGCGATCGGTCCGCAGCAGATACCCGGCGGCCTCGGCCTCGCCGGCCACCACCGGCGTGACCACCTGATCTCCGCCGCCATCGGACGTGCGCCGCACGAACGTGACCTGGAGCTGTCCTTCGGGCAAATCGTAGCGCCAGGTCTCGGCGTCGTTGCTCCAGACGTAGCGCTCGTTCGGCGTTCCGTAGCGCACCAGGATGCGGCCGCGGTCGTCGAGGCCGTCCTCCAGGTTCAACGCCTGTGGCGTGGAATCGTCGAGCCGTGGCACGATCCCCGCGGCCACCGCGGGATCCCCCACCCGGGGCTGCCGGATCGAGGCGATCTCGGCGCGGAGAGCGCCCAGGTCCGCCGAACTCGATGGCGCGCCCACGCCGCCCTGCAGCGTGCGCCACAGGCGCGAGTGGTACCATCGGGACTGCGGGTGCAGCAGCGCGAACACCTGATGCGCTTCCGCGAGACGCCGGAAGTGCTCGCCGATGCGCCGGTTCACCGAGTCGCGGATGTCGGGGTTGCGGCGAGCCCAGAAGAGGCGAAAGAACGCCTCGCGGCTCTCCGGTGCCAACCGGCCGTACGCCCGGCGCTCCTCGGGCGTCGCGATGCTGCGGACCTGATGCCAGAGCAGGTTGCCGGTGTCGGCTTCCGCGCGGGCCAGCGCCTCGTCGTACACCCGCTCACCCTCGCCGTCGCGGCCCTGTTCGAAGCGGGTGCGCGCGAGCAGCGCGCGGGGCACGGGGTCGTTCGGTGACCCGCCGCGCAGCGAGTCGAGGAGCGCCACGGCGTCTCGATAGCGCCGCAACTCCACCAGGAGCTCCACACGCCTGAGGTCGACGGAGTACGACCCCGCGTGGCGCGCCAGGGCGCGCACCATCTCGGTCCGCTCGCCGTCGCCCCGGTAGAGGGTGGTCCACAACGACCACGCGTCGCGGTAGTCGGGCGCCAGGGCGAGGACGTGCACCAGCCCGCGCCGGGCGATCGCCTCCCCGTCGTCGCCGCCGAGGGTCAGCCCCACCTGCGCGAGGTAGTAGAACGGCTCGGGATCCTGCGGGGCGAGCGCGCCGGCCCGCTCGAGGAGCGACTCCGCGCGATAGCGGCCGAACACGGGCCACTCGAGCCAGATCTTGCCCAGCAGGATCAGGGCCGCCGGATCGTCGGGGCGGTCCCGAGCCAGCCGCTCGGCGAGGACGCGCGCGGGCGGCAGCTGACCGGCCGCGAGCAACGACTCGGCTTGCGCGAGCGCCGGCCGGGTGGGCGCCTGTTGCAGCGCGAGGAGTGCGGCCGCTAGGGCGAGCGTGCCAGCACCTCCTCGATGACGGCGGCGTCCTCGGCGGTGTAGCCGTACAGGGTCACGTCCACGGCGGTCCTGGCCTGCTCCGCCTCGCGGCCGACGCCGACCATGATTTCCACGGCGCGGCGGAAGGGGAAGCCGCCGATGCCCGTGCCCAGGATCGGGAACGCCACGTCACGGATCTGGTGAGCGGCGGCCAGCTCCAGGCTGGCCCGGGTCGCGTCGCGGATGCTGCGCTCGCTCACCGGCTCGTCACCCATGACGGCGGCGTGGATGACGTAGCGGCACGGCAGGTCCCCGGCGCCCGTGAGCGCGGCCTCTCCGACCCGGATGGGGCCGTGGCGCTGGCATTCCGCCTGGATGGCGGGCCCGCCGCGCCGCCGGATGGCGCCGGCGACTCCCGCTCCCAGGATGAGATGGTTGTTGGCCGCGTTGACGATGGCGCCGCCGGCATACGTGGTGATGTCACCTCGCGCCGCGCGGATCACGTCACGGCTCTTGCTTGAACCGCTTGCTCATCTCGTCGAGGAACCGCCGCTCCTGGGGAGTGAGGCTGGAGAGTCCGCCGGCCGAGATCTTGTCGAGGACACGATCCACCTCCTCGAGAGCCTTCGCATCGGCGCTCCGCCGGCGCCCACCGAACGGCCCCGACCGGCGAGCGGTCTGGACGGCCGATGGATGGACCAGGACGGCCGTGTCGGGAACGGCTGGGCCCCGGCGCCGCACGCTGCCCAGCACGGCGCCGCCCCGCAGGTACAGGAAGGCCGCCGCAAAACCGCCCAGGTGCGCCAGATGCGCGATTCCATCGTGCACCTGGAGCACCAGCGGCACGACGTTCACGGCGGCGAAGAACAGGATCAGCCACTTCGCCTTCACCGGGATCGGCAGCGGGAAGACGAAGATGGGCGCGTCGGGCCACTCCAACACGAAGGCCAGCATCACGCCGAACACCGCGGCGGAGGCGCCGATGATCACCGCGTCGCCCGCCAGCGGCAGGAGCGCCAGGCTCAGCGCGGCGCCGCCGAGGGCCGAGATCGCGTACAGCCGCGCGAAGCGCGCGCCGCCCAGGCGGTCCTCGACCATCGGGCCGAACATGAAGAGCGCCAGCATGTTGAAGAAGATGTGCAGGAAATCGTGGTGCAGAAATGCGTAGCTCAGCAGGCTCCACGGGTGAGCCAGCACGGCCGACGGCCTGAACCCGAACACCTCCACGAGCCACGGGCTCGTGAAGATCGTGAGCTGGAGCAGGTACACGATGCCGTTGGCGACCAGCAGTCGCCGCACCCAGCGACTCAGGAAGAACGGCGACCCGTCGTAGCTCATACGCTCAATCGAGGTATCCCGCGCCCTACCGCTTTGTTCCGCGGCGCGCGAGGGCCAGCCGACACACCGTTTCGGTGAAGGCCGGGAAGCCAAGGCCGGCGACCCGGGCCGCCTTGGGGATGAGGCTGTTCGCGGTCATCCCGGGCAGGGTGTTCGCCTCGAGGAAGAGGAGCTCGCCGCCCTCGGCCACGCGGAAGTCGATCCGACTGTACCCGGCGAGCTTGAGGCCGCGATGGGCGCGCCGCGCGGCGTCCTGGGTGCGCGCGGCCAGGCCCGGGTCGATGGGCGCGGGACAGATCTCTTCCGCCATCCCGGGCTGGTACTTGCACTCGTAGTCGAACATCTCGTGCTGCGGCCGGATCTCGATGACCGGCAACGCGTCGTCGCCCAGGATGCCGACCGTGAGCTCCGGCCCCTCGACGTACCGTTCCACCATCACCTCGTCGTCGAAGCGCGCCGCCAGGGCGAGCGCCGCCGCCAGGTCCGGCCCGCGCTTGACCAGGGAGAGACCGACGGACGAGCCCTGCTTGGACGGCTTGACGACGCACGGGTATCCGACGGCCCGCTGGACCTCCGCGGCGGTGACGGGGCCCATCACCCACGCGGGGACGGCGAGGCCGTTGTCCCGCACGATGCGCTTCGCGAGGTCCTTGTCCATCGCGAGGGCCGACGCCAGGCGCCCGCTGCCCGTGTAGGGCACGCCGATGACGTCGAGGACCGCCTGGACCGTGCCGTCCTCGCCCTGGCCGCCGTGCAGGGCGATGAAGACGACGTCGGCTTCGCGGATGGCGGGCACCTCGCCGAGACCGGCCGACAGCATGCCCCGCTCCAGCTCCTTGAGCCGCTCGAGCGGCGGCGGCTCGCGGCCCACGCCGCCCGGCAGCAGCGCGGTCTCGTGCTCGGGAGGCACGAAGCCGGACGCGAGGTCGACCACGTCGACGCTGTGGTGGAGGGAGCGCAGCGCCGCCGCGATCTGGAGCCCGGAGGCCAGCGCGACGTCGCGCTCGGCCGAGGTCCCGCCGGTCAGGACGGCGACCTTCACCGGATCCCCGCGACCTGGCGCAGCACGTCGTAGCGCGTCACGAGGCCGATCAACCTGCCGTCCTTGCGAACCAGCGCCGCCTGGGTCTCGTGCGACAGCAGCGTGTTGAGGCGCTCGAAGGGCAGCGCGGCGTCCACGACGGGGAAGGGCGGCTGCATCACCTCGCCGACGGACCGCTCGAGCAGCTTGGCGTCGCCGAGGGCGCGCGCGATCACCGGCCCCTCCGTGACCGAGCCGACGCTGTCGTCCCCCGCGATCACCGGGACCTGAGAGATGCCGTAGGTGCTCATGAGGTTCAGCGCCTGGCGCACGCTCGCCGATGGGGCGACCGACACCAGCGGCGGGATCTGGGCGGGGCGCTGGGTCATCAGCGATTCGACGGTGACGGACTCCGCGTCCAGCATCTGGTTCTCGCGCATCCACGCGTCGTCGTAGAGCTTGGACAGGTAGCGCTCTCCGGTATCGCACAGCACGGTCACGACCAGGGCCTCCGGGTCGTCGAGCCGCCGGGCGAGCCCGAGCGCGACGTGGGCATTGAGGCCGCTCGACCCACCCACGAAGAGCCCTTCCTCGCGCGTCAGGCGGCGCGCCATCCGGAACGCGTCGCGATCGCTGACGGCGACGAACTCGTCCACCACGTCGAAGTGGAGCGACGTCGGGATCTTGTCGCCCCCGACCCCTTCCACCTTGTAGGGAAACCCCTCGCCCTTCTGGTGCGACGCCGCGTATTCGGCGTAGATCGAGCCCACCGGGTCGGGCGCGATCACCCGGATGCGCGGGTTGCGCTCCTTCAGGTAGCGGCCCACGCCGGAGACCGTGCCGCCCGTCCCCGGCGAGCACACGAAATGGGTCACGCGCCCGTCGGTCTGCTCCCAGATCTCGGGGCCGGTGGTGCGATAGTGGGCGTCCGGGTTGACCGGGTTGAAGTGCTGGTCCGCCAGCACGGCGCCGGGCGTGGCGGCCACGATCGCCTTGGCCTTCTGGATGTAGTACTCCGGATGGTCGGGCGGCACGGCGGTGGGCACCACGACCACCTCGGCCCCGAACGCGCGGAGCAGGCGGATCTTCTCGACCGACATCTTGTCGGGAATCGTGAAGATGCAGCGGTAGCCCTTGATCGACGCGGCGATCGCGAGGCCCACGCCGGTGTTGCCGCTGGTGCCCTCCACGATCACGCCGCCGGGCTTCAGCGCGCCGCTCCGCTCGGCGGCTTCGATGATGGCGAGGCCGATGCGATCCTTGACGGAGCCGCCCGGGTTCAGCTGCTCCGCCTTGGCGAGCAGCGGCGTGCGAAGGCCGCGCGCGATCCGGCTCAGGCGGATCATCGGCGTCCGCCCGATGGCTTCGAGCACGCTGTCGAGGGGCGTGTTGCCCGCGCTCATGGTCGTGGCTGCCCCGCCGGCTCGGGGTTGCGGCGGAACACGACCGGCTGGTAGAAGGCTATCCCTACCGGCTGGCCGTTGCGGTGGGCGGGCGCGAACTGCAGCAGCGCGGCACCCCGCACCGCGGCGGAATCCAGTCCGGGCGTTCCCGACGACGACGCGACGCGGATGGACTCGGGCTGGACCCGGCCCGCCGAGTCCACGTACAGGCGCAACCGCACCTCACCCTCGACGCCCTGGTTGTAGAGCCGCGGCGGGTACTGGAAGGGCGATCCGCTGTTGACGGCGACCGGCACGTCGTTCTCCGTCGTGGCCGCCGCCGCGGCGCCGCTTCCCGGCCGCGGCAGGCGGCCAGCACCGGGAACAGGATCGCCCCGACGCCCAGCCGCACCACCACGGAGATGGTGAGGCGGGGTCGCGGGGTCGCGCCATCGTGGCCGTGCGCGCGCATCACCGCTCCTTTCGCGCCCGTCGCTGCAGGTCCGCCAGGCGGGACAGCGCATCCCGGGGCGTGAGTCCGTCGACGTCCAGTGCGCGGAGATCGGCGAGCACCGGATCGTCGGTCGGCGTGAACAGGGCCAACTGGTCGGCGGGCGTCGACGCGGCGGCCACGCGGTGCCCGGCCTCCAGCGTCTTCAGGACCGCGCCTGCCCGTTCGAGCACCTCGGGCGGCAGCCCGGCCAACCGCCCGACGTGGATGCCGTAGGAGCGGTCGGCGCCGCCCGGGCGCAACCGGTGGAGGAAGATCACCTCGTCCCCGGACTCGTGCACCGCGACGTTGAAGTTGACGATGCGGGCATACCGCTCCGCGAGCTGGGTGAGCTCGTGGTAGTGGGTGGCGAACACGGCCTTGCAGCCGACGCGCTCGTGCAGGTACTCGGCCACCGCCCAGGCGATGGCCACCCCGTCGTACGTCGACGTGCCGCGTCCGATCTCGTCGAGCAGGACCAGGCTCCTGCGCGTGGCGTTGTGGAGGATGGACGCCGTCTCGCTCATCTCCACCAGAAACGTGCTCTGGCCGCGCGCCAGGTCGTCGCTCGCGCCGACGCGCGTGAACAGCCGGTCCACCACGCCGATGCGGGCCGCCCGCGCGGGCACGAACGACCCGGCCTGGGCCAGCAGCACCAGGAGCGCGACCTGCCGGAGCACGGTGCTCTTTCCCGCCATGTTGGGACCCGTGACGATCATGATCTGGTGCTCGGCGTCGAGGCGGACGTCGTTGGGAATGAACGCCTCGCGCGGCATCACGCGCTCCACCACCGGGTGGCGGCCCGCCTCGATCTCGAGCGCCGAGCCGTCGCCGACCTCGGGCCGCGTGTAGCCGTTGCGCGCCGCCACCTCGGCCAGCGAGGCCAGCGTATCCGCCGCCGCCACCCGCGCGGCCGTGTCCTGGATCCGACCAATCGCCGCGCCGACGGTATCGCGCAGCTCCGCGAAGAGGCGCTCCTCGAGTCGCGCGATCTCCTCCTCCGCGCTGAGGACCTTGGCCTCGTACGCCTTGAGCTCGGGCGTCACGTAGCGCTCGGCGCCGGTCAGCGTCTGGCGGCGCTCGTAGTCGGCGGGCACCGCATCCTGGTTGGCGCGGGTGATCTCGATGTAGTACCCGAACACCTTGTTGTAGCCGACCTTCAACGACCCGATGCCGGTGCGCGCCCGCTCCCGGGACTGCAGCGACGCGATGTAGGAGCGGCCGCCGTCGCGGAGCGTGCGGAGCTCGTCCAGGGCCGGCGCGTGGCCGGGGCGGATGGTGTCGCCGTCGCCGAGCGCCGGCGGCAGGTGATCGACGAGGGCTGCGGCCAGGCCGCGGGCGAGGTCGTCCAGGATGTCGAAGCCGGCGCCGAGGGCGTACAGGTCGCCCACCAGCGCGAGCAGCCGAGGGAGTCGCTGCACGGAGTCGCGCATCGCGCCGAGGTCGCGCGGCGTGGCACGTCGCGCCGCCGTCTTGGCGCCCAGCCGCTCGAGATCACGCACCCCGTCCAGGGCCTCGCGCAGCCCCGAACGGCGCGGCTCGTCGGCCAGCAGGGTGCCCACGGCGTCGTGGCGCGCCGCGATGGCCGCCGGGTCGGTCAGGGGAGCCAGCAGCCAGCGGCGCAGCAACCGCGCGCCCATCGGCGTCATCGTGTGGTCGAGAACGGCGAGCAAGGTTGCCTGCTCGCCGCCCGGACGCAGCGGCTCCACCAGCTCGAGGTTGCGGCGGGTCATCGCGTCGAGGTAGAGCCTCCCCTCGGCGCGGCGGGCCGCCGGGCGGCGCAGTTGCGGCAGTCCACCCGGCTGCAGATCGCCGAGGTAGCGGAGCAGCGCCCCCGCCGCGCCCACCGCGAGGGCGTCCTCGGCGCCCAGACCCAGTCCGTCGAGCGACGCGAGGCCGAAGCGGCGGGTGAGGTCCTCGCCCGCGAGCACCGGATCGAACTCCCACGGCTCGCGTCGCGTCACCAGCGATCCGGCCGGCGCGAGGGCGGCGGCTCCCTCGGGGACCACGACTTCCGAAGGACTGTAGCGCTGCAGCGCCGCCTCGAGCGCGGACGATTCCACGCTCTCCAACACGAATTCGCCCGTCGAGAGGTCGGCCGCCGCGAATCCGGCGCGCGCTCCCTCGGTCACCAGCGCGACCAGGAACGTGTTGCGCCGCTCTTCGAGCAGGTCGTCGGCCATCACGGCCCCGGGCGTCACGACCTCGATCACCTCGCGCCGCACGATGCCCTTGGCGAGCTTTGGGTCCTCCACCTGTTCGCAGATGGCCACCCGGAAGCCGCGCTCGACCAGGCGCTTGATGTACGCCGAGGCGGCCTTGACCGGCACGCCGGCGAGCGGGGTCTCGGCCGCGGCGCCGTTGTTGCGCGAGGTGAGGGTGAGGCCCAGGGTGCGCGCCGCCACCTCCGCGTCGTCCTCGAACATCTCGTAGAAGTCGCCCATCCGAAACATCAGAATGGCGTCGCGGTGCCGCGCCTTGATCTCGCGGTACTGCTGCATGAGCGGCGTCGAGACGTCGAGGCCGGGAAGGCTCACGGCACGGGTATGACGAAGGGGTGTCCGCCGAGCGCCTTCTCGATCCGGGCCGCTGCGGCGACGGCCTCGCGCTCGGTCGGGTACGGCCCCGCCCGCACGCGCAGGTATCCGTCGGCGCCCTTCACGACGCGCGCGTGCTCTCCGACGCGCGTCACGCGGGCGAGCACCGCCTGCGCCGCGCCGCTCGTGCGGGTCGCGGTGACCTGCACCTCGTACTGCGCGGCCGGGCGTGGGATCGGCGCGGCCGTGGATTCCGCCCGGGCGGTGTCGCCAGGCCCCCTGGCCGCGGGCGGCGCGGCCGCATGCGCGGAGTCGGCCCGCGGCGCGACGGCCACGGTGCCGCACCGGCTGCGGTAGAAGCTGACCTGATTGAGAAACTCGACGTCGGCGGCGGATTCGTTGCGCGCCGAATCGAGCAGGGCGCAGGCCGAGACCGGGTCGCCGACGTCGAACGCGGCCCGCCCTGCCCACAGGGCCGCCTGCGCCCGGAGCGTGCTCGTCGGATAGTCGTTGCGGAGGCGCTCGGCCAACTGTAGTGCGCCCGGGCTGTTGCCCGCCGCCATCGCCAGCTGCGCGAGCTGGAGCAGGGCCTGGTCGGCCCAGCGAGAGGTCGAGTACTCGATGGCCACGCGCCGCAGGTCGCGCTCCGCGCTGTCGCCGGACTGCGCGAGCCGCCCGCGCCAGTACAAGGCTTCCACGTAGGCCGGATCACCCGGCTTGGCCTTCGCCATCTCCAGCGCCACGATGCGCCGCGCCGAGTCTCCGCGCCCTTCGGCGGCCAGCTGCACCGCGTTGCGCAGGGCGGGGTTGTCCTGGGCCGCGCACGGCCGCACCGCCGCCCCAAGCCACAGAAGCCCGGCCAGGCGCCACAGCGCCCGCCGGAACACCCGGCGTGCATCGACGCGTCCGTGCGGAGGTGCCGCTCTTCTCATGCCGCCGTCTGCTCCCCGACGCCGAGCGACAACACCGCTTCGGCGACGATCTCGCCTTCCCCGGACACGGCGGTGCTCTTGAGCCGCGTGTCGGCCCTGAGCAGGGCGGCCAGCCCCCGGTCCAGGTCCGTGGCTGTCCACTGAGCCGCGTCGCCGACCCATCGCGCGGCTTCGTCGCCCCAGTTTCTCAGGCCGGACGGCCGCGCCGCCTGAATGGTCCTGAACACCCGATCCCGGATGGCGGTCCGGGACTCGCCGGCGTCGAGATGGGACCGCGCGAGGGCGAGCCCGATCAGCGCCGTGCCGAGCGAAGAAACGAGCCGGACACCGGTGTTGCCCGGGCCGGCGAGCAGCCGCGGGACCATCGCCGCCGCGTCCGCAAAGCGCCGCCCGGTCACCGCGTCCACGAAGTCACCGGCCGTCTCGCCATGGCGCACCCCCACCAGGTCCGCTACGTCGGCGATCGTCACCGCCCGGCCCTGGACGGCGGCGGCCAGCTTCCCCAGCTCCGCCGCCAACTGCGGAAGGTCATCGCCCACCGCCTCCTGAAGCAGCCGCGCCGCGTCGTCCTCGAGGGCGAGGTCCCCTTCCTTGGCGCGATGATGGATCCACTTGAGGACCCTGGCCGGTTCCAGGATCTCGAAGTCCACCGCGTAGCCGTTGCGCTCCAGCTCCGGGTCCGGCTTCTCGCCCGCCGATTGCAGCAGCAGCAGCACCGTCTGTGGAGACGGCCGCGCGACATAACCCGCGACGGCGGCCCGCAGCGACTGCTGCTTGGGCCGCCGCTGCTGCAGGCACTCCACTTCCGTGAGAACCACGCAGCGCCGCGCCGCCAGCATGGGCGGAGTCTCGACCAGGGACCGGAACTGATCGGCCGAAAGCTCGGGGGCGCGGCGCCGATCCAGGTTGAAGTCGCGCGTCGAGGCCTCGACGGCCAACCCCATGATCCGGCGCACCGCGTCGTCCTTCAGCAGTTCTTCGTCGCCGAAGAAGTAGTAGACGGGCTGGACCTCGCCCTTGGCGAGGGATCGCTGCAACGCATCGAATGACCGGCCCGGCATCGGGCGCAACTTAGCCCGAAAGCGGGTGACGCAAAAGCCTGCGGGTGTTACGGCCCTCCCCACACGGCGGGAACGTCGAAACGCATCCGAAGCTCGGGTGCGGCGAGCGGGGCTTGTTCAGTCACCAGAATGGAATTCAGCGGATGGAAGGCGTCGAAACGCGGGTCGGCGGAGCGGTGCAGCGGGCTCCGATACGAGGGCGCCGGGCCGGTCACGGCGAGCGGCAGCGGCGCGGAATTCCAGTCGGCGGCGGGGAACCCAGTCCTCTCTCGGTGCGTCGCCCGGGACTCGAGCAGGTCCCAACCAATGAAGCCGAGCATCGCCACCAGGAGCAGCGTCCCCACGGCACCGGACCAGTGCGCCACGACCGGAGCCCGGACCGCGAACTCGTCCCGCAGGCGCCGCCGCAGCCGGGGACCGAACCCCTGCGAGACGCCGACGCTGGGCAGCGCACGCAGCGCATCCAGCCCGGCTCGAAGGGCGGCGTCGAAACGGCGGCAGGCAGCGCAGGCCACCAGGTGGCGCGCCCGCCTCGGACTCTTCCCGGGGCGGCAGCAACCCGTCCGCGAAATCGGAGTGTTTTTCTCGGAACTCACAACAGTTCATGCGGGCCCTAGCAAGGACCCTACTGGTACCGCGGTGGGGGCCTACTGTTCCGCCGGCGCGCCCGGCAGCCCGTCAGTCGAGGTGGGGGGCGATGATCGCGGCGAAGTTGTTCCGGGCGCGGTTCAGCCGGCTCTTCACGGTCCCGAGGTTGCAGCCCGTGATCTCCGCGATCTCCTCGTAGGTCTTGCCTTCGAGTTCGCGCAGCACGAAGACCACCCGATGGTGCTCGGGGAGCTGGGACACGGACTGCTCGACCAGTTCGCGCAGGTGGCGCTTGCGGAACAGGTCATCAGGCCGCGAGCTCGAGTCCTCGAACTGCAGGGGACGATGATCGGCCTCCCAGTGGCGCTTGATGGTCTGGAAGAGCACCAGCGGGTTCCGGCTGCGATTGCGGAGCTCGTTCTTCGCGAGGTTGGACGCGATGGTGTACGCCCACGTCGAGAACTTCTTCGTCTGGTCGAAGCGATGGAGGTGGCGGTAGATCCGGATGAAGACCTCCTGCACCAGATCCTCGGCGCGCTCCCGGTCGCCCACCGTCCGGTAGATGAAATTCAGCAGGCGGACTTGATAGCGGGACACCAGCTCGTCGAACGCCCGATCGCGCCCCTCGAGGAACGCCTGAACGACCTGCGCGTCCTCGAGATCCGCGAACGGGCTGCTGGGAGCGTGCCGGAGACCGCGAAGACCATCCCTAACCGCCAGCGTCACGGAGCGCCTGCCTCGGAATGGGGAGTCACTTGGTCCCTACGAGCAGGAACCGTACCCGGTTTGCCTGCCCCGTTGGCGCAGCGGCCAAGGCATTGCGAGGAAGAAACTTGCGCGATTCTTGGGCCGAGAATCCGGCCGCGCCGGCACGCGCCGACCGTCCTCCATTTACTACAGTTTGAGATGGAAACCCGCGAAAAAGAGAACAGCCACCGCAGTCTTGCCGTCCACGATCTCGCCGTCCCTGATCATGCCCAGCACCTGACTTATCGGCAGGGCCTTCAGCTCGATGAACTCGTCGGGCTCGCGCCGGTGGCTCTCCGGCTTCACCACGAGATCGAACGCCGCGAACAGGTGGATCTGCTCGTCGGTGAATCCGGGCGTGGTGTAGATGGTCGTGAGCCGTTGCCAGCGGCTGGCCGTGGCTCCCGCCTCCTCCAGCAGCTCGCGGCGGGCGCAGTCCTCCGGCGATTCCCCGGACTCGAGCCGGCCCGCCGGGATCTCCCAGATCGGCCCACCGGCCGCGTACCGGTACTGGCGGATCAGCAGGAGCTGGGGGTCGGCCGCATCCGGTGCCGAGAGCACCGGCAGGACGGCGGACGCGCCGGGGTGCCGGATCATCTCCAGCTCTCCGTGCTGGCCGTCGGGGAACCGCACGGTGTCCAGGTCGAGGTTCAGCACGCGGCCGGTATAGACCCGGCGTGTTCCCATCTGGTCTCGCACGTCCTTGGCCGCGCCACTCATACGACGCCCTCGCGCCCCGGCGCTTCAGTTGCCTGCATGGTCACCTCGTCACCAGGTACGCGATGGGAGCCTTGAACGACTCGGCGAGCACGTAGCCGATCTCCAGGCGCCGGTTGGCGGCGATGGGACTGAGCCTGGCGGGCGATCCCAGCGGCACCAGCCCCAGGCGGCGGGCGGTCAGACAGAGCCGCAGCATGTGAAAGCCGTCACTCACCAGGATCACCCGCCGGCCGCCGTGGCTCAGCACCCAGGTTGCCGCCGCGCGGAGCGAGGGCTCGGTCGAGCGGCCCGTCGCGACAGCCACCACGGCCGTCGAATCGGTGCCTCCGGCGGCCAGGTAGCGCCGGCCCACCACCGCCTCGCTCACCGTATCGCCGGCGCCGACGCCGCCGGTCACGATGAGGTGCGGAGCGAGGCCGCGGCGGAACAGCTCCGCCCCATGGTCGAGGCGGGCGCGGAACACCGGTGAGGGGCGCCCGTTGTACTGCGCGGCCCCGAGCACCACGATGGCGTCCGCCGGCGCGGCGGCGTCGTGCCGCGCGACCAGCACGACCTCGCCCACCATGAGCAGCCAGGCCGCCACGACGAGCGCCGCGGTCGCTGCGATGATACGGCGCATGGCGGGAACCTAGCGGAGCTTGGGAGGCTCAGCCACCGGGCAGGGCGGCAGGCGACGGTGGAGGTCTACGCGCGTCAGATCTCGAACGGCTGGCCCAGGGCTGGAACGTCCACCTGCTTGACCCCGAGCCCGCGCAGCAGCTCGGCCATGGCCTGGAGCTGCTCGGTCTCGCCGTGCACGGTGAAGGCCCGTTGTGGCGTCTCCCCGAGGCCGGCGACCCACTGGCGCAGCTCGTTCCGGTCGGCGTGTCCGGAATACCCGCCGATGGTCGCGACCTCGGCGCGGCACGGCACCAGATCGCCGTAGATCCGGACTTCCTTCGCGCCCTCCTGGAGACGATGGCCGAGGGTGTAGCTGGCCTGGAACCCGACGATCAGCACCAGGTTGCGGTGGTCGCCGATCCCGTTCCGCAGGTGGTGGAGGATCCGCCCCGACTCGGCCATCCCGGAGGCCGCGATGATGATGGCGGGTCCGCGCAGGCCGTTCAGCGCCTTGGACTCCTCCACCGACCGCACGTACTTGACCAACGGAAAGCGGAACAGGTCGTCGGTCTCGCGCACCAGGCGTTCGGAGAGGTCGAACGCCTCCGGGTGCAGGCGGAACACGTCGGTGGCGTTCACGGCGAGCGGCGAATCCACGTAGATGGGGACCTTGGGGATCGCGTCGTCGCGAGCCAGTCCGTGCAGCTCGTAGATCAGCTCCTGGGCGCGCTCGATGGCGAAGGCGGGGATGAAGATCTTGCCCCCCCGCTTGGCCACCTTGTTGACGAAGTTCGCCAGCATCTCCTGCGCTTCCACCACCGACTCGTGCACCTTGTTGGCATAGGTGCTCTCGACGATGAGCACGTCCGCCGGGCCCTTGGGCGGCTTCGGGTCGCGGATGATCGGCAGGCCCCAGCGGCCGACGTCGCCGGAAAAGACCACCCGGCGCTTCGCGCCCGCGGCGTCGATGTCGAGCACCACGGAGGCGGAGCCGAGCATGTGGCCGGCGTCGGTGTAGGTGAGGCGAATGCCGGGCACGATGTCGAGCGGCCGCTCGTAGGGCACGCTCACCATGTGGTCGGGGACCAGTGTGGCGTCGTGCGCCGTGTAGAGCGGCTCCGCGAGGTGGTCGTGGCCGCGCTTCTTCAGGAACTCGAAGTCCTTCTCCTGGATGAACCCGGAGTCCGGCAGCATCACGCTCGCCAGATCGCGGGTGGCCGGCGTGCAGTAGATCGGTCCCGTGTACCCCAGCTTGAGGAGCAGCGGCAGGCGGCCGGTGTGGTCGATGTGCGCGTGGCTCACCACGACGACGTCGATGTCGTGGACGTCGAGCGGGTACTGCTCGTTCTTGCGGCGGGCCTCCTCGCGGCGTCCCTGGAACAGTCCGCAGTCGAGCAGGATGCGCTTGGGGCCGATCTCGAGCAGGTGCATGGAGCCGGTCACCTCGCCGGCCGCGCCCCAACAGGTCAGGCGCATCAGCCCTCGCGCTCGAAGACGGCGAGGATCTTGCGGGGCGAAAGCGCCACCAGCTCGACCAGCGTCCAGCCGCCGCGGCGACGCTCGTTCAAGTCGTCGGTCAGCGCCTCTTCATCGGCGAGGCTCTTGCCCGAGAGCCGGATGATGGCCGTCTGGTACTCGGTCACGGTCAGCGCGTCCCGAACAGGCGGTCGCCGGCGTCGCCGAGGCCGGGGAGGATGTAGCCGTTCTCGTTCAGCTGGCGGTCGAGGGCCGCGGCGTAGATCGGCACGTCGGGATGGGCGTCGAGCATCAATTGCACGCCCTCGGGCGCGGCCACGATGCACAGCAGGCGCAGGGAACGCGCGCCGCCCTTCTTGAGCTTCGCGCAGGCGGCCACCGCCGAGCCGCCGGTGGCGAGCATCGGGTCGAGGAGGAAGAAGTCTCGCTGCTCGCGGGCGCTGGGCACCTTGTAGTAGTAATCCACCGGCTGGAGGGTCTCGTGGTCGCGGTAGAGGCCGATGTGGCCCACTCGGGCCGCGGGCACCAGGCGGAGGATGCCGTCCACCATGCCGAGGCCGGCCCTGAGAACGGGCACCAGGGCGAGCTTCTTCCCGGCGACCTTCTCGCCCGTCATGTGCTCCAACGGCGTGTCGAACTCGACCGGCTCGGTGGGCAGGTCCTTGGTGACCTCGTAGGCCATGAGCATCGCGATCTCGGCGACCAGGTCGCGGAAATCCTTGACCGGGGTGCGCTTGTCGCGCAGGACGTGGAGCTTGTGCTTGATGAGCGGATGGCCGAGGATGGTGAGATTCGGGAAGGTGCGCATGAGGCGATAATAGTGCGCACCGCGCGAGTTTTCGGGAAGACAGTGTCCGGTCGCGTGCAGGCGCGCAGACGCCAAGTGGTGGGCAGTGCCAGGTGAGCAGGGCAGGTGTGGGGCTGAGCCCTTCTGGCTCGGCACCACTGCGTGTCCGCGCGTCTTCGCACTACTGCCGACTTCGTTCCTGTGTACTTATTTTGGCAGGCTGGGCCAGGTAGCTCAGATGGTAGAGCAGCGGACTGAAAATCCGCGTGTCGGCAGTTCGATTCTGCCCCTGGCCACTGCGAGGCGGGACAAGCAACTTCGGTTGCCTGTCCCGCTTCTCGTTCTCGGGACCACTCGAGAGACTGCATGCTCGAAGGAGTCGGAGTGAGCAAGATCGCCGTGCTCGGAGGAGGGCTGGTCGGTCGCGTGATCGCGCGCGACCTCGCCCGCGAGAAGGACCTCCACGTCACGGTGGCGGACGCCGCCGAAGCGACCCGGGCTCGCCTGCGCGCGGAGGGCCTCGCCACCATCGCGCTCGACCTTGCGGACGACGCGGCGGTGCGCAAGGCCATCGCCGGCGCCGACGTCGTCGTCGGCGCGGCTCCCGGCCACATGGGCTTCCGGCTCCTGCGACTCGTCATCGAGGCCGGCAAACCCTACGCCGACATCGCCTTCATGCCCGAGGACTTCCTCGAGCTGGACGGCCTCGCCCGCGAGCGGGGCGTGACCGCGGTGGTGGACTGCGGGGTGGCGCCCGGCCTCTCCAACCTCCTCTGCGGCCGGGCCGAGCACGAGTTCGACAGCGTCGAGCGGATGCTCATCCTGGTCGGCGGGTTGCCCAAGCACCGCGTCTGGCCCTTCGAGTACCGGGTCGTCTTCTCGGCGGTGGACGTGATCGAGGAGTACACGCGTCCCGCGCGCTGGGTCGAGCACGGCCGGCACGGTGACCAAGCCGGCGCTCACCGACGTCGAGCTGGTGGACCTGCCGCGGGTCGGCACCGTCGAGGCGTTCAACACCGACGGCCTGCGCAGCCTCGCGACGACACTCCACGCCCCGTTCATGAAGGAGAAGACGCTCCGCTGGCCGGGCCACGTGGAGAAGATGCGGATGCTCCGCGAGACGGGCTTCCTGTCCCTGGAGCCGATCGAGGTCGCGGGAACGCGGGTCCGCCCCTACGACGTGACGACCAAGCTCCTGTTCGACGCCTGGCGCCTCCCCGAGGGCGAGGCGGATCTCACCGTGATGCGTGTCGAGGCGACCGGGGTGGCCGGCGGCGCGCGCCAGACCTGGACCTGGGACCTGTACGACGAGGCCGACCCCGCGACCGGCTTCCACTCGATGGCGCGCACCACCGGCTTCCCGTGCGCAATCGTGGCGCGGATGCTGGCGCGCGGCGAACTCAAGCGCCCCGGCGTGCAGCCCCCGGAGCGCCTCGCCGGCGACGATCGCTTCTTCGAGGAGATGATGGAGGGCCTGCGCGCGCGGGGCGTGACGATCACCCGGACGGACGCGTAAGGGCAGGCAGTGAGGTCTCAGCGCCAATCCCCTTGGCGACCGGAATTGTCGGGGTGGCCCGTGTGACGCCTCTCTAACGCCTCTCTGGCAGACTAGTAGCCACGCGGATCGCCGGATCACGGCCCTCTGAACCCAGGATCACGGACGATGACCACTACACGCATCGGTGCCCTTGCCGCCTTGACGATGGTCACGGCGCTGTACCCGCTCGCGGCCCAGCAGACGCAGCTCGAGCACGGACAGACGGTGCGTGTCGTGTCGTCGGCCGGCCGCATCCACAGCGGACGGCTGCAGCTCGTCCTCGCAGACACCCTCGTGCTCGAGGCCGGCGGGCGCCAGGAATGGATCAAGCTGGGCAGCGACGATCGTCTGGAAGTCTTGAGGCGCTCTCGCTCTTACGCTCTGGTAGGCGCACTGTTGGGAGCAGGCGCTGGCGCGGCACTGGGGAGCACCAGCTCGACGCATCTGTGCACGCAGCCCATCACCAACTTCACCCCGACGGTTCGCTACTGCGGCCTTACCCCCGCCAAGGGAGCCCTGCTGTATGGGCTGGCCGGTATGGGCGCCGGTGCGCTCGTCGGGTCGCTGTTCAGGTCAGCGCTCTGGGAGCCCCTTGCACCAGATCAACTCGCCCCCCTCCGCGTGGCGGTCGCGCCGCTGCCCCGCGGCGGCCTGGCGCTCGGCGCGTCGCTGGCGTTCTGAGCAGTCGGGCGGCCGCGCACGGGTGGCTGGGTCCGCTCGCGTCGCAGGCTCAGCGGGCCGGATAGAGAGCCGCGGCCTTCGCCGCATCGAGGCTCTGGGGATACGCCACCACGTCCGCCGACCAGACCTCCACGTACTCGCCGCGGTTCTGCGAGCCGTACTGCAGCAGCTGGAAGTACGGACTGGCCGGGCCATCGGGGCCGCACGTTCCCGGCCCGCCGCCGTTGCACCCGGCTCCCGGTTCCACCGTGCTTGTTGGACTGCCAACCCACGGAATCGGCGTACTGCGACGCGAGACTCGTGACCTCCGGCAGTATGGCTTGATTGTCGAGAAAGTCCGCCTGCAGCTGCACGCGACCGGGCGCGACGCGCGAGACCGCCTGGACGATCTGCGCAGCCACGTAGCCCGGCGGATCGCCGGTCAGATTCGGAAAGTCGATGCCGATCGCGCCCGGATTGAACAGGCTGAGGCCGAGAAACCGGTCCGGGAACGCGTGCGCGAAGGAAGTGGCGATGGCCGCGAACCCGTTCACGACCGCCGTGTCGGAGTAGCCGAGGCTTCGCCAGTGGCTGGTGTCCGCATCGGAGAGGACCGTCGGATACGCGGGCCGTCCGTCGGCGCACGGGAGAGTGTCGGTGGAAGTTGGAGCGGGGCGCCCGGTCGGCAGCCGGATCTCTTCGTCGTAGACGCTCAATCCGGGAACGTGGACCAGCGTCAACGAGGCGTAGGCGCCGATCGCCTGCAGGTGAGCGGCGAGCGCCGTCGCGGCCGCGCTCCAGAACTCCCGCACGTTCGGGACCCACGGAAGGAGTATGTAGGCGGAGATGCAGCGATCGACGGCGCCGCCCGTCGTCCACACGTCGAACAGCGGCGCGCAGCCGGCGCCACAGGTGGCGGCGAATCCGGCCGGCAGCGACTGCAGGTAGGTGCCGCCGGTCTGGTACCCGGTCTCCAGCTCGATCGAGAACTTCTTCTGGTGCGACAGCGCCGCCTGCACCAGCGTGTCCAGGTATCCCCAACTCCAGTTGAACTGGCCCCAGGTCGTGATGCTGGGGAGGATTTTCGCGATGGGGACGAAGACAGCGTGGCCCGTGACGTCGTTGAGGTACGCCTCCGACGTCTCGAGGCCGGCAGCATAGGCCGTGCTCGTCGGCTGCTCGTTGCTGGGGTCGTTCAGCACGTAGATGCCGGACGGAATCGGCATCGTCGTGCTGCCGGAGGCCATCCGGTCCGCACGACACGACGTCGAGCATGCCATCACGGCGATGAACACCAGGTGCCGCCTCGCGATCATGTGCCTCTCCCAGCGCCTCTCCCTTCGGTGAGCGCCCGCGCCCCGGCCGGGGAAACCGGTGGCACAGTGCAACCGGGCCAGCAGGCGGAGTCGTCGCCCCTGGCCGAGCCGCTCCCCGCAGCAGCTGGCGGGGTGTATGTGAGGGACACGAAAATGCTCTTCAGGAGCCGTGCGATCGTCAAGGGGCCGGAGGCCGCCCGCCAATGCCAACGGCACTCGCGTATGGCGCTCGGGGGTCGCGCGGGCGGCAGGCCCTTGATTCGCCGCGCCCGCCAACCACAATTGGACGGACCCCTACACCCGCAGGGAGCGATGTCCATCCTGGACCCGATGGTGAGTACCCCGTTGACGGTCACGGAGGCGGGGCTCTGACGTGGACTCCCGACCGGCAGCGCGGGCGGCGAGGCGCCGCTTCCCGGACGAGCTTCTGGCGGCGTTGCACCGCGGGAGGACCCTGGAGATCAGGGCCGGCGCCCGCCCGCACCGCTTCATCGGCATCTGGGTCGTGGTGGTGGACGGCCGGGTCTTCGTGCGGTCGTGGAGCCTCAAGCCGCGCAGCTGGTGGCGGACCTTCCTCGACGATCCACGCGGGGCCATCAGGGTCGCCGGGCGCTCGATCGCCGTGCGCGCGGTGCGCACCCGGAGCGAGCGCCTGAAGAGGGCGGTGGACCGCGCCTACGTCGCCAAGTACGGGACGGGAGGCTCGCGCCGCTTCGCGTTGGACCTCGGCAGACCGAGATCGAAGGCGACCACCACCGAGCTGGTGCCGCTCTGACCGCGCAGCAGCGGCGGGTCCTGACGCTCGGACCGCTCGTCGCGGTGATGTTCTTCAACGTCTCCGGCGGGCCGTTCGGAGCCGAAGGACTGGTGGGCGGTGTTGGGCCCGGCGTCGCCATCCTGCTGCTGCTCGCCACGCCCCTGCTCTACAGCGTGCCGGAGACGCTCATCATCGGCGAGTTGGCGTCGATCCTCCCCGCCGAGGGCGGCTACTACGTCTGGGTCACGCGCGCCTTCGGCCGCTTCTGGGGCTTCACCAACGGCTGGCTGAGCTGGATGTACTCGTTGATCGACATGGCCATCTATCCGGTGCTGTTCCTCCAGTACCTCCGGTTCTTCACCGGCGATCTCGGGCGGCTCCCGTCCTGGATGCTGGCGCTCGCCCTGATCTGGGGCGCGACCTGGCTCAACCTGCGGGGCACCCGAGTGGTGGGCTCGGCGTCCGGCTGGTTCACGGCGGTGGTGCTGGCGCCCTTTGGCGCGCTGGCGGCGATCGCGCTGCTGCGGTGGATCGCGATCGGGCCCGCGGCGGCGTTCGCCCATGATCCGTTCCGGGTTACCGGCGGCTCGTTCCTCGGAGCGCTCGGCCTGGGCATCTCGCAGAGCGTGTGGAACTACAGTGGCTGGGACAACGCCTCGACGATTGGCGGCGAGATCGAGAACGCGAGCGCGACCTATCCGCGGGCGCTCCTGCGGGCGCTGCCGCTCGTCACCGCGACGTACCTGCTCGCCGTCGTCCCGGCCGTCGCCGTCACGGAGTGGCGGTCCTGGACCGACGGCGCGTGGCCGGCCATTGCCACGGCGGTGGCCGGGCCGTGGCTCGCCGTGTGGATCGCCGCAGCCGGCATGGTCAGCGCCTTCGCGCTCTTCAACGCGCTGCTCCTGGTCTACTCGCGCATCCCGCTGGTCCTGGCGCGGGACGGCCTCCTTCCGGCGGTGCTCGGCACAGCGGACGAAGGAGGCACCCCGCGGCGGGCGGTGGTGGCGTCGGCCGTGGGCTACTCCCTGTTCGCGCTGCTTTCTTTCGGGGGGTTGCTCGCGGCGGACGTGCTGTTGTACACGGCGGCGCTGGCGCTCGAATTCGCGGCCTTGATCGCGCTGCGGCGCCGCGAGCCGGGGCTGCGCGGGGCGTTCCGCGTTCCGCTCCACGGGACGGCGCTGGGGGCCCTGGCCGCGCTGCCGGTGCTGGTCCTGGTCGCCGCGGTGGCGTTAGAGGTGCGGAGCCGGGCGATCGGCCTGGTCGGCGTCGTGGTCGCCATGGCCTGCGGCGCCGCGGGGCCCGTGGCGTACGCGGCGCTGGGCCGCCGAGTCACAACGGTTGTCAACGTGCCAGGTAGCCGCCGTCCACGGGATAGTAAGCTCCCGTGACGAACGAAGCTTTCGCCGAGCTCAACCAGAGCACCAGTTCGGCGACCTCGTCGGGCTTCCCGAGGCGCCCCAACGGATGCATGGCGACCAACGCATCCTTGACGCCCGGGTCGCGCTCGAGCCCCTCGATCATCGGCGTGCTGATGAAGGCGGGCCCCACGGCGTTTACGCGGATTCCCTGCGTGGCGTACTCCAGCGCGGCGTTCCTTGTGAGTCCGAGGACACCGTGCTTCGCCGCGACATACCCCGCGGCGCCCGCGAACCCCACCTGAGCCAGGATGGAAGCCATGTTGACGATCGCGCCACCGCCCGTCTTCAGCATGGCGGGAATCTCGTACTTCATGCAGTAGAACGCGCCTGACAGGTTGATGGAGAGAATCCGCTGCCAGCCCTCGACGGAGTAGGCGGCCGTTGGGTTCTGCTCTCCACCGATCCCCGCGTTGTTGCACGCCCAGTCCAGCTGGCCATAGCGCTCCAGCGTCGCGCTCACGAGACGCTCGCAGTCGCGGGGCGCAGCGACATCTGCCGGCACGAAGGTGGCGTCCCCGCCGGCCGCGCGGATCTCGCCGGCGGCGCTCTCGCCTTCCTTGTGGCTCACGTCCGAGAGCACGACGGCCGCGCCTTCTCTCGCGTACAAGGCCGCGACGCACTTCCCGATCCCGGAGGCCGCGCCGGTGACGATCGCGACCTTGGCCTTGGGACTCATGACGCGAGACTCCTTTCAGGGCTCGGACAGACCGCACGCCCCCGGCGGGCAGGCGTGAGGTTCCGCTGCGGTTCGGCGTTGTGGATGAGTCTACCCTCGGTGCAGCGGCCCGGTCCCCGGACGCCGCGACCGGTGGCGTGGCAGCACCGGTCGCCCGCGCCGCTCCAGCGTGAGTCAGCCTGACTCAGTCCCGACCCGGCGTGCTTGCGCGGATGACGGCGCCGAGGTGGCGCATCGCGGCGCGCAAAGCCACGGGCGGGAAGCCGGCGTAACCGAGAAGCAACCCGCCGCGGCGCAGCGGCCGGATGGCGTAGGACGTCAGTGGGGGCGCCTCCACGCCCGCGGCCAGCGCACGCCGCGAGACCTCCTGATCGCTGACGCCCGCCGGGAGCCACGCCAGCGCCAGCATCCCCGCCGCCGTGTCGCCGAACGCGACGTCATCGCCGAGCGACTCGCGCGCCGCGGCCAGCAACACGTCGCGCCGCTCCTCGTACAGGCTGCGCATCCTGCGGACGTGGCGCGCGAAGTGTCCCAGCGTGATGAAGTCGGCGAGCACGGCCTGCTCGATCCCGGGCGGCTGACGGTCGCTCACGGCCCGGGCCTCGCCGAACGCCTCGACCAACCCCTCCGGCACGATCAGGTAGCCCAATCGCAATCCCGGGAACACGGTCTTGCTGAACGTGCCGACGTAGATGACGCGCCCGCCGTCGTCGAGACCTTGGAGGCAGCCGAGGGGCTGGCTCGCATAACGGAACTCACTGTCGTAGTCATCCTCCACGATCCAGGCATCCGCCGCATCCGCCCAGCGCAGCAACTCGAGTCGGCGTGCCGCGCTCATCGTGATCCCGGTGGGATACTGGCGGGACGGCGTCACGTAGACGAGGCGGGGCGAGCCGCCACCGGCCACGGCCGCCGGCTGCAACCCTTCCGCGTCGAGCCCGACCGGGACGATGCGGGCGCCCGCGGCCGAAAAGACGCCGCGTGCGGCCGGGTAGCCCGGATCCTCGAGCCAGACCACGTCGTCCGGATCGACCAGCACGCGGCCCACCAGGTCGAGGCCCTGCTGGGCACCGGCCGTGACCACGATCTGCTCGGCGGTGCACCGCGCGCCCCGCGCCGCGGCGAGATAGCGCGCGATGGCCTGGCGAAGGGGGAGATAGCCGAGCACCGAGCCGTACCCCGACAGGACGGCACCTGCGCGGCGGACACGGTGGCCGAGGAGGCGCGCCCACAGCGTCCACGGGAAGGCGTCCAGCGCGGGCACCCCGGTCTGGAAGGGGCGCGCCGGCTCCACGAGGCTGCGGCCCGCGGCCAGAGGCAGCTTCGACAGCGCCACACTGCTCGCGGAGCGCCGGGCGAATCGTGCGGGCGCCCGCGACCGCGGGCGTACGGTGCGATGCGCGTCCGTCCTGTGGCCGCGCGGCACGGGGGCAAGGACCTCGGGCAGTCGCTCGTTCACGAAGGTCCCCGACCGCGCCCGCGCGACCACGTAGCCCTCCGCCCGGAGCTGCGCGATGGCGGCGTTCACCGTGTTGCGCGAGACCCCGAGGTCCGAGGCGAGTACACGGGTGCCGGCGATGGGCGAGCCCGGCGCGAGCCGACCGGACACGATCGCCTCGCGCAGCGAGTCGTAGATCTGCCGGTACGCGGGCGTGCGGATCGTGGCATCGATCTCGACCAGCGTGGCCGGGGCGCTCGAGGCGAGGCGCGGACTCATCGGCGGCCTGCTCTTCTGGTACCACCGATATGTCGAATCTGGCTCTTTTCATGGTACCACATGCGTCCTAAGATAACGGGTGCCGGCGCGCCGGCCAGCGCTCACCCCGATCCGGAGGCTCGATCGATGACCGAGAAGTGCCCGGCCGCGCGGGAGGATGAGCCCGCGCACGCGGCCATCCGCGCTCATCCCGAGCGGGACCGGACGGCGGACGCGCCGGGGATCCTCGCGAGCGGGCTGGTCGCCCACGTGGGCTTCGTGGAGGCGGGCCGGCCGGTCGTGATCCCGATGACCTATCACTTCGCCGAGGACGAGCCCCGGCGCCTGTACCTGCACGGCGGCGTGAAGGGCCGCCTGATGGCGCACGTCGCCACGGGGGCGCCGGTCTGCGTCACGGTCACCGAGGTGGATGGCCTGGTGTACTCGCGCACCGCGCTCAATCACTCGGTCAACTACCGGTCGGTGGTGATGTTCGCGCGCGCCGCGGCGGACCAGCCCTCGGCGGCGGACCGTGAGCGGATCCTCGAGGCGATGATCGCGCGCTACTTCCCCGGCCGGACCGCGGGCGCGGACTACGCGCCGTCCTCCACGGCACAGCTCGCCGCGCACGGCCTTGGTCGCCCTGGAGATCGAACAATGGAGCGCCAAGGTCCGGGAAGGCGGCCCGAACGGCCCAGGCGACGACGATTCCGCGCGAGCGGGCACGGCGGGCGTCCTTGCGGTGGGCCGCGGCGACTCCTCGGCGACCGGCGCCGGTCGGGCCCGCGCCGCGGAGCGAGGGGAGGCCGCGCCATCGCTCGCCGCGCCGCCCTCGAGCGGGCCGACGGTCTACTTCGCCGTGCGCATGGTTCCGGGCCCAGAGTGGAACGCAGCGCTGCCGATGCGATCACAGGCGGGTTGGACCGACCACGCGGCCTTCATGGATCAGCTTGCGGCCGAGGGCTTCATCGTGTTGGGAGGCCCCCTCGGCGGCGGGGAGGTGAAGCTCCACATCGTGCAGGCGCCGAGCGAGGCGGCGGTGCGTTCGCGGCTCGCCGCCGACCCATGGAGCGTCTCCCGCCAGCTGGACGTCTGGGACGTGCGGCCGTGGACCATCCTGCTGGACGGACGGAGCGCGGCACCCCGGCCGTGAGCGCGCCGCCGCCGCGCTGGCGCTGTGAGCCGCGGGCGCCACGGCCCCGTTACGTTTCACACCAGAACCGTTCCGCGCGGAGGAGCCGATGACCGACCTGCAATACCCGGTGGGCCGCTATACCAAGGTGTCCACACTCACCCCGGCGCAGCGTGGCGAGTGCATTGAGCAGATAGCGGCGGCGCCCGCTCTGTTGCGCCGGTCCGTCGCCGGCCTCGACGAGCGGCAGCTGAACACGCCGTACCGGCCCGGTGGCTGGACCGTGCGGCAGGTGGTGCATCACGTGCCCGAGAGCCACCTCAACGCCTACGTGCGCTGCAAGCTCGCGCTCACCGAGGACGTGCCGACCATCAAGCCGTACGATCAGGCCCGCTGGGCGGAGACGCCGGACGCCCGCGGCCCGGTCGAGATCTCGCTCGCGTTGCTCGAGGCGCTCCACCAGCGTTGGGTGCTGCTGCTACGGGGCATCGGCCCGGACGATTTCGCCCGGCGGTTCCATCACCCGGAGTCGGGGCCGATGACGCTGGACACGGTGGTCGGCATGTACGCCTGGCACGGGCAGCATCACACGGCGCACGTCACGTCGCTGCGCGAGCGGATGGGGTGGCGGTGAGGGTGCGTCGCGCCCTCGTCCCGGGCGCCCTGGCGGCTCTGGCACTCGGGGCGGGCGCGCGAGGGGCTGCCGCCCAGGCCGCGGCGCCGCAGGCGGAGGCGGCGGCGATCCGCGAGGCCTTCCTGCATGCCTGGAACGGGTACGTGCGCTTCGCCTGGGGGCATGACGAGCTGCTGCCGCTCTCGCGCGGCCACCGTGACTGGTATCCCGCATCGTTCCTGATGACACCCGTGGACGCCTTCGACACGATGGTCCTGATGGGGCTCACCGAGCAGGCGGCGCGCGACAAGCGGCTCATCCTCGACTCACTCTCCTTCGACCGCGACTTCCCGGTCCAGGTCTTCGAGATCACCATTCGGGAGCTGGGCGGCCTCTTGAGCGCCTACCAGCTGGACGGCGATCCGCGGTTTCTCGCCCTCGCTCGCGACCTCGGCACGCGGTTGCTCCCGGCGTTCCGCTCCCCGACCGGGATGCCGTACCGCTTCGTCAACCTGCGGACCGGTGCGGTGAGCGGCCCAGTGAGCAACCCGGCCGAAGTCGGAACCCTGATGCTCGAGTTCGGAACCCTCTCCAAGCTGACCGGCGACGGGCGCTACTACGACGCCGCCAAGCGCGCGGTCGTCGCCTTGTTCGGACGGCGCTCACCCGTCGGGCTCGTGGGCAGCACGGTCAACGTGGAGACCGGTGCGTGGGAGGACCGGGACAGCCACGTCGGCGGCGGCATCGACTCGTACTACGAGTACCTGCTGAAGTCGTGGCTGCTGTTTCGCGACCCCGACTTCGAGCGGATGTGGGACAGCAGCGTCACGGCCGTCGACCGCTACCTCGCCGACCCGCGGCCGAGCGGCTTCTGGTACGGCCACGCGAACATGGACACCGGCGAGCGGACGCTCACCCACTTCGGCGCGCTCGACGCCTTCTTCGCCGCCGTCCTCGCCAAGAGCGGCGACACCGCGCGTGCGGCACGGCTGATGGAGTCGATCTACACGATGTGGACGACCTTCGGCCTCGAGCCGGAGGAGCTGGACTACGTGACGATGAGGCCGGTGTCCGCGGGCTACGTGCTGCGGCCCGAAGCGCTCGAGTCCGCGTACTACCTCTACCGGGTCACCGGCGACGACCGCTATCGCGAGATGGGGCAGGTGATGGTGGACAGCCTGTTCCGCTACACCAGGGCCGAGACCGGCTTCTCGGCCCTCCGGAGCGTGGTGACCAAGGAACGGCGCGACCAGATGGAGAGCTTCTTCCTGGCCGAGACGCTGAAGTACGCCTACCTGCTGTTCGCGTCCCCGACCGCGCTCGACTTCGACGCCACCATCTTCAACACCGAGGCGCACCCGCTCCGTCGCACCTGGCGATAGGGAGGGGCCGGAGGCGGCGCCGCCCCGCTACGGCTGGCGCCAGCGGCACGCGTCGCGAACCATCAATTCACCCGCCGCGGCGGGCCCCCAGCTCCCGGCGGCGTAGTTGGGGAAGGCCTGGGGCGGCCGAGCGTCCCAGGCGTCCACGATCGGGTCCACGAGGGCCCACGCGGCCTCCACCTGATCGCTGCGGGCGAACAGGGTCCCGTCCCCCACCATCGAGTCGAGCAGCAACGTCTCGTACGCCGAGTGGTCGGTGGCGCCGAACGCGCCGGCGTAACCGAAGTCCATCTGCACCGACGTCATCCGCACGTCCACGCCCGGCACCTTGATCTCGAAGCACAGCGAGATGCCCTCGTTCGGCTGGATCCGGATGGTCAGCACGTTCGGAGCGAGCGACTGCCCGGCCTCCGCACCAAACAACAGATGCGGCGGGCTGCGGAACTGAATGGCGATCTCGGTCACGCGGCGCGGAAGGCGCTTGCCGCTGCGGACGTAGAACGGCACGCCCTGCCAGCGCCAGTTGTCCACCAGGAAGCGGACGGCGGCGTAGGTCGGGGTGGCGGACGACGGCGACACCCGGTCCTCCTGCCGGTATCCGGGAACGGACGCGCCGTCGATGGTCCCCGGGCCGTACTGTCCCCGCACGGCACTCTCGTCGATCAGGGCCGGCACGATGGGGCGCACGGCCCGCAGCACCTTGGCCTTCTCGTCGCGGACCTCCTCCGCGCGGAAGGCGACGGGCGGCTCCATGGCGGTCAGCGCGAGGAGCTGGAGCAGGTGGTTCTGGAACATGTCGCGCACCACGCCGGCCTGCTCGTAGTAGCCGGCCCGGTGCTCGACCCCCACCGTCTCTGCCGCCGTGATCTGCACGTGCTGGATGTGCTGGCGGTTCCAGATCGGCTCGAAGATCGAGTTCGCGAAACGGAGCACCAGGAGGTTCTGCACCGTCTCCTTGCCCAGGTAATGATCGATCCGGAACACCTGGTGCTCGGCGAGCGCCTTCATGACCACCCGATTGAGGGCGCGCGCCGTCGCGAGGCTCGTGCCGAACGGCTTCTCGATGATGACCCGTGCCCAGGGCCGGTGCGCGGGGTCGTCGAGTCTCGGTGCGAGGCCCGTGGACGAGAGCAGCTCGACGGCGGTGGTGTACACCGAGGGCGGAAGGGCGAGGTAGAACAGCCGGCCCCGGGGACTGCCGCTGGCCCGCTCGAACTGGGCCACCCGGTCCTTGACGGCGGCGAAGAACGCCGGATCCGTCATGTCGCCCTGGACGTAGAACACCCGCTGGGCGAAGCGGTCCCACTTCTCGTCCGGCACGTGGCCGATCTCTTCCATGCTGGCGACGGCCTCGCGCATCCGCTGCCGGAAGGAGTCGTCGCTCAACGGCTCGCGGGCGGCGCCGACGACCGAGAAATCGTCGTGCAGCAGGCCGTCGTGCAGCAGGTGGAACAGCGCCGGCATCAGCTTGCGCCGAGTGAGGTCGCCACCGGCGCCCAGGATGATGGCGGTACAGGGGTCGGCGAGCTTGGTCGGCGCCGCGGCGGGCCCCACACCGCCGGCGAGGCGCAGCGGCACCGCCAGAGGCGGCGCGCTCACGCGCGCCTCGCCGGGTTGCTGCCGACCGCGCTCCGTGGCGCGGTCGCCACCGTCGCGGCCTGGACCACCACCTGGCGTCCGGCGTGGGCAGGCTGCCGCGCCGGGATCCCGCTCATCGGCCCCACTCCACTCATCTCCCGCTGCATGGTTTCCTCCCCGTCACGCTGTCACGCCGAGCGCCGCCAATTCGCGCCGCAGCGTCTGGGCATCCGTGAACCTTACGGCGCGCATGCCGAGCGCGCGGGCCGGCGCCAGGTTCTGCTCGCGGTCATCGATGAACACCGAGCGGGCCGGCTCTGCCTGGGCCATCGCCAGGGCCAGGTCGTAGATGCGGCGCGCGGGCTTGGCGGCCCCCAGCCAGCAGGAGCTGAAGAACGCGGCGAAGATGGGTGCGAGGCCGAACAGCTTCAGCCGGTGTGCGTTCAGCTCCGCCGACTCGTTGTTGAGCGTCATCAGGCGATACCGTCCCGTGGCGCTCAACGCGCGCGCGATCGCTATCGTTTCGGGATAGGGTCGGCTCTGCGCGCGCATGAAGGCCGTGAAGGCGTCGCGGACGAACGGGCGTGGCACATCGAAGACGGTGCAGTCGAGGTATTCGTCGAGGCTGAGGCGTCCCTCTTCCCACGGGCCGACCACCTCGCGGTGGCGCCGGTCGAAGTCGGCCGCGTCGAGTCCGAACCGCTCGACGGCGCGCTCGCGCGGCTCGGTCCCCCAGCCGCTGCTGCCCAATACGCCGCCCACGTCGAAGAAGACGTGCGTGATCATTGCGCGGCCGCCACGGCGGCACCCAGCAGGCCGACGTCCGGGCTCATGATCACGTGAACGGGGATGCGGGCGACCAGGTCCGAGAGCCTCCCCTTGCTGCGGAAGGCGGCCAGGAAGGTCCCGTCCCGTAGCTTCTCGACGATGCGGGGAGCGATGCCGCCGCCGACGAACACGCCGCCGGTGGCCAGGAACGTGAGCGCGAGGTTGCCGGCCTGCGAGCCGTAGACGGCGACGAAGAGATCGAGCGCCTTCACGGCCAGGGGATCGTCGCCGGCCAGGGCGTGGCGGGTCACCACCGCGGCGGGATCGTCGCTCTCCATCTCCCGGTGGACCTCGGGCCGCTCGGCGGCGAACTCGGTGGCGGCCAGGTAGCGGTAGGCGCGCGCGAGCCCTGCGCCCGAGAGGATGCGCTCGTACGACACGCGCCCGAATTCGTCGAGCAGCGTGCCCCGAGCCCCCACTCCACGTCGTCACGGGCGGCGAAGTTCACGTGGCCGCCCTCGGAGGCGTGCACCCGGTAGCGGGCGCCGTCCCACGTCAGGAAGCCCTCGCCGAGGCCCGTGCCCGCGCCGATCAGCGCGATCGTGCCGTGATCCGCGGCCGTCCCCGCCTGGAGCGTCACGAGGTCGGCGGGCCCCAGCCTTCCCACCCCGTAGCCGGCCGCATCGAAGTCGTTGATGATCGTCGTGTGCGGGATCCCGCTGTCGGCGGCGAGCGTGCGTTCGCTCACGGTCCACGGGAGGTTGGGCGTCCGGCACTCGCCGTCCACGACGGGCCCCGCGATGCCGTAGCAGGCGCGCTCCGGCGACGTGCCCGCCTCGTCCAGGTAGCGCCGGACGAGGGGCGCGAGACCGGGGGCGCTGCCGCTCGGGTAGCGGCGCTCGTGCACGATGCGCGCCGTGGCATCGGTCACGTCGACGAGCGCGAATCGGGCGTTGGTGCCCCCGATGTCGCCGGCGAGCACTCTCACGCCGCGGCGCTCGGCAGGGCCGCAGCCGCGTCCACGTCCACGAACCAGAATCCTCCCAAGGCCAGCTGCACCGGCAGCTCGCGCGGCTGCACCGGACCCCGGAGGGCGCGCGCCACGGTCGCGGCCTTGTCCGCGCCCGCCACCAGCACCGCGACCCGACGCGCCGCAGCGATCACCGGCGGCGTGATGGTGAGACGAGCGGCGGGAGGCTTGGGGCCGGTCACCGGCACCACGCGGCGGGCCCGCTCGGTCAAGGCCGCCGCGCCCGGAAAGAGCGACGCCGTGTGCCCGTCGGCACCCATCCCGAGGAGCAGGAGGTCGAGGCGCTCGAGGCAGGATCCGCTCGTAGTCGCGGGCGGCCGCGTCGCGGTCGGGCCGGTCGGCCTCCAGGCGGTGGATGCGGTCGGGGGGGATCGGCACCTGGCTCAAGAGCGTCGTCGCCGCCATGAGGTAGTTGCTCGCCGGATCGTCGGGCGGAACCGCGCGCTCGTCACCGAAGAAGATCTCCACGTTCGGCCAGTCGATCTGCCGCGCGATCGGGCCCTGGGCCAGGCGCTCGTACACCGGCCGCGGGGTGTTGCCGCCCACCAGCCCCACGGCGCAGCGGCCCCGGTCCCCGAGGTCGGCCGCCATCGCTGCGGCGATCCACTCCGCCGCGACGTCGGCGAAGCGGGGAGCTGCCTCGATCACCAGGCGCTGGGGCACAAGCCTGGTCACCCGTGCGCCACCGCCGTCGGACCCGCGGCCCCGGCGATCGTGCGGCTGCGGGGCTGGCCGCAGGTGGGACAGGCCGTGAGCCGGCGCTCCCGCTCGAGGTACTCCTCGACGGCCATCACGTAGGCCGCCTGGCTCCAGGTGAGCGGCGAAACGGACAGTGGCTCTCCGGTGTGCGGGTGCAGCTGCTCGGCCATCACGCCCGACGGCCGCGCGTGGCGGGCCGCCCACTCGATCAGCTCGAGGCCGCGCGACAGGTCGGTCGGGGACTGCGCCCGCATCAGGTGATAGCGCGCCAGCCACAGGGTGCTGACGAACCACGGATTGCCGGGGACCCGCTCCGTATCCTGTTTCTCCACCTGCTGGTAGCGTGTCGTTCTCGTAGCGCGCCAGGCCGCCGACGTCCGTCTGGACGCGGAGCCGCTCCTCGACCTTCTGCATCGTGGCCTGCACCTGTGGGTCGTCGGGCGGCAGCACGCCGAGCTCGACGAGGCCGAACACGCTCGAGTCGATGGTGCGGTCGAGCTGATAGCCTGCGGGACCGCGGCGTGACCATGCGGACGAACCGGCCGTCGCGCTCGCTCCACATCACGGCGCGCGCCGCCTGGAGCATCCGGTCGGCGCCCGCCACGTAGCGGCCCGCCCGCTCCTCCTCGCCGAACGCCCGGGCCAGGCGCGCCGCCGCGCGCAGTCCCGCGATCACGGCGGCCACGGTGAACAGGTGCACGCCCCACCGCTCCTCCCACAGATCGTACGACGGCAGAGGCAGCCCCGTCCGCGTGTCCACGTAGCCGAGCAGGAAGTCGCCGGGCCGCGTGACGAGCGGGCGGTAGAACGGCCCCACGGTGTCGACCCGCCGGGACTGGTCGAAGTACTCTCCCACCGCCCAGACCACGAGCGCGGTCTCGTCCTCCTGGATCGGGAGCACCGGCTTGCCGTCCCGCACGTAGCCGTGCCACGACGAGGCGAGCGTGCCGTCGGGGTTGTACTTGTGTCGCACGAAGCCTTCGGGCGAGATGACGCGGGCGCAGAACTCGAGGAACCGCTCCGCCGCCACCGGCTGGCCCGCCCGGAGCAGGGCCACACTCACCAGGGCGCCGTCGCGCGGCCAGGCGTACGAGTAGGTGTCGCGATTGAAGCGGACGATGTCACTGTCGTTCGCGGCGAGCACCGCGCCCCCCGCATCGATCTGCGAGCGGATGATGAGGAGGCTCTGGCGGTAGCGCTCCACCACTTCCGGCGGGAGCCCTCCGAAGTCGCGCGCCTCGTGGGTGACCCAGAGTTGCCAGTAGTTCCTGGTGCGCCGTATCAATTCCGCCGGCGACTTGTCCCGCACCACCGCGTCGATGGTCTTGACCTCGTGGAAGTCACGGCCCGGCGGCCATCCAGCAGAAGAACTCGCCGGTCTCGCCGGCGCCCAGCGTAAGCACGACGCCCAGGGTCGAGTCCACCGATCCCTGGGCGATCGGATTCCCGCTCAGCGCGCCGTCCTCGGCGTCGCGCCAGGTGCCTTCGGCCCCGCCGATCTCCTTCTGGCCGCACGCGTAGTGCTGGACGCCCACGGCGCCGCCCGCCAGGCAGTTGATCAGGAAGTAGCGGTCGTCCTTGTAGTGGAGCAGCGCCCCCGTGTCGGGTGAGTAGAGCGCGGTGTCGCCGACGTCGTTCTCCTTGAGGTGGAAGTCGTGATGGAGAAAGACCCGGATCTCGCGCGCCGCGCCGGCCCGGTTGGTCACGCGCGATTCGCCGCACCAGCACGTTCTCGTAGAAATCCACGGCGTCGGTGAATTGCAGGGTCACGCCCAACGCGTCGCTGGCCGCCGTGACGTCGGTGACCATCGAGGGATCGGCGTAGCGCAGCGCGGGTGCCAGCCGGCGTCCATCCAGCCGAACCGGCCGTCCACCCAGACGCCGACGCGGAACGGATGGCCGACGGCGTGATTCTCCATCCCGACGTGCGGAAAGTAGACGTCGCAGATCCGGTACTCGAGGTCGAACGCCACGAGCAGCGTTCCATTGGAGAGCGGTAGGTCGCGGGGCATCGTCGGGGGTTGGTGTGGCAGCAATATAACCGCCGGGCGGGGCGTACGTTCCGGCGGGTCCGGTCAACGGGCGCAACTCGCCCGGCGTATGTTGTACTGCGATGCGCCTCTCGTTCCGTGGTGTGCCCCCTGCTGGTGGCGGTGTTGTGCCCGGGCGCCGTCCGCGCGCAGGACAACTACGAGATCCAGGTCTATGGCGCGAGCCTGGTGCCGGCGCAGCGCACGATGGTGGAGCTGCACAGCAACTTCACCGCCGACGGCCGCGGCGCCGTGCTCGACAGCCTGCTTCCCACCGAGCACGCGTTCCACGAGACGCTCGAGGTCACCCACGGCTTCACGCCGTGGCTCGAAGTGGGGTTCTACGTCTTCACCAGCCTGCGGGACGGGAATGGCTGGAGCTGGGTCGGCGACCACGTCCGTCCTCGGCTCGCCGTTCCGGAGAGCTGGCACTGGCCGGTGGGCGTGAGCCTGTCCATGGAAGTCGGGTATCAGCGGCGGGTCTTCTCGACCGACACGTGGACCTGGGAGATCCGTCCCATTCTCGACCAGCAGCTGGGCCGGTGGTATTGGGCGCTCAACCCGGCGCTGGAGAAGGCGCTGGCCGGCGAGAACGCGGCGCGAGGGTGGGAGTTCTCCCCCAACGCCGCGGTGAGCTACGATCTGAGCCGCCAGGTCACGGCCGCGCTCGAGTACTACGGCGCGCTTGGGCCGGTGTCCGGGTTCGACCCGGCGCCGGAGCAGCAGCACCAGCTGTTCGCCGCGGTGGACCTCAACGTTTCGCCCCGGTGGGAAATCAACCTCGGCGTGGGCCGGGGGTTCACGTCCAGCACCGATCGCCTCCTGCTCAAGACGATCTTCGGGTACCGCCTCCCGTTCTAGGTCCGCCGAGCGCTCGCGCCTCGGCGGCCGCGGGGGCAGATTCGAGCCGTGCGGCGCGCGCTGGCGGTGGCGGGGGCGGCGGGTGGCTGCTGCGGCATAGCGGCGGCGATCTGGCTGCTGCAGGGCCGGCCTCGGCCGTACGGCGCGCTCGCGTGGGCGTCGGTGACCGAGGAGGCGTCGCCGTCCCCGGCGTACCGGCTGGCGGGTGTGGTGCTCGGAACCACCGGAAGGCGGAGAATCGACTGCGCGCTGCGGCGGCCCGCCGCACCGGCCGCCCCGCACTCCCTGGTGGGCGTCGTGCTGCTCGGGGGCATCGGGACGGGCCGGCGGGCGGCGACACTCGTCGCTCCCGAGTTCGGCGGGCTCGTCCTCTCCTGCGACTATCCGTTCCGCGATCCATCCGATCTCTCCGCCGCACGGCTCGCGCTGTTGCTGCCCGCGATCCGGCGCGAGGTGCTGGGTACACCCGACGCCCTGTACATCGCGGCCAGCTACCTCCTCTCGCGGCCCGAGGTGGACTCGGGGCGGCTGGCCGGCGTCGGCGCGAGCCTGGGCGTGCCGGCGGTCAGCGCCTGGGCCGGTCGCGACCGCCGGGTGGCTGCGGTAGCGTTGGTGATGGGCGGAGCGGACCTGCGGGCGCTGTTCAATGCGAACCTGGTGGGGCGCATCCCTGCGACGGCGGTGCGTTCTCCCGTGGCCGGTCTGCTCGCTGCACTGCTCGCGCCGCTCGAGCCGGCACGCACCGTCGGCGGCATCGCGCCGCGCCCGGTGCTGATCGTGGGCGCGCCGGAGGACGAGCGCATTCCGCGCCGTTCTACTGAGCTGCTGTACGCCGCGGCACGCGACCCCAAAGAGCTACGGTGGCTCGGCGGCCGGCACATGCTGCCACGCGACACCATCCTGCTCCGGACGGTCACCGACTCGACGCTGGCCTGGGTGACTCGCCATCTTGTGGCACGACCATGAGCACGCCGACTGACCTGCTGAAGCGCGCGGCCGCCGCTCGCGCCCTCGAGTTCATCGAGAGCGGCATGACGGTTGGTCTGGGAACCGGCACCACGGTGCGCCCGCTGCTGTCGCTGCTCGCCGAGCGGCTTGCCGGGGGCGGCCTCACGGACGTGGTGGCCGTGCCGACGTCGGAGGACACGGCCCGCCGGTGCCGGGAGCTCGGCATCCCGCTGGTGACGCTGGCCGACCGTCCGCAGCTGTCGCTCGCGATCGATGGCGCCGATGAGGTGGGTCCGCGGCTGGATCTGATCAAGGGCGGCGGCGGCGCGATGCTGCGCGAGAAGCTGGTCGCGCAGGCGGCGCGGCGCTTCGTCGTGGTCGCGGACGAATCGAAGCTGGTGCGCCGCCTCGGCACTCGCGCGCCCGTGCCGGTGGAGGTCGTGCCGTTCGGATGGGCCGCGTTGGTCCCGTTCTTCGAGCAGCTCGGGGCGACGCCGGCGCTGCGACGGGGGCCCGACGGCTCTCCCGCCGTGACCGACAACGGCAACTACCTCGTGGACTGCCGCTTCGCGCGTGGCATCGACGATCCCGCGGCGCTCGCGCGGGCGCTGGCGAAGCGGACCGGCATCGTCGAGGACGGGTTGTTTCTCCGCATGGCCAGGGTGGCGGTGGTGGGGGGGGCGGACGGCGTGCGTCTCCTCAGGCGCTGACCGGCGACGTGAAGGCGGGGCGAGGGCTGCTGATCGCCGTGGCGACGTTGCCGCTGACGGTCCCGCTCGCGCGGCCGGCGCGCCCCGAGCGCGTCCTGCCTGATTCCTGCGTCACCGCGCCCATCCCCGGCGTTGACAGCCTGGTGGCGGCCGGCCGGTACTGGCACGCCTCGCGGGCCATTGGCGCGCTCCCCCGGAACCCGCGCCCGCTGCGGCCTGGCGACGCGTTGCTGCGAGCTCCGGATCGCCGAGGGTCTGGGCCAGTGGCCGCGGCTGGACACGATCCTGGCGCGGGTGCCGGGCGCGGACACCATCCCGGAGCTCCTGTCCGCGGCCGCCCGGCAGGACGAGCGCAGCGAGCGCTGGGGCTCGGCGGCGGCGCGGTACCGGCGGCTGGCGGCGCTGGCGGAGGCGAAACCGGCGCTGAGGGCCGCCGCCACGGTGCGTCTGGCGGTGGCGTTCGAGAGACTGGCCCTGCCCGACTCGGCCGAGGCGGCCTGGCACCGGGCGGCGCAGGCGCTCCCCGATCTCTCCGATTGGTTCGCGGTGCATCGGGCCGAATTCGAGAACGACACGTCTCTGGCCTTCGCGTCCGTCGCGGTGGTGCGATCGCCCGGCGCGGCGGCGAGCGCCGACGATTTCATTGCGCGACGCCGTCTCGCGTCCGGCAACCTGCGCGGGGCCCTCGAGGTGTACCTCCGGCACGGACGCCTGCTCGACGCGGCGCGTGTCGAGGTGATGCTGGGCCGGGGTGACGTGGCGCGGCGCCGAGTCGATGGACTGCTCGAGGCCGACCCCACCAGGCCGGTGGCGCTGCTGGCCGCCAACTTCATCGCAGCGGAGGTCGCCGCGCCGAGCCTGGAGGAATGGCTCGCGATCGCGCGGGCCTATCGCGCGCGGGGCGATCTCATGTCCGCGGAGCGATACGCGCGGCGGGCCCTCGAGCGGCAGGATACCAGCCTCACGGCCTGGCTCGAGCTGGCGGAGATCACGGCGGCGCGCCATCGCACGCCGGCGGCCCGAGATGCGCTCGACCACGCGGAGGCGTTGGTCCGACGGCGGCCCGCCACTCCAACCACCGTGCTCGCGTCGGCGTCGGTGCAGGTCCTCGGCTCCGCCGACCGGTGGGAAGAAGCCGACTCGCTCGGGGCGCAGCTGGTGCGCGAGAGCCCGGGCGACTCCAATGCCGCCGCCGCCGTGCTGCTCCTCGCCAATCACGAGCGCGCGCAAGGCACCCCGGGCAGCGAGCTGGCCTGGTACCAGTCGCTCGTGCACCGCTACGGCGACACGCCGGCCGCCAACCTCGCCCGCTTCCGTCTCGCGCTCAGTTCGTACGCCGCCGGCTATCCCGACTCCGCCGCCGCCGGCCTCGCGGAAGTGCTGGCGCGCGACACCGCCCAGCGGCTCGGGCAGGGGCCGCGCTACTGGGCCGCCCGGCTCGCCCTAGAGCGGCACGACCCCGCCGGCGCGACCGCGCTGCGCGCCATCGCCGCCCTGGACCCCACCGGCTATTACGGCGTCCGCGCCGTTGAGTTGCTCGGTGATTCCCTTTCACTCGCGCCGGATTCCACCCTCCCGCCCCCCCGGCCGGGGACCTTCTCGCCGAGGCGGGCGGCCGAGCGCATCCGGCTGCTGGCGGCCGTCGGTTTCACGGCGGAAGCCCGGGCCGAGGCCGTAGCGTGGATCGGGGACACGAATGCCTCGCCGCAGCTCCTGGTTGCGGCCGCCGGCGCGGCGGCGGCGGCCGGCTTCGCGCAGGAAGCGATCCTGCTCGGCGCCGCCGCCCGGGTGAAGGCAGGCATCACCCCCGGAGTCGCGGTCGCCCTCTTCCCGCTGCCCTACCGGGCGGTCTTCGAGGCCGAGGCCGCGGAGCACTGCGTCGATCCGCTGCTGCTGGCGGCCATCGTCCGCCAGGAGTCGCGGTTCCAGGTGCAGGCGGGCTCCCGCGCGGGCGCGCGCGGCCTGAGCCAGCTGCTGCCGGCGACGGCCCGGCAGCTGAGCCGCCGCGAGGGCGTGCGGGCGTGGGACCCGGCGCTGCTCGAGGTCCCGGACTTCAACCTCCATTTCGGTGCGCGCTACGTGCACGACCGCCTGATGCGCGACGCCGTGCCCGTCTACGCCGTCATCGCCACGTACAACGCCGGTCCGGAGCGCCTGGCTCGCTGGCGGCAGTGGCCGGAATTCGGCGACCAGGACCTGTTCGTGGAGCGCCTGTCCATCGCCGAAACCCGCGACTACGTCCGCAGCGTGCTGGCGAACTACGTCTGGTACCGGCGGGTGTACGGGGCGCAGCATGGAGGGCCCGAGTGAGCGGCGGGGCACGGACGGCCCGGGGGACGCTGCTCGCCGCGTGCCTGGCGCTTGCCCCTGGCTGCAGGCGCGAGCAGGCGTCGCTCGCCGCCGCATCGAGCACCGAGGAGCGAGCCTCGCTGCTCGTGCGCCAGACCTACGGCTCGTCCGATGCCGTCGCGGCCGCCGCGTACACGTGGACGGCGCCCGGCGGGACGGTGTTCGTCCTGGTGGACGTCGAGTCGGGCATCCCGGGGGTGGTGCAGGCGCGGGCGGACCTGTGGGCGGTCGGCGACAGCGCCCCGGTGCGCCTCGCGCGTTCCGACGTGATGCCGTCCGCGGCCACGATCGGCGCCTTCGCCTTCGAGGACGTCACCGGGGACGGCATTCCGGACCTGCTGGGGTACGTCGCCGACTCCGCGGGGGAGGCCTATCCGATCTTTCTTCCTGGGGCGCGAGGCATGATGGCGGACCAGATCGAGCTGGCGGCCGTCGGCTTCAGGCTCTCGGCCGAGCCGGACAACGCGCCGCGGATCCTGGCCGGCAGCCACGGCCCCTGCGCGCTGCAACTGTGGGCGGAGACACCGGCACCCGACTCGGCCCCGGCTGGATGGCGGTACCTGGCTTTCCGGCCGGCCGGCGAGCTCGCATCGCCGGCCGCCACGCCGCCTCGATGCCAGTAGAATGGCGGAGTTGGAAGCCGTCCGCGCAGCGGGTTACAATTCGGGCCATGAATCTCCGAACGTTTGCGCTGGTGGCGGGCCTGGGCGTCGCCGCTGGGGTCGCGGCGGCGCCTGCCCAGCAACCCCAGCAGTCCCAACAGCCCACGTGGCGTGCGGTCCAGCCGGAATCCGGCGAGGCCCACCTCGCCAACATCCGGCAGTTGACCTTCGGCGGCCAGAACGCCGAGGCGTACTTCTCGGCCGACGGGCAGAAGATCGTCTTCCAGAGCACCCGGGGCGATCACCCGTGCGATCAGGAGTACGTCATGAACGTGGACGGCTCCGACGTGCACCGGGTGTCCGATGGCCGGGGCCGGACCACCTGTGGCTACTTCTACGACCACGACCGGAGGGTGTTGTTCTCTTCGACGTCGGCGGCGGGTCCCGATTGCCCCAAGCCCCCCGACTACTCCCACGGCTACGTGTGGGCGCTCGAGGACTTCGACATCTACACGGCCAACGTGGACGGCACGGACCTGCGCCGGCTCACGCGGACCCCCGGCTACGACGCCGAGGCGGTCGTGTCGCCCGACGGCAAGTCCATCGTCTTCACCTCGGCGCGCCACGGCGACCTCGACATCTACACCATGCGCGTCGACGGGACGCACGTGCGCCAACTCACCCACGAGCTCGGCTACGACGGGGGCCCGTGGTGGTCGCACGACGGCACCAAGATCGTCTATCGCGCCTTCCACCCGAGCACGCCCGCGGAGCAGGCCGCGTATGGTGCGCTGTTCCGGCGCAATCTCGTCCAGCCGCTGGACATGGAGCTGTGGGTGATGAACGCGGACGGCTCCGACCGGCACCAGATCACCCATCTGGGCGGGGCCAACTTCGCGCCGTACTTCACGCCCGACGACCGGAAGATCATCTTCGCGTCGAACTACACCAACCCGCGCGGCCGCAATTTCGACCTCTATCTGGTCAACCTCGACGGTACCGGGCTCGAGCGGGTGACGACCTACCCGGACTTCGACAGCTTCCCGATGTTCTCCCCCGACGGCAAGCAGCTCATCTGGGCCTCCAACCGGCACGGCAGTCAGCCGCACGAGACCAACATCTTCATCGCGGACTGGGTGCCGTGAATCCCGGCTCGCCGGTGCCGCGTAGTTGGACAGCGGAGGCAGCCGGCCCCTGCGGTGCCGGCGGTGGGGAGCGGTCATGAGCGAGGCGAAGGCGCCGAAGCCGAAGCACACGGTCCGCCACGCGACCTGGGAGTGGGTCAAGTCGCTGGCGGTCGCGCTGGTCATCTGGTTCGTGTTGCGGACGCTCCTGGTCGAGGCGTTCCGCATTCCCTCGAGCAGCATGGAACGGACGCTGCTGGTAGGCGACTTCCTGTTCGTGAACAAGGCCCTGTATGGCGCGGAGGTGCCGCTGATTCACACCCGGCTCCCCGCGATCCGCGAGCCGCGGCGCGGCGACATCGTGGTGTTCGATTCGCGGACGGAGGACGGGGTCAAGGTCGTCAAGCGCCTGGTCGGGATGCCTGGCGACACGCTGCAGATGAAGCACGCGGTGCTGTGGCGCGACGGCGTCGCGCAGCGCGAGCCGTACGTCGAGCACGTCGACTCACTCGAGGATCCCAGCGAGTCGATGATGCGCGAGTGGCAGGTCTCCTACCTGCTCCCGAGCGTCGACCGCAACGCCTACCACCCGAGCCGTGATAACTGGGGGCCGTTGGTGGTGCCGCAGGGCCAGTACTTCGTGATGGGCGACAACCGGGACAATTCCTTCGACTCGCGCTACTGGGGGTTTGTCCCACGGGCGGTGATTCGCGGGCGGCCCATGTTCATCTATTACTCGTTCGACCACGACTCCTGGCGGGCGCTGCCGTTTCTCACGGCCATCCGCTGGAGCAGGATTGGACACCGGCCGCGCTAGGCCACCTGCGGCGCCGAAGTGCGAGGCAGGAGCAGCGCCGCGACCATCCCCAGCAATCCGAGCAGCGCCCCCGCCCAGAACGGCGCGCTCAGTCCGGACGTGCCGATCAGGAAGCCGGCGATCGTGGGCCCGACGATGCGGCCCAGGGTGGACGCCGTCTGCGTGATCCCGAGCGCCGCCCCCTGCTGCGCAGCCGAGGCCCGCCGGCTGACGACCGCGTAGACGCTCGGCGTCGCCAGGGCGGAGCCCGCCGACAGCGCACCGAGCGCGGCGTACAGCCCCATTCTCCCCGTGGCCTCCGGGACGAGCGCCAGTCCGATCGCCAGCACCAGGCCACCCGCCGCCGCCACCCGTTTCTCGCCGACCTTCGGCGCCAACCTCCCCACCAGCCCACCCTGCACGACGGCCGAGATGATCCCCATGTAGGCGAACAGCATCCCCATCTGCCGCGTCGTGTCGTGCCACACGTCCCGGCCGAAGAGCGGCAACGTCACGTGGATGACGGCGAAGGACGCAGTGAGAAGGAAGCTGGCGGCCAGCGGCGCCGCGAGGCTTGCCAGCGGTACCCGGCCCGACGGGTGAGCCGCGTCGCGCCTGGGGGGCTCGCGCAGCCACGCCATGGCGGCCAGGGCGTTGGCGGCGCAGAGGGCGGCGGCCACCACGCCGGCGCTGCTGTAGCTATGCGTCGAGAGGATGCCTCCCAGCGCCGGTCCGAGAATGAACCCCATCGCGAAGGCGGCACCGAGGATCCCCATGGCGTGCGCCCGGTGCTCGGGCGGCGTGACGTCGGCGATGTACGCCTGCGCGACGCCGATCGTCGCGCCCATCGCGCCGGCCACGATCCGCGAGACCAGCAGCGCCCCGTAGCTGCCGGCCACCGCGAACAGCACGTAAGAGGCCGCGGAACCCACCAGTCCGACGATGAGCACGGGCCGCCGGCCGAACCGGTCCGAAATCGCACCCCACACCGGCACCGCCACGAGCTGGAGCAGGGAGAAGCTGGTGACCAGGAACCCGATCGCGGCGGCCGACACGTGAAAGGCGGCCCCGTACGTGGGCAGCAGCGGGAGGACGATCCCGAAACCGAGGAGATCGACGAAGACGACCGCGAAGACGACGGCGAGCTGCTTGTTCACGCGGCGCAGGGCCCGCGTGTCCGGTGGGTCACTTGTAGCGGTACGTGATGCGGCCGCGCGTGAGGTCGTACGGCGACAGCTCGACAGCCACCCGGTCGCCGCGGAGGATCCTGATGTAGTTCTTGCGCATCTTGCCCGACACGTACGCCAGTATCTCGTGGCCGTTCTCGAGTTCGACTCGGAACGTGGTGTTCGGGAGCACCTCGGTGATGGTGCCCATCATCTGGATGGCGTCGCCTGCCACGTCCGGTAGCCGCTCCTGGCCGAGATGGGAACGTCGGGGCGCAGGTGAGCCCCCGACCACCCCTAACCTAGCCGCGCGTCAGGGGGCGCGCAAAGGGGTTTCCCACAGGGTCTTGCGAAATTCCGACCATTTGTGAATTCATTCACAACCAAGACCATTCGTCACATCGGAGCGCTGACGGGGTAGGACTCCGCCGTTCGTCGAGGCGTTCCCCAACCTGAGGAGTGTGGCCGCAATGAACCGTTGGCATCTGGTAGCTCTGCCCCTTCTGGCCGTCGGCGCCGTCGCCTTCGCCAGGCCCAACACCCATGCCGTGCCGCCGACGACGCACCAGGTTCGGATGATGCAGCAGGGCGCCAAGTATCTGTTCGTGCCCGCGGACTTCACCATCAAGTCAGGGGACGTCATCGAGTTCGAGAACGTCTCCGGCGGTCCCCACAACGTGGTGTTCGACAAGGACCATATCCCGGCCGGAGCCCGCGAGATCCTGAACCAGGCGATGCCGCGACGCCAGGGTGACCTCATGGGACCGTTCCTGACCCAGGCGCACGAGAAGTACACCATCGCGTTCACCGGCGCGCCGAAAGGCAAGTACAACTACTACTGCCTGCCCCACCGGGCCCTCGGCATGGTGGGTGTCATCACGGTCGAGTAGCGGCGCCCTCAGGCGGCTTGCGGCACCTCCCGGCGCGGGGTAACTCTGGCGACGGGAGGTGCTGTCTTATGGCGACAGACCCGGCGGCCGAGAGTTTCGACCTGGTAGCCGACGTCCCGATCGACGAGGTCCGTGTCACCCCGGAAGGCTTCGTGCTGGAGGGCCGTGGGGCCGACCGCTCGGCCTATCGCCTCGAGATGCACATCGACTGGAAGATCGATCAGCGCACCAAGAAGGTACTGAGCGAAATCCTCTCGCAGGCGGAGGTTAGGGTCATGAAGTGGCGCCCTCCGCCGAGGCGAGGCCAGGCATCATAGGCGGCGCGTGACTCGTGTCACGGCGCCGGCCCCATTGGCGCGTATAGTCTGGCCGGCCGCGACCTGAGGGCGAGAGCTTGCAGGCGTTTTTCGGCGCCTGCATACTTGAGCGCGTCCCTTCTGCGGCACACTCCACAAGTGAGGTATGGCTCGATGACGCCTGCGCTGCGCGGCAACAGGGTCCTTCGCTTCGCCCTGGTTGTTGCCTGTGGCGCGTGCGCCACCGGCGGCGCGATCCGGGTGAGCGATGTAACCCCGCAGTCCATCCCCTCGCTCGAGGTGGAGCGGAGTCACCGGCCCCAGGACCCGAACACGCTCACCCGGCTCGGCGTCGCGTACTTCAAGGCCGGGCGCTACAAGGATGCGCGGCCGGTGCTGGACAGCGCGGTGGCCCACGACCCCGGCAACGGCGTCGCCGTGATCTATCTCGGCATGACCGCCGAGCAGCTGGGCGACTTCGCCACGGCCCGCGCCGCGTACCAGCACTACGTCGCCATCGCGTCCGACGCCGCGCTGAAGCACACCGCGCAACAGCGGCTCGAGCTGGTGGATCGGAACGAAATGGTGTACCAGGCCCGGCAGGCCGTGGCCAACGAGGCGACGATCGCCGCGATGCCGCCCGAGTCGAATACCGTCGCGGTCATGCCGTTCAGCTACAACGGGACCGACAGCAGCATTCAGCCGCTGCGGCGGGGTCTCGCGCAGCTGCTGGTGACCGATCTGGCGAAGTCGCGACAGATTCGCGTGCTGGAGCGGGAGCGCATGCAGGCGATCGTGAGCGAGCTCCGGCTCTCCGATTCCTCGCGCGCGGATCCGGCCGCGGCGCTGCGGACGGGCCGCCTGCTGCGGGCCGCGGAGGTGGTGCAGGGCTCGATCGCCGACCAGCCGGGCAACCAGCTGCAGGTGAACGCGGCGGTGGTGGACGTCGGAAGCGCCGGTATCAAGGCCACCGCCCAGGGGAAGGACCTCCTGTCGCGGCTGTTCGACATCGAAAAGCGGCTCGCCCTGACGATCTTCACGAACCTGGGCATTCAGCTCTCGCCGGCCGAGCAGGAGGCGATCAACCAACGGCCGACTGAGAACCTGCAGGCGTTCCTGCTCTACAGCCGGGGGCTGGCCGCGCAGGACCGCGGGGACTTCGGGGCGGCGCAGGCCGATTTCAGCCAGGCCTCGTCGCTGGATCCGAACTTCCGCGCGGCGGCCGTGAGCGCGGCCACCGCGTCCAACCTGTCTGCGGCGTCGCAGCAGAGCGTAGGGCAGGTGGAATCCGCGGTGTCACAGAGCGCCACGATCGCGGCCCCCCCGCCGACGGCGCCCGTACAGGATGCGCTGACGGCGGGATCGAACAACGTCAACCCGACCAACGGGACCGAGACGGCCAATCAGGGAGGCGGGGTGGCGCAGCCCACCACGGTGCGGGGGAATCCGATTACTGATGCGACGAACACCGCGGGCGGACAAGCCGTCACGGGCCGCGTCGTCATCATCATCAAGAGGCCCTCGTGAACGCGCCGCGCTGGACGTTGCGCGCCGCCACCGTCGCTGGAGCCGCGCTGTTGCCGATGCCCCTGCTCGCCCAGGGGCCGGTGACCGGATTCGCGGGGGTGGAGGCGCGTGGGGTGAGCTACCAGGCGGGCCTGGGCATGAAGAGCGTGTCCGAGGTCGCGGTGCCGTTCGCGGTGATCTGGCCGGCGAGTGCGCGGCTCACGTTCGACCTCGGCGGCCGCTATGCGACGGCGAGCCGGAAGGGGAGCGACGACTCGACCGCGACCATCTCGGGATTGACCGATATCCAGGTGCGCGGTGCGTACCAGTTGATTCCGGACGTTGCCGTCCTGAGCGTCTCGGCGAACCTCCCGACCGGCAAGACCAAGATCACCGACGCGCAGCTGTTGACGGCGGGGGCCATCGCCTCCGACCTCCTTCCATACCCGGTGGCCAGCTTCGGCTCGGGTTTCAATGTCACCTCCGGCGTTGCGCTCGCGGTGCCCGTCGGAGGGTGGGCCCTGGGCGTCGCAGGCAGCTATCGCCTGAACGGGAACTTCACGCCCTTCGCGGACACGACGTTCTGCCCGGTGAGCAACGCCAAGGCGGGATGCGGCTACAAGGCGGGCGGCGAGTTCCGCGTGCGCGTCGGCGCCGACCGCCTGGTCGGCCAGAGCCGGTTCTCGCTCGGGTTCACCTATTCCAGCTTCGGTGAGGACGATTTCGGCAGCTCGCCCATCTTTCAGTCGGGCAGCCGCTACATCGGCCAGGGCTCGTGGACGTTCCCGATCGGCAACGTGGGCATGCAGGTCTATGCGTGGGACCTCTACCGCTCGCCCGGCTCGCAGCTGATCTCCGGGGGCTCGATCACCCAGAAGCGCAACGTCCTCGCGTTCGGCGCCGCGGGCTCGGTCCAGATGGGACGCAACGTGCTCCGGCCGCAGGTCGAGTACCGCAACTACACGCTGGGCGATCCGTCGCTGGCGAGCGCCGGCAAGCTCGTGTCGCTCGGCCTGCAATATCAGCTGGCTGTGGGCGACCGGTTCGCGCTGCTGCCCTCGGCGCGCTTCGATACCGGCAGCGAGAACGCGCTCGACGCCAACGGCAATCCGACCAGCCAATCGGTGAGCTTCACCGGCTGGAATGCCGGGTTGATGTTGAGGGCCGCGATGTGACCCACGGGATTCCCGTGGCGCACTTTTGCCCTACCGCTCGCGTCTGGGCGGCCTGCCGTCGTCGCATAGGAACCCAGGGTTCGCCACCCTAGCAGTCCCCGAACGTGGACAGACGGCCCGGCAACAGTAACTCGTTGCCGGGCCTTATCTTATGGAATCGGCGAGCGGCGATGAGGGTGCTGCATCGCCTTGACGAACCCCAGCACGGTCGGTAGGTTGGCCCTCGTATCCGTCAGAGCGGGCAGCGGGAGCCATCATCCGATGGCATCGTGTAGCCTAACGCGTTGGGGGGCTTGGAGATCGCCGTGGCCACCGAGCTGAGCAGCGGAGCAATCTCCAGTATTCTCGAGTCGGTTCCCGGCATCGCGCACGTGCTGCGGAGTCCCGTCGCTGACGCGATGGTGAATCTCTCGCGCGCCGCTGCCGGAGTCGGGCCCTTTCGCATCCAGGATGCCCGGGAGTTGATCCGATACGCCGTGCGGCGAGGGCTCATCGGGAGTGACGAGGGCGACCGAGTGACAGCCGAGGTCGAGGGTGCGGCCGCCGTGAAGGCCGAGAAGGCGGCGACGCGCAAGGCCGCGCGCGAGGAGCGGAAGCGGGTGGCTGGGCGACCGACCCGGAGCCACGGGCATCCAGCGGGCGGGGTGGCGCCAGCGCGGAAACACCAGGCCGGCTCGAAGGCCGCCGGGCGGCCCGCCGCGAGGGCGAAGCGCTCGGCCCACGCGAAGAAGCCTGGCGCGCACGGGAAGCCGCGGCGCTAGGCGCTACGGCGCGGCCTGAGCACGACCATCTTCCGGCCTGCTGGAAGCCTGGCGGAACGGACGGGTGACGCGCGGTGGGTACGATCCGCACACGAGCGGTGGCCCGGTCCCGGGTAGCATCCGCTGGGCGGGACCCACCGCGCGTCGCGCCTAAGGTAGTCTGACGCTGCTCCCCCTCGCAGCCCGAGCGTTGCGGCCCGCGCCGTCCTGTTGCCGCGCGGTGGCGGCCGGCGCGCGCGACGGTTACACTCACCGAGACGTCGATCGTCGAGGTGCTTCCATGATGCGCTGCTCGATCGTGCTCGCGACCCTTCTTGCCACCGGCGGTGCGCTGAGTCCTCTGTGGGCACAGAAGACTCCGCCCACGGCAACCCAGCACCCGCAGGCGCAGCCGGCCACCACGCCATCCACGGGAGGCAAACTGCCGCCCGGCGTGGGGGCCCCGCGGCCGGCGGCCGCACAGCCGACGGCCACGCAGCCGTCTCCCGCGTCCGCTCCCACGGTCGTTCGGCCGACGGCACCGGTTGCTCCTCAAGCGGCCCGGCCCTCGTCCAGCACGACGGCGGCGACCTACACCGCCGGCCTCGCCATGCCCCCGTACACCGGTACGACGTCCGAAGAGGCGTGGGAGTACGCGGCTCGGCTGGGCCGCATGCTGGACTCGACGATCGTGACGCTGGTGGGGACATTCCGGAATACCTCGGGACAGCCGATGATCGGGGCCAGCAGTCCGGCGACGTTGTCGCGGCGTGAGCAGGACCGCTGGGTGCGCTGCCGGAACCTGTACTGGGATCTCACGACGTATGCTGCGGCGGTGGGGACACTGCGTCAGTCGCTCGGGTCGGATCCCGCTCTCCAGCGCGCGGCCGCGGACCTCGACTCGGCGTTCAGCAAGAGCGTGGCGACCGCGGAGTGTGACAACGTCGCCAGCATGATTGCGGCGCCGGAGCGGTGGACGCCCTGGCAGGACCAGTACGAAGCGTCCGCACGCCACTTCTATCGTGATTTCTATCCGCAGGTCCGCGAAGTGCACGAGAAGGACCGGGCGCTCATGAGCGAGCTGAACCGGTTCCTGCCGGCGGCGCACCGCGCGCCACCTCCGCCCGGACTGCCGACGAACCCGCCTTACGCCGGTGCCGCCCCGAATTGACGCAGGCGTGGGTCCCGGTGTGTCGGGCAACTCCCGACCACCGGAGTTACGGCGGCGGGCGGCCAGGCGAAGACTCCACACTTCGCGGCAATCCACATGTCGACATCGTGGGGAAACTTCGCGGAACCCGTTTGGCACCCTGGGGTTGGCGTCCACATTTCGCGCACATCGGAATGTTGTAACCCGAAGCAAATCCGGCACTTGCAGGTCTCACGGCGAAGCGTATATTCGCGGCGTCGTCAGTGGGGAAGGGATCGGGCCCTGCTCGGTCCACGCCTGCTGATGGGCCCGAGCGGCAGCTTGGGGGAGGGCGCCAATGCAAACAAGGGCACAGGCGCCTGTCGATCCCAGGGCACCCGCTGACTTGGGCAGGTGAGGCCAATCGCGCGCCTCACCCACTTCGCCGTGGCGCAGCGGGGTGCTCTTCGAGAGGTCGGTACGCGATCCGGCCGGACTCGAAGCGCTCGGGGTGGTGAACCATGTGGCGCGGCCACGCTGCGTGGGGATGGAAGCCGGAGCTTTCGGCGGCCCTACCGGGAACCTGACAACAGACAACCGGTGGCCGTGGAAAGAAAAACGAGGGAGCGATCCCTCGGCTCCGGGTAACCGCTTCGGCGACGGCCCGTCTGGGGAGACCCAGGCGGGCCGTCGTGTTTCCACACCTGCCACCGTGCCGCGCGGCGAGCGTACGCCGCGGCGGCTAGTCCTCCCGGGAGCTGCCCAGCTCGACGTACGCCCAGCCTCGACTGCGGCGATCGGCGAGGGTCGTCGGAGGAAAGAGAAACCCGGCGCCGGTGGTGGCGAACCAGGCGGCGTGGAGATGGTCGCCGCCCTCGGGGACGGGTCCCTGGAACAACGCCAGCAGCCAGCGCCGGACGTGATCCAGCTCGGGCGCGCGCGCCGCGAAGAGCGCGAGCAGCGCTCCGCGCCCTTGTGAGGTCACGAGGAAATGGGCGATGGCGTTCCATCGCTCGGAGAACTCGTAGCCCAGCACGTACGCCTCGTCCACCACCGGAGTGCCGTCAACCGGGGTCTTCTGCGGCGCCTCGATGCGGGGGCCCAGGAACCGGTAGACCGGTTTCCCGTCGACCAGGCGCTCGATCACGGCCACGCCCGTCTCCGCCGCGAACCAGGCCGCGTGCAGGCGGTCGGAGGGCTGGAACAGCCCCGTCTCGCCCGTCCACTGAAGGGCGGCCAGGGCGTGGTAGAGCGGGCACCCCGCGCTGTCGTCCACGGTGATGAGCCGCGGCGCGCGTCCGGCCGCCTTGAGGAAGGCGGCGAGCGCATCCGAGCGCTCGGCGAACTCCTGGGTGGCGCGCCGGTCCGGGGCTGGAGACATCCGGTTACCTCGTTCCTTCCACCACGTAGATGGCGTCGAGCTCGCGGAAGCGCTCGGCGCAGTCGATGCCGTAGCCCGCCACGAACGCGTCGGTTTCGAGCTCGAACCCCACCAGATCCAGCGTGGGCGGAAGGCGCCGTTTCGGCGCCCGCCTGAGCAGCGCGACGGTCGTGATGGATGCGGGGTGATGGCTGTCGAGAGCTTGCCGCAGGCGGGCGAGGGTCCCCCCCGTGTCGACGATGTCGTCCACCACGATCACGTCGCGGCCCTGCAGGGGCAGCTCGACATCCTTGATGAAACGGATCTCCCCGGGCGTGGTGCCCGCGCCGTAGGAGGCGATGCGCACGAAGTCCACGGCGACGGGGACCGTCAGGCGGCGAAGCAGGTCGGCGAGAAACACGGTCGCGCCCTTGAGCACCGCCACGACCACGGGCGACCGGCCCGCGAATCGCGCGTTCAGCTCAGCCCCGAGGTCGCTTACCCGGGCGGCGATCGCGTCGCGCGACAGGAGCATCCTGCCCAGCCGCCAGTCGGTCACGAGGGGCCGCGGTAGATGCGGCGCCGGTCGAGCGACCAGATGGGCCTGGAGACCGGCTCGCCCTCTCCGAAATTGGCGGCCGCCTTGAGCGCGGCGGCGAAGTTGGCCGTGGCGGCGGATGCGCTGTCGGCGTAGTGCAGCACCTCGGCCTCGAGTGTCATGGGGCGCACCGGGCTGCCGAACTCCAGCTCGCCGTGGTGCGACAGCACCATGTGCTGGAGCAGCAGGCGCTCACTGTCACCGACCACCGGCTGCTCCGGCTCGTCGAGACGGCGGTCGAGCATCAGCGATCCCAGCACCACGTGGCCGAGGAGGCTCCCGGCCTCCGTCATCTCGAACAGTCCATCCCAGCGGTAGGCCTCGAGCTTCCCGATGTCGTGGAGCAGCACCCCGGCCAGGACCAGGTCCCAGGCGGCGCCGCACACCTTGGTGGTCTGCCGCGCGATGGCGCCGACCTCGACCGTGTGCTTGAGGAGGCCGCCGAGCTCGGCGTGGTGGTTGGTGAGCGACGCGGGGCATCGCTCGTACTGCGCCCGGAAATCCGGATCGTCGTAGAACAGGGCCACGGCCCGCCGCCACGGGCCGTCGGCCAGCTCGGTCCGCCACTTCTCGAGCGTGCTCCACCACGGGGCCACGTCGCCCACCGACGGCAGTAGTCGCGACCAGTCGACCAGCTCGCGCGGCACGGGGCGAACGCTCGACACCTTGAGTTGCCGGTCCGTGCGGTACATGCCCAGCTCGCCGATCACGCTGATCACGGCGCCCTTCTGGATCCCCTCGACCTTGTGAAGGTCGGACGCCCAGAAGGGCGCCGTCTTCACCCGGCCCGTGCTGTTGGCGAGCGTGAGAATGACGTAGGGATTCCCGTCGCTCTGGGTCCGCTGCTCCACGTCCCACACGAGGAGCGGTTCCTCGACGTGGGCGCCGACGGCGAGATCGGGAAGCGAGACTGGGCGCGGGCATGCGGGGAATAATACAGCGGGGTTAGGGGCTAGGGGTTAGGGGCTGGGGAGTGCGAGCTGGCGGATTCCCTACACCCCTACGTCCCCAGCCCCTAACGACCCTCTCTTCGGCGGCTCGTTCAACCGATACAACGACCCGTCCACCTCCGCCGCCGGCGTCATACGATGCAGCGTCGTCTCAGGCGCCGGCAACAGATGGGCGATCGAGTTGGCGTAGTACTCGAGCAGCGGCCGCTGCCGCGGCATGACCGCGACCGTGGACCCCGACACCAGCACGATGCGCCGCATCCGGAACATCCGCCGCGCGTTCGCCCAGGTCGTCTCGATCGACCGGTCGGCCCGCACGACCTTGGCGTTGACCTCGAGGAGCCGATCCCGCATGTCCCCCATCCGCTCGAGCAGCTCCGGCAAGGTGACCGCGTGCCGCTCGAAGGAGAGGAGCGCGGCGGAGGCCAGCGCCACGGCCGTCACCGGCACGATCGCGCGGACGCGCTCCATCGCGTCGTCGGCCAGGCGTTGGATGTGCGGGAGGCGCGCCTCCCTCGGCAGGGCGAGCACGTCGGTCGCTTGCGCGGCGAGCCAACCCTTGAGCGAGAGCGGCGTGCCGAAGTTCACCGCCGCGCGGCCGTAGCGCTTCAGGCGCCCCGTCACGAACCGCGCCGCGTTCAGGCCCAGGTACTGAAGAACGCTCCAGGCCTGCCGCGGGCGCGACAGCCGCAGCTCGGGATCGAGGCACTCCTGGATGAGGACCCGGTCCTCGAGCGTGCGATCGTAGTTGAGGGCGACCGGGACGAACCAGATATCGCGGTCGAAGGCCTCCTCCCGCAGCGTCCCGACGATGTAGTCCAGGAGCCCGATCTTGGCCGGCCGGAGCCTCCCGTCCCGCGACAGCCCGCCCTCGGGGAAGAGCCCCTGGGTGACGCCGTGGCGGGTGATGAGCTGCACATACCGCTCGAGCACGGCGTGGTAGAGCGGCTCGCGGTAGCGGCGCCGGATGAAATACGAGCCGAACGACTTGAAGATCGTCTCCAGCGGCCAGACCCGGGCCCACTCGCCCACGGCGTAGCTCAGCGCCACGCCACGAGCCAGCACGAAGGCCACGACCACGTAGTCGGCGTTGGAGCGGTGGTTCATCAGGTAGACCACGACGTCGCGCCGGGGAATGCGCTCCAGGGCCGCCTCGTCCTGGTAGTCCACGGTCACCTTGTAGAGCACGTTCAGGGTGGCCTTGGCGAGGTTGTAGCCGAGCCGGTAGTAGGAGAGCACGTTGAAGAACGGCAGGATCTCGTCGATGTACCGTTCGACCCGCACGCGCACTTCGAGCTCGGTGAGCTTCTGGTGCCGACGGTGATCCCGCATCGCGCCCACCACGACGGGGTCGAGGATCAGCTCGTCGTGGATGGCGCGGCGGGAGACCAGCTTGTAGCGCGCAATGCGGGCCTGGAAGTCGAGGACGGTGCCGCGCGCCCAGCGGCGCATCCGGGCGCGAAGCACGGCCGTGGCCTGCCGGGTGAGCCACAGCACGAGGCCGGCCGCCAGCAGGGCGGCGACACCGAACAGGAGCCAACCGAGGGAGGTCACCGGCCGCGCGCCGCGCGGTCAGGTCGCGGGCAGCTGACCTGACGCCTTGAGCTGCTGAAACGCCATGCCCTTGAGGCGGGTGATCCGCATCGCCATCGGAGGGTGGGTCGCGAGCAGGTCGGCCAGGCGCCCCTCTTTCAGGTTGACGTCGCGCCCGAGCGGGTCCGCGATGCACAGGTGCGCGGCGCCTTCCTTGATGTGCGTGGTCGGGGCCTCGTGCGATTCGATCTTCTCGAGCGCCGAAGCTAGAGCCGCGGGATTGCGGGTGAGCTCGGCGCCGGTGGCGTCCGCCAGATACTCGCGGTCGCGCGAGACCGCCATCGCCATGATGCGTGAGATGATGGGCGCCAGGATCAGGGTGATGACCCACAGGACGAACACGATCAGCGCCGCGATGGCGAGGCCCCGCCGCCCTTGCGCCCCTTCCCGCCGAGCAGGCCGCCGCCCCCGCGCAGCATCCGGCCCATCCCGTTCGACAGCACGACGATCACTCCCACCAGCGCGGCGATGAGGGTCATCAGCCGCACGTCGAGGTTGCGCACGTGCCCCATTTCGTGCGCGATCACGGCCTGCAGCTCCTCGCGATTGACGGCGGCGAGGAGCCCCGTGGTCACGGCGATGCAGGAGGTGGCGGCGTCGCGGCCCGTGGTGAAGGCGTTGGGGTCCGGGTCGTCCACGACGTACACCTTGGGCTTCGGCAGCCCCGCCGCGATGGCCATCTCCTCCACCACGTTGACCAGCTGCTTCTCCTCGAACGTCTGCGGCGCGGTCAGCTCCCGCGCGCCCGTGGACCACAGCACCTGCTGTGGCCCCTTCCGCCACGACACCCAGGCGACGATCGCGGCGATGGTGGTGACCACGATGCCGATCCACGGAAACCGGTACGCCACCTGGCCCTCGGTGCGGGATGCCGCGGCCAGGTACAGCGCGAGGTCGCCGCCGAAGCCGAGCCAGGCGAAGAACAGGATGAACAGCACCAGCCACGCCACCGTGAGCCGGCGGTTCTTGGCCTGCTGCTCGAAGAGGTTCGGGCCCGCGGTCACCCTTGCGGCTTCTTCAGCGAGAGGTCCACGGCCGGCACGGCGCGCTCCGCCTTGTCCTCGATCTCCCACAGTTCGGCGATCTCGGCCTTGGCGAGGCCCGCCACCAGATTGGTCGGGAACTGCTGCTGCTTGGTGTTGTAGCCGGTCGCGACGTCGTTGTAGAGCTGCCGGGCGAACGCGATCTTGTTCTCGGTGGTGGCCAGCTCCTCCTGCAGATCGCGCACGTTCTGCGACGACTTGAGGTCGGGATAGTGCTCCATCACCACGAACAGCTTGCCCAGGGCGCCGGTCAGCATGCCCTCCGCCGCGGCCGTCTCCTTGACGCCCCCCCCGCCCGCCATGGCCTTCGAACGGGCATCGACCACGGCCTGCAGGGTGTCCTTCTCGAACTCCATCGAGCCCTTGACGGTGTTGACCAGGTTGGGGATCAGGTCGTGCCGCCGCTTGAGCTGCACGTCGATCTGCTTCCAGGCGTTCACCGTCTGGTTCTTGAGTGCGATGAGGCCGTTGTAGGCGCTCACGACCCACAGGACGATGACGACGAGGATGACGAGGAAGACGATTGCGCCCATAACGCCGTGCTCTCCAGGTAGGTTCCGGCCAATGTGGTGCCGGGCGGCGATGCTGGCAAGAGAGCCGCAGCAGGGCTATGCTCCCGGCGTCGTGAACGGTGCTCTGGAGGAGGGGCTGACGGTAAAGCGAACGGAGGTACCCAGGATCAGGCCTCAGGGCTTCCGGGTTCTGGCCTGCGCCCTGCTGGGCATCGGCGCGTCGGCGACCGCGCGCGGGCCGGCCTGGGCGCAGGGGGCGCCCGACATCACGGTCGTGGCGACCCGCGCCTTCCGGCCGACCGCGGTGCTCCTGCCGCATTTCCAGTTCTGGGTGGCGACCGATAGCGCGGCCGGCGGCGTCGTGCTGCGGGACGTCACGATCAACCCCGTGACGTTCACGGGGTGGATCCGGGTGGAGGGAGCCCACCCCGGCGAGCGAGCGCCCGAGGTGGCGCCGTTCCCCGACAGCGTGCGCTTCTCCTCCGACGGGCGCGTGACGCTCCTGGTGGCGGATTCGGCCATCGGGGCGCCGCTCGAGGTCGAGGCCCAGGGGGATACCGCCGCCGCCGCGGGCGAACTGGTCATCACGGCGCCGCGCTGGCCGTACAACCGCACGGTGCTCGTCACCATCGATCCCGCGGACCTGTACGAGCACCGCTGGCGCTCGGTGGGCTATGGCGTGCGCGACCGGATCCGGGTCGACGACGGCCGCCACATCGCGTTCCTCGAAGACACGACCATCGCCAACACGGTGATCGCCATCGCGCCCGGCCGCGGCACGCGGGCCGCGATCCGCACCGAGACGACCTCGATCGTGCTGACGAACAGCTTCGGCGGGGCGGTGGGCCGGGAGCGCCGCGCGGTCGGGCGCCTGGTGCTGGCCCTGGAGCCCTCGCGCGACAGCCGGGGACGCATGCGCGCCGAGGTGGTGTTCGGCCGGGGCGACACGGAGGACGACGCGGTGGCCGCCCTCGCGCAGGCGATCAGCGACGACCCCGCCCTCCGTGCGGTGGCGGGCCCGCGGGTGAGGACGCCGTCGCCGGACGTCGCCATCCTGCTCGCACACGTGCTGGGGGCCGCGCAGCCGATGCTGCGCTACGATCGCATCGCCACCTTCCGCAACATGCCGGCGGGGTCCTACACGTTTCTCGCGGCGTTCGATCGCGACGGGTGGTACGGCGCGACCACGGCCCTGCAGCTCGGAGACCCCGAGGTCGTCTGCTCCGAATACGCCCTGATGAAGCAGTACGCCGATCCGTCCGGCGCGCAGCGCCACGAGATCTGGAACCGGCTCGGCGCGCGCGGGACCTACGTCTGGACCGACGACTCGGGCGGGCGCTGGATGGGGGACAAGGATCCGTACGAGATCCTCAAGGGGTACGCCTGCTACCGCGCCACGCGCGATACGGCGTGGCTCGGGTCGGAGCTGCGGTACCTGCGGCGTATCGCCCGCTACGTGCTGCGGACCGACCACAACGGCGACGGCCTCGTCGAGGGCGTGAGCTTCGGCACCTACTCGGAGATGTCGCCGCTCTCGGCCACCGACCAGCCGTACCTCACCGAGGATCCCTACGTCGACGCCCTGGCCGCCTACGCCCTCGACCGGCTTGCCGAGCTGGAGGACGAGGCGGCGTGGCGGCTGCCCGCCGCCGGCCTCAGCGACAGTGCGGTGGCCTGGCGCGACGCGGCCGCGCGCATCCGCGCCGCGCTTCCAACGCTGTGGCGGCCGCAGCTCGGTTGGTTCACCTATCACGCGATGGTGGACAGCGCCAGGAGCTCGGATCATTACCACCTCCAGCCGGTGGATGCCCTGGTGCTCGGCCAGGTGACCGATACGGCGCTGCAGGCCGCGATGGTGGGCACCTGCTCAGACCCAGTGGTGGGACGCGGGCAACCGGGGCTTCTTCGCGGTGCCCAGCGACGACTCGTGGTTCAGCCGCGACGGCTACTGGACCGGCTGGGGCTCGCACGTCATCGACGAACGGAT
>CAVSQA010000029.1:0-174939 GCA_963729955.1 uncultured Gemmatimonadales bacterium
GCTGGCAACTGGGAGCGAGGGTTGCGCTCGTTGCGGGACTTAACCCAACATCTCACGACACGAGCTGACGACAGCCATGCAGCACCTGTGCACGCGTCCCGAAGGAGGACCGGTGTTTCCACCGGCTTGCACGTGCATGTCAAGCCCAGGTAAGGTTCTTCGCGTTGCATCGAATTAAACCACATGCTCCACCGCTTGTGCGGGCCCCCGTCAATTCCTTTGAGTTTCAGCCTTGCGGCCGTACTCCCCAGGCGGGGCACTTATTGCGTTAGCGACGGCACCGGGAGGGTCGCTCCCCCCGACGCCTAGTGCCCATCGTTTACGGCGTGGACTACCAGGGTATCTAATCCTGTTTGCTCCCCACGCTTTCGCGCCTCAGCGTCAGCAACGGCCCAGCGAGCCGCCTTCGCCACCGGTGTTCTTCCTGATCTCTACGCATTCCACCGCTACACCAGGAATTCCACCCGCCTCTACCGTGCTCAAGCCAGACAGTCTCACATGCCGTTCCGGGGTTGAGCCCCGGCCTTTCACACGTGACTTACCTAGCCGCCTACGCGCCCTTTACGCCCAGTGATTCCGGACAACGCTCGCACCCTCCGTATTACCGCGGCTGCTGGCACGGAGTTAGCCGGTGCTTCCTTTGAGGGTACCGTCAATCCCGGTCGGCTATTCGCCGCCGGGCCTTCGTCCCCCCCGACAGTGGTTTACAACCCGAAGGCCGTCATCCCACACGCGGCGTCGCTGCGTCAGGCATTCGCCCATTGCGCAATATTCCCCACTGCTGCCTCCCGTAGGAGTCTGGGCCGTGTCTCAGTCCCAATGTGGCTGGTCATCCTCTCAGACCAGCTACCCGTCGTAGCCTTGGTGAGCCGTGACCTCACCAACTAGCTGATAGGCCGCGAGCCACTCCATCGGCGTGAGGTTGCCCTCACTTTGATCACCAGGGATGCCCCAAGGTGACCACATGCGGTATTACCCGGCCGTTGGGCCGGCTATCCCCCACCGTCGGACATGTTGCTCACGTGTTACGCACCCGTCCGCCACTGACCTGGAGTTGCCCCCAGGCCCGTTCGACTTGCATGTGTTAGGCACGCCGCCAGCGTTCGTCCTGAGCCAGGATCAAACTCTCCAACGTTTGAATCAGCTCATTGACCGAACGACATGGTCGTCCGAATCACAGAAACTCAGAATTGGTGTCCCCTCCCGGCTTCGCTTCTGAGTACGCTGCCGGTCAAACGGGGCCACCCGAGTTCCGCACTCTCCGACTTCAGTTTTCAAAGAGCGGCCGCGACCCAAGAAAGTTCGCGGCGAGCATGTAAAGCTAGACGGCCCGTGGAGGCAAGTCAACTCCCCGGAATAGGCCGAGTTAGGGCATCGCAGCGCCCCGAGGGCGCCTGGCGCGTCTGCTCCACCTGCGGCGCACTCGGGACCGTCGTTCCAGCGCGCTGATCGTCCGCGACCCCGCAACGCTGCAACTCCTCGCACGTACAAGTAGATTGGTCCCCTTCCCGCTCGCGCCCCGCGCGCGATCGTCCCTGACCTGCTCGCCGGAGATCCAGGCTGATGTCCGTCAAGATCAAGCGCCCCGTGCCGAGCGACATCGACATCGCCCAGGCCGCCAAGCTGCGGCCCATCCTCGAGATCGCCGAGGAGGCGGGCCTCAAGGCGAGCGAGCTGGAGCTGTTCGGCCGCTACAAGGCCAAGGTCCACCTCGACGTGCGCGACCGGCTCGAGCAGGCGCAAGCAGGGCAAGTACATCGACGTGACCGCCATCACGCCGACGCCGCTCGGCGAGGGCAAGACGACCACGACGGTCGGCCTCAGCCAGGCCCTCGGCGCCCACCTCGGCAGAAGCGTCTTCACCTGCATCCGCCAGCCCTCGCAGGGCCCGACCTTCGGCATCAAGGGCGGCGCCGCCGGCGGCGGCTACTCGCAGGTCGTGCCGATGGAGGACTTCAACCTCCACCTGACGGGCGACATCCACGCCGTCACCGCCGCGAACAACCTGCTGGCCGCCGCGCATCGACGCGCGCATCCTGCACGAGCGCGCCAACCCCGACGACGCCAAGCTCGGCCGCGCCCTGTGCCCCGACGGCAGCTTCGCCACGGGGCATCGCGCACCCGCGCCAAGCGGCTCGGCATCAAGGCCCGGCGCTCGAGGATCTCACGCCCGAGGAGATGCGCCGCCTGTTCCGGCTGGACATCGACCCCGCCAGCATCACCTGGCAGCGGGTGCTCGACGTCAACGACCGCTTCCTCCGCCGGGTCCAGGTCGGCCTGGGCGACGCCGAGAAGGGCAACGAGCGCGCTCACCGGCTTCGACATCTCGGTGGCGAGCGAGGTGATGGCGATCCTCGCGCTCACCACCGGCCTCGAGGACATGCGCGAGCGGCTCGGCCGCATCGTGATCGGCACCAGCCACGCCGGCGAGCCGGTGACCGCCGAGGACCTCGGCGTGGCCGGCGCGATGACCGTCCTGATGAAGGACGCCGATCATGCCCAACCTGCATGCAGACGCTCGAGGGCACGCCGGCCTTCGTCCACGCCGGGCCGTTCGCCAACATCGCGCACGGCAACTCCTCCATCGTCGCCGACCAGATCGCCCTCAAGCTCGCCGACTACGTCGTCACCGAGTCGGGCTTCGGCGCCGACATCGGCATGGAGAAGTTCCTCGACATCAAGTGCCGCTACTCCGGCCTGGTGCCGAACGTGATCGTGATCGTGGCCACCGTGCGCGCGCTCAAGATGCACGGCGGCGGGCCCAAGGTCGTCGCGGGCCGGCCGCTCGACCCGGCGTACACCGAGGAGAACCTCGCGCTGCTCGAGAAGGGCGCCGTCGAACCTCGCCAAGCACATCGAGAACGCCAAGCTGTTCGGCGTCCCGGTCGTGCGTCGCCGTGAACTCGTTCAAGTACGACACGCCGCCGAGGTCGCGCTGGTGCAGAAGATCGCGCGGGAGGCCGGCGCCGAGGGCGCGTTCAAGTGCACCCACTGGATGGACGGCGGCAAGGGCGCGATCGAGCTGGCCGAGGCGGTGGTGGGCGCGGCGCAAGCAGACCAACCACTTCGAGTTCCTCTACCCGCTCGACTGGCCGATCAAGAAGAAGATCGAGACGATCGCGACGCAGGTCTACGGCGCCGACGGCGTGGACTACCTCCCGGAGGCGGAGGCCAAGGTCGAGCTGTACACGCGGCTCGGCTTCGACAAGCTGCCGATCTGCATGGCCAAGACGCACCTCAGCCTGAGCCACGACCCGGCGCTCAAGGGCCGGCCGACCGGCTGGCGGCTGCCGATCCGCGACATCCGCGCGTCGGTCGGCGCGGGCTTCCTCTATCCCCTGTGCGGCACGATGCAGACGATGCCGGGCCTGCCGACCCGGCCGGTCTACTACGACGTGGACCTGGATCTGAAGACGGGGAAGGTGGTGGGGCTGTTCTAGAGTTGCAGCGTCTGCAACTCTGGTCAGCGGCCCCGTCAGCCCGAATCCGAAGCGGAACCGCCTGGTCGGATAGGCCGAGAGCTGCCAGGCGAAGTGCACGGAGAGGTTGAAGGGGGAGAGGAACGGCGTGAGGTTGCCCAGCGCGACCCCGACCTCCCGGTACGGCGACGGCGCCGTCGCGAGCATCGTGTCCCCGGGATATGGCACGTGGCCCACGAAGCTCGTCCAGAACACGCCGCCGAACAGGCTCACGCTGAACGGCAGGCGCCGGATCAGCGGCAGTCCGCTCCGCGCGAACAGCAGGCGGCCGAAGTCGTGGCGCACGGTGAGCACCGCGGCGCGCGTGCCGTAGTAGTTGGTCCGCTCCAGGGTGGTGAAGCCGCTGCCCTCGACGGCGAGGAACTCCTGGCCGAAGTCCACCGTGAAGTACCGCTGCGGCGGCACCGGGCCCGTGGCGATCCCGCCCGCTGGCGCTCACGGTCGTGGTCCCGAATCCCAGCAGCGGCTGCGCGCGCTCGAGCTGGAGCGTGTAGCGCCGGTACGAGAAGTCGTCCGCGATCACCGACGGCGCGGCGGCTTCCACGCCCACCGAGACCCTGGTCCAGCTCGGGGCGCTCAGCCTGTAGTCCTCGCCGCGGTTCCGCAGGAACTCCCGCGAATCGTAGGAGAGCGCCGCGGACACCGACCTGAGGTGGCCGTCGGCGATGGGCAGGTTGCCGCGCGGCGGGTAGCGGCTCGAGCGGAAGGAGTAGCCCGGCAGGGTGTCCAGGCTCGTCTGGCGAGCGTCGTCGTAGCCGAGGTCGAGGCGCGTCAGGTCGAGGAGCTTCATCCCGAGCGAGACGGAAACCCCGCGCTCGCGGTAGTAGTCGAGCGGATCCACGCGCGCGAACACGGCGCGGAAGGTCGGATTGTACTCGGACGAGATCAGCGTCGGGTGGGCGACGGTCTCGTCGTGGTACCACGCGCCCACCCACAGGCGCTGCGCCTCCGACAATCGCACCTGGCCGCCGACGCGATACTGCCAGACCTCGCTCCCGAGCGCGTAGCCCGCTCTGGTGGTGAAGGCAGCGCCCGGGCCGGCGCGCCAGTCGTGGGCCGCGCCGAGGTAGTAGCCGTCCACGCGGTTGTAGTGGAAGAAGCCGGGGGCCGCGACCACGCCCACCACGGCGCCGACGCTCTCCCCGACCCTCACCAGGAACGGCGGGTTCCGCCCGATCGAGTCGGCGCGCTCCCACGCCGTGCTCTCGGCCACGGTCAGCGGCACCGCGGGGGGCGTCTCCCACGCGGCCCGGTCCGGACGGTCGGCGCCGTCGCGGACCACCACCCGGTACTCGCCCAGGCCGCTCGGCTCATCCCCCTGGTCGAACGCGTAGTCGTCGAGCAACGCGACCTGCTCGAAGGCGAGCTCGCTCCGGAAGGCCCGGCACCGGGACGCCGGCGATGGTGCGCGGCACGCCGGGAACGGTGATCTTCGGCCGCACCTCTCCCGCGAGGCGGATCTCGTACGGCATCCAGCGGCCGCCGCCGACGTCGTGGAGGCGTTCCTGGTAGCGCAGGTTGGTGACCGACGTGAACTGGACGCCCTCGTTCACGCCCAGGTCCACGGCGACGGGGTCGAAGGTGGAGTCGGCGACCTCCACGGTGCCGACGAATAGCGGCGTGGCGCTGGAGCGCGGAATGACGGCGAGGCGGAAGACCCGCCGGCCGTCCACGTTGACCGTATCGAGGAGCTGGTAGGCGTACGACTCGGGCGCCGATCGCGCGAACGGCGACAGGACCGAGTAGCCGGACGCGGCGGTCCGCCCCCGGCCGGATCTCCCGCGCTCGCTCCCGCCCGCGCGCTCGGCGGACGTGTACGTCGCCAGGCCGACGTGGCTGCGCTCGACGTCGAGGATGTCGTCCACCGCGACCAGGCTTCGCGGCACCTCGAAGGCGCGCGTCTGACGCCGCGCCGTCACGGTCTCCTGGTAGCGCCGGTGATGTTCCCAGTACGCGGTGCTGCGCTTTTCGCTGATGAACACGACCGATCCCGTCGAGTCGGTGGGGCGTCGGAAGTCCCGGGCCACCAGCTTCACGAACGCGTCGTACGAAACGTGCTGGAAGGCGGCGAGCGCCGCGTGCCGTCGCGCGATGGCGCGGGCGGCGATGGAGTCGGCGTCGAGCGGCGCGGGCGCGGCGGAGGAGGCAGTCGCGGAGTCGCGCGTCGCCGGAGCCTGGGCGGCGCCCGTCGCGGCGGCCCGGCCGCCCGAATCGGCTGCTTGGGCGGCGCCCGCGCGGGGGAGCGCGACGAGAGCGAGGGAGGTGAGGAGCGTGCCCGACGCGAGCCGCATTGGGGATGTGATACGCCGGAGGGATCGCCCCGTTCCTGGCGACGCCGGCTGCCTGGGCGGCGTCGAGCGGGTGACCGCTCGACCCAGCGACCTCAGGAGCCGACCGAGGCGGCTCGCGCCTTGAGCTCCTCGAGCGCGCGGACGACCGACTCGCGGACCGCCTTGTCGCCGTCCCGCGCGAGGCCCTGGAGGGCCGTCACGGCGGCGGCGCCGCCGGAAATGCGCAGGCCGTCCACGGCCGCGATGCGGTTCGCCGCGGGGCGCCGCCCCAGCAGCCGGCCGCCCGGCTCGGCCGCCTGGATCAACGCCTGCACGGCGTCCGGCGAGCCGATGCGCCCCAGCGCGCGGTAGTACTCGCGCAGCACGTCGAGGTCCTGCTCCTGCTCGGCGAACGCCACCAGCGGCATCGCCAGCGCCCGCGACGTGTGACCGCCGATGCTCGCGGCGATCAGCGCGCGCAGCTCGGGGTCGCCTTCCTTCAGCACGTGGCGCAGCGGCTCCACGGTGGCCGAGGTACCGATCTTCGCCAGCGCGACGGCCGCCGCGCGCCGCACCCGCGCGTCGCTGTGGGCGAGGCACCTGACCAGGTCCGGGACCGCTTCCTCGACCCGCTGCACGCCCATCGCCTCGGCGACGTTGCGGACCACGGTCCACTGCGAGCTCTCGAGCATGTGGACCACCTGGTCCAGGCCCTCCGGTATGCCGCGGAGCGCCGTCACCAGCGCCCGGCGCTCCCTCAGCTCGTCGGCGGCCGCCAGCCGGCCGAGGAGCACCACGGCCGCGTCGGCGCCGCCGCGCTGCATCACCTTCGTGGCCTCGTGGCCGAGCCGGGGATCGCTGACGAACGGCGCCACCCGCTTCAGGTGCTCGGGCGTGAGCAGCCGCTGCAGCACGATCCGGTAGCTGTTGCGCGGGCTGCCCACCGGCGCCTCGGGCTCCCAGGCGATCATGGCCGCCATCGCGTGCACGGCCGGCTCGACCTCGCCGGCCTCCAGCGCATCCTGGATGCCGAGGAACAGCTCGGTCAGCGCGTCGAGCACGCCGGCAGCGTAGGGCTCGCGCGCCACCACCGCCAGCGAGGCCGAGAGCGACTTGCGCGCGGGGCCGACCGGCAGCCCGAAGGTCGGCACCTCTGCGGGTACCGCACCCGGCTCGGCGGACCGGACGCCGGCGGTCGTGAGGCCCGACAGCTGCGCCAGGGTCTCGATCGGTGGGGACAGGCCCAGGGGCGCCGCGAGTGGCTTCGGCGGCTCCACCCGGTGCTCCCCTGATGTGCGCTTCGAGCGAGAGGTCCACCGCGTGCATCATCGCCGGCAGCTCGACCGGCGGCGCCGGCGCGGCGGCCGGCGGCGGTAGCTGGCCTCCGGCCGCGGCCGTCCGCTCCATCGCCTCCGCCTCGAACGCCTGCGTCACGCTGGAGGTGCGACGGACATCGTCGACCTCTTCGGACTGCACGGGGATCACCATGATCGCCGTGGACCGGGCGTCCCGGAGCAGCATCTTGATGCGCTGGATGCCGCCCTCCGCCCGAGGATCGGAGGCGAGGCCGCGGATCAGCGCCAGCAGCTCCACCGGCGAAGCGCCCTTCCCGATGGCCACCTCGGCGACGCCGTGATCGCGCATCCGCTCGATGATGCCGGGCACGTAGGGCAGCGAATCGGGGATCCCGACGTCGTCGACCGTGAGCATGTCCTGGTAGACGCGCATCATCGCCGAGGCGATCGAGGTCAGCGCGTACACGGCGCTCAGGGCCGCCTTCCGCTCCTCGACCGGCGCCCCGGTTCGGGTCACCTCGAGCGAGCGCCCGAAGGAAACGGCGAAGATCTCGTGGTTGAACATGGAATCAGTGAGGCCGCGCCGCGCTCACCGCGCGGAGCCACTTCGCGATCCCGCGGTGCCCGGCGCACGCCCGGGCGCGGACGCGAACGAACGAGTAGCTGCCGTCCCGGCACCGCGCGGTCGCGCCCTTGGGGACGCCGCCGGCGCGGCGCTTTGTCCCGGCGCTCGCGTGATGCCTCGGCGACGGGCGGTTCGATGCCGCCAGCCACTCGGCCACCCCGCGGTGGTGCGCGCAGGCCAGCTTCCTGTTCTTCGGGCCATAGTAGTAGGTCCCGTCGCTGCAGTGGGCCGTCGGCGTGCGCTGCGCGGTCGAAGCGGCCTCGCCCCGCCCCGCCCAGCCGGCGGAGCCGAGGCCGACCGCGATCACAGCGACGAGAACCGGACGGCGCAGAGGGCGCATTCCCCGTGTCCTTCCGACCGTGGCGGCGAGTGGAATCAAGGCCATGCAACAGTGCGGAACCGGCCATACAGCGTCAAGGGCCGCCGCCCAGCCGGGAGCTGGCCCTACCGTCACCGCCGGCGGTCGCGACCCCGGGGGGCCGGGTCACCAGAGAGGCGCCGCGGCCTCGGGAGGAGCGATGCGCCAGGAGGGACTCGAACCCCCGACCCGCAGCTTAGAAGGCTGCCGCTCTGTCCAGCTGAGCTACTGGCGCAACGGACTCAGACCGCGCCAATCTAGCTGCGGCGGCGCGGCTGCATCAACGATGCCCTGCCCCGGCCTCGCCGCCCCGGAAGGCCAGCGGTGCCCATTCCCGGCCCGGCCCGTCGGGATTTCGACCGGCCGCACGCCGACGCCGGCTCGCGCCAACGTGTCCAACAGGATTGATTGTTGCGGTTACCCGCAGGAACGCCGTGCACACCTCTGGAGGCATCTTCATGCGACTCGCCACACGCAGCGCGCTGACGGCTCTGGCGCTCGGGCTCTCGTTCGCGGCCGCCGGCCGCGCGCAGCAGCCCGCCACCTCGACCGAGTACCCCGGCCTCGAGACCGGGAAGATGTGGACCTTCGACGCGCCGCCGCTCGACTACTGGGCCAAGCGCTACAACTTCCGCCCCTCGCAGGACTGGCTCGACCACGCCCGGCTGTCGTCGGTCCGGATTCCGGGCTGCACGGCGTCGTTCGTCTCGTCCGACGGGCTCATCATGTCGAACCACCACTGCGCCCGCGGCTGCGCCGACGCGGTGACGCGGCCCGGCGAGGACTTCCTGGCCAACGGCTTCTACGCGGCGACCCGCGCCGAGGAACGCGCCTGCCCCAACTTCTACGGTCGATCAGCTGAGCGAGATCACGGACGTCACGCTCGCGGGTGAACGGCGCCGTGCCGCGGGGCGCGACGGCCGACCGCGCCGCGGCCGCCCGCGACTCGGCGACCGAAGACATCCAGAACCGCTGCGAGCAGGCCACGCCGAACAGCCACTGCGAAGTCATCAACATGTACCACGGCGGCGAGTACAAGCTGTACCGGTTCCACCGCTGGACCGAGGCGCGGCTGGTGTTCGTGCCCGAGACCGACGCCGCCTCCTTCGGCGGGGACCCCGACAACTTCACCTATCCGCGGCACGACATGGACATGTCGTTCTTCCGCGTGTACGAGAACGGCCAGCCGGCGAAGGTCGACCAGTACTACCGCTGGAGCGCCAACGGCTCCAAGGAAGGCGACCTGGTGTTCGTGGTGGGCAATCCCGGCAACACCAGCCGCCTGAAGACCATCGCGCAGCTCGAGTACCTGAGGGACGTGCAGTATCCGGCCACGCTCACCGCGCTCAACAGCATGGTCGCGGTCTATCAGCAGCTGGCGCGGTCGAGCCCGGAGCGGGCCCGGGCCGTCGAGAACACGATCTTCTACCTGCAGAACTCGCAGAAGGCCTACATCGGCTACCAGTCCGGGCTGCTGGACAACCAGCTGCTGAACCGGAAGCGGGAGTGGGAGCGGAATTTCCGCGCCCGGGTCACCGCGGACTCGAGCCTGCGCCGGCTCTACGGGCAGGCGTGGGACAACATCGCCCGCATCAAGGCGGAGCAGCGGACGCTCGACGTGCACAGCCGGTACTACGGCTTCAACGCGTACCGGTCGCGGCTGCTCAACATGGCGGGCGCGCTGGTGCGCCTGCCGGTCGAGACGGCGAAGCCCGACAGCGCCCGGCTCGAGGCGTACAAGGACGCCAACCGCGGCTATCTCGAGCGGATGCTGAACAGCCCCGCGCCGGTCGACACGGCGCAGGAGATCGCGCTCTTGACGTCGTACTTCACCGCGATGGCGCGGGAGCTGCCGGCCACCGATCCGGTGCGGCGCGCGGCCCTCGCCGGGCGCTCGCCCGCGGAGGCGGCCCGCGCGATGGTCAGCGCCACGGAGCTGGGGACGGCCGACGCGCGCCGCGCCCTGCTCCAGGGCGGCACGGCGGCGGTCAGAGCCTCGCAGGACCCCTTCATCAAGCTGGCGCTGGTCATCGACCCGCTCGGCCGGCCGATCATCGCGCGGGAGAACGCGCTCGCCAACCAGGAAGACCAGAATGACGAGCTGGTGGCCCGCGCGCTCCTGGCGGTGTTCGGAAACACCGTCGCGCCCGACGCGACCTTCAGCCTCCGCATCTCGGACGGCGAAGTCGCGCGCTATCCCTACAACGGGACGTTCGGCCAGCCGTACACGACCTTCTACGGCCTGTACGACCGGTCGTTCGGCTTCGCCGGACAGGCGCCCTGGAACCTGGCGCCGCGCTGGCTCGCGGCGAAGGACCGGGTCAACCTGGCGACGCCCTTGAACGGCGTCTCGACCAACGACATCACCGGCGGCAACTCCGGCTCCCCGCTCATCAACCGGGACGGCCAGATCGTCGGCCTGATCTTCGACGGCAACATCGAGCAGCTGCCCCTCGACTTCATCTTCCTCGAGGCCACGGGCCGATCGGTGTGGGTGGATTCGCGCGGGATCATCGAAGCCCTGCGGCACGTCTACGACGCCGGCGCCCTGGCCGACGAGCTGACGCGCACCACGCCGTAGCTCCGGCGATTCCCCTTTCGACGCGACGGGCGGCCGGCATCGGCCGCCCGTTCGCCGTCCCGGGGTGCCGACCGCGCCCCACCCCGCCAGACCCCCGAGTTGCGACTTGGCATCTGCCTGCCCGAATGACTAGTTTTTTGCTCCACATTCGTACAACTGAGAGCGCGTCATGAAGAGGAACCTCCCGTCTGCCGGCGCAGCGGCGCTGGTGTCGTTCGCGGCCGTGTGCGCGAGCGCGCCGCGCGCCCGGGCCCAGGCCGTCAACGACCGGCCCCCGTTCACGCCGGCGGACGTGGCCTTCATGTCCGGGATGATCGACCACCACGCGCAGGCGGTGCTGATGGCCGGCTGGGCGCCGAGCCACGGCGCGAGCCCGGCCCTGCTGGAGCTGTGCGAGCGCATCACCGTCTCGCAGCGGGACGAGATCGCCGCCATGGCGCGCTGGCTCCGCGAGCGGCAGCAGCCCGTCCCCGATGCCGACACGCTGGCGAGCCGGCGGATGGCCGGGATGGACGGGAGCACGGCGGGCGCCGTCCATGGCCGGGATGCCGGGGATGGACCACGCGGCGCTGATGCCCGGGATGCTCACCGCCGCGCAGCTCATCCAGCTCGACAGCGCGCGCGGCCCGCGGTTCGACCGGCTGCTTCCTGACCTTCATGATCCAGCACCACGAGGGCGCGCTCACGATGGTGCAGCAGCTCGTGAACACCCCGGGCGCCGCCCAGGACGGTTTCGTCTTCCAGTTCGCTTCGGACGTGAACGCCGATCAGTCGGCGGAGATCGCCCGGATGCGCCGCATGCTCGCGGCACTGCCCCCCGATCCGAGGAGCCCATGACTGCCACGCTTCAAGCCCAGACTCGCGTACCGCCCCAACCGCGCTCGCGCCGGCACGGCGGGCGCCCGCCGGCGCCGCCGTCCGGCACCTGACGGCGTCGCTCGCCGCCGCGGCTCTGTCGCTCACGGTCTGCGCCGCCGGCCGGGCACAGATGTCCACGGCGGCGCCGAGCCCCGACCCGCGCGTCGGTCTCAGGGCCGGATGGATGAACGCGGGCGAGACGTTCTTGAACCTGAAGATGGTGTCCACCACGCCGCCGTCGGCGCAGTTCGTCAACCCGAGCGAGCCGGGCGATTTCCAGTTCATCAACTCGGACCTCGCGTTCACCGGCAGCTACGTCGTCCAGGGCAACTTCAACGGCATCCAGATCTGGGACATCTCGCAGCCGAGCCACCCCACGCTGGTCGACGGGCTACGTCTGTCCCGGCGTCGCAGAGCGACGTGTCGGTCTACCGGAACCTGCTGTTCGTGTCGGTCGAGGCGCACGAGCGGCCGGCTCGACTGCGGCGCGCAGGGCGTGCACGACACGGTGAGCACGGAGCGGATGCGCGGCATCCGCATCTTCGACATCAGCGACATCGCGCATCCCGAGGTCGTCGCCAACGTGCAGACCTGCCGCGGCTCGCACACGCACACGGTGGTGACCGATCCGAAGGACACCGACGAACGTCTACGTCTACGTCTCGGGCTCGGCGCCGGTGCGGCTCGCCGAACGAGCTGGCCGGATGCTCGGCGCTGCGCGCCCGACCAGGACCCGAACTCCGAGCTGTTCCGGATCGAGGTCATCCAGGTGCCGCTGGCGCACCCGGAGCAGGCGCGCGTGGTGAGCAAGCCGGCGATCCTCGACGGGCTCGCGTCGCCGCCGTCGCACGGCGAGGCGCCGGAGGACATCGCCGCCGCGGCGCGGATCGCGGACTCGGCGCGGGCCACGGGCGGCGTACGTCGTCAAGGTGTTCGGCATCGAGCAGGTGGCGCCGCCGCAGTTCATCGGCCCGATGCTCGACAGCGATCGTGAAGGCGCGCGGCGGCAGCGGCGCGCCGACCGCCGGCGACAGCGCCGCGCTGCGCGACGCGCTCCAGGCGATCGTGGACCGGTTGGTGAACGGCCCGACCCGGCCCGGCGGCGTGCGGCCCGGCCCCGTGCAGTGCCACGACATCACCGTGTATCCCGGCCATCGGCCTCGCGGGCGGCGCGTGCGCGGGCTACGGCCTGCTGCTCGACATCCGCGACCCGGCCAACCCGCGGCGCATCGCCGCCGTGTCCGACTCGAACTTCTCCTACTGGCACTCGGCGACGTTCAGCAACGACGGCACGCAAGATCCTGTTCACCGACGAGTGGGGCGGCGGCCTCCAGCCGCGCTGCCGCGCGACCGACCGGAAGGAGTGGGGCGCCGACGCCATCTTCACGCTCGCCGACAGCACGCTGACGTTCCAGAGCTACTACAAGATGCCGGCGCGCGCAGACCGTCGAACGAGAACTGCGTCGCGCACAACGGCTCGCTGATCCCGGTTCCCGGCCGCGACATCATGGTGCAGGGCTGGTACCAGGGCGGCATCTCGGTGTTCGACTGGACCGACCCGGCGCACCCGAAGGAGATCGCGTTCTTCGACCGCGGCCCGATGGACTCGACCAAGCTCGAGGGCGCGGGATCGTGGTCGGCCTACTGGTACAACGGCTACATCGTCAGCTCCGAGATCGCGCGCGGGCTCGACGTGCTTCGAGCTGCAGCCGAGCGCGTTGCTGTCGCAGAACGAGATCGACGCCGCGAAGCTGGTGCACTTCGACTAGCTCAACGTGCAGGACCAGCCGAAGCTGGCGTGGCCCGCGAGCTTCGTCGTGGCGCGCGCCTACCTCGACCAGCTCGAGCGCTCGCAGGGCCTGTCGGCCGAGCGGATCGCCGCGGCGCGGCGGGACCTGGCCGCCGCCGAGCACGCGTCCGGCCAGCGGCGCCGGAGCGACTTGACGCGGTTGGCGTCCACGCTCAGCGGCGCCGCCACGGGCGCGGCCGATCCCGCGAAGGTCCGCACCCTGGTGACCGAGGTGACGGAACTGGCCCACGCGCGGAGCTGACGGCTCCCGATCATAGGCACCCTGCCGGCGACGGTCCGCCGGCGGGGCTGAGGACACGAGAGCCCGGGGCGCGGTCGGCCCCGGGCTCTCGTTTTGCGCTCGGCCGGTGGAGCCACGGCCCGGCCTGAGGCTGGCGCATACGGCGAACCCTGAGCATCATTTTCGACCATGCGCGTCATGCTGGCGAATCAAGCTCCGCCGCCGCCCCAGGAGCCTTCGAGCAGAATCGCACTCACGCCGTACGGCCAGCTGGAGCATTGGATCGCGACCGCCCGCGAGGCGTTGCCCAGGATCTCGGTCCTCCGGCTGGTGGCGGTGGCGTGCTTCGCGCTCGGGCTCCTGGCCCTGGCGCGGGCGAGTCTCAGGGTCGCGCCGCCGAGCGTGCTGGTGGCCGGTGTCATGCTGATCCTGGCCGCCATCGCCGTCTTCCAGCTGGACCGCGAGCGCGAGCACGTGCGCGCGCGGAAGCGGGCGCGGCTGATCGAATTGCAGATCCGCCTCAAGCTGGTGCGGCGGAGCCTTCAGGTCGCTCTCGCCACGGCGACCCAGGGCTCTCAGCACGAGTGGGCCGTCGCCTCGACCGGGCGCGTCCAGGCGCTGCAGGAGCAGATGATCCGCGTGTCCACCCTCGGCTCGCAGGACGGGCGCTGGCTGACCGCGCGCACGTCCGCCGCCCTGGACGCGTTCCTCGAGGTGGCGGACCGGTGGAACGAGCTGGCCTCCCGGCCCGAAAGCGTCGTGCAATTCGCGCACGTGGACGACGCGGATCTCGCCCAGGATGCGGCCCGCCGCCTCAGGACCGCGCTGGACGCGATGGACGATCTCATCCGCCGGGCCGACGAGGTGGCCTGACCCGTCGGGCCGCATCCGCGGCCGCGTTCGTGCATCAGATCTCAAGCGATGGTGGAGGCCGGGGAGCCGGTGCGCCGGAGGGCTGGCGGGCCGGGCGACCGTGCTGCATATCTGGGCAGCGGCACCAGGCAGCGCGCTGGCCCGGTCCTGAGGTGACGTCCCCAGGTGGTAACGCTCGAAGGCTCGTACGCCGACGGCAGTCAACCCATCACGCGAAGGGGAGCCTCCACATGAAGATGAACAAGAACCTCGGCATGATCCTGCTCAGCCTGTGGCTGATCGCGCACGCCTTCATCTCCTTCTTCCACATCGGCTGGTCGGGACTCAACACCGTGATGCCGGCCTTCGCCCTCATCACCGGCCTGGTCATCCTGTTCTACGACAAGTCCGCTTAGCGATCAGACGCTGACAGCCGGCCGGCCGAAGAGGTGACGTTCGAAGTGCCGGTGCCGGATGATCGCACCGAAGACGCGGAAGCACGCGAGGCCCGCCGACGGCGGGCCTCGTTGCGTGCTGCGGGTTCCTCGGTCGGGGCGGCGGGATGGGGTTGGCCGGCGGAGCCGATCGACCCGACGCGCGATGCGAGCCAGACACGCCGATCTCGAAGCTGCGCTACCCCTGCTTCGCTTCCTGCTCCTTCCACAGCTCGCGGATCATCCCCACCGATGACAGCGTGGCGCTGGCGTCGAACGGGAGGAACACCACCTTCTGTGCCTGGTAGGCGATCTTCGTGAGCGATTCCAGGTAGCTCTTGGCGATCAGATACTGTGCCGCGTTCACGCCCGGGCCGAGCGCACTAGCGATCACCTGCAGGGCCTTCGCCTCAGCGTCCGCGACGCGGAGCCGAGCCTCCGCCTGGCCCTCCGACGCGAGAATCGCCGACTGTTTCTCCCCCTCCGCGGTCACGATGGCCGACTGCTTCACGCCCTCGGCCCTGAGCACGGCCGACGACTTGTCGCCCTCGGCCGTCGTGACGACGGCGCGGCGGCTCCGCTCGGCGGTCATCTGCTTTTCCATGGTGAGGCGGATTTCCTCGGGTGGCGTGATCTCCTTCAACTCCACGCGCACCACCTTGACGCCCCACTGTTCGGTCGCCGTGTCGAGGGCCTGGCGCAGCTGCGTGTTGATGGAGTCACGCGACGTCAATGTGTGGTCGAGATCGAGGGCCCCGATCACGTTCCTCAACGCCGACAAGGTGAGCTGGTTGAGCCCCCAGTCCAGCCGCTGAACCTCATACGTGGCACGGACCGGGTCCACGATGAGGAAGTAGATCACGGCATCCACCGACATCGTGACGTTGTCTCGCGTGATCACGGGCTGCGGCTCGATGTTCGTGATCTGCTCTCTCAGGTCGTGCCGGGCGCGGACCGAGTCGAAGAACGGGACGATGAGGTTCACCCCCGCATCGGCGCGCGCGTGGAACTTGCCGAGCCGCTCGATGATCAGCACCTGCTTCTGCGGGACGATCTTGATTCCGCTCACGAGCACGAGAAAGGCGACCACGACGACAATGGCCAAGGGGATGCCCATCTCAGATCTCCTCCGAGGTTGGCGACGCAAACGGTTCCCGTGGCAGAGTCATCGGGGCCACGAGCAGGTTGATCCCGTCTGCGCCGATGATTCTCACGAGCGTCCCGGTGGGGAGTGCGACAGAGGAACGGGCGGCCCAGTCCTGACCACCCACGGTCACCCTGCCCGTGCTGAGGACCGGGTCCACGGCATCGGTGACGCGCGCCTCCAACCCGATCAACGCGTCGGTGCGCGACAGCACGCCCCGCCCGCTGATGCGCTCCAACAGACGCTTGCGCAGCACAACGGGCAGGAGAAGGGACGCGGCGGCGAAGACGACGATCTGAGCGGGCAGGCCTGCGCCGAGTTGGGCGAGCGCCGCCGCTACGAGCGCCGCGCATGCAACGAAGAGGAGGATGAAACTGACCGAAGCAAGCTCGAAGGCGAACGCGGCGAGAGCGACTCCCAGCCAGAGTAGAGTCATGCACGTCCTGCCGGTAAACGGTGACTGTGACTGACCAGCCCACGGGTTGGCGCCTCCCCGCCAGCCTGCCACCGTACAATGCAGCCCGTGACCGCGAAGCGATAGGGCGAGTGGCGGGGCCGTGAAGGCCCGAGGCCCCGAACCTGGCCTCGGGCTTTCGCTTACTCAGTCGGGGCGGCGGGATTCGAACCCGCGACCTCCTGGTCCCAAACCAGGCGCGCTACCGGACTGCGCCACGCCCCGAGATACAGTTCCGAGTTGCGAGACGCCGAGTTGCGAGAGACGAACTATACAGGCCTGAGCGGCCGCTGGGCCAGCGCGGCGGCGAGCAACCGGAACGCCTCGCCGCGGTGGCTCACGCCGTGCTTCTCCTCCGCCGTGGCCTCGCCGAACGCTCTTGCCGAGCCCTTCGTGGAGGAACAGCGGATCGTAGCCGAAGCCGCCGGTGCCGCGCGGCTCCTCGAGGATCCGGCCCCAGCAACGGCCGGTGAACGACTCGGGCGGCGCCGCTGCGGTCCGGAGCAGCACCGCCACGCACACGTAGCAGGCGCGGCGCCGCTTCTCGTCCGCGCCCGCGGAGGCGGCGCAGCAGCTCCGCGTTGTTCGCCGCGTCCAGCTCCTTGCCGCCCAGGCGCCCGCCCTCGGGCGCGAACCGCTTCGACCGCACGCCGGGCGCGCCGCCGAGGGAGATCACCTCGATGCCGGAGTCGTCGGCCACGATCGGCCGGCCGGTCAGCTTGGCGAAGTACTGCGCCTTGGCGCGCGCGTTGGCCAGGAACGAGTCGAAGCGCTCGATCCGCTCCTCCTCGCAGGCCCAGTGGACGTGGGCCTCGTCGAGCGACTGCGATCTCGACGTCGAGGCCGGCGGCGTGCGAGGATTCGGCGGATCTCGCGTACCTTGTCGGCGCTCCGGGTGGCCAGGAGGAGGCGGTTCACCAGCCCAGGGCGGCGCGCTGCGCCGCGAAGATGCGCGCCGTGCCCGCGAGCGCCAGGTCGAGCATCCGCTCGAGCTCCGGGCGCGAGAAGGTGCCGTGCTCGCCGGTGCCCTGCACCTCCACCAGCTGGTCCGGCTCGGCCACCACCACGTTGGCGTCCACGCCCGCCACCCGGTCCTCCGCGTAGCAGAGGTCCAGCCGCGGCTCGCCCTCGACGATCCCGACGCTCACCGCCGCGACGAGGCGCGCGAACGGGTTCTTCACGCCCGCGCTCGACGCGAGGTGGCCGCAGGCGTCGGCCAGCGCGACGGCGGCACCGGTGACCGCGGCGGTGCGCGTGCCGCCGTCCGCCTGCAGCACGTCGCAGTCGAGGCGGATGGTGTGCTCGCCGAAATCGAAGCCGGTCAGCGCGGCGCGCACGCTGCGCCCGATCAGGCGCTGGATCTCGTGGGTGCGCCCGCCCGGCCCCTGCCGCTCGCGCGGCGTGCGCTCGGTCGTCGCGCGCGGCAGCATCGCGTACTCGGCCGTCACCCAGCCCGAGCCGGTGCCCTTGCGCCAGCCGGGCACGCCGGCCTCGACCGACGCGGTGCACAGCACCAGCGTGCCGCCCATCCGCACCAGGCACGAGCCCTCGGCGTACGGGTTGGCGCCGCGCTCCAGCGCCAGCGGCCGGAGGTCGGCCGCGCTCCGCCCGTCAGGCCGCGCCACCCTGCACCTTCGCGATCAGGCCGGTGGTGGAGAACCCGGTCTCCAGCGGCACGCGCACCACCCGCCCGCCGCGCGCCTCGACGACGTCGGCGCCCACGATCTGCCTCCGGCGCGTAGTCGGCGCCCTTGACCAGCACGTCGGGCTGGAGCGCCGCGATCAGCTCGGCCGGCGTGTCCTCGTCGAACAGCACGACCGCGTCCACGCAGGCGAGGCCGCCCAGCACGTAGGCCCGGTCCGCGGTCGCGGTTGAGCGGGCGCCCCGGGCCCTTGAGGCGCCGCACCGACGCGTCGCTGTTGAGGCCCACGACCAGCGCCGTCGCCCTCGGCACCGCGCCGCGACCAGCAGCGCCACGTGGCCGCGATGGAGGAGGTCGAAGATGCCGTTGGTGAACACCACGCCGCCCGCGGACGCGCGCGCCGCCAGGCCAGCGCGGCCTCGCGGCCCAGGAGCTTCGCCGCGGGATCGGTGCGGGCGGCGGCGCCCGGCCACTAGAGGTCGGCCCTCGCGCTCGGCGTGAAGTGGAAGTGGAACACCTTGCGCCACTTGAGGAAGCTGAACACCACGCAGTCCTCGTAGGTCCCGCGGATCGACGATCTCCTTCGGCGACCGTACGTGCGCTTGATCTACCAGTCCCCGGCGCCGAGCGGGATACCGAGCGTGTCGGCCATGGCCACCAGCCGGTCGCGGATCGCCTTGTCGGTCAGCGCCGGGCGCGAACGACGCCTGCGACTTGACCTCGTCGCTGCATCTGGTAGTACCGCCAGTAGACCGCGCCGACGTCCTTGACGACGTACGCGGCGAGCGCACGAGCACGATCAGCGCGACCAGGCACCCGAGCTTGCCCCTTCCCGGCTCTCACGCCTCGGCGGTGCTACCATTGGGATTGCGCTCCTTCCACCACCTGGGTGACCAGTTTGGCCATCGCGAGCTTGCGCCCGTCGGTCTCCGCGCCGGCTGGAGCATTGTACTCCCCGTCCACCGTCAGGCCGTTCTGCTGCCACAGCGGCTTGCCGAGCTTCTGGTCGTAGATCTCGACGTTGATCGTGATCTGCACGCGCCGGCGCGTCACCTCGACCGTCCCCTGGCCCGCCTGGTAGGAGAGCGGGATGTCGGGCTGGTAGTGGGTGATCTCGCCGCGCACGATGGCGTCGGCCTGCGCCTCGTTGACCTGCCGGAGCCCCAGGCGGCCCGAGACCGCGTCCTGCATCGCGGCGAACACTTCCTGGGTGAGCGCCGGCTCGCCGGTGCGGTTGTCGAACGGCAGCACGGCCACGGTCTTGACGTCGGCGGGCAGCCCGCCGCCGTGGAAGCCGTACAGGCACCCGCCGGCCGCGAGCAGCAGCGCCAGCAGGGCCGCGCTACGGACGACGCCAGATCTCATCGGGGAACACCGCTCCCGTCTCCCGATGGTCCACGTCCACGGTGAACCGCGCCTGGTGCTCGATGTCCGTCGCCTCCGCCCGCACGATCCTCCCCGCCGCGTCCCGGGTGAGGACGAGCCGGCCGATGTCCTTGTCGCCGCGCGATTCGGTCGCGCCGAGCAGGGTGTCGCCCCGGAGCTCCAGCGTCGTGACGATCCCGTCGGCCGTCGCGACGCGGTAGAGGCGGCGGTCGGCCGCCTGGCGCCAATCGACGCTCGCCGGGCCGTCCGGCGGCCGCACCACGCCGAACATCGCCCAGATCATCCCGCGGCTCGGCGACCACTCGTTGACCAGCGCGGCCGGACGCGACCAGGCGGAGTCGCCGGCCAGCACCAGCGTGGCGCGCCCGACGACGGGCACGCCGACGTCGAGGCGCAACGAGTCGGGCGGCGACACCCGCACGGCGCCGCGACCCTTCACCGGCCCGTCGGCGTCCTCGTACTGCCAGTGGATGGCGAGCAGCGCCGACGCGGCCGGCGCGGTACGCCCCGCGATCGCCCGGAACTCCGCCGGGCTCACGGGCAGGAACGTGCCCGCGGGGGCCGGCGGCGCGGGCGGCCGGCCGCAGGCGGCGAGCAGCAGCGCCGCCGCGGCAGCCCAGCCGGCCCGCCGGGCGGCGCTCACGCGCGGGGCGAAGGCGGGGGCGTCAGTAATCGTAACCGAACCAGAGAGCCACGAAGCCGTTCCCGCCGCGGTTGACCGAGTAGTTGTCCGGGAGCTGATACGCGTCCACGTTGCCCAGGCCGTACCGCCAGCCCATGTCGAGCCGGACGACCACGGCGCCGAACAGGCTCATCCGGAGCCCCAGCCCGTAGGAGCCGAGCCAGCCGCGGTCGGTGGCCAGCTCCGACCACGCGCGACCGAGATCACTGAACAGGGCCCCCTGCACTCCCGGGAACCGAATCTCGCCGATGGGGGAGCCGATGGACAAGTAGGTGGTGAGGGGGAAACGCCACTCGAGGTTGGCCATCAGGGCGCGATCGCCCGCGAGATAGGAGTACTGCGGGTAGCCGCGGATCGCCCACGAGCCGCCGATGGTCACGCGCTCGGGGCGCTCGCCCCCCGAGTAGAACGCGAACCCCCGCAGCGCCACGGCGGAATGGAGCGAGGTGCGCAGGTAGCGGCGCAGGTCGGCCGACACCAGCCAGCTGTCCAGCCGCGCGTTCTGCAGATCGGTCACCACGCCGGCGGTGAGCTGCGAGAAGCCGCCGTCGATGGGGCCCGCGTCGACCCACAGCGAGTTGTCGTGCACGTAGGACAGGTAGTTCGAGGTCACCAGCCCGCGGCGGTGCGGAAACCCGGGCGTGAAGGGGTCGGTCTGGAAGGTGAAGTCGGTGCGGTCGGAGTACGCGGCCTGCAGCTGGGTCTCGACCCGCGAGAAGCGCGACAGCGGGTAGCGCAGCTCCACCAGGCCGCCGTACGCCGATTCCTCGAACACCTGGTTCAGATCGCTGGTATAGAACAGGCCGCGGGTCCGGAACACGCCGAGGCCCCAGTTGAGCCGCCGGGTCTGGTTCAGGTAGACGGCGCTGGCGTTGAGGTCGTTCACCAGGCTGCCCAGGTCGTTGCCTTCCTGGAACGACATCACGCTCACGTACACCTGGTGGTCGCTCAGCATGTCCGAGAGCAGGAAGGCGGCGCCCTGGGCCGAGAGGAGGCCGGGCGAATAGACCGCGCCCCCGGCGGCGAAGTCCACGGTGTAGTGCTCGGTGTAGCGCGCGGCCTCGGTCGTGGCCGCGGCGCTGTCGGCCAGCTCCGCCCAGGTCCACGCCGCCGGCGCCGGGTCGGCCGCCAGCGCCACCGCGCCGGAGGCGCCGCTGTCCGGCTGCGGGCCCACCGAGTAGATGCCGAAGGTGAGATGCTCGAACCCCGCCACCACGTAGCGGCCGGCCGAGGGCACCCACTCGGCGTCGAAGGCGCCGCCCGGCACCGCGGTCTCGCGACGCCCGGTCCCGGTGCTGTCCACCGAGTACACGTCGAACGTGCCGAGCCGGTCCGAGGTGAAGGTGATCCGGTCGGTGGCGGCCGACCAGCGCGGCCCCTCGTCCCGCCAGTCGCCGTAGGTCAGGTAGCGGATGGCCCGGGTGGCGAGGTCCATCACGAACAGGTTCTGCGCGCCCGTCGCGCCGAAGGCCGTGCGGTCGGACGCGAACACGATGCGCCGCCCGTCCGGGGCGAAGGACGGGTCCAGGTCCTGGTAGCGGTCGGCGGTCAGCCGCTCCAGCGCGCCGTTGTCGAGGTGCAGCAGGTAGAGGTCGGAGTAGCCCGAGAACGCCAGGCCGGAGAAGACGACCTCGCGCGCCGTCCGGCGACCAGCACGGCGAGAGGATCGAGACCAGGCCGGGAAACTGGTAGCGGCCCACGATCTGCGCGCGCTCCAGGTCCCAGAGGAACAGCGCGTCGCGGTCCTGGTACTTGCTGGCGAACGCCACCACGCCGCGGGGCGACACGTCGAGCCGCGACTCGAACGGATGGAACGACTCGAACTCCGGCGTCCGCTCGCCCTTCACCACCGTGCGCGCCGGGCCGCCCGCCAGGGGCACCGAGTAGATGTCGGTGTAGCCGGTGCGCGGCGAGAGGTAGAGGACCTGCGGGGTGGAGTCGAGCGGCTCCGTCCACACCACCGGCTTGATCGCGAGCGTCGCGATGCGCCGGGCGTCCAGCTCCAGCGGCCGCTGGGCGGTGACCGTGGGGTAGAAGCGGCGCCGCATGTCGTACTGCCACTCGGCGGTGAGCTGCTCCAGCGTCCGCCCGAACACGCCCCGCACCAGCGACGGGAAGTCCGGATACTTCCAGACGTCGTCGTACATCTCGACGATGCGCCAGTCGCCGTAGCGCGTGGCGAGGAAGCGGACCAGCGTGCCGCCGAGCGGATAGACGATGCCGCCCGACACCTGGCCGAGCTCCTCGATGGTGGGCAACCGCGACTCGACCGTGAGGTCGCGCAGGATCATGTTGTCGCGGCTGTCCTCGCCCGCCGACCAGTACTCCGCCAGCCCCTCCTGCCACCACAGCGGCATGTCCACCGTCCGCTGGCGCGGGTAGAGGGTGTACGCCAGGGTGAGCATCGAGATCTGAAAGACGTGCACCATCTCGTGGCGCAGGCTGTGGCGGAAGTCGGCGTAGCTGCCGGTGAACGGCACGGCCACGCGGTCCTTGAGGAACTCGGTGACGCCGAGCAGCCCCTCCGGCGGGACGAAGGGGAGCACGTTGGTCTGCTCGAAGTCCTGGTGGGAGGCGTAGACGATGAGCGGGATGCGCGCCGTGATGCTGTGGCGGAAGCGCGCCGCGAGGACCTCGTAGCTCTCCTCCGCGTAGGCCAGCGCCACCCGCGCCAGCTCCTCTTCCTCCGGGTAGAAGTACAGGTCCACGTGGGCGCCGCGCAGCACGTGCCAGTCGAAGTGCCGGTACTGGATCTTGTTCGGGCCGAAGGCGCCGAACTGAGCGCGGGCGGGGGCCGCCAGCGACGATGCCGCCAGGGCCGTGAGCAGGGCCACTCGGGTCAGGGTGCGTCGCATGGGCTAGCGCGCGATGCGGCGGATGCGGTCTCCCTGGACGATCTGCTCGAGCGCGGGGTAGCCCTGCTGCAGCTGCCCGAACACCGTGTAGCCGCCGTCCAGGTGCGGCTGCTCGGAGTGGGTGAGGAAGAACTGCGACCCGCCGGTGTCGGGGCCCGACAGGGCCATGCCGACGGTGCCGACGTCGTAGCGCCACGAGTTGATCTCGTCGCGGATCGTCCACCCGGGGCCGCCGTTGCCGTCGCCGCGCGGGTCGCCGTCCTGGATGACGAAATTCGGCACCACCCGGTGCCACCGGCTCCCGTCGAAGTAGTGGCGGTCCACCAGCCGCAGGAAGTTCTGCACCGTGAGCGGCGCATCCGCGGCATAGAGGAGGACCACCATGCTGCCCCGGTCGGTCTCGATCGTGACCTGCGGCAGCGCCCCGCCCTGCAGGGCCGGCAGCCACAGGCGCGCGGTGACGTCCCGGTAGTCGGCGATGCTCCGACCCGTCTCGATGGGATAGACGTCGCCCCAGTACTGCCGCTCGGTGGCCGCGCCGAATCCGTCGGCCACCGCGCGGCGCACCAGGTAGTCGCCGCTGCGCGGCGTGAGGGCCAGGAATCCCTGCACCACCTGCAGCCGCGCGGCCGCGTCGCGGGCGGCGACGTCGGCGAGCGCGCGGACGGCCGAGAGCCTGGCGTCGCTGGCGTCGTCACGCGCCGCCCGGCGGTAGGCCGCCACGAAGTCGGGCACGAGCGCCGGATCCACCTCGCGGTCGAGGAGGTCGGTCGCCGCCGCGCGCACGATCACGTCCGGGTGGCTCAGCCGCTCGCGGGCCAGCGCGCGCAGCGCCGCGTCTCCCCGCGGCACGGCCTGGCCCAGGGCCGCCAGCGCCGCCCCCACCACCCGCGCGTCCGAATCGGCCGCCAGCCGGACGAGCACCGCCCGCGCCGAATCCGTCCCCGCGACGCCCAGCGCCTCGGCCAGGGCCGCCCGCAACCGCCAGTCCGGGTCGCTCCTCCACGCCCCACCCACCGCGAGCACGCGCGAGGGCGCGGCCTCGGCCAGCGCCAGGAGCGCCGCATTCCGCACCGCGAACGTCGCGGGCTGCGCGAACCGGTCCGCCAGCGCCTGGGCCGCGCGCGAGCCGCCGAGCGCTCCGAGCGTGGTGACGGCCTGCACGACCGTGTTGGGGTCGGGATCCGCCAGGCGCGACTGGGCGAGGCCGGCCACGCCCGAGTCGCGGAACGTGGCCAGCGCGCGCAGCGCGTTGATGCGGACCTGCGCGGAGGAATCGGCGGTCAGGGTGCCCAGGGCGCCCTCGAACGCGGCCGGGGCCAGCCGCGCCGAATCCGCCAGCGACGCCGTCAGGCCGCGCGCGGCGAAGCCGCGGGTGAGCGAGTCGGCGTCCCTCGCCGCCTCGAGGAAGGCGCTCGCCGCCGCGGCCAGCCGCAAGCGGGCGGCGCTGTAGGTCGCGTTGCGGCGCCACAGGCCGGTGCCCGAGCGCACGTACTCCACCAGCCGCGCGGCGGGCGCACGGCGGCCGAGCCGCCACGCCTCGAGCAACGCCGCCGAGGTGGCGGGGTCGCCGTTGGGCACCGCCGGCGGGTGGCGCCGCAGCAGGTCGTCCAGCGCCTGCGCCGCGGCCGGCCCGCCGATCTTGGCGAGCGCGGTGACCAGCTCGAGCTGATCGCGGCCGGCGGCGACGGCCGGGAACGCGTTCACCCGGCGCGCCAGCTCCAGGGCGACGGAGCTGTCGCGCAGCGTGCCGAGCGCGAACGCGGCCTGCGCCCGCACGGTGGTGTCGGGATCGTCGAGCAGGGTCACCAGGAGCGGCACGCCGGCGTGGTCGCCGATCCGGCCGATCGCGACCGCGGCCTGGGCGCGCATCATCGAGTCGGGATCCTGCGCCGCGCGCTGCAGCGCCGCCAGGTCGAACTCGCGGCGGTCCTCGAGCCTCAGCAGCTGGGCCAGGTCGTTGACCTGCCCGAGGTCCTGGGCCGCGGCCGGCGCCGCGCGGCCGCCAGCACGGCCGCCAGCACCACGCCCGCGAGGTTCCAGGCACGCCTACCCCTCATGCATCAGCTCCTCGAGGTGGGTGAGCACGTCGGGCGGCAGCCGCGTCGGCCGCCCCTTCGCGTCCACCGACACCAGCGACGTCTCGGCCGTGGCCAGCTCCGCGCCGTCGTCGGGCCGTTCGATCCGGTAGCCGAAGGCGATGCGCCGCGACCCCACCTCGGTGAGCCACGCGGTCACCCTGAGCTGGTCGTCGTAGCGCGCCGGCTTCGCGAACCGGACGCTGCGCGTCCGCCACGGCCAGCCGGACCCCGCGCTCCTCCAGATCCCGGTACCTGACCCCGAGGCGCCGCATGTGTTCCGTGCGCGCCATCTCGCACCACGCCAGGTAGTGGCCGTGGTACGCGAACCCCATCTGATCGGTTTCGCTGTAGCGGACGCGGAACTCGACCGACGACTCGCGCCGCCCGGTCACGTCTCCTCGCGCCAGATGCCGAGCGCCTTGGCCCGATCGCGCGCGGCGGGCGTGAGCAGGTAGGGACCGCCGGACGCGAGCGTCTCGCCGCGGGAGGCGAGCTCCGCGACGTCGCGCTCGGTGAGGAGCGGCCGCCGCCGGACGGCCGGCCGGCGCCCGCGAGACCGCGACGACGAGCGCCCGGTCGCCGGTCTTGACCTGCGCGGCGTTGGCCTCGTCGGTGTCGAGGTGCAGCTCGGTCGCGTGGGTCGGCCCCAGCCGCACCAGCACGTCGTGCAGCGTGACCCGCCGGCCCGCCGGCCCGCACTCGACCGCCACCCGGTCGCCGTCCGCCGACGCCGAGGCGGCGCGCGTCGGCCGGCGCCACGTGCAGGTGCCGCTGCGCGACGATCACGCCGCTCTCCAGCGTCACCTTCCCCGCCGGGCCCTCGAGCGTCACGCCGCCCGCGGAGCCGTCGAGCGTCCCGGAGAGCGCGACCGGCGCGGCGATGCCGAGCGCGCGGCAGTCGGCGGGCGACAGCTCGAGCTGCGTCCGCCCGCGCGCGGGCCCGACGATCCGCACGTCCGCGATGCGGCCGCCGCTCCGCCGACGACACCGCACGGTCTCGCTCGCCGCGTACTGCCCCGGCTGCGAGATCGGGCGCTGGGGCGTGAGCGCCTTGCCGGCGCCGAACAGCGTCGCGAAGTCCGTCTCCGACACGTGCAGGTGGCGGTTCGAGACGCCGATCGGCCACCTCCGCGGACGGTGCGCGTCGTCGCCGCGCGGTCCGCGCCGGCCTCGGGAGCCGGCCGGGAGCGGCGACGGGCCGCGCGCCGCCGCGGCCTGGCGCTCCGCCACCACCATCGCCGGGTAGTCGGCGCGGTGGTGCGGCGTGCCCGACGGCCGGCGGACCGGCGCGACGTCGGAAGGCGCTGCGCCGCGCCCGCGCAGGCCGGCAGCGCGCCCGGCGTCGGCACCCGGGCGGCTCCGGCCGAACCGGCGTCGGCAGCCAGGGGCGGCCCGCCGCGGCGCCCATCGCCGCTGGCGATCTTCTCGGAGAGACGCTGCACGTCGTCCTTGTCCATGCAGGTGCCTCGACGGGTGAGTTGGCGCGCGCCGAGGAATTCCTCCACGATCGCGCGCACGTCCTCGGCGGAGCGGCGGCGCGCGGGCGCGGCGGCCACGGCCGGGGCCTTTTCTGCCTTCCGCTTCTCTGGCGTCTGCGTAACCACTGCCAACTTGGCGTCTCGCAACTTCCCGCCGCCTGATCACTGCCCTGAACGCTCTATCTCGTACGCCAGTCTCTTGACGTTGACCAGGTGCAGCGCGCTGATGTTGTCGATGGTGCTGCTGCCGCCGATCGTGCCGGGCCCCAGCGTCATCGCGGGGGCGAGCCCGGTGGTGTACCCCGTGGCGCCCATCGCCGCCATCGTGTTGACCAGGATGCGGAACGCGGGCTTCTCCTCGAAGAACCGCATGATCACGTGCTCGTCGCGCGAGTGGATCGCCAGCGAGTGGCCGACCCCGCCGTACTGCAGCAGCTCGATGCTGCGCTCGCAGCACTTCTCCCACCCGTCCTCGACGTAGTACGCCAGCACCGGCGAGAGCTTCTCGCGCGAGAAGAACTCGTCCTTGCCCACCGCCTGGCATTCCACCACCAGCGCCCGGGTGTCCGCCGGCACGTCGAGCCCCGCCCGCGCCGCGATCTCCGCCGCCGGCAGGCCCACGATCGCGTGGGAGATGCCGCCGGTGCGCGAGTCCTGCATCACCTGCTGCAGCGCGTCCCGCGCGTCGCCGGTCACGAAGACCGCGCCCTGCCGCTTCAGCTCGCGGCGCGCCTCCGCGTCCACCGGCGCGTCGCAGATGACCGAGTTCTCCGCCGAGCACAGGACCCCGTTGTCGAAGCTCTTGCCCGCCACGATGTCGGCGGCCGCCTTCGGCGACGTCCGCGGTGCGCTCGATGATCGCGGGGACGTTGCCCGGGCCCACGCCGAAGGCCGGCTTCCCGGAGCTGTACGCGGCGCGCACCATGTCCGAGCCGCCGGTGGCGAGGATCACCGCCGTCTTCCGGTGGCGCATCAGCTCCTGCGTGCCCTCCAGCGTCGGCGCCGACATCGCCAGCACGAGGTCCCGCGGCGCCCCCGCGCGCTCGGCCGCGTCGGCCATGATCCGCACCGCCTCGTCGATGCACTTCACCGCCCGCGGGTGCGGGCACATCACGATCGCGTTGCGCCCCTTCACGCTGATCAGCGCCTTGTAGATCGCCGTGGAGGTCGGATTGGTCATCGGGATCAGGGCGGCGACCACGCCCATCGGGACCGCCAGCTCCTTCACCTTGATCTCGGGGAGGTCCCGGATGATGCCGACGGTCTTGAGCGGGAGGATGTAGCGGAGCACGTCGTCGGCCGCGAAGCGGTTCTTGAGGATCTTGTCCTCGTAGCGGCCCATGCCGGTCTCGTCCACCGCGAGCCGCGCCAGCCGCTCCGCCTCGGCCGACGCCGCGCGCCCCATCGCCTCCACGACGCGGTCGGTCTCCGCCTGGCGTCGCGCGCACGAAGGCCCGCTGAGCCTCGTCCGCGCGGCGGACGAGGTCGCGGGCCTCCTGGACGGACGCGAGATCGCGGTCCATCAGCGCCCTTCAGCCGCGCCTATGTGGCGTGCCCCAGCCGGCGGAACAGCGCCAGCAGCTCTTCGCGGTTGGCGCTGCGAGAGCTCGCGGCCCTTGAGCGGGAAGTCCGGCATCTGGCGGGCGCGGTGCCGCAGCTCGACGACCTTCATCTCCGAGAGCGGGACCGGCGCGGGCGGCCGCCGAGCCGCCGTCCTCCGTCGTCGTGCTCGAGGGCGTCCAGCTGCGGATCGGGCCGCGGGATCACGTGCGACGGCGCACCAGCTCGCCCGACGCGCGAGGCGGCCGCCGAGCCGGCGTCCACCGCGGCCTTGACCGACGCGGTGTCGCCCGCGAACAGGACGGTGACCAGCGCGGCGTCCACCCGCTCGGAGCCGAGGAGCGTGACCGGCGCGGCCTTCATGCCGGCATCGGCCGCCTCGATCGCACCGACCAACCCCCTGGTCTCGATCAGGCCGAGGGCCTGCTCGGTCCAGGACACCGCGCTACTCCGACGCGGCCTGCGGGAGGATCAGCTCCAGTTCCGCGTGCGGGCGCGGGATCACGTGCACCGATCACCAGCTCGCCGACGCGCTCGGCGGCCGCCGCGCCGGCGTCGGTCGCGGCCTTCACCGCCCCGACGTCGCCGCGCACGAACACGGTCACGTACCCGCCGCCCACCTTTTCCTTGCCGATCAGCTTGACGTTGGCGGCCTTGACCATGGCGTCCGCCGCCTCGATCGAGCCGACGAGGCCCTTGGTCTCAATGAGCCCAAGTGCTTCAAGTGGCATGGCTCCTCCGGGATGTGGCACGGTTGGGAAAGATGCCGTGCTACGATAGGTGCTCCCGCGCCAAAAGTCAATTGCGGCAAACGCTTGCGCCCCTTCCGGGACGCGGCCGCATCTTCGTCCCCGCGTGAGCGCCGAACCGGTCGTCGTCGTCGGGGATGCTCACCTCGGGTCTGCCGATCCCGGGGACGAGCAGGCGTTCCACGACCTTCCTCGCCGCCGTCCCTTCGCTGGCCCGCCGGCTGCTCATCATGGGCGACCTGTTCGACTTCTGGTTCGAGTACCGGTCCGTGATTCCGCGGCGGCCCTTCCCGACCCTCGCGCGGCTCGCCGGCGCTGGTCGAGCAGGGCGTCGAGCGTGCGAGGTCTTCGGCGGCAACCACGACCGCTGGGGCGGCTCGTTCTGGCGGCGGGACCTCGGCATCGCCTTCCACCGCGGAGGGGGCGGAGCTCGAGCTGGCCGGCCGCCGGAGCTGGGTGATGCACGGCGACGGGCTCACCGAGACCAAGCTCGGCGGCCGCATCATCCACCGCGTCACCCGGCATCCGCTGACCATCGGCACGTTCCGGCCCTGCACCCCGATATCGGCTTCTGGCTGGCGGACCGCCTCTCGGGCGGCCTGGCCGAGGCGAACCGGACCGCGGCGGCGATCGACCGCGCGGCCGCCGCGCAGGAGCGCTACGCGCGCGCCCTGCTGGACCGCCGGCCGGAGCTGGCTCTGGTGGTCATGGCGCACACCCACCGGCAGCGCCTGGTGGAGCACCAGCCGGGGCGCTGGTACCTCAATGCCGGGCAGTGGATGATCGACCGGAACTATGCGGTCGTCGAGGAGGATCGGATCCGGCTGATGAGTGGCCGGAGAGACCGTGATAGGTGAGTAGGTGAGAGCGTGAGAGGTGAGAGGTCAGCGTGAGAGGTGAGAGGCGAAAGGCGTGAGAGGCCGCACGACCTCTCACGCCTTCGCACCTCTCACCTCTCTCACTCTCAACCTCTCACTTCTCACCCCTCACCTATCACTTTCAGTTCGACGTCTTTGACCCGCTCCCCCAGAACATCGCTCCCCACCTTCACGAACTGCTTCGGGGCGTCGCTCACGACGAAATGCACGTGGCCCGCCGCCGTCGCGGGCGCGTGCAGGGTGGACGCGGCCAGCTCGCGGGAGACCGCGGCCGCCGTCTGCTCGGCGCTGTCGATGAGCGCGATGGACGGGCCCAGCAGGGACGACGATCAGCGGCTTCAGGAGCGGGTAGTGCGTGCAGCCCAGGACCAGGGTGTCGATGTCGTGGGCCCGGAGCGGTGCCAGGTACTCTTCGGCGATCAGCCGCGAGGCGGGATGGTCGAGCCATCCTTCCTCGACCAGCGGCACGAACAGCGGGCAGGCCTGGGCCATGACCTCCACCTTCCCGTCCGCCGCTCGATCGCCCGCTCGTAGGCGCCGCTCGCGATGGTACCCGCGGTGCCGATCACGCCGATCCGGCCGCTGCGGCTCGCCGCCACGGCGGCGCGCGCTCCCGGCTCGATCACGCCCTCGACCGGCACCGGGGCGACGCGCTGCAGCTCCTCGAGCGCGTGCGCGCTGGCGGTGTTGCAGGCCACCACCACCAGCTTGACGTCGCGCGCGAGCAGGAACTCGAGGATCTCGCGGCTGAAGCGGCGCACCGTTTCCGGCGACTTGTTGCCGTAGGGCACGCGCGCCGTGTCGCCGAAGTAGATGAGCGATTCGTGCGGGAGCTGGCGGATCAGCTCGCGCACGACGGTGAGCCCGCCGATGCCGGAATCGAACACGCCGATGGGCCGCCGGTTCACCTGAGCGGCACCTCGACGCCGACCCCGGTGCGGCCGCCCGGCAGGCTCCGCGCCTTCAGCGCGGCGGGGAAGTCGTAGAGGTGGGCCGACACGTACGCTTCGGCGCCGGCGAGCAGGTGGTTGAAGACCAGGAGCACGATCCAGTCCTCGCGCTCCTGGGTGTGCGAGGCGACGAACTTGTCCCGCGCCCGGCGCGTAGTCGAGCTGCCACTCCGCCTTCCACACCATCGTCGCGCAGACCCCTTCCCACAGCAGGAACAGCCCGCCGGTCACGTTCCGGCCGAGCCGCGCCTGGCCCCACCCGGGCAGGATCAGCGAGCGCAGGAACGCGCCGCCGGGCGTGACCGGCGGCACGGGACGCACCGAATCGCCCTGGGTCGGCCGCTGCCCGGGCGTGTCTCCCGCCCCTCGCGTGGTATCGGCCGGCGGGCCTGGACCGCGGGGGCGGCGGACGGGGGCCGGCGGGTTCTGCGCCGCGAGCGGCGCCGCCAGCGCCAACCGCCACGACGGCCCAGCCCCGCGCGTTCACGTCCTTCCCTCCGCCGCCACCAGCACGCGCAGGCGCCTCGGCTCGAGCGTCACCTCGATCTGGCGCGCCTCCGGCTGCGCGCAGCTCGCCGTCGAGGTGCAGCAGCAGCGGCTCGTCCGTCGAGCGGATCGTGAGCGACGCCGTCCGGAACATCGCCACCTCGTCGAGGCCGGTGTGCGTGCCGCTTGAGCACCCGCGGCACGTAGCGCAGGAACTTGAGCAGGCCGACCTTCCGGATGAGGCAGACGTCGAGCAGTCCGTCGGACGGATCGGCCTCGGGCGTGAGGTAGAAGCCGCCGCCGGCGCTCACGCCGATCGAGCACTCCAGCATCATCATCGGTCCGGTCTCGCTGTGCGCGGCCGACACCACCTCCAGCACGGGCGCGCGGAAGAGGACGAACGTCTTGTACACCGCGACCAGGTAGACGGCTATCCCCGGAGCCGAGTGATCTTGTTGGATTGCCGCACGACCTCGGCGTCGAAGCCGATGCCGAGCGAGTTGGCGAAGTACTCGCCGATCACCCGGCCGACGTCGAAGACGCGCTCGGTCGCCGCCGCCATGCGCAGCGCGGCCGTCTCCGGCGGGAGCTTGAAGACGCCGAGCAGCTTGGCGAAGTCGTTGCCGGTGCCGATCGGGATCGTGCCGAGCGCGGGGCGAGTGGCGCCGTCCTCGGCCGGCGGCGCCTGGAGCAGGCCGTTGGCCACCTCGTGCACCGTGCCGTCGCCGCCGCCGCAGATGATCCGCTTGACGCCCGCCGCCGCGGCGTCGCGGGCGAGCGTCACGGCGTGGCCCGGCCCGGTGGTCTCGACCAGGTCGAACGAAATCCCGGCGTCGCGCAGCCCGCGCTCGATGCGCGGCCGGAGCTTCTTGCCCAGGCCGCGGCCGCTGGCGGGATTGAGGATGAGGAGGGTGCTCAGGGTCGTACCGATGGTGCTCCCCGGGGGCTGGCGGTGGCCCCGAACCTAGCACGGCCATCGCCGGCAGGAAAGCGCGTCGGCTACGAGAGCTTCGGCGGCCGCGCGGGCCCGCTCCCCGCACCGGAGCGCTCGATGGCGGCGGCGACGTCGTCCAGGTCCGCGTCGCTCAAGGTCAGCGCCGCCGCCGCTCGCCAGCCGTCCACCTGGCTCGGGCGAGCGCGCGCCCACGATGGCGCCGGTGACCCCCGGCCACGCCAGCGTCCAGGCGACCGCAACGGCGGCGACCGACGTGTCCCGCCGCCGCGCGATGGGCTCGAGCGCCGCCGCCAGCGCCAGGTTCCGATGCAGCGCCGGAGCGGTGAAGTCGGGGGCACGCGAGCGCCAGTCGTCCGACCCGAGGCGCGCGGCCCGCTCCGCGGTGAACGACCCCGGTCAGCAGCCCGGAGTGCATCGGACTGTAGACGATCACGCCCGTGCCGTGCGCGCCGCACCAGGGCAGCTCCGCGGCCGCTACGCCGCGCGCGATGGCCGAGAAGTGCGGCTGCAGCGTGTCCACGTGGCCGATCCGCTCGGCCTGCTCGAGCAGTCGCACGTCGTGGTTCGACAGGCCGGCCGCCCGGATCTTCCCCTCGGCCTTCAGCGCGAGCAGGGTCCCCCAGTAGTCCGCGAGCGGCGTGCCGTCGTCGGGTGGCCAGTGCATCTGGTAGAGGTCGATGCGCTCCACGCCGAGCCGGCGCAGCGACGCGTCCACCTCGCGGCGCAGGCTGGCGGGATTGCCCACGCGGCGCGGCGGCGCGGCGCGGTCGCGCTCGTCCCAGACCAGGCCGCACTTGGTGAAGACGTAGGGACGCTCGCTCCGGGGGATGTCGCGGAGCGCGCGAGCGACGACCTCCTCCGAGTGCCCCAGCCCGTACGCGGCCGCGGTGTCGATCCAGTTGATGCCGCACTCGACCGCGTGACGAATGGCCGCGATGGAGTCCGCGTCGTCCTGCGCGCCCCAGCCGAAGTGCCAGCCGCCGCCCCCGATGGCCCACGCGCCGAAGCCGGTGCGCGTGATGCTGAGGCCCGTCGAGCCGAGGGAGACGGTGGGAAGCTCGGGCCGCTTCGCCGAGGTGGAACGCGTGGGCGCCATGTGTCTGCCTCCCGGCATCAGTTCAGCAACGCTCTGGTCGAGTCCAGGCTCCCGTCGTTCGGCGCGGGCCTCAGCCCGGAACACGACTCGCCCCTTTCAGGTGCTCGACGGCGTGCCGCCGGCCGTGGCGGCCTTCCGCTGGCCCGCCCACGCGTGAGCCGACAACTCGGACCATCCCATCAGCGAAAAATACAGGAATCCGAACGCGACCACCTTCTGAGGCTCGTTCACCCAGATTCCCCCGCCCGGGATGTGCTGCGCCGCGACGGCCGCGGGCGTGAGGCCGAGCCGCGGGACGGGCAGCAGCAGCGTGAGGAAGCAGCCCAGCAGGTAGAGGATGCCTGAAGCCGCCCAGCCTCGCATGATGAACGCCTTCTGCTCCTCGCCCGGCACCTGCCCGACGATCACGCCCAGCAGCCGGTTGACCGTCTGGCCCCAGAAGGTGCCGACCGGCCACCAGCTGTGGAAGGCGAGCGAGAACCCGCCGGCGAACAGCGTGTAGAAGGCGCCGAGCCCGAGAATGCTCAGGCCGCGCCTGGCGCGATTCGCGTTCGAGAGCGCCACGTTGCCCATGAAGGCGGCCGAGTGGATGACGATGAACTCCATCAGCATCACCAGCAGCAGCCGCTTCACCATCTCGTCGCCGAAGGCGCGCGGCGCGACCCAGGTGACGAGGAACACGCCGGCGGCGGCGAAATCCGGCACGGCGTTGAGGAGGCCGGGGCGCGTGGCGGTCACGGATCAGAATCCCACGGTGAGGCCCGCCGCACCCGCCGCATCCACGCGCAGGGCCGCCAACGTATCCAGGCGGGCGTCGGCGTCCGCCAGTGCGTCGGCCGAGTGTGTGGTGAGCACGGCGATCACCCGCATTCCTGCCGCCTTGCCCGCCGCGACGCCGGGGGGCGAGTCCTCGAGCACGACGCAGTCCCGGGGCTCGACGCCCAGGCGGCGGGCGGCGAGCCCGTAGCCTTCGGGGTCCGGCTTGCCGCGCGCCACGTCGCCTGCCGTGACGAACACCGGCGGGATCGGCAGGCCAACCGTGCGCAGGCGGAGGGTGGCGACGGCCCGGCTCCCCGACGTGACGATCGCCCACTCATTGTCGCCGAGGCGGGCGACCAGCTCCGCGGCTCCGGGCACGGGTTCGAGGCCACGCGTCTCCGTTTCCTCCATCGCGTCGAGCACGGCCGCCTCGGCGGCGGCGTCGAGGTCCGGCCTCACGAGGGCGATCGTCTCGGAAATGCGGCGACCGTGGGCGACCTTCAGGAACGGCGCGGGATCGAGCCCGCGCTCCGCCGCCCAGGCGTGCCACACCAGCTCGACGCAGCGGCGCGAGTCCACGAGGACGCCGTCCAGGTCGAACAGAATGGTCCGGCAGAGCATCACCCCCGCCCTTCGTCGCCGCGACGGTGAGCTACGTCCCTCGCGGGCTGCACACGCGCCGCAAGGCGATCGCCAGCGCGGAGAGATCCGACTTCAGCAGGACCCGCCAGGTCGGGCCGTCGCGCGACAGCGAGACCACCTCCATCTGGCCGACCTGCATGCTGTCGACCACGACGGTCAGGCGGCTCACCACGTGGACCGTGTCATTGCCCTCGGCGACGTGGCCCAACACCTGCAGCCGGGCCGTGCGCAGGACCTCCGCAAAGCCACTTTGTTGGCTCGACATCGTCCGGAAGAGGGCGGCCACGAGCACGCTGTCCGGCGTCCGCGCCGCCTGCACGGACGAGGTGATCCCGAAGATGGCCCGGCGCGCCTCGGCGGCCTCCGGCGTCCGGCATTGCAGCACGGGCGCGAAGAAGCTGTGGAACTGGGCGAGAGCCGTCGGGTGCAGCAGGGCGGCCATGCGCGACCAATTGGTGTCGCGCGTGGCCTGGACGAATTCCTGTGTGACCTGCTCGGGTGTCTCCGCAACCCCTTGCCCGAGCGCCGGGGCGCCTGGAACGACGGCGGCGACCAGGACGGCCACCGCCAGTTGATGAAGCCGGGCTCGAGTCGAGATGGGACCTCCGCGGTTTGCCTGCTTGCCGCTTACCGATCCGCATCACAGCGGCGGGCGGCCTGCTATTCTGCGCCGGCGGGCGCGAGTTCACAAGCTTCTACTCGCGGCCGCGGGACAGGTTTCTTGACCGTGCGGCGTGAATAGCGCAAGATCGTCCCACGCGACAGCCAGGCACGCGGACGAGGTGCGAAGCTCACCCACATGAGACATCACGGCAGACCGCCACCGGACGAGCGCTCTTCCCGCACGCTGCTGCGCGACCTCGCGGCCAGCGCCTTCTCGCGAGCCGCCGGCGCGCCGCTGATCGCCGGCAATCGCGTCCTCCTGCTGGAGAACGGCGGGGAAAACTACCCCCGGTGGCTCGAGGCGATCCGATCGGCAAGAGACCACGTCCACTTCGAGAGCTACTTCATTCAGGAGGACGATACCGGGCGGGAGTTCTCGGGCGCGCTGAGTGCCAAGGCGCGCGAGGGCGTGCGGGTGCGGCTCATCTACGACTGGATGGGCAACTTCCGGAAGGCCTCCCGCCGGTTCTGGAGATCGCTGCGCTCGGCCGGCGTCGAGGTTCGATCCTACAACCCGCCCCGGCTCGGGAGCCCGCTCGGCTGGCTCTCGCGCGACCACCGCAAGACGCTGGCGGTGGACAACGAGGTCGGCTTCATCTCCGGCCTGTGCGTCGGCAGCATGTGGGTGGGCGACCCGGCCCGCGGGATCGAGCCGTGGCGCGACACCGGGGTGGAGATCCGGGGTCCCGCGGTCGCCGCCGTCGAGCGCGCCTTCGCCCGCACCTGGGCGCTCACCGGCGCGCCGATGCCCGATCCCGCCGGCTCCCCGCCCCCGGCGGGCGACGTGCACGTGCGCATCGTCTCGAGCGAGCCGTCGACGGCGGGGATGCTGCGCCTGGATCAGCTGGTGGCCGGGCTCGCACACACACAGCTGTGGCTGACCGACGCCTACTACAGCGGCACCCCGTCCTACGTCCAGGCGTTGCGGGCGGCCGCGCAGGACGGCGTGGACGTGCGCCTCCTGGTCCCGAGCGCGAGCGACATTCCGATCCTCAAGCCGTTCTCGCAGGCGGGATACCGAACGCTCCTGGAGGCGGGTGTGCGCATCTTCGAGTGGAATGGGACGATGGTCCACGCCAAGACGGCCGTCGCCGACGGCCGCTGGGCCCGGGTGGGCTCGACGAACCTCAACGTCGCGAGCTGGCTCGGCAACTGCGAGCTGGACGCCGTCATGGAGGACGTGCCGTTCGCCGCCCAGGTCGAAGCGATGTACCTGCGGGACCTCGCCCACACCACCGAGGTGGTTCTCGACCAGCGCAGCCGGGTGGGCGCCCCCGCCGCGCCGGGCGCCCCCCGACGCCGTCGCGCCCCCCGAGGACGCGCCCGCGGCAGCACCAGTCGCCTCACGGCCGGCGCCGTGCGCATCGGTCACGCGATCGGCGCCGCGCTGACGGACCACCGTGTCCTGGGCCCCGTCGAAGCGCGGCTCACGACCGTCACCGGTCTGGTGCTCTGCGCGTTGTCGGTCGTGGTGGCGGTCTTCCCGCGCGCCCTTGCCTATCCCCTGGCCGCCCTCGGAGCGTGGGGCGGGCTGGCACTCCTGTGGAACGGCGTCAAGCTGCGCCGCCTCCGGAAGGCACGGCCGCCGCACGGCGGCGCCCGACCGTGAACGCGCGCGCCGGAGGACGCCCGGGACATGGACAGGCCGGGCGGCGGGCGCCGGTCCCCGTCGCGTAGCGGCCGGGGAACGCGAGGCTGGCGGTCCGAAGGGCCCCACTACATATCTGACCGTGCCGGCCGCCGCGTCCGGGCGGAGAACTGCGGGTGCTTCGCTGCGTCCGCTGAGATCCCGCCCCCCTGTCAACAGGAGACCCCCGATGAAGAGGGCCAAGCGCATTCTGGTAGGACTGAAGACACTCGATTCCACCGATGGCCTGGTGGATCTGGCCTGTCGCATGGGCGCCAGAGGCGCCTCCCTGCTGCTGGTCCACGTCATCGAGCTGCCCGACATCACGCCGCTGAATGCCGAGGTGCCCGCCCTGGACGCCGCGGCCGCGAAGATCATCGCCAAGGCCAAGCGCATCGCGCGCGCCGGCAAGATGAAGGCCAGCACACTCGTGCTCAGGGCACACGATACGGCCTCGGCGCTGCTCGACGAGATGAAGGAGAAGAAGATCGAGCTGGCGGTGCTCGGCTATCACCATCGGCACACCCTGGGCGAGATCATCCTGGGAACGACGGCGCGACACCTCGCCAACAAGGCGCCGTGCCACATCGTCCTCAGCATTCCCCCCAGGCGGTGACGCTCCCGTCGGCCTGATCAGAGCCGGCGATGCTCGACTCCGGGCAGCTGGGCGCTCATTCCCTTCGTCTATGGAGCCGCAGGCTTGATCGTCAGACTGGGAGGACAGCCCAATGAGAGTCCTGACGGTGTATGCCCATCCGAACCCCAAGTCGTTCTGCCACGCCATTCTCGAGCGCTTCACCCAGGGGCTGGAGGACGCCGGTCACGTCAGTGACGTGGTCGACCTCTACGCCATCCGGTTCGACCCGGTGTTTCGGACGCAGGACTTCGCCAGCTACGTGCACGAGAGCATGCCTGCGGACATCCTCGAGGAGATGAACCTGAAGCAACGCGTGCTGGACTCCGCGGGAGGGCCGATTCGTCGGTTCATCGCCTCGCGCTGGTTGCGCAACAAGGACTCCGCGGCAGTGGCGAAGTTCATCCACGAGCACCGGCCCAAGGACGTCGTCGCCCAGTGGGAGAAGCTCAGAGCAGCCCAGGGCCTCGCGTTCATTGCGCCCGTGTTCTGGCTGCACTTTCCGGCGATCATGAAGGGGTGGTTCGAACGGGTCTTCTCGTACGGTGACGCGTATGCGCTGACGTCGGCGGGCTGGCGAGGCGAGACGGCGGGACGGGTGCCCTTGCTTCACCACGAAAAGGCCCTCGTCATCAGCACGACGCTCTTCCAGGAGCGGGACTACAGGGCCGACTGGGAGGCACCGATGACCAGGATCATCGACGACTGGGGATTGCGCTATCCGGGGGTCAAGCGAGTCGAGCACGTCTACTTCTATCGCGTGCCCGTCGCGGACGAGCCGACCAGACGCGGCTACCTGGAGCGTGCCTATCAGCTGGGCCGGGACTACGCCGAGTCATCCGGGGCCGCCGCGAGCAACTGAGTCGCAGTGGCGTCTCCGCCTGCGCCTGCAGGGGAACCGGTCAGGGGCCGGCGACCAGGCCGACCATCTGCACCACTTCGAAGTCCGAGCCGTGCAGACGCTTCATCAGGTTGATGTCGGCGTCGTTCCAGCGCGGGTCCGGCGCGCCGCTCACGAAGAAGGCGCCGCCGTTGTCCGCGAGCATCATCCCGTAGCGCTTAAGCGCCGTGAGAATCACTTGCACGTCAGCCGGGAACGTCGAGATGTCCACGCCCGCCTTGAGTCGCACCCGCATCCCCATCGGCGGCAGGTTGGTCGAGGTCTGGCTGCTGGCCCAGTGCCGCGCGGGCGGCACGTACGCCTCGCGGGTCACGGGACAGGTGAAGCGCAGCGCGTGCGTGACCCTGCCGGCCGCGACCTCGTCGTAGCGGGCCAGGCCGGGGAAGATCGGCAGCCCCGCGGCGTCGGCCGAGGTCCAGCCGGCCGGTCGCAGCGCGTCGGACTTGAGATCGAACACGGCGCCGGAGCCCGCCGTCCAGCTCGCGCCGCCGTTCACCGGGTGCGCGTCGAACAGCTCGTACAGCACCCAGTGGTCCACGTCCACCACCAGCACGTGGCGATCGCCGGTGGCCGACGGGCCTCCCTCGATCGGGGCCGAGGGCGGAATGGGATACGGACCGGGATCGCTCTCGTCGGCGTAGTCGAAGCTGACCGGCACCCGGGCCTCGGAGCCCGGCACGGTGACGAACGGGATGCCCCATGGCGCACCGTCGTACACGGTGCCGAAGTCGGGATGCAGCTCATGGGTGGCGCCGCACGCGGCGATGAGACTGTCGGACGCGGGATCCACGGGGTCCTGCGAGATGTCGCGGTTCCAGGGATTGTCGGCGGGAAAGACGCTGCGCGACGGCAGAGGGGGCGGGCTGCCCGGCGCCCCGGGCTCCGTGCCCGACCGCGCGCATGCCGCCAGGCACCACGCCAATCCCAGCCTCGCCACGCGCCGCAGCGTTTGCCAAGGACCTCGCGGCGATACTCCCACAGATACCCCCACCCGGCGCGGCTCGTCTTGGATCACTACGGTCGGTCGAGGAGCGGTGATCTTCGAGCAACCGCGCCACGAGGCGAACGCGACTTGGACTGCGCTGGACCGCGTTTTCCGGTACGAGTGGCGGGAGCGTGTGGGAATCGAACCCACCAAGGTCTGCTCAGCAGGCCCCAGCTGGTTTTGAAGACCAGTCAGACCACCAGGCCCGATCCGCCCCCGCGTTGGGTTTTCGAGGCCAGCGCAGCCTCAACTCTCCCCCTTCTATCCCCCCGCGTCAAGATGACGCCCCGGCCGCGGCGCCGTGGAAGCGAGCGAGCTTGGCCACGCCCTCCGATAGGTCGCGTTCGGACACGATGTCGTAGCGGTCGAAGATGTCGCGCGTCTTGTGCCCGGTCAGCTTCATGGCGACGTGTTCCGGCACGCCGGCGCGGACGAGGTTGCGGACGGCGCGTGCGGCGGAAGTCGTGAGGGACGCGGCCGATCAGCGCCGGTCGCACCAGCTTCCTCGAGGTCGCCGTGGCGCACCCTCGCTGCCCGCCGGCAAGCGTTGTGCCAGGCCGCGTAGAAGTCACGGATGGGCTGGCCGTCGCCCCGGTGGAAGACGTTGGTGATGATCTGCCCCGTTCGCTTCGCCAGGTCCGTCGTACGTTCGCGCTGGCGCTCTAGCAGCGCCTTGAGCGGTGGCAGCACCGCGAACGGGAACACCCGGCCCTCGCCTGTCTTGGTGGCCCCCACCTCAAGCCGCACCACGCCGGCCGTGAAGTCCACGCGGTCCCACGTCAGCAGCAGCACCTCGGAGGGCACCCGCCAGCCGGTGAGGTACGCGAACTCGAGCGGCGCCTTGAGGGGTTCCAGCAACTCAGCCAGGACCGCGGCGAAGTCCGCGGACTCAAAGAAGCCCGTCCGCACATTCGCCGCCTCGAGCTGCGGGAACTCGGGCACGCTAGCGACCTTCCCCGCCCGCTTGGCGAGGCGGAAAGCGCGGCGCAGCGCGTTGGTCTCGTTCTTGATCGTGGCGGGCTTGGCTCCCGCCTCCATGCGCTCCCGCACGTAGCGGTCGAGCCGGTCGGATCGGATGGCGGCGGCTCGCGTGCCGCCGAAGGCTAGGGCTAGGTGCTTGAGCGACGCCTCGAGCCGCTCGGTGCTGCGGCGGCCGTTCACCACGTAGTCAGTGCGGATCAGCGCTACCAGGTCCTCGAACGTCGTGCGCTTCACGTCCGGGGCGACGAATGCCCCGATGCCAAGCTCGGCCTGACGACGGGCGAGCAACTTCTCGGCGACCTTGGGGTTCTCGCTGTGGCTCGATTCCTCATACTCGTGCCCGCCGACGCGGTAACGAATGAACCAAAACCGGCTGCCCTTCTGGCGCCGGACGTGGCCGAAGTCGCGCCGCTCCGTCGTGGTCATGACTTCTCCTTCGCGCCGCGAAGGACGGTTGCGCTGTAGGCGTCGCGCCGCGGCCTAAGCAAGAGTCCTCGGCTCGCCCAGTAAGCCGCGAGCGCCTGAGCCACAGCGTGCGCCGAGCCCTGGTCGCAACCGCGATAGACAGTGTGCTCGGCGGGCCGCGGACTCGATTCGACTTCGACCACGGTGTGGCCTTCGACCACGTAGGCCAGGTGGCCCGGAACCTCGGGCCGGATTCTCCTGGCGTGCCGTAGCTTCCGATTGCAGGTCTCCGGAGTCTTGATGCAAACCGCATAGGCGCGGGCGGCGATCATCGTGTCCCCCTCGGTGTGTGGGTGGCCCGGCGAATGGCGGCGGCGGCTGTCTCACAGCGCCGCCCGTCCGCGCGCAGCTCCACCGCCCACGCCTTGAGGGCTGCCGCCACCTTCGCGGCTACCTCGGGCGTGACGTTGCGCTGGCCCTTGAGGATCGCCCACAAGAGCATCTGCGAGACGCCCGCGCGCTTCGCCAGCGCGTTGAGAGAGCCAGGTAGATGACTGAGTGCGGTCTTCACGGTATCGCCGAGTCTGTTCTTGTGTGTTGTAGACATTACAACGCCCCCCAAGGGAAGTCAAGGGCACTAGGCGGCCGGGCGCCGTTCCAGCCAACGGGCCAGCCGCCCCTCGCTGACCAGTACCTTGCGACCGACCCGCACGATGAGACTCTTGAATGGGGGCCGGTCGGCATGAGCATACAGATAGCGGACAGAGACGGCGAGCCGCGCCGCGGCCTCGGGCACCGTCAGCAGCCGGTCAGGGGGCGCCGACTCTCTGGCTGGCGCCTCGTGCCCCGCCCCGTTGCCGTCCACCAGCTCAAGTAGATCCTCCCGTGGCAGGGTAAAGGTCACCGGGGCGCCGGCCGGGCTCGCCAAGGCCAAGGTGCGCAGCGCGTGACGGAGGTCGCCGGTCATGGGATGGCTGGGGGAGAGTCGGGAGACAGGCCAGCGGGGCGCGGGGCAGCGCCTCGCTTCCCGGGAGCCGGCAGACCCTCTAGACCAGTCCTGGAGAGCGGTCGGCTCACGATTGCCACGTCAGGAGCGCTCGTGCGACGAGAACTATGGTCGGACACCGGATTGCCAGTCCGCGAATGTTGGCCGGGCCTGCCAGCGCCGCACCCCTTCGGCAGCATGACCACACGGCCGCCTGGCATCGGTGGCGTCGCGCCTCGTAGGTCCGCTCGATCAACAGCCGCGCCCCTTTTTATGGGGCCGGAAAACCCCTGGCCGCAGCAGACCCCGCTCGGCCTGAGCCGGCCGCTACCCACCCGAGCAGGAACGGACGGGCAAGTCATCACGGATTGCCGTTGGTCAGTCACGCAGCTCGCACGCGATGTCTTGGGAATCCGACTTCTAGGTTCGGGGACAGCCGCAGCCACCGCACGGTGGCCTTAGTAGTAGCGGTACTATTGTGGCCCTTCTCCGCCCCATCAGCTTGGCCCTTGGGGGTAGTACGGTGTTCCTCGACATCCTTGCTGGCGCTGGTTTTGCCGGCTCCGCAAGGTTGGCCCTTATTGGCTGCGGAAGCCTGGCCCCAGGCTGGTTCACAGGACACCCACCCTGTGATGCGAACCCTGCTGGCGCGTCCTCGTCTGAACGGGGATAGCGGCTCGATCAGGCCTAGCTCGTTCCACCGCCGTAGTGCGACCCGCAGGCGCTTTCGCGTCCAGCCCCACCGATTCTCCAGGTAGCGTGCAGCGACCTCCGCCTCGCCGTCGCCCACCCACGCTGGGCGCGCACGTCCGTGGCCTGTATCGATGGGCATCTCGGCCCGGCACTCGATGAGCCGCGCTAGGTCAAGGAGGAAGCCCAGATCCTCGAGGGCGTCAGGGGCGCTGCACGGGTAGTCGGTGGAGCGCATCTTCCATGTGACGGCTTGCCCGGAGGCCCTGGGACTGTTCTGCCTTCCCTCAGCGCGAGTCCGCTTCTCCTTCGCCCAAATGCGCTTCTGGATGCCAAGGACCTCTCGCTCTGAGAGTGGCGGATCGCAGCGGCCCAAGTTGAATGCGATGAGCTTCCGCTCGATCTCCTCGCCGTCCCTTGCGGCTCGCGCAATGCTCCCAGCCTCCGCCGTGAGTGCGGCGTTGCGCTGGCCCTTGGGGATGCGCTCGGGCAGCGCCGGAACGGCGTGCTTCAGCGATCCCTTGGGGTTCCCGCCTTCGGTGCCGAGGTTGATGCTGCGGAGGAACGCGAGCGCCAAAGGAGGCAGCGGGAGGGCGTTCTGCAGGCGCGGCCTCCTTTCGGCCCCCCCGTCGACGCCGCGCCAGTGGTACTGCTTTCCGTTGGGGTGGATCGACGGAGGCAACAAGACGTATCCGTTGTCGCCGCGGATGTCGATGTGCTCGAGGTTGCCGCGTCTGTTGCCCACCTCAAAGTCGGGGCGCTGATACCAGAGGTGCCGTCCGCCCTCCCGGCCAGTCGCCCCCTCCAGCGTGGGTTCCGCGACCAAACCGACTCGCTGCGCCTCAAGCAACGCCTGGGGACCATCGAGGTCGAAGACGACGTACCCACACCGTCCGGGGATGGTGCCGATCCCGGCGTCCGGCCAGCGCGCCCACCATTCGCGGATCTGCACCTTATCTGTTGTCGCATCGTCGAGGCCGTGCCGCGTGCGCGGATGTTTGCCCGGATGGTCGCAGTCGGGGCCGCCGCAGGAACAGACTCCGTCGCGTGCGCTGTGAATCGGAAAGACGGGCCAGCCGCACCGGGCGTACTCCAGCGCCTCGTTCAGCAGAGTCAGAAGCGCCGCGGCCATTCCCTACCGGCCAGGAGTGCGGGTCATGGCGAGAGGCTCCTGCTGGCGGCTTGGGGCGTGCTGTTCCGGGATCCTGTCCGGGCCGAATCCATTCCCGAAGACGTACCTCGCGCAACGCGGGCACCAGAAGACTGCGCGTTCTCGCTCGACATCGTTCTGGACCGTCCGGGTGCCGCAAACGCGCCCGCTTCGCCCCGGCTGCTCGAGCAACCTCGGGCAGACGGCGTTCTCAGCCCGCTCCTGCGCACGGCGTAGTCTGGCTGTCGCCAACGCGGCGCGGGCGTGAGCCGTCCTCCCGCCCTCAGATTCAGACGTTCGCGTCCCTGGGTCAGTCACACGGCGCTTGTCGCCGCTCAGGTTGACACTTGGGTCGGGCACGGTCACGACGCCGCTCCGGGTTCCTTGGAGGAGGCGGTGCCGCCAGCCGGGGCGTGGCCGTCGGCGGTCGTCTGCGTGTGCTGTCGCGCACGCATCCAGTCATCGAGCGCGGCGCGTTCGTAGCGCACCCGGCCTGTTTGGCCGCCGAGCCGGATGTAGTTCGGCCCGCGGCCGGTGCGGCGCCACTCGGTCAGCGTGCGGGTGGCGACGCTGAGATACCCGGCAGTCTCAGCCGGGGACATGTAGGTCCGGGCGGGTGCAGCGGTACACATCGCGTCGCCTCCGGGTTAGGTCCATGGCAGTATGTACGCCGGGGGCGCAGCCTGTGCGCAGGGATTAGCGAGCGGAGGTGCTATTCCGGGGTCGGGGTGCTCCGTCGGGTCAAGCCGATTAGCGTGGCGCTGGACCGAAGCGCGTCGGCCACGGTGGAGATGTCAAGGTTGCTGTTCTCGGCGGCGATGCGGGCCTGCGTCCAGCCCTGCACCTGGAAGCGCACCAGCCAGTCGAAATGCTGCATGGAATCCCCTCCCCGTCGGGGACGTTTCGTCGGGGTCTTTACCAGCCCGGCCGTTTCCATCTGCTTCTCGACGGCGTCCAGGTAGGCTACCAGGTCCTGGTCGAACTGCTTTCTGAGCCAGCGGGAGATATCGGCTCGAAACTCATACTGCGGGTACCACCGCGCGCGGAAGACGAACAGGGGCGGTAAGGGCTTCGCTAAGCTGTGCTGAAAACCAGTGGTGCCCGGCAATCCCCCCTTCGGCGGGTAGATTGGGGAGAACGAGCGTGGTCGTTCGAGATCAAAGTACTTCCACGCCGTGCGCACCCGTTCAAGTGCCGGCAGATTCCCACGCAACCAAGAGAGTGCACTATGCAGTTCTCCAGATACCCAATCGTCCGTGAGGTGCCAGCGGTTCTGCCACTGCGTGATACCGGCACGGAATTGCTCGAATCGAGATACGCTCTCGGCCAACCGTCCGTATCCTCCACCGTCATCAGGATAGGCAGGCAGTTCTAGCGCTTCCGCAGGGACCAGCTTGATCGCCTCGGCCAGGGAGGGAAGCAACTCCGGCACGAGACTCGCGGCGCGGTGCAGAAAGACACGCCGAGATCTAAGGCGAGTATGAAACCCGTCGACCGTGTCGTACTGTCCAATGCCAATCCTCTTCGCGGTGGGGTCGTCTGCCATGAACTGCCTCCATCCGGGCAAGGGACGGTCGCTCGGCCCTCCACCGATGCCTCATGGCTGTGGGCTACCGCCCGCCAGCCGCACAACACCTGCACTACCTCAGGTGCACTCACCAGCCACCCGACGATCGAGCCCGGAGCGCCCGCCGGCTGCAGGCGCTGGTTAGACGGCGTGCGGGGTACAGTCTCAGGTGATGGGTAACAGTACGTACACAGGTGATTGGTGACACTCGCTCTAACGTAGGTGCCTCGACTGGGAGGCGCCAATGCCGTGGAGGGAGAGGTCAGCCATGGATGAGCGACTGCGCTTTGTCCAGGATGTGCACCGGCCGGGCTGGTCGATCGCCGAGCTGTGTCGGCGCTACGAGGTGAGCCGGAAGACGGGCTACAAGTGGCTGCGGGCCTATGAGCGAGCTGGCCCAGCGGGCTTGGGCGATGGCTCGCACCGGCCGCACACCAGCCCGCAGGCCACCCCGCCGGCGGTGGTGCGGCTGATCCTCGAGCTCCAGCGCCGCTACACCTGGGGCGCGCGCAAGGTGCGCCGGCTCCTGCAGGCTCGGGTGCCGACTGACCAGGTGCCGACCAAGACGACGATCCATCGGATCCTCGAGCGGCATGGGCGGGTGCGGCCGCGACGCCCGAGCCGGCGGCGCTTCCACGCGGGGCCACCCCAGAGCCCGCTGGACGCCCCGAATGCCGTCTGGAGCGCCGATTTCAAAGGGCAGTTCCGCACCGGCAACGGGATCTACTGCTACCCGCTGACCGTCCAGGACGGGGCGACCCGCTTCCTGCTCGGCTGTCGCGGCCTCGTCGCGCCGACCACCGCGGGCAGCTGGCCGGTGTTCGCGCAGCTCTTCCGGCGCTACGGCCTGCCCGAGCGGCTCCGCACCGACAACGGCCAGCCCTTCGCCTCCAACGCCCTGGGCCGGCTCTCGACCCTCTCGGTCTGGTGGGTGCGGCTCGGCATCCGGCCCGAACTGATCGAGCCCGCCCATCCGGAGCAGAACGGCCGGCACGAGCGCATGCACAAGACGCTCAAGGCCGCCACCGCCCGGCCCCCGCAGGCGCACCTGGCGGCGCAGCAGCGGTGCTTCGACCGCTTCCGGGTGCGCTACAACACCGAGCGCCCCCACGAAGCGCTGGGCGACGCCACGCCGGCCAGCTGCTACGCGGCCTCCCCACGGCCCTACCGCACGGCGCTGCCGCCGCTCGACTACCCCGGGCACTTCGAGCGCCGGCTCGTCAGCCACAACGGCGGGATCCGCTGGAACCACCGCTGGGTCAACGTGAGCCACCTGCTGGCCGCAGCTGGAGGTCGGCTTCGAGGAGATCGACGACGGGCTCTGGAACGTCTTCTTCGGTCCGGTCTGGCTGGGCCGCTTCCACGAGGCGGTGGGACGCATCGTGGATCAACTGAACCGCCCCGCACGGAGGCGGGGCGGCAATCACCGAGAGGCTCGAACAGTGTTACCCATCACCTGAGCACAAAGTGTCACCTATCACTTGGACCGTTCATGCAAGCTACCGCGTTGCCGCTCGCTTCCAGTACTCCACGAGCTGATCAAGTCGCATGTCGTCAAGCTGTTCCTGCGTAGGCAACTGTGTAGAGTCCAGAGGGAGGAACCTCGCCTCGCCTCGATCAGACCGGAACCACAGGCCGGACTCATGTGACTGGAGCCGTTCACCTTCAGCACGCCAACCGGCTGGCAGTGGCTGCCGTGTGATGGTCCAGACACCTTCCGCGAAAGTGACCTTGCGCATCGGACTCTCCCGGCAGAGGGTGTGCGGCGGTGCGCCGGATCCGGTCGCGGGTATGAGGAGACAATGTGGAGGCGGAGGCGGGCGGCCGTTAGCACTATGAGAAGTCATAGCCGGGCAAGGTGCCGCGCGCGGCGGCGCTGCCGCGGCGCCTAGCGCGCTCGCGGGCGACGGACCACCGCACGCAGCCTCGCGATCAGACGCCGGATCACGAGAAGGCGATCTGACCCTATGGCCGGCGGGAGGCTCCGAGGGTGTGGCAGGTCCGCCTGCGTGTGATCTTCGGGTTCGCCATCCGGCGTGCGGAGCACAACCGACTTGATGACCCGACCGTCCGGCCCGAACAGGCCCACGTACTTGGGTCGCCTGGGCACCTTCTTGAAACGCTCCCGCAGCCACCGCACGGTCTCGCTCAGTACGACGTCGAGGACCGCATCCTCGATCTTCACGGCGGCGGGGAGGAAGATCAGCACGAGCTCCCAAAACGTGAGGGCGAGCCCGGCGTACTCTTTGGGCACGACGCTGAAGCTGGCCTCCGGCACCTTCGCGGTAAGCTGAGCGGCCAGGCTCTCGAGGTCCGTGTCGAGCGAGTCGGCGTGCTGCCCCTCGAGGATGATCTTCGGCTTCATGCGGCGCCTCCACGCCCGGGAAGCCGACACGCTACCAGAGGGGCGTTAGCAGCTGTCTTGCTCACGCGCACGCTCCGGCGTCTAACGGCATACGCCAGTATGAGTTGCTCCGGACCATAGCGTTGAGGATCGTCAGCAGCTTCCGCATGCACGCCACGAGGGCCACTTTGGGCGCTTTGCCGGCCGTCCGCAGCCGCTGATAGAAGGCCCGGATGACCGGATTGCAGCGGCTGGCCACGAGGGCGTGACGTTACCCCCGATTTAGGCCGGGTCAGCATCGGAGGATCGGTACGTTATCGTCCGTCGCCTGGGGTGTGAAGAGCGCCGCGTACTCGGCCGGGGTGCGCTGCCCCAGACCCTTGTGCGGGCGCTCGGTGTGATACTCCTGCCGCCACGTCTCGATCCGTTGCTGGGCCTCCGCCAGCGTCAGGAAGTGATGCTGGTTGAGGCACTCGTCCCGCAGCTTGCCGTTGAAGCTCTCGATGAAGCAGTTCTCGACCGGGTGGCCCGGTCGGATGAAGTCGAGCCGGATCCCCCGGGTGCTGGCCCACTGATCGAGCGCCAGACTCACGAATTCGGGGCCGTTGTCGCACACGATCGCGTCGGGCCGGGCGCGGACCAGCAGCAGCGTGTCCAGCGCCTCGACGACCCGGCGGGCCGGCAGCGAGCGATCCACCAGCACCAGCGGCGCCTCGCGCGTCGCGTCGTCCACCAGCGTCCAGATCCGATACGGGCGCCCGTCGGCCAGGATGTCCGACACGAAGTCCATGCTCCAACGCTCGTCGGGCCGTGTGGGCACGGGCGCTGGCACCCGCGCCACCGCGGCGCGCTTGCGCCGCGACCGGTGGCCGACCAGCAGCCGTTCCTCGCGTACCAGCCGCTCGATGCGCTTGTGATTGACCGCCCAGCCCTCCCGCCGCAGCCGCCAGGTCAGCCGCGGACTGCCCCAGCGCGGCTTCGCGACCGCCAGCTCGCGCAGCCGCTCACACAGCCCCGGCGGCGGCACCCGGCGCGGCGTGTAGCGCACCAGGGCGCGGTGGACGCCCAGATACCGACACGCCCGCGCCACGGGCACCGCGCGGCGTGTCCTCGCGTCGGTGACGACCGCGCGCCGCTGCTGCGTCGTCACCACTCTTTTCCCAAGGCGTCCTTCAGGACCTGGATGTTCAGCGCCTGGTCGGCCACCATCCGCTTCAGCCGCCGGTTCTCATCCTCGAGGGCTTTGAGCCGCTGCAGCTCCGCCTTGCCCAGCCCGCTGTACTTCCGCTTCCAGCGGTAGAAGGTGTCGAGCGAGATCCCATGCCGCCGGATGATCTCCTTGGCCGTCACCCCACCCTGGTGCTCCTGCAGGATGCTGACGATCTGCTCATCCGTGTACTTCCGCGGTGCCTTCATCGGGTCCTCCGAGCCTCCCGGCTCGCTGGGACCCTCCGATTCTATCCCGGCTCATTCGCGGGGGTAACGTCATCTCCAGAGGCACCACGGGCAATCTTCTACCGCGTCCAGATGCTAGATTGAAGGGCATGGATACAGTCACCACCAGCCGCGTCGCCACCCTACTGGCAGCTCTGACGCTCGCGCCCGCGCTCCCGATTGGAGTCGAGGACCGGAGGCATCTGCACCCCGAGGACCGCCGGGATCACGCAGCAGAGTTTGGCGATAACATCGTGGTCGCCGTCGCCACAAGTACGACCTCCAGCGCGACCGTGATCGACACGCGCGGTTTCGGGAAGCTCGTCGCCGAGCTTGGCGGCTCATGGGCGACGGACGCCGCGCGCCGCGCGGTGGCGGCCGGCGTGCTCTCCCAGCTCGAGGTATACCGCCGGGGGTCGCTGCTTCAAGCACCTTCTAGTACTTCAGGCAGGCGAACGAAGTGATGCTCGAACAGCGATGGCGGTGCGCGACGCCGCGCCTCAACTCGACACTGTGACCCTCGAGAGGCCCTAGGTCCCGTCATCGGAGTGCCGGCCTCGAGGCGGCCCGGGACCTCGTAGCGCGGGACCCGTCCGCGAGGCGCCGGTAACCTGGCGTGGTCGACCCGGGCTCCATCTCACCCAGCGATCGCTGGTTCAACGCGTTCGAGGCGGCTCTCAAGGACACCTTTCCGCATCACTTCGGCGACACCGATTGGGGCTACCAGGTGGACCGCGCCGGCCCGACTCTCACCGCGGGTGATCGGTCCACTTCACCCAGCGTCACGACCGAACTGCCGCCAACTTTCGTCGAACGCAACCCGTGGCTGCTGGCAGGCGCGCTTCTTGAACGTCTGCGGCGCCTGACCGCACTCGGCCGGAGAAAGGCTCCCTAACGCCTCCCTAACGCCCCGCCTCTATCCTTCCGGCTTCTCGCTGGAGGACGCCCATGTCGATCCGTCCGCTGATCCTTGCCGCCTCCTGGCCTGCGGGTTGGTCGCCGGCGTGACGACCGCCGCCGAGGCCCAGCGCGGCCACGGTGGCCGCTCGCGGAGCTATTCGCCACACAGCTACCACGCGCCCAGGAGCTACCGCGCGCCTTCGACACGGGCCTATCGACCGCCGCGGGTGAGGAGCAGCGCCGGCGCACGCGACTCCCGCGGCCGGATCCGGCGCAGTCAGACCGCGCGACAGGACTTCATGCGCGCGACCGGCTACCCGCATGGGCGACCTGGCTACGTGATCGACCACGTCGTCCCGCTGGCCTGCGGCGGCGCCGACGCGCCGAGCAACATGCAGTGGCAGACGATCGCGGCGGGAAAGGCGAAGGACCGGACGGAGCGAATCGGCTGCAGCTCGGGGCGTCGTCGGTAGGCCCTAGGGAGACGGGAAGGGAGATCGTGCCATGACCACCGGCGGCTATCTCGAGCGACTAAACGCAGCACTCCGAGCCCATCCGCAGTTCGAGGAGGGGATGGCGTTCACGGCCGTCTACCCGGCCGGAATCGCGCTCCTCGACCCTAGACTCCTTCAGATGCAGCGCGGCGAGCGGCCAAACGATCTCTCCTACGAGCCGTTTGTGGCGGCTATCGAGTCGGTCGCGGCTGAGACCAAAGGAGGCAGCGTTCCGATGGACCAGTTACGGTGCCCGGTGTGCGGTGCGGCGTCTGGCGGTGGCCATTCGATCGGCGACGCCACCGTGATCATCTGCGCCGCCAGTGCGGGAACTATCGCCTGGCGGGGACGGCGCTCAAGGAGTTCGAGACCGGTGCCCTCCCGAAGCCGGATCCTGGGCGGTTTCGAGACCTGGTGCGGCGCAAGCGTGGCAAGTCGACCGAGTATCCCGTCATCACGAGCTACGACATTAGGGGGATCCCGTAGCAGAGTCGCGCCAGAGCCTGGCGTGCGAACCGCCGGCCCGGAACCCCACGTGGCGGCGGCTCTTTCGCGCGGGCTTTACGCCTCCCTTGTATCTCCCGCCCGCGTCGTGATCGAGGCATCGTAGAGGCGGGCGATAGCTCGCTCCTCCCTGGGTCTTCGAGACCGTGCGTTAGCCAGGGCGTCGCCCGTCTCTCGCCTCGAGCCCGAACAGGTGCGCGGCCCAAGACCGCATCGTGCAAGGCTGGGCCAGGTCGAGAGGGACGTCCGACCCGGGAGGTCTTGATGACGGCGCCCGCGTGCTTCATCGGCATTGATGTGGCCAAGGCCACGCTGGATGTCGCGGTGCGCCCGTCGGGTGAGCCGTGGCGGACGGCGAATGATGAGGCCGGCGTCGCGGCGCTGGTGACGCGGCTGCGGCCGCTGGCGCCGGCCCTGATCGTGCTCGAAGCGACGGGCGGCTTCGAGACGGCGGCGGTGGCGGCGCTGGCCACCGCCGGGCTGAGCGTCGTCGTGGCCAATCCGCGCCAAGTGCGGGACTTTGCCCGGGCCACGGGGCAACTGGCGAAGACAGACACCCTGGATGCGCAGATCCTGGCCCTGTTTGCCGAGCGGGTGCGGCCGGAGCTCCGGCCCCTGCCCGATGAAGCCGCACGCGGCCTGGATGCGCTGCTCACGCGGCGGCGCCAGCTCTTGGAGATGAAGACGGCCGAGCAGAACCGGCTGGGCTTCGCGGCTGCGGCCGCGGTGCGGCGGGACATTACCCAGCACATCCACTGGCTCGAGCGCCGGCTGCGCGACGTGGACAGCGACCTCGAGCAAGCCGTGCGCAGTAGCCCGGTGTGGCGCCTCAAGGAGGACCTGCTGCGCAGCGTGCCGGGCGTCGGCCCGGTCGTCAGCCGGACGCTGCTGGGCGAGCTGCCGGAGCTGGGCTCCCTGACGCGCCAGCAGATCGCGGCCTTGGTCGGGGTGGCGCCCCGCGCCCGTGACAGCGGGACGCTGCGCGGCAAGCGGATGGTCTGGGGCGGGCGGGCGCCGGTGCGCGCGGCGCTGTACATGGGCGCCCTGGTGGCGACCCGCTACAACCCGGTGATCCGGGCCTTCTACGCGCGGCTACGGGCCGCCGGGAAGCCGGCCAAAGTGGCACTGGTGGCCTGCATGCGGAAGCTGCTCACGATCCTCAACGCGATCCTCCGCACCGGCACCCCCTGGCGCGCCGTGGACGCGGGAGCTACCTCGTGACCAAGACAGGTGCTAACGCCCCGGCCTTACACTGCGCATCCTAGGTGTGGCTGGCGGGCAGGTCGCCCGCCCCTGGCGGTCGCTCCCAGCGGCCAAGAACCTCCGGGGAGGGGATGATCGATGCGCGCCCGCATAGCTGTGCTCGCCGATGCGGCAAATGTGTCCAGGGAAGGCAAGCTCAACATCCTCGGACAGTTCGAGGTGATCTACGCCGCGAGTACACCGGTCACGTGGCCAGCGATGCACCTCGTCCTGAAACTCGAGGCCACAGCCGGCGAGGGACCGAAGCACAAGGTGGGAATTCGCGTAGTCGACGAGGATGGAAACGTCATCGGTCCAATGATCGATGCGGAGAGCAACTTCGGGCCGCCCTTCAGGCCTGGCCATCCGCTGCGGGCGAACCTTATCCTGGGCATCGCGGGGGCGTCATTCCCCAAGCATGGGACGTACAGCTTTGAGATCCTGGTGGACGATCACAACATCGAGTCGGTTCCTCTGTATGTTCTACCCCTGCCGCCAGGGACTCCGGGCTCAGCGTGAGGCTCACCGCAGCCGACTGCATGGAGCTTCGCGCGATACTCGGCGGCAAGGCTACGGGCTACCGGTACGCGGATGTGGCTATCCTGTTGGATAAGGCGGACTTCGAGCCCCCGAAGAAGCCGAGCGGGACGCACCGAACCTGGCGGCACCCTAGCGGCCATCGTGTGCCAATAGTAGATAATGGGCACGGAGAGCTGCTCCCGGTGTACATCAAGAGGGCAGCTCGGATGATACTATCGGTGGGAGGTTGTGCCGGTGACACTAAATGAGATCGTGGGACTGCCATGGTCATGGGAAGGGCCTCGCGAGGTCACCGAGGACGGGGATACCCATTTCGAACTGACCGTGCGTGAGCTTCCCGATTTCTTCGTGGCTGCCGACAGTCGCGACGCCGTACTGAGCGAGGCGCGTCCCGCACTGGCCGCGTTCCTGCAAAGCTACCTCGAGAACGGCGAGATTCCGCCGCTGCCTGTCGGCGACCGCTGGCACGTTACGCTCATCAGCGGGAACGTTGCGCGCAGCGCGAGCCATCTGACGACCGTAGTGCCGGTTCCCGGACCCAAGACAGCGACAGCACACTAGCCGGCCCGGTAAGGGTTGGCCACGGTCGCGGCCTGGTGATGCCCCGGTGATGCCGGGGCGTTTCGTTGGCCGGCATGGGCGCGATGATCTGGCCAGACTACCCGCTCCGACCGCCAGCGCCGGGAGCGCGACGCGGGGATCCTCCCGAGCTCGCCCCACGGCCGCCTCAGAACGGCACGCTGGAGCCGGCACCGGCGCGGACGTTCCGCACGATCGCGGCGGCCTCGACGGCCGTGACACGCGGGCCCGCTCTCCCCCTGCTCTCCCCCAGACCCACCGTCATTCAGACGTACTTGCTGCACAAACGGCCCCCCGAGAGGGGCCGTTTCGTGCTCAGTTCTGCATGTGAGCACATCTGAGGTGCAGTGAGTCCAGGGGCGGTGGCGACTTTGAAGACCAGTCCAGTCACCAGACTGACCCCGCCCCCAAGCCATTTTCTCGGGTGCCGCCCCCCAACTGTCCATCTTCTGTCCATCAGCGTCAAGGTGCGACTCCCGCCGCCTGGTGGAACCGAGCGAGCTTGGCCACGCCCTCGGCCAGGTCCCGCTCGCTCACGATGTCGTAGCGGTCGAAGATGTCCCGGGTCTTGTGCCCGGTCAGCTTCATCGCGATGTGCTCGGGGACGCCGGCCCGCACCAGGTTGCGCACAGCCGAGCGACGGAAGTCGTGGGGCACGCGACCGATGAGCGCCGGCCGCACGATCTCCTCGAGGTCGCCGTGCCGGACGGTCGCCGCCCGCCGGCAGGAGGCGTGCCAGGCCGCGTAGAAGTCGCGGATGGGCTGGCCGTCGCCGCGGTGGAAGACGTGGGGGATGATGCGGCCCGTCCGCTTCGCCACCGCCGTGGTGCGATCACGCTGGCGCTCCAGCAGCGCCTTGAGGGGCGGCAGCACCGCGAACGGGAACACCCGGCCCTCGCCGCTCTTGGTGCTGCCTACGTCGAGCGCGACGACGCCGGCCGCGAAATCCACGCGATCCTACGTGAGGGGCAGCACTTCGGACGGCACGCGCCAGCCGGTGAGGTACGCAAATTCCAGGGGCGCTTTGAGCGGCTCCGGTAGCTCGGCCAGGACCGCGGCGAAGTCCGCCGGCTCGAAGAACCCCGTCCGCACGTTGGCCGCCTCCAGCCGCGGAAACTCCGGGACGCTGGGCAACCTTCCCTGCCCGCTTGGCCAACTTGAAGGCGCGACGCAGCGCGTTCAACTCGTTCTTGATCGTCGCGGGCTTCGCCTCCGTCTCCAGCCGCTCCCGCACGTAGCGGTCGAGCCGGTCCGAGCGGAGGACCGCCGCCCTGGTGCCGGCGAACGCGGCCGTCAGGTGCTTGAGCGACGCCTCGAGGCGCTCGGTGCTGCGGCGGGCGTTCACCACGTAGTCGGTGCGGATCAGCCCCACGAGATCCTCGAACGTGGTGCGCTTCGCGGCCGGCGCCACGAACACGCCGAGCCCCAGCTCGGCCTGCCGGCGGGCGAGCAGCTTCTCGGCGGCCGTGTGGCTCCCGCTGTGGGACGACTCCTCGTGGAGTCGCCCGTCCACACGGTATCGAACCCACAGAAACCGGCTGCCCGGCCGACGGATGATGGTGCCGAAGTCGCGGCGGTCCGTCTTCTCGTCCGCACTCTTGGCTGTTACTTCGAGCGTCGTGGCTTTCGTTGTGTCCTCCCCTGTGCGCGGACGGCCCGCCGCAGCTCCTTAGCCGCCTCGATCGCATCCGCTCCCCACGATTCCAAGGCTTCGGCAATCCTGTCCCCCGTGGCCACCGTCGCGCGCCGCTCACCCTCGAGGATGCGCCATAGCACCGATTGCGCGACCTCCGCGTGCTTCGCGAGCGCGTTGACCGACATGGGCCACCTCTTGAGAACGTCCCGCATCGCCTTCGTGACCTTGTCAGCGGTTGGCATAATAGTTACGCCGTCCCGTGGGAGGTAGTCAAGATCGCATGGCCGCCCTTCGCCCTTCAAGCCAGCGCGCGAACCGAAGCTCGCTGACCAGCACCTTGCGACCGACCCGCACGACGAGACCCTTGAACGGAGGCCGGTCGGCATGGGCGTAAATGTACCGCGCCGAGACAGCGCAGCGTGCCGCGGATTCGGCCACGGTCAGCAGCCGGTCAGGCGTCGCCGCCGGAGCCGCCGGCGCCGCGTGCCCTGCCCCGTTGCTGTCCACCAGCTCGAGCAGGGCGTCCCGCGGAACCGAGACGGTCACCAGCGCGCCTACCGGCGCCGCCTCGGCCAGCACCCTGAGCGCGGAGCGGAGGTCGCTGGTCACGGCCGGGCCAGTGGACAGCCGATGGACAGAGCCGCCGGGGGCCGCGCCGCGCCTGGCCTCGCGGCGACCGGGGGACGTGCCAGACCAGTCGGGGTCCGCATCCCGCCGGCAGAACGGTGGCCAGCGCCAGCCGGACCGGCCGCCAGCCCGCTACCCGAGACGCGCACGCCCGGCGCCCGGAGATCGGGGGCTCAGGTGCTCGCCTCCGTCGTGGGTATGCGGTCTAACTGTTGCCGCTTGAGGCGAGCTGTGCGTTGCAGGAACGTGCGCTCGGTCTCCGTGGTCGCGCTCTGGGCCCGGTGTTCGAGTGTTGCGATCGTGGCTTCGAGGTCCGCCCTGGTCGGCGTCTCGGGAAGCGCCCTCGGCGTTGCTGGGTCCGCGGACGCGGGGCGCGCCCGCAGCCGCGCCCCGCGGGCGAGCGCGTTCTGAGTCTCTGTGTCTCTCTGCGTACTACACTCGGTAGTAGTGTTCACCGTGGGATGAACTCTCGGATACGCTGGCGGTGAACTCTCGCTACGCTGTGGGTGAACTCTCGGCTCCGAGACTTCACCGTGGGGTGAACTCTGAGTGTTCACCGTGGAGTGAACTCTCACGTACTCAGCGAGGGCGCCGGCGCAGCGGAGAATCTCGGCGTGTTAGGCGCTGGCGGGGATGCAGCCCGGCGGCAGGATGCAGACCCAGGCACCCACCTAGCGGCGGCTGACCCGGAGCAGCTCGAGCAGGCCAAGCTGCCGCAGTTCCCAGCGGTCGGCGGCGACGGTGCGTTCCGTCGAGGCGAGGCACTCGGCAAGGAAGGCCACGTTGGCGTGCGCGCCCTGGCCGCCGCGCTCGAGGCGCCAGAGGAGGTTGTAGAGCGCACGCTGGGCGAGCGTCAGCTCACCGCAAGCCCAAACCACGCGGGGGCGCAGGTCGCGGTCGTGAGCCACGCGGCACTACGCTCCCGCCGGTGGACGGCGCTGGCGCTTCGGCCGCGGCACCGCGGCGCGCAGCGCCTCCAGTGCGGCCGCCGCGCCCTGCGCCAGCAGCACGCGGGTGAGATGGGAGCAGACGACGTGCCGGAAGGCGAAGTCGGGACAGTCGCAGCTCGTGGCTGCCGCATTGCAGACGTGCGGCTGCGCGCCGCCGGTCACCAAGTAGTTGCCGTCCTCCAACGTGACCACATCGAGGAACACGGCCCGCGCGACGCGGCGGGAGGCGGCCGAGTGGGAGGTGGCACTCCCGCGTTGATCCCCTCGTGCCGATCGACGGTGGCCGGCTCGCGGCGGCCCTCGCCCAGCGGAAGTGGACGGCCCGTGTTCTGGCCGAGAAGGCGCAGTTGCCCGATTCGACGATCCACTACCTCACGAGCGGCACGCGGGAGCAATGCCGCCGTTCTGTCCGTGCCGCCGTGGCCCGCGTGCTCGGCTACGACGCCGAGTGGCTTGGCGGAGAGCGGCCGGATCTCCCGCTCCCCGCGGGGTGGCGACGGCCCGGGCTCCACTTCCCCACCACACCTCGCGCCTACCTCGCTGCGTGGGAGCTGCTGGCCGCTGTGTTCAAGCGACTCGCCCGCGAGCCGCGCATGGCGGACGACGCCGCGGCCCGGTTCGTCGATAAGCTGCTCGACGTGCTCGACCCGCGGACGTGGCGCGAGAACCTAGTCCGCCCGCGGCCATCGCGACCGCCGCAGCAACGACGAGACGTGAGGCCGGCGGAGATGGAGGTCGCGGTGCCCGCGCTCGCCGAGGCCCTCACCGTCATCCTCGCCGGCTGGCTTCGGCGTGACGCCGTGGAGCCCCGCCTAGATGCGCTGGCCGGGCTCCTGCCCCTCGGCGCGCGCCAGCAGGTGCTCACCCCAGGCGCGTCCGCGGTCCTGCCGCCACTCGACGGTGCGGCGCGCGAGGACACCAGCAATCCCGATGGCCTCACGGCCGCCGAGCGCAACCCCGACCGCTTCCTGCCGCCGTTGGGTGCGCCGGGCCACGTGTGGCAGAAGGACAAAGAGGTTGAGGTTCCCCGCGGGTCACGTCAGACGGCGATCACCGCCGGTCGCACGCTCCGGGTGTCCGGCCGCGCGGAAGCTCCTGTGCCGGCGCTGACGTGGGAGAGGTTGGAGTTGTCCCCGGAGGAGTTGGCCGCTTTCAACGCGCTGGCTGCCCTGCACGGCGCGCCGCCGAAGGTGAGCGCGAGCCGCCGACGCTCAGCGCCGAGATCAGACCGACGCTAGCGGTGATGACGGTGGACTCGCTTGATGCCGAGCTACGACAAGGCGCTATGAGAACGGGTGTCGGATCAGCTGCACAGCGCGCTTGACCTCGGGCACCACCACCACCACAGGCTCGACCTTGTCAGTCGCGGGCTGCCAGAGCGCCCGCACCTCGCGCTGGTGCGCGTGCTTGGGGTCCTTCACGAGCGCTGGGTGGAGGGCGGTCTCGACCGTGTGGTGCTCTAGCCGCGGCTGATACCGGCACGGCCCCACATGGAGCAGCTCGGAGACTAGGCCCGCGGTCTTGAGGTGCTCCGTGATCGCGATGAAGAACCGCTGCGCGTCTCTGATCAGCACGCACGCGTCGCACTTGAACTGCGGGAACAGCGCGCGGTCGAACACCTGACAGGTGCTGTAAATATAGAGGTTCGGGCTCTGTCGTTCGAGCCTCAGCTCGACGTTCTGTACCTTGAAGGGCACCCCCAACGGGTTCTTGATCAGCGTGTCCTTTGCGAACGCCGGTATGGTCCGCTCATCGAAGCTTTCGGTTGAGTAGACGGTTCGCCTGCCCTCCGCGTTATCCCCTCTCTCGTCGCCGTACTGCTCGGTGTTCTGGAACTCGTAGAGCGTCGCGACGCGCACCTCGCCGGTCTCGACCATCTTCTCGGCGTAGGCGCGCGTCAGGTATTTGTAGAGGTACGTCGCGCCCTTCAGGAACACACTCACGTGTAGCCCCCCCGCCACTCGCGGCTGCTCACTCGGCATCGCCGGCCACGGCCAGATCATCACACCAATGCCCGGCGAAGCAACGGGCCGGCGTCACCGGCCCGTCACCCGATCATCACCGCACGGGCTTCCAGTCAAGTTCACTTCCCGGCTATCCTAAGAATGTCTTCGGGCGAGATGCCTGCAAGCCGATCTAGAGCATCGGCCTTGGCAAAGAGCGACACGCTCTGCTCTGAAAGTTCCTCTACGCCAAGGAGCGTCCGCACCATCGCGGCCGCCTTAGCCCCTCGACCGGCCAGGTGCGCGGGGAAATCCGGCCTAGGACTCCCGTGGTCGTATGCCGACATGAAGTCAACAACAAGGTTCGCAACCGCCAGAACCTCGGCATACAGTTCGACCGGAAGGATGGCAGCAGCTTGGTCGGTGAGCTCGCTAAGGCGTTTGACCACACCTGTTAGGTCCTCGCGTGCACGGACCTTGAACTGGTTTTCGGAGACTAGCAGCAAGGGCGCGTAGACTCGCACTCGGCCAAGGAGGTGGAGGAACTCTTGGCTGAGATCCAACTGCCGCGTGTACAGAAGTTCGCGGAGAGGGGCCGTTCGCGCTTTGGCCGTGAAGTAGAGACCCAAGCCACTCGCAACCAGGGTTGCCAGGACACCGACGATTCCAGCGATCAGCGTTTGCGTGTAAGGAGTCACGCTGCCTCTCAAGCCTAGGGTCAAGAAATCAACGGCGAGCCACCGCGGCACCAGGCGTTAGGCCGCCACGCACCCACGCTAGACAAGCGACCGAATCGCTTCCCAAAGCTTCCGAAGCGCGTCTCGATATGCGGCCAGGTCCTTCTCCTCCACGTACAGGTCAGAGCCACCCAGCGGCGTCTCGGTCTTCTGTGTCAGAGCATGTGCTGCAAGTGGCGAACCGCGCAGAATGGGCGCCACAAACAGATCGGGATTGATAGTGCGTAACTGCGCGGCGGAGCTGCCATCAGCGTGTTTCACCGTGTTGGCAACAAGGCGGAGTTCCTCGACCTTGTCCCAGCCGGGGAGGGTCGTCAAATCGGGGATGGACCGCCCGTGTTCCTTGAGAATGGCCGCGAGCTTGCCAAGATGCTGCTCGTGCAGGTGTCGCATGCCGACCGCCATTAGGTTGAGCATCGCTTGTCGGAGTGCGGCGAGCGTATCGTAGTACTGCGCTCCTTGGTCTCTAGTCTCCTCCGCGAAGTCTCCCGGTTCACCGACACCAGCATACGATTCGAACATCCGTGCCGCGTACTCATCCGCTTCCTCGGCGATCCGCCCGAATGCGGCAACAACGCGAGCGATGCCGTCAACGGCGAGGGCGTCCAGTTGCTCAAGGACAACGTACTGAATGTAGGGGAATGGGTTCACTCGGCCAGCGAAAAGATGATGGACATCAGGATCATTGCCACAATGGCGAGCGCAACCCACATCCGGGTATTGTCGACCGACTTCAGCGGCTCCTTGCTCGCCGCCGCCGAAGCTGCTGAAGCGAGCGCCGTGGACTGCGCGACCAACGCAGCTACGGGTGGATGCGGGATCTCCGCTCCGCAGAACCGGCACTTGAGTGCTGCTCGCTTGATGGTTTCAGCGCAGACCGGGCAGGGCATCTCGTCTGGAATCCTCTTGACAGCCAAGCCTTTTGCCCGGACTGCGCCCCCTGGCTCGCTGGCGTAAGCCACGTCTACGATTGCATTGGCCCCGATGGTCACAGCCAACTCGCGCAGCTTCTGATTGGCCTCGTCCATCGTGGGGGCTTTCGCCCACATCCCTCGCGAGTCGACCTTCACTTCGAGGCGACGGAGGGCCTCGAACTGGAAATCGACAGCACCCGTGTGAATCTCAATGTCCTCGATCTTCACCGGCTTCCTCCTCTGCACCCCCTATTCGCCAGCGCACGAGTCAACCTAGCGCAGGGGCGTTAGGCGAGCGTTAGGGAGGCCCGGGAGTCGAAGCGGGAGCGGCCTTTTCGCGTCGGCGGCCGGAGCCCGCGCCTGCCCTGGCACAGGGGGCGTCGTCGCAGGCGGCAACGTCCGACGGGCAGTCAACGGTTTGGGGCTCGGCCGCCACCGCGGGAACTCCGGCCAGATCATGATGCCCATCACCCCAAGAGCGACGGGCCGGCGTCACCGGCTGGGTGAGGAATGCGGTTCTGGCTCGGATGCCTTTGTCAGGGTCACTCCATTGGAGTGCCATCCGCGCTCGCTGCGTTCGAAGTCGATGTACCCCTCGACCCTGACGTGCTGCAATGATGAGACCATTTGCACATGGCCCCCCGCGCAGGAGGTAGAAAGAGCGCCGGAGTAGCAGGTGTCGTCCTCGACGAACCTCACGACAGCCCGGAAGAACATCTTGTAGGTCTTCACGCCTTGCACTTCCCCTGCCTGACCATCGGTCTTCGTGAAGCTTGTTACTCGCATGACGCCGTTACTCCGTTCCGTCACGCTCTGCTCCAACGCGGCGCGACCCGCGCGGACGTCAGGTCTGGATTGGGCGGAGCCAGGAGAGGATGACACCGCAACCCACAGAACTGGCAGCAGGAACGCTGTTCTCATTCTAGCCATTGCTCCTCCTTGGCCAATGGTCGGTAATCGGACATCCACCTCAAGATGCGCCCGGGGGCGTTAGGGGGGCGTTCAGGGCGACCCGGGATCGTGGCCAGCCGGTGCCTTTTCGCGACGGCCGGACAGCACGCACCGGCGACGCTTGAGGCCGCGTTTGCCGTGGCAGAGGGAGCGTCGGCGAAGGCGGCAACGTCGGAGGAGGGGCAGTCGGTGGTTTGGGGCTGGGCCGCCACGGCGGGCACTCCGGCCAGATCATGATGCCCATGCGTACAACGCGGGCTGCTCGGCGTCACCGGCCCATCACCTGGGCATCACCTGGCCGCGCAGCCCGCGTCGTCAGCTAGCAGATCAAACCGGCAGCCGGAGTCAAGGTTTCGGCTGCGTCACTTGCCTGGCTGCCTTGGGGTTGTGGGTTTCGGAATCCGACCCTCGCGCAGTTCTTTGAGCGGGGGCCGCTGAGGCTTTGGCGGCGGCGGCGGTGGGGCCGCAGGCTTCTTGTCGTCCGGCATGGCTCGTGTCTCCTTGAACGAGGTTGGCGCTCGGCAGCTGCGTGACCGCAACCCGATATTCGACCGGTGGACGGCTGCGCTCGGCTATGAGGAACGGGACGAACGCCGCCGCAGCCAGGAAGGCGCAGTAAGCAATCGCACCGTTAGCTCGAAACAGGTACTCCGACTTGCGAACGTTGACGTCGCGGTTGATGTCCGCCGCTTCGATGTGCATCTCCTCTAGCTGGTGCCGGAAGTCCGCTTCGGCGTGCTCGATTCCGTCACCGTATTTCACGTGCCATTCCATGAGTTTCAGTTCGAAGTCCTTAAGCTCGGCGGCGGAAGGCATGATCTTATAGACGTGCCCGTGAATCGAGCGGAACACCGAGAATGCTGCCCAGACAAAGAAGGCCGCGGCAATGAAGGACAGGCCGCCGAACAGGTAGCCCAGCTTGTCACTCGACGCGGTGTAACTTCGGACCATCGTTCCGATGAGACCGCCGAGCACGGTGAGCAGGCCGATGGGAACGGCCACATTCCCAATCGCGCGCTCGCGGTTCCGCAGTTCGTCCTTGTATAGCTGCTCGAAGTCCATAGCGTGGATGCCCTCGCCCAAGTCGGGCCGGCAGCGGTTTCAGGGAGTATGGCTCAGCGTCGGGCGACCGCGGCCGCCTAGTGCCGCCCGCGCGCGGTGTTGATGGACTCCACGGTCTGGCGCACCAGCAGCGTCGCCGCCTCCTGCGCGGAGGTGCTGAACGCGACGTAGTGGCTCACGTACTTCCAGCCGGTGAGCGCGCCGGGTTCAAAGACCACCACCGCCATCGCCACCGCATCCTGGCCCTTCATCGTGACGGGTAAGGCAACGATGGAGACGCGGTAGCTCGCCGGGGCGCGCTCGGCCGCCAGCGTCAGGTTGGCCGCCGGCGCATATTGCTCGAGGTACACCTGCACGGTGTCCTGCCACGCCCGCATTTGCTGGCGCCGGGCGATGACGGTGCCGGCGTCGCCCACCGCGGGCTGCACACCGTCGAAACTGAACCGGATCGGCACCGCCTGGGCCGACAGGCCATTCGGCGCAAGGAGCGCGAAAGCAAGCAGCGCGGTTGCTGGGCGCATCAGGTTCTCCCGGTAGAGGGTGTCCGCCAGGTCCTAGGTCGTAGGTCTGTGGAGACAATTTGGCGCCGGAGCCCGGCGGCCGTTAGGACTGTGAGATGTCATAGCGCCTGCCGACGTCGTACAGCTTCCGCTGTTGGCTGGCCGTGATCATCCCTTCCGACGCCTGGTCCGGGAGCCGTAGTTTAGGCCCCGTCCCTCTCAGTCGAGCCACGCCGTGACAGTCTGTATTTCCGCAGTCTGCCAGTTCCCGGGCAACCTCGGGTCCATGATCATCGGCTGTTCGGACAGGATGCTTACGCTGGGCGCCACCGAGTATCAGCCCGCGCAGGCGAAGTTTTACCAGTTTGCCACGGCGCCGAACGTCATAACACTCGTGGCAGGGAATATTTCTCCTGCCATTGTGATTTGCGATGCCACGAACCGGCGGCTGTTGGAGAACCCCAGCACCAAGACCAGGCTCGTCGCCGAGATCTGCGCTGACGAGTATGCCAATCATCAGCGTCACTTGGCCCAGCGTGAGGTCTTAGACCCCCTAGGACTGACCCACGCGCGATTCCTCGCCGATCAGCGCAAGCTTGATCCCGAATTCATCCGGCGAACGGCGAATGACATGATATCGATCTCCGTGGGCGTCGAGATCATGATCGCGGGCCAGGACGACGAGGGCGCTCACATCTACGTTATCCGCGATCGTGCTGTGTTGACGGGTAGCGAGTTGGCGGGCACCCAGCGCGTGGAGGACCCGGTCGGCTTTGCCGCAATCGGCATTGGCGCCACACACGCCTATTCCCAGTTCACCCTTGCGAACTACGACCGACGCTGGCCGTTGGGCCGCGCACTCTTTCTGCTATACTCCGCTCGCAGGCGGGCGCAGGTGGCTCCCGGCGTGGGAGAGGACGCCGACTGGTTCTTTGTTAGTGGCGGGAAAGCCGAGCGGTTCAATAACGAGATCATTGCTGAGTTAGACAAGCAGTACAAGCGCGCCGTCCGTGCCGATCAGAGGGTCCGCGCCCGAATAGACGCACATATGGAGGCGTACTTTGCGGCTCGATTCAAGAGCCCACAGCCGACCGCTATCGCTCCCGTGGAATCAGCAGAAGCAGGTCCGTCACCGTCCGGACCCGATGCGGCAAGTCCGCCCCCATCGCCGAGCGACCCGAAGGGTGGCGTGTGAGCCACTCGGCGCGATGGTGTCTAGGGCCTGGGGACGAAGCGGCCGGTGGCGACGTGCCGCGTGATGCGCATGAGCTGGTGACGCGCCGAGTGGGCAATCAGCCCGGCCCTGGGTTCGAGCCTCCGGCCTCCACGGCCGGGGGCGGTGGTGACTCTGGCTCCGTGGCGGGCTCAGATGTTGCTTCGCCGCCGCCGACACCTCGCGGAGGAACCGGACGCCCGCCGGCTCACCCAGCGCCTTGTGACGGTCCACCAATCGCGGCTTCGGCTTGTGCACCCACCGAATCTACAACGTCCAGCGCGGCCAGCTCGTGATGGGCGGGTCGTCCGCATCGGGATCCCAGCCGCCCCAGTCGTCCACGTCCGCCGCCACTTTCTTGAGGAGGCGGTTCGCCAACTCGTCCAGCGCCACGCGGCGCGGATCATCCACGTCCAATCCGCCCGCGTACCGGGCCTCCCGCTCCGCCGCCGCGAGTGTCCGCTCCAGCCCCGCGATCACGGCGTCGCGCCGGCGCTCCGCGGCCTGAATCTCGGCGACCTCGGCGGCGTCGATGCCCCGCAGCGTCCGCTCCATCGCGGCAATCTGCGCGTCGCGTTGCTTCTCGCCCGTCGTGTCGCACGCGCCGCAACAACACGACGTCGTGCCGGTCGCCACGCCCGCACCCTTGCTGACGGGGCTGATCTCGCTGATCTCCCAGCGCAGGATGACGCGCTTGCAGCCCTGCGCGCGCTCGTGTGCCGTGGGCGCCCGCTGCTCGAGCACGCGGTACGTGACGCTCCAATCCGGCTTCTCGGAAAGAACGCGGGCGCAGGTCGCGCGCCCGTCGTACGAGTCGTCGAACTGCGGCCACCCGAGCAGCGCATCACCCGATTCCTCGAGCATGGCTGTCCCGACCGGCGCGGAGAGGCCGGTGGCAGCCTCGTGATTCCACGCCGAGACGAGCACGGGCGTCCCCGGCTCGAGGGCGCCCGTCATGATGGCGTCACCGTCGCGGTCGAACACCATCGCTCCCGGTGTGCTCAACGTGGCGAGCCGCACCGCGGCGCTCCCTGTCCACCCCGTGCCCTTCCGCAGCGCCTCGTGACATGCCTGGCAGCCGGGGACGCTCTTGACGGCCAGTCGCGTGATGCAGGCCGTGCGGTCGGTCGGCAACCCCTGCGCCTCCAGGTCCGTAAGCTGCTGGAGCGACAGCTCCAGCGACGCGATAATGCGGTCACGCGCCGCCTCCTCGGCGCAGCGCGACCGCTCGGCCCGCGCCTCCAGGTCCGCCAGCACCGCGTCCCGCTGAGCCTCCGCGGCCGGGTCGAACGTCAGCGTGTCCATCAGTTCCTCCGCAGGTGTGAACCACGAACGCCGCCGCACCGTAACACAGCGACACCGATCGGCGTCACGCTCCCGCCGAGAGGCGCCTTCATGCCGCCCGTGGATCCTCCGGCGGCCGGCGCGGCGGCGGCCACCGCCCCACCTCCGGCGCCGGCGTGAAGGGGCGGGCCAGCACGTCCCCGCTGCCGCGAAAACCCGGGAACCAGGGCGCCAACGGCGCGCTCTGGCGTCGCTCCCCCACCTGCACCAGCACGCCGCACACGCTGTTCGCCACGTCGTCGTGCGAGCCCGCGCCGGGCGGGTGGTCCACCACGTCCCGGCCCGTGCCACGCACCGTCCGCCGCTCGAGCTGCGCAAGCTGGGCGAGCAATCGCGGCGAGTCCAGGAGCTGCACCCGGCCCGCGTTGAGGAGGGGCAGCGCCGCGAGGTACAACTCGGACTTCGCCAGCGCGCTCGCCTGGTAGGTCATGCCGTTCTTGAGGAACTGCGTGGTGACCCACGCCGTGCCGTACTTGTCGCCGGTCACAGACCGGAGCCCGTACGCCTTGAGGAGTGTCGCGCACTCCGCCGTCACCTGGTCGGGGTCAAAGCGCGGCCGCCACTCGCGCACCGCGTCCAGGACCACGCGCTCGCCCTCCGCGTGCGCCACCGCGCACGTGAAGCTGTCGGCCGACCCGCCGCTCACGTCCACGAAGCCGACGTACGGCACCCCGTCCACGGGCGGCAGCTCGTAGCGGCCAGCCACCACGGCCGCGTGCAGCACGTCGGGGTCGAACAGCGAGGACACATCGCTGCGGAACTGCACCAGGCCTTCGCTGCCGTACTCCGACGCCGCCCGCGCGGCGTCGTCCTCGAACGCCCGCACGATCGCCGCCGTCGGCACCGTCGGGTTGAGCGACGCGGTGTCGGCGTTGAACACCAGCACGTCGTCACCGTCCCGCCCCCAATGGTCAGTGACCGCCTGGTGGAGGATGCCGCGGCGCGCGTACGGTGAGCTGATGCCGAACACCCGCGCGTCGGGGACGGTGAGCAGCGCCGGGCGCACCGCCGCCAGCAGCTCCTCGTCGGGGTTCGCGCTCGCCTCGTCGGCGTAGAACGCGCACTCCTCGAGCACCACGTCGAGGAAGGTGTAGCCGCGCGCCGCCCGCCAGCTCGCCGTCACCACGCGCACCTCGGCGCCCGTCGTGAGCCCCACCGAGTCCCGCCGCACGTGCGCGACGTGGGGTGCCACCAGCGGGTGCCGGGCCAACCCCTTCAAGTAGCAGAGCGAGTTGCGCGCCTGGTCGCGGTCGCTGGCGATCACCGGCACCACGCCGACCTCACCCGCCGCGAGCTGCTGGCGCCAGTCACGGGCGATGCAGCGCCATGTGGCCCGCAGCATCACGTTCTCGCTCTTGCCCGACCGCCGGCCCGCCGGCACCCACACCTCGCGGCAGGGCGCCGACGCGGCCTCGCGCCGGCCGGTGTGGAGGCGCCCACGCGGCAAGCTGCTCAGCGTCGAGCGGCAGGCCGTCCACCGCGCGCCAGAGCACCGTCCACAGCGCCCGCGTCGGCCCGCCACGCCCGACCGTCTCGCGGAACGTCAGGAAGTCGCCAGCGTAGGGCGTCGGGGCCGCCGTGGTCGCACGGCGCTTCGCCGCCTTCGCCTCGCCACCCCGCCGGCCCATCTCCTTGGCCCGCTCGCTGGTGAACCGCCCGCGCGTCACGCGGCCACCGCCATGCCACCGCTACGACGGCCGCTAGACGGGCACCGAGCGCGCCCGTCGCTGTCCATCAACTGTCCATCGGGCTCAATGCCACTCACACGTACGCGGTGCACGAACGGCCCCCCGAGAGAGGCCGATTCGTGCTCAGTTGTACCGGTGAGTACGTCTGAGTGTCGGTGAGTCCCGGGGGGTCCGCGACTTTGAAGACCAGTCAGACCACCAGGCCCGATCCGCCCCCGCGCCATTTCTTCGGGGCCAGTGCCCCGATTGTCCCTCCGATGTCCCTTTGGCCCATCGGCTGCCACCGGCGGCCTGGAGGAAGGTGGCCAGCTTGGCCACGCCCCCGGCGAGGTCGCGATCGGAGACGATGTCGTAGCGGTCGAAGATGTCCAGCGTCTTGCGGCCGGTCAACTTCATGGCGATGTGCTCGGGGACGCCAGCGCGCAGTAAGCTGCGGACAGCCGTGCGGCGAAGGTCGCGCGGCAGTCAGTAGCCCGCGCCGGGGCGGCCGGCCGCCGCGGCGCCGCAGGCGGCGTCCGCCGCGGACCCCGGTGGCATCCAAGAGGCCCGGATGGGGCTCGGACGCCGCGTGGCCGATCGGCGCCTACTGCAGCCGCCGGATCTCGACCCTCGTGTTCTGCAACCGGCCAGCGCTGGTGCGGTTGCTGGCGATGGGATGCTGCGGACCGTATCCGACCGCCGTGAGGCTGGCGGCCGGGACCCCCAAGCTCTCCAGGTACGCTTTGATCACCTCCGCGCGCTGCCGGGAGAGCCGACGGTTGCCGAGGGCACCGCCGAGGCTGCTCGTGTAACCGGCCAGCTCCCAGCGCGCGCCGGGCAGTCCCTCGAGCGCGGCGGCCACGCGCCGCAACGCCGCCAGTGCGGCGGGCATCAGCCGCGGGCTGTTGGGAGGGAAGTCCACGCCGCGCAGCACCAACGCCGCGTGGACCGCCGGCAGATCGATCGGCGCCGCCGTCACCGTCACGGTCGCGGATGCGGTCCTACCGTCCACGCTCGCCACAATGCGCGCCACGCCGTTCGCCACGCTCGTCGCCATGCCGGCGCTGTTCACGGTGGCGACGCCCGCGGCGTCACTGGTCCACGTGAAGATCTTCCCGGCGATCGGCCGGCCGTTGGCATCCATGGCCTGCGCGGCCAGCCGCGCCGTGCCGCCGATCCTGGAAAGCGTCGATGCGGCGGGTGTCACGGCGACCGAGGCCGTCGTCTGCGCGACGGTAACGGTCGTCGAGGCACTGCGCCCACCCGAGGCTACCGTGATCCGGGCCGTGCCGTTGCCGACCGACGTAACCAAGCCGGACGGACTCACGGTCGCGACGGCCGCGTCGCTAGATGTCCACGTGAAGGGGGCGCCGGGGAACGCAATGTCGTTGGCGTCACGCGCCGATCGCCGTCAGCTGCTGGGCCGCGCCCAGAGCATCCAGCGTGGCGGAAGCAGGGGCCACGGCGACCGAGGCGGCCGTCTGCGCCACCGTCACGCTGGTCGTGCCCGTCACACCCTCACTGATCGCGCTGATGGTCGCGTGGCCGTCGCCAACCGCGGTCACCATACCCGTGGGCAATACCGCGGCGACGGATTCGTCGCTGCTGGTCCACGTGACGGCCCGGCCTGCCAGCCTCCGGCCGTGCCTGTCCACGGGAGCGGCGGATACCTGCTGCGTAGCGCCCAGAGACGCCAGGGTCGCCATCGGCGGGTTCACGGCGAGGCTCGCGACGGCTTGCCGGCCACCCAGGAACCAGGAGAAGCCGACCGTGCCGGTCCCGGTGAAGACGGGACGGGGCGGCAACGAGTAGTGCTCCACTTGCTCACGCACCTCGAGGCGCAGCGCCAGCCGCTCGCTCAGCGTGCGGCGGATCCCGACGCCCAGGTGGACACCGTACCTGCCCGTGAAATACCAGTTCCCGACCGAGTACCCGCTCGTTCTCCACAAGACGCTCGTCACCCCGCCCCCCACCGTCAGGAAGGGGCTGGTGCTCGCGTTGAGGTTGAGTGTCCAGGTGATCGCCGCGAAGGGCTGGATGAAAGTGGCGGGACTGCTGTACCCGACGCCGGTGCCGATGCTGAAGTTCCACATGTCGGTGAGGTTGTAGCCGAGCCGTACCACGCCACCGGGAGTCACCCGGCTCAGCGAGGAGAGTGCCGGTACGCAACAGCCGCTGGAGATCTGCGGGTCCAGCAGCGAGCCGCCCACGCCCACGCTCAGCTCCCAGCTTCTCTCGCGGTGCGGTCCGGCCGGCGCCGCCACCTGCTGGGCCGCCGCCAGCGCCGGCACCAGCACCAACACGGCCGGCACCAGCGCCCGCCTCACGAATCGGTAGTGCATGTGTTCTCCCTCGCGAGAAGCGGCCTCGCGGCCGTCGCAGCGCCCGGCTTGGAAGCCGGGCGCTGGTGCGATCCGTTCGGGTTCAGGTCGCCTGATCGACCGTGATGGAGTGATCATCACGGTCGGAGGCGTCGTCGTCACGGGCACGCCACCGATCGACGCGTGGACAGTGACGCGAGCCGATCCCCGTCGCCCGTAACGACGGCCGTGTACGTCCCGTCGCTTATGGTCGACACCGGGCCAATGGTCCCGCCGCCCGGAATCCCGGTGATGACCTGGAAGACCACCGAGAGCCCACCGGTCGTGAGGTTGTTGCCCCAGGCGTCCTTCGCCTGCAGCGTCAGGGTCGCCGTGGTCGGACCGGTTCGACAGCCAACGACGACGGCGACGCGCTCACCGTCGAGGTGGCGATCGAGGCCGACCCCGGCGTCACCGTCACCGTCGGCAGCGCCGGCACCGTGGTGGTGACGTCATTCCCGTTGATTGTGGCGTGGATCGTCGTCGCGGTCCCCGCCACGACGCCGGTGAACGTGGCCGTGTACGTCCCATCGCCGTTGTCGTTCACAGTCCCGAACGTCCCGGTGCTCGTGCCGCCCGAGGTCCTGAACTCCACGGCTTGCCCGGTGAGTGCAGGTCGTTGCGTCCCGGATCCTTCAACTGCAGCGTCACCGTTACGCTGCTCCCGGAGAACGACCGTGCCGGCTCGGGACCGAGATCGGCCGAGGTGGTGTCCGAAATCGACCCTAGCTCCACCACCACCGTCGGGGGTAGACGTCACGTCGCCCCGCCGATACGTCGCGCGGATCGTCGACGCCGGCGTCCCCGCCCTCTGTCCGAGGAACGTGGCGCGTGTAAGCCCATCGCCGTTGTAGGTTGTCGACTGATGGCACCCGTGCTCACACCGCCCGAGCAGGCCGAGAGCACGACCGTGCTCCCGCCCGTCGTCAGATCGTTCCCCGAGTCGTCCCTCACCTGCAGGTCCAGCACCACGGTTCCACCCGCCACCACGGTCCCCAGACACGGTCACCGTCGACCGTCGTCGAGATCGGCCTTCCCGGGCTTCACCGTCACCGTCGGCAGCGTCGAGGTCACCGCCACGCCGCCGATCGTCGCGCCAATGGTCGTCGTCGTCCCGCCAGCACCCCGGTGAACGTCGCCGTGTACGTCCCGTTGCCACTGTACGTCACCGTGCTGATCGTCCCGGTGCTCGAGCCGCCCGACGCCGAGAACACCACTACCAGCCCACCGCTCCTGAGGTGGTTCCCCACTCGTCCAACGCATCCAGGGTCAGCGTCACGTCCTCACCGGAATTCACCTCCGTGTCGACACGCTCACCCCCGACTCACCGATCGACACCGGCCCGGGCGTGACCGTCACCGTCGGCAGCGATGACGTCACGTCCGTCGTGCCGATCGTCGCGCCGATCGTCGTCGCCGTCCCAGCGCGGTCCGCCTCAAACGTCGCCGTGTAGGTCCCGTTGCCGTGATCTGTAGTCGGGCTGATCCTCCCGGTGCTCCCCCCGCCGGAGTACGAGAACGAGAAGGCCACCGCCAGGGTGCCCGTCGTCAGGTTGTTGCCCTCGGCGTCCTTCGCCTGCAGCGTCAGCGTCACCAAGCTCCCCGCCGTCACCGTCGCGCTCGACACGCTCACGCGTCGAGGTGGCGGCCGACACCGGCCCAACCGTCACCGTCACCGACGGCCCGGTCACGGTCGCCGCACCGCCGTTCGCCGTGATCGCCGCCGAGATCGTGGTCGCGCTCCCGGCCACCACACCGGTGAAGTCCGCCGTATACGTCCCGCCGCTAGGTTCCGTCACCGTGCCAATCGTCCCGGCGCTCGCCCCGCCGGAGCAAGGAGAACGTCACCGCCCCGCCCGTGACGCTGTTGCCCGCCGCGTCCTTGGCATGCAGCGTCAGCGTCACCGACTCACCGGATATCACCGTGATCGAGCCCGACGGGGTCACCGTCGATTTGGCGACCGAGGGCGATCCGGGGGTTACCGTCACGGTCGGCGGAGACGTCGTCACGGCCACATCGTTGATCGTCGCGCCGATGGTCCTGGCTGTCCCCGCCCGGTCGCCGGTGAAGTCCGCCGTATACGTCCCGTTGAGATTGTCCGTCACCGGGCCGATCGTCCCGGTGCTCACTCCGGCTCCCAGGATCGATTCTGTGAAGGCCACCGACAGCCCGCCGCTCGTCAGGTGGTTGCCCGCGGCGTCGTAGGCATCCAGCTTCAACGTCACCTTCTCACCGGACTTCACCGTCCCCCCGCCCGAGACGCTCACGGTCGAGGTGCCGACAGACACCGGCCCCGGCCTTACCTCCACCGTCGGCAGCGACGACGTCACGTTCGTCACGCCGATCGTGGCGTGGACCGTCGTCGCCGTCCCCGCCGTGTATCCGGTGAACGTCGCCGTGTACGTCCCGTTGCCGTTGTCCGTGGTGCCGCCAATCATCCCGGTGCTCGTCCCGCCCGAGGCCGTGAAGGCCACCGTCAGGCCGCCGCTCGCCAGGTCGTTGCCCGCGGCGTCCTTGGCCCGCAGGGTCAGCAGCACGGCGCTGCCCGAAACCACCGTCCCGCTCGCGACGGTCACGGTCGAGGTGGCGGCCGACACCGGTCCAACGGTTACCGTCACCGTCGGCAACGTGGAAGTCACGTTGGTGCTGTTGATCGTGGCGTGAATCGTCGTCGCCGTCCCGGCCAGCACCCCCGTGAACGTCGCCGTGTAGGTACCGTCGTTGTGGTCCGTCACCGTGCCGATCGTGCCGGTGCTCACCCCGACCCCCGTCGACGGCGTGAAGGCCACCGTCGAGCCCGTCAGGCTGTTCCCCGCCGCGTCCTTCGCCTGCACCGTCAGGGTCGCCGTGCTGCCGGCGGTCACCGTCGAGGGCGAGACGTTCACCGTCGAGTTGGCGGCCGACGGCGCACCCTGGTTCACCTTCACCGTCGCCGGCGTCGTGTTCAACGGCGTTCCGCCGATCGAGCCAGCGATCGACGTCGGCGTCCCGACGAGCACGCCGGTGAAGTCCGCCGTATACGTGCCGTCGTTATGGTCCGTCACGGTGCCGATCGTCCCGGTGCTCACCCCGACTCCCGTCGAGGGCGTGAAGGCCACCGAGAGCCCACCGCTCCTGAGGTGGTTGCTCGCGGCGTCCCTGGCATCCAGGGTCAGCGTCAGCTTCTCACCGGAATTCACCGTCCCCCCGCCCGAGACGATCACCGTCGACTCGTCGAACGACACCGGCCCCGGCGTCACCGTCACCGCGGGGAGCGTCGTCGTCACGTCCGACCCGTCGATGGTGGCGCCCATCGTCGTCGCCGTCCCGGCGAGCACCGCCGTAAACGTCGCCGTGTACGTCCCGTTGCCGTTATCCGTAACCGGGCCAATCGTCCCGGTGCTCGTCCCGCCAGACTGGATGAAGACCACGGTCAAGCCACCGGTCGTCAGGTTGTTGCCCCCGGCATCCTTCGCCTGCAGGGTCAGCAACACGGCGTTGCCCGAGACCACCGTCCCGCTCGCGACGGTTACGGTCGAGGTGGAGGTCATCGCCCCGCCCACTGTCACCGTCACCGTGGGCAGCGTGGTCGTCACGACCGATCCGCCGATCGTGGCGTGGATCGTCGTCGCCGTCCCCGCCGTCTGGCCGGTAAACGTCGCCGTGTAGGTCCCGTCCCCGTGGTCGGTCGTCGAGCTGATCGTCCCCGTGCTCGCGCCGCCCGTCGCCGAGAACACCACCGTCAGCCCACCCGCCGTCAGGTCGTTCCCCTGCGCGTCCTTGGCCTGCAGCGTCAGGGTCACGGCGTTGCCGGCGGTCACTATCGGACTCGTGGCGGACACCGTCGAGGTGGAACCCGACGCCAGCCCCTGCGTCACCGTCACCTTGGGCAGCGTTGAGGTCACAGGCGCGCCGAAGATCGTCGCGCCGATCGTCGTCGGCGTTCCCACCAGCACTCCGGTGAACGTCGCCCTGTACGTCCCGTCGCCGTTATCCGTGGTCGAGCTAATCGTCCCGGTGCTCGTCCCGCCCGAGGCCGTGAAGGCCACCGTCAGCCCACCCGCCGTCAGGTTGTTCCCACTCGGATCCTTCGACTGCAGGATCAGGGTGACGCTGCTCCCCGAGGCCACGGTCCCGCTCGACACGTTCACCGTGGAGGTGCTCGTGGACACGTTCGCCGCCGTCACGGTGACCGTCGGCACCGGCGTCGAAGTCACCGTCGTCCCGCCGATCGTGGCGTGGATCGTCGTGGCCGTCCCGGCCGTCCCCCCCGTGAACGTCGCCGTGTAGGTCCCGTTGCCGTTATCCGTCGTCGGGCCAATCGTCCCGGTGCTCGTCCCGCCCGAGTGCGTGAACGCCACGATGAGCGTGCCCGAAGTCAGGTTGTTGCCCCCGACGTCCTTCGCCTGCAGGGTCAGCGTTACGCCGCTCCCCGCGGCCACGCTCGGGCTCGACACGCTCACCGTCGAGGTGGCGGCCGACACCGGCCCGATGGTCACCGCCACCGTGGGCAGCGCCGTGGTCACGGCCGACCCGCCGATCGTCGCGCCGATCGTGGTCGCACTCCCAGCCAGCACCCCGGTGAACGTGGCCGTGTATTTCCCATTGCCGAGATCAGTCGTGGAGCTGATCGTGCCCGTGCTCGCGCCGCCCGTCGCCGAGAACACCACACCCAGCCCGCCCGCCGTCAGGTTGTTGCCGCCGGCGTCCTTTGCCTGCAAGGTCAGCGTCACGCTGTTGCCGGAGACCACCGTCCCGTCCGAGACGTTCACCGTCGAGGTGCTCGTCGCCACCGGCCCAATCGTGGGCGTGATCGACTGCGTCCCCGAAGCCAGCGAACCGCTCAGGAACGTCAGGGTGTACGCCGTCCCCGCCGTCCCGGTGATCCCGACGTTCGTGAACGTGGCGACGCCACTGGCGACGGTCGCCGTGGCGGTACCGACGACGGACGCCCCCGTGCTCACCGTCATCGTCACCACGGTGCTGTTGTCCGTGGTCACCGTATTACCCTGGGCGTCCTGCTCCGCCACCTCGGGCTGGGTCGTGAAGGCGGCCCCACTCGGCGCCCCCGCGGCTGGCGTCGTCAGGAACAACTTGCTCCCCAATCCGGGGGTCGGCGTGATCGACTGCGTCACCGGCGGCAGGCTCCCGCCGGCGAAGGTCAGGGTGTACGTCGTCCCCGCGGTCCCGGTGATGCCCAGCGCGCTGAACGCGGCCACCCCGCTCGAGGCCGTCAGCGTGGCGACCCCGACGACGCCCGCGCCACTGCTCACCGTCATCGTCACCACGGTGCTGTTGTTCGTGGTCACCGTGTTGCCCTGGGCATCCTGCACCTCCACCACAGGCTGGGTCGCGAATGCCGCCCCGCTCACCGCCCCCGCCGCGGGCGTCGTCAACGCCAACTTCGTGGCCGTCCCGGCCGTGGGCATGATGGTGTGCGTCGCCGCCGTCAGCGAGCCGCTGGAGAAGGTCAGGGTGTACGCCGTCCCAGCCCTCCCGCAGATCCCCACTCCGCCGAACGTCGCCACGCCGCTCGCGACCGTGGCCGTGGCCGTGCCCACGATGGTCGCGCCACTACTCACCGTCATCGTCACCACGGTGCTGTTGTCGGTCGTCACGGGGTTGCCAGCCGCATCGTGGATCGCCACCACTGGCTGCGTGCTGAACGCCGCCCCGCTCGCCGCCCCCGCCGCCGTCGTCATCACCGCCAGATGGTGGGCCGCGCCGGCCGACGGCGTGATCGTCTGCGTCGCAGCCGTCAGTGTCCCACTCGCAAACGTCAGGGTGTAGGCCGTCCCCGCCGTGCCGCTGATCCCCACGTTCGCGAATGTCGCCACCCCGCCCGAGACCGTCGCCGTCGCGGTGCCCACGACCGTCCCACCCGCGCTCACCGTCATCGTCACCACGACGCTGTTGTTGGTCGTCACCGTGTTCGCCGCCCCGTCCTTCACATGCACCACCGGCTGCGTGCCGAACGCCGCCCCGCTCGCCGCCCCCGCCGCCGCCGTCGCCAGCACCAGCGCCGCCGGTGCTCCTGCCGTCGGCGTGATCGAGGACGTCGCCGCCGTCAGCGTTCCGCTGGCGAACGTCAGGGTGTACGCCGTCCCCGCCGCCCCGCCGATCCCCACGTTCGTGAACGTCGCGACACCGCTCGAGGCCGTGGCCGTGGCGGTCCCTACGATCGTCGCCCCCGCGCTCACCGTCATCGTGACCACGGTGCTGTTGTCCGGCGTCGCGGTATTCCCCGCTCCGTCCTTGAGCGTCACCACCGGCTGCGTCCCGAACGCGGCTCCGCTCGCCGCCCCCGCCGCACTGGTGGTCAGCACCAGCGCCCGGGCCGCCCCAGGCGTCGGCGTGATCGACTCCGTCGCCGCCGTCAGCGTCCCACTGGCGAACGTCAGGGTGTACGCCGTCCCCGCCGTCCCACTGATGCCCACGCTGCCGAACGTCGCGACGCCGGCCACGGCCGTGGCCGTGGTCGTCCCCACCACCGCCGCGCCCGAGCTCACCGTCATCGACACCACGGTGCTGTGATCCGTGGTCACCGCGTTGCCATGGGCGTCGCGAAGCGCGACCACCGGCTGCGTGGTGAAGGCCGCCCCGCTGGGAGCTCCCGCCGCCGCGGTCGTCAGAATCAGCTGCGTGGCCGGCCCGGGAAGACCGGTGGCGGAGAAGGTGATGGGCGAGACCCCAAGGGTCGCGGGGAGACTCGCGCTGAGCGAATTCGGTCCGGCGATCACGCCGAGCGTCCAGGTGGCCGTTGCCGTGCCGTCCGCGTCGGTCGTCGAGGTCGCCGGCGTGACCGATCCTCCGCCGCTCACCACGCTCCACTGCACGGGGATGCCGCGCACACCCGCGCCACCTCCGTCCACCACCTTCACGGTGACGAGATTCGCCAGTGCCGCGCCGACGGTTCCGCTCTGGGCCTCACCCGAGGCTCGAGTCATGGAGGACGGTTGAGGCTGGAGGAGTTTCTCGCTGCCGCAGGTCGTAGCTGCGAACGCGGCCGCGGACAGGAGCACGGATGCGCCGATGAAACGCTGGACGCGAGAGATTCGGCTCATGGGACCACCCGATTTCGGTTCGGTGCCGCGAACACGGCACGCCGACAGAGAGGCGCGCGGGAGAACGCCGCGCGCGGCATGGTTATCGAGACTTTCCCTGGGAGAGGCGCCGGGAGGGCGAGTGTTTCAACCTGTCGCTTGATGAGCATGAGGCACGCCCTCGACGGGAGGCCAAGCCCGCCGGAAGCCTGTCCGGTCGGGCGCTGGCCATACTAGACGCCACCTCTCCGCTGAGTCTCCGCTAGCTCTCCACCGGTTCTCGCTCGGCACCTCTACTGGTTTCCGGACGGCGATTCAGAATCCCGACTGCTGTTCACCCAATAGTCGGGCGGACGCGTCAGTGAAATCGCCTACACGCTCTAGCCGACCGGGCACCGCCGCTCTATAGTTGGGCCGTTGTCGCGCTCACGGGCTGCGAGCGCCGGAGGTGATGCTGTGTATTTCCTCCGGGTCTTCGGTGGTCTGCGGCTCCGAGGGCCGTCAGGTCCGATTTCCGGCCGCGTCTCCCAACGTCGGCCGCTCGCCCTCCTCGCGGCGCTCGCCGTGATGGGCGACGATGCCTGCACCCGCGATCAACTGGCGGGCCTGCTCTGGGGCGACGCCGACGACCAGCGCGCTCTGAGCGAACTCTCCAATACGCTCTATGTGATTCACCACGCACTCGGGACCGACGCCGTGGTCGGTGACTCCACGCAGCTCAGACTCAACTCGGCGGTCATCGATTCGGACATCGGCGCGTTTCGCGCGGCGCTGGAGCACCGGAACCGGGCCGCGGCGGCGGCGGCCTACGCCGGCCCGCTGTTGGAAGGGTTTCATCCTCGCGGAGCGGCGGCGTTCGAGGAGTGGCTGAGCAGCCAACGCCATCAACTGGCCGCCCGCTACGCGGACGCGCTGGAAGGTCTCGTCAAGGAAGCCGACGCTTCTGCGGATTATGCGGGTGCGGCGGCGTGGTGGCAGAAGCTCGCCGCGCACGACCCCTACAATTCGCGCGTGGCGGTGGGTCAGGCCTTTGCGCTCGCGGCCGTGCACGACCGTGCCAACGGGCTTCAGCACCTCCGGGCCCACATCCGGCTGCTGCGCGAAGAGATGGGACTGGAGCCGGACGTGGAAGTGCTGGCGGCGGAGCGTATCCTCCTCGCGCCGCGGGAGACGCTGGACACGGGACCGAGGCTGCAGGCCATGCTCGCGAAGAAGCTGGGCGAGCCGGAGTTCACGGTGGCGCGGGCCCACGCGGGAACGATGGTCACGCCGCGTCCAGTGCCGAGCGGGAGCACGACGTCGACCGAGGACCGGCGGACGACGGCGGACCGGCGGAAGACGGCGCTCCGACCAACCCCGCGCCGGGTGCCGTGGGCGGCCGGAGTGGCCGCGCTCGCGGTGGTCGCGCTGGTCGTCGGCCAAGTCGTGAGGCCCAAGCCGCTCAACGTCACCGTTTCGGACCTCACGCCGGTCACGAGCGGGCCGACAGTGGAGTTCGAGCCCGCCATCTCTCCCGATGGACAGGATGTCGCGTACGCCGCAGGCCCGATCGGGTTCCCGCATCTCTTCGTCCGCACCACGGTCCACCTCGCCGGCGCGGCGCAGGTGAGCCTCGCCGACACCACGCGCGGCAGCCAGTGGCTACCGGCGTGGACTCCGGACGGCCAGCTGGTACGCTTCATGGAGTGCCCGCGCGGACCCGTGCGCGTGGGCCCTGTGGAATCTCTGTGTCGTTGGCGGGAGGTCGGACGGCTCGGGGGAGCGGCACGCACGGTCGGTTTGCCGGAGGGGGCAGCACGCCCGGCCTGGTCCGAGGACGGCGCGCGCGTGGCCTTCGTCCGAGGGGACACCATCTTCACGTCCTCGCCGACGGATACCGCAACCCATCGCGTTGCGATCCATGGCGCGGAGCGGCCCGACCTGCACTCCCTGGCGTGGTCACCGGACGGGAAGCGCATCGCCTATGTGAACGGTCCGGGCGAGCTGCGGATGGGCAGCAACCGCTTGTTCGGCAAGAACAGCTCCATCTGGGTCGTCGATGCGAGCGGCGGCGAGCCACAGCGCGTGACCGCGAGCGACCACCTCAACGTCAGCCCGGCGTGGCTCGATCGCGATCACCTGCTCTACATCTCGGACCGCGAAGGCATGCGCGCTGTTTACGTAGTGGCGGTCGGAGCCCATGGGGCGCGAGGGGAGCCGATTGCTGTTCCGGGAGTGTCCGACGCGTACTCGCTTTCCTTTTCCCGAAGCGTGCGGAGCCTCGCCTTCGCGAAGCTCACGGTCCGGCAGAACATCCGCGCCTATCCGCTCGGCCGGCCCGTTCCCATCTCGATCCGCGACGGCCGGTCCGTCACGGCCGGCGACCACGTGATTGTGGACCACGATGTGTCGCCTGACGGGCAATGGATCGTCTTTGACGGGACCTATGCCGGGGCGCCGGGGCTGTTCAGGATTCGCGTCGAGGGCGGCGAGGCGCAGCCCCTCAGCTCCCTTCCGGCGGCGCTATCCCCCCGATGGTCTCCGGACGGACGGGAAATCGCCTTCCCAGTGCTCGCTGACAGCGGCCATGCCGACTTGATGCTCATGCCGGCCGAAGGAGGTGTTGCCCGGAGCCTCGCCCGAGAAGGCGTCAGTGCATGGCCCAGCTGGTCCCCGGACGGGCTCAGGATCGTGTTCTGGAAATCCGCACCAAACGGGGGCGTGTGGCTGCTGTCGCGGGACAGTCTGGGAGGAGCTTGGCACCAGGCAGTCCGGTTCAGCGATTTGTGCTCGATGCTTGACTGGGCGCCGGATGGCAGCACGCTGGTGGCCAGGTGGTGCAGCGCCGGGGGGGCCGAGTGGCCGGCGTTCATGTCTCCACAGGGCCGCATGCTGACACGCGGCGACCTCGCCCTCTCCACCGGCGGCCTGACGGCTATAGAGGACTGCATCCGCTACTCCCCTGACAGCTGGACACTCTACGCTGTGGCGGCCAATCGGGACGGCCGGCGTGGCGTGTGGGCTCTTCCTGTCGGCCGCGCCGGGGAGCCACGCCTAGTCGTCGCATTCGACGATCCGACGCTGTCGGTGCCGTCCCCGGAGGGGAACCTGAGCGTGGGTCCCGGCGAACTCTACCTCACTGTGGCGGAGCACCAGAGCGTCATTTGGGTCGCGAAGCTGCGGTGGTGACAACCGCCGCGCCGGGCGCCGAGGTATAGTTCATGTCAGCGACTTGTCACGAGGCGTTGTGGCGGATCCGGTACGGGCACTCGCGGCGGAAATGGCCAGGCGCGGCGCGCGCGGACTCGAGGAGTCCAAGGGCGGCACGGGCGTGCTGGTCGACGTCCGGGACATCGCGCTGGTCGAGACGCCGCAGGGACCGGCCATCGCCTTCAAGGGAGGACCCGCCGACTTCTCGGCGCGCAAGCTGCGCTTCGTTCCCGAGACGGGCCTGCTGGAGCGGTTCGTGAGCCTGGCCGACGCGACGCCCGAGGCCGTCCTCGCCTTCACCCAGGCGTACGGCGTGTTCGACGTGTGCCCGCACGAGCAGCACTGGATCCACCGTGCGCACGAGGCGAGCTCACGCTGCACCCGGCTCCTGAACCCGCAGCCCGTCGGCCTGTACCGGCGCTACGCCGCCGTGGCCCGGGCGACGCTCCTGCTCGCCGCCGAAGCCGTCGACGGCCGCAGGGGAGATCCGGATGCCTGGACTCTCCTCAACGAGTTCCTCGTCGATCAGGTTCCGCTGTGGCGCGTGGCCGACCGGCCGCATCCCTTCCCGCGAGCGGTGCGCGAAGCGGTCGCCAGCTCCTTCATCTGTTTCTGGTGGCGGCTCGGTCCCCAGGAGCTGTACCTCCACTGGGGCGAGCGCAGGCGCGAATGGAAGGGGGTCGACCTCAGGGTCGGCGGGCCGTCGCTGTTGAGCGCCATCAGCCGGCAGCTCGCGTTCGCCGTGGTCCGCGCGGACGGCCTCGCCATCTGCGCCGGCTGCGGCGCGCCGTTCGCGCGGCCTCGCGCCTCGCGGCGCACCGCCCGGGCGTGGTGCCCGCGCTGCGGCCTCCGCGCCGCGCACCGCCAGGCGCAGCGCGACTACCGCGCGCGCCGGGCGACTGAGTAGCGCCCGTCCCCCGAGCGGCGACCGCCTACGGCGGCCCGGCCGCGTACACGTCGGCGCCGAAGCTCGCCAGACCCGCCTGCCCCGCGTAGCCGAGGTGGGCGAGGCCGAACCCGTCCTCGATGCTCCGCAGCAGCGCGTAGTGATTGTAGGGCACGTCGGACACCGTGCCCGGCCTGATGAAGGGCGAGAGCACCACGGCGCCGACGCGCCCGCCCCCCGGCCCGCGAATGCCCGGGTGCGCGGTATTCGGCCCCGCGCGCTCGCCGCAGCACGACGACGCGTCGGACAGCGCCTCGTCGAAGGTGACGACGAGCAGCCCGCCGTCCCGGAACGCGCGGGACCGCGTGATCAGCGGCACCCAGTGCGAGAGGAACCGGTCCACCGAGACCAGCCCGCCCGGCTCGCCGCCCCTGCACGGGCTGTCGTGGCCATCGTGACACAGGTTGGGGACGATGAAGGCGAAGCTCGGCGTGCCTTCGACCGAGCCGAGGTCGGCCGCCAGGCGGGCCAGCGGCACCACGTTCGCCCGGCACGAGGCCGAATCGATGATGGCGTGAAAGTACACGAACGGATCGTGCTTGGTGGCGTACTGGTCGGTGCGCCCCGCGCGCTCGCGTGCCGTCAGGCGCACCGATGGGCGGATGGCCGCAGGTGGCCGGTTCCCGCGCCGGATCCTGCCCCATGTCCTCCATGTAGCCCTTCCAGCTCAAGTGCCGCGCGGCGAGCTGGTTGGCGATGGTGGGGACCTGCGCCGGGTAGACGCAGCCGGCGCCGATGGGCTGTCCGTCCGGCGCGGTGCCGGTCTGCCGGAACTCCTCGTAGACGGGGCAGTCCCGCTGCGTCGCCTGGCTGGGCGCGATGCCGGCGACCAGCGCGACGTAGTTGTCGAGGCTGTTGTGACCGATGCCGTAGTATTGCCGGAGCAGCGCGCCCGCGCGGACCAGCGTGTCCGCAAGGTACGGCGCGGGGGAGCCGGGGCCGAAGCTGGTCGCGTAGTCCTGGTTCTCGAGCACGATCAAGAAGACGTGCCGGATGGGAGGCGTGGCGGGGCGTGCGGCGCGTCGAGCAGGGGCGCACGGGCGCGCAACGCGCGAGCGCGGCGGCGCCGAGCGCGACGAGCGCGGCGACGGCCACGGACGCCAGGCGGCGGACGACGGCGGACGACGGAGCTACCACTTCACAGCTGCGCGATGACGTCGATCTCCACCAGCACGTTCTTGGGCAGCGTCTTGACCGCCACCGTCGAGCGCGCCGGCCGGTGATCGCCGAACGCGCCCGCGTAGATCTCGTTCATTCCCGCGAAGTCGTCCATGCTGTGCAGGAACACCGTGGTCTTCACGACGTGGCGGAAGCTGGTCCCCGCCGCCTCCAGGACGGCCGCCATGTTCTGCAGCACCCGCTCGGTCTGCACCTTGATGTCCCCCTCGACCACCTTCATCGGTCGCCGGGTCGAGCGGAATCTGCCCCGACGCGAACACGAAGCCGCCCGCCACGACGGCCTGGCTGTACGGGCCGATCGCCTGCGGGGCGTGCTCGGTCGCGATGCGCGTGCATCTCGACCCATGGGTCCACTCCTCGTTCTGCGACGTCGGCCGGGGACGGCCTCAGCGACTCACTCCAAGCTAGCCAGACCGAACAGACGGCGCGCGTTGGCCGCGGTCAAGTCCGCCAGCCGCTCCGGCGGCGACGCCGCGCAGCTCCGCCAGGCGCGCGGCGGTCGCCGCGACGAACGCCGGCTCGTTGCGCTTCCCGCGGTGCGGCACCGGCGCCAGGTACGGCGCGTCGGTCTCGACCAGCAGCGCCGTCGTCGGGCACCGCCTCCAGCGCCCACGCCAGGTCCCAGTTCCGGAAGGTGATCATCCCGCTCCACGACACGCCGAGGCCCCGCGCCAGCGCCGCCTCGAGGACCGGCCGCCCGGCGCTGAAGCAGTGCAGCACGCCCGTGAGACCCGGCGGCGCGTCGGCGAGGAGGCGCGCCGTGTCCTCGTCCGCCTCGCGCGAGTGGACGATCACCGGCTTGCCGAGCGCGGCCGCCCGGGCGAGCTGCCAGGCGAACGCCTCGCGCTGCTGCGGACGCGGCGAGCGGTCGTAGTGGTAGTCGAGCCCGGTCTCGCCCACGGCGACGACCTCGGGCTCGGCCAGCAGCCGCTCGAGGGCGCCGGCCGTGGCGTCGCCGAAGCTCGGAGGCGTGTGCGGATGGATGCCGGCGGTGGCGGCGAGCCGGGGAGCGCCCGCGGTCGGCGAGCGATGCGACCCGCGCACAGCGCGAGGCAGCGCTCCGACTGCCGCGACGCCGTCGGCCACGCACCACGATCGCCTCGACGCCCGCCGCCCGGGCGCGCGACAGCACCACGCCGCGATCGGCGTCGAACGCGGGTCGGCGAGATGGCAGTGCGAGTCGATCAGCGCACGGGGCGCACGGCGTTCCGCGCGAGCGCGTCCCGGTGTGCGGCCGTGGCCGGCGCGGCCGCCGGGACGGCGCTACGGCTTGACCGCCGGCTCGCGCGTTGGCGGCGGCGCCAGCGGGGCCCTGGCCCCGGCCGCCGCGGCCACCCGCGCCCGCACGCCGCGGGCGTCCTTGCCGGGCCACCGGTGCTCGATGGCGAGCAGGACCGGGCCGGCGATGTAGATGGAGGAGAAGGTCCCGGTGAAGATACCGAACGTCATCACCCAGGCGAACGGCCGGATCACCTCGCCCGCGAAGATCAGCAGCGCCAGCGTCGTGGCGATGGTCGTGCCGTGGGTCAGCACGCTCCGGGGCAGCGTCTCGTTGATGCTGCGGTTGAGGATCCCCGCCAGGTCGTCCCGCTTGTACTTGTGCAGGTTCTCCCGCACCCGGTCGAAGATGATGATGGTGTCGTTCAGCGAGTAGCCCACCACCGTCAGGATCGCCGCCACGACCACCAGCGAGACCTCGAGGTTCATGTACTTGATGAACGCCAGGGTGGTGAGGATGTCGTGCGCGGTGGCCAGCGTCGCGGCCACGCCGAACCGGAACTCGAACCGGAACGCCAGGTAGACCAGGGTGAGCAGGAACGAGAGCAGGATGGCGAGGAACGCCTTCTGCCGCAGCTCGCCGCCGACCTTCGGGCCCACCGCCTCGCCCCGATCGCTCCGGAAGCTGCCCGCGCCGAAGGCGCGCGTCAGCGCCGAGTCCACGATCGCCGACGTACGCTCCGCCTCCTGCTGGTTCACCGCCGCCGTGGCCGAGAGCCGGGTGCGGATCGTGAAGTCCTGCGGCGTGCCGAACTGCTGGATCTCGGCGTTGTGCAGGCCGCCCCGGTCCAGCGCGGAGCGGATCGCGCCCGACGCTCGAGGGCTGCGCCATCTGGATCTGCACCAGCGTGCCGCCGGTGAACTCGATGCTGTAGTTGAGCCCGCCGGCCAGGATCCAGATCAGGCCCGGAATGATGATCGCGGCGGTCAGGCCGTAGGCGTACTTCCGGAGCCCGATGAAGTCGTAGTTGGCGTGCGCGAAGAATCTGGTCATTTAGATGCTCAGGGTCTGAAGCCCGGGCCGGCGCTCCAAGTAGATCATGTAGAAGGTGCGGGTCACGTAGATCGCCGTGATCATCGAGGCGATGATGCCGAGGATCAGCGTGACCGCGAAGCCCTTGACGGGGCCGGTGCCGAACTGGAACAGGAACGCCGCGGTGAGGATGGTGGAGACGTTCGAGTCCACGATGGCGTTCATCGCCATCTTGTACCCGGCGTCGATGGCCAGCCGCACCGACTTGCCGAGCGCCAGCTCCTCGCGGATGCGCTCGAAGATCAGCACGTTGGCGTCCACCGCGATGCCCACCGACAGTACGAAGCCGGCGACGCCCGGCAGGGTGAGCGTCGCGCCGAGGGCCGCGAGCCCGCCCACGGTGAACAGCACGTAGAGCACCGAGCGCCCCGACCGCCAGCGCGCCCGCCAGCCGGTAGTAGCCGACCATGATGACGATGACGAGCAGCACGCCGATCAGCGGCCGCGACGCTGGCGTCGTGGATGGAGTCCTTGCCGAGGGTCGGCCCGACGGTGCGCTCCTCCACGATCTGGAGCGGCGCCGGCAGCGCGCCGGCCTTGAGCACCAGGGCCAGGTCCTGCGCGTCCTGGAGGCTCGCGTTGCCCAGCTCGATCTGGCCGTGGGTGGTGATGGGGCCGCGGATCACCGGCGGCTGGCTCTGGACCAGCTCGTCGAGCACGATGGCCATGTTGTCGCCGACGTGCTTCGCCGTCTCGCGCTCGAAGATGCGGCCGCCGCGGCGCGAGAGGGTGAAGTTGACCACCGCCTGGTTGGTCAGCGGGTCGAGCTGCGCCCGCGCGTCGGTCAGGTACTCGCCCGTGATGATCGGCCTCTCGACCAGCGCGTAGAGCGGCCGGTAGCCGCGGGCGCCCCGCGACAGCGGCTCCGCGCCCCAGCGCATCACGATGCCGCGCGGCATCAGCCGCGCCGAGTCGACCTGCTGGATCATCGTCGAGACGATGGCCGCCTTCTCCTGCGGGACCATGTACTCGCCGGGCATCGTGCCCTCGAACAGCAGCGGCGACAGCGGCCCGGTGAGCGTGGTGTCCGCCGCCGGACGTGTCCGGGCGCGCCGCGCCCTTCCCCGCCCTGGCCTGCGCGCCGCGGCCGGTGTCGGGCTTCGGCCGCCCAGGATCTGCTCCACCGAACTCACGCCACCCGGCGCCCCGGCGGCGGCCGCCGCGCGGTGCGCGGAGTCGGCCACCGCGAGCCCCACGCTCCGCTCGGTGACGCCGGCGGCCGTGAGCGCCCGGTCCATCGCGGGGAGGGCGTGGCGGAACAGCCGCTCCTTGTCCGTCATCTCGAACTGGAGGAAGGCGGAGCGCTGCACGATCGCCTTGGCGCGGGCCGGGTCCTTGAGGCCCGGGAGGTCGACGATGATGCGGCTCGTGCCGAGCTTCTGGACCAGCGGCTCGGCGACGCCGAACTCGTCGATGCGGGTGCGGATGACCTTGAGCGCGCGGTCGATCGCGTCGGCGACGTCGGCGACCTGGCCGCGGCTCTGGTCGAGCTCGAGGCCGAGGTGGATGCCGCCCTGGAGGTCGAGGCCCTGCTTGAGCGGCGACCCGCCGCTCCGTGGTGTCGCGCATCCGGCCGTCGGCGCCGCGCATGCGGATCGTGACGTCGCGCGGCCAGAGGCTGAACACGGACAAGCCGATCAGGATGCCGATGACGATCAGTCGTGCGCGTATGGAATCGAGCATTCGGGACTCTCGCAAAAGGCAAACGTTAGAGGGTAACGGTCCGCCCGCCTCCGTCAACGCGCGGAGGGCATCCGCGCGGTCGCGCTCGAGCTGGCGCCGCAGCTCGTCCACCGAGCCGAACCGCACCATGTCGCGCAGCCGCCGCAGGAACTCCACCGTCACGCGCTCGCCCACCAGGTCCCCGCGAAGTCGAAGAGGTGCGCCTCCAGCATCCGGGTCGCGTCGCCGAAGGTGGGCCTGGGGCCCAGGTTCACCATCGCGCCCCGCCGCTCCCCGCGCCACGAGACGCGCGCCGCGTAGACGCCGTCCGGCGGCAGCAGCTTCCGGGGGCGGCGGCGCCAGGTTCACCGTCGGCACGCCGATGCCCCGGCCCCGCCCCGCCCCGCGCACCACCGGCGCCGGTCGCCGAGTACCAGCGGCCCAGGCCGCGCCGGGCCGTCTCCAGGTCGCCGCCGGCCACGGCGCGCCGGATCAGGGTGCTCGACACCGGGCGCCCGTCCATCATCACCGCCGGCACGACGTCCACGGCGAAGCCGTCCTCGCGGCCGATCCGCCGGAGCAGCTCCACGTCGCCCGAGCGCCCGCGCCCGAAGCCGTGGTCGTAGCCGATGACCAGCTCGCCGAGGGCGAAGCGCTTCTCCAGCACGTCCCGGACGAACTGCTCCGGCGGCAGCAGCGACAGCGCGTGCGTGAACGGGCAGGAACGCCACGTGGTCCACCGCCGATGGCGGCCAGCACGGCGCGCTTCTCGTCGTCGAGCGTGAGGAGCCGCGGCGCGGCCTCCGGGTTGACGACCTCGAGCGGATGCGGCTCGAAGGTCACCAGCACGCTCCGCCCGCCCGAGGCCGCCGCGCGCCGCGCGATCTCCTCCAGCACCGCCCAGTGCCCGCGGTGCACGCCGTCGAACGTCCCCACCGTGACGACGTCGCGGCTCACGACGTCAGCACCACCAGCGGCGCGTACCGTCCCTCGCGCCACTCGGCCACGGCCAGCAGCTCCCCCCATCCGAACACCGCCACCGGCCCCTCGAGCCGCGCCGGCTCCTCGATCTTCCGCCCGTGCGCGACGGCCCCGCGTGCTCGGGCCCCACCTCCAGCGCCGGCAGGTGGGCGACCGCCTCGGCCATCGGCCGCAGCGGCGAGCGCCCGAGCGCCAGCGGCGGCGAGCGGCTGCGCCTCCTCCACCTGCCACGGCCCGACCGCCACGCGCCGCAGCGCCCGCGAGGTGCGCCCGAGTGCCGAGCGCGCGCCCCAGGTCGCGGGCGATGGCCCGCACGTAGGTGCCGGCGCCGCACCGCACCTCGATCACCAGCGCGCCGGCCGCGCGGTCGTAGCGGCGCGGTGACCGCGATCGCGTGGATCGCCACCGGCGCCGGCGCGAGGTCCGGCTCCTCGCCGCGGCGCGCGCGCTTGTAGGCGCGCTCGCCCCGCGACCAGCTTCGCCGACACCCGGGGCGGCATCTGCAGCGGCTCGGCCGCCACCGCGCGCCAGCGCCGCGGCGATCTCCGCGTCGCTCCGCCCGCGCCACGCCGTCGTCGCGCTCCAGCCGGCTCGCCCGGCCGCGTCGTCGCGTGGAGGTCTCCCAGCCGAAGCGCATCGTGCCCACGTAGTGCTTGGGAGCATCGCGATGAACCGCGCCAGCCGGGTCGCGCGACCCGCCAGCACCACCAGGAGGCCGGTCGCCGCCGGATCGAGCGTGCCCGCGTGCCCCACCCGCCGCTCTCCCAGCGCCCGCCGCACCGCCGCGACCACGTCGTGCGAGGTGGGACCGGCAGGCTTGTCGATCAGCAGCAGGCCGTCGGTGCCTCCGGCGCCGGCGCCTCGGCGCCCGCGGCGTCCCCGGTTCGCGGGCCGTCGGTCAGCGGCGCCCTCTCCCGGCCGGTGCAGCTGCGCCAGCAGCGCGTCGATGCGCGCCGCGCGCTCCAGCTCGCGATCGAGCTCGAAGACCACCTCGGGCACCGTCCTCACGGTGAGCCGCGCGCGCGATCGCGCGCCGGATCGCCCCCTCCGCGTGGGCCAGGCCGTAGAGGCACTGCTGCTTCGCCTCCTCGTCGCCGTGGACCATCACGGCCACGACCGCGCGCTTGAGATCGGGCGTCACCTGGACGCCGCGTCACGGTGACGAACCCGATGCGCGGGTCGCGCGCCTCGGCCGTGAGGAACTCGGCCACCGCCTCGCGGATCGCTTCGGCCACGCGCTGGGGGCGCCGTCCCGGGGTTCCGGTTCATGCGTACGGTAGTCTCGCTGGAGATGACGTAGGCGAGCGGCTCGCCGGCGATCAGCCGGTCGCACGAGGAGAGGACCTCCTCGGCGTGCCGCCGCTCGGTGGTGACCACGCTGCACGCCAGCGCCGCGCGCTGCCAGACTGTCCTGGTGGTCCACCTCGGCGGCCGAGACGTTGAACCGGTTGTGCAGCCGGTCCTTCAGGCTCTTCACGATCCGCCGCTTGTCCTTGAGCGACTGGCAGCCGGCGAGGGCGAGCTCCCACGACCTGACGCCGACGACCACGGCGCTACCCGACCCGGGCCGGCCCCGCCGTCTCGAGACTGCGGGCCACGCTCTCGATGCGGAACGCCTCGATCACGTCACCGACCTTGAGGTCGTTGAAGTTCTCGATGCCGATGCCGCACTCGAGCCCGTCCTTGACCTCCTTCACGTCGTCCTTGAAGCGGCGCAGCGAGGCGAACGCGCCCGGTGTAGACCACCGTGCCGTCGCGGATCACGCGCGCCTTCGCGGTGCGCTGGATGACCCCGCTCTTCACGTAGCAGCCCGCGACCGTGCCGACGCCGGAGATCTTGAACAGCTGGCGCACCTCCGCCTCGCCGACGACGACCTCCTTCTGCTCCGGCTTGAGCAGGCCCTCGAGGGCCGCCTTCACGTCCTCGACCGCCTCGTAGATGATCCGGTACTGGCGGATGTCCACGTGCTCGCGCTCGGCCGCCGCGCGCGCGTTGGAGTCGGGCCGCACGTGGAAGCCGATGATGATGGCCTGCGCCGCCTTGGCCAGCAGCACGTCGGACTCGTTGATGGCGCCCGACGCCGCGGTGCACCACCTCGACCTTCACCTCCGCCGTCGAGAGCTGCGACAGCGCGTCGGCCAGCGCCTCGGCCGGACCGCCCTGGTCCGCCTTGATGATGATGCGGAGCGCCGCGCCCGCCGCCTCGTCCTTCTTCTGGAAGAACTCCTCCAGCGTGACGCCGGCCCGGCTGCCGCGGCGGTGCTGCGCCTCGCGGTCGAGCCGCTGGCGCTTCTGGGCCGTCTCGCGCGCCTGGCCGCTGTCGGCCACCACCGCGAACGAGTCGCCCGCCTCGGGGATGCCCTGGTAGCCGAGCACCTGCACCGGGGTCGACGGGCCCGACCTCCTTCACCGTGTTGCCGCGCTCGTCGAACATCGCGCGCACCACGCCCGAGTACATGCCGCTGATGAACGCGTCGCCGGTCTTCAGCGTGCCCGCTGGTCACCAGCACCGTCGCCATCGGCCCCTTGCCGGGGTCGAGCGAGGCCTCGAGCACCGTGCCCGCGGCGCGGCGGTCGGGGTTGGCCTTGAGGTCCAGCAGCTCGGCCTGGAGCAGGATCTGCTCCAGCAGCTTGTCCACGCCGGTGCCCTTCTTGGCGGAGATCGGGCGTGGCGAGGGTCTGGCCGCCGAACTCCTCGAGCACGACGCCCTGGGGCAGCAGGTCGCGCTTGACCTTGTCCACGTTCGCCGTGGGCAGGTCGATCTTGTTGATGGCGACCACCATCGGCACGCCGGCGTTCTTGGCGTGGCTGATCGCCTCGACGGTCTGCGGCATCACCTGGTCGTCGGCCGCGACGACCAGCACCACCAGGTCGGTGACCTGGGCGCCGCGCGCGCGCATCGCGGTGAAGGCCTCGTGGCCCGGCGTGTCGAGGAAGGTCACGCGGCGGCCGCTGGGCAGCTGCACGTTGTACGCGCCGATGTGCTGCGTGATGCCGCCCGCCTCGCCCGCGATGACGTTGGTCTTGCGGATGAAGTCGAGCAGCGACGTCTTGCCGTGGTCCACGTGCCCCATCACGGTCACGATCGGCGGCCGCGTGTGGAGGTTCTCCTCCACCTCCGCCGCCTCCGCCTCCGCGGCCGCCGCGGCGTACTCGTCTCCTCGCGCACCGCCTGGAAGCCGTACTCGGAGCAGATCAGCTCGATCTGGTCGAAGTCCAGCCGCTGGTTGACGGTCACCATCATCCCCAGCTCCTTGAAGGCGAAGGCGACGATCTGCGACGCCGGGACCTTGAGGATCTCCGCCAGCTCCGCCACCGAGATGAACTCGTTGACGCGGACCAGCGTCTTCTCCTTCTCCTTCTCCTCGGCGGCGCGCTGCGCCTCCAGCTCGCGGAACGACGGCTCGTCGTCGCGGCGCCGCACGCCCTTCTTGGTCGGGCCGCGGATCGTCGCCAGGGTGCGGGCCACGTTCTCGGCCACCGCCTCCTGGTCCACCGTCCACTTCTTGCCCTTCTTCCGCTTCTTCTTGTCGCGGCGGCGGTCCTCGATGATGCCGCCGGGCGCGGCCGAGGCGACCGGGCGCGGCGGCGGCGCGCCGGCGCCGGGCACGGCCGACGCCACCGGCTTGGGACGCGCCGACATCGGGCGGTGCACCGGTGTGGGGACGCGCGATGGGCGCTCACGCTGGAGGGCCCGCCCGCCACCGTCATCCGGTGAAGGACACGGGGCCCGACGGCGTCACGGCGGCCGGCGGGGACGGGGCGGCCGCGGCCGGAGCCGCCGGAGCGGCGCCCGCCGTGGGCGGCGCGGCTCGGCCGGCGCGGCGGCCGCCGGCGAGGGCGGCGCGACGTTGAACACCTGAACGTCCGCCTGCTCCTCCTCGCTCTCCGGCGGCGCCAGCTCCGGCGGGAAGAGCTCGGTCACGTGCAGCGCCGGCTCCTCCGGCACCTCCTCGGGAACAGCGCGGCGATCTCCGGCTCGCGCGCCGCGGCTTCGGCGGCGGCGACGGCCGCGGCCTCCGCCTCCTGCGCGGCCACCTCGGCCGCGGTGCGGCGCCGGCGCTTGGGACGCGGCTCCTCGACGGGCGGGCGCCGGCGCCTCGGCCTTGGCCTTGGGCGCGGCGCGGCGCCGGCCCTTGGAGGGCGCGGGCGCCTTCTCCTTGCGCTTCTCCCGCTCCCACCGGGCGCGCACCCGGGAGACCTTGTCCTCCTCGAGGGCGCTCAGGTGGCTCCGGACGAAGATGTCCATCTCCCGGAGCAACTTCATCAGCTCGTCGCTGGCCACGCCGAACTCGGCCGCCAGATCGTGCACCCGCATGCTCATCGCCCGACCTTCTCCCCTCGTTCTTCCACCGCCAGATACGCGCGGAGCCCGCGCGCCAGCTGCCGGTCCAGCACCGCCACGCCGTGCACCGGGGGTCGCCCCAGCGCCCGCCCGAGCGCGTCGGCGTCCGGCCCGACCAGCACCGCGACGGCCCGGTGCCCCGCCAGCGGCGCCAGGCGCTCGCGCGCCCGCTCGCTCGCGTCACTCGACAACACCAGCGCTTCGGCCAGGCCCCGCCGCAGCGCCTCGCGCGCCGCGTCCACGCCGATCGCCAGCCGCCGGGCGCGCGCGCCCAGCCCCAGCAGACCCAGCGCCGTCCGCGTGCGCTCCGTCATCACGCCGGCGGCTCCTCGCCGCTCGCGGCTTGGGCGCCGCGGCTCGGCCGCCGCAGGCTCGGGCGCCGCAGGTCGGCTGCCGGCGGCGCAGTCGGATCGCTCGGCGCCGCTTCGGGCGCCGCCTGCCCGGCCTCGGCCGACGCTCGTCGGTCGTCGTCAGCTCGTCGATGAGCGTCAGCAGCCGGTCGGCCATCTCCGGCGCCATGCCGGGGATCGCCCGCACTTCGTCCGGCTCCAGGTCGAGGATGTCGGAGAAGGTCTTGTAGCCCGCGCCGTCGAGGACGGCCAGCAGGTCCTGCGTGATCCCGCCCAGCTCGGCCAGCGGCACCGCCGCGACGTCCTCACCTTCCTCCGTCCGGCCGCCGGCGGCAGCGGCGCGAACAGCGGCCGCTCGCCGCCGCGCTCCAGCCACTCGCGGCTGGAGTAGAGATCGATCTTCCAGCCCGTCAGCTCGGAGGCGAGGCGCACGTTCTGCCCGTTGCGCCCGATGGCGAGGCTCAGCTGGTCCTCGTCCACGATCGCCTGGATCGTCTTGGTGTCGGGATCGGAGAAGACGCGCGCCACGCGGGCCGGCGCCAGCGCCAGCCGCGCGAACCGCTCCGGGTCCGGGCTCCACGGCACGATGTCGATGCGCTCGCCGCCCAGCTCGTTCACCACCGCCTGCACGCGGCTCCCCTTGAGGCCGACGCACGCGCCCACCGGGTCGATCCCGTCGTCGCGGCTGAAGACCGCGATCTTGGTGCGGCTCCCCACCTCGCGCGCCGTGGCGCGGATGTCCACGATGCCCTGCTGGATCTCCGGGACCTCGAGCTTGAACAGCGCCTTCACGAACAGCGGGTCGCCGCGCGAGAGGATCAGGCGCGGGCCCTTCGGCGTCTCCTCGAGCCGCTTGAGGACCGCGCGGATCGTGTCGCCCTGGTGGAAGTGCTCGCGGTGGTTCTGCTCGCGGTAGGGGATGATCGCCTCCGCCTCGCGGAACTTGTTCAGCATCACCACGATCTTGCCGCGCTCGATCTGCTGCACCTCGCCCGAGAGCAGCTCGCCGACGCGGTCGGCGAACTCCTCGCGGATCCGGGTGCGCTCGCCCTCCCGCACCCGCTGGATGATGCGCTGCTTCGCGGCCTGGACGGCGTTGCGCCCGAACTCGGCGAAGTCCACGTCCTCCTCGAGCACGTCGCCCACCTGGAAGTCGTCGTCGTTCCAGCGGGCCTCCTCCAGCGACACCTGGCGGCTCGGGTCCTCCACCGCCTCCACGACCTCGCGGAGCACGGTGATGCGGATCTGGCCGTTCATCTCGTCGATGCCGATGTCGGCCCGCACGTTCGGGCCGTATTTCTTGGTCAGCGCCGCGAGCACGCCGTCGCGAATCAGGTCGCGCAGCTCGGTGCGGTCGAGCTGCTTCAGCGACGCCAGCTCCTTGAACGCCGTCAGGACATCAGTGCTGCTCATGTTCTCGACTCCACGCGCGCCTACCACTCGAAGGTGAGACGCGCTTCCTTGATCTCCGATAGCTTCAGCGTGCGACGCACGCCCTTGGGAAACTCCAGCTCCACCCGCGGCTCCGGCGGCCCGTCCAGCACCGCAACGCCCGCACGCGGAACCGGCCGTTGAGGCTCGGCACCAGGACCTCGACCGGCTCGCCGAGGAACCGGCGCCACTCGTCCGGCCGTTGCAGCGGCCGCTCGAGCCCGGGCGACGACACCTCGAGCACGTAGCGGCCCTCGCCGAGGGCCATCTCGTCGAGCCAGGGCTCGAGCGCGCGGCTCACGGCCGCGCACTCGTCCACCCTGATCCCGCGGCCGGGGCCGGAATCGGGCCGGTCGATCCGGAGCGTGATCAGCGGGCGGCGCCTGCTGCCACCCACCTTGCACTCCACGACCTCGAAGCCCATTGCGGCAACCCGCTCGGCCAACTCGCGTTGGAGGTCGGCTGGCGGCGACACGGAAGCCCCAGAAAAGAAAAGATGTGGGGCACCAACCCCACATCCGAGAACCGCGAGCCGAGCCCCTCGACCCGCGCTACGACGCCGGAAACCTAGACCCTGGCCACGGCCGCGTCAAGCCGCGGCTACGGCGCGACCAGGGCGGAAGCGGGGGTCCGCGCGCAGACCGTCGAACGCCGGCTCGTCGCGCAAGTGCATCTGGAAGTGGGCGTCGCGCCTCGGGCGGAAGCGGTCCAGCCACCAGAAGGCACGGGTCGTGTCGCCGATCGCGAGGAATCCGTCGCCCATGGCGAGTGCCAGGTGGATCGCGGGCGTCAGGCTGTCGGCCGCCGCGTCCGCAGCGAGCACGTAGGCCCGCGCCCCCGCCGTGTCCCTGCGGGCCACCAGCACGCGGGCCAGCTCGAGCAGCCCCGGCCGGTCCAGCGGCGACAGGGACAGGCGGTCGGCGGCCTCGAACGAGGCCTGCGCCTCGTCCAGGCGGCCGCGCCACAGCGCCACCTGCCCGGCGAGGGTGCGGGCGACCATGTACGTCGGATCGGCCGCGACCGCGCTATCCAGCCAGACCGCCGCCGAATCGAAGCGCCGCGTCTCGAAGTAGACGAGGGCCAGGAAGAGCGGCGGCCAGGTACGAGCGGGCGGCCCAGATACGCCACCATCCGCCCGTCGCGGCCCGCGGAGCCGCGATGCGAGAAGAACCGGTCGCGGGAGCACGCGGTGCAGTGCGGCGAGCGGGTGAGGTCCCGCACGCCGAGCCGCGCCGCGCGCTCGGCGAGCACGTCCCGGAGGTCGAGCGGGCGACGCGCCGCGCACGCCGCGGCCCTCCAGCGCGCGCACCACCTCGGGGCCCACCTCGTAGCAGCCGCCGCAGATCCCGACCCCGAGGTGGACGGCCACGTCGCCCGCGCCCACGCCGCACCGCGACGCCAGCAACCCGACGCCGCGCTCGAGGACCCCGGCGGCGATGCCCCGCCAGCCCGGCGTGGAGCAGCGCGAACATCCTGCCGCCCGCGCGGCGAGGTAGACGGGCATGCAGTCGGCGATCGTGACGCCCAGGAGGAGGCCGCGCTGCGCGGTCGCGTGCCCGTCGATGTCTCGGCGACGTGCCACCCGGGCCCCACCTGCTCGTGCCACGCCACGGCGCCGAGTGCACCTGCTGCGCCATCTGGAACGCCGGGAACTGCGGGTGTATCGCGTGAAGGAACGCGCGCCAGCGGCCCATCACCTGGCCGACCGGCTCCTCGGTCTGGAGCCCCAGCGAGAAGCCGCCGTTCCCGCCGCGCATCGTGAGGCCCGCCACCAGGCCGAACCGCTCGCGCCACTCGTCCAGCTCGGCGCGCGGCATGATCGGGTCGGCGAGCACGCTGGCGCCGGCCGCGGCGCGCTCGCGCCCGGCGCCGCTCCGCCGCCGCGCCGGCGCCGCGGTGGCACTCGTGCCGGCGCCGGATCGAGCGGGCGGCGCGACGGAAGCGTCGCTCACGGTCGGCCTGCGTCCGGCGCGCTCACCGCTCGTTGCGCTGGATCACGGCGCCGAGGGCGGTGAGCCGCTCGTGGATGTTCTCGTAGCCGCGCTCGATCTGGCCGACGTTGTGGATCGTGCTGGTGCCTTCGGCGGCGAGCGCCGCGAGCAGGATCGCCATCCCGGCGCGGATGTCGGGGCTCTCGACCGCTCCGGCGTGGAGGGCCGACGGCCCCGCCACGACGGCGCGGTGCGGGTCGCACAGCACGATGCGGGCGCCCATCCCGATCAGCTTGTCCACGAAGAACAGCCGCGACTCGAACATCTTCTCGAACAGCAGGATCAGGCCCTCGCACTGGGTCGCGGTGACCAGCGCGATGCTCATCAGGTCGGCCGGGAAGGCCGGCCACGGCCCGTCCTCGAGCTTCGGAGACGTGGCCGCCGAGGTCGTCGCGGACCCGCCGCGCCTGGCCCGCCGCCACCACCAGCCGGTCGCCGTCGAGCTTCGGCTCGACGCCGAGGCGCTCGAAGCCCATCAGCGTCGCGCGCAGGTCGTCGGGCGCGGACGCCCTCGATGGTGAGCGCCGAGTTGGTGACCGCCGCGAGGCCGACGAACGAGCCGATCTCGATGTGGTCGGGGCCGATGGCGAAGCGCGCGCCCTTGAGCGGCCGCCCGCCCTCGATGGTCACGGTGTTGGTGCCGATCCCCTCGATCTGCGCGCCCAGCGCGACGAGGAAGCGCGCCAGGTCCTGGACGTGGGGCTCGGACGCGGCGTTCCTGAGCACCGTCCGCCCTTCGCGCCGCGACCGCGGCCATCAGCGCGTTCTCGGTGCCGGTGACGCACGCCTCGTCGAGGAACACCTCCGCGCCGACCAGCTGCTTCGCCTCGAAATCGAAGGTCGCGCCCACCTCGACCTCCGCGCCGAGGCGCTGCAGCGCCAGCAGGTGCGTGTCGATGCGGCGCCGGCCGATGACGTCGCCGCCGGGCGGCGGCAGGCGCACCCGCCCGAACCGCGCGAGCATCGGGCCCGCGAGCAGGACCGAGGCGCGGATCTTCGCGCACAGCGCCGGGTCGGGGTCCGCCGACGTCGCGTTCGTCGCGTCGAGCGTGAGCGTATGCTCGCCATTCCAGATGGCGGTCACGCCCTGCGAGACGAGCAGCTCGAGCATGGTCTCGACGTCGCGAATGCGCGGCACGTTGTCGAGCACGCACGGCCCGTCGGCGAGCAGCGTGGCGGCGAGGATGGGGAGCGCGGCGTTCTTGTTGCCTGCGGGCCGGATCGTCCCGGAGAGACGGTGCCCGCCTTCGACGACGAAGAAAGGAGCCATGGCGCTCCAAGAATGCAGGACGCGCTCGCGCAGCGTCAAGGCGGTGGCACTCGAACCGGAGCGAGATCAAGCGGGCGGCGCAACGGCCGCTCCGTTCCCGGGCCGCGGACGTCCGGCGCGATTGCTTGACACCTCTCCCGCGCGCGCCGATGTTGCAGCCGCCATGAGTCCCGTGCCCGCCTGGATCGCGCCTACCGCCGCCATCGCGCTGGTCGTGATCGCCGCTTCGCTGCTGGTGATGGGCGGGGTCGCGCTCGCCATCGGGCTCGGCCTCCGGAGCCGGAGCCACGCCCTCACCGTCCAGCTCGCGGCCGTGACCGGCGACGCCCGCGCCCTGCTCGCCCGCCTCAAGCTCGAGATCGAGGGCTACGTCGATCTCTCGAGCGAAGCGCGGGCGAAGGTCAAGGGCGCGATGGCCGCCGTCGAGACGCGGCTCGAGGACCTGGACACGCTGGCCGACGTGCTGCAGGACGAGGTCGAGGAGACGGCCCTGGGCGCGGCGTCGCTCCTCCGGACGGTCCGCCGCTCGGGCTCGCTGTTCGGCGCCGCGCGACGCGCCATCCGGCGCCACCGCCCCGCGCGGCACGAAGGCTGACGCGGACGTGCGCCGGACCCTGCTCTGCGCCGTCGTCGTCCTGCTGCTGCTCGTGCTGCTGCCGCACCCGGCCTGGGCCTGGTCCCCCGGCACCCACATCTTCCTCGGCCAGTCGGTCCTGGCCAACCTCCAGTTCCTGCCCGGCTGGCTGGCCGCGCTGCTCGAGGCCCATCCGTTCCACTTCCTGTACGGGTCGATCGCCGCCGACACCTCCTTCGCCAAGAAGTACGCGCCGGTGGGACGGCACAGCCACGCCTGGCACGTGGGCCAGGAGATCGTCGAGCTGGCCGGCCGGGCGCCGCTCAAGGCGTTCGGGTTCGGCTACATGGCGCACCTCGCCGCCGACGTGATCGCCCACAACTTCTTCGTGCCGCGCCAGCTGGTGCTGACCTCGTCCACGCGGGCGCTGGGCCATTCCTACTGGGAGGGGCGATTCGACATGCACGTCGGCGAGGGCTCGGCGCGCACCGCGCGCGAGGTCCTGGCCGGCGACCACGCCGAGGCCGACGAGCACCTCGACCGGATCATCTCACCCACCATCTTCAGCGTCGGCACCAATCGCCGGCTGTTCCGCGGCATGGTGCAGATCAGCGACTGGGCGAATTGGCGCCGCGTGGTGCAGCTGGCGGCCGACGCCAGCCGCTGGGACCTGCCGGACCGGGACGTGGAGAGCCACGTGGCCGCGTCGTTCGACTACGTGATGGACCTGTTCAACGCGGATCGCGAGGCGCAGGCGCGGCGCTTCGAGCCCTCGGGGAGCCGCGCCTTGGCCGAGGCCAAGCGCATCCGCCGGCTCGCGCTCACCAACGGCGGGCGCAAGGACGCCGACCGCGTGGCCGAGGTCGCGGAGGCCCACTTCGGCCTCAGGCCCACGAGCCTGGGCTACTGGGAGCGCTACGACGTGACGCCGCCGTGGCGGAAGGCCGGCGCCGCGTGACGGGCCGGCCGGGCCCCGGCTAGCTCGCCGGCTTGGCGAGCGCCGGGTACGCGTCGTCGTGGAAGCGGTGCGCACGGCGACAGGGGAAGCCGTCTGGTCGACCGCGTTCGACCGCGCCAGCACCGACCTGGTGGGCATCGAGGAGGCCATCGCGACGGAAGTCGCGGCCGGGGTCGCCGGGCGGCTGAGCCCGAGCGAGCGCCGCGCGCTGGGCAGCCGCGTGACGGCCAGCAGCGGGGCCTACGAGTGGTTCCTGCGGGGGAACGTGCTGATGGCCCGGCGCACCCGTGCAGCGCTGGAGCGCGCGGCCGCTGCGTACCGGACCGCGACGACCTTCGATCCCGGGTTCGCCGACGCCTACGGCCGCCTGGCCTACGCCGAAGCCCTGAGCGCGTTCTACCTGCCGTCCCGCTCGCTCCAGGACTCGCTGCTGTCGCTGGCGCGACAGGCGGCGGCGCGAGCCCTGCGGCTCGATCCACGCTCCTCGGATGCCTGGATGGGCCGCGCGCTGATGTTGAACGTGTGGTCGCAATACACCACCGACGCCGGCGCGGACGACTCGCTGCTGGTGTCGTTGACGGCCTTCCGGCGGGCCGTCGAGCTGAACCCGCGCAACGACGAGGCGTGGCATCAGTACGGGGCCAATCTGCCCCTGGTGAACGACTCGGCCGCGATCGACGCCCTGCGGCGCGCGCTGGCGCTCGATCCGGCCCGGGCGATCACTTACTCCGACCTCTCCATGCTCTACTTCCGCATGGGCCGGGCGGCCCTGGCTCGCACCATGATCGACAGCGCCCTCGCGCTCGAGCCCGACGGCGGCTTTCGCGTCATGCGCGCGTGGTACCGGTGGGCCGCGGGAGACACGGCGGGAGCGCTCGCGGACGCGCGGCTGCTGCCGGACCGCCCGAGCGACCTTCTGGCCGAGGTCGACCGCGACAGCGGCGCGATCCGCGAGATGGAATCGAGGGTGGCGCACCCCCAGTGGTGCGACCAGGCAGCGGCGTGGCTGGTCGCCACCGGCCGGCGCGAGCAGGCCGTGCAGGCGTTGCTGAGCTGCGGCCCTTCGCTCTGGACCCTCCTGGCGCTCCGCTGGCCGGGCCTCGCGCCGCTCGCCTCCGATCCCCGGATCCAGGCCCTCCGGGCGGAGTCCGAACGCATCCGGGTGAGGGCGCGCTGGTAACATCTCACCAGCTGAGCCGACGCGGGGAGGTGTGGTCGGCGCAGCCCTAACGAAGCGCCGGGCGAGCGCGGCGTTGACGGCCTTGGGGTCCGCCTTGCCCTGCGACCGTTTCATCACCTGCCCCACCAGGAAGCCCATCAGCTTGGTTTCGCCGGCCGCGGTAGCGCGCGACCTCGGCCGGATGGGCCGCGAGCACGTCTCGCGCACCCAGCCGTGATGCGCCGAGGCGTCGGAGACCTGTAGCGACACCCAGACGCTCGGCGACGGCGAGCGCCGCGTCGTTCGGCTGCGTTCACCATCTCCGCCTAGGACACGTTTCGCTGCCTGCCGGCTGAGCTTGCCCGGACTGCACGAGCTTGACCACCTGAGCCGCCCGTTCCGGGAGCGAGCGGCATCGGACTCCCCGTCCGGTGCTCAGACTCAGAAGATCATTCGCTACCCAGTTCCAGGCTTCCTTCCCAGACGGGGCACCTGCTACCGCAGAGAAGTCCTCGAAGAACGTCGGCGACCGCCGTGGTGGCCGTCACCACCGGCTGTGGCCTGAGCCGTGAGGCCGATACTGCCGCTCGAACCGCGCGCGCTTGGCGGCGGGTAGCTCGGGCAGGGCGCCGCGCTCCTTCACCAGCCACGCCTCGCCCAGCACCAACGGCGGGATGTCGGGCTCGGGGAAGTAGCGGTAGTCGTGGCTCTCTTCCTTGGAGCGCATCGGCCGCACCTCGCCCGACGTGGCGTCGAACAGCATGGTGCGCTGCTCGATGCGCTCGCCCCGCTCCGTGGCCGCGATCTGGCGGTCGCGCTCGAAGCGTCAGCGCCCGCTCCACGCCGGAGAAGGAATTCATGTTCTTCACTTCGGTGCGCGTCCGGAGCTCGGAGGAGCCCGCGGGGCGGATCGAGAGATTCGCGTCCACCCGGAGGCTCCCCTCCTCCATGTTGCAGTCCGACACCTCGACGTAACGCAGCACCTGCTTCGAGCGCGGTGAGGTACGCCCGCGCCTCCGCCGGCGAGCGCAGGTCGGGCTCGCTCACGATCTCGATCAGCGGCACGCCGGAGCGGTTGAAGTCCACCGCCGTCTTCCCCGGCACCCGGTCGTGGAACGACTTGCCGGCGTCCTCCTCGAGGTGCAGGCGCTTGATCCGCACGGTGATCGAGGCCGCGCTCCGGCGAGACGATCTCGAGCGCGCCGCCGGTCGCGAGCGGCTCCTCGAACTGGCTGATCTGGTAGCCCTTGGGCAGGTCGGGATAGAAGTAGTTCTTGCGGGCGAAGATGCTCCGCGGGTGCACCGTGCAGCCCAAGGCGAAGGCCGCGCGCACGGCCAGCCGCACCGCCTGCTCGTTGGGCACCGGCAGCGCGCCCGGGAGCCCCAGGCACACCGGGCACACGTTGGTGTTGGGCGGGTCGCCGAACGCCGACGAGCAGCCGCAGAACATCTTGGTGCGGGTGAGGAGCTGGACGTGCACCTCGAGGCCGACGACGGTTTCCCAGGTCATCGGACCTCCGCCGTCGCGTCGAGCGCGCGCTCCAGCGCCTGCGCGATGCGGATGATCGTGCTCTCCCCTTCCATCGCGCCGATGAGCTGGCCGCCGATGGGCAGCCCCTGGTCCCGTCCGATCGGCAGCGACAGCGCGGGCACCCACGCCAGGTTCGCCGTGCACACGTAGACGTCGGACAGGTACATCGCGAGCGGATCCGCGAGGTGCTCGCCGAACTTGAACGCGGGCGTCGGCGTGGTGGGCGTGAACAGCGCGTGGACGCCGGCGGCGAAGACCCGCGCGAAGTCGGCGCGGATCAGCTCGCGGACCCGCTGCGCCTTCCGGTAGTAGGCGTCGTAGTAGCCGGCGCTCAGGACATAGGTGCCGAGCAGGATCCGGCGCCGGACCTCCGCGCCGAAGCCGCGGCCGCGCGTGGCGCGGTACATCGCGCGCACGTCGGCCACGCCGCCGTCCCGCAAGCCGTAGCGCACGCCGTCGTAGCGCGCCAGGTTCGACGAGGCCTCGGCCGGCGCCACGATGTAGTAGGTAGGCACCGCGTATTGGGTGTGCGGGAGGGATACGTCGCGGATCTCGGCTCCCAGCTCCCGCATCCGCTCGAGCGCCCGGCGGGTCGCGGCGTGCACGCCCGCGTGCAGACCCTCCGGGAAATACTCCCGCGGCACGCCGATCACGGTGCCCGCCAGCGACGCCGCCACGGGGCCGGGCTCGCCCAGCGGAATGCGGTCGAGCGTGGTGCCGTCGCGGTCGTCTCGGCCGCTGATGGCGGCCAGCAGCCGCGCCGCAGTGGCCACGTCCTTCCCGAAGGCCGCGATCTGATCCAGCGACGAGCCGAAGGCGACGAGGCCGTACCGGCTCACCCGCCCGTAGGTCGGCTTGATGCCGACCACGCCGCAGAACGCCGCGGGCTGCCGCACGGAGCCGCCGGTCTCCGAGCCCAGGGCCATCGTGACGGCGCCCGCGGCGACCGCCGCGGCGGAGCCGCCCGACGACCCGCCAGGCACGCGCGAGGGATCCACGGGGTTCCGCGCCGGCCCGTACGCGCACCACTCGGTCGAGGAGCCCATCGCGAACTCGTCGCACGCCGTCTTGCCCGCCACCATCGCGCCGGCCTGCTTGAGCCGCCGCACCGCCGTGGCCTCGAAGGGCGACTGCCAGCCCTCGAGGATCCGCGACCCGCAGGTGGTGGGGAACGTGGCGTCGGCGATCACGTCCTTCACGGCGACGGCCTCGCCCGCCAGCGAGCCGGCCGCCGCCGTGGGCGAGGCCGCCAGCGCGTCGGCCTGCTCCAGCAGCGCGGCTTCCGACCAGGCGAGGAAGGCGGCCGTCCCCTTCCCCTCGCACGCCGCGATCCGCGCCGCCGCGCTCCTGGCCGCCGCCCGGAAGTCGGTCACGGCACGTCGTCGCCGCGGTCCAGCTCCCCGAGCCGCGGCACCGTGAACAGCCCGCCCTGAAACTCGGGCGCGAACTCCTTCGGGGCGCGGGCCAGCGGGTCGGGCGCCGGCTCGTCGCGCCTGAGCCGGGCCGCCCGCTCGTCGCCCGCCACCCCGGTGTCGTCGGTCACCTCACCCAGCCGGGCGACGTAGTCGAGGATCCGGCTGAGCTGCCGCTCCAGCTCGGCCGCGGCGGCCTCGTCCACCGCCAGCTCGGCCAGCGCCGCGATCTTCTCGACGTCCTTCCGGCTCACGCTCATCGCCTACTCCCAGTCCCGCTCGAGGCCGGCGTACGCCGCCAGCAGCTGCTTGAGGCCGACCGCCTCGTCGTCGAATTGCACCGCCACCTTCAGGTCGCGCCCGCGGCCCTCCACCCGGCGGATGGTGCCGCTGCCGAAGCGGCGGTGCCGCACCCGCTCGCCGTTCCGGTAGAGCGGGGCGTCATCCGAAACCTCCGCGGCCTCCGGCTCGTCCGCCGCCACCAGCGCCAACGACCCGCCGGCGGGCGCCGGGCGGCGCCGCGGCTCGCGGGCCAGCCCCCAACTGGGTCGGGTGACCCGCTGCTCGACCAGCGCCGGCGGCACGTCGTCGAGGAAGCGCGACGGGAACGCCGCGCGCAGCTCCCCGCCGCGGCGCCGCGCCGTGGCGTAGGTGAGGAAGACCTTGTCCTTGGCCCGGGTCACGCCCACGTAGCAGAGCCGGCGCTCCTCTTCCAGCGCCTCCGGCGTGTCGGCGCGCGAGAGCGGGAACAGCCCCTCTTCCAGTCCCGCGATGGCCACCACGGGAAACTCCAGCCCCTTCGCGGCGTGCAGCGTCATCAGCGTCACGCCGTTCTCGCCGCGCTCGACCTCGGCGTTGCTGGTCAACGCGGCCTGCGCCAGGAACCGCTCGATGGGACTGCCCTCTTCGGCGCCGTCACCGTCCGGCACCACGGCCCCCCACTCCTCCGACCAGGCGGCCGCCGCGGTGATCAGCTCGGCGACGTTCTCGACCCGTTCCGGCCCCGTCTCGTCCTCCTCGAGGAGGAACCGCTCGAACCCGGTCCGCGCCACGATCCCGCGCAGCGCCTCGGCCGGCTGGAGCGCGCCCAGCTCGGCGCGCATCGCCTTGAGCTCCGCCGCGTACTGCTCCAGCGCCTCGCGCGCCTTGGGCCGCAGGTCCGGCAGGCGGCCGGCGGCGGCCGCGGTCTTCGCCAGCGACCACCCCCACTGCACCGCCGAGCGGCTCAGCACCTCGAGGCTCTGCTCGCCGATGCCGCGGCGGGGCGCCGCGATCGCGCGGCGGAACGCCGCGTCGTCGTCCGGGTTCACCACCAGCCGGAGGTGCGCCAGCACGTCCTTCACCTCGCGCCGCTCGTAGAAGCTCACCGCCCCCACGACGCGGTACGGCACGCCGCCGCGCCGCAGCTCGTCCTCGAGCGCGCGGGTCTGCGCGTTGGTGCGCATCAGCACGGCCATCTCGTCGAACCCGTGCTCGCCGCGGCGCGCCCGGCCCACGAATTCCCGCACCAGCCATTCCGCCTCGTCGCGCTCGTCGGCGGCGCACACCACGGTGAGCGGCTCGCCGCCCTCGCGCCGGGTGAACAGCGTCTTGCCCAGCCGGCCGCGGTTGGGCGCGATCACGCTGTTCGCCGCCTCCAGGATCACCCGGGTCGAGCGGTAGTTCTGCTCCAGCCGCACCAGCCGCGCGCCCGGGTAGTCGCGCTGGAATTCGAGGATGTTGCGCAGGTCGGCGCCGCGCCACCCGTAGATGGACTGGTCGTCGTCGCCGACCACGAACACGTTGCCGCCCTCGCCGGCCAGCGCCCGGAGCAGCAGGTACTGCGCCCGGTTGGTGTCCTGGTACTCGTCCACCAGCAGGAACCGGAACCGCTCCCGGTAGCGCGCCAGGATGCCCGGCTGCTCCGCGAACAGCGTGAGGGGATGGAGCAGCAGGTCGTCGAAGTCCATCGCGTTGGCGCGCCTGAGGGCGGCGCCCATCGCGGCGTACACGCGGGCGACGTTGGCGTGATAGGGGTCCGCGGCCTCGGCCGCGTACGCCTCGGGCGCCAGCATCGCGTTCTTGGCGCGCGAGATCTCGTGCCGCACGCCGCGCGCGCCGTACAGCTTGGGCGGCAGACCGAGATCGTCCACCAGGCGGCGCACCAGCGCCTCGCGTGTCGTCCTCGTCGTAGATCGTGAAGGTGCGCGAAAAGCCGAGCGAGGGCGCCTCGCGCCGGAGCAGCCGCGCGCACACCGCGTGGAACGTCCCGATCCACAGGCCCGCGGGCTCGGCGCCCAGCAGCTGCGCGACCCGCGCCTTCATCTCCCCGGCCGCCTTGTTGGTGAAGGTGACGGCGAGAATGTGCCGCGGGTCCACGCCGTGCTCGTCGATCAGCCGCGCCAGCCGCACCGTCAGCACCCGCGTCTTGCCCGATCCGGCGCCGGCCAGCACGAGCATCGGGCCGGTGAGGTGCGTGACCGCCTCCTGCTGCGCCTCGTTGAGCGACACGGCGATCATGCCGCGGGGCTCTCCCGCGGCAGGCGCATGGCGAACCGCGCGCCGACGGCCGACGGCTCCAGGGTGAGCCGCCCGCCGTGCCCTTCCTCGACCACCCGGCGCGCCAGGGCCAGGCCGAGACCCCAGCCCCGCTCCTTGGTGGTCGCGCCGGCGGTGAACAGCCGGTGGCGCACCGCGCGCGGCACGCCGGGGCCGTCGTCGCTCACAGTCACCAGGATGCCGTCGGGCTCGTTCTCCACCGCGATCTCGATGCCGCCGTCCCGGCCCTTGAGGGCGTCCACCGCGTTGCGCACCAGCGCCTCGAGCGCCCACTCGAGCAGCAGCGCGTCCCCCCGCACCTCCGCCGGTGCGCCGTCCGAGCGCAGGGTGAGGGTCACGCGGTGCCCGAGCGTGGGCAGGCGGGGCAGGAAGTACGTGGCCACGGCGTCGGCGACGACCGCCACGTCCACCCGGTCGAGGCGCGGCGGCTGCCCGATGCGCTCGAAGCGCCGGGCCACGCGGTCGAGCCGCTCGTAGTCGCCCGAGAGCCGCTCGGCGATCTCGGCCGGCCGGTCGGCGCCGTCGCGCAGCCGGTCGATCCACCCGGCGAGCGAGGTGAGCGGGGTCCCGAGCTGGTGCGCCGACTCGCGCGCCATCGCCACCCACACCCGGTCGCGCGCCGCGCGGACCGAGGCCCGGTGGGCGAGCACCGCGACCCCCGTCAGCCCCACCACGGTCGCCAGCTCGAGCGCGAACACCAGCCTCAGCTGCGCGCGCAGCGGCGGCGCCCCGACGTGGATGACGCGCCCGCCGTTGGCCGGAAGCGGGGGCGTCTCGCGGTCGAGCACCGCGACGAACGCGCGCATGCCCGGGGAATCCAGGACGATGGGCCAGGGCATGTTGGCCGTGTCGGTCGCCGCGCCGCGCGCATCGGTCACCACCAGCGGAATGCCCTGGCGGCGGATTTCGCCCGCCAGCGCGAACAACGCGTCGGTGGCGCCGGACTCGCTCGAATCCGCGAGCCCGGAGAACACCCGGGCGTACAGCTCCGAGGCGCGGCGCGCGTCGTCGGTGAGATGCTCGGCGGTCAGGTAGGCGGATACCACGGTGAGCGCGGCCGCCAGCGCGGCCAGCACCCAGACGGTCGCCGGCCGCCGCAGCCATGCCGGCCGGTGGGCCCTAGTCCGCGCGGGCCTCAAGGCGCTCGACCCCCAGCGCCGGCACCAGCGCCGGCGGCACGCGCACGCTGCCATCCGCCTGCTGGCCCGACTCGAGCAGCGCGATCACCGTCCGCGGCAGGGCGAGCGCGGAGCCGTTGAGGGTGTGCACGAACTCCGGCTTGGCGCCGCGCGCGGGCCGGTAGCGCGTGTTCATCCGCCGCGCCTGGAAGTCGCGGTAGGTGCTGCAGCTCGAGACCTCCAGCCACTTCCGCACCCCGGGCGCCCACACCTCGAGATCGTACTGGCGGTGGTTGGCGAACCCCATGTCGCCCGCGGCGATCCGCACCACGCGGTACGCCAGGCCGAGCCGCTGGAGGACGGTCTCCGCGTGCCGCGTCAGCTCCTCGTGCGCCGCCGCGCCGTCCTCGGGGCGCTCGAGCCGCACCAGCTCGACCTTGTCGAACTGGTGCACGCGCGTCAGGCCCCGGGTGTCCGCGCCGTGCGCCCCCGCCTCGCGCCGGAAGCAGGGCGTGTAGGCCACGTACTTCCGGGGAAGATCCTCCGCCCGCAGCACCTCGCCGCGGTGGAGATTGGTGACCGGGACCTCCGCCGTCGGCACCAGGAACAGGTCGTCCGACGTGCGGTACATGTCGTCCTCGTACTTCGGCAGCTGCCCGGTGCCCGTCATGCAGTCGCGGTTCACCACGAACGGCGGCGCCACCTCGACGTAGCCGTGCTCCCGGGTGTGCAGGTCGAGCATGAAGCCGATGAGCGTGCGCTCCAGCCGCGCACCCATCCCCACCAGCAGCGGAAAGCCCGAGCCCGCCAGCGCGGCGCCGCGCTCCGGCTCGAGCAGCCCCAGCGCCTTGCCGATGTCCCAGTGCGGCTGGTGCCACGGCTGCGGCTCCACCGGCTCGCCCCAGGTGCGCACCACCTCGTTGTGCGTCGCGTCGCCCGGCGGCACGTCGGCGGCGGGCACGTTGGGAACGTACGCCAGCGCGCGCTCGAACTCGGCATCCGCCTCGGCCGCCACGGCGGCCGCGGCCTCGGCGCGCGCCGAGAGGTCGCCCAGCGTGGCCAGCAGGGCGTCGGCGTCCTCGCCCCGGCGCTTCAGCTCCCCGACCTCGCGGCTCCGGGCGTTGAGCTCGCCCCGGACGGCGTCCGCCTCGCCGACGGCCGTGCGGCGCCGCTCCGCCAGCGCGCGCAGCCGCTCGAGCAGGGCGTCGAGGTCCGGCCCGGCACCGCGCGCCGCCAGCTGGGCGCGCAGGGCCGCGCAGGCCTCCGCGTCACGAAACAACCTCGGATCAAGCACCGCTACTCCGTCGGCGGGATGGAGTCGGCCTTGAGGCTGCGATAGCCGCAGTTGGGATCGGTCAGGATGCACGAAGGTGACGGAGCGGGCCACCAGGTCCACGGCCAGGACGTTCATCTTGGCGTAGAGCGGATACACGTAGCCGAAGTTGCAGGTCTGCGAGCGCGACGCGGCCAGCAGCGACGGTGCCCACGTGCACCGCGACCGCCGCCGTGTCCTGATAGCCCGACGTCGGGGCGATGGTGATGGCGTCGAACGGCTGCTGCGAGACCTGCAGGCCGCCGTCCACGTACAGGCCCAGCGCGCCGCGCGGGAGCAGGACCGCGCTGGTGTCGTGGAGGGTGTCCGTGCGGATGTCGAACGCGAAGTCGAAGGAGGAGGTGCGGTCGGTGCGCGCCACGCTGTGCAGCATGAGGTCGTACGCCGAGGGATCGGACAGGTTGGTGCCGGTCAGCGCCCACAGCGTCACCGTATCCGTCACCGTCGCGAGGCCTGCCGGGGGCAGCGTGAACGTGCTGCTGCACGCCGCCGAGGCGGCGAGCACAGCGAGCCCGAGGAGCGCGGCCGCGCGCGGGAAGACCAGGTGGTCCGACATCAGCTAACCAGCGAAGAATAGGCCAGTTGCGCGCCCAGTGTCAACCGCGCAACGCGCTTGACACCGCCCTACGACCGACCTACGTTGGACCGCCGTTCACCACGAGGAGCCGCATGCCGACCATTCGCGACGTCGTGCGGGCGCTGGCGCGCCGCGAAGGGGTGGATGCGGTGATCATCCTCGGCAACGACGGGTTGCCGATCGACAGCGAGGCCGCCGCCGCCCTGGACCCCGAGACGGTCGCGGCCCACCTGCCCGCCGTGCTGCAGGCGTGCGAGGAGCTGGGACGCAACGCCTTGCGCGGCGACCTGACCAGCGGCGTCCTGGAATACGCCGAGGGCTTCGCCGTCGTGGCCAACCTGTCGCACGACGCCAAGCTCCTGGTGCTGCTGCGCCCCGGCGCCAACCTCGGCCCGCTGCTGTACGATCTCTCGCGCCACCGCGCCGCGATCGCCGGGTTGTTGTAGCGCGGTGCCGACGCCGCATCATCTCCTCGTCATCGACGACGAACCGTTCATCGGACGCATCGTGCGCCTGGAGTTCGAGCGCGGCCCCTACCACGTATCGGTGGCCCACGACGGCGACGCGGGGCTCCGGTTCCTGCGCGAGCATCCCGACGTGGAGGTCGTCCTGCTGGACGTGAACATGCCGGCCCGCTCCGGTCTCGACCTGCTCGAGGAAGCCCGGCACGATCCGCGATTGAGCGGCGTGGCGTTCGTGGTGCTCACCGCCGCAGGCCAGAGTGCGACGGCCGAGCGCGCCAGGGCCCTCGGCGCGGCCGCCTTCGTCACCAAGCCGTTCTCGCCGAAGAAGCTGTTCGGCCAGGTCGCCGCGCTGCTGGGCGAGACGGTGAACGGCGACCCCGCCGACGAGGAGGCCTGATGCGCTGGGCGGTCGTCCTGGCGGGCGGCGTGGGCTCCCGGTTCTGGCCGGTCTCGACCGCGGAGCGGCCGAAGCAGCTGCTCGCGCTCGCCGGGGAGCGGCCCCTGGTCGCCGACGCGGTCGCACGCGTCCTCCCGCTCGTCGCGGCCGAGCGCGTGCTGCTGGTGGGCTCGCGCCTCCTCGAGGACGCGCTGCGGCGCGCCCTCCCCGGCATTCCCGCCGGCAACGTGTTGGCCGAACCCGTGGCGGCGTCCACCGCGCCGGCGCTCGCCTGGGCCACGGCCCGGGCCCGCGCGGCCGACCCGGGAGCGAGCGTCCTCAGCGTGCACGCGGACTGGACCGTGGCGGACCCGGAACGGTTCCGCACCGCCGCGGCCGCGGCGCTCGACCTGGCCGAGCGGGAAGACGTCCTGGTGACGGTCGGGGCCCGAGCCACCCGCCCGGAGATCGGCTACGGGTACATCGTGCCCGGAGCGCGGCTGGGCGCGGGACCCGCGCGCCGCATCGCGCGGTTCGTCGAGAAGCCGGGCGCGGCCGACGCCGAGCGGCTCATCGCCGGCGGTGCCCTGTGGAACACCGGGATGTTCGCCTGGACGGCCGCGCGGTTCCGGGCCGAGTGCGAGCGCCACGCCCCCGAGCTGGCGGGCGGCCTGCCCGCCCTGGACCGCGGCGACGTCGAGGCGTTCTACCGGGCGGTGAAGCCGGTGAGCGTGGACGTCGCCCTGTACGAGCGCACGGACCGCGGCGCGGTGCTCGCCGGCGACTTCGGATGGGACGACGTCGGCTCGTGGGCGGCCCTGTCGCGCGTGCGTGCCGCGGACGCCGACGGCAACGTCACCATGGGGCCGGCCTACGCGGTCGACGCGGCCAACTGCGTTATCTGGAGCGAGGAAGGAGCCACGGTGGTCGAGGGCGTGACGGACCTGGTGGTGGTGCGCTCGCGCGGCGTCACGCTGGTCACGACCCGCGCGCGGGCCCCGTACCTCAAGGAGCTGTTGAGCCGGCTGCCGGCCGGCCTGGCGGGCGAGGGCGGAGCCAGTGGAGGGGAACGTCGATGAGCACCCAGCTGTTCCTGTACGACGCGCCGGAAGACCACGGGCCGTTCCTGCCCTTCTCGCTCTCGCGCCCGCTCGGGGAGCTCCGCTACGGCGCGTTCCTGCTCAGGGAGCGCTGGTCGGCGCGGCTGGACCTGCCGGTCAGCGGGTACGTCACGCCACAGCAGCACCTGGCGGACTTCGTGGAGGCCGGGGCGCCGGCCGTGGTTGCGGGTCCGGGCGCGAAGCACGAGCCGCGGTTGCTGTTCCGCGCCAGCTTCGTGCCGGCGGCCGACCTCGGCGCGCACGCGTCGCCCGCCGAGACCGTGCGATTCGTGGACGTGGCCGGCGCCACGGTGGGCTTCGGCCTCCCGCGCCGCGCCGACTGGCCCGGTTTCGCCGCCGCCGGGGAGTGGCCCGCCGTGCGGCTCGAGGGCAAGCGGCTCACCGGCGCGTGGGAGCTGGTGGGCGATCTCCCGCAGGTGCTGCCGGCGGATCTCGAGCGGCTGCGGCCCGAGCACGCCGCGGCCAGCATCCCGCGCGGCGTGACGGTGCTCGGCGACCCCGCGCTGGTGCTGACCGGCGAGGCGCTGGTCGAGCCCCAGGTGGTGCTCGACGTGCGCAACGGCCCGATCATGCTGGCGCCGGGCGTCGAGGTGCGGGCCTTCACCCGCCTGGTGGGGCCGCTCGCGGTGGCGCGGGACACCCGCATCCTCGGCGGCCAGATCTCGGGCAGCGCCATCGGCCCGCGCTGCGTGGTGCACGGGGAGGTCTCGACCTCCGTGTTCCTCGGCTACGCCAACAAGTCGCACGACGGCTTCCTGGGTCACGCCGTCATCGGCCGCTGGGTCAATCTCGGCGCCGGCACGATCAACTCCAACCTCAAGAACACCTACGGTCCCGTGCGCGTGACCCTGGGCGGGCAGCGCTACGAGACGGGGCTGATGTTCATGGGGTCCCTGATCGGTGACCACGTGAAGACGGCGATCGGCACGATGCTCCCCACCGGCTGCGCGATCGGGGTGGGCGCCAACCTGTTCGGCACCGCGCGGCCGGGCGGCGAGGTGCCGCCGTTCGCCTGGGGGCTCGACCAGCCGGGCACGGTGCTGGAGTGCGGCCGGTTCGTGGAGATCGCGGCCCGGGTGATGCCGCGCCGCGACGTCACGGTCGACGACCGGACGCGGCGCTACCTCGCGGCGGTGTGGGGAGCCGCCACGCACGCGACGCCGTGCGGCTGACCGTGCTCGGCTCCGGGAGCCGCGGCAACGCGGTGCTCCTGGAGTCCGGTGACGACGCGCTGCTGGTGGATGCCGGCTTCTCGCTGCGGGATCTCGCGCGCCGCCTCCAGGCGGCGGGCGGCGACCCGGCGCGACTGGTGGGCATCGCCCTCACCCACGAGCACGGCGACCACGCGCGCGGCGCGCCCCGGGCCGCCGCCGCGTGGGGCGTGCCCGTCCTGGCGAGCGCGGGGACGCTGGCCGCGCTGGCGCCGCGCCTCAAGCCCGGCACCGCCGTCCACGCCCTCGGCGCCACGGCGCCGCACCGCTGCGGCGGCTTCACCTTGTGCGCCTATCCCACCGCGCACGACGCGGCGGACGCGATCATGCTGGTGGTGGAGGACGGCGCGGGCCGGCGGGTGGGGATCGCCTACGACGTCGGCTCGCCGACCGCGGCGCTGCAGCACGCCTGCCGGGAGCTCGACGCGCTGGTGCTCGAGACCAATCACGACGAGGTGATGCTGCGCTCGAGCGCCTATCCGCCGGCGGTGCGCGCGCGGATCGCCGGCCACGGCGGGCATCTCTCCAACCGCGAAGCCGCGCTGCTGGCCGCCGCGTCGGCCCACGCCGGGCTCGCGGTGGTGGTGCTGGCCCATCTCTCCGACCGCTGCAACACGCCCGAGCTCGCGCGCGCCGAAGTGGCGCGCGCGCTCAAGGGCACCGCGTTCCGGGGGAGACTGCTGGTCGCCCGGCAGGATGCCCCGCTCCCGGCCGTCGAGGTCGGGACGGCGCTGGAGCAGCTCGCCCTACCCCTGCGCGGGAGGCGCTGAGGGCGGCGCGGCCGGCGCCTCGGCGCGCGGCTGGGATTCGGCGAGCGGGAGGGCGTGCATGTCCACCACCGGCGCCTGGTCCGCCAGCGCGGCCTGCCTCGGCTCCCACTCCCCCATCATCTTGACGAACCGGCGCGCCACGTCGGGCTCGAATTCCGTTCCCGCCCGCTCCTCGAGATAGTCCAGCACCTTCCCCGCCGGCCAGGCCGAACGGTAGGGCCGGTTGGTGCGCAGCGCGTCGTACACGTCGCACACGTGCACCAGCTTCGACGCCTGGTGGCACTCGCGGGGATAGTCGAGCTTCGGGTAGCCGCCGCCGTTCTGCATGATGTGGTGCTCGTACGCCACCACCGCCGCCAGGTCGAGATTCTCCTGCGACTCCATGATGATGCGCGCGCCCTCCACCGGATGGCGGTTCATGATCTCCCGCTCTTCCGGGGTGAGGCGGCCCGTCTTGTTCAGGATGTCGGTGGGGATCTTCACCTTGCCGATGTCGTGGAGCAGCCCCGCCACGCCGAACGCCCGCACGTCGCGCGCGCCCAGCCCGATCCACTCGGCGAGGCCCATGGCCAGCACGCACACGTTGAGGGAGTGCGTGGTGGTGTACTCGTCGTAGCGCCTGAGCTCGAGCAGCGGCAGCACCACCGCCTGGTCGCCGTGCATCGCGATGGCCAGCGAGCGCACCACCGCCTCGGCTTCGGCGAGCGGCAGCCCGCCCCCGCCCTGCATCTCCTCGTGCAGCCACTGCACCGTCTCCGCTTCCTCGTGCAGCGACAGCGCGATGGTCGCGGTGGTGAGCTCGGGGGCCGCCTCCAGCTCCTTGATGCCCACCGCCCCGAACTTGATGGGTCCGCCGTGCCGGGAGTCTCCCGTCTGCTGGACGGCGAACAGCGTCAGCTTGGCCAGGAGTTGCGTGAGGAAGCTCTCGAACTCCTCGCGCGTCACCTCCGTCTCGAACTCGACGCGCTGGATGCCCGCGCCCGCCAGGCGGTTGCTCCAGTCCCAGCCCCGCATCTCGCGCAGCGGCCGGTCCCCGAACACCACGTCGTCCCCAAGGAACGAGAAGGACACGCGGCGGTCCGCCTTCTGGAGCACCTGCAGGTTGCCGTAGGCCACGTCCACCACGCCCTCCCGCGAGGGGTGGCCCTCGGGGTAGAGCGACATGGTGGACAGCGCCTGGGCCAGGGACGTCAGAAAGCGTGCCGGATCGCTCACTTGCCTCCCTTCGTCAGGGCGTCGGTGGCGACCCTGGTGATCGCCGGATCCTTCAGGGCGAGGGCCTGCTCCAGCCGCTCCTTCGCCCGGTGGTCGGACTGGAACTGCCCGAGCGCGCCCAGGGCCGCGAGGAACTCCGGCTGTTCGAAGCCGCGCCGCATCCCGCCCAGGAGGCTGCGCCGGAGCTGGGTGATCCGGAGCAGCGCGTCGAGCGCGAGCCGGCCGCCCTCCGCGGCGAGTGCGCGGATGGCCCCCACCCTGAGCTCCGTGTCCTCATCGCCGGTGGCCAGCGCCACCACCAGCGGCACCGCCGCCTCCGGGCAGCCGCCGTCCGCCACGGCCGCGATCGCGAGCCCCTTGACGCGCGGGTCCTCGTCGGACAGCGCGGTGCAGATCGCGCGGGTCCGCGCCGTGGCGTCCGCGAACAGGATGCGCAGCGCTTCGCGGCGCACCCGCAGGTCCGCGTGCTGCGCGAACTGGGCCGCGTTCAGGCCGGCCGTCGCGCTCGGCAGCTCGGCCGCAAGATACAGGAGGTTGCGGACCACGTACCACCGCTCGTCGCCCAGGCGCGGCAGGAGGTGCGGGCCGAGCGCCGGCCCGAGCCTCAGCAGCCGGTCGATCAAGGCGCGCCGCACCTGACGCGACTCCGACTCCGCCAGCAGGTCGAGCATCGGGTCCGCCACCGCGTCGTCCATCCGCACCATGACGCGGTCCAGCAGCGCGAAGTCGATCGGCTGGGCCCCGAGCAGCAGCCGCACGGCCTCGGGCGTGGCGATCCGGGCCGCGATGGCCTCGGTGGCCGCCGAGGCCTGCGGCGCGTGCTCCAACAGGTCGAGCACGTCGCCCAGCCGGTTCTGCAGCATCAGCTGGTCGGCCGCCCGGCTCAGCGTATCGCCGGTGGCGCCCGTCTCGCACGCCATCATGAGCAGGCGATCCGCCTCCGGCTCGTACTGCACCTCGCCCGGCGCGACCAGCGCCGGCGCGGCCTGCGCCATCTTCTCCAGCGCCTTCGAATACCCGTCGGGGTTGGGGTCCACCAGCCCCCAGCCCTGCACCAGCTCGGCCACCTGGTCCCTGAGGTTCGCCTCGGCGATCGTGCGCGCCGCCATCGGCCCGCGCTCCGCGTGGTGACCCAGCTTGGTCAGCATCCGGAGCATGGAGCGCGAGACCGGCGCGCCCTCCCCCGACGCGGCGCGCACCAGGTCCACCACGGCGTCCACCGCCATGCCCTGCGACGCGTCGAGGATGAACTGCCGCCGCTGGGTCCGGTCGCCGCCCATCTCGAGCAGCCGTCCCAGCGTCTGCTGGTCCAGCGCGCTGATCAGCTTGCTCATCCGCCGCTTCAGGGCGATCGCGCCCGAGCCGCCCGCGATCTTGAGCTCGTCGGCGATCTGCAGCATGTAGCCGACGATCACCTGGTCGTACGCGGTGCCGCGCTCGTGGCCCTCGATGGCCTGCGCCACCTGGATGGGCTCCACCGTCGCGGCCTCGATCGCCGCCGCCGGCTGCACCGCCTGCAGCGCCGCCTCGATCTCCGCGTCGGTCAGCGGCGCCGTGGCCTCACCCCCGCCCCCGGCCGCGCCGCCGACACGGCCCCCCGACGGCTGCGACGCCCGCGCGTCCGGCACCGGCTTGTCCACGTCCTCCGACGCCAGCGCCGCCCGCGCGAGCCCCACCCATAGCTGCGCGGCCTTGGTGGCACCCGGCGCGCTGGCCGCGTCCTCATCCCCCTCCCCCTCGAGCAGCTGGAGGCGGTCGAAGGTGAGGGGATAGAGACGCACGTGCGCCCACGTGGCGATCTTGCTCAACGGCCTGAGGCCCAGCGGCTCGCCCCCGCCGCGCCCCGCGTCGACGGCGAGCAGCTTGAGCGACTCGTCGATCTCGTCCCCGGCGACGCCGCGGGTGAAGGAGATCGCCCCGAGATGGTGCCGGTGCAGGCGATCGGCCAGGTCCTTGAGCACCGGATGCCGCGGGTCGGTGGCCACCCCTTCGATCACCAGCTGGTCGCGGGCCACGCCCAGGGAGAGGGTGCCCCGTTCCGCCAGCAGCGTCTCGAGCCGGCGCGCCACGCCCTCCGAGGCCGGGGCCAGCGTCGGGTGCCCCCCGGGATACATCGAGTGCTTGTGCAGCGCGATGGAGAACTCGATCAGGAAGTCGGAAAGCTCGCGCGGGAGCGCGGCGCGCTGGACCGTGGACTGCCGGGGTGCGGCAGGTTGCGAAGGGGCGGCCGGCTCGGTCATCGCGGTCGGAAGATAGGGGAAACCCGACAGCAGCGCACGGGCACCCCGACCCCCCGCTTGCGCCGCCCCACGGGGGGCGCGACACTGGGACGAACTTCCGCTGGAGTGAACGATGATCCCGCTCAGGCATTCCCGCGCGGCCCTGGCCGCCGCCCTGCTCGCGGCCCTCGGCGCGCCGCCGGCCCCGGCCCAGACCTCCCCCCGGCCGCTCCGGCCCGCCCACACGTTCTCGATCGTCGCCGTCGACTCCGCCACCGGACAGATCGGCGTGGCCGTGCAGTCGCACTGGTTCTCGGTCGGCAGCTCGGTGGTGTGGGCCGAGCCGGGGGTCGGGGCCGTGGCGACCCAGTCGTTCATCGAGCCCGCCTACGGCCCGCGGGCCCTCGCGCTGATGCGCACCGGCGTGCCGGCGCCGCTGGCGCTGCGGGCGTTGGTGGCCGCCGACCCGGACTCGGCGGTGCGCCAGCTGGGGATGATCGACGCGCAGGGACGGGTGGCGTCCTACACCGGCCAGCGCGACGTGCCCGAAGCCGGCAGCCACGTGGGCCGGTGGTACGCGGCGCAGGCCAACCTGATGGCCAGGAACACGGTGTGGGACGCGATGGCGCGCGCGTTCGAGACCACCCGCGGCGACCTGGCCGACCGGCTGCTCGCCGCCCTCGACGCGGCGCAGCGCGAAGGCGGCGACATTCGCGGCCGCCAGTCGGCCGCCCTCATCGTGGTGAGTGGCGACCGCCGCCTGCCACCGTGGCAGCGCATCTTCGACCTCAGGGTGGAGGACTCCCACGAGCCGCTCAGCGAGCTGCGCCGGCTGGTGCGGGTCGAGCGCGCCTACAACCTCGCCACCGACGGCGACAACTACACCACCGCGGGCCAGCTCGACTCGGCCATCGCCGCCTACGCCGCCGCCGAGGCGTTGCTGCCCGACAGCGCGGTGAACGGCGAGCTGGTCTTCTGGCACGCCAACACGCTGGCCGACCGCGGCCGTGTCGCCGAGGCGATTCCGCTGTTCGCGCGCGCCTTCGCGCAGGACACGGGGTGGGCGACGCTGCTGTGGCGGCTGCCGAGGGTGGGGCTGCTCCATGCGGATTCGAGCACCATCGCACGGATCGTCCGCGAGGGGATGGCCGCGCGCCCGCGCTGAGGGACGCTTCCCCCGACGCAGAAGGCCCCGGATCGCTCCGGGGCCTTCTCGCAACTCGGCGTCTCGCAACTCGCCGGTGTCTTAGTACATGCCGCCCATGCCGCCACCGCCGCCCGGCATCGGCGGCGCCTTCTGTTCTTCCTTCTTCTCGACGATGACCGCCTCGGTGGTCAGCATCAGCCCCGCGATGGAGGCCGCGTTCTGCAGCGCGGTGCGCGTCACCTTGGTGGGGTCGATCACGCCGGCCATCACCAGGTCCTCGTACTGGTCGGTCAGGGCGTTGTAGCCGAAGTTCTTCTCCTTCGACTCCCGCACCTTGGCGACCACGATCGAGCCCTCGGCCCCCGCGTTCTGGGCGATCATCCGAATCGGCTCCTCGAGCGAGCGCCGCACGATCTCGGCGCCGATCTGCTCCTCCTCCTCCAGCTTGAGCTTCGCCACGGCCGGCTGGCAGCGCAGCAGCGCGACGCCGCCGCCCGTCACGATGCCCTCTTCGACCGCCGCGCGCGTGGCGTGCAGCGCGTCCTCGACGCGGGCCTTCTTTTCCTTCATCTCGGTCTCGGTGGCCGCGCCGACGTTGATGATGGCGACGCCGCCGGCCAGCTTCGCGAGCCGCTCCTGCAGCTTTTCCTTGTCGTAGTCCGACGTGGACTTCTCGATCGCCGCGCGGATCTCGCCGATCCGGCCGTCGATCTCGGCGTGCTTGCCGCCGCCGTCGACGATCGTCGTGTTGTCCTTGTCGATCACGATCCGCTTGGCCTTGCCCAGATCGGAGAGCACGGTGTTCTCGAGCTTGAAGCCCACTTCCTCGCTGATCACCTTGCCGCCCGTCAGCACGGCGACGTCGCGCAGCATCTCCTTGCGCCGGTCGCCGAAGCCGGGCGCCTTCACGCCGCAGACCTTCAGGGTGCCGCGCAGCTTGTTCACCACCAGCGTCGCGAGCGCCTCGCCCTCGATGTCCTCGGCGATGATGAGCAGCGGCTTGCCCTGCTGCGCCACCTTCTCGAGCACCGGCAGCAGGTCCTTCATCGAGCTGATCTTCTTGTCGTGGATCAGGATCAGCGCGTCCTCCAGCACCGCCTCCATCTTGTCCGGATCGGTCACGAAGTAGGGCGAGAGATACCCGCGGTCGAACTGCATCCCGTCCACGGTCTCCAGCTCCGTCTGCAGGCCCTTCGCCTCTTCGACCGTGATCACGCCGTCCTTGCCGACCTTCTCCATCGCCTCGGCGATGATGTCGCCGACGTCGTGGTCGTTGTTGGCCGAGATGGCGCCGACCTGGGCGATCTCCTTCTTCCCCTTGGTCGGGACCGACACCTTCTTCAGCTCCTCCAGCACGACCTCGACCGCCCGGTCGATGCCGCGCTTGAGGGCCATCGGGTTGACGCCCGCCGTCACGTTCTTCAGGCCCTCGCGGAAGATCGCCTGCGCGAGCACCGTCGCCGTGGTCGTCCCGTCACCCGCGATGTCGGAGGTCTTGGTCGCGACCTCCTTCACCATCTGCGCGCCCATGTTCTCGATCGCATCGGGCAGCTCGATCTCCTTGGCCACCGTGACCCCGTCCTTGGTCACCGTGGGATTCCCGAACTTCTTGTCGAGGACGACGTTCCGCCCCTTGGGGCCGAGCGTCGCCTTCACGGCCTCCGCCAGCTGATCCACGCCCTTCTTGAGCTTGGCGCGCGCATCAACGCCGAAAGTCAGTTCCTTCGCAGCCATGACTCTGTCTCCTCTGTGGCGGACGCTCAGCCGAGCTTGGCGAGGACGTCCGACTCCTTGATGATCAGGAACGTGTCGTCCTCGATGGTCACCTCGGTGCCGCTGTACTTCCCGTACAGCACCTTGTCACCGACCTTGAGCTCCATCGGGACCTTCTCGCCCTTCTCGACGCGGCCGGGTCCGACCGCGATGATCTCCCCCTGCTGCGGCTTCTCCTTGGCGGTGTCCGGGATGTACAGCCCACCGCGCATCTGCTCGGTTTCCTCGAGCGGACGGATCGCCACACGATCAGCCAGGGGATGCACTTTCATCTTCGCCTTGGTTGTCGTGGCCATGGTCGCCATGCCTCCTTCGTGTGAAGCGCCTCAAACGATGTGTTAGCAGTCGCGTTTGATGAGTGCTACTCGTGGTGCGAATGGTAACCGGGCCCAAGGACAGAGTCAAGGCGACGTTAGATCAAGCATAAAACGTTGTGAGACAATTGTTTAGCGTGGTCACTGCCTTGGCTTGAGGAACGCTCGGCTCGGCGGCCCTCCGCTGGATGCCGTGTCGATCCAGAGGCTGTCGGGGATGCCCGGCGGCGCGGCCCCCGCGGCGTGACAGGCGTCGCACGCGAGGAAAGCCTTGAAGAGATGGTCGGCGTGGGTCGTCACCCGTCCGGTCGCGCTGTCCGTGCCGGTCGGCGCTTCCTCGATGCCGTAGTGACAACTCAGGCAGCTCTCCGGGCGCACCGGCGGGCCGAGCTCCGGTGGCGGCGGAGCCTGGCGGCCGGCCAGCCGGTACGCCTCGACGCCGAGCTCGAGCGCCTGCCGCATGACCCGGTCGGCCGCGGTGAGGTTGTGGACCGGCTTGGCGCGCTCGACGAACTCCATCAGGCCGCGCGCCTCCGCGAGGCGCGCCAGCGCGGCCGCCGGCGCGGCCCGCGTCTCCAGCGCCGCCTCCTCGCTCCCGAGATACCCGTCGATCCACCCTCGGCGGCGCTGGTAGCCGCGGTCCCACCGCGCCAGCACGCCGCGCCAGGTGGCGCCGTGGCAGCCGACGCACGCGCTCGAGCCGGGCATCAGACTCGTGCCGGGCCGGGGGCGTGGCGCCTCGGGCGTCACGTGGCAGGAGCGGCACGTCACGCCGCCCATGAACATCAGGCTCGGCTTGAGCTCCTCGCCGGGCATCAGGCCGAGCATCAGGCGTTGCTGCTCCGCGTGCACGCCCGCGTGGCAGTCGGCGCACTTCGCGGTCCCGGAGGTATCGGCCGGAATGGGCCGGCGGTGGCGGGAGCTGTGACAGTCCAGGCACTTGAGCGCGATCGATTCGCTCATCGAGACCACGCGGTGCCTGACCTCGGCGTGGCAGGTCCGGCACGACAGCTCGGGGTGATGGGCGTGGACGGAGTCGGCGGGAGGGAGCTTGGCCGGCGGCTTCGCGGTGTGGCAGGCGGCGCAGCGCGCCACCGCCACCGTGGTGTCGCCCTCCACCACCCGGTAGTGGCAGCGCGTGCAGGGCACCCGCGCCTGCTGCAGCATGGCGTGCGGGAGCGGCACGCCCTGGCTGGTCATCTGCACGTGCTGGGGATGGCGGTGACAGGTCGCGCATCCGGCGTCGCGAGGCCCGGAGACGTCCGCGAAGTGGCACAGCGCGCAGGTGGAGCTGTCCGCCTTGAGGTCGGTGCTGCCCGGATCGTGGGTGTGGCAGGCCGCGCACGGCACCGAGCGCCGCTCGCTCATCGGGTGGGCGCTGTGCCGGAAGGTCACCATCGCGATGCGCGCCGTGTCGGGGCCCCCGTTGGGATGGCACGCGCGGGAGGCGCAGGCCTCGTCGGGAACCCCGGCCTGGCCGGAGCTGGTGCGGCCTCCGCGGTGACACCCCACGCACGCCACCCGCTCGTGCGGGTGGCGGGCGTGCGAGTCGCGGCCGCCGCACGCGGCCAGCCCCAGCAGGGCGAGCGCCGCGACGGCGGCCCTCCCCCGGGAGCCTAGCACAGCGACCCCCACAGAATGAGCCCGATCAGCACCAACCCCACGCCGAGCAGCACCAACCCGCCCGCCGCGCCCAGGACGTTCATCCACCGCCTGGGCGGCGGCGCGGGACGGTCCACCACGGCCTTCGCGCTGGGCGCCGCTTCCGCGACCGTGGACGCGATCCGCTCGGCCACCAGCGGGTGCTCTTCCTCCATGTAGTGGAGGGTGGCCCGTCCGGTGAACATCACCGCGTCCACCGGCCACTTGTCCGGACGCAGGTGCACGTTGAAGAAGTGGATGGTGAAGATGAAGGCCGTCGCGATCATCGCCTCGTAGGAGTGGACGATGATCGCCACGTTGAACAGGATCCCCGGGAAGAACCGCCCGAAGAACTCCGGCTGCCACAGCATCAGCCCGGTGAAGCCGATCGCGCCCACGCCCCACAGCTCGGCGAAGTAGTCGAACTTCTCCATGTAGCTGTAGCGGCCGAACCGAGGCTGAGGCCCGCGGCCGAAGAACCACTTCACCATCGCGAGCGCGTCGCGGACGTCCTGCGGCCGGAACACGACCGAGTCCGGGCCGAGCCATCCCCGCACCCGCCGGGGATCGCGCCACGCCCGCCAGGAGAGGTAGCCCGCGTACAGCCCGAAGTAGCCGAACACGAACATCCCCGCCGTGCGGTGCGCGAGCCCCGCCCGCGTCGCCCCGCCCAGCAGCCGCATCAGCCCGGGCGCCCAGGCCGCGCAGCTGAACCGCAGCGGCAGTCCCGTCACGACCAGGACGAAGAACGTCGCCACGATCAGGGCGTGCACCACCCGGAAGAGGAGGTTGAAGCGCCACACGAACGGCCCGCCGCCCCGGAGTGCCGCGTCCATCGGTGTCCCGGCGGCGCCCGCCGGCCGGCCCGCGCCGGACACCGCGCGCTCGGCCCGCCGCCGGCGCCGGTCGAGCAGTGTCCGCCGGTACCACAGCAGCGTGTGGGTCCCCCACACCACCATCGTCCCGGTGAGCACCGTGTTCATGAACGCCCACACCAGGAACAGCATCGGATTCTTGTGCGGGTCCCGCGGGTTGGCGTGCGGCTGGTAGCCGGCGAACTTGCCGCGCGCGGCCGAATGGCAGTGCTGGCAGGTCCTGAGCTCGTTGGCCGGCGCGACCGACGACGCGGGATCCGATGCCGGCCGGACGTTGTGCGGGGTGTGGCAGTCCGCGCACTGCGCGGCCCGGCGCGAGCCCACGCGCGACGCCTGGCCGTGGTAGCTGTCGCGATAGGTGAGCCCGTACGCGCCGTGACAGCGCATGCACGCGTCCGCCACCCGGAAGCGCCAGGTGGGGTCGTTGGCCCGCCGGATTCCGTGCTCGCCGTGACAGGAGACGCAGGTGGCCGCGGTGTCGGGGCCGAGGGGCGTCCGGCTCGCCGCCTGGGCCGCGGCCGTGCGCCCGTGGATGTCCTTCCAGTAGCTCGCCGCTTCGGCCACGTGGCAGCCGCCGCAGGCCCGCGCCAGGCCGACGTCGATGCGGTGCGTCGCCTCGTCGGGGACCGGGCGCATCGCGTGCGAGCCGTGGCAGCTGGTGCACGGGATCGTGTCGGCGTGAATGTCCCGCCTGGCGCTCGCCACCTGCGCCGGATGGCAGGTGGCACACGCCCGGCGCATGGCGTCGCGCCCCACGGCCGTCGGCAGGAATCCCTTCCGCGCCACGTCGTGCCCGCCGTGACACGACACGCAGTCGGCGCGGCTCGCCCCGACCGGTCCGTGCGGCCCGTGCACGCCACGCCGCCACGCCGAGTCTTCGGCGGCGTGACACCGCCCGCACACGACCCGCCGCGCCGCCACCGGCTCGTGCGGGAAGAACGTCACCCCCGTGTGGCAGGCGCTGCAGGCCACGTTCGCGTGCGGACCCCCGCTCAGCGTCGCGCGGGTCACCACCAGCCCGGCCCCGACGTTCCGGTCCGAGGCCGCGTTGAGCAGGAATTCGCGGCTCCCGTGGCAGCGCTCGCAGTCCTCGCGCTGCTGCGCGAGCGCGGGGGCGGCGGCGAGCAGCAGCGCCAGCGCGGGCCCCCCCACCCTCAGCCGGCGCCTCAGGACGGCGGCGAGCCGGGGGACCGTGACCGGCGGCCTGCGCCTCAGCACATCTGCGCCCACATGATCATCCCGACGATCACCAGCCCCACGCCCAGCGCCAGCAGTCCGAGCGACGCCGCGACCACCGTCATCCAGGTCGGCGGCGGCGGCGCCGGCAGGTCGGGGACCGCCCTGCGGCTCACCGGCTGGGTCGCCAGGTCGGCCCACCGCGCCAGCGTCAGCGGGTGATCCTCCTCCAGCACCTCCGCCGTGGCGCGGCCGGTGAACATCACGCCGTCCATCGGCCACTTCCCCGGCCTGCAAGTGCACGTTGAAGAAGTGGATGATGAACATGAAGCCCGCGGCGAGCAGCGCTTCCTCCGAATGGAACACCGCGGCGACGTTGAACGCCCAGCCCGGCAGCACGTAGGTGAACACGCCCGGCAGCCAGCGCACGAGCCCCGAGCCGCCGAGCAGCACGATGCCCCAGAACGCGCCGAAGTAGTGGAACTTCTCGTTGTAGCCGTACCGCCCGAAGCGCGGGAAGGGCGCCTTGCCGAAGAACCACTTGAACATCTGCGCGAAGTCGCGCAGGTCCCGAGGCTGGGGCACCATCGAGTCGGGGCCCCAGAAGATGGCCTTGCGGTGCTTCGAGCGCGCCACGAACACCGCCAGCCACCCGAGGTGCGCCGCGAAGTACGCGACGGTGATCGCCCCCGCCGTCCGGTGCACGAGCCCGGCCGTGTGGGTCCCGCCCAGCAGCCGCATCATGTCCGACGCCCACAGCGCGCAGCTGAAGCGCAGCGGCAGCCCGGTGATGACCAGCGCGAAGAAGCTCACCACCGACACCGCGTGGATCACCCGGTGGAACAGCCGGAACCGCCACACGAACGGCCCGTGCCCGCGCGACGCGCTGTCGATCGGCGTCTTCGCCCGCGGCTCGAGGTCGAGGCCCAGCTCGCGGTTGCGCCGCCGTTCCCGCCACTTCAGCTCCAGCAGCTTGGCGAGCCACAGCACGGTGTGCACCCCGAACACGGTGAACGTGCCGAACAGGATCACGTTCATCAGCACCCAGGCACCGAAGATCCACACATTGTCGTGGATGTCGTGCGGGCGCACGTGCGCGCGGTAGGAGACGAAGCTCGGCCGCGCCGCCGCGCCGTGACAGCGCGCGCAGGTCGCCACCAGCCGCCCCGCCGACGTGAGGGCGCGGGGATCGCTCGAGGGGAAGATCTGGTGCGAGCCGTGACAGTCGTTGCAGCGCGCGGCCCGGTAGTCCCCGAGGCGCGTCGCCCGGCCGTGGTAGGTGTCGGCGTAGGTCTTCCCCTCGCGCACATGGCACGAGGCGCAGCGGTCCACCAGCGCCACTTCCCGGTCCAGCGCGTGCGCCGGCCGCATCCCGTGACCGCCGTGGCACGAGACGCAGGTCGGCGCCGTGTCCCCCACGATCGGGCCGCGCATCGCCGCCTGGGCCCGCGCCGTCCGCCCGTGCACGTCGCTGAACTCCAGCGCCGCCACCGAGTCGTGGCACGCGGCGCAGCGCTCCGCGATGCCGATCGCGATGCCGTGGGTGGCCGGGTCGCGAACCGGCTGGATCATGTGGGCCCCGTGACACGCCGCGCAGCTCACCTGGCCCCGGTGCACGTCGCCCGGCGCGTACTCCCGCGACGCGTGGCACGACACACAGCGCTCGGAGAGTCTCGCGGCCCCCACCCCCCGCTCCAGCTCCTTCGCGGGTCGCACGTCGTGCACGCCGTGGCACGCCGAGCAGCTCGCCTCCTTCAACCCCTTCCGCCCCCCGTGCGGCCCGGCCCGCCACAGCGAGTCCTCGACCCCGTGGCAGGTCCCGCACGGCACCGTGGTGCGCGCTTCCGCGGGATGCGGCAGCAGCCCGGGAATGGGGTGGCAGCGCACGCAGGGAATCCCGGCGTGGACCGAGCGCCCCACCATCGCGCGATTGACCAGGAGCGAGTCGGGGTCGTAGCCGGCCGGCGCCCGCCGCGCCATTTGCTCCCGGTCGCCGTGGCACAGCTCGCACTGCGCGCTGGCCATCCGGTCGGCCGCGGTCTGCGCCCACGCCGCCCGGGCCGGCGCCGCCGCCAGCAGCAGGACGAGCAGGCCCGCGCGCCCGCCTAGCACAGCGCGTCCCACAGCCCCAACACCACCAGCAGCAAGCCCAGCGCCAGAAACAGCAGCCCGAGGGCCGAGCTCGTCACCTCCAGCCAACGCGGCGCCGGCGGCGCCACGCGGTCCGCCACCGCTCGCGCGCTCGGCGCCTGCCCGGCCACGTCGCCGAGCGCCGCCGCGACCAGCGGGTGCTCCTCTTCCATGTAGCCGAGGGTCGCCCGGCCGGTGAACATCACGCCGTCGAGCGGGAACTTGGTGGCCCTGAGATGCACGTCGAAGAAGTGGTAGGCGACGATCAGCGCCGCGAGCAGCATCACCTGGTAGGAGTGGACGATCGTCGCGAGGTTGAACACCACGCCCGGCAGGAACCGCCCGAAGAACTCCGGGAACCAGAGCAGCAGCCCGGTGAGCGCGATGGCCCCCAGGCCGAGGAACACCATCAGGTAGTTGAACTTCTCACGATAGCTGTAGCGGCCGAAGCGCGGCTTCTCGCCCCGCCCCACCGCCCAGCGCAGCATCTGCCAGAACTCGCGGAAATCGCGCCCCGTGAGGAGGATCGACTCCGGCCCCCACAACAGCCGCCGCCGGTCCTTCGCCCGCGCCAACGCCGCGACGGCCACGCCCAGATAGCCGGCGAAGCACGCCAGCACGACGCCGCCCGCCCAGCGGTGGATGAGCCCGGCCGTGCGCGCGCCCCCCCACACCGCCATCAGCTTCGGCGCCCACACCACGCAGCTGAACCGCAGCGGCAGCCCGGTGAAGGCCAGCACGAAGAACGCCACCACCAGGACCAGGTGCAGCAGGCGCTGCCACACCGTGAACCGCCACAGGTACGGCCCCCGGCCGCGGTGGGCCGCGTCGAGCGCGACCCCGTCGAGGTACACCGACTTCCCCTTCACGACGTCGACCTCCGCTCCAGACGCGTGCGCCGCGACACCAGCACCGCGTGCACCAGGTAGATCGCGGTCACCGCGCCGAGCAGCACCACCATGCTGAGCCACACCACGAACAGGCCGGGGCTCCGCGCGGGATTGGTGGGGTCGGCGTGCGGCCGATAGTCGGCGAACCGCCCGCTCGCCGAGGGATGGCAGCGACGGCAGGTGGTCAGCCGGTTCGCGGGCGCCGACCGAGCTGCGCGGATCGGACGCCGGATAGACGGCGTGGGCCGTGTGGCAGTTCGCGCACAGCGCCGCCCGCCGCGAGCCCACCTGCGTCGCTTGACCGTGATAGTTCTCCCGGAAGGTCGCGCCGTACGCGTGATGGCAGTGGGTGCACGTTTCGGCGAAGGCGAAGTGGGCGGCGCTGTCGACCGGGTTCCGCACCGCGTGCCCTCGGTGGCAGTCCACGCAGGTCGCCGCCGTGTCGCGCCCCAGCGCGACCGCGCTGGCCGCGTCGCGCACCGCGCCGCGACCGTGGACGTCGGCCCAGTACGACACGGCCTCGGCGGCGTGGCACGCCGCGCAGCGCCGGGCCATCGCCACCGGGACGCCGTGCGTGGCGGGATCCCGCACGGGGCGGACGTCGTGGGCGCCGTGGCAGTCGATGCATCCGGCCACCCGCGCGTGCACGTCGTGCTCGCCGGGGAGCTGCCCGCGGTGACAGGCGGCGCACGCCTGGTTGGTCGCGGCGCGGCCGCCGGGGCTCTTGAGCCAGGCCGCGGTGCGCGCGCCGTGCGCGCCGTGGCAACCGATGCACGAGACGCCCGCCGCCCCCGCCCCGTGACCCGGTCCGTGCACGCTCGCGGCCAGGGCCGAACCCGTCGCCCCGTGACAGCTGGTGCAGGCGATGGGCGTCGCGGCGGCGCCGGCGTGCGGGAAGCGTCAGCGCGCCCACGTGGCACGCGACGCACGCCAGCGAGCCGTGCGCACTCGCCTCGACCTGAAGCGAGTCGCGGGTCACCACCAGCGAGGATCGGAACTGCCCGGTCGGCACCGCGCGCTCCAGGAATTCCCGGGAGGAATGGCACCGCAGGCACGCCAGCGACGACCGCAGGGGCTCCCGTCCCTGCGCGCGGGCGCGCGGCGGCGCGATGACGGCGAACGCCAGCAGCGCGAGCGCCAGCAGTCCGTGCCGCCGCATCCGGGTCCGCACCTGGTGGCGGCTCAACCCCAGCAGCGCCGCCGCCTGCGACTGGTTGCCGTGCGCGCGGTCCAGGGCCTCGACCAGCAGTCGGCGCTCCACGTCGTCCAGCTTCACGCCGTCGGCCGGCAGCGCCCCCGCCCCCGCCCCCGCGCCCGCCGGCTGCGCCAGCGGCGCCGCGACCTCGGGCGCCAGCTCCCGGGTGCCGATCGCCTCGCCGTCCGTGAGGAGCACCGCGCGCTCGATCACGTTCCTCAGCTCGCGCACGTTGCCGGGCCAGGCGTACGCGTTGAGCATGGCCTGCGCCTCGGGCGCGATCTCCCGCACCCGCTTCCCGAACTCGCGGTTGAAGTGCGCCGTGAAGTGCTTCGCCAGCGGCGCGATGTCCTCCCGCCGCTCCCGGAGCGGCGGCAGCGTGATCGGGATGACCCGCAGACGGTAGAACAGGTCGGCGCGGAACCGGCCCGCCGCCACCTCGCCGGCCAGGTCGCGGTTCGTGGCCGCCACGATCCGCACGTCCACCACCAGGTCCCGCGTGCCGCCCAGCCGCCGGAACGTCTTCTCCTCGATGAAGCGCAGCAGCTTGGACTGCACGCCCGGCGTCAGCTCCCCCACCTCGTCCAGGAACAGCGTGCCGCCGTCCGCCATCTCCACCAGGCCGCGCTTGGCGGCGTGCGCGTCGGTGAACGCCCCCTTCTCGTGCCCGAACAGCTCCGACTCCATCAGGGTCTCGGGCAGCGCCGAGCTGGTCACGTTGACGAACGGACCGTTCGACCGCTTGCTCAGCCGGTGCAGGGCCTGGGCAATCGCGCCCTTGCCGGTGCCGCTCTCCCCCTCGATCAGCACCGTCGTCGCGTCCACCGCCGCCAGCCGCTCCACCAGCTCGAACACCCGCTTCATCGGCGGCGACTCCCCGATCACCATCGTGCCGGCGTGCGAGCTGCGGTCCCGCAGCGCCGCCACCTCGCGCCTCAGGGCCGTCATCTCCAATGCCTGCCGCACCGTCGCGACCGCGCGGTCGAGCGTGAACGGCTTCTCCAGGTAGTCCTTCGCCCCGAGCTTCAGCGCCTCCACCGCCGAGCCCACCGTGGCGTGCGCCGTCATCATCACCCACACCGCCCCGCCCCCGCCCCCGCCCCCGCCGCGAGGCGCCTGCTCCCGGAGCAGCGCCAGGCTCTCGCCGTCCGGCAGCCGCAGGTCGGCCAGCACCACGTCGAAGTCGGCGGCGTCCACCGCCGTTCTCGCCTCCGCCAGCGTCGAGGCCACCGTCACGTCCAGCCCCTCGCGGCGCATCCGCTCGGCCAGCACCGTCAGGAGCAGCGGATCGTCCTCGAGGATCAACAGCCGTTCTCCGGCCATTACCCCTCCACCGCCCGTCGCGCCGGCTCGGCGGCGACCGGCAACTGGATGTGGAACGTGGTGCCGTGCCCCACCTGGCTCTCCACCGTCACGCGGCCCCCGTGCGCGGCGACGACCCGCGCCACCAGCGGCAGCCCCAGACCCGTGCCCAGCGGCTTGGTCGAGACGAAGGGCTTGAAGACGCGCTCGAGGTTCTCCGCCGCGATGCCCACGCCCGTATCGCGCACCTCCACCTCCACCGCGGCCCCCCCCGCCCCCTCGGCCAGCCGGGTCGTCACCACCAGCCGCCCGCCGTCCGGCATCGCCTCCACCGCATTGACGCACAGATTCAGCATCGCCTGCTCGAGCCGCGTGGCGTCCCCGGTGAGCCGGGGAATGCCCTTCCCGTACGCCCGCTCGACGGTCACCGCCTGCGCCCCGGGGAGCCCCGCCAGCCGCGCCATCGCACCGTCAATCACCGCGTGCAGGTCCAGCGGCTGCGCGTTGAGCCCCACCGGCCGCGCCAGGCTGAGCAGGTCGCGGATCGTCTCGTCCACGTGCTGCAGCTCGTCCTCCACCCGCCCCAGCAGCGTCTTCTCTGCGTCGCTCATCGCGTACTCCTGCGTGATGAGCTCCATCGCGCTCTTGATCCCGGCCAGCGGCCGCTTGATCTCGTGCGCCACCTGCGCCGCCAGCGCGCCCACTTCGGCGAACCCGGCCTGCTCGCTCAGCGCGCGTTGCTGCGACGCCGCCAGCCGCACCGCCTCCTCGTCCTTCGCCAGCAGCTTGTCCACCGACGCGCCCAGCCTGCCGATCTCGTCCTTCTGGGTGAGCCCGATCCGCACCCCCGCTTCCCCGGCGCTCGCCCGCGCCAGCCCCTTGCGCAGCTTCCGCATCGGCGTCACCACCTCACGCTCCATCATCGCGCCCAGCACCACCGCGTAGCCCAGCGCCAGGAGCGCCGTGAGCACCAGCCCGAAGGTCCGCCCGCGCCGGATCGCGTCCTCGATCCCTCGCACGCTCAACACCAGCTCCAGCGTCGCCCGCCCACCGGGCCCCCCCACCCCGCTCACCGCCACCACCGCGCTCATCGTCGCTGCCCCCCGGCCCCCCACCACCACGCCCTCGGGCGGAATGTCCCACGGGCTCGGCAGCGGCGGCCCGGGCCGCCGACGCCCCTCCTCCCCAGGCGCACTCGAAAGCAGCACCGTGTCGTTCGACCCGACCAACCGGTAGGCCTGCGCGGGCGGCCGCGCGATCAGCGCCCGCAGCTCGTCCCGCACCAACCCGACCTGGCCATGCACCAGCGCCGCCTCCACCGGCCCCTGGGCCGCCGCCACCGCCATCAGGGCCTGCTGGCCGGTCAGCGCGTACTGCTCGCTCTGCCAGTAGCGGAGCGACAGCGTGGTGGCCACGCCCAGTACCACGAGCAGGGCCCCCAGCGCCGTCCAGAGGACCTTGGAGCGAATCGAGAGGTCGCGCAGACTCATCACTGCTCGAAAAGGCGCAATCCGCGTGCCGTTGTGCACGCGGATTGCGCATTGAGGGCCAACTGGGAGTTAGAGAGCCAGCAGTCCGATGGCGGCGCCGGCAGCCGCGTGGGCCGCCACAGCGGTGCCAAGTCCGCGCCGCCAATAGAGATAGCCAAAGAGCACGGCGGGGATCGCCATCCGTGCCAGCGCGTAGGCGACCACCGTGGAAACCCCAGGCAGGCCGAGTTGCTGCATGTCTGGCCAGTGGAGCAGCAGATCGGAGACGGTGGCCACGGCGATCGCCACCCAGACCGCCCACGTCCGATCGCGCGGCAGGTACCGCACGGCGATGGCCAGCACCGCCGTGAACACGAACAGCCTCAGGAACAGCTCGTCGGTCACGGCGTTGGCGAGCGCCAGCCCCATCGCCGGCAGCACGCCGAGCCGCTCGACATCGGTTGGAAGCCCGAGCGATCCCTTGTAGAACGGCAGCGCTAGAGCCGCCAGAGCAACGCCGGCGACGATGGCGATGCCACCCCGGGTCAGGATGCCCTTCCAGGCGTGAACGCGGTCGAACACGCGCGTCGCTGGGAAGATGGGCATCGCCTTCCGCAGCACGCTGAGTCCCACGGTGATGATGGGGCCGTAGAACCAGAACGTGGCGGCGAGGGCGAGCACGGCGGCGCCGGGATACCTCAGGTGCACGTCGGTGAACCAGATCGTCGGTGGCTCGATCGCAAAGCCCACGAGCAGCGCCACCAGCGTCGCCCCCACCAGGATCGTCCCCGGCACCCGGTCCGGCCACCGCCGGTAGGCGAGCGTGAGCGCGTGCAGGCCGGTGCTGGCGGCGAAGTACACCGTCGCGGCCATCGCCACCCAGGCCAGGGCCGAGATCGACGCCCCAATGATGTGATGGCCGACGAGGGCGATCGGCATCGCGGCCACCCAGCCGGCCACGGCCCACGACAGCAGCAGGCCGAAGGGGTAGTAGAAGAGGCCGTGCACCATCGCGCCGAGCGCCTGGCGCGGGGTGGTGCCTTCCGGCCTCCCCGCGACGCCCAGGATCACGCCGTGAATCAGGCCGATCGCCGCCCCGATGACGAACAGCGTCGCGCTGCCGAGCAGCAGCAGGTGACCGCTCATCCGGTCGGTGACGATCATGGCGACGACCGCGGCGCCGCCCAGCAGCATCCCCGTGGCCAGCGACCACGACATCGCGACGGCTGCGGGAAGTTCGAGGCCGCGCTGTGGAACCCTGGCGGCGCTTGCGTGCGCGGAATCCTCACGCGCTTCGATGGGCTGAGTCATTGTGTTCTCCTGCCTCTGTTTCAGTCGGTGCTTCATCACTCCGACCCCTACTAAGGCAGGACTGGGGCCAGCAGGAGCGCGAGGGCTGAAATCAGGTGCAACGTCAGGTGGGGTTAGGGGTTAGGGGCTAGGGGCTAGGCGAAGAGATTACTCGGGTGGCCCCGAAAACTGCGCGAAACGGCGCACACAGTGTTCCATTCGGAACAGCTGCCCAGCCACCTAGGGCATCAAGAACTGGAGCGAGGAACCGGGCTCGTGCTCGGATGGTTCGCGCCCACTGACGAACACGCGCGCGGGCCACTCGCCCAGCAGCTCGAGCCTGCCGCCCTCGACGCGCAGCGTGCTCCCTTCCCTGAGGCCCACGACCGGCACGTCCGGGTTCACCGTGAGGAACTCCAGGATCCGCTCCTCCCGCGTCTCGCCCGCGTGCCTGGGAATCTGCCGGTCGGTGTAGTGCGGGTTGAGCTGGAACGGCACCAGGCCCAGCGCCTCGAAGCTGGGCGGCTCGACGATGGGCATGTCGTTGGTCGTCCGGATCGAGAGTCCCGCCACGTTCGCCCCGGCGCTCCACCCCAGGTACGGCACGCCGCTCCGCGCGTGGGCGCGAATCGCCTCGATGAGCCCGGCGTCGTACAGCGACTTGAGCAGGTGGAAGGTGTTGCCGCCGCCCACCACGATGGCCTGGGCGCGGGCGACGGCCCGGCCCGGGTCGGCCTGCCGGTGCACGGAGTCCAGGCCGTAGCCCAGCTCGCCGAAGCGCGTGGCGACCGCCACGGCGAACTCGTCGTACGAAACGCGGACCGCGGCGTAGGGGATGAACAGCACGCGCTGCACGATCGTCCCGAGGAAGTCCTTGATCACGGCCTCGGCGTGCTCGAGGTAGCCGTGGCCGTAGTTCTTGGAGTTGCTGAGCAGGAGCAGCCGCTGTTGGGCGAGCGTCACTCGAGTCTCCTCGGTCCGGTGCCGCCGGGTTCGGGGGGATCGGGCCGCCGGCGACGGACGGCCGGGCGGCGCCGGCCGCGGCTCACGCGCGCGGCGTTTCGCTCGTCAGCGCGTGCAGGTTGTTCTCCATGTCGTAGAAGTGCGCCAGCCACACGTCGCGGTTCCCGAGCTGGCCGACGACGTGCGGCTCTCCCTCGAGCCGAGCCCCGCGCGCCTGGAGCGCGGCGCACGTGGCGACGATGTCGTCCACCTTGAAATACAGGATGGACGGCGGATGGTCGAGCTCGGGATGCGCCGGCTCCGGCAGGGCCAGCATCACCCGCGTGCCGCCGGTTTCGAAGAAGGCCGCGCGCGGCACCTGGAACAACAGGGTGAGACCGAGCACGTCGCGATAGAACGCGACCGCCTTCCCGAGATCGTGGACCACCACCGCGATCTGGGCGACGCCGGCGATCACGGCAGGCGCAGGCCGGGGATGCCGCCCGTCAGGCTGCGCAGTTTCTGCTGCAGCTGCGCCTCGACGGTGTCGAGCTGGCCCTGGTCGTCGGTGATGGTCTTGAGGGGCCCCGTATTGAGCGCCGCCAGCTTGGCCCGCGCCGCGCTCACCTGCTGGCCCACCAGGCTATCCACCCGCTCGCGCACCTGGGCCTCGACCCGGCTCACCTCGGCCGAGACCGCCTGGCGCAGCGCCCCGGCGACCTGGCCGCCGACGTTGGAGGAAATGTCCACGTTGGGGGAGGCCAGCCGGCCGGAAACCGTCGCCTCGACCTCGACGTTCTTGAGCGTCGAGACGGCGCGCCACACCAGCGCGTCGAGCCAGGCGCGGCTGCCCAGCGGCGGCGGCGCCGCGGCTGGCGCGAGGGCCGTGTCGCCGGTACGTGCCCAGCCCACGCTGTCCGACCGCACCAGCCAGCGGCCACGCACGCTGTCGCCGGACCGCGCCAGGGTCATCTGCACCGTCCCGGTCCTCAAGTCCATCCGCGCGCCGGCGGCGCCGAGGTCGAGCGCCGGAAGCCGCACCCCGTGCAGGTCGGCGGTCAGCGAGTCGCGTGGAGCGGCGCCGGTGTGATCGAGCGCTCCGCCCACCTCGATGTACTGCGGCCCCGCGACGGCGCCGCTGCGCCGCGCGAGGAACGTGAGCGGCTTGCCGTACACCGCCGGCTCGGTCGTGAGTCCGGTGAGCCGCGCCAGGTAATCCCCCGCCATCGTGGTGTGCCCGGCCAGCTCGAAGCTCCCCTCCGCGAACTCCACCAGCAGCGTGGGGTAGCGGTGCGCCTTCGGGAAAACGACCGTGGTGCCGGCCATCCGCGCGCGCTTCGGCCCCGGCTTCCGCTGCGGCATCAGCCCGGGGGGAATGGTGCGCTGTGCTGTGCGCATCCAGCCCAGCGCCGGGACGAGGCGCTCGAGCGCCGCCGGGCCGAACAGCGAGGCGGAGATGTCCTTGGGGTCGAGCGACGGGATCTGCACCAGCCGGCGCGCGTAGGCGTAGTCCTCGGCGCGCGCCCGGTCGAGTGCCGCCGCCTGGAGCCGGAGCGAATCCACCTGCGCCGTCACACTGCGCTGGAGCGCCGTGAGCCGGTCGCGCGACGCCTTGACCGCGTTGAGGGTCGTGCGCACCGAGTTGGCCGCGTCCCGTGCGCCCGCCAGGCCCAGCCGTCGCAGGTCCGCGTTGCCGAGCCGGGCCACCAGCGCCTTGCCGGAGTCGATCGCGGGCCGCGGATCGGCCGCCGCGATCTGCCGCTCCCAGGCGCCCTTGAGCGAATCACCCTTGGCCGCGAACTGACGGGCCTGCGCGATGGTGTGCAGGCTGTCCGGGCTCACCCCCGCGACGTTCACGGCCTTGCCCAGCCCCTGGAGGTCCAGCGAGGGCAGTTTCAGCCGGCGGGCCCAGTCCTCCGCGCCGCTGCGGTCGCTCTCCGCGGGCGCCGCGGCCTTGGACTTGGCGGGCAGCGCGCCGGAGCTCACGCGCGCCGTGCCGAACCTGAGGCCCCGCACCGCCATCGTCTCCGCGACGAACTTCTTCTCCAGCAGCGCGCGGAGGTTGATGTCCAGGTTGAGCTCGTCCACCGCGAACAGGTTCGTCATCGGCGCGCGCGGGTTGGTGACCGCGAGGCCGCGCAGCACGAGCGATGCCTGGAACAGGTGCAGCCGCGCCGACTTGAGATCCACCTTCGCGCCGACGGCGGCGGTGCCCCCCGCCTCGATGCCCAGCCGGATCAGCCGGTCCACGTACAGCGTCCACCCCAGCACGACCGCAAGCACGAACAGCCCGAGCGGGATGACGGCCTTCCAGCGGAAGATCTTCACGACCGCCACCCGGTCAGTGACTTGTAGGTCGTGTACCAGCCGGAGGCCGCCACCGCATGGAAAACGCGCGTCTTGCGCAGGCGCTCGAGCAGGGTGGCCCGGTACTTGGCCACCGCCCAGCGCATCAGGAAGAAGAGCGGCACGAAGCTCACCAGCCAGACCACGAAGCTGCCGAGGACGATCGTGTTGTTGAAGTTGGTGAACGGCACGACGGGCATGTTGTAGAGCGACGTCCACAGGCCCTGGAGCGCCGGCGCGCCGAGCAGCCACGAGCCCACGGCGTCGAACAGCGGATCGAGCGCGAAGCCCACCGGCACGGACAGCGTCCACCCGAGGAACACCCCGGGCATCGAGACGTTGAAGATCAGGGCGCAGCCGAACAGCACGAGATTGTGGAGGTTCATCAGCGGCGTGAGGCCGAACACGGCCCCCAGCGCCATGCCCGCCGCGACCTGGCCGGGCGTGCCGTCGGAGTTGAGCGCCTTCACCAGCTGCTGGATCAGCTTGAGGAACAGCACGCCGCGACGGTACGCGCCGGTCGGCCGGATGTCAAATCGGCGGGAACCCGTGCGCCGGAGCGCAGTATTATCTTCCCGACATCCCTTCGACACCCGCTGGCTGGAGTCGTGCCGTGCTCATTCGCCGGGCGCCCGACATTCCCTCGTCCGAGATCACGCCGGAGCGTCTGTACCTCGACCGCCGCTCGTTCGTGGCGGCCGCCTCGCTCGCGGCCCTGAACGTCGCCTGGCCGCCCGCGCGCCGGCTGCCGCGGCTGGGCGACGACAAGCCGAACTCGTTCCAGGACATCACCCACTACAACAATTACTACGAGTTCGGGACCGGGAAGGAGGATCCCGCGCAATACGCGGGCAGCCTCAGGACCGCGCCGTGGAAGGTCGAGATCGCGGGCGAGGTCGCGAAGCCCGGCCACTACGACCTCGACGACCTGCTGCACGGGCAGACCATCGAGGAGCGCGTCTACCGTCACCGCTGCGTCGAGGCGTGGTCGATGGTGATCCCGTGGAACGGCTTTCCACTGAGGAACCTCATCGAGCGGTTCCGGCCCACCTCGCGCGCCAGGTTCGTGGAGTTCACGACCCTCTACGACCCGAGCCAGATGCCCGGGCAGAGGAGCGACGTGCTCCCCTGGCCCTACGTCGAGGGGCTGCGGATGGACGAGGCGATGCACCCGCTCACGCTGGTGGTCACGGGACTCTACGGCCGCGCGCTCCCCAACCAGAACGGTGCGCCGCTCCGGATCCACGTGCCGTGGAAGTACGGCTTCAAGAGCGGCAAGTCGCTGGTGCGGATCCGGTTCGTGGAGACCCAGCCCGCCAACACCTGGAACGTCGCGGCCCCCAACGAGTACGGCTTCTATGCCAACGTGAACCCCACCGTGGACCACCCCCGCTGGAGCCAGGCGCGCGAGCGCCGCATCGGCGAGTTCTTCCGCCGGCCGACGCTGATGTTCAACGGCTACGGCGACCAGGTGGCGTCGTTGTATGCCGGGATGGATCTGCGGCGCTGGTTCTGAGCGGCAGCTGGAGCCCGCGCACCGTGCGCCGGGCGGTGCGCCTCGCGTTGTTCCTCGCGTGCCTCGCGCCGCTCGGCGTGCTGCTCGCCGACGCCCTCGGGGGCCGGCTCGGCGCCGACCCGATCCGCGCCACCGAGCTGCGCACCGGGATCTGGGGGCTCACCATCCTCGTCGTCACCCTGGCGATCACGCCCCTCAGGCGGCTCACGGGCTGGAACGTGCTCGGCGGCTACCGGCGGATGCTGGGCCTGTTCGCCTTCACCTACATCACGCTGCATTTCCTGACCTGGTTCGGTGTGGACCAGTTCTTCGCCGTCAAGTACATCGGGCAGGACATCGTGAAGCGGCCCTATATCACGGTGGGGTTCGCCAGCTACCTGCTGATGATTCCGCTCGCCATCACCTCGCGCGCCGCGATGGTGCGGCGGCTGGGCAAGCGCTGGGCGACGCTGCACAGCCTGGTGTACGTCGCCGCGCTCGGCGGGATCATCCACTTCGTGTGGGAGGTCAAGGCGGACTTGAGCCAGCCGACGCGCTACGCGCTGGTGCTGGCGGGGCTGCTGCTGCTGCGGTTCGCGCCGCGCCGCGGTGCACGGCGAAGCGCCAGCCGCCCGCATCAGGAGCCGTCGGCTCCGGAGCCGACCACCGCCGGCTGACGCCGAGCCGACGGCCCGCGCGCCGCGCGCGGCCGCCTCACCCCCCGTGCAGGAAGCTCGGGTAGTCGGTCATCCCTCCGTCGGCGAAGACGGTCGTCCCCGTCACGTAGCTCGCCGCGTCGCTCAACAGCACCACGGCCAAGCCCGCGATCTCCTCGGGGGTGCCCATGCGGCCCAGGGGGATCTTCTCCAGCAGGTCGGCGTAGCCCGCGGGGTCGCTCCAGACGCTGCGGTTGATCGGCGTCTTGACGGCGCCGGGGGCCAGCGCGAGGACCCGCACGCCGAACGGCGCGGCTTCCTGCGCCAGCGTCTGGGTGAGCATGCTGAGCCCCGCCTTGCTGGCCGCGTACGCGCTGTAGCCCGCCCACGCGATGCGCTCGTGCACGCTCGTCAGGTTGAGGACGACGCCCGCCTTCTGCGCCGTCATACGCTTGAGCGCCTCCCGCGCGCACAGGAAGGCGCCGAACAGGTTCACCTGGACGACCCGCATCCATTGGCCGGGGTCGGCGTTCCACGCCACGGCCCGCGGCCCGTCCATCCCCGCGTTGTTCACCAGCAGGTCCACGCCGCCCCAGGCGCGGTCGAGCTGCGCGAACATCTGCGCCACCTGGCCGGCGTCGCCGATGTCCGCGGCCACGGCCAGGGCCTCGCCCCCGGCCTGGCGCACCTGGGCCACGACGGCCTCCGCGGCCTCCGGGTGCACGACATAGTTCACGGCCACCTTCGCGCCCGCGGCGCCGACCGCCAGCGCGATGGCCTCACCAATGCCCGAATTCGCGCCGGTCACGATGGCCCGGCGCCCAGAGAGAGAGATGTCCACAGGATGGCCTCCGATCCCGCAAGCTAGCCCGGTGCGCCGCCCTGACAAGCCGCGGCCGGAGGGCCGCCGACGGGATCGCCGCGGCGGGAGGGTTAGGCGAACACGTGCGCTTCGAGCCACTCCGTGAGGAGCCGGTCCACCTCGGCGGGGTCCTGGCCGGCGTGCTGGGCCATCACCGGCCGTCGCTTCCCCTCGCACATCAGATACCAGGTGGGCTCGGTCGCGGCGAGCTGCTTGGCGGGATTGGCGAGCGCCCCTTCATAGGACGCAAAATGGAAGCCGCGTCCGCGCAGGTTGAGGCGCCGTTGCTCCATCTTGTAGCTGCTCATGGACGCAATCTAGCCCGCCCGGTTCGGCCGCGGGGCCGCGAGATTCGCACGCGGCCGCGCGCGCGGCCGGCCCGCGGGCGCGATGCCGCTCTAGAGCGCGTGACCGCCGGCCACCTGCACCACCTGCCCCGTGATCCACCGCGCCTGATCCGACGCGAGGAAGACGACCGCGTCTGCAATGTCCTGCGGGGCACCGACGCGCCGCAGCGGGATGGTCGGCAGAATCTCGCGCTCCAGGGCGGGCGTGATGTACCCCGTCTGCACCGGTCCGGGGGCCACCGCGTTGACCGTGATGCCCACCGGCCCCAGCTCCATCGCCAGGCTCCGCGTGAACGCCTCGAGGGCGGCCTTGCTGGCCCCGTACGCGATCTCGCCCGCGAAGGCGCGCGCCCAGTCGGTGCTGATGTTCACCACCCGACCCCCTTTGCCGCGCCGCCCGTCGAAGCGGCGCGCGAACTCGGCGATCAGCAGCACGGGCGCCCTCGTGTTGACGGCGAAGTGCCGGTCGATCGCCTCGGCCGTGATCGAGCCGACCGTGTCGGGCGTCTCGCAGTGGGCGGCGTTGTTGACCAGCACCTCTACCGGACCCAGCTGGGACTCGATCCGGTCGAACAGCGCGGGCACGGCGCGCGGGTCGGCAAGGTCGGCGGCGACCGCGACCGCGCTCGCGCCGGCGCTCCTGAGCTTCGTGACCAAGGCGTCGGCGGCAGCCGGGCCGAGCACCTCGTGCTCGAAACGCACCGGCGGCAGCGGCAGTGCCGCGGCGGCGAGGAAATGCACCGCCACCCTGGCGCCCTGTCGCGCGAAGGCGGAGGCGGTGACGGCCCCGATGCCGGAGTTCGCTCCGGTGACGAGGACGACGCGATCGGCCAGACCGGTGTCGATCATGGTGCGCTCGAGGGCGAGGCGGCCTCAGCCGCCGTCACCTCCCGCGGCGGTGGTAGCGATGCAGGCCCGAGGAGGGCTGCGGCTTGGGCGCGGGCGGCGTGGCCGGCGCAGCGGCCTTCCCGGGCCCGGACGAGGCCGCGCGGCCGCCGCCGGCCGGGCGCGCCCCCTTGGCGACGGCCCGGCCGCGGGCCACCGCCCGCTGCGCCCGATGCGCCGCCAGCCGCTCGGACAGCGGCACCTCCAGCCGCTCCGTAGGCTTCCTCGAATAGTCGAAGCCCGGCAGCGTGACCCGCGGCAGCCGCTTGCCCACCGCCCGCTCGATCGCGGCCAGCTCCGCTTCCTCGTCGGGCGCCACGAAGGTGAAGGCGTCGCCGGTGGTCTCCGCGCGCGCCGTGCGGCCCACCCGGTGGATGTAGTCGTCGGGCGAGTTCGGGACGTCGAAGTTCACGACGTGGCCCAACGCCTCGACGTCGATCCCGCGCGCCACGATGTCGGTCGCGACCAGCAGCTTCACCTTCCCGCTCTTGAAGCCGGACAGCGCCTCGGTGCGCTGGTTCTGGCTGCGATTGCCGTGGATCTTGGCGTTCGTCAGCCCGTGCTTGGTGAGATACTCGGAGAGCCGGTTGGCCCGGTGCTTGGTCCGGGTGAACACGATCGCGTCGTGCACCACGCCCTGGCGCACCAGCTCCACGATCAGCGCCGACTTGAGCTCCCGCGCCACCGGGTAGACCGCCTGCGTGATGCCGACGGCGGGCGCCGCCCGGCGTTCGAGGTTCAAGGTGACCGGATGGCGCAGCAGCTCGCCGGCGAGCCGCACGATCTCGGGCGGCAGCGTGGCGCTGAAGAACAGCGTCTGGCGCTTGGCCGGAATGTGGCGCAGCACCTTGCGGATGTCGGGGAGGAAGCCCATGTCGAGCATCCGGTCGGCTTCGTCGATGACCAGGTACTCGAGTTTCGCGAGCGTCGCGTAGGGCCGCGAGAAGTGATCCAGCAGCCGGCCCGGCGTGGCGATGATGATGTCCACGCCGCTCCGGAACGCGTGCTCCTGCGGCTCCATCCCGACGCCGCCGAAGACGGGCGCGCCGGTCACCGGCGTGTGCACCGCCAGCTCCTCGAGGTGCTCGTGGATCTGCGCCGCCAGCTCCCGGGTGGGCGCCAGCACCAGGGCGCGCGTCGCCCCGCGCGGCTTGGTCCTGAGGTGCTGGAGGATGGGCAGCAGGAACGCGGCGGTCTTGCCGCTCCCCGTCATCGCGCAGGCGAGCACGTCCTTCCCCTGCATGGCGGGGGGGATCGCCTGGGCCTGGATGGGGGTAGGACGGGTGAAGCCCAGCTCGCGAATCGCCCTGAGCAGCGTCGCGTCGAGTCCGAAACCGGTGAATGGCATAGTCGAAGGTAGACGCCCGCCGTGCGGGATGCCAACGCCGCGCCGGCGCCGCGCGTAGCTGTTGCACCGTCAACCATCCGAGGAAGGCCGATGATCAGATTCGCCGCCACGGCAGCGTTGCTCACGCTGCTCGCGCCGGGACCGCAGCGGTCCGCACGCCCGACCGGCCACACGGGACCCATCCGCCTGGTGCTCGCGCCGAGCGGCAACGAAGCCCGCTGGCGGGTGCGGGAGCGGCTGGCCTCCTTCGACTTCCCCAACGACGCGGTCGGGACGACCCGCGACGTCGGCGGCGCGATCGTCCTCGGCGCCGACGGCCAGCCGGACTCGACCGCTTCGAAGATCACGGTGAACCTGACCACGCTCCAGTCGGACCGCTCGATGCGCGACGGCTACATCAAGCATCGCACGCTCGAGACGGACCGCTATCCCACCGCCGTCCTGGTGCCGACCCGGTTCCTGCGGATGCGCGCTCCGATGCCGGACACCGGGACCTTCACGTTCGAGATCGTGGGGAACCTCACCGTGCACGGCGTGACCAAGCCCACCACGTGGCTGGTGACCGCGGTGGGCGAGGACGGCGGCTTTTCCGGCACCGCCCTCACGCGGGTGAAGTTCGAGGACTTCGACATGACGCAGCCGCGGGTGCCCATCCTGCTCAGCATCGAGGACGAGATCAACCTCGAGTACCAGTTCAACTTCGTGCGGGATACGACGTCCGGCCGGTAGGCGGCGCTAGCCTTTGCCGACCGAGAAGCGGGCCCGGATCTCGGCGGAGACCTGGATCGGCCGGCCGGTCTTCGGGTCGACCGGACACCACAAGGTACGGGCCTTGGCCAGCACCTTGCGGTCGGCGGCCCGGATGATCTCCGTGTGGCGCTCGAACCTGTTGCGCGAGGCGGCGCCCACCCAGGTGCACGCGACGATCCCGTCGCCGGGGCGCGCCGGCCGCTTGTAGTCGATCTCGTGGCGCACCACGACCCACGCCACCTCGGCCTGCTGCTCCGGCGTGGCGAGCACCCGCCAGTGCGCGATCGCGGCGTCCTGGACCCACCCCAGGTACACCACGTTGTTGACGTGACCCAGCCGGTCGATGTCCTCGTTGCGGATCTCGATCGGCAGCTCGTAGCGGTCCGACGCGGGACCGTCGTTCACCAGCAGCCTCCCTGCGCCCGGCACGTTCAATCGACCCGCCGGCCGGGCATGGGGCAAGGGCCGGCTGCGGTTGCCGCTCCCCGGCAGCCCCGCCATATTGCCCGCTCCGTTTCCCTCCGCCGAGAGACCGTCATGACCCATCGCGCCCTGCTCCTTGCGGCTTTGTGCGCCACCGCCGCTACCCGCGCCGTGGCCCAGCAGCCCCGCGCGCTCACCACCGCCGACTACGCGCGCGCCGAGCAGTTCATGGGCTACAACACGGCGCCGCTCGTCCTCGGCGCGGCCGTGCGCCCCACCTGGCTCGCGGGCGACCGCTTCTGGTACCGCAACGCGATCGCGGAGGGGGACGAGTTCGTGCTGGTGGATCCGGCGCACCAGAGCCGCGCCCGGGCCTTCGACCACGCCCGCCTCGCCGCCGCGCTCTCGCGCGCGGCCGACACCACCTACGGCGCCTTCCACCTGCCCTTCACCACCTTCGAATTCTCGGCCGACGGCCGGTCCATCAGCTTCGACGCCGGCCGCCACCACTGGACGTGTGGGCTCGCGACCGACCTGTGCAACGGCGAGCCCCGGCAGCGCGACGCCGCGCCTCCCAACTCGGTCCGCTCGCCCGACGGCACCAAGGCCGCGTTCATCCGCGACTGGAACCTGTGGGTGAAGGACCTCGGCAGCGGCCGCGAGACGCCGCTCACCAGCGACGGCGTGAAGGACTTCGGCTACGCGACCGACAACGCGGGCTGGATCCACAGCGACCGCCCCATCCTGCTCTGGTCGCCCGACTCGAAGAAGATCGCGACCTTTCAACAGGACCAGCGCGGGGACGGCGAGATGTACCTCGTCCGGACCGAAGTCGGCCACCCGGTGCTCGAGGCGTGGAAGTACCCGCTCCCCGGCGACAGCGTGGTCACCACCATCCAGCGGGTCGTCATCGACCTCGACGGGCCGCGCGTGATCCGCCTCCAGATGCCGCCCGACCAGCACCGCTCGACCCTGTGCGACCACATCACGTGCGGCTTCGGCCCGGCTTGCCGGCTGGACCGACGTGTACTGGAGTCCGGACGCCACGCGCCTCGTCTTCGTCTCCACCTCGCGCGACCACCGGGACGAAAAGGTCCGCGTGGCCGACGCGGCCACCGGCGCGGTCCGCGAGGTCTACGAGGAGACGGCGAAGGACTTCTTCGAATCGGGCTTCAACCACGTCAACTGGCAGCCGCTGTGGCCGTCGAACGAGCTCCTCTGGTACTCCGAGCGCAGCGACTGGGGGCACCTCTACCTCTACGACCTCGCCACCGGGCGGCTCAAGAACCAGATCACCAGCGGCGACTGGAAGGTGCTCCAGGTGCTGCGCGTGGACGAGCCGAGCCGCACCGTCTGGTTCACGGCCGCGGGGCGGGAGCCGGGAGACCCGTACTTCCGGCACCTCTACAGCGTGCGGATGGACGGTACCCGTCTCCGGCTGCTGACCCCGGAGAACGCGGATCACGACGTCAGCCTGGCGCCCGACGGCCGCTACTTCGTCGACAGCTACTCGACGCCCGACGTGCCGCCCGTCACGGTGCTGCGCGACGCCGAGGGCAAGCTGCTCCTCACCGTGCAGCGCGCCGACATCTCTCGGCTCCTGGCGACGGGCTGGAAGCCTCCCGTGCCCTTCACCGTCAAGGCGCGCGACGGGAAGACGGACCTGTACGGGCTGCTGTACCGGCCGACCACTTTCGATTCGACGCGGACCTATCCCATCATCAACAACGTCTATCCGGGGCCGCAGACGGGGAGCGTGGGCACGCGCAGCTTCGTGGCGTCGCGCGGCGACTGCCAGGCGCTGGCCGAGCTGGGCTTCGTCGTCGTGCAGCTCGACGCGATGGGCACGCCGATGCGGTCGCACTCGTTCATGGCCGCCTACTACGGCGACATGGGCGACAACGGGCTCCCCGACCAGGTGACCGGCATGCGGCAGCTCGCCCACCGCTATCCGTGGATCGACATCGAGCGCGCCGGCATCTGGGGGCACTCCGGCGGCGGCTTCGCCTCGGCCGACGCGATCCTCCGCTACCCCGACTTCTTCAAGGTCGCGGTGTCGGAGGCGGGCAACCACGACAACCGCGAGTACGAGGACGACTGGGGCGAGAAGTGGCAGGGGCTGCTCACGAGCGGGCCCAACGGCACCACCAACTACGACAACCAGGCCAATCAGCTCCTCGCGGCCAACCTCAAGGGCAAGCTGCTCCTCGCCCACGGCACGACCGACGACAACGTGCCGCCGTACAACACGCTGCTGCTGGTGGACGCGCTGATCAAGGCGAACAAGGACTTCGACCTGCTGCTGCTGCCCAACCGCCGCCACGGCTTCGGCGGGGAGCCCTACATGGTGCGCCGGCGCTGGGATTACTTCGTGCGCAACCTGATGGGCGCTGAGCCGCCGGCGGGATATGAACTACATCCGCCGGCACCGGCCGGGAGACGGCCGGGGATGTAGCCGGCAATGCAGCGTGCGAAGTGAAAGGTGAGGGTGTGAGAGGTGCAGGTGAAATGTGAGAGGTGCGAAGGCGTGAGAGGGCGCGATGCCGACTTCTCACGCCTTTCGACCTCTCACCTCTCACTTGGCCCTCTCACCTCTCGCCCCTCACCTCTCACCAATAGCGGCTCATCAATTCCGTCGCCCACGCCGGCTGGCGGACCTCCCCCCGCGGCAGGAACTCCTTCATCACCGGCTTGACGTCCAGCACCGGCGTCCCGTCCACCGCGTCGAGCCCTAGCACTTCCAACGTCCTCCCCTCCCGTCGGCCGATCGCTACGATCGTGCTGCCGATCCGGTTGGGCCGGTCTTTGGCACGCTGGGCGAAGATCCCCACCTTGGGCCACGCCGGGTTGCCGCGCGGGTGCCGCGCGCCCCGCACCACGGCGGAGTCGGGCACGCGGTCGAAGAAGAACGTCACTTCGGCATGCGAGAACGCCTCGATGCCGTCCAGCGCCTCGGAGCCGAAGGACTCGTCCAGCTCAATGCGCGCGCGGACGGCGCCCCACGTGTCGTCCACGACGTCGCGGCGGGGACTGCGCACGTATCCAACGGGAGTCATCACGATCATGGAACCTCGAGAGCCGTGCGAGGTGAGAGGTGCGAAAGCGTGAGAGGGGGCGCTCCGTCCCCTCACGCCTTTCCGCCTCTCACCCCTCACCTGAACGTCTCACCCAGCACCTCTCACCTCTCACCTGCGCGTCAGTGCGGCCCCGCCGTGCCGACCGCGACCTCTCGGCCCCGCGCACGATGTCCAGCCGCAGCTCGACCCAGCCGTCCACCTGGACGTACTGCACCGCGCAGCTCGTGTCGCCCGGCCGAGAGCGGCGCATGATCCACCGACCGACTCGTGCGGCGTCCAGTCGTCGATCACCAGCGCGCCGTCCACCCACACGCGCACGGCGTCGTCGCTGATCGTGCGCAGCGTGTACGTCGCCCGGCGGGAGCGTCGACCGCTCCCGGTGGCCTCCAGCGCGAACCGCTCCTGCGGCAGGCCCGCGATCTGCGGGCGGTACCACTCGAGATCGAGGCGCGGCGCCTGCCGAGTCAGGAGCGGCGTTCCAGCCGGAGCAGCGCGGCGAACGCCTCGGGCGTGCTCCGCGGGTCGGTGCTGTCGGTCCAGGCGTAGAAGCGCATCGTCCAGTCGGTGGCCGGCTCGAAGCGGCCGTAGCCGAACCGGTACGGCGCGCCGGCCGGACGACGGGTGCCGCGCGGCGACACCGTAGCGCCGCCCCGGTACTCCAGCTCCACCCGCCAGTCGGCCCCCCGCTCCGGCCCGCCCGCCGGGCGTCACCGTGAGGGTGTCGCCGATCCGGCCCGCCGCCGGCTTCACGGCCGCCACGCCCCGCCGGCCCACGACCCGCCACCGGCCCTCCGGCCCCAAGGTCGCCAGCCGGAGCGGCACCTCGCGAGAGCTGTCAGCCGGCCAGAGCTTCGGCGAGCGCCAGTCGTAGGGCCCCCAGTCGTCCACGACGATGGCCGAGCGGTCGCGCCGCGTGAGGGGCGAACCCGGAACGGCGGAATCGCCTGCCGGCACCACGGGCGCCAGGCGCGCGAACTCCGCGGGCAGGGCCGGCACCGCCGTGTCGGTCGCCGCCGCGGAGGCGAGCGTCGCGTTCTCCGCGGCTTGGACCCCGCTGGTGTCCGCGAGCGCCAGCAGGCTGTCCACCGCGACGGCGCGGTTCCAGGCCACCACGAGATCGGCGGTGTTCCGGGCGCGCACGCCCACCCGGAGGCGTCGCGAACACGTTGTTGGAGATCTGGGAGCCCCGGCTCCGAACGTCGCGGTGCCTGGGGTAGCCCCAGCTGGTGTCGGTGACCGGGTCCGCCCACAGGCTGATGCCCGTGGTCCCGTCGGCGATGCGGTTCCAGGCGATCGTGTTCCCCTGCCCGTGCTCGATCGCGACGCCGATCCGGTTCCCCGACAGGTCGTTCCCGACGATCCGCGTCTCGTAGCTGTAGCCGCCCCACACCCCGTACTCGCTCCCGTCGGAGCGGTTGGCCACGAACACGTTGCGCGCGAAGGTCGCCTCGATCCCGTTGGCCGCGGCGAAGCTCACGTCGTTCCCGTAGAACAGGTTGTCGTTGGCGCCGCCGGCGCCGCTGTCCATCGTGCTCTGTCCCGCCCACAGGAAGAGCCCATCACCGCCGTGCGTGATGGAATTGTACGCGACGACGTTACCCGAGCTCTGCTCGTACATCAGCAGCCCGGCCGAGTCCTGCCCGCGGCGGTAGAACTTGTGGCTGTAGCCCCGCAGGTCGAAATCGATGCGGTTGTGCAGGATCCGGTTCCCGCTCGAGCGGTAGAGCGCGATGCCAGTGCCGGAATTGAACGCGAAGTCGTTGCTCACGACGTCCAGGCTGTCGCAGCGCACCAGCATCAGGCCGTTGGCCCCCTGCACTGCGCGGCTGCCGCGCACCTCCCCGCCGCGCACGTCCGCGAGGTAGAAGGCGGCGCCCCAGCGCAGCCATTCGTCGTGCTCGTTGTGGTGGTACGACTGCCAGTCCACCAGGCTCTCGTGCTCGATCAGGCTGAAGAGGCGGGGCTTCCACGTGTAGCTGACGTCGTCGTCCACCAGGGCGAGGTCGCGGGTGCCACGCGCCAGAACGCCCACCCGGTAGCCCCGGACCCGCGCGTGGAGGATGCGGACGTTGTGCCCGCCCTCGACGCGGATCGCCACGCCCTCAGCGAGATCCGGGTCGGATTCCGGCGGCCGGCCCTCCAGCGTGGCCCCGCCGAAATCCACCGTCACGTCGTCGCCGCGGATGGTGAGCACGGCCGAATCGAGCGAGGCGGGGGCCCTCAGCCGGTAGAGTCGCGGCAGCACCCGCACCGATCGCGTGATCACCAGACCGGGCCGCAGGACGACCGCGGGCGCAGGGCGCGTCTGGGCCGAAGCCGGCGGCGGCGCCGCGAGCAGCAGCGCGACCGGAAGGGCCGCCAGCGCGGACCTGACCTTCATGGTGTCGTCCCCACGGTTGGACCTCGGCGCCTCGCTCCGAGCACGCGCACGGCATCCTCCGCGACGCCCGCCCCGCCCGCCTGCTCAGGAGTGGTCGTGTATCATCCGCCAGCCGACGCTGGTGCGCGCCCAGACGGTCGTGAACCAACCCGTGCGGTCGGGCAGCCCGTTGCCGGACAGGATGTACTGGCCGGTCGCGAGGGCGCTCTCCGGCCCAAGCACGCGTACGTCCAGGTGCTCGTAGCGCAGTGTCTGCTGCGGCCGGCCCGCCTTCCAGAATCCGGCCTGCATCTGCCGGCGGATGGCCTCGACGCCGTGCTCCACGCCGCTGCGACCCATGACGGTCGTGCTCTCGGCGTAGGCCCACAGGTACCGGGACAGGTCACCGCGATTCCACCCCGCCGCGGTGGAATCGAGCACCGCGCCGATCTCGGCGGCCACCGTCTCGGGGGCCGGCGCCGGGGCACCTGAAGGTCGAGCGCAGGCGGTCAGGCACGCGCCGACCGCCAACTCGGCACACGCTCTCTTGAACGACATCGCAGCCCGGCGCGCCGGCGCAGCCGGATCGCGTGAGCGGAAGAAGCAGGCCGCCGATACCCGTGACCTTCTCCATCCCTCAACCCTCGTGCCTCGTGCGGCGAGATCGGGGCCCCGGCGCCGGCGCTCGCCACATGCGCGCTGCCCTAGTAGTACCGGATCAGGTAGTAGATGACGTAGATCCAGCCCAGGATGCCGTGGACGATCACCCACAGGATCGACTTGTTCGCGGTCCACGAGATGGTGATGGCCAGCGCCGTGCCGAAGCCGACGCCGACCTTGGCCACGCCTTTCGTGCGGGCGGAGGTGTCGCTCATCGTTCCGTTCTCCGGGTGAGGATGCCGGTCAGCGGCCGGCGCCAATCCACATTTCGATCTGCGCGATCTCCTGCAGCGTGACCTGCTCGGCGCGCTCGACGTCGCGGAGCAGCGCCGCGTGCCTCGAGCCGGCGGCGCGGTCGCGCTCGAGGTCCCGGCGCACGGCCGTTTGCCGGGCCAGGTCCCGGAGCAGCGCTTCGTGCAGCGCCTTCGCCGCCCGCTTGTCGAACGGCGCACGGCGGCGCAGGTCGCCGCGCCGCCGCTCCTCCAGGAACGCCCGCGGCCGCCCCAGCGCCAACTCCAGGATCGTCACGGCCGCGGCGCCCACGCCGATGACCGCGAGCGCCACCACCATGAACACCGGGGACCCAAGCACCACTCACTCTCCGGAACGTGATCCTGCCCACCACCCGCGTCACGTATCCGTAAACCTGGCACCGGGGCGTCACGCGCCCGTCACTTCGGGGAGGCGCCCTCGGCCTGCCGGTGCATCAGCTGCCGCACCAGCAGCGCCACCACGGCCAGGTTGAGCACCAGGGCCGTGAGCCGCGTCAGCGACGCGAGGTGCGCCACCCGGACCACCTCGACCGGCACGAATACCATCGTGGCGATCACGGTCAGGTACTCCCCCCACCGCTTTCCCAGCCACAAGCCCGCCGCTTCGGTGGCGAACAGCGCGGCCAGCAGAAAGGCCCCGACGGCCAGGGTCTGCAGCGCCCGTGGCCGCAACCCGATCACCAGCGCGAGCAGTCGCGGTACCGCGCGGCGCTCGTGCCTCAGGGCGAGCGCCGCCAGCCAGCGATCGGCCCACGCCGCCGTGCTCGGCTGCAGGAGCCGGAGCGCGCCCAGGCCGACGATCGTCGCCAGCGCCGCCTCCCCGAGCTTGAAGCCCGCGATCACGCGCAGCAAGCGCACCGCCCCGGCGCGGGACGCGCCGGCCGGCCGGCGGGCGCCGCGTGCCATCAGGTCGCGAGCCCCTGGTGAGACGGCGGTGCCCCGCCCCCGCCGGCGCCCGGCCCCTCATCGGGCTCTCGTTCCACAGCCGCAGCATCAGCAGCGCGCCGATGAGCGAGAACGGCATGATCATCCAGGTCCAGGCGCCCCAGCCGAACTTGTCGAGGAAGTGCCCCAGCAGGAAGCCGGTCAGGCCCGAGGCCAGGTACTGCACGCCGTCCAGCATCCCCGCGACCGTGGCCGCGCCCTTCGTCCCGCCGAAGTCCATCGAGGCGGTGCCGGTGAGCATGCCGTGCACGCCGAAGATCCACATGCACGTGAAGCCGATCATGAACGCGGCGAGGCCCGGCGCCGCCGCCCGGCCGAGGATGAGGAGCGAGCCGATCTGGCCCAGGTAGAAGAGGAACGCGACCGGCGGGCGCCGCGACTGGAACCAGCGGTCCGACAGGTAGCCGCACAGCAGGCCGCCCGCGATCCCGCCCACCGTGATGCCGAGCGTGGCGACCGAGAAGAGGACGCTCCCCGGCGCGATGCCGTGCACCTCCTTGAGGAACGGCACGAACCAGAGCATCAACCCCTGCCGCACGAACCCGGTGCAGAACTCCGCGACGGTCAGGGTGATGATGACGGGGTTGGTGAACACGCGCGTCACCAGGTGGTGCCAGTCGATCCGGCGGTCGCGGTCGGCGTCGTGGGCGGTGGCGTCCTCGGTGTCGAAGTCGGCGAAGCCCGCCGCCGAGGGGGTGTTCTGCACCAGGAAGACGTCAATCACTCCCATGACGGCGATGGCGGCGGCGGGGATCAGGAACACCCAGTACCACGGGAGCGCCGCGAGAATCCAGCCACCGACGGTGAGCGCGAGGAGATAGCCGCCCGAGATCATGATGCCGAAGATGCCGCCGAAGATCCCGCGCTCCTGCACGTGGAACCACGGCGCGTTCACCTTCACGATGGACATCGCCCCGTACGACTGGAAGTACTGGTTCACCGCGTAGAGGAGCGACATCCCGACGACGATCTTGGTCTGCCACTCGCTCAGGAACAGGACGCCGATGATCAGGTTCAGGGCGGCAGCGCCCGCGGCCCCGATCAGGATCGCCTTCTTCCCCCCGATCCGGTCCGAGAGCGGGCCGTTGACGATGACCGACAGCGCGTACGTCCAGAACCCCGCCGTCGCGATCGTCCCGAACTGCGCCTTCGAGAGATGGAAGATGGTCCATCATCGTCTGACAGGAGACGTTCAGGTTGTAGCGACCCATGTAGAAGGTCGCGTAGGTGAGCCCGAGCGGGAACCAGTTCATGAAGCGGCGCGTGCGGTAGGCGCGGCTGTGGCCCAGCGGGTTCGGCATTGGCGGGTTCCCTACTTGGATGTCGAGGGGTGCATCAGGGCCCACAGCCGCGCGAAGACCTCGTCCAGGGCGGGCCCGAGCTTCTGCGGGTCGTCGGTCTTCTCGGGCTCGTTGTCGAACACGGCGAACGGCACGTCGAAGTCGCGGATCCGGATCCGGCCGCTCTTCCCGCCCCCGGAGAGCCGCTCCCAGTCGTTGCGTCCTGTAGTAGAACTCCATCTTCTCGTCGGGGAGCGAGTGGAAGAGGATGGAATCGGCCTGGCGGGATCGAAGCGCCGCCGGTTCTTCCGGACCGACTCCTCGTAGGAGACGTTGATGTAGACGATGCCGGCGCGGCTTCAGGATGTCGTCGGCGAGGTGCGCGAACGCCTCGGCGAAGCCGTTCGCGCCGCCGCGCGAGAACTCGACCAGCACCGTTTCCTTCGTGGTGAGCTCGGGATCCCGGGCGAGCCGCTTCCGGAACTCGAGGTTGATCCGCCCGATGAACAGGTTCCAGAGGTGATCGCCCTTGAAGTAGTAGTTCTTGGTCGTGAAGACGCGCGGCTGGCCGAGGCGCTCGAGCAGGTCGTCGATCTCGAAGGTCTCCCAGACGAAGGGGAAGTCGTCGATCTCCTCGAACGGGCCGATGTGGAAGCGACGCGCCCGGTCGGCTCGTCCGTCTTCTTGAGGAAGTCGATGACCTCGCTCTTGCCGGCCGCCGGGCGGCCGATCAGGATGATCGTCTCGAACCGCTCGCCCACCGCCTACCCCCTTGTGCGCTCGCGCGCCCGTTCGCCGGCTCGGAGGGCCGAACGCCTGCGACCGCTCCGCGGCGTCCTAGCTGCGCGCCTCCTCCACGGCCTTGATCAACGCGTCGCGCGAGATCGGCGAGCGCACCGCGCGCACGGCCCCCAGCCCCTGCACCACCGCCAGAGGATCCACGCCCGTGTACGTGGGCCGACCCGCCAGCGCCACCACGCGCGCGTCCGGGAAGGTGCGCCGCAGGTACCGCAGGAAATCGGGCGCGGCCATCCGCCCCGGGGCCAGGATGTCGAGGATCACGACGTCCGCGGGGACCGTCTGGTACGCGGCCAGCGCCACGCCGGCGTCGTCCGCCTCGACCACCTCGTGGCCCACGCCCGCGAGCATCTCCCGCAGCAGGCCGCGCAGCTCGCCGTTACGAGTGACGAGCAGCAGGCGCGCCGCCCACGAGTGGGGAACCACCGCGGCCCGGCCGCAGCCGAGGCACAGCACCCGGCGCGCGATCTCGGTGCCGCGGCGCCGGCCCGGGCCGAGCGTGAAGCTGCCCTCGCACGCGGGGCAGCTGACGGCGCCCGGCGCGGCGAACCGCGCCCGCAGCTCCGCGAGCTCCGACGAGGTGTAAGGGGTGGGGGTATCGCGCCGCCGGCGCCCGTGCCGGCGGGAAACCACGACGCGACGCTCCGGCGTCCGGCGACGATCCACCGCCCGGCGCTCCGCTCGCGCCCGGCGATCGGCGGCCACCTGGCTCGCCAGGCTGCGGCGCTCGCGCGTCCGCCGCTCTCCGCCGGCGCGGCGCCCGACCGGCGAGCGCCGGTCCCACAGTCGGCGCCGCTCGCCCTCACGGCGGTGCTCCGAACCCTGCTCCATGATCGTTCCTCTCGATCCGCGCCGTGCGACCGACACATAGCTTGGCACCGCCGGCGGAAGAACGCAAAGCCCTTGTTCGGCGTCGCGCGTGCCGGCGGGAGCCGAGCGGTCACCTGCCCTTCAGCGCCCCTGCCGGCCCTGTCCGGGCGGCGCCCATGGCCACGGCAACGTCACCGTCACCCGCCTCGCCGTGCGGTCCAGCACCCCGCCGTGCGAGGGCACCGCCACCTCGAGGCGATGGCCCGCGAGCGGCCGCACGGCGGCGGTGTCCGCCGGATACGCCTTGAACACGTTGCGGACGAACAGGAGACCCGGCAGCAGGCGGCTCTCGGCCCTGACCACGATGCCGTAGCTGCACGTCACGCCGCACTTGGTCCGGTACACCGTGAACTGGAGCGGCGCGTCGTCGTAGTGCGCGATGGCGGTGAAGCTGGGATCGGCGCCGTCGCGGGCGGTCTCGTAGATGCCGACGGCGCTGGGCAGGCTCATCAGCACGCCCACCAGCGCGAACGGGATCAGCGGCAGGCGCGTCAGCCAGGCGTCCGCGTGACTCGCCACGCCCGGCTCCACGGCGACGGCGAGCAGCGGCACGAGCATCGCGACCAGAAACGCCACCTGGTTGGCGAGCTGCGAGTCGAACCGGAGCGTCGGGCTGATCCAGTTGAGCCAGGCGCCGGTGGCCAGGAGGATCGGCAGCATCACCCGGGCCCACAGGCGCCTCGGCCGCGCCCGCGGGAAGACCGGCGCCGCCACCCGGCCCGTCATCGCGCCGCCCGCCGGAGGGTTGGCGCCACGCCTACGTCCCCGCGTCCTTCCACAGCGTCTCGCCCTTGACGAACCAGGACAGGCCGAAGGCCCACAGCGCCAGGGACTCGAGCCAGAACACGGGGTCAAGCGCCGCGATCGCCGTGTCCTGCAGCCGCGCGTAGTACAACCCGATCAGCGCCGTGCACGCCAGCATGCTGACGCCGCAGACGACGTAGACGCGGTTGCGGATTCTCTTCTCCCGCGTTGGAGAGCCGCTCGTCTTGGTGAACAGGAACAGGGAGAAATACGCCAGGACGACGAACAGCGCGAGCGCCGAGCCGAAGTGGACGACCCGCTCCCACCGGCGTGCCGCTGTTCGGGCACAGCGCCACGCCCAGCGCGAAGAGGCACGCGAGATTGCCGGCGATGTTGTCCTTGCGCTCGTACCCTCGGTAGGAGTACAGGAACCAGCCGATCGTGAACAGGACGCCCACCAAGACGTCCCGCGTCCGCAGGCCGTAATAGTCGCTGATCGAGGGCTGCAGGCGCAGGCAGCCGCACAGCGCGAAGCCCCACAGCGCCAGGACCACCGGAAGACCGACCCCCAGGACGCCCACGATCCGCCGCAGGGTGAGGTACGAGACGAGCACGCCTTCCTCGGCACCCTTCGCGGCCATGAGCTGCCTCCCCGGGACTGGTCGGAACGCCGTTCCGCGAGAACCGATTACGTGAAGCCGCGCGAGCACCGCCGGCCAGGCCTACGCGGACGACCCGCCGGGGCCGGAGCCCAGGAGCCGCAGGGCGGCCGAAAGATCCTCCGACCGCACGGCCAACCGCACGCGCGGCCAGGGATGCGCGTACGGCGGATCGGTGAGGACCTCGGACGGGATGCCGTTCGCCTGGAGCACGGCCCTGGCGACCCACGCGCTGGGTTCGTCCTGGAAATCCTGCAGCGCCACCAGGCCATCCGCCATTCGCCTTGCCCCCGATCGGCCGTCGTTCGGCGTCGCACCGCGCGGCTCAGGCGCCCGGGCACCGACCTGTCCGGCCCGCGGGCGGCGCGCCGCCGCGCCGCCCGGCGCACGATCACTGCGGGCGACCGGCCCCGGCCGCGCACCGAGTCGATGAGCACCAGCCGCCTGCGCGACCAGGCGTAGTAGCGGACGAATGCCGGATCGTAGGGACTCACGCTGTCGCCGGGCTCCACCGGATCGACCACCATGAGACGACTGTCGAGCCCGTAGTCGGCACCGCGGGTCAGGGTCAACGGCGGCCCGACGATCCGGCCGGTTCTGGTCTCGATGATGGCCGCCTGCTGGCAGCTCGCGCCACAGCCCCATTCGACCACGGTGAGCTCTCCCGCGAAATTGGGCCCGCTGGCGGCCCCCTCCCGGAGCACCGTTCGATACCGACGGGCCCAGGACACACTCCCCAGGTCGACGGCAGCCGGCTGGCCGTCATAGGTCTTGGTGACGGGATAGTCCTCGAATCGCGGCGGACGGCGAGCCTGAGCCGCCGACAGGGCGATCACCGCTACGCCGACACGGACCAGCGCGGAGCTGCGCCGTGGCATCCATGCCTCCCGTCTGTCCGGCCAATTGAGCCACCCTCCCCCCGGCGGACGCCCGGGAGGAGCGGCGGCCGGCGCGTCAGCCGCCGCCCACCCTCCCGCCGGGCCCGGTCCTCCGCCGGCTCACAACGACTTGAGGAAGGTGACGATGGCCTGCTGCTCTTCGGCGGTAAGCGACCGGAAACGGTCCGTCACGTCGCTCGCCTCGCCTCGATGCCGCAGGATGGCGCCGCGGAACGTGAGCGAGCCTCCGTCGTGCATCAGGCGCGGACGCAGCCGGACGCCCCACAGCGGCGCCGTGCGCACTTTGTTGCGCGCGCCGAGCACGCTGTCCATCGAGAACTCCTGCCACTTGTACCGCTCGTACCTCCGGCCGTAATGCTCCGGCACCGCGATCGCGATGCCGTCTCCCGTGCCGACGTCGTGCAGCAGGAAGTCCCCGAAGGGGTGGAACACCTTGCCGCTCAGCGCGGCCGTGACCGTATCCCGGCCGCCGTTGATGATCGTGCCGGCGGAGGCGGTCAGCAGGCTCCGCACGTGGCAGGTGACGCATCCGATGCTGTCGAACAGCGCGGAACCCCGCACCGCCGCCGCGCGTCGCCGCGAGGATGCTGTCGCGCGCGGGCGCCTTGGTGGCGCGCAGGAACCGGGCGAACTTGTCGATGTCCGACAGCCCGTCCGGCCCCGGCTTGTCGTTGGGCTCGGTGACGGTGTTGCAGACGCTCGTCACCTCGTCCGGGAACAGCGTGTTGGTGATGCCCATCTCGTTCAGGTACGCGTCGCCCGAGAACGACAGCACGCTGGCGTGTTGGTCCTTCCAGCCGAACCGCCCGACGCCCGTCATCCCCGGCGATTCCACGACCGGGACGAACAGCGCCTGGCCGTGGATCTTGCCGTGGGTCAGGCGACGCTGGTCCCTCGCGATCTGGAGCAACGTCGCGTCGGAGACCGCTTCCACCAGCCCGTCGCCCAGCAGATTGAGCGACGCGCGCAGCGTGCTGATCGTGTCGATGTCCGGGGCGCGTTCCTGGATCTCGCTGTCGGGAAAGGTCGCGTTGGGGCAGATGCTGCGGTCGTTCACCAGGGTACGGCCGTGAATCGTGTCCGTGCCCCGTCCGATCGCGATGTCGGGATTGCGGAACCGGCCGTCGGGCCCGAGGTGCCCCACCCTGAGCTCGGTGACCTGGCTCGCGCCGCCCGAGGTGGGATTCTGGTGGCACTCGCGGCACGACTGGGCGTTGTACACCGGACCCAGCCCGTCGGCGACGCTCTCCACCTCGTCGAACACGGCCCGGTCCGCCTGATGGATGGAATCGCTCACCAGGCCGTTGCTCCGGTCGTCGAACCCGGTCGCCGCCTCGGGGCCGGCGGGGGTCGGCGGCGGAGGCGGCGGAGCCGGCGTCGCGGGTTTGCAGCCGGCAAGGAGGGCAACGGCAAGGACCAAGCCCCACGCGTGATCAGGGCGCGGCAAGCGAGCCATGGGAAGTCCTCCGATCGGGGATGCCATAGGTTAACGACACCCCCGCCGGCCGTCCACTCGCCGCCCCGGGATGCCCCGACCCGCGCTGCCGGCCCTAGGTAACCGGTCCGAGGCCGGTACCTCGCGTCACCAGCGACGGCGCGGCTTCGCCACCCGCGCGCCCCGACCGAGGCGCTCCGGCAGGACGCCGCGCGCCCGCGGCTCAGCTCCCCGGTCGGCCGCCGAGCGCGGCGAGAATCCATTCGGTGGTGACGACGCGGCAGTACTCCCCATCCAGGTTCGCCAGCGACATGTCGTGGACCTCGGCGGCCGTCCGCAGGCGGCCGCTCCAGTCCTTCCGGTCGAACGTGAAGCATCCGTCCGCGACCAGATAGGTCTGGAACCCCAGGTTCCCCGCCATCCGCACCGTCGCCTCGACGGAGTTGCTGGTGCTGACGCCCACCACGACCAGCGTGGAGCAGCCGCGGGACCGCAGCCGCTCCTCGAGGTCCGTCCCGACGAAGGCGCTGTTGGTGCGCTTGGGGACGATGGTCTCCCCGTCCAGGGGAGCGGCCTCCGGCTTGAACGCGTGACCGGCCTGTCCGGGCCGGTAGGTGGACGCGGGCTCCGCGGAGTCGTGGCGAACGTGGACGAGTGGCAGGCACCGCGCGCGCCACTCCCGCAGCAGGCGGGCGACATTCGCTTCTGCGTCGAGATTGTTGCGCGGCCCCCAACTGGGGTGGTCGACCGCCTGCTGTAGATCGATCAGGAGCAACGTGGCGTGGCCCGGCAGCATCGCCGCGTCTCCCTCGTGGTCCGCCGGCCTCGGCGCGGCGCGGCCGGCGCGCCGCCTCGGCACAGTGTCGCGGTTGGACGGCGTCGCCGCCACACCTACCCGGCGTGCTGCACGACGACCGCCGTTCCGTAGCACAGGACTTCGGTCGCGGAACCCCGGCTGCCGACTTCGGACGACTCGTAGCGCAGCCCGACGACCGCATTCGCCCCGAGACCCGTGGCGTGCTCCACCAGGCGGTCGTACGCCTGGCGGCGAGCCTGCTCGCACATCTCGGCGTACGCGCCGATCTGCCCACCCACGATGGACTTGAGGCCGCCCATGATGCCCTGGCCGATCGTGGGGGCGCGCACGACGATGCCCCGCACCAGACCCCTTGTACTCCGTGATCCGGTACCCCTCGATCGAGAAACGTGGTGGTGACTTGCATGGAGCGGCTCCGCTGAAAGAGGTGAGCTTCGGTCCTCACGCTGGTGCGTGGCCCGCATCGTCGTGATCACCAGCACCCTGACCAGCACCAGCGCGGTCCCCAGGATCGTCCGCAGGCCCAGCGCCTCGCCGCCCAGGACCGGCAGGGCCGCGGCCGGCGGACGGCCTCCCCGGCCACGCCGGTCAGACCTCATGCAGCGACGAGATCGTCAGCCTGAAGCCGTCCGGATCGCGCAACCGGAAGATCCGCGCCCCCCACGGCATGTCGGCGGGCTCCGACTCGAGCGTGCCGCCGCGTTCCTTGATCCGTGCGGCCATCTCGTCGACGTTCTGGTCGGTCGTGAGGCGCAGGGAGAACCCCAGGCCCTTGACCCGGTCCCATCCCTTGGCGCCGTCGTCCTGGTTGATCAGCATCCTCACGTCGCCCGCCTTCAGCGACACCGACCGGAGCTTGCCGTCGCGCTCGAACTCGCGGTCGACGGTGAAGCCCACCACGTCGCGATACCAGGCCAGGCTCCGCCGGAGGTCCTTCACGGTCAGCGAGACCGAGAGCGTGCGGGCGCGGAAGGACTCGGGCTCGGCGCGCTTGGGGGCGCCTTCAGGGATCGATGACTTCGGGCTCATGAAGTCTCCTGTGTGAGGCGTGCGGGGGTTTGGATCGGTGCAGCCGTGGCTCACCCGGAGCCGCGGCGCGACGCATCGCGCCTAGGCCGCGCGCGGGCCGGCGAGCGTCCGGGGCGCGGCAACGTGCCACAGCAGGAGCAGCGCGCCCAGGAACAGCATCAGGTCCGGCGGGACGCCGAGCACGAGCGCTGCGGACCCGCCGATGAGCGACCACAGCACCGGAATGGCGCCGAGGCCGCGGAGCTGCCCCCGGCCGAGACCCAGCAGCAGCCCGACCGTGAGCAATGTGGTGGGACAAGGCACGCCGAAGGAAGGCATCCGGGGCCAGCGCATCCCGGCGGCGACGGCCAGGAGCGGATAGGCGACGGCGTAGCCACAGAACACCACGGAGAGAATCTGATTCGGGCTTCGCCCCCACGTCACCCGCAAGGCGGGCCGCCGAACCCCGAACCAGAGGAACAGCAGGGCCTGGAGCACGAACAGAGCGCCGAACAGCCGCGCGGCCGGGTTGATGCCGGCGAAGAACGCCAGGTGATACGCGACGCCCGCCCAGGCCCAGTGCACGGCGAGCAGGATGCCCGCGAGCCTGGGACTCAGCCGACCCGCCGCGAGGGCGAGCAGGGCGGCCACCGTGAGCAGCCACAGGAGCAGCGCCTCGGGCCACAGCGCGCCGTTGTACGCCGCGAAGGCGTCGAGAAACTGGTCGTGTGAGAACGGCAGATGCATCGCGCCTCCTTTCATCCCGATCTTCTTCGTCCGTATCCTCGACCTCGTCCGCCCCGTATCGCGGCGCCGGCGCTACCTCCGCGGCAGCGAAGCGCCGATCTCGGCTCCGATCCGCGCGCCCCATCGCTGCCCGATCGCGGAGCTCTCCGCGATGAGCGTGGGCTGAAGCTCCCGCAGCCGTTGGCCGACCGGCGAGCCGTAGAAATCGGCCAGCACCTCGAGCTCCTGCTGGCTGAAGCTCTGCGCGTAGATCACCGCGATGCTGTCGACGAGCTGCGGCGCATCGTGGACGACCCGAGCCTCGAACCGCGTCCAGAACTCGGGCGCGATGTCGGGGTGCGACGCTTGTTGCGCCGGCAAGTTCGCCCGGATGGCGGCGACCATCGCGTCCACCGTGCCGCTGAACTTCAAGACCCGGCGCGCGGCCGCCAGGAGGACGGGATCGGATCCCGACGCCGCCGGGACACCCTGCGCCCGTGCCGCCGGACCATGTCCGGTGGCGAGAACCAGCAGGCACACGACCACGGAGCGGTGCACGAGTGTCATGCGGCGCCTCCAGACATCGGTGGTGGACTGGCGGGAATACACATACATACACGGGACGTGGGTGGCCGTCCAACGGTCAGGTGGGACCGAAGCGGAGCACCTCCGCTATGGTCTCGCGAGGGCGCTGCCGGGACGTGTCGAGCAACCGGGCCCGTGCGCACTCACGAGCGCCGACGTCGCGCGCTCACCCGGCGGCGCGGCGAGGACGGCTTCGTGGCCGGATCTTTCGGGGCCAGGCAACGCCACGCCTCCGTGATGAGCGGCTCCAGCTCACGGGCGCTGACCGCAGGCAGGCGAACCAGGACGGCCGGATAGCCCTCATAGTGCGGCTCGGTGAAGAACTTCTCCGGGTCGAGGCCGAGCAGGAATTCCTTGTCATCGAGGCTCGCCACCCGGATGGCCAGGATCTTGGGCTGGGGCACGCGGGGCTTCCTGGGTACAACGCGTTCCATCCAGACCCAGACGAAGCCTTTCAGTTTGCCCTTGGTGCGGACCTCGAAGGCGAAGTGACCCGTCGCTTCCTGGGCTCCCGGCAAGGACAATGCGATGCGACGGACGTCGGCTTGAGTGGCCATGCGGCCTGCCTCGCCAGCAGGATTGGGTTGCTTGTCGACCCCACGACCGCACCCCAGAACATGCCCGGCAGGACGGCAACCACCCCATACCCTGCATCTCGAGCGTTAGCACCTGTCTTGGCCACGAGGTAGCTCCTGCGCCGACGGGGCGCAGGGAGGAGCGCACCCGCCGGCGGCAGGCGCGGGTTAGGCCGCGAGTCCAGCCCGTAGCAGCCGCATCGTCGCCAGCGCGACGAGCAACGATAGCGCGGAGAGGACCAGCCCGACGATCAGCGAGGGGGGGCCCCAGACGAGCGAGGAGAGGCCGGCCGCTGCAGCCAATGCGATGGCCCAAGCGGCAAGGACCGGGCGACTCCATCGGCGCCACCAGAAGGATGTGAGCACACTCATCAAGCTGAGAAGCCCGCACGCGAGCTGCACCGTGGTCTCGACTCGCTGGCCAAGCGTGCGTGACCGAGGGATCTGGTGGAGCCCGCCCGAAAGCGTCATCCAGGCCACCGTCATCAAGAGCAGCGTGGCACAAGCCGCAAGGATGTGCCGGACGACCGGGCGGAGACTCAGGCGTCGCCCCCTCGCCGCTTAACGAATCGTGGCCCGGCGGCGGGCCACGGCGCGCGCGCCAGCGCGCGACCGCGGTAGCGCACGCCCGGCAGCCTCTCACAGGCGACCACCGCCATTAACGCTCCTGGTGCACAACGATATCTCAATCTACCGGGCGACCACCGGCCGGCCACGGGCCCCCCACGTCTAATCGACCACAAAGAGCTTCGCTCCGGTGGGCGTCGAGCTGCGGTGCGGGACGGCGCCGTCGGCGACCTCGTAGCTCATGCCAGGGCGCAAAATGACGACTCGGCCGTCCTTCAGCTCCGTATGGAGCTCGCCTTCCAGCACCAGCAGCACATGGCCCTTGTCGCACCAGTGGTCCGCCATGTATCCGGGCGAGTACTCGAGCATGCGCACCCGCAGGTCGCCGTGCTGCTTGGTGCGCCAGGACGCGACGCCTGAGGCTCCCGGGTGCGCGGTTGCCGGAAGGCTGGCCCAGTCGGTCGCTTGAAACGGTATGTCGACAAGTCGCATGAAACCTCCAGTGACGCCCAACGACGCGCGCCTCAGCGCCGGGCGACCACCCGCCAGCCACCCCACACCTGCCCTACTCCATGTGCACGCAACAGCCACCCGACCCTCGAGCCGCGCGCGTCCGCCCGCTGCAGGCGCGGGTTAGGTGCCAGGAGGGCTCTTACGGCGCGCGCCGGCAGCGACGATAAGGAACACGACGCCGCAGGCCAGGAAGACGACATTCAGGCGGCCGCCGCTGAGCGCAGGTACTAGCGCGGCGATGAAGCAAAGGACGCTGACGACCGCGAATGCCCGCGCCGCCATCTTTGCCTGCGCCATTGGCCCTCCCCGTGAATCGCGGTCCGCCTAACGACTCGCGCCTCGGCGGCGGGTGAGTGCCCGCCCGACGGGCCGCCCTGAAGAGAATAGGTCGCATCCACGATGGACGCGCTCACTCTCGTAAGCCGAACATGGTCGATGTCGGGGATGCCGCGGGTCGGAGCCGGCAGTCCGTCGTACCCCGCCGCGAACTCCGGCCACGCGACCTTCGTGCCGCATGCGCCCGCGCGCCGCAGGCGCTGGGTTGGAGGCGACGACTACCTGACCCACCCTGCGGCAAGGGAGTCCACGCGATGCCGGCGGCCGCCATCCCATGCATAGTAGCCATAGCAGCGCACCCGAGATCCCGTCGGGGTCTCCGTCTGGACGCACGCGACCGAGTCAACCTGCTTGCCCCGCCAGGTGCGTTCGCCGCGGAAGACAAGACCCAGCGCGTCGTTCGCGCCGGCGCAGAAGCTGTACGGGGGGAGCGCCTGGTCGAGGGACCACAGCGCCAGAAACCGGTGTTGGCGCTCGGTGGCCGGGAGCTGAAATCCGCCGACCGAGTCCGTGGTCGCTTCGACGGCGGGCCGAGCACACGATTGGTCGCCGTACGGTGTGGCAACGGCGACCTGGACGCCCGCCACGGGCCTGCCAGCCTGGTCGCGGTACACGCCCACCACAGCCGGAGAGAGCGCTTCTCTCCAGCGGATCGGCAGACAGCCACCGAGGAGGAGTGCCAGCCCCAAGGCGAGCACTGTCGCCCGGCTATGGATGGTGATCGAGAGCAGGTGTACCCCCTGTCGCTGCCGAACGAGCTGGCGTTCCGCTGCAAACGCTCCAACAAGATGCGGTGAGCGCGCGCAGCGCGCGAGGCGCTTCAGTAATCATCCGCTTTGACGGCAGCAACGCCCGGTTAGGCCGCATCAACCGTCGCGGCAGTTTGCGAGGTGCTCCCCTGGCGAGGACGTCGTCGGCGGGGGCGACGCCGGCGTCCATCCCGTGGACGTCGGCCTGGCCCGCGACGTGCCGCACGAGGAGGAGCGCGAGGATCATGCCCCTCTTCCGCCGATCCCGAGCCGCCCGATCCGCGTGCTTGACAAGCCATAAGTCACGGCTTATGTATTACGCGTGCAGAGCGCGGCCGAGGTCGAGGACAGGATCTTCCAGGCGCTGGCGGACCCCAGCCGCCGGGCGATCTTCGAGTCGCTCACGCGTGGCGAAGCGGCGGTGAAGGACCTCACGGCGCGCTTCGACATCTCGCAGCCGGCGGTCTCGCAGCACCTCGCCGCCTTGAAAGCAGGCCGGCCTGGTGAACGGCCGGCGCGAGGGGCGCCGTGTCTACTACCGGGTGGAGCCGCGCGGGATGAAGCCGCTCGTCGACTGGATCGCGCACTACCGCGCCTTCTGGACGGAGCACGTCGATCGCCTCGAACGACTGCTGGAGAAAATGGACGGATGACGCTCATCGACACGACGGCGAAGTCGCAAACCGGAGTCCATCTCGTTCGAGTTCGACCTGCCGCATCGGCCGGAGAAGGTGTGGCGCGCGCTCACCGACCCCGCGCTGCTCGCGGAGTGGCTCCTGCCCGTCATCGGTCTCAAGCTCGAGCGCGGGGGCGGCGTTCACGTTCAAGACGCAGCCGCAGTCGGCGGCTGGGACGGCATCGTGCAGTGCCGGATCGCTCGAGATCGAAACGCACCGGAAGCTCAGCTACGACTGGGGCGTCGGCGACATGGACACCGTCGTGACCTTCACGCTCACGCCCACGGCGTCGGGCACGCGCCTCTCCCTCGTGCACTCGGGCTTCAAGCCGGACCAGAAGCAGAACTTCGGCGGCGCGCGCTACGGCTGGAAGATGATGGGCGGAAAGCTCGTCGACCTGCTCGCGAGGACCCCATGAGCCGATCGCTGCAGCTCTGACGCTTCATCCTCGGAGACCTCGCCACTGTGACCACGAACAAGGAGGGAGTCGATGCGCATCAAGTGGAGCACCGTGTACGTCGACGATCAGGAGAAGGCGCTGCAGTTCTACACGGACAAGCTCGGCTTCCGGAAGAAGGCCGATTTCTCCAATGGGAACTATCGCTGGCTCACGGTGGCCTCGCCGGAGGACCCGGAGGGCGCGGAGCTCGTGCTGGAGTCCAACGCCGACCCCGCCGGCAAGGCCTACCAGGAGGCGCTCCGCGGCCAGGGTCGGCCGGCGGCCCAGTTCCTGGTGAAGGACGTGCAGGCCGAGCACGATCGATTGGCCGCCAAGGGCGTGAAGTTCACCATGCCGGTCACGTCCGTGACGGGCTCGGTCATCGCGGTGCTGGACGACACCTGCGGCAACCTGATCCAGCTCACGCAGCTCACGTGGGGCTAGGGTATGAGGAGCCGTGAGCCAGCGACCGGGAAACCCGCTTCCCGGCTCATCGACCAGCGGATCCGCGACCTGGAGGGATGGCGCGGGGAGACCCTGGCCCGCATGCGGGCGCTGATCCTGGAAGCCGACCCCGAGATGACCGAGGAGTGGAAGTGGAAGCAACTCCGGTCTGGTCGCACCACGGGATCGTCTGCACCGGGGAGTCGTACACGAAGGTCGTGAAGCTCACGTTCGCCCGGGGGGCCAGGATCCCGGACCCATCGCGCCTCTTCAATTCCAGCTTGGAAGGCAACACGCGAAGGGCGATCGACATCCACGAAGGGGAGAAGGTCGACGCGCGCGCGTTCAAGGCGCTCGTGAAGGCCGCGGTGGCCCGGAATGGCCCGCCGGCGAAGAAACGATAGACCCTGAGATGATTCCGAACTACTGGCCACGGGCACGCCCGTCGACGGGCCCCTCGACGAGCTCGGCGACGCTGACCTCCGCGTGCTCGACCGCTTCCAGGGCCATCCCTTCGCGTCCCAGCGCGTCGTGCGCGTGGTGCCTCCGCACATTCAGCGCATGAGTTCAGTCCTTTACGTAGACAACAGCGCCGAGCCGACGCGTTCAACCGCAGCCGGCTGCAGCCTGTGCTCGGCGTGGTGCTGACCTCCAACCTGCGGCTCGTGGAAGCCCCGGGCAATGTGCTGGTGCCGGCCGACGTGTCCGGCCTGCCCAAAGACTCCGTGGCGAACGTCTCCCAGGTGGTCACGATCGATCGGGCCTCCCTCACCGACCGGGCCGACCGGTTGCGCGGCCGCGCACTGGAGGCGGTCGACGCCGGCTTGCGGCTCGCCCTGGACCTGTGAGCGCCGGAGGTCAAGGTGCCTAACGAATCGCGCCTCACGACGCGCTCGCTTCGCGCCGCCGGGTGTGCCATTGCCAGAGCCCGGCCGTCACGCTCTGCGGAAGCCGGTACCCGAGCTGGCGGGCCGCCATGACTATCTGGCCCCGATGATGCGCCTCATGGGCGACGAAGTACGTCAGGACATGGTCAACATCCAGTGGCAGGTTCCGCCAGACGTAGGCCTGTGACGGAGGCACGTGGCCGCGGCGAGCCGCGCCAAGCCGCAACAGGGCCGCGATGCCGCGACTGCTCCGCCTCAGGGCCGACACCAGGTGCCGAGGCGTGACGGTGCGCTGATCCACCCTCGTCGGCGCAACGACCCCGTGCTCGCCGCCCAACGTCTTCACCCACCTGCACCGCGCATTGTGCAGGTGCGCCGCGATGCTCCGGACCGTGCGGGTCGGGATCCCGGGGATCGTTGAACGCCAGAGCTCAGCCGGGATGTGCTCGACCAGATACTCGCTCACGCGGCTGTTCGTGCTCCACGCGCTGAGCCGTGGGTCCTGCGCGTCAGGTGTCCAGAGCACGGGCCTCCCTCCCGCCGATGCGCTGCTGCCTAACGAATCGCGCCGCAGTGGCCGGCGACCGCCCTCCAGCCACACAGCACCTGCACCACCTCAGGTACACTCACCAGCCACGGAACCCTCGAGGCCCACGCGCCGGGCCGCTGCAGGCGCTCGTTAGGCGGTGTTGCACGCGGGGTAGCACACAAGTTATACTCCGAACCGGAGGTACCCTATGGTTCGCGAAGTCGCGGTCCGGCGCGTCGGCGGATCCCTCGGCGCCACCCTGCCCAAGGAACTGGTCTCTCGGCTTCATGTCGAGGCTGGCGATCGCCTGCTGGCCGTCGAGACAGAGGCCGGCATCCTGCTGACCCCTTACGACCCGACCACGGAAGAAGCGCTGGCGGTCGCCGCTCGAACGGCCAAGCGCTACCGGCACGCGCTCCGCGCCCTGGCGAAGTAGCCGCCCGTGCGTGAGCCTCGGTGGGTGCCTCGGCTCGTGGTGGAGGCCATCCACTTCGACCAACTGCGGGAGCACGGCGGGCTCTCTGGCTTGCGCGACGAGGGCGCCTTGGAGGCCGCCCTGGCCCGAGCCCGAAACAAATGGGCGTACCACCCGAAGCTGGATCTGGCCGCCTTGGCAGCCGCTTATGGCTTCAGCTTGGCGCGCAGTCACCCCTTTCACGACGGCAACAAGCGCGTCGCGTTCGTGACCATCGTGGTCTTCTTGGAGCTCAATGCCCGCCAATTCACCGCTCCGGAGGCCGAGGTAGTCCGCATCATGACAGGGGTCGCTGCCGGGACCACCTCGGAAGTCGCGCTGGCCCGTTGGATTCGCGCCTCGATGCGTCCGCGAGCAACATCCGCCTGACGAATCGCGCCTCAGCGGCCGGCGACCGCCCGCCAGCCGCACAATGCCTGCACTATCTCAGGTCAACTCACCAGCCACTCAACCACTTGAGCTCCACGCGCCGGGCCGCTGGAGGCGCTGGGTAGGCGGCGGCCGCAGGACGCTACGGCGAGCCCGCGGGAAACTGACCGCCGACCAGCGCCCCGAGGCCGAAGCCGACGATACCAAACAGCGCGAAGCCGCCGATGCCGGCAAGCACTTGATTGTGGCATGGGCCATCATAGCAGCTCAGCGACACGAAGACCGCCGCGCCCAGAGCACCAAGCACCGTGCCGCCAATCACGGCGCCGGCCTTCCAGCGCGTCGCCGCAATGCGGCTGGAATCCGCCGCAGCCAGCCGGATCGGCCTTGGTGCCCCAGTCGGACCTAACGGGTGCGACGGGGCAGGCGAAAGCAGGCGCACCTGTGGCGGCGTCGCGTGAGGCCACTGGAACGAGCGAGGGCCTTGGGCTCCGGCGGTGCTTGTGTGTGCCGCCAGAAAAAGGAGTGCCGGGACCGCGAACTGGAGCTTCAACGCGCCTCCGTGCCCGCGCGGGGCCGCCGCCTAACGACCTGCGCCTCAGCGGCCGGCGACCGCCCGCCAGCCACACAACACCTGCACTACTTCAGTTGCACTCACCAGCCACCCGACGCTTGAGCCCGGAGTGCCCGCCCCCTGCAGGCGCTGGTTAGGCGTTTGGCCCGTTCGGCGCTACGTCAGAAGCACGTATGCAAGGACACCGAGCGTCAACGCCAATGTCGCGCCCACGGCCAAGAGTCGCCAGCGGATCGTTGTGTAAGCCACGCTCAGATGCCCAGCAAGCAGCATGAGGCAAATCAACAGCTGCTTGAGGTGCTGGTGGGAATACCTGTCGGGCGCGTGGCGCACGAGACCCAGTAATGGCCACGAGGAGCAGGGCGAGGATGGCAACCAGAAAGAGGCTGCGACCTGGCTCGCGATAGAGCCACGGTCTGCGAGGCAGATCTGGCTGCGGGTTTGACATGCGCCATCCTGCGTCTCGGGTGAAAGGGCCAACACTCCTAACGACCTGCGCCGGCCGCCCGTCAAGCGCACCACACCTGATAAGGCTAGATGCCAGGCGTCACTCGACCGTTAGGGCGCCCAGCGCCCGCCCGCTGCAGGCGCTGGTTAGGCGGCGCCACCTGCGTCAATCACGCGTTGGACACCCGTGCGAAGCCACGCAGAGGGCCGCTATCACCACGAGGGTGCCGCCGACGAAGAGGCCGACCGACCTCCAGAATCCAGCCACCGGATTGCCCAAGCGCACGGAGTCAATGTCCGTGCGCGCAATCCGCACTCGGCAGCTGTCGCAGTCGATCGGACGCGTGAATGGGATACCAGAAAGGCTGTCGGCCCCTACGCGCACCGCGTGAAGTTGGCTGGCCAGGCCGTGGCGCCACACCTGAACCTGCTGCCGAGGTTCGAGCGATCCGGTCGGAAATGCGGGCGGCTGTCGCCACCCAGCACCACACGCGGTTTGGATGACAAGAAGAATGGCGAGGCCCGCTGCGACCAGAGAGCGCATCGACCGCTGCCTCCGCGGTGTCGACCAAGATGGTGTCGCGCCGCCTAACGTCTGGCCTCAGCGGCGAGCGCAGCGAGTCCGCTGCATGCCGGGGTTAGGCCGCGGTGTCCGATGACGTTGGGTGCGCCAGTTCATTGGCCCTCAGGCGGCTCCCAGAGTTCGACCTTGTTGCCCTCTGGATCGAGGACCCATCCAAACCTGCCGAAATCCGATTCCTCGACCTTGTCGAGCACGTTACAGCCTTCTGCACGCAGGACCGTAAGGAGGGCCTGAAGATCTGCGACCCGGTAGTTGACCATGAACGAGGAAGTGCTCGGAGCATAGTGGTCGCTACCGGAATCTGAGACGCTCCAGATGGTCGTGCCCGCGAAGGGCCTGCCGTCTGCGTCGGTCCATGTAAACGCTGCACCGCCCCAGTCCTGGACGTCGATGCCGAGATGGTCCTTGTACCAGGCGCGAAGGGCGACCGGGTCCTGGGCCTTGAAGAAGATTCCCCCGATGCCAGTGACTCTCTTCATGTGAGCCTCCATCGCGCGGAAGACCGAATGTCAGCGTGCCGCGGCCTAACGAAGCGCGCGTCAGCGGCGGGCCGGCCGCCCACCCTGCCGGGCGCTGCGATGCTATCTAGCGCTCCAGCGTTAGGCGCGCGTCCCGCGGCCGTGTCCCACCGCTGCAGGCGAAGCACGTGATGGTCGGCGCCTCAGTCGGATCGTAACTGACTGTTTGAGCCGCTTGGCATACGGGTTGGGGCGCGCGCTCGTGAAGTCGTACTCTTTCCTCATGGCTTCCACCCTTGTGCATAGCGTTCGCGCTCGCGCCGGCTTGCCCGACGCGCCGAGATCAGGCGGATGACGTCGCGGTGCCGCCGGTAGCAGTGCACCGCCGCCAGCACCCCCGCCGTCGGGCTCAGCCCGAGCAGCAGCGCCTGGCGCTGCCTTACGACTCGCGCCTCAGCGGCGGGCGACCGTCCGCCAGCCACACAACACCTGCACTACCTCGGCTTCCCTCGCCAGCCACCCGACCGTCGAGCCCGGACCGCCCGCCCGCAGTGGGCGCTGGTTGGCATCACACCTGGCCGGCACCTACCGCACTCGACGGCACGCTATGCCGCAGCGTGTCGATAACAGCATCGGCGAAGGTTGACGACGTGTAACCGACAGCAGTCATAGTGAGCGGTTCCGGCATGCCCGCCACATCCACCGCACTCGCAGCGGTCATGGCCCCCCGACGCCACCCGCATGACGTGCTACTAACCGTCGATCTTGCCGATGTGGCAGCTCTGCTCGCTGCTCTTTCGCAGGCTCTCTTGCACCGCTTCAACGCCCTTGATCACGGCGATCGTCCCTCCTGCCGCCACCGCGACCGCGAGCGCGGTCATCGGCGCGTCGATCTGGCGCTGCGAGACGGAGTCGATGTCCGTGAACGGGATGCCGATGGCGATCCCGAGCGTGTCCCCGAACAGCGTGTCACCCCTGACCACTGGGTTCCGGATCTCCACGCGCCGACCGTGAGCCAAGGAGAGGCGGAGGCGGTCAGGCACCTTCCCCGGCACCAAGTGCGACGCGCCGAACGGCGGCCCCCACGAGGTGCAGCAGAGCAGAGCGACGGTGACGACAGCGAACAGGGCATGAGCGCGCGAGCGGGACACGAGGACCCCCACGGCGGTAGTTGTGCTGCCTAACGAATCGCGCCTCGGCGGCGGGCGACGGCCCGCCAGCCATATAACACCCGCACTACCTCAGGTGCACTCACCAGCCACTCGACCATCGAACCCCGAGCGCCCGCCCGCTGCAGGCGCTGGTTAGGCAGCACACTTCACGGCCCCGACGTGCCCGTAGGAAGCAGGTTCTCGATGTAGCGGTAGATGCGCCATTTGCCGTCCGCGCCCCGACGCCACACCGCCGAATAGCGTCCGCGCTCGGTCGTGGGCTCCTGCCCGCGGGGGCCGGCCACGTAGAGGTAGGTCCCACGCTCGTACGCGGTCGCACCGTACACCTCGAGTTCCGCCCCCCGCAGTTGATGAATGCGAACCGCGTTCCGGTCATAGTAGCCTCGCATCGCCGCGAGGAGCGCGTCCCTCCCACGGACATCCTCCAAGCCACCGAGACTAACCACTGCGTCCTCGGTGAACAGGGCGGCATTCGCATCAGCGTCAGCGTGGCGCGAGACCGAATCCAGCCTGGCTTCCACTGCTGAAATGCGGGCACGCGCGTCGGCCCTGGCGGGCGGGACTTGGGCGAATCCAGTCGACGCCGACGCGGCCAGAACGCAAATGGCGATAGCTGCGAGCGACGGGCAAGTGGCCACCGGGGATCCTCCATGCTGCGACATGCCGCGTGTGATGCCTAACGAATCGCGCCTCAGCGGCGGGCGACTGCCCGCCAGCCACACAACACCTGTATTACCTCAGGCGCACTCACCTGCCGCTCAACCGCCAGAGCCGCGCGCCGGGCCGCTGCAGGCGCTGGTTAGGCAGCGTGGCCCACTAGCACCTCCGAGGTAATGCCCCAGCGGGTTACGACATCCCGTTGCAGCACCCGCCATCCAGCGCGCTCCAAGAGCGGCGTCAACCGAATGGGCCGACACCCCCCGACGACAGCCGGGTACAGACCGAACGCCACGGTCCAGAGCTGGGATACCATCCCAGACAGCAGTCCAGTGCCGTTCGTGAGGCTCACAAGGCACAGTCGCCCGGTTGGCGTCAGCAGACGCCGAGCCTCGACGAGGAACTGCTCAATCTGGTCCTCGGCTAGGAGGTCCAAGACATAGGTGCTGACCACTCGGTCCGCCGACCCGGCCGCGGGCGGAAGCGAGATCGCGCCGGGAGGCAACTGCTCGACGCGGGCCCGACTCCCGAACGCCGCCAGGCGCCGGCGCGCCAGCTCGAGCATCGTCGTGCTGACGTCGAAGCCAACGTACATCGCCGCCGGTGCCGCGGCGAGGACGCGCCCGGCGAACCGACCCGTCCCGCAACCAAACTCCACGACGGATGTGGCGGCCGCAAAATCGGAATGGCCAAAGAGCACATCCAGCGCCGCGTCTTCGTAGAATGCCTGCTGATCTTGGCGGGCTCCGAAATTGTCGTAGAAGTGCTTGACGGACATCGGATCGAGCATGCGCACCTCCACGCTGCCTATCGAATGAATCGCGCCTCAGCGGTGGGCCGGCCGCGGGCCCCGCCACGAACCACCAACGAGCTTAACCCGGGAGCGTTAGGCGGGCGTCACGCGGCCGTGCCCGCCGGCTGCAGGCGCTGGTTAGGCGGCGCCGCCGTAGACGGCACGGTGTGGATCAGGCACGGGCAACAGTCTGCGGGCGGCTTAGTCATGCCTGCGCGCCAGGACCGTCCTCTGCCACTAGCCCCAGCCCTTCAAGCTCGTTCAAGGCATCCGCGAGCGCCTGCACCGTTCGCTGAGCGGCCGAGAAATACACCCCGCCAGCCCAGTCGGCGCGACAGAGATCGTAAGCCACGTACCTGCCCCCGGTTGTCTTGAAGAGCGTGATCTGCCGTGGGCGCCACTTGGTGCCGGCTGGACCTGTGTTCTCGTAGCGACTGTAGACCTGCGTAGCGATCCCTTGGAGGTCGTCTGCCGGGATACCTGGGCGCCCGACGAGGGAGGCCTCCAGCGCAGCCAGGGAAAATGGCGGCATGATGATAGCCCTCCTGAGTCGAACCGCACTTCCACGGGCCTGCTGGCAGGCACCTGGGGAGCGGACGCTTGCGCCGCCTAACGACTCGCGCCTTAGCGGCGGGCAACGGCCCGCCAGCCGCACAACACCTGCACTACCTCAGGTCAACTGTCCAGCCACGCACCTCCACGAGCCCCACTCGCCCGCCCGCTGCAGGCGCTGGTTAGGCAGCTCGCTCGCTTTGATCAGTCACGCGGAAGCTGGCTCATCAGATAGACCAAGTAGACCACCGGCGCCAAGATGATCGCGGCCACCAGGCTGCGGCGCCAATCCGTCGCCCGCACTTGGACCGAGTCGATATCCGTGAGTGCGAACCGCAGCGCACAACTGTCGCACGTCGGCGGCCGGATGAAGGGCACGGCCGTCACCGAATCACCGCGCACCTGAACACCGTGCACTTGGTGCCCTTCCCCCCGCACCCAGACGCGAACCTGGTCGCGCTGTTCGAGGCCGCTCTCCAAGACGTGCGCGCGCCCCTGCCACGTAGCGCACGCCGAGGTGCTGAGGGCCCACGCCACCAGGCCGGCTGAGCGAAGGTGGCGTGATGGGCCGGGCCGAACTGGAGGAGCGCTCGTACTCGTGGCCCTCCGAGAAGCCAACTGGGCTGCGTAACGAATCGCGACTCAGCGGCGGGCCGGCCGCGGGCCCCGCCATCCACCACGAACCAGCCTAACCACCGAGCGTGAGGCGGGCGTCACGCGGCCGTGCCCGCCGGCTGCAGGCGCTGGTTAGGCCGGGCGTTGTCATCGGCGGCCGCGAAGGCGCTCCCAACACCCCCGCGGATCGACAGTCGGCAGCGGCGCCCGGTCAGCCACGCTGAGCAAGTCCTTGTCCCCGGTCACGAGCAAGTCGGCTCCGCCCGCCACCGCGGAGGCCAACACCCAGCCGTCGTCCGGATCCCGGAGCGGCAGCGCCGACGGCGTGGCAGGCTTCCGCACGACCGTCTCCTGCCGCAGCCATGCCTCGACCGCCTGCAGGTGCGCGGCGGGCGCCCGAAATCGGCGCCCCAGCACGCGCCGGAGTTCCACGAGGTTGACTTCCCCAGTTAGGAGTTCATGATCGGTGAGGATGGCCCGGACAAGATCGGCGCTCAGGCCACGCGCCGTGAGCGCGCTCACCAACACATTGGTGTCGAGGAAGATCCTCACGACACGAGGCGGAAGACGTCCTCATCGGTGAGAATGCCCTGCGCCTCGGCCAGCGGCATGAGCGAGCGGCGCGCCTGCTCAAACCGCAATAGCCCCAGCTGCCGACGCAGGGCGTCGCGCACGATGGCGCTGCGGCTCCGACCGAGCTTGCGGCTCACCCGATCGAGTTCCCGCTGCAGTTGCGGCTCAAGCCGAATGGAGACCACGGTAGCTTTCATGTATGACAATGTAGTCGGTGGCTCCTGACCCAGCAAGACAACGCCACCGCCTAACGAATCGCGCCTCAGCGGCCGGCGATGCCTTGCCAGCCGCACAACACTTGCACTACCTCAGGTCAACTTGCCAGCCACACAACCCTCAAGCCCCACGCGCCGGACCGCTGCAGGCGCTGGTTAGGCGGCAGACCGACCCGTTCAGCGCACCGCGAATGCGCAGGCGCAACCGGTAACGGCCAGCCCAACCAGGGAGTCGAGCAGCGCGCCGACTACGTGGCCCTTGTGGAGCTTCACATAGATCGCACTGATGAGGTGAATCGGGCACGCCACGGCGAGCCAGGCTGCGCTCCCGAAGGCCAGACCCCGCGCGAGCCATCCTGCCTGCCCCAGGCTCGCGGCGCCGCCGGTTACATAGAAGAGGAGCCCAACCGCCGCGCCCGCCACCACCTGCACGACGCTGCTCATCGCATACTGCTTGGGTCCCTCAGGACGCCAGGTCTCTGGGGTCAGACCTTGGTAGCGATGGAACAGCGTGCCGATGATCAGCCAGCCACTGAAGACGGACACGAAGCCACCGACCGCTCCTGCCAGCAGAAGTCGCACCAAGGACATCGGCACCTCCCGACTTGGTCTGCCGCCTAACGACTCGCGCCTCAGCGGCGGGCGACCGCCCGCCAGCCACACAACACCTGCACTACCTCAGCTCCCCTCACCAGCCACCCGACCGTTGAGCCGCGAGCGCCCGGCCGCTGCAGGCGCTGGTTAGGCAACTCGTTGCACCAATATATAAGTGTGTGTATATTGCGGCGTGATCGACAAGCCCTTGAGCTGGGTCGGGTCGTCGCTCGAGGCGGTACGACGCTTCCCTCCCGAAGCCCGGCGGGAGGCTGGCTACCAGCTCCGGCGCGTGCAGCAGGGCTTGATGCCTTCGGACTGGAAACCGATGCGGACGGTCGGCCCGGGCGTGCTGGAGATCCGGTTGCACACCGGACTGGAGCACCGGCTGTTCTACGTCGCCAAGTTCGAGGAAGCGGTGTACGTGCTGCACGCCTTTGAGAAGCGCACGCCGCAAACGCCACAGGCGGACATTGAGTTGGCCACCAAGCGCCTTGCCGCCGTCCTGCAAGCGCGACGCGGCCGGCGAGGAGGGTGAGATGGCAACCAGAATCCGTCGGTCCAGCGGCAACGTGTTCCGGGACCTGGGCTTCCCGCCGGCGGAAGCCGAGAACCTGAAGCTCCGTTCGGATCTGATGATCGCGCTCAGCAAGCTCATCGAGAGCCGCGGCCTCACGCAGGTGCAGGCGGCCACCCTGTTGGGAGTCAGCCAGCCCAGAATCAGCGACCTGGTCCGGGGCAAGATCGACCGATTCAGCCTTGATACGTTGGTCGCCATGCTGGGTCATGCCGGCGTCCGCGTCCAGTTGGTTCTGCCCCGACGAGTCAGAGTTGCCTAACGAATCGCGCCTCAGCGGCGGGCGACCGCCCGCCAGCCACACAACACCTGCACTACCTCAGGTGCACTCACCAGCCACCCGACCCTCGAGCCGCGAGCGCCCGCCCGCTGCAGGCGCTGGTTAGGCAGCACGCCCGCGCCCAGCACGATGGGTACGTGATAGGGAACATGGTGGGCGTTGGCGTGGGGCGAACCGACAGCGCAGGAGGGCCAGCGCGCCGACCGCCAAACGACGCCGCAGCCCCGCCACGCCCGAGCCACTGTTCGCCCGGCCCTGGTTCATGGTGTAGCTGTGCCGGGTCGTAGCCAGTCCCCGTGACCAGCTCGAGGCCAGGGCGGCTGCGATGTCGCAAGTTGCCCCTCGACCCGAGCAAGGCCGACCGCTGCAGGCGCTGGTTAGGCAGTGGCCAACACGATGCTGCACCTACAGATCGGTCGGCTCGAGGCCTGTCCGGCGCGCGATGCGCGCGAGCATCCTCGGGCCAATCTCGTCGGTGTCGTGGAAGGCGAAGACGAAATCGGCCCAGCCAGGCCGGGCCAACGTGCGATGGGATCCTGATTGGCGCTTGAGCGTCCAGCCGATCCGGTAAAGCGCTGCCAGGACAGGCCGCGCCTTGACCGCCGGCCAGTGACTCACGCCGCTTGGAAGGTGACGCTCAACAACTCGGGGGCCTCCCCATGCTCCAGTTGCTCGGCGAGCACACGAAGAGCCAAGGCCTGCACCATGGCCACGGCCTGGTCCCGACTCCGGCCGTATGCCAGGACCCCGGACAGTGCCGGCACCTCGGCGATCCACCGACCGTCGTCTTCGCGCTCAAGCTCGATTGCGAGCTGCATGGTTGCCCTGCCCCGATGTTGGTACCGCAACCTAACACCGATGCCGACCATCTGCCTAACGAATCGCGCCTCAGCGGCGGGCGACCGCCCGCCAGCCACACAACGCCCGCATTACGTCAGTTGCACTCACCAGCCGCTCGACCCTCGAGCCGCGAGCGCCCGTCCGCTGCAGGCGCTGGTTAGGCGCCACGCGCGACCAAGGGGCTACAACGAGTCAATCCACGTGCGCCAGTTGCCGATGTCGGCCCCCAGATCGGCGCCGCGCAGGGCGGTGAGCAAGCGTAGCGCCTCGGCGCGGTGTGATGGCAGAGAGGCGCCGGCGTACGCGAGTAGGGCGTGGCCCCCGCCTCTCAGCAGGGGCAAGGCCAGACTCGGACCGACGCCCGTCCTCGTAAGCACCCTTATCATCGCCGGAAGCTCGAAGAGACTCGTACCGTCAAGCAGCGCGTGAACGGTGTGAGTTGCTGGAAGCCAGTCGACAGAACGGGAACGAGCACCTGACAGTGCATCGAGGACCTGAGCGGCCGCCCCCTTCGCATAGCCGTCCGATTCCAGGAGCACGTCCGCGAGCGCCCACCAGGTGGAGTCACTCTCCGAGAAGTTGATCAGGATGGCGGCCGCCACCATGCGGTCTAGCATGTTCGCATCATCCCGAAGCGTGTGTCGAGCTGCGGCGGCGTCGGCCGGGCTCCGGTGAGCGTCGAGGTAGCTCCACATCAGGCGCACCCCAGATGAGTCCTCGGCGGCCCAGGGGGGCACCTGACGGTGCGCCGCTGGTGCCAGATAGGTCACGAGGCCGACTTGGAAGCCCATCGAATGGTTCTGCACGAGGTCGGTGCCCGCGCGCCACTCGGCGGCAATGGTGGCTGTGTCGAACCGAGGGGCAACAGTCCGGTAGCGTACACGCGCAGAATCTTGGGGTTCGACCACGCTCACAAACACATACAGACTGGTGTCGGGCGGGCTGCCGGGGATGTACTCAGCGGCCGCGTCGGCGAAATGGAGCTTGTACCTCAGGACCGCCGCGCAGGCGCGGGACTGGAGGGAGTCGCCGGGGGCGTACCGGTTCATTGAGTCTTGGATCATCTGGACCGTCCAGCGTTCCAAGCCCACAACCTCAATGGTCTTGCCGGGGATGTGAATGACACTCGGCGTCTGCGCGGTCAGAGGCACCGAGACCAGAGTCAGGGCAACGACCAACAGCGTTCGCACTGGAACCTCCCCGCGTGTGCGCCTAACGAATCGCGCCTCAGCGGCCGGCAACCCGCCGGCCAAGCGCACAACACCCGCATTACCTCAGGTCAACTTGCCAGCCACACAACACTCAAGCCCCGCGCGCCGGGCCGCTGCAGCGCAGGCACGGATGAGATCATCAATTCCTACGGCATGGTCCTGCGCAGCGATGCTCTCGCCGCACAGGTCATCAGCGAGGTCGGTCCTGCGAGAATGTATCCCCACATATTCGAGCCGCCGAGCGCCTTCGGCCGCAAGATGAACGAGTTCTGGAGGTTCCTCGGCCTCCACAGCAAGACGCCGATGGAGCGTGCGGTGTACCGTTTCGTGCACAGCGATACGAAGATCGAGGTGCCGAAGGACTCGACGGTCATTCAGATCACGCTGTATAACCCCAATCCGGAGATCGCTAAGAGCGGGCTCAGCATCATGATCGATCGCTTCCTCGAGCAGCAGGCGCAGATCGGCCGCGATCCGCAATTGACGTTCGTGCAGGACCAGGTCGATTTCTACAAAAAGAAGGTGACGGACGCCCAGGCGGCCATGGAGGCGTTCCAGCTCAAGAGCAAAATCTCGTCGATGGACGAGGAAAACTCCTATCTGCTCAAGCAGCGCTCCGACCTCGAGAGCCAGCTCGCCGCGAACAAAGTACGCGTCGAAGAGGATCGGCGCAGGAGCGCGGCGCTCCAGGGCCAGCTCAAGACGCTCTCGCAGACCGTGGATCTGCACCAGGAGGACCGAGACGCTGCGCTCGACGCGGCGAGAACGCAGCTCGTCGAGCTCCAGGTGCGCCAGCAATCGCTCAGTACGAGCTTCGGTCCCGACAGCCCAGCCGCGCGCGTGAATGAAGCACAGATCGCCAAAGTGCAGACTTTCATCAACTCATATCCGAGCCGCACGCCCCTCGTGCAAATGGCGCCGAACACGACCTATCAGACGACTCAGACCGCGCTGCTGCAGGCCCAGGCGGATCTTCAGGGCGCCCTCAAGTCTCAACCGGTCGTTCAGGGTCAGATCGATGCGATTTCCGCGCGGCTCGGCGAGCATGCACGCGAGCAGTCGACGTATCAGGATCTGGTGCGCGAATACCAGGTTGACGATGAGAATTACCGCACCTACCTTCAGGCCGTCCAGCAAGCACGCATTGCGGTCGATCTGAGGAAGGAAAGGGGCACGACGGTGGCGGTGTACGAGCCGGCGCATATGGCAAGCTCTCTGCCTACCAAACCGAAAACCGCGCTCATCGTCGCGGCAGGCGTGATACTCGGCCTCCTCCTGGGCCTCAGCGCCGCATTTTTGCGCGAGTCCTGGGACGAGCGCCTCAACACTCCTCGGCAGGTCAACGCTCTACTCGGTCTGCCATTGGTTGGCGCGATGCGAGATTTTGGCCGCCCGGCCGTGCCGCAAGTATGGCGCGGTTGAGGAGCTGGGCCGCGCGATTGGCGCTGGTGCTCGCATCGGCTCTCGGTCTTTCGACCTCTGCA
>CAVSQA010000030.1:0-41649 GCA_963729955.1 uncultured Gemmatimonadales bacterium
GACAGCTCGTATGGGTCTTGGAATGCATTGGGTCGCTCGCCTACCGGATTGGCAAACGCCCTAGATATCCAACTCTCTACTTCCCTCGGGCCCTCTCCACCAGCCCCCATCCCCGGTCCCTGGCGTAGCTCTGCAAGACCTCCTGCACCATGACCATGAACTGCTCCTGGCTGAAGCTGAATTGCGCAGCCAGCCTCTCCACCAGCGGCTCGACGTTTTTCACCTCATCGCTCTTGATGCTCCTCAAGACTATGGCGGCAAGGGCCATGAGCCGCAGGCCTTCCTGCATCTTGTCCTGCTGCACGGCCAGAGCACCGAGCTGGAAGAAGGCTCCCGCTTCCGCAGGTCTGTCGGCCAGCTCTTGATTGATCTGCAAGGCTTTCTGGAAGCTTTCCATCGCCTTTTCTTTCTCCCCGGCCTGAGAATGGATCATGCCCAGGCTGTGCAGGATGGCGGCTTCGCCGGCCCGATCGCCCATCTCTTGAAAAAGCGGCAGGGCCTTCGCAAACTCCGCGCCTGCCTGCTGGAAGTCGCCCTTCTCCAGATCGAGGCTGGCCAGGTTAAAGAGGGCAAAAGCAGCGCCCTTCCTGTCTCCGGCCTCCTCCAGCAGCTCCATGTGATTTCACGAGCCTCTGGCGCGCGCCATCATAATCACACCGGTTCATATCCAGGCGGGCCATCTCCTGCAAAGCCGCAGCCTCGCCCTTCATATCTCCCAGGCTCATTCATGATCTCTGCAATCTTCTGCAGCTTCTCTTTAGCCGCCTCATTTTCGTTTTTCATCATGTCAATGGCGGCCAGGCTGCTCAGGCTGGCAGCCTCGCCGGACAGGTCGCCTGCATGCATGAAATGCCTCCCTGGCCTTTTGCAGGCTCTCTTTTGCCAGGTCATACTTTTCCTGGTGCATGAGGGCCGTGCCCAGACCATGTTGAGCGGCAGCGTCAGGGGCATTCTGCAGGGCCCGCCCGTACCACTCTTCCGCAGCTTCTGTATTCGCCCTGATCCAGATAGGCCTGTGCGATCCAGATCGTGGGCCCTGCTGCCTCGGATTGCTCGTCCCGATCCAAAAGCTCCTGGTTTAGCCTTATCAGCTCAGAGTAGTAGCCGCGCCTCTGCAGATAGCCGCTGATGCGGGCTGTTACGGCGATGGCACTCTCCAGATCCTCTGCCGCCAGATAGTGCCCGCGTGCTTCCAGCAAGACGTCCAGCCGGGAGAGCCAAGCTCTGCAGAGCGCCCGGCCTCGGCCAGGTCTCTCAGAAAATCGCCTGCCGCCTTTTGTGCAGCGCGCTGCTCCTCCGGGCTCAAGGCCGCCAGGAGAGGAGCACGAAGAGTTGAGGGCACCGCCCACAGCTCTCCCACGGCATAGGCCAAGGAGAGATCTTGCCACTCGCGGGCATTGGCGGCAGCCTGCTCTTCTGTTGCAGCCGGAAACGGCTGCCAGGCCGGCCGGGCTCATGGCTATGCCATAGACCGCTGCCATGAGAGAGGGCGTGGCTAGAGGCAGAGCTCAGGCGGGAAGTGAGCTTTGCCAGCGAGTCCTCGTCGGCGGCGAGATCTCCCTGCCCCAAGGCCTTGCCTGTTTGGGCCAGGTGAGCCGGATGGCCCAAGGCTGCAAGGTGATGCTTGGCAAGTTCGGCATAAGAGATCTCGCCTTTTCGATAGCGATCCGCCACAGCCTCGTCCCGGAGAAGATATCTAATGAATGCGGCCCGGCCAAGCCCCTCCAGCTTCCACTGCCAGGTGCGGGCGGGCAGGGTCAGGGCATCGGGCGGCAAAGCCCTGCAGGTGATGATGACGCGGCCTGATGTCATGCCTTTTATCATTAGCATGTAGAACTCGGCCAGATCCGGGTCAGAAATTTTGCCGGTCTTGCCGTCCAGGTCCAGGCCATCCCAAATCATCAGAATGCGAGAGGCTTTCAGCACATCCATCAAGCTCTGCAGCCGCTCTCTGACGGAGCGCCGCGGGTCTTTTAGGCCTTTTGCCGCTGCCTCCTCACCAATTCCGCTCAAATGGCTGACTGCCGCCTCCAGAAGCCGGGCAGCGCTTATGCGATTATGTGGCGAGCTGTAAATGGGCAGAATGCTGTAGCCGGCGGGCGCCAGCAGGCGGGCGAGATGAGCTGCCAGAGTGCTCTTGCCCACACCATCCGGGCCGGTGATGATCAGAGCCTGCGCCCCTCCCTCTCGCAGAGCGGGAAGGAGCTCTGCAAATCCCGCCTCCTGTCCACAAAGCACTCCGCCCGGCCTTCCGTCAGGCCCGGCAAGGCGGCGAGCTCCTGGCAGAGGGAAGCCGGCAGCAGCTTCTCTCTTTTGGATGTCGAAGATTCCTTGTTGATCATAGATCGAGTACAGAGCGGGAACTGGAACGGGAACCGGAGCAGAGAGCAGGGACAGGAGCTGCAGAGATCTCCCGGCGCACGGATAGCAGCGCTTCATCCATTGATTGACCCGCGGCCAGGGCCCGGTATAAGGGCAGGGTAGCCGCGGTAGGTGCATTCCAGGCCACGGCCAGTGGGATGCTCTCCGCCAGCCTCTGGCAGAGCAGATGTAGAGATGAAGCGGACTCGCTCTGCTTGCCGCTCAGGATGATGCCCGCAAGGCCAGAGTCCTTCAGGGCCACGGCCATCTCCTCAGCCGAGCGCAGATCCACCCGGCCCGCTGGTCCCTGCAAAGAGAATATCGCACTGCCACCGGACATCTTTACCTGGCCCGCCAGGTGCACCAGATGGGGCTGGAAGGATTCAGCCAGGCTCTTCAGCTCTTCCCATGTTCCACTCTCGCTGATGGCGAGAGTCATGTCCAGACCCTCAGCCACCTCAAGGATCGATTGCTCCTCTTCTTCATAGTCTAACGGCTCGGCGGCCAGGAAGAGGACACGCAAAGGCCCCGGCGAAAGCTTCGCCGAGGAGGCAATAAGCCCGTCTGTGGCCCTGGGCAGGCGAATGATGCCGAAGCTGTCACTGCCGCCCGTCTGCCGGTCGAAAAGCGGAAGAAGCTCCCAGGGAAGCTGCAGAACCTCCGGGATGGGCGAGGCGATAGTAAGTCTGGCACCCGGCAAGATCTTGGCCTGGAAATCCTGCCAGCCTTTCTCTAAGAAGAGATGAAATAGCCCGTCACTGAGGATGGGCAGATAGCTTTTCGCTGAGGCCTGCCCTGCGCCCTGCAGAAGAGAGAAGTACTGAGATGCCATCTCTCGCACCTGCTGAGTCTGGACTGGCGTGAGCGTTCTCTCTGCACGATACAACTTACCCTCGACCAGAATTTTGTAGGCAAAGGTCCTGGCGGCAGCAGTTCCCGCCTCCGAGACTGTGATTGTGATATTTTGCATATATTCCTCATGCTTATTTCCATAATCCCCGGCTTATTTCATTTATTTCATTCCAATTTCGCTATTTGTAACTTGTAACCAGTTCTCCATTCCACAGAGCCGTTTCGGGCCCTTATCTCGCAGTAGTCCTTGGGCTCCAGATGCACGACCACATCCCTGACCTCCGGCGATCTTGCTTTTTATCATGCGCTCCACATCTCTCGCCCACTTTATGAGCCGCATCTATGGAAAGCGACGAGTCAACTCCGATATGCAGATCCACATAAATCTCTCCTGCCATGCCGCGCGTTCGGACGCGGTGGCAGGTGCAAACGCCCTCTACCGACTTTGCCAGATCGACAATCACTCTCTCTTCGACCAGAGCTTTGTCCAGCAACACCTTGGAGCTGTCTTTTACAATCTCGAGCAAGCAGGGCGGCTCCGGGCCCGGCCGACCGCGCCGGCGGCGGGGCCGCGTCCTAGGGCCGCCGCACGCTGTCCGGCGGCACCACCTGGTAGAGGATCTCCCCCGGCCGGATCATCCCGAACACCTCCCGCGCCACCCGCTCCTGGGTCGCCGGATCGGTCTGCCAGCGCCTTCTCGAGCCGCGTCAGCGAGTCCACCTCGGCGCGCAGCCGCACGATCGCCTCCCGCTCCCGCCGCACCTGGCGCCTTGAGCTTCAGCAGATCGACCGTGCCGTATTCCCCGCCCTCGACGGCGAAGACCGCCATCGCCGACCACCACCAGTGCCCACCGCTCAGCGCCGCTTCATCACGGACGGTACAGCGACTTGCCCGGATACAAGGCCGTGTCGCCAAGCTCCTCGGCGATGCGCAGCAGCTGGTTGTACTTCGCCACGCGGTCGGTGCGGCTGGCGCTGCCCGTCTTGATCTGCCCCGCGCCCGTCGCCACCGCGAGGTCGGCGATGAAGGTGTCCTCGGTCTCGCCCGAGCGGTGCGAGATCACCGTGCGCGTAGCCGCTCCGCTTGGCCAGGTCGATGCACTCGAGCGTCTCGGTGAGCGTGCCGATCTGGTTGAGCTTGATCAGGATCGCGTTGGCCACGCCCTCGTCGATGCCGCGCGCCAGGCGGTCGAGGTTGGTGACGAAGATGTCGTCGCCCACGATCTGGATCCGGTCGCCCGAGCGCCTCGGTGAGCTTCGCCCACCCCTCCCAGTCGTCCTCGGCGAGGCCGTCCTCGATGGAGACGATCGGGTACTTGTCGCACCACGACGTGTAGAGGTCGATCATCTCCGCCGACGTGCGCGACGGGCCGCCGCTCTTCTTGAAGACGTAGCGGCCGTCGTGGTAGAACTCGGACGCCGCCGGATCGAGCGCGAAGACGACGTCCTCGCCCGGCCTGGTAGCCCGCCTCCTTGACCGCGACGAGCAGCGCCTCGAGCGCCGCCTCGTTGGACGGCCAGGGTGGGCGCGAAGCCGCCCTCGTCGCCCACCGCGGTCGTGAGCCCCTGCTTGGCGAGCACCTTCTTGAGGGCGTGGAAGACCTCGACGCCCATGCGCAGCGCCTCGGGGAAGCGATCGGCGCCGACCGGCAGGATCATGAACTCCTGCACGTCCACGTTGTTCGACGCGTGGGCGCCGCCGTTCAGCACGTTCATCATCGGCACGGGGAGCACGTGCGCCATCACGCCGCCGAGGTAGCGGTAGAGCGGCATGCCCGCCGTCCTTCGCCGCCGCGCGCGCCACGGCCATCGAGACGGCGAGCATGGCGTTGGCCCCGAGCTGCGACTTGTTCGGCGTGCCGTCGAGCTCGAGCAGCTGGTCGTCCACGCCGATCTGGTCGTCGGCCTCGGCGCCCTCCAGGCGCGGGCCGATCACCTCGTTGACGTTGCGGACCGCGTCGCGCACGCCCTTGCCGCCGTAGCGCCCCTCCTCGCCGTCGCGCAGCTCGAGCGCCTCGTGCTCGCCGGTGGACGCGCCGCTCGGCACGCCGGCCGATGGCGGACGTGCCCGACGCCAGGACCACTTCCGCCTCGACCGTCGGATTGCCGCGGCTGTCCAGGATCTCTCGCGCGTGTACGTCGATGATCGTGCTCATGGTGCGCGAACCTATGGCGCGTCGCGCACAGCGTCAACGCTCGCGGCGCGCAGACGGGCCACTTCCGCCCGCGCGCGGTCGCGCAGCGCTTCGCGGTTCTCGAGCGTGAGGCCCGTGGTGGGAATGGGCGGCCCCACGCTCACGTGCACGGGCTCGGCCGCACGCGGATCGAGCCCTTGGGGAGGATGCCGAACGTGCCGGCGACGTACGCCGGCACGATCGGGGCGCCGCTCTGGATGGCCAGCACGAACGGGCCCGCCTTGAACGGCTGCAGCGCGCCGGTGCGCGACCGCGTCCCCTCCGGGAAGACCAGGACGCTGAGCCGCTGCTCCCGGATGTACTTCGACGCCACCTCGTACGCCGCGATGGCCTTCTTGAGGTTGCTGCGGTCGAGGCGCACGTGGCCGAGGGCGCGGAGCGTCCGACCCGAAGAACGGGATCGCGAACAGCTCCTTCTTGGCGACGAACCGCAGCTCGACCGGCAGCACGAGAAGAGGGCGAGGATGTCGAACCACGACTGGTGATTGGCGACGACGACCTGCGCCTCGGTCTGGGAGAGGTGCTCGGTGCCCTCCACGGTGACCGTGACGCCGGCCGACCTGAGGAGCAGACGCGCCCAGCCGCGCGCGGCGCGCTCGTAGATCCCCTCGCGCGCGTGCGGCCGCCGGAGCAGGGCGGCCACGATGACCGTCGAGCCGTACCAGACGGTGCCGAACACCAGGGCGAGCGAGGTAGCGGACCGCGTGCACGCTACGGCGCGCCGAAGTGGTCGAAGCCGTCCGCCAGCGCGCACCGGCGGCGCCGCGCTCGGTGGCCCGGAGGCCCGGCTCCGCCTCGATGGTGCCGATCACGGTGGCCGGGAACGGGGCACTCCGCCACCACGGCGTCGGCGGCGTCGGCGGGCACGGCGGCGAGCAGCTCGTACTCCTCGCCGCTCCGCGCGGCGAAGCTCCAGGCCGGCTCCCCGAGACGCGCCGCGACCTCCAGCGCCGCCGGCAGCACCGGGATGCGCTCGACGTCGAGGGTGGCGCCGACGCCGGACGCGGCGAGCAGGTGCCGGAGATCTCCGGCCAGCCCGTCGGAGACGTCGATCATCGCGCGGGCGCGGTGCGCGGCCAGGAAGCGCGCGGCGCGTGGCGCGACGCCGGCCGCGCGAAGCGCTCGCGCGCCGCGGCCGGCGGCTCGCGCCCCGCCCGCCACTCGAGCAGCGCCGCGAGCGGTCCGCCCAGCGCGCCGGTCACCACGAGCCGGTCCCCCGGGCGGGCGCCGCGCCGCCGCACCTCCGCCGCGGCGCGTCCGATCACGCAGCAGTCGATCACGATGCCGCCGGCCGCGCGACAGGTCGCCGCCGACGATCGTCGCCCCGCAGTCGGCCGCCGCGTCCGCGACGCCGTCGGCCAGGCCCTCGAGGGTCGCGTCCGGCTCGCCGGCGGGCACGGCGAGGCGCGAGCAGCAGGGCGAAGGGCTCGGCGGCGACCGCGGCGAGGTCGGACAGGGCCGCCGCCGCGGCCCGGTAGCCGATCTCCACCGGCGTGAGCCACTCGCGGGTGAAGTGCACGCCCTCGACGGACAGGTCCAGCGAAACGGCGAGCCGCTCGCCGCCGGCCTCGAGGAACGCGCAGTCGTCGCCCAGGCCGCGCGCCCGCGCGCCCCACCGGGCGGCCATCGCGCGGATCCGGTCGAACTCCGCGCCCGGCCCGAGCGGTGTCTCGAGCGAGCCCGTCACGGGGCGAGCACTCGGCGCTCCAGCCGCACCACGCCCAACGGCGTCGCGGCCCACACGTAGTCGCCGCCCGCCGCCACGTCGCTCACCGGCTGAGGCACGTCGCCCGCGGCCGTCAGCGCCCGCCACACCGCGTGTCCCGGCCCGAAGAAGCCGAGTCCCGAGGTCCCCGCCACCCAGAAGCCGGCCGCGTCCGCGCCCACCGCCGTGAAGGCCCCGATCGACGGCGCCACCGGCGCGGCGTCGTGCCAGGTGCCCGCGGCCCACCAGGCGAGCCGAGTCTCGGTGGCCGCCAGCAGCGTGTCACCCTTGAAAGCCAACGCCACGACCGGGACCGCCTGGTCCAGGTGATCCGGGGCGGCGCTGACCGGTGCGTCCGCGCCCGGCGCCAGCAGATAGGGGCCCGCGGAGGTCCCGAGCCACAGCGTGTCGCCGCGCACGGCCAGCGCCAGCACCGCCACGTTGAGGGCCTGTGACGCCGTCGCCCGCACGGCCGCGTCGGTGTCGGGCAGCAGCGCGAGGCCGCGCGCGGTGCCGACCCACACGCCGCCGCGCGCCTGGGCCAGCGCGCGCACGTCGGAGGACGGCAGCCCGTTGAAGACGTCGAACTGGCGAACGGTGGCGCGGCTCCGGTCCACGCGGAGCACGCCCTGATCGGTCGCGGCCCACACGGCGGTGCGCGTCACCAGCAGCCGCCGCACGATGGTGCCGGGCAGCCCGGTGACCACGTTCCCCTCGTAGTACGTGAACCGCGACAGGTCCGGAGCAAAACACGTGACGCCGCGGCGCGTGGGCCGGAATCGCGCATCGACGCCGGCGCACACCTCGTCGCCGGACACGGCCACGGCGCCGGTCGGCGCCGCGAGCAGTCCCGAGGGCAGCCGCTGGGTGTCGTAGCTGTCGATGTTCACCCTGAAGACGCCGTTGCCGTCGGTCGCGACGAAGGCGTCGGTGGAGGCCGGCGGAATCACCGCCGAGGTGATGCGCCACGTGCGGAGCCGCTCGTCCCGCTGAATCCTGAGCCGCACCAGGTCGAACGCGGGCACGCGGCTCAGCAGCTCCTGCGGAGTCATGGCCGCGATCCGGCGCCCGGGCGGCGGGACGTCGCGCGCCGGCTGGGCGGCGATGCCGAGCTCGGCCACGAAGTACCATCCGGCCGGGGTGTGGAAGTAGGCGCCGCGCGACGGGTCGCTCGCGTCCAGCACCACCTGATCCGCGGCGCCCGGCAGCGCGCCGCCTTCGAACCGCCGGCTCAGGGGCTGGTACGACGCCCAGCCCCCGAAACCGCCGAGCCAGGCGGTGTCGTTGGTCGGATCGGCCACCATCGCGGTGATCTGGCCACCGGGGTAGCCGTCGATCGTGCCCACGACGTCGCGCAGGGTGAGCGCGTAGCGGTCGTACACGGCGAGCGCGTCCCGCGTCGCGGCGTACACCACCATCTGGGTGGCCGCGACGGCCGTGACGCCGGAGAGATCGGTCACCAGGGTGCGCTCTTCGGGCCTCCAGAAGCGGGAGGCTGCCGGCTGGGCGCCGGCGTTCGGCGCCGCCACCGCGAGCAGCAGCAGCACCAGCGCGGCGCGGCGCACTAGTGAACGGCGGGCGGCTCGAGGCTGGCGATGAAGGGCGGCTCCACCCGGGCCTCCTTCTCCGCCAGCTCGCGCCACAGCGGGCTCAACACCGACAGCAGGTCGTCCGGGCGCAGCGTCCGCACGGAGCGATGCTGGGCGAGGTTCTCCGCGGCGCGCCCGTGCACGTGCGCCGCCGCCGCGCCGGCGATCTGCGGCGGGGCGCCGCGCGCCAGCCAGCTGGCCGCCATGCCCGACAGCACGTCGCCCGTGCCGCCGGTGGCCAGCCCCGGGTTGCCCGACACCGACACCAGCGCCGGCACGCCCGGGGACCCCACGACCGTGGGCACGCCCTTGAGGAGCACGCCGACGCCGACCCGCGTGGCGGCCTCCACCGCGGCGCCGAACGGGTCGCGGCGGGTGCGCTCGGCCAGGTCGGGGAACAGCGCCGCGAATTCGCCGCGGTGCGGCGTCAGGAGCGCGTGCCGGCCCGCGAGCATCCGGGCCAGCTCGTCGGCGGCGCCGCGGAACGCCATCAGCCCGTCCGCGTCCACCAGCACGGCGCCCCTCGCCGCGCCGAGCACGTTGCGCGCGAAGCGATCGCGCGCGGCGCCGCGCCCCAGGCCGGGGCCGAGGACCACGGCGTCGGCCCACTCCAGCGCTTCGGCCAGCGGCCCCTCGAGCTGGCTCGTCGAGCGCGGTCGTCACGGTCATCAGGTCGGGATTGTTGGCCTGCGCCGCGCGGATCGTCGCCTCGTGCGCCGCGATCTTCACCAGCCCCGCCCCGGAGCGCGCGGCGGCCTTGGCCGCGAAGATGACCGCGCCCGCCATGCCCCCGGCGCCGCCCACCACGAGGACCCGGCCGCGGTCGCCCTTGTGCATTTCGGCGCTGAACGGCGGCAGCACCTCGCGCAGCCACGCGTCGGTCACGGCGCCGGGCCACGACGGGTCGGGCGGCGGAAAGCCGATGTCGGCGACCAGCACCAGGCCGCACACGGTGCGCTGCAGCAGATGGCCGCGGCGGAATCCGCCGAAGGTCACGGTGGTGACGGCACGGACGCAGGGCGCCAAGACCACCCCGGTCGACAGATCCAGGCCGGAGGGGCCGTCCACCGCCACGACCGGCGCGGCCAGCCGCATCAGCCGCTCGATGGCGCCGGCGGCCGCGCCCGCGTGGCGCGCCCCTGGCCCCGGTGCCGAGCAGCGCGTCGAGCGCGACGCCGCAGCCACCCCAGTCGTCGTCCGGGCTCGATCGACGCGCACGCCGTGCATGGTGGCCAGGATCTGGTTCTCGAGGCAGTCGGGCGACGGCTCGCCCGGCAACGCCACCGCGGTCACGCTGACGCCGAGCGCCGCGAGGGCGCGCGCCGCGACGAAGCCGTCGCCGCCGTTGTTGCCGGTGCCGCACACCACCACCACGCCGAGCGCGAGCCGGGAGCCGAACTCCTGGGCCACCGCCGCGGCGACCGCCCGCCCCGCCGACTCCATCAGCACGCGGCTGGGGATCTTGGCGAACTCCCGCCCCAGGCGATCCCACTCCGCCGCCTCGGCCGAGGACAGCACCGGTACCACGCTCATGCGGCGATCACCCCCGCGTAGCTCACCACCGAGCCGTCGTCGCCCGTGACCTGCCCCGAGTGGGAGTAGTGCACCACCACGCCGCTCCGCCCGCCCAGCAACCGCGCGGCGTGCAACACCGCCGCGGCCGGCACCCGCCCGCACATGCTGATCTGGTGGCGGCGCGTGACGTCGAGCAGCCGCTCGCCGTCGAGCCGCTCCATCTCCGCCAGCGCGAGCCGGTCCTTGGTCGCGGCCACCGCCGCGCTCTCGAAGTGGTTCATGTCGGAGCTGGCGAGCAGCAGCACCGGCTCGTCGGCGGCGCGCACCACCTCCGCCAGCGCCTCGCCCAGCTTGCGGGTTCGCGGCCAGTCGGTCCAGCCCAGCACGATCGGCACCACGGTCAGGTGCGGCTGCCGCGCCAGCAGGAAGGGCAGCTGGACCTCGACGGCGTGTTCCCGCGCGTGCGCGGCGGGGTCGTCCTCCAGCACATCGCACCGCGCGAGCAGGGCCGCGGCCGTCGTCTCGTCCACCGGGACTTCGCCGGCCGGCGTGACGAACGAGCCGACGGCGTACACGCTTCCACCCTGCAGCCGCCTCGCCGAGGCCGGTGTGATTGGGGGCGAGCACGATGCAGCACCGGGGCACCTCCAGGCGCGCGAACACCTCGCCCGCCGTGCGCCCCGAGTAGATGTAGCCGGCGTGCGGCGCCATCGCGGCCAGCGCGGCGCGCGGCTCGGCCCGCGCGGCGGCCAGCAGCTCGCGCACGGCGCTCAAGAGCTGGGCGGACTGGCCCGGGTAGAACAGGCCGGCGACCGCGGGCTGACGCACGCGCATCGTCTGCTTCACCCGCGGCTCGAGGGGGGAGCGGCGCCCGTCGTCACCTGGGCGCGGCGCGTCGTGTCGCCCTCACTTGTGCGATTGCCCGATCGCGCGGCCGAACGAGATCTCGCCGTTGTCGATCCGGAGGTTGAAGCCGCACTCGGGGTTGGTACAGACCCAGGCCTTGTAGGTGATCGGCGCCCCGTCGCGACCGTAGTCGGACAGCGGGATGAGCAGACCCTGCGAGCATTTCCTGCAGGTAGGCCACTGTCTCTCTTCCACCCGTCCACCCCCTTTCCATCCCCTACCCATCCGCCCCCAGCCGCCCCGGTGAGAGGTGAGACGTGAGGGGTGAGAGGTTCAGGTGAGACGGGAGAGGCACGGAGGCGTGAGAGGACCTCTCACGCCGTTGCGCCTCTCACCTCTCACTTTCCCTTCTCACCTCTCACTTTCCCTTCTCACCTCTCACTTTCCCTTCTCACCTCTCACCTGAACCTCTCACCTCTCACTTCTCAGCTCTCACCTTCACCCTCACGCATCACGTCCTTCGCCCACACGTACTCTTCCTCGAACGCGTTCTCGAATTGGTAGACCCCCTCGAAGTCCTGCAGCCGGTCCTCCGGCTGGCGGACCAGCAGGCCCACGTCGATGAGCGCGTAGACGATCTCACCGATGTCGGCGGTGGTCGCGATCCCCCAGTGGGCGAGCACGGTGCGCGCCAGCAGGCCGTACTGCTCCAACGCCAGCTCCCGGCACGCGTGGGCCAGCTCGCCGCCCGACACGTGGCGACGCTCCGGCAGGTGCTGTTGCCGGTGCTCGAGCGCCGCGAGCACGAAAAAGAAGGCCCGCGGGTGGAAGCGGCCCGCCTTGGGGCCGATGCGCGCCAGCAGCTCGTCGGCGAACTCCAGCTGGCTCACGGCGCGCTCCCCAGCGCGGGCCGGGGCGCCACGCGCTCCCCGCGGGCGCGGCGCGGCTCCGGCCGCGCCGCCGGCTTCGCCGCCGGCAGCAGCGCCGCGTCGAACACCGCGTCCACCGTGTCCACCAGGCGGATCTCCACCTTCTTGCGCACCTCCTCCGGCACCTCGGCCACGTCGGCCGCGTTGCGCGCCGGCGCCAGCACCAGGCGGATGCCGGCCCGCTCGGCCGCTATCAACTTCTCTTTGATGCCACCGACCGGCAAGACGTGGCCGCGCAGCGTCAGCTCCCCGGTGGCCGCGACGTCGGGGCGCACGGCCCGTCCGGAGAACAGCGAGGCCAGCGCCGTCGCGATCGCGACGCCCGCCGACGGCCCGTCCTTCGGCACCGCTCCGGCGGGCACGTGGAGGTGCACGTCCACCTCCTGGAAGGCCCCCGGGCCCACCCCCAGCGTGGCCGCCTTCGCCCGGACCAGGCTCCACGCCGCCTCCGCCGACTCCTTCATCACGTCGCCGAGCTGGCCGGTGATGGTGATCGTTCCCTTGCCGGGCATCTTGAGCGCTTCGATGAACAGGATGTCCCCGCCCGTCGGCGTCCACGCCAGCCCGGTCATCACGCCCACCTCGGGCTCCCGGCCCGCCACCTCCGGCAGCACCTTGGGAGGACCCAGCCGCCGCCGCACGGCGCGGGTCGTGACCCGCGCGCCGACGGCCTTGCCACCCACCACGTCCACCACGATCTGGCGCAGCACGTGCTGGATCTCGCGCTCCAGCTGCCGCACGCCCGCCTCGCGGGTGTACTCCGCGATGATGCACTGGAGCGCGCCCCGCGTGACCGCCACGGCGCGGCCCGCCAGGCCGGTCTCCGTGAGCTGGCGCGGCACCAGGTAGCGGCGCGCGATCTCGAGCTTCTCGCGCGGCGTGTACCCCGGCAGCTCCAGCACCTCCATCCGGTCGATCAAGGGCGGGGGCACCGTGGCCAGCGTGTTCGCCGTCGTGATGAACATCACGTCGCGCAGGCTGAACGGCACCTCCACGTAGTGGTCCACGAAGGCGTGGTTCTGCGCCGGATCCAGCACCTCGAGCAGGGCCGAGGTCGGGTCACCGCGGAAATCGGCGCCCAGCTTGTCCACCTCGTCGAGCATGAAGACGGGGTTCCGCGAGCCCGCCCGCTGCAGCAGCTGGATGATCCGTCCGGGCAGCGCGCCCACGTAGGTCCGCCGGTGACCCCGGATCTCCGCCTCGTCGCGCATCCCGCCCAGGGCCATGCGCACGAAGCCGCGCCCCAGCGCCTCCGCGATGCTCTGCCCCACGCTGGTCTTGCCCGTCCCCGGCGGCCCCACGAAGCACAGGATGCTGCCGTGCGCCTCCGGGTTGAGGAACCGCACGGCGAGGTACTCGATGATCCGGTCCTTCACCCGCTCCAGATCGAAGTGGTCGCGGTCCAGCACCTGGCGGGCGTGCGCGATGTCGAGCCGATCCTCGGTCAGCACGCTCCACGGCAGCCCCGCGAGCACCTCCACGTAGGTGCGGCTCACCTGATACTCCGCCGACTGCGGCGACATCCGCGCCAGCCGCTCCAGCTCGCGCCGGCCGGCCGCCAGCGCCTCCTCCGACGGCTTGGCCTCCTCGAGCTTCTTCAGCAGGTCCCCGGTCTCGCCGTCGGGCGCGCCCTCGCCCAGCTCCTCCTGGATCGCCTTCATCTGCTCGCGCAGCACGTACTCGCGCTGGTGCTCGTCCAGGCGGGACTTCACCTTCTCCGAGATCTGGGAGCCGACCTCCAGCACCTGCAGCTCCCGGCTGATCAGCCCGGAGAGCCGCTCCAGCCGCGCCGCCACGTCGCCGGTGGCCAGCAGCTCGGCCTTGGCCTCGACCGCGATGTCGAGGTTGGCGGCGATGAAGTCGGCCACCTTGCCCGGGTCGGTGATGCCGGCCAGCACCTCCTGCAGCTCGGCGGAGAGGCTGGTCATCTCGATGACGTGCTCCATCTGCGCCGTCACCGAGCGCTTCAGCGCCTCGGCCTTGAGCGCATCGGTCACCACGCTGGGAATCGTCTCGAAGCGCGCGGAAAGCCCGTCCGCCTCCGACCGCACGTCCAGCAGCCGCACCCGCTCCAGCCCCTGCACCAGCAGCCGCAGCGTGCCGTCCGCGAGCTTGAGGAGCCGGACCACCGAGGCGAGCGTTCCGGCCTCGTGGAGTCCGTCGGGGGGCGCCGCCTCGAACACGCCGGGCGCGAGGTCGCTGCCCTCCACCGCCTTGACCACGCCCAGGAGGAGGCGCTTGTGCGATTCCACGATGCGGTCGATCACCTCCACGGTGTGCGGCGACGCGACGGCGACGGGCACCACGACGTGGGGGAAGACGACCGTCTGGGCGAGCGCGAGCACCGGCAGGCGGGCGGGGACCGCGACCTCCGGCGCCGCGGGCAGTGGCACCGTCACCGGCCCACCACCCCGACCGCGCGCGGCGGCGGCGCCGGCAGCTTGGCCAGCCGGATCTCCAGGAATCCCAGGTCGTAGATCGCCCGCAACGAGGCAGGGTCCACCGGCTTGGGCAGCCGGAACGTGCGCTCGAACGGCCCGACCTTCACTTCCATGGCGTGGTACTCGCGGCGCCCGCTGGCGCGCTCCTTCCGCTCGCCGCTCACCGTCAGCATCCCGGCGTCGAGCGAGACCGTGAACTCGCCCGGCTCCACGCCCGCGATATCCATCACCAGGATGAAGCTGTCGTCGGTTTCGTACACGTCGGTGGGGGGGCGCCACTTGGGGGTCGAGACGAAGCCGACCGGGCCGCTCCGGACGTAGTCGTTGAAATACACTTCCAGCTCGTCGGCGCTGTGCGGCGTCACCGGCCCGGAGGGCCGGGGCGCGCGGGGAGGACGTCGCCCTTCGGCCATGGGGCGAACCTACGCCCCGCCGCCGCGGGCGGTCAAGCGGGAGAACCCGGCTCGGCCGCTACGGTCCGCCGGTCGCCCAGTGGCGGGCGGCGTCGTCGAACTGGAGCTGGGGCGGCTTGCGCCCGTCGGGCAGGCGCAGCGCGTCGGCCACATCGCGCAGCACCGCCACCTGGTTCGCAGCGACCGAGAAGTCGCCGCCGAGCTTGCGGAAGTCGGCGCCGCTCAGGGCGTACACCGGCGTGCCGGCGCGCGCCAGCACGACGCGGTCGACGATGGTGAGCGACCGCAGCCCCCGCGCCACGACCAGCAGCCCGCGAATCAGGTCGTTGGTGTCCGTCACCGCGGCGTGCTGGAGATCGAGGACGAGAGTGGTCGGAATCACGTACCGGTCGAAGTGGCCCGCCATCCCGATCGCGGCGGTCCGCGGGTCCGACGCCAGCGCCGCCTGCATCGGACGGGTCACCAGCAGCCGGTTCGCTCCCCACACCAGGCCCGCCAGCAGCACCAACGTGAAGAGGGTGCGCCACCGCGCGCGCCGCCGCCGCCGCGCGCGCAGCTCGTCGAGCGAGGAGCGCACCACCTGCCCGGAACTGCGCGGCCCGCGGGGGTCGTCACCTGCCGTCATGGGGCCTCCTTCCGGTGGCGTCGCGAACGGCGGCGGCCGGCCGCACCTAGGCCCTGCCCGCCGCCACCGCCCGCACCGGCCACCCGTACAACGGGAACTGTTCCGCCAGGTCCAGCACCTCGTGCTTCAACCGCTCCAGCGCGCCGGCGTCGTCACGACGCTCCACGGCCCGGTCGATCAGGCCGGCGATGGTGCGCATCTCGCCCTCGCGCATGCCGCGGGTCGTGAGGGCCGGCGTGCCGATCCGCACGCCGCTGGTGACGAACGGCGACTGCGGATCGCCCGGCACGGTGTTCTTGTTCACCGCGATCCCCGCGCGCCCGAGCGCTTCCTCCACCAGCTTGCCGGTGAGCCCCCTGGCCCGCAGGTCCACCAGCAGCAGGTGCGTGTCGGTGCCGCCCGAGACGAGCACGAACCCGCGCTCCATCAGCGCGTCGCCCAGCGCCTTCGCGTTGGCGACGACCTGGGCGGAATAGGCGCGGAAGCCGGGCTGCAGCGCCTCGCCGAGCGCGACGGCCTTCGCGGCGATGACGTGCATCAGCGGACCGCCCTGGGTGGCCGGGAACACCTGCTTGTCCACCGCCTTGGCGAGCGCCTCCCGGGCCAGGATCAGCCCGCCCCGCGGCCCGCGCAGCGTCTTGTGCGTGGTGCTGGTGACGATGTCGGCGTGCGGCACCGGGGAGGGGTGCACGCCACCCGCGACCAGGCCGGCGAAGTGGGCCATGTCCACCACCAGCGCCGCCCCGACCTCCCGCGCGATGGCGGCGAAGCCGGCGAAGTCGATGATCCGCGGATACGCGCTGCCCCCCGTGATGATGAGCTTCGGCCGCTCGGCGCGCGCCATCTCGCGCACCTGATCCAGATCGATCCGGCCGTCACTCTCCCGGACGCCGTACTGCACCGCGCGGAACAGGCGCCCCGACGCGCTCACCGGCGCGCCGTGGGTGAGATGGCCGCCGTGCCGCAGCGCCAGGCCCATCAGGGTGTCGCCCGGGTTGGCCACCGCCAGGTAGGCCGCGAAGTTCGCCTGGCTGCCGCTGTGCGGCTGGACGTTGGCGTGCGCGGCGCCGAACAGCTGCTTGGCCCGGTCGATCGCCAGCCGCTCCACCTCATCGACCACCTCGCAGCCGCCGTAGTAACGTTTGCCCGGATACCCCTCGGCGTACTTGTTGTTGAGCGGCGAGGCCATCGCCGCCAGCACCGCCGGCGACGCGAAGTTCTCCGAGGCGATCAGCTCCAGGCCCTCGGCCTGCCGCGCGGTCTCGCGCGCCAGGATGTCCGCCACCACCGGATCGGCGGCGACGAGCGCGGCATCCGGCCGCCACCCGTTCGTGCTCATACCCAGGTCCGCTTCAGCTTGCCCACCGCCTCGATGCGCCGCTCGGCCAGGCGGTCCGCGGCGCGGTAGGTGGGAATGCCCTCTTCCTTCGCGAGATCGAACAGCCGCAGCAACGTGTCGTAGATCTCGCCGGCTTTGCGCTTCGCGCGCTCCGCCGACCAGCCCTCGAGCTCGCTGTTCACGTTGATCAGCCCGCCGGCATTCAGCACGTAGTCGGGCGCGTACAGGATGCCCTTCTCCTCCAGGAGGTCGCCGTGGCGCTCCTCCGCGAGCTGGTTGTTGGCCCCTCCGGCCACGATCTTCACCCTGAGCTGCTTGATCGTCGTGTCGTTGATGACGGCACCGAGCGCGCACGGCGCGAACACCTCCGCCTGGACGCCGTAGATCTCGTCGAGGCCCACGGCCCGGGCGCGGCACTCCTCCACCACCCGCTTGACCTTCTCGGTGTCGATGTCGGTCACCACCAGCCGCGCGCCCTCCTCGTGCAGGTAGCCGCACAGGTAGTACCCCACGTGCCCGCATCCCTGCACCGCGATGGTCTTGCCGGCCAGGCTGTCGCTTCCGAACGTCACCTTGACGGCCGCCTTGATGCCGCGGTACACGCCGTAGGCGGTCACCGGCGACGGATCGCCGGAGCGGCCCTGGAGCCCCACCACGTGCTCGGTCTCCAGGTGGATGTGATCCATGTCCGCCGGGCTCGTCCCCACGTCCTCCGCGGTGATGTAGCGCCCCTTCAACGACTCGATGAACCGGCCGTGGGCGCGAAAGATCGCCTCCCGGTCCTGGGTGCCGTGGTCCGCCATCACCACGGACTTCCCTCCCCCGAGCGACAGGCCGGCGACGGCGGCCTTGTAGGTCATCCCGCGCGACAGGCGGAGCGCGTCGATCACGGCGTCGCTCTCGGACTTGTAGTGCCAGTAGCGGGTCCCGCCGAGCGCGGGGCCCAGGGTGGTGTTGTGGATGGCGATCAGGCCGCGGTACCCCGACGAGGGTTCCTGGCAGTACACCAGCTGCTCGTGATCGCTTTCGGCCAGCATCTCGAAGATGTCCATCGGTCGTTCGGGTTTCCCGTTCAGGTGGAAGAAGCCAGGAGCTCGCGCGCGATGACCAGGCGCTGAATCTCGGACGTCCCCTCGTAGATCTCCGTCGCCTTGGCGTCGCGCATCAGCCGCTCGACCGGGTAATCCCGCATGTAGCCGTACCCGCCGAAGACCTGCACCGCCTGGGTCGCGACCCACATCGCGGTTTCCGAGCAATGGAGCTTGGCCATCGCCGCCCACGCGGTGACGTCCTCGCCCGCGTCCTTGCGCCGTGCCGCCTCGTGCAGCAAGGACCGGGCCGCGGCGAGCCGGGTGGCCATGTCGGCCAGCTTGAATTGGATCGCCTCGAATTCCCGGATGGCGCGACCGAATTGGCGGCGCTGCGCCGCGTAGCGGCAGGCGTGGCCGAGCGCCGCTCTCCCGACGCCGCACGCCTGGGCCGCGATGCCCATCCGGCCGCTGTCCAGCGCCTCGAGGGCGTACACGAAGCCCGCGCCGGGCTCGCCCAGCAGGTGATCGCCCGCGAGCTTCAGGTCCTCGAAGTAGACCGCCGAGGTGTTCGCGGCCCTGAGGCCCATCTTGTCCTCGGCCTTGCCCACCACGAACCCGGGCGCGTCGGACGGGACGACGAAGCAGCCGATGCCGTGCGCCCCGCGGCGCTCGCCGTCGCCGTCGGTGCGCACCATCGCCAGGACGAGGTCCGCCGTTCCGCCGTTGCTCACCCACGCCTTCGCGCCGTTCAGGACCCAGCCGTCGCCCGAGCGCCGGGCCTCGGCCCTGAGCGCGGCCGCGTCGGAGCCGGCGTCGGCCTCGGACAAGGCGAACGCGGCCAGCCGCTCGCCGCGCGCCATGGGCCGGAGCCAGCGGTCCTTCTGCGCCGCGGTCCCGTGCCGGAGCAGCATCTGGCTCGGCAGCGAGTTGTGGACCGCGACCGAGACCGAGACCGACGCGTCGGCGGCGGCGATCTCCTCGATGGCCTGGAGGTAGGTGAGCGTATCCAGCCCGAGCCCCTCGTACTCCTCGGGCACCAGCATGCCCAGGAACCCGAGGGCGCCGAGCCGGTCGATGACGTCCCGGTCGAAGTGCTTCTCGGCGTCCCAGCGCGCCGCGTTGGGCGCGATGTGCTCGGCGGCGAAGTCGCGGACCAGCTGGAGAATCTGCTCCTGCTCCTCGGGGCGGACGGCGGCGGCGTTCACGAGGTCGCGGCGCCGCGATAGTCGTAGAAGCCGCGGCCGCTCTTCCGGCCGAGCTGGCCGGCGGCGACCATGCGCTTGAGGAGCGGGCACGGCCGGTACTTGTCGTCACCCAGCCCGCGGTGCAGGACCTCGAGAATGGCGAGGCACACGTCGAGCCCGATCAGGTCGGCCAGGGCGAGCGGGCCGAGGGGGTGGTGCATCCCGAGCCGCATCACCGTGTCGATCGACTCGGCCGACGCCACGCCCTCCATCAGGCAGAACACCGCCTCGTTGATCATCGGCATCAGCACCCGGTTCGACACGAAGCCCGGGTAGTCGTTCACCTCGACGGGGGTCTTGCCCAGCTCCCGGGCGATCGCCATCACCCGGCCGGCCGTGGCGTCGCTCGTCGCCTGGCCCCGGATCACCTCGACCAGCGCCATGACCGGGACCGGGTTCATGAAGTGCATGCCGATCACCGCGTCGGGCCGCCGCGTGCGGGCGGCCAGGGCGGTGATCGAGATGGAGCTGGTGTTGCTGGCCAGCACCGTGCCGGGGGCGCGAGCCGGTCCAGCTCGGCGAACAGCGGGAACTTCACGGCCTCGCTCTCGGCCGCCGCCTCGACGACCAGCTCCGCGCCCGCGGCGGCGCCCAGGTCGGTCGCCGGCCTGATGCGCGAGAGCGCCGCGTCGCGCGCCTCGGCGGTGAGCGTGCCCTTCTTGATCTGGCGGTCCAGGTTGCCCGCGATGGTGGCCACGGCCTTCTCGAGGGCCGCCGAGGCCACGTCCACCAGCGCCACCTCCCAGCCGTGCTCCGCGAACACGTGCGCGATGCCGTTGCCCATCGTGCCGGCGCCGACCACCGCCACGCTTCTCATGGGCTCAGACCCCCCCGACGGCACGGCGGGCGCTCACCGGAGCGCCCGCGTCCAACCTGCCGACCGCCGCAGCACCAGCGCGGCGACCAGGATCTTCAGCGTGTCACCGAGCGCGAAAGGCAGGACGCCCGCGGCGAACGCCGCCCGCGCGTTGCCGGTCAGCACGACGAGCTGCGCGAGGCCGCCGGCGTGGATCACGAGCATGCCCAGCAGCGGGCCGCCGAGCAAGGACGGCCACCCGGCGCGGCCTTCTGTCACCCGGCCCACGACGGCCGCGGCGACGGGGAACGCGAGGAGGTAGCCGCCGGTGGGGCCGAACAGCCGCGCCAGCCCCGGCGCGCCGAACGGGGCGAACACGGGCAGGCCGGCGGCCCCGAGCAGCAGGTAGACCACCATGGCGGTCGCGCCCCGGCGCGGGCCCAGGAGCCCGCCCACCAGCAGCACCGCGAGCGGCTGCAGCGTCAGCGGGACCGGCGTGCCCGGGAGCGGGACCGCCAGCTGGGAGGCCAGCGCGACGAGCAGCACGGCGGCGGCGATGGACACCGCCGCGGCGGAGCGGGGTCGGGCGGAAGCGCGGGATGCGGCCGATGCGGTCGAGATCATGCGATGCGCTCCACGGAAAGGGCGACGGCGTTGCCGCCGCCCAGGCAAAGGGTCGCCAGGCCGGTCGCGGCACCGCGGGCCTGCATGGCGTAGAGCAGCGTCGTGAGCACGCGCGCGCCGCTCGCGCCGATCGGGTGGCCGAGCGCCACGGCGCCGCCGTTCACGTTGACCCGCGACCAGTCCCAGCCCAGCGCGCGGCCGTCGGCCAGCGCCTGGACGGCGAAGGCCTCGTTGGCCTCGATCAGGTCGTAGTCGCCGATCGCCTTCCCGTCCTGCTTCATCAACGCGCGCACGGCCGCGATCGGGGCGAAGAAGATTTCCTTCGGCTCGCCGCCGCCGGTCGCGTACCCGGTGACGCGAGCCAGCGGCGCGAGGCCGCGCTCCCGCGCGAAGGCGAGCGAGGTCACCACCAGGGCGCTGGCGCCGTCGTTGAGGCCGGGGGCATTGCCCGCCGTCACGGTCCCGACCTTCGCGAACGCGGGCTTGAGCCGGGCGAGGGCCTCGAGCGTGGTGTCGGCGCGCGGCGCCTCGTCCGTCGCGATCGTCACCGTGCCCTTGCGGTCGGCGATCTCGACCGCGACGATCTCGGCGTCGAACGCGCGTGACTGCTGCGCCGCGACCGCCTTGCGGTGGCTGTCGAGGGCGAAGCGGTCCTGGTCCTCGCGCGACACGCCGGCCTGCTCGGCGGTGTACTCCGCGTACGACCCCATGTGGCAGTCGCCGAACGAGCACCACAGCCCGTCGTGGACGACGCCGTCGACCAGCGGCTGGTTGCCGAGCTTGACGCCGCTCCTGAGGCCGAACAGGTAGAAGGGCGCGTTGGACATCGACTCCATCCCACCCGCCACGACGCACGAGGCGTCGCCCGCCTTGATGGCCTGCGCCGCCAGCATCACCGCCTTCAGGCCCGAGCCGCACACCTTGTTGATGGTGAGCGCGGGGACGGTGCCCGGCAGCCCCGCGGCGATCGCCGCCTGCCGCGCCGGCGCCTGGCCGACGCCGCCCTGCACGACGTTGCCCATGATCACGTCGTCCACCGCGCCGCCGTCCACGCCGGCCCGGCGCACAGCCTCGCGGATGGCCACGGCCCCCAGCCGCGGCGCGGGGAGCGGCGCCAGGCCGCCCAGGAAGCGCCCGATGGGCGTGCGCGTCGCGCTCACGATCACGGGCGTCGTGCGGGGATCGGAACTCGCCATCACGGACCTCGCCAGCGGGTCTTGACCTCGTCCGTCACGCGGGCGAGGAACGCGTCCTGGGTGAGCACGTCCTGCTTCTTGCCGGCCCCGCGGATCCGCAGGGCGACCGTCGCGCCCTCCGCCTCGCGCGCGCCGATCACGGCCATGTAGGGCACCTTGTTGAGCTCCGCCTCGCGGATGCGGTAATTCAGCGTGTCGCTCCGGTCGTCGAGCACGGCGCGGACGCCCGCCGCCTTGAGCCGCTCCTGGAGCGCGCGCGCCGCCGCCGCCTGGGCGTCGGAGATCGGCAGCACCCGCACCTGCTCGGGGGCCAGCCACAGCGGGAACGCCCCGGCGAAGTGCTCGATCAGGAAGCCGATGAACCGCTCCAGCGTGCCGTAGATCGCGCGGTGGATCATCACCGGCCGGTGCGGCTTGTTGTCGGCCCCGGTGTACTCGAGCTGGAAGCGCTCGGGGAGCTGGAAGTCGAGCTGAATGGTCGCGCCCTGCCACTCGCGGCCGATGGCGTCGTCGAACTTGATGTCGATCTTCGGCCCGTAGAACGCGCCGCCCCCGGCGTCCAGCCGGTAGGTCGCGCCGCGCCGCTTGAGCGCCGCCTCGAGGGCCCGCTCCGCCTGCTCCCAGGCCTCGTCGCTGCCCAGCTTCTTCTCCGGCCGCGTCGCCAGGTCGAGCCGGTAGGCCAGCCCGAAGGTCTGCCCCATCACCAGCTCCACGATGTCGAGCAGCTGGAAGATCTCGTCTTCGATCTGGTCGGGGCGCAGGAAGATGTGCCCGTCGTCCATGGTGAGGCCGCGCACCCGCAGCATCCCGTGCAGCGTCCCGGACCGCTCGTTGCGGTAGACGTTGGCGATCTCCGAGAGCCGGAGCGGCAGGTCGCGGTAGCTGCGCTGTTGCGAGGCGTACACCAGGATGTGCATCGGGCAGTTCATCGGCTTCACCCGGTAGCGCACGTCCTCCGCCTCGCCCTCCCCCGCGCCCATCGCCGGGAACTGGTTGTCGGCGTACCACGGCAGGTGGCCGGACTTGAGGAACAGCTGCTCGCGCGTGAGGTGCGGCGTGTAGACCAGCTGGTTGCCGCGCTCCAGCAGCACGTCCTCGATGAAGCGGCGCAGCTGGAACTGGAGCATCGCGCCCTTGGGGTGCCAGAAGATGAGGCCCGGCCCCACCAGGTCCTGCACGCTGAACAGGTCGAGCTGCCTGCCCAGCAGCCGGTGGTCGCGCTGGCGCGCCTCCTCCAGCCGCCGCAGGTAGGTCTCGAGGTCCTGCTTGCTGAACCAGGCCGTCCCGTAGATGCGCTGCAGCATCTGGCGCCGCTCGTCGCCGCGCCAGTAGGCCCCGGCCGCGTGCAGCAGCTTGAAATGCTCCAGCCGCCCGGTGGTGGCGAGGTGCGGGCCGCGGCACAGGTCCTCGAACGGCCCGTCGCGGTACACCGAAATCACCTCGCCCTCCCCGATCTCGGCGAGCCGCTCGAGCTTGAGGGGGTCGCCCGCGAACCGCCGCTCCGCCTCCGCGCGGCTCACCTCTTCGCGCACGATCGGGTAGGCGGCCGCGACCACCTGCCGCATCTCCGCCTCGATCCGTTCGAGGTCTTCCGGCGTGAACGGGCGCGGGACGTCGAAGTCGTAGTAGAAGCCGTCGTCGATGGACGGGCCGAAGCCGATCCCGGCGTCGGGGAACAGGCGGCGCACCGCGGTCGCCAGGACGTGAGCCGCGGAGTGGCGCAGCACGCCCAGCGCGTCCGGATCCTTCTCGGTGAGGATCTGGAACGGCCCCGACCGCGCGAGCGGGCGGTCCAGCTCCACGATCTGGCCGTCGAGGCGGGCCGCCACGGCCGCCCGCGCGAGGCCCGCGCCGATGGACTGGGCGATGGCCCGCGGCGTGGTCCCGGGGGGAACGCGCCGCTCCGATCCGTCGGGGAGCGTCACCACGAGTTCTTGGCTCATAACACTCCGGGCGGCGCACCCGCCGGGCCCGGCGCATCCTCCATTCGACAGCGAGGCGACACGGGGCGCAACTTGCGACAGGAAGCCCGCTTCGCCACTGTTAGAGACTGGCCTGCAATGTAGCGAGGGGCCACCCCTGTTTCCACACGGAGTCGGCGTGTCGCGCCACGAACACCGCTCATCCCTTTCCATCGGCGACCTGCTGCTGCTGGCCTCGGGCGCGGGCCTCGGCCTCGTGGCGGGGTACTTCGCGGCCGAGCGGATCGGACGGGTGAACTCGCGGCGCGTGGCGGGCGCGCTCGAGCGCTGGAAGGTGCGCCGGCACGGGGACGAGCCGTGGAACGATGACGAGGCGGAGCGGCTCGAAGGCCGCGTGCTCGATGCGCTGCGGCGCGACGCCGTGCTGGGGCGCCGCGCGGTGCGGGTGCGCGTGTTGGAGGGCGGGATCGTCGAGCTGAGTGGCCGCGTCGCGTACCCGAGCGAGGTGACGCTCGCCGGCGACGTGGTGCGCGCGGTGGCGGAGGGCCGGACGGTGTTGAACCACTTGCTGGTGCCGGGAGCGGACGGGGAGGCCCGATCGGTAGCCGGGCCGAGCACGCCGCTGGCCGCGCGCGGTTGAGGCACGAGGCATGCCCCGGCTCCGCGGCCCGCTCTACGCGGGCTTTTTTGCAGCCGTGACGGCGCGATGAGCGACGGCGCCACGCTCGCGCCGCAGTACAGCGCCGCCGCCATCGAGGCGCCGCTCTACGCGGACTGGCTCTCGCGCGGCCTGTTCGCGCCAACGACGGCACCCGGCGCGCGGCCCTACGTCATCGTCATCCCGCCGCCCAACGTGACGGACGTGCTCCACATGGGGCACGGGCTCAACAACACCGTCCAGGACGTGCTGGTCCGCTTCGAACGGATGCGCGGCCGGGCGGCGCTGTGGGTGCCGGGCACCGACCACGCGGGGATCGCGACCCAGAACGTGGTCGAGAAGCTGCTGGCCGCCGAGGGCAAGACCCGGTTCGATCTCGGCCGCGAGGCGTTCGTCGAGCGGGTGTGGGCGCACGTGCGCCGGAAGGGCGACACGATTCTCCAGCAGCTCAAGGCCATCGGCTGCTCGTGCGACTGGTCGCGCACCCGCTTCACGCTCGACCCCGCGATGAGCCGCGCGGTGCGCGAGGCGTTCGTCCGCCTGTGGGAGGAAGGGCTGATCTACCGCGGGTACCGCGTGATCCACTGGTGCCCGCGCTGCCACACGGCCCTGTCGGACGAGGAGGCGGAGCACGCCGACGTGGAGGGAGCGCTGTACTACATCCGCTACCCGCTCGCCGACGCCGAGGGCCACGTCACCGTCGCGACCACCCGGCCCGAGACGATGCTGGGCGACGTCGCGATCGCCGTGAACCCCGGGGACGAGGAGCGCCGGCCGTTCGTCGGCCGGCACGTGATCCTGCCCATCGCGGAGCTGGAGATCCCGATCATCGCCGACGAGCACGTCGAGGCGGGCTTCGGCACCGGCTTCGTGAAGATCACGCCCGCGCACGACGCGGACGACTTCGCGGTGGGCCGCCGCCACGACCTCGCCTCGCCGATCGTGATGACCGCCGACGCCCGCATGGCCGACGCCGCGCTGGAGGGCAAGCCGGGCGGCCGCGTCCCGGCGCCGCTGTTCGGGCTCGACCGCTTCGAGGCCCGCACGGCGATCGTGGCGATGCTCAAGGCCAAGGGGCTGCTGGAGAAGGTGGAGACCCGGCTGCACGCGGTGCGTCACTGCTATCGCTGCGACACGGTGGTGGAGCCGCGCCTCAGCGACCAGTGGTTCGTCACCATGGAGCCGCTGGCGGCGCCCGCGCTCGAGGCCTACCGCAAGGGCGAGGTGCGGTTCATCCCGGAGCGCCGCGGCGACGAGTTCGAGCAGTGGCTCACCGGCATCCGCGACTGGAACATCTCGCGCCAGTTGTGGTGGGGGCACCGCATTCCGGTCTGGTACTGCGACGCGTGCGGCCTGCAGAGCGCCTTCCGGGAAGACCCCACGGCGTGTCCCGCGTGCGGCGCGCCGCTGCGACAGGACGAGGACGTGCTCGACACCTGGTTCAGCTCGTGGCTGTGGCCGATGTCCACGCTGGGCTGGCCGGAGCGGACGGAGGACCTGGCGCGCTACTACCCGACCGACGTCCTGGTGACGGCGCCGGAGATCATCTTCTTCTGGGTGGCCCGGATGATCATGGCGGGCCTCCACTTCGCCGGGCGCGTGCCGTTCCACACCGTGTACCTGCACGGCACGGTGCGCGACACGGATCACGTGAAGATGTCCAAGTCGCTGGGCAACGGGATCGACCCGCTCGAGGTGGTGCGGCGCTACGGCGCCGACGCCCTGCGGTTCGCCGTCACCAGCGGGCTCGCGGTGGGGACGGACATCATCCTCGACCCGCACGACCTGGACACGTCGTTCGCCTCGGGCCGGAACTTCGCCAACAAGCTGTGGAACGTCGGCCGCCTGCTGCTCGCATCGCTGGGCGACGCCCCGGTGCCGCCGCTGGCCGAGGTGCCCGCGGAGCGGCTCACCCTGGCGGACCGCTGGATCACCTCGCGGCTGGCGCGCGCGGTGCGCGAGACCACGGAGCATCTGGAGAAGTTCCGGCTCAACGACGCGGTGGGGACGCCCTACCACTTCCTGTGGAACGACTTCGCCGACTGGTACCTCGAGGCGATCAAGGCCCGCCTCCGGGGCGACGTGCCCGGCGGCGACGTGGCGCGTGCGGTGGCGGCGCACGCCTTCGACCGGCTGTTGCGCCTGCTCCATCCGGCGATGCCCTTCATCACCGAGGCGCTGTACCGCCGCCTCCCGGGCCACGCCGACGCCTCGATCATGGTCGCGCCCTGGCCCGGCGCGGACGCCGGGCGCGACGACCCGGAGGCGGAGCGCGCCTTCGGCTTCCTTCAGGCGCTGGTCGACGCGGTCCGCGCGATCCGCGCCGACTACGGCGTGAAGCCCGGCCAGCGCGTCTCGGTCACCGTCGGGCGGGCGAGCGCCTGGGCGCGCGAGGCCATCGGCCGCGAGCGCCACATGGTGGACCGCCTGGCGCAGCTGTCCGACCTCGGCGAGGGCGGCGAGGCGCCGGGGGCCGCGGAGCCCGGCGCCCACGCCGTGCTCCCGGAGGGCGCCGACCTGTTCGTCCGCCTCGGCGGCATCATCGACGTCGCCAAGGAATGCGCCAAGCTGCGCGCGGAGTTGACGCGCCTGGAGACGCAGCTCACCGCCGTGCGGGGCAAGCTCGGCAACGAGGCGTTCCGTGCGCGCGCGCCGGCCGAGGTGGTCGCGCGCGAAACCGAGAAGGAGCAGCAGTGGTCGGCGAAGCGCGACGCCATCGCCGCCAAGCTCGCGGCCCTCGGCTGCAGGTAGCGGCCGCCGCCGCGGCCGTCGCGGGCGCGCTGGCCCTCGCCTGCGCGTCCGCGGGCGACCCGCCCGGAGGCCCGCCCGACACGACGCCGCCGCACGTGGTGCAGGTCGTGCCGGAATCGGGGGCGGTGCTCGCGACCCCGCCGCACCGGGTCGAGATCGACTTCGACGAGGTGATCAGCGAGCAGATCGTGGCGCAGCAGCGCGACATCGCGGGCGCCGTGCTCCTGTCTCCCGCCCCCGGCAAGGTCACCGTGGACTGGCGGCGCACCCGGCTCACCGTCGAGCCCAAGGGCGGCTTCAAGGCGGGGCGCATCTACCGGGTCGAGCTGCTCCCGGTCATCGCCGATCTGCGCCAGAACCGGATGAAGCAGGGCAAGCTCGTCGTCTTCTCCACCGGCCCGGCGATCCCCAGCGCCGTGCTGCGCGGGACCGTCGTGGACTGGACCGCCAATCACGCGGCGGTGGCCGCGCTGGTCGAAGCCGTGCTGCTGCCCGACTCGTTGCCCTACCGCGCCCTGGCCGACTCCAGCGGGAGTTTCGCGATGCCCGCGATGCCCGCCGGGACCTATCTGGTGTACGGCGTCGTCGACCAGAACGGGAACCGGCGCCGCGACGCGCGCGAGGCGTACGACACCGCGCGCGTGACGCTGCAGGATTCGGCGGCCGTCGAGCTGTACGCGTTCACCCACGACACCGTGGGCCCGAGGCTCAGGAGCGTGGAGCTCGTCGACAGCCTGACGCTCCGGCTCACCTTCGACCGCCCGCTCGACCCGGGCCAGCCGCTGGACACCTCGCGCGTGCACGTCGCGCCCGCCGAGGATACGACGCAGTTCCTCGCACTCGCGCAGGTGTTCACGCCGGCGGGCTACGACAGCGTCACCAAGGCCGCGGCCGCGGCCCGGGACTCCGCCCAGCGCCGGGCGGCGGAGGCCGCGGATTCCGGCCAACGGCGGGCCGCGCCGGCGCGACCGGCGGCTCCGGCCGCCGCCGCACCTCCGCTGCGGGCCGCCAACCGGCCCCCGCCCCTCGGCGCTCGCGCCACGACCCGCGCCGACACCACGCCCGCCATGCGGATGCTGGAGCGTCGCCCGGCGCCCACCGACCGGCGCGTCGTGCGGCTCGTCGCGCCGCTCCAGGTGGGCGCCCGCTACCACGTCACCGTGTCGGGCGTGCGCGGCCTCACCGGTGTCGCGTGGAGCGGTGGCGCGTCGCTGATGGTGCCCAAGCCCCCTCCGCCGCGCCCGGAAACCCGAGCGGACTCGCTCCGGCGGGCCGCGGCACGCGCCGACACCCTGCGCCCCGCGACGGGCGCGGACACGCTGCCACCGCCGGCGCGGGCCGACACGACGCCGGGGCACCGGGACTCCACCCCGGCGCGCCCCCACGGCCCGCCGGCGGTGCCCCGCCCCGACTCGCTCCCCACCCGGACCGACTCGACCCGTCCGGGCGCGCCCCCGCCCCCGCCCCCGCGCCCGCCCCTCTCACCGCGATGACGGACGCGCGCCGCGGCCTGCCCTCGGTGAGCCGGCTGCTCGCCGAACCGGAGGTCGCCGCCGTGCTCGCCGGCGCGCCGCGGGCCGTCCAGGTGCGGGCGGTGCGGGACGCCGTCGGCGCCGCGCGCCGCGCGCCGGATGTGGCGCCACGCGACGCCGGCGCCTGGGCGCGCTCGGTGGCGGAGGCGCTCCGCCTCGCCATGCGACCGACGCTGCGCAGGTGCATCAACGCCACCGGAGTGGTGCTGCACACCAACCTGGGCCGCGCGCCGCTCGCCGAGGCGGCGTGCCGCGCCATCCTCGACTTCGCGCCGGGATACTCCACGCTCGAGTACGATTCCGAGCGCGGCGCGCGCGGCGACCGCCACGTGCACTGCGCCGGGCTCCTCGTCACCCTGACCGGCGCCGCCGCGGCGATGGTCGTGAACAACGCGGCCTCCGCCCTCCTGCTCGCGCTCTCGACCGCGGCCGCCGGCGGCGACGTCATCGTCTCGCGCGGCGAGCTGATCGAGATCGGCGGAGGGTTCCGCATTCCGGAGATCCTGGAGACCAGCGGCGCGCACCTGGTCGAGGTGGGCACCACCAACCGCACCCGGCTGGCGGACTACGAGCGCGCGATCGCCGCGCTCCGCCGCGCCGGCGCGGCGCCGCGCGGCGCCAAGCGGCCGCTGGCGATTCTCAAGGTGCACCGCTCCAATTTCCGGCAGGAAGGCTTCGTCGCGGAGGCGGCGCTGGCCGAGCTGGTCGCCCTGGGCCGCACGCGCCGCGTACCGGTGATCTACGACCTCGGAGGCGGGTTGATGCTCGACCTCGCCGGCGACGGCCTCGCCGGAGAGCCGACGCTGCCCGCGGCCGCGCGCAGCGGCGCCACCGCGGTGGCCGCTTCGGGCGACAAGCTGCTCGGCGGTCCGCAGGCGGGCATCCTGGTCGGGGCGACGGCGTTCGTCGCGCGCTGCCGCTCCAACCCGCTGGCGCGGGCCGTGCGCGCCGACAAGCTCACCCTCGGCGCCCTCGCGGCCACCCTCGCCCTGTACCAGGATCCCCGCGACGCGCGCCGGGAGATCCCGGTGCTGAGGATGTTGACCGCGCCGCTCCAGGCGCTGGAGGCGCGCGCCGCCGCGCTCGCGGGCCGCCTGCCGCCCGCGGCGCAGGCCGTCGTGCGGCCCACCCGCGCCGCGGTGGGCGGCGGCGCGTTCCCCGGCATCGAGCTGCCCAGCGCCGGCGTGGAGCTGGCGCCAGCCCGGCTCCGCGCGGCCACCGTGGCCGAGCGGCTCCGGCAGGCCGACCCGCCCGTCGTCGCCGTGGTCACCGCCGGGCGCGTCGCGCTCGACGTCCGGACCATCCTCCCCGAGGACGAGAGCGCCGTCGTCGCCGCCGTGACCGCGGCCCTCGCGTAGCCGGATGCGCGCCGCCGTGTTCCTCGACCGCGACGGCACCCTGGTCCGCGATCCCGGCTACCTGCACGATCCCGCGCTGGTCGAGCTTCTGCCGGGCGTCGCGCACGGCCTCGGCGAGCTCGCCCGCGCCGGCTGGCCGCTGGTCGTCGTGAGCAACCAGTCGGGCATCGCCCGCGGATTCTACGGACCGGAGGGCTTCGCCGCCGTGCAGGCCCGACTCGGCGAGCTGCTCGCGCCGCACGGCGTGCGCTTCGCCGGCGCCTACTTCTGCCCGCACCACCCCGACATCACGGGCCCGTGCGATTGCCGCAAGCCCGGCGTCGCGCTGTTCGAGCAGGCCGCCCGCGAGCTGGGCCTCGACCTGGCGCGCTCGTGGATGGTGGGCGACCGCGTGAGCGATGCGGAGCCGGCGCTCCGGCTCGGCGGCCGCGGCCTGGTGATCGAGTCGCCGCAGCTGCCGGACGAGGCCGCTCGGGCGCGTGCCCTGGGCCTCGCGGTGGCCTCCGATTTCGGCGCGGTGGCGCGACTCATCGGCCTCCCGCCACGGTGACGCGCGTCACCAGGCTCGCGCGCCGCGTCGCGGTATTGCGCCCCGTCACGGCGGCCGTATACTCACCTCGGAGGAAGGGACCCCCGGGTACAGTCGCCCCAGTCACGGGCATCGAGGAGGATGCGGATATGTCGCTTCGGCATGGCGCTGCCGTCGGTCGCACGCTGGTGGTGGGCCTCGCGTTGGCGGCCGGGCTCACGCATCCGGCGCGCGCGCAGCAGCAGATCCCGATCGGCACGTCGGTCACGGGACAGATCCAGCTGTCCGATCCGGTCATGTCGGACCAAACGCACTACAAGCTGTTCACCTTCAACGGGACCGCCGGCCAGACCGTCCAGATCGACCTGCTGTCCGCCGACTTCGACGCCTATCTGTACCTGAAGAACCAGTACGGCCAGACCATCGCGCACGACGACGACGGCGGCGGCGGCCACAACTCCCGGATCACCCAGACGCTGCCGTATACCGGGACCTACCAGATCTTCGCCAACACGGTCGGCCGGGGCGAAACCGGGGCCTTCACGCTGCAGCTGCGCGCCTCGGACATGCAGCAGACGGCGCAGCAGACGGCGGGGACGGCGCAGCAGATCCCGCTCGGCACGTCGGTGAGCGGCGAGCTGACCGCCAGCGACCCGACGCTCACCGACGGATCGCACTACAAGTTGTTCACCTTCATGGGCAATGCCGGGCAGTCGGTGCAGATCGACCTGATGTCCAGCGCGTTCGATGCCTACCTGTACCTGCGGGACCAGAACGGCCAGTCCATCGCGCACGACGACGACGGCGGCGGCGGGCTCAACTCCCGCATCATCCAGCAGCTGCCGTACACCGGGATGTACCAGATCGTCGCCAACACCCTCCAGTCGGGGCAGTACGGCGCGTTCACGCTCCAGCTGCAGGCCGGGCAGACGTCGATGGTGACCGGGCCGCTGGTGAGCGCGCTCCCGAACGTCACGTCGCTCGGGCTCACCGGCCAGATCGGGCTCAACCAGCAGGTGCAGAACACCCTGATCGCGGGTGGTCCGGGCTGGAACAACAAGCCGATCCAGGTCTACGGCTTCCAGTGCAGCGCGGGTCAGTCCACGCAGATCGACGTGCTGTCGAGCTGGGACAACTACCTCATCGTGTTCGACCCGGCGGGCACCGAGGTGGCGCACGACGACGACGGCGGCGAGGGGCTCAACGCGCGCCTGCGGTTCACCTGCCCTACCAGCGGGACGTATCGGCTGGGCGTGACCACGGGCCTGGCGTCCACCTCCCCCGGCAGCTACACGCTGCAGGTGCAGGCCCTCGGGACGCCGATGCAGATGCAGCCGACGCCGCTCGCCCAGCCGACCGTGACCCCGCTCGCCCAGCCGACGGTGACGCCGCTGGCCGGTGCGGCGCCGTCCAACGCCATTCCCGCGCCGGGACAGATGGGCCAGATCATGGCGGGCCAGTCGGTGCGGGGCCGCCTCGAGCCCGGCGATCAGGTGATGGGATCGGACAGCACGTACGCGGACATCTGGCAGATCCAGGGGAACGCGAATCAGAACATCGCGATCGAGCTCCGGTCCGACGAGTTCCCCACGTACCTGCAGCTGCTCGACGGCACGGGCCACGTCCTGGCGGAATCGGCGGGGCATCCGAATTCGGGGCTCGCCTTCACGCTGCCGGCGGCCGGCACGTACCAGATCGTGGTGAACAGCAACGGCCCCCAGCGGCAGACGGGGATGTACACGCTGACCGTCCGGTGAGCGTGCGGTAAGGGCGTATGCACGGCGCGCCGGCCGGCGTGATTCGCGGTGTGCTTTCGGGCGCCGTGGCCGGCCTCGGCCTCGTGGCGGGCGCGGGCCTGAGGCCGCTCGCCGCGCAGACCACCGAGACGACGCATCCCCTGGCCATCGCCCGGCACGAGGCCCCATCGGCCGTGGCGCCGGCGCAGCCGAGCAACGCGCCGCCGGCGCCCGGCGAGATGGGGCGGCTCGACGTCGGCCAGGTGGTGCGGGGCGAGCTCGAGCCCGGGGATCGGGTGATGGCGGACAGCACGTTCGCCGACGTGTGGGAGTTCGCGGGAACCGGCGGCGAGACGGTGACCATCTACCTCCGGTCGGACGAGTTCGACACCTACCTGCTGCTGCTCGACGCCTCGGGCACGACGCTGGGTGAGGACGACGACTCGGGAGGCGACCTCAATTCGCGACTCACCCTCACCCTGCCGTCCACGGGGACGTACCAGATCGTCGTGAACAGCGCCGGCCACGAGCAGCGTGCGGGGATGTACACCCTGTCCATCGAGCAGGCACCGAGAGCCTCACAGTGAATCCCGAGCGGTCGCGGAGAACCCCATGAAGCGCACTCACCTTGCCCTGACGTTCCTGGCCCTCGCCGGCTGCGCCTCCGCGCCGAGGGCGCCCCTCGCCCCGGCTCCCGAGCGCAACCTCCCGATGAACGCCGAGGTCAGCGGACAGCTGAACCGTGCCGATCCCCAGTTGCGGGACAGCAGCGTCTACGAGGCGTGGCGCTTCGAGGCCGTCGCGGGGCAGATCGTCCAGATCGACGTGATCTCGACCGACTTCGATGCGTTCGCCATCCTCACCGACGGCGCGGGCAACAAGCTGACCGACAACGACGACGGCGGCGGCGGCACCAACGCGCGGATCATCTACACGATTCCGACCAGCGGCGTGTACCGCGATCCTCGCCAACAGCTGGGTGAAGGGACACTACGGCCGCTACACGGTGCGCCTGCACAGCCTCGGCATGGCCTCCGGCGCCGACGCTCCCGGCGGCGTGCTTCCGGGCACCGTGGGCCAGATCATGCGGGGGCAGACGATGTCGGGGCGGCTGAGCCCGACCGACCCCAAGCTCTCCGACGGCTCGGTGTTCCAGGCGTGGACCTACATCGGCCACGCCGGCGACGCCATCCAGGTGGACGTCGTGTCGTCCGACTTCGACGCCTACGCCATCATCCAGGACGGCAACGGCCAGAAGCTCGCCGCCGACGACGACTCGGGCGGCGGCACCAATGCCCGCATCACCTACACGCTCCCGTATTCGGGCGCGTACCGGTTGATCGCCAATACGTACCGGCAGGGGTCGTACGGCGCGTTCTCGCTGTCGGTGAGATAAGAACCGGAGCCATCATGCGCGTCGCCGTGCTCGCCTCCGGCCATGGATCCAATCTGCAGGCCCTCCTCGACGCGTTTCGCGGACCGTCGTCGCCCGTCACCATCGCCCTCGTCGTCTCCAACCAGGCGGCGGCCGGCGCCCTCGAGCGCGCGCGGCGCGCGGCGTGGCGACCGCCGACCATCGCCGAGGACGGGCAGGACGCGGACGCGGCTCCTCGATCTGCTCGCGCGGCACGCCATCGACCTCGTCGTGCTGGCCGGCTACCTCAAGCGGGTGCCGGACGCGGGTCGTGGCGGCGTATCGCGGGCGGATGCTGAACGTGCACCCGGCGTTGCTGCCCGGCTTCGGCGGCGCGGGGATGTACGGCCGGCGCGTGCACGAGGCGGTGCTGGCCAGCGGCGCCCGGATCACCGGCGTCACGGTGCACCTGGTGGACGAGCAGTACGACCACGGCCGGATCGTCGCCCAGTGGCCCGTCCCGGTGCGGCCGGCGACACCGCCGAGACGCTCGCCGCGCGCGTGCTCGAGGCCGAGCACCGGCTCCTCCCCGCCGTCGTGGCCGCGTTCGCGCGCTGCGGCGGCGCGTCCGTGTGCTTCCTGGCCTCCGATGCGCTCGGCCCCGCCGCCTCGCTCCCCGGCTCTGGATGATGCGCTCACGATCGCGTAGCGCGCTCGCGGCGCTGGCGTGCTGCTCGGCGCTCGGCCGCCCAGCGCCGCGCCCGCGCCCGCGCTCGATTCCCTGGTCGTCCGGCTCGCGAACATGAGCGCCGTCACCGGCCTCGAGGACGCGATGGCGGAGAGTCTCGCGGCGGCGCTGCCCGGGCGCCGACGGATCGCGCCGGGAACGTGGTCGTGATCCGCGGCAGCGGCGACCCGACGCGCGTCGCGCTCTGCCCGATGGACGAGGTCGGCTACGTCGTCGGCGCCATCACGCCGGAGGGCTACCTGACCCTGCGGCGCGTGGGCGCGACGTCGATGGGCCCGCTGTACGACCAGTTCCTCGAGGGCCAGCGCGTCACCGTGTTCGGCCGCCGCGGCCCGCTCCCCGGCGTCGTGGGCGTGCGGTCGATCCACCTCACGCGCGGGCGCCCGTCCGCGACCGAGGAGCCGTTCAATCTCGACAACGCGTACGTGGACGTGGGCGCGACCTCGCCGCCGGGCGTCGGAGCCCTCGGCGTCGGACTGCTCGCGCCGGTCACGCGCGCCAAGCGGGCACACCGCTACGGCACCGATCTCGTCGCCGCGCTCGACGTTGCGGCCCGCGCCTCCTGCGCCGCCCTGCTCGACGCCGCGCGCCGCCCGGCGCGGGCGGCCGGGCGGCACCGCCGTGGCCGCGTTCACCCGGCGGCGGCACCTCCGGTGGGACGGCGCCTCGTTCGTGCTCGGAGCACGCGCGCGGCGCGGCGCCAGGGCGCCGACGTCGTCCTGCTCGGCGAGACCGCCCCGGCGGACTCCCTCGGCCTCGGCGCGGCGCCCGCCCGGCGCGACACTCTCCCGGCGGCGCGAGGGCTGGCCGCGACCGCGTGGAGCCTGCCCACCCGCTACGCCCGCACGCCGGTCGAGACCGTGTCGCTCAGGGACGTCGCGGCCCTCGCGGACCGGCTGCGGCCGTTCCTGGGGGGCGTCCCGTGAGCGTCGGCCGGCGTGGCGCGCCGGCGCCGCGGCGCCTCGCCGCGGCCGCGATCCTGGCGCTCGCGGCCTCGGCGGCCGCTCCCCCACGCGCCGCCGCCCAGGACGGCGCACGCCTCGGCGAGGCGCGCGACGTCGTCTCGCGCGGCTGGTCGAGACCTACGGCGTCTCGGGTCACGAGGCGCCGGTGCGCGACGCGGTGATCCAGCTGCTGCCCGCCTGGGCGCATCCGACGATCGACTCCGCCGGCAACATCCTGGTGCGCGCCGGCACGGGCGAGCCGCTGGTGGTGTACGTCGCGCACCTCGACGAGATCGGCTTCACCGTCACGGCGATCCGGGACAACGGGCAGCTCGAGCTCCGGCCCGTCGGCGGGTTCTTCCCGTCCCTGTTCGAGGCCGAGCCGGCGCTGGTGCACACGGCGACGGGCGTCGTGCCGGCCGTCTTCATGCCGCGCGACAGCGTCGGGCCGCTCGCCGCGCGCGGAGCCCCGGCGCCCTGCGCGCCGATCCCGGCACGGGGAGCCGCGCGGCCACCGAAGCGCTGGGCATCCGGGTCGGCGACGCGGTGACGATGCCGAAGTCCTTCGCCGCCCTCGCGGGGACCCGCGCCACCGCGCGCTCGTTCGACGACCGGGTCGGCTGCGCCGCGCAGCTCCTCGCGCTGCGCCATCTCGACGCGCGCCGGCTGCGGCACGCCGTGCTGTTCGTCTGGTCCACGCGGGAGGAGATCGGGCTCGAGGGCGCGCGGTTCGCGGCCGAGCACGTGGCGGCGTCCGAGCATCCGGCGCGCGTGTACGCCATCGACACCTTCGTCTCCTCCGACGCGCCGCTCGAGATCAAGACCTTCGCCGACGCGCCGCTCGGCGGCGGCGCGGTGGTCCGCGCGGTGGACAACAGCTCGGTGACGCCGCCGGCGCTGGTGGACTCGCTGCTGGCGCTGGCGCGCGCGCGGCACATCCCGCTCGTCGCCGGCACGACCAACGGCGGGAACGACGGCTCGACCTTCACGCGCTTCGGCGTGCCCGACGTCGGCCTCGGCTGGCCGCTGCGCTACGCCCACTCGCCGGCCGAGGTCGATCGACCTGCCGGACCTGGTCGCGCTCGCCGACGTCATCCAGCTCACTGCGGAGCGATGGTAATGCCTCGCGCCCTGCATCTCGGTCTCCGACAAGCGCGGCCTCGTGGAGTTCGCGCGGAGCCTCGCGGCGCTGGGCTGGGAGATCGTCTCGACCGGCGGCACGCGCCACGGTGCTGAGCGACGAGAGATCGCGGTGATCGCCGATCGAGCAGGTGACCGGCTTCCCGGAGATGATGGACGGCCGGGTGAAGACGCTGCACCCGGCGGTGCACGGCGGGCCTGCTGGCGCGGCGCGACGTGAGCGGCGACCTGACGGCGCTGGAGCGCCACAAGATCACGCCGATCGACCTGGTGGCGGTCAACCTCTACCCGTTCCGCGAGACGGTGGCGAAGCCGCGGCATCACGGAGGCGCAGGCGATCGAGCAGATCGACATCGGCGGCCCCTCGATGCTGCGGTCGGCCGCGAAGAACTTCGACGTCGGTCACGGTCGTCGTGGACCCGCCGGACTACGCGCGGGTGCTCGGACGCGCTGCGCGCGGGCGGCGTGGGGCCGGAGCTGCGGCGCGAGCTGGCGATCAAGGTGTTCCGCGAGACGGCGAGCTACGACGCGGCGATCGCCCAGTGGCTCGGCGACCACGCGGGGCCGCGGCCGATGGCGACCTGCCGCCGTTCCTGCTGCTCGCGCTGGAGCAGCGGCAGTCCCTGCGCTACGGCGAGAACCCGGACCAGCAGGCGGCCTTCTACGTCACCGGCGAGCGCGGCGGCCTCGCGGACCTCACGCAGCTCGGCGGCAAGGAGCTGTCGTTCAACAACCTCCTCGACCTCGACGCCGCCTGCTTCGCCCTCGAGCCGTGGCCCGACGAGGTCGCGTGCGTGATCATCAAGCACACCACGCCGTGCGGGATCGCGCTGGGCAAGACGCCGCTGGAGGCGTACCGGCGCGCGCTGGCGACCGACCCGGTGTCGGCGTACGGCTCGGTGGTCGGCTTCAACACGATCGTGGACGCCGAGACGGCGACCGCGATGTCCGACCTGTTCGTCGAGGCGGTGGTGGCGCCCCGCTTCCAGCCCGACGCGCTGGAGGTGCTGCGCCGGAAGAAGAACCTGCGCATCGTCGAGGTGCCGCGACGCCGCCTCGAGAACGCGCTCGACTTCAAGCGCGTGCGCAGCGGCTTCCTCGCGGAGACGCAGATGCGGTTCGACCCCGACGAGAGGGCTGGAAGGTCGCGACCAAGCGCCCGCCGACCGCCGAGGAGATGGACGACCTGCGGTTCGCGTGGGCGGCGGTGATGAGCGTCAAGTCGAACGCCATCCTGCTCGCGCGCGACCGGCCAGGCGCTCGGCATCGGCGCGGGACAGATGAGCCGCGTGGACAGCTCGATGCTCGCCGTGCACAAGGCGAGCGCGCGGGACACGACATCGGCCGGCGCGGTGCTCGCGTCCGACGCCTTCTTCCCGTTCCGCGACGGCGTGGACGAGGCCGCCAAGGCCGGGGTGCGGGCGATCATCCAGCCGGGCGGCTCGGTGCGCGACGCCGAGGTGATCGCGGCGGCCGACGAGCACGACCTGGCCATGATCCTCACCGGCAAGCGGCAGTTCAGGCACTGATGCGACACACACCGATTCTCCTCGCCCTCTGCGCGGCGGCCTGCACCTCGGAGCTGCCGCCCGGCACGACCTCGTTCACGGTCGGCCGCACGACCGTGCGGGTGGACTCGACGCTCGACCTCGTCGGCCTCGTCCTGCGGCTCGCCGACACGGGCGACATCCCCACCGTGGGGCCGCTGACGCACTGGAACGTCGCGCTCGGCACGGAGCTGGGCGACTCCGCCTTCACGCTGGCGCGCGCGCTCGGCCCGACGCCGGTGGGGCCGGTGCTCGAGGCCTACGCGTCGCCGGCCACGCCCGATTCCGTCTGCGGCTGGCTCGCGCCGGGCGTGCGCCGCTGCTTCGGCGGGAACGGCCCCAGCAGCGCGCGCTCGACCGCTTCCTCGTCGCCGCGCGCGCCTTCGCCCCGCGCGCCGCGCCGCTCACGCTCGAGGGGCTGAACGCCGCGGCCCGCCACCAGGATCTCTCCGACGTGTACGTCGCGCTCGCCGAGTCCAAGGCCCCGGACAGCCTCCTGGCCGCGTACACGGGCTACGGGGGGACGAGCTACGACATCACGCTCGCGCGGACCTTCTGGACCCGCCAGCTCAGCCCCGCGGTGGATCCGGTCAGCTGGTCGCACGCGCTGGGGAACCAGATCTTCCTCGCGCCCGACCCCACGTTCCCGGACCGCTCCTACCGCTCGCCCAGCTACGTGTGGCTCGACGCGGGCCACCAGATGGCGCACGCCGTCGTGCGCCGGCTGTTCGCCGAGCACCCGGAGATCCTGGAGCGCACGGTGCAGCTGCGCCCGACCGTCGAAGCCGCCATGGCGCGCGCCGGCTACGCCCCGGTGTTCTGGGACGAGGCGCTGGGGGAGCAGCTGGCCCGCGCCATCACCATCCGCGCCCTGGTCGCGGCGAAGCCGACGCTCGCCTGGCCCATCCGCACCGAGGCGATGGGCGCCAACATGGCGCTGGTGCCCTGGCTCGAGGACGCGCTGGGACGCTACGAGAAGGACCGCGCGAAGTACCCGACGCTGTCGGCCTTCGCGGCCGAGCTGACCCAGGCCATCGTCGCGATTCCGCTCGACTCCTGCCGCGCGGCCCCGAGCCCCGACGTCGCGCTGGTGGGCGTGGCGCGCGACCGCGCGGTGGTGGGATGGATCGGCGATCACTCGCCGTTCAAGTCGCGCGGGCTCCTGGTGGGCGACACGGTGCTGACGATCGACGGCGACAGCGTGTCGGCGGGCGGGCTCATGGTGCCCACCCGGCAGCTGTACCTGGACTTCTCGCAGCACCTCCCGGCCGAGCTCGCCACGCTGAGCATCAGGCGCGGCGGCCGGGTGTACGGCATCGAGATCCCGATCAACTGGGGACCGCGGGCCGTCACGCGCGTCGCGTCACAGGCGCGCGCAGCCGTCGAGCCGATCTGCACCTGGGTGCAGAGGGCGGTGCGCCAGTAACAAGAGTTGCAGAGTCGCAGGGTTCCAGTGGGTTGAAGGCAGCAGTGGGACGTGGCCCACTACTGCGCACTTGGATCCTTCCAACCCATATACCAGGGGTCTAGTCGGGATTGCCCCGACCGCGTAGAATCAGGCCGGTTGTCCCAGAGAGCCCTTTCAACCTTGGAGGCCACGTGAACCGTAGAGACGCAAGCCGGGTGCTCGCCGCCATCCCCTTCGCCATGGCCGCCGGCATGCTGGGGGCCCGGCCGGCCGCCGCCGCCGCGGTCCGGCAGGGCGAACAGTTCCCGCGCCTGCAGGCTGCCGTCACCGCGATCCAGGACGCCGTCGACTTCCTGGAGAAGGCGCCGGACACGTTCGGCGGACACAAGGCCGCGGCCATCACGGCGTGCCGGACGGCGGTGCGGCAGCTGAACGCGGCCATGAACTACAAGAGGTCCGGCGGGCAGTAGTCGCAGGGATCCAGACGCGCGGCTCGAGGCCCCGGCCGCAGTTGGCCGGGGCCTCGCGGGCCGGTCTCCGGCTTCGGGGCCATCGCCCCGCCGACGTACCTCCGTTCCGCTCCCCGCTGCACCGCTCTGCCCTCGGCGCCTCGCCCTTCCCTCTGAACAACCAGGACGGCTCTCGGGTTTGCCCGCGCATCTCCGGCGTGTTGTGTGGGTGCGCGGAGCGCGTATCTTCGCAGCCGGTGACCGATGCCGCCGTGACCGTGACGATGCGCCGACGACGCGATGTCGTGCAGGGCGTGTCCAAGGGGGCCGAATGGGAATCGCGGGGAGTGTCGATGGTGGCCGCGCAGGCGAGGGTCAATCCGGCACGGCGACGCAGCCGCCGCCCGGGGTGCCTCGAAACGTGCGCGCGATCGCTGACCTCAGGGAGGGCGACCACCTGTGCTGCCTCTATGAAAGCGAGGAGGAGCATCGGGCCGTCCTGACCCCCTACCTGCGCCAGGGGCTGGAGCGCGGCGAGAAGGTCGTCTACATCGCGGACGCGGGAGCGGCGGAGCGCGTCCTGGGGTACCTGCGGGACGACGGCCTGGACGTGCAGCCGTACCTGGCGAGCGGCCAGCTCGCCACGGTCGGCCGCGATGCCACCAACCTCCGGGACGGGCTGTTCGATCCGGTCGGGATGTTCTCCCTGGCACGGGCGGAGACGGAGCGCGCCACGGCGGCGGGATTCGCGGTCGCGCGTATCGCCGAGGACCGGACCTGGGCCCTCGGAGGCCTGCCCAGCTCCGTGCGGCTGATGGAGTTCGAGAAGCTGCTCGACGGGTTCCTGCGCGGCGGCCACGGCTTGGCGCTGTGCCTGTACGACCGCCGGCGAGTCGAGCCGGCCACGGCGCTGGACATCCTGCCCGCGCATTCCTGGGTCGCCGTCGGCTCGGAGATCTGCGAGAACCCCCGCTACATGCCCGCCGACGACCTGCCGAGCGCGGAGCGTCCGGCGGCGGAGCTCAAGCGGTGGCTCCACAGCCTGCTGGAGCGCAAGCGTGCGGAACAGGCGCTGGCGCAGGAACGGTTCCTGATGGAAACGCTGATGAACAACATCCCCGACAACATCTATTTCAAGGATCGCGACAGCCGGTTCATCAGGGTCAGCAAGGCGCTCGCCCGGATGTTCGGCCTGAGCGATCCGGCCGAGGCGGTCGGCAAATCGGATTTCGACTTCTTCACGGAAGAGCACGCGCACCAGGCCTTCGAGGACGAGCAGGCCATCATGCAGCGGGGGGAGCCGCTGACGAAGGAGGAGCGGGAGACGTGGGCCGATCGCCCCGACACGTGGGTGTCGACCACCAAGGTCCCGTTGCGCGACGAGGCGGGGAACCCCGTCGGCACGTTCGGCATCTCCCGGGACATCACACCCTACAAGCGCGCCGAGGCGGAGAGCGAGCGGCTGATCGGCGAGCTGCGGGACGCGCTCTCCAAGGTCAAGCGGATGAGCGGGCTGCTCCCGATCTGCGCCTCCTGCAAGAAGGTTCGCGACGATCGCGGCTACTGGAGCCAGATCGAGAGCTTCATCAAGGACCACTCGGAGGCCGACTTCAGCCACGGCCTCTGCCCCGAGTGCGCGCAGAAGCTGTATCCCGGCGTCGCCACGGGAGAAGCCGCGCCGGGAGGATGACGTCGAGGCGGGGCCGGGGCGCGACCGGCGCCGGCGGGTTCGAGGAGTGCCCAACGCTGCGGAAAGGTGGCATCTTTCCCGGCGTCCCCCCTTTCCGGCCGTGCGGCCGCCACCGTCGTAGCGCGCGGCGGGTGAAGGGGTTGGAGGGCTAGACCTAACTGGCAAGGCAGCGGTCTTGAAA
>CAVSQA010000031.1:0-17552 GCA_963729955.1 uncultured Gemmatimonadales bacterium
GGCGCACATCGCTACGGTTGCTGGGGCTCAGGGGGTTCCCCTCCCCCGCCGCCACCTCCGCTGGGCGGTGGAGGACTCGCCGGTGCCTCCTGGCGTTGCCCCTGATGGATCGGCGGTGGCGGCGGAAGGGTCCGCTTTCCAAGCAGCGTGCCGAGGGTCCCGGCCACTATGATTAGCCCCTTTCTAACGGCTGCAGGGATTCTCTCCAAAGTGTTGCCCGCTGACTCGGACAATTTGGAGTGGGCCAGCGCGTCTGCGACTCCGCCCACCGCAGCGCCAAGGCCGGGAAGAGTTGCTGCCAAGGGGTACGCAGCGGGAGCGCATCCTCCCCCGGACAGTAGCAGGCACCCGGCAGCCAGCACAACGCCGCCAGCGGCGCCAATCTGGGCGCCGGCGTGGGTGAAGTAGCCAGGGGGACAATCACTTGCGGGAATAGGGCAGAGACCAAACGGGTCGGTGTAGGAAACACCCCTATTGCCCGATCCGGGGCCCGCGTAGCCACGCGCTCGCGCCGGTAGCCAATCCGCCTCACCCTCGGGGTTCCTTCAGCCCTCGAGGGCAGCCATGATCTCGTTCGCCAAGCGGGAGCGCGCCCAGCACGCCGCCGCCGTGGTCGGCGTCGACGCCGGCAAGTTCTCCCACACCCTGGTCGTGCGACCGCGCGGCCAGCCCGATTCCAAGCCCCACACGTTCCAGACCACTCGGGCCACCTTCGATGACGCGGTCGCCTTCATCCGCCAAGCCGCCGGCGGAGCGCCGCCCGAGAGCATCCTGGTCGGGATCGAGTTCGCGGGCAATTATGGCTTCACCTTTGCCCACTACCTGGCCCAGCTCGGCTTCCCGGTGGTCAGTGTCCTGGCCGCTCACACCAAGCGGTGGAAGGACGTGGCCCACAATCAGCCCCTCAAGACCGACGCCAAGGATGCCGCTACAATCACCGATCTCCTGGCCCAGGGCCACTTCGTCGCCTTCCCCTTCCTCGAGCCCAGCTACGCCGATCTGCGCTATCTGGCGGCCGGGCGGGAGCGGCTCTCGCTCCTGCGGCGCGGCGCGCTCACGCAGCTGCGCACCTTACTGCAGGTTGTTTTCCCGGAGTTCGAGGCCCTCTTCCCCCACCTCACCAAGAAGACCCCGATGGCCCTGTTGCGCGGGTATCCGGCCCCGCAGGACCTGCTGAGCGCGCCGCGCCGCCAGGTGCTGCGGCTGCTGCACCAGACGAGCCGGGGCCACTTGGGCGCCGAGACCTACGCGGAGCTGGTGGCCGCCGCGCGCACGACCCTAGGGCTTCCGGGTGCCCAGTCCTGCCTGCGTCATGAGATCAGCCTTACCCTGGAGCGCGTGGACGTCTTCGATCGCCAGATCGCCGCGCTCGAGGCCAGCATGCGGACCGCCCTTGGAGCGGTGCCTGAGTCGCCCTGCCTCCTCAGCATCCCCAAGCTCGGCCCCGTGACCGCGGCCATCTTCCTCGGCGCCGTCGGTGACCCCCATGCGTACGAGTCCGGCGAGCAGATCCTCCGGGTGGCAGGCCTGTCGCTGGTCGAGCGCTCGAGCGGCATACTGCGCGGCACCAAGCGGCTCTCCAAGCGTGGCCGACCCCTGCTGCGGCAAGCCGCGTACATGTTCGCTGTCCGCAGCATCCAGCGGGACGGGCTGTTCCGGCGCGAATACGATGGTCTCATGGGCCGTAACGGCGGCCACGCGCTCAAAGCCCTGGGCGCCGTGATGCGCTCGGCGCTGCGCCTGATGTACAGCGTGGCCCGCGACCGCCGCACGTTCACCGTGGAGCCGCCGGTGCGCCGGACGGTGGCCGTGGCGTGAGCTCGGTAATGGATATGCACTGATGTCGGCATAACGACCGGCCGGCCGGGACCGAGGAGCCCCGAGATCTTGAAGCAGCCTACGGGCTGGCTTCCGACGATACAGCCGCTCCCCCGGCCGCAGCACCGCCCAGTCTCCGATGATGGGGTGTCGAGGGTCGCGCTCCCCGAGCGCCACGCCTCCGAGTTGAGCCACTGTTGAGCTACGCGGCGCGCCCCGGTCCGCAGCTGCTCTTTGACAACTGATCCATAGCGGGCCGCAGCTGGACCCGCCCCGAGCCCGGCGATACCTTGCGGCCGGGCCCGGCGCGGATCCATGGGGTCCGCCGAGGCGTGCGAGAGCACGGCCTCCAAAGAAACACCTGATCGCGCCCGGGCCCACCTTGCATCCGCTGTTCTACATTCGCTCAGGCCCGGCGCGGATCCGACAACCCGGCCGAAGGGCGCCTCGGCGCCGCTTCCGACGTAACACCTGATCGCGCCGGGCTCACTCAAGCGCTTCCCATCGTTCGAGGTGATCGAGGGACGCGACGCAGGTGGCTCCGACGCCCGTGCCGAGCGGGCGCGGCTTACCCTCGTGCACAATCCGTTGCACCTCATACGTGAAGTCGCGGTCGTGCTCAGGGTCGACGACGCCAAGGACCGCGTCGACTACTTCGCCATCGTTGAAGAACAGCCGAACACGCTGCTTGAAGAGCGAGCGAAGCGCCAGAAAGTCCATGTGGCCCCCGGGGCTACGGTTCTGGGAATCTGACATGGACGTTTCCGCCCTGATCGTTCTGCAAGTTAACGTGGCCCTGCCCTGGCTCGGGACGGTACTTCGCACCGGTCTCCGGGTTACGCACGCCCCTGTAGGCGCCGGTTTGGCGATCGGGCATGTCCACGCGGTTGCGGCCCACGTGAATCTCACCCGCAGCCTCGCCTTCTGCCCGACTCTCGACGCCCACCTCGGCCCATCCGGTAGCCTTCTTTGCCAGACCGACTGCTCTGGCGATCCTCACAGCGGATCCTACGGCACCGGTGACAGCGCCGACGACCGCGCCGGTGGCTGCGGTCCTTGCGACCCCTTCGAGTACCGGCCTACCATTCAACCCGTTAAGGGCGATCTGCTCGGCGGCCCCCGTGACTGCTCCGACAACAGCGCCCTCCGCTGCCTCACCCAGGATGGCAACGGCCACACACCAGGGACAGAGGCCAAATGGATCCGTATAGGCCGCCGGGTTGTTGCCAACGTACGCATACAGGTTGGTGCCGCCCTCGGGGCCAATCGGGTCCTCCTGCATCCACCGGCCCGTGCGCTGATCATAATAACGGTTCCGGAAGAAACTCACGTAGGCCAAGTCGGCGATCTCGCCCGCGGAGGCCCCGAAGCCGAGGTGGGCGACCACTTGCGCGTGGATGGCACGCCTGTTGTAGACGTTGTGCGACTCGCCCGTCGCATCATTGCCCTGGCGATCCGTATACGACAGCATCCGGCCGGCCCCATCCGTCAGGAAGTACTGGCGGAGCGTGTCCGGCGTGGGCCAGGTTTCGTGCGTATACACGACCAGAGGATCGTCCAACGACGGACCGTAGATGATCCGCGAACCGCCGTTGTAGAGGGCGTTCGTCACCCCGACAACGTGGTCCCCCTCGAAGATGAGCGGCTCGCTGCCGCATGCCATGATGCGCCGGCCCAGCGCATCGTACCGGCACACGTCCACAAATACCGAGGGGTCGTAAGTCGTGTAGTTCATGTTGTCGAACGGCAGTGTCGTGGAGCCTATCACACCGCTGTAGACTCCGACCCGCCCGAACGAGGTCATCCGCCCCAGAGCGTCGTACCACTCGGCGCGCCACATCGCCACATTGGCGTAAGGGTTGTCCTGGATCCTCTCGCCAGCAGCGGAGTAGTTGTAATGCAGCCGCTCAACGATGGTTCCCGGGCTGACCGACGAGTCCCGCCAGAGGAGGTTGTGCCCCGGGGCCATCGCGTAGCGAAGCCCGATGCCCAGCGAATCGATCTCGGTGAGGATGTTGCCGGACAGGTCATAGGTGTAGCTCTTGGCCATTCCCTGGTGTCGCTGGAAGATCATCTGGCCGTATGGATCATAGGCAAAGGAGTCAGTCGTGGTGGAGGCTCCGACATACTGCCGGATGCTCCGGGGCCGGCCCATGCGATCGTAGGCCCGGTATTGCAGGTCCGTCTGCGCACTGTCCTGACCGACGCACAGGCCGGTGCAGGTGTGTGAGGACACGATCCGGCGCGTGAGCCCGTCGGCGTCGTAGAGCCAGTTCATCGTCGCGTGAATCGGCGTGACGAGCTGCTGCCGGCGGGACAGCGGATCCCATGAGTAGGTCGCCGTGTCCGCGGACCCAGTGGGATAGCGAATCACGATCACGGTGGGCCGGTCGGGACCCCAATCATAGCCGGGGTACGAGAGCTTCAGCGTGTCACCCCCATTGGCCGGGTAGTCCCACACCGAGTCCCTCATGTCGTCCTGCCAGTATTTGTACCGGCGGATCACGTTGTACGTGGCAGCGCCGCCCATGAGCGCCGAATCCTGCTCCTGCCTGAGGGTACCCTCTCGGTTGTACTGCCGCACGATGATGCTGTTGCGGTTCTTCGCTGTGGTCAGCCGACCGCCTGCGTCGTAGATGTTGTGAACGCTGTCTCCCAGCGACAGGCTCACCGTGTCGTGCGCCGCATAGACCAGGTCCGTCAGACGGCCGCCGGCGTCGTACTTCCGCCGTACCTTCATCGTGTCCCGGGTCAACGTCGAATCGAGCAGCCCAGCGGCATCGTACCACCGCCGTTCCGTGTGCCCGTAGTCGTCCGTCTCCGTAGTGTCACGGCCGGCGGCATCATAGCTCCAGTAGCGCACGACGTTGCGCGGATCGGCGAGCGAGAGGCGCTGGAAATCGGCGCTGTACGTGTACGCCGTTCGCCGCACCTCGCTGCCGTTGCCGTGCGCAACAACAGAGTCGTTGGGACCCATGACCGACGGAAAGAGTTGCGTCACGGCTCCCACCGCGTTGGTGTCAGCCACGACCTGCGTATACGCGTTGTACCCGGCGCGCGAGGTGTCGGCCATGGGCGAAATGGTCCGCTGCAAGTCCCCGAGCGTGTTGTACGCCAGCGTCGTCGTCTGGTCACGCGCGGACGTCGTCGAGTCCCAGGTATTCGTCGTCGGAACGGAATCCTCCGTCACCGACGCCAGCAGGCCCGCCGCAGCGCCCGTGGTGTAGAGGTACAGCGTCCTGTGGTGCCATGCGGTCGTGACCAGGGAATCAAGACCGACATGGTTGTAGGCGTAGTTGGTCACGTACGTTTGCTGATCACTCACAGAGCTTGGCGAGTCCTTCGTGTTCGAGTCGCTGTACGTGTAGCGCGTGGTCACAACCTCCGATGTGTCGTACCCTTCGTGCGTACTGTCGTCCAACGTGAGCAGGTTCCCGCGCGCATCGTACGTCATTCCAAACAGGCTCCCGACCGGGTTCCGCACCCGGCTCACGAGGCCTGTCGAAGCACTTCGTGTCAAGAAGGTTGAGTCACTGACCGGACCAACGACCTGCAGGGGAGCACCCCAGCGATCCACCCAGAACCGTGCGCTGTCCGGAACGTCCGTGCGCGGGCCGTCGAAGCGGCTATAGCTAGTGAGGGTGTCTGCCGGGGTCTGCGTGCCGCTGGGAAACCCGATCGCGAGGCCGCGCTCATCCCACCAGGCCAGCGAGGTCCGGGCGCTGTCATGCGTGGCAGGTCGGAGAGGGACCGTCACCTGTGTGACGCGCAGCCCGTTCGTGTAGCTGTAGGTCGTGGCGAAGCCACGGCGCCCGGTGCGACTCGTCATTCTATGCGCGGCGTCGTAGGCGAAATGCACGGTGTGACTGTCCACCGGCGCCGCGACGTAGTCGGGGTCGAAGATTTGCGTGAGGTTGCCGCTCGATACCGTGTCCCGCAAGACCCGGCCAGCGGGGTCGGTGATGCTATGCAGGTTGTTGGCCGCGTTGTAGGCCAGGCTGTACGTGGTTCCGGCCACGCCGGGCGGCACCTGGATGCTCGTGAGCCGCATAGTGTCGCTTGGGCCAGTCCAGGTGAACGTCGTGGTGTTCTGCGCCCGATTCACCGTGGTGAGGTGATGCCCGGCGGCGTCGAATGTGACCTGAATGCCGTGACGAAGCGTGCGCGTGTATGTCGTCGTCCCGCTGTCATAGACCAGGGTGTCCCGGAAGGGTCCTGCGGCTCTCACCCAGGTGGTGCCGACCGGATCATACACGGCGGCCGAGCCGTCGCCGCCGAGCCAAAGGATCCGATTCCCGGCCGGTGGAAGCACGAGTTGCTCGACCCCATCGAGCCACCAGCCAGCTCCGAATTCGCTGTGGGCGCGGTTGACGACGATCAGTGTGTCGCTGAGCGTCGTTTCGTAGGGCCCGGACTGATACATGTTCTTTACGGCGAGCGTGAACGGATAGAGGCCGCTCACGGTGTCCGTGATCCAAGCTAGCACGATCTGGCGTGTGGCACCGGCGCCCCAGGTCGAGAAGGACGCACTGTCCCGTACTACGCCGTTCACGAGGAGCCTCGCGATCACGCTGGTCGGCGCCTGCTGGCCCTGGGGCTGGGTGACCCACGCCGCCACCGTCGGCCGCGGGGCCGCCGTGGCCGAGTTGTAGAAAAGGGTGAGCTGGCGGTCCCGACTCATCGTGCGGTAGGCCGGCATCGCATGCGTCACAAAGAGATCGCCACAACTCAAACCTGCCGCCTGGCCACCGCCGAACGTGAGGCAGAGACTGCGGTCCTGATCCACGCCGTTGAAGTTGTGCAGCGCAACCGTCGGAGGCCCAGGGGAGGGAGTGGTGATGACGAACCACGTGCCCGTGGATCGCGAGTCTCCACTAGTGTCGGCCGCAGTTAACGCAACACTTCCGGAGCCCGGCGAGGACGGGTGGTAGTACTTGACCCAGGCCGTGCCGGAGGACCCGGGTGCGAGCGTCAACAGCGCGGGTCTCGGGTTGTTCCTGGGCGCGCATGTGATACCGGTGCACGTCTTGGTGAGGGCGTACGTACCGGTGTACGTGCCGCCCGTGTTCCTCACCGTGTAGGCAACGGAGTCCAGAACACCATTGGCCGGGACCGTGTCCTGGCCTGCGCTCGGGGTCACACTGCACGGACTAGGACCGGGCGGACAGACGCAATTGGGCCGGACCCCGCCTGGGCGGCCTTGGGCCACCAGAGCGGAAGCAGAGACGACGCCACACAGCATTGCCACGAGATTGACGAACCCAAGACGCTGCATACCGAACACTCCGGCCAAGATGTGAGAGCAGGGCAAGTGCACCCCTCATCACTCTGGCATCGGACGTGCCCGACGCCGTACCGTCACGATGTTGTTGTGAGTCAGGAAGTTGCGTCGACGGAGCGGAATCCGAACGCACGCCTCTTCTCAGAAATTCTCAGATTGTCTCACGACAAACTGAGAGACTTTGCGAAGATGGCGCAACGAAATCCCCAACTCGCCCAGTCTTCGATACAGGGTTGCCCTGCTGATCCGCAGGAACGCCGCAACTTGGTCTGCTTGCCAGGCGTGCATCTCGCAAACCTCCACCAGCCGGCTTCGTGCCCGGGCAAGATCCGGGTCCGGGTCAGGGACTGGGCGGTTCCCAGAAGAGGCGAGCCCAGCGCCAAGGCCGATCGCTTCCCGAATAACGTCTGCGTTGACGACGGCGTCGCCGGCCAACCAGAGTGCTCGGCTCACCGCGGCGAACAGCTCCCGGACGTTTCCGGGCCAGCCGTACGAGAAGAGCACGCGCTCAGCCTCAGCGGCGATCACCTGGTTGTGCGCGGCGGCGAAGTGATGAGCGAGGAGGACGACGTCCTCGCCGCGCTCGCTTAGCGGCGGCAGTTCGATGACCACGCCAGCAACCCGCTGAAGAAGTTCGAGGCGGAACGCACCGGAAGCGACCTCAGCGGCGAGCGGTGTTTGCGCGGCGCATACGATCCGGAAATCCGTGCGGCGCTTCTCCGTCTCTCCCAGGCGTCGGACTTCACCCGTCTCAAGGACGCGGAGCAGCTTGCCCTGCGCGTCGAACGGCAGGTTGCCGAGCTCATCGAGGTACAAGGTGCCGCCATGCGCGGCCTCCAGGAGCCCGCTCGTCGTCTCGGTGGCGCCGGTGAAGATGCCGCGACGGTGGCCAAAGAGGAGCCCCTCCATGAGATCGCGCGGCAAAGCCCCGCAGTTGACATCCACCAAGGCGCCGCGGCGTCCGCTCCACGCATGGATGTGCTGGGCGAACAACTCCTTGCCCGTGCCAGTTGGGCCGACAACGAGGATCGGCAGCGGAGTAGGTGCGAACCGACGCGCGAGATCGACAGCTCGCCTGATCCCGCCGCACGCCCCGATGATGGGGCCGTGCGGCGACTTCTCGGCAGGTTGGACAAGCGGTACGACGCTCACCTGCCCGCTCCCCCGGGCAGCCGCGGTGCGGTCACGCTGTCGGCATCGGCGTCGGTCTTGAGGATCCGTGGCGTCAGAAAGAGGTAGAACTCCGTTTGGTTGCTGGTCCGGCTCGCGCTGCCGAACAGCCCACCCAGAAGCGGAATCGAGGAGAGCAGCGGCACCCCGCCCTGCGTGGCGTCGCGCTGCGAATCGCGCAGGCCGCCCAAGACGATGGTCTGCCCGTCCTTGACCAGTACCTGCGTGGAGGCCTCACGCGTCGAGATGACGGGCGCGTCGAACTGGGTCTCACTCGTCGCCTGGTTGACCTCTTGATGAATGACGAGCGACACGTAGCCGTCCTGGTTGATCGTCGGCCGCACGGTGAGCTTGGTCCCCACGTCCCGGTACTGCACGACCTGGTCCCGGGTCGGCGTGTCCGTCGGCAGCGAGCGGCTCACTTGCACGAAGGGACGCTGGGACCCGACGAGGATGCTCGCCTCCGTGTTGTTGGAGGCCAGCAGCACCGGCCGCGAGATGATCTGGACATCGCCCCGGCTTGCCGCCGCGGAGATCGCGGCGCTCACCTGCGCGTGCCCCACGTTGAGCAGGTTGAGCACGAAGTCGCCGAGGCTGGCTCCGGCGATGCTCCCACCCACCGTGCCGGACGTGTGATCGAGGGCCTGCGGCGGGAGCACGATGTTCGCGCCGAGCGCGAAGCTTCGATCGCGCTGCGCCTCCACGATCAGGACCTCGATGAGCACCTGGAGTGGCCGGATGTCGAGCTGATCCACCGCCGCGCGCAGCACGTCGAAGTCCGCCTGCGTCGCGTGCACCAGCAGCGAATTGGTCCGCTCGTCCGGCACGATGGTGACGGCGCCGGTCAGCGTTGCGCCCCGCGGCGCACCAGGCTGCGCAACCGTCGGGGAGCCCGGAGAAGCGCCGTACGGCGGCACGACGTTGCGCCGTAGCTCATCCGAGAGGGTCCCGCTCGAGAGCCCACCACCGCCCGAGAACTCCCCCGCCCCACCGAACAACTGGTTCACGGTGGCGGCCACGTCGGCAGCGCGTGCGTGCTTGAGCCGGATGACGAACAGCTGCACCGGCGGCCCGGTGCCCTGCCCCGAGGGCGCACCGGGAACCGCGCCCGGGGCCACGGGAGGCTTGGGCCGGACGCTGAAGTACGTCGAGTCTTCCGCGAGTTGGAGGCCCTGGCTCTCCACCACTCCTCGAAGGAGGGTCACCAGCGTCCGGCGATCCACGGGCCCCGGCGTCTCGAGCGAGACACGCGCCGGCTGGACGTTGGCCGCGATGACCGGCTTCGGCAGGTAGCGCCCGAGCGCCTGGATCACCGCGCGCAGGTCCGCCTCCACGAACCGCACGGTCACGCTGTCGTGCGCCTCGCGCACCGCCGCCGTGTCCTGCGCCGCGAGCCGACCCACCGCCAAGCACAGGCCCACCGTGAGACTGCCCCACCGCCCTACCGCCATGGCTCCCTCACCTTGAGCGTCCACGTCGTGTCCATGCCTGTGATCACCACCTGCCCTGCCTCGATGCGCTTGACGGTGAGCCCTGCAACTACATCGCTCGCCCGCACCACTCTCGGGCCGTCCGTCCCCGGCAGACCTTCAATCACCGCCTCCCGCAGGGGCCCCCAGACGATGCCCGTGAGGATCAGAGCTGGTTTGATTGGCGCCGTGGCCGGGGGTGAAGCGCCGCGCGCTGGGTCGTACACGGCATCGGCCGGTCGGCGGTCAGAGCGGAACACATCCTGTGTGACCACGATCCCGCCCAGCGACTCCGCGGCGTAGCGCGTGGATGCAGGGAAAGGCGACGTCGCTGCGGCAGGTCTCTCCCTTACGGACACCGCACGACCCGGTTGGCCGACGACGGCCCAACCCAGGAGCGCAGCTCCAGTCATCACCATCATCCAGGCGCCCACGGTCGCCATCGCGTCCCGCCTCATCCTGCCCCTCTCCGCAGTGAGTAGCCCGCGACGATGAGCGCGAGGCGGAGACTTTCGGCCGCGCTTCGCGGGGCCCCGGGTGCTGGGGCATCGACGGACAGCGCCACGACGGTCAATACGGGGTCGCCGATCTCAACCGCCCGGAGCATCTGCACCAGGCCGCGAATGTCCCCCTCCAGCTCAACGTGCACCGCGACGCATGTGAAGACGCCAGCCGTCGAGTCCGGCAGCGGATCCATCCGCACGACCTTGAGGCCGTGCCGACTGGCGGCAAGCGACACGAGCGAGGCCAGGCTCGCCGATGCCTCGGCGTCGGACCCGACGGCCGCGAGCCGCGGCGCCAACGCCACAACTTCGGCCAGCGCGCGTGCCAGCGAGTCCCTGAGCTGCGGTTCAGCGGCAAGCAGGTCCCGCTCCCGCAGCAGCGTTTCCCGCTGATCCGCGACCCGGCCGCGCCAGGCGAGTGCGGCCCGCCCAGACCACGGCGCCACCCTGAGTACTAGGAACGCGGCGGCTACGGTGCCCGCGCCCAGCAGTAGCGCCCTGCGGCTTCGCGCGGTCACGGCGCACCAACCCGCTGGACGACGATCGAGAAGCGGTCCATCTCGGGCCTTCCCGGCGGCGCTTCGCGTGTCACCGGACCCTCAAGCTTCGCAGCGCGGAGCATCGGCGCCCGGTCGAGATCGGCCAGAACTCGCGTCGCCGCAGGCGCGTAACCCACGAGTCGCACGGTGCCGTCGCCGCCCGTCTGGAGCGCGACCAGATAGGTCGAGTCGTCCAGCGCCGTAGTGAGCACCGCCAACAGCGCGACCTCCCGCGAGCGCACGCGCTGCGCCGTAGTGATGGTGGCCAGGGTGGCGGTCGCGGCATCGAGGTCGCGCCGCAAGGACAGCGCGGTATCCACCGCGGCCGCGTTGGCGGCAAGCTCGAGGCGGACCGTTCTCACGGTGACGGCGAGCCGGAGGGCGGAGAGGCCGCCGGCGAGCAGCCACAGCCCGACCCCGACGGCGGCGAGCCGAACCCGGCGCCGGCGTCCAGTGCTGCGGCGCGTTGCTCCCACGCTGGGCGGCGAGAGATCCAGACGAGGCGGCGCCACCGTGGCCGCGTAGGCGGGAGCAAACGGCGCAGCATCGGCTCCCAAGCGCGCGAGAGCCGGACTCCACTCGATGTCTCGCGGTTCGCTGCCCGAGAAATAGCGGCTGCGCCACGTGCCTGCCGGTCCAACGGACAACGCTTCGGTCGTCCCGCCGTTGGGGAACGTCATGTCGCCCAGAACAGGGGGCATCGCAAGCGAATAGGGCAGCACGTCAGCCGCCGGGCCGACCGTCTCGACGACCAGGCCCGCCTGCTCGCAGCCCTCGAGTGCCGCATCGACGAGGGGCTCCGGCACCGCCCCGGCCCAGAGCACCGAGGTGCCGTGGCCCGAGTCGACTACGAGGCCATCTGTAACCAGCGGGACACCGTTCTTCCGGAAGATCCGCGGGGCTTCCAGCGCAACGTAGCGGCGCAGAGCCTCGGCCTTGAGCGGCGGCACAGGCGTCACGGTTCGGAGCTGGACGACGTCGCGCTCGAACACGATGCGGGCTCTCCGAACCGGCGCCCCGGCCTCACCTGCCAGATGCGCCAGCACCTCCGCAAGGTCCTCGGCGCCGGCGTACTCCGCCTTTCCCGCCCACTCGACCGTGCCACGCTCGACCAGCACGGCACGCACACAGGCGCTCGAGACGCAGAGGCCCAGGAGCCGTTTCACGACATCCTCCGCCGCACCACGGCCAGACGCCCCGGGAGCGGTACCACGAGCACCTCAATGGTCGCGTCCAACCGGTCCACCGCCCCGACGCCCTCCACCCAACCCCGAGCGGTGAGCCCGAGGACGGGCGGCGCGAAGGTGAGCTGGCGCACGAGGTCAGCATAGTGAGCAAGGAGCGCAGAGCGGGCGTCCGGCGAGACCGCTGCAGCGAGGGCGTCCAGGCTGGTGATTGGGCGACCCAGCGCCCGGCGATCCGCGATGCGCGCCACGGCCTCCGGGGTCAGGCCGGCGAAGGCAAGCAGCAGGGCCGGCGGGGCCGCGTTGGCGTTAACTGAGCCCGGCCCGTCCACGGTGAGCAGCCGCAGCGCGGCCGAATCCACCCCCCTCACGGCGCCGACCTGCTCGAGGTCGGTGAACGGTCGCGCGTGACGCAGAGCAACGAGACTGTCCACCCTGCAAACCGTGCCCCGGCGTGAGCACATCACCGCGGCGAGTTCGTCCGGCTCGCCCACATTCACGTTGAGCCGCGCGGTCGGATCGCTGAGTCGCCAGGCGCAGCGGACGCCCCGCCCCAGGTCTTCGGCCGCGGTGTCGGCGAGCCGATGCTCGACCCACCGTGCCTGGGCGACGGCGAGACAGGCCTCCGCCGCCCAGCGACCGCGCGTGAGCGCGAGCCGATTGAAACTCGTCGCCTGGCCGAACCGGGTCGCGGCTACCGCGAGGCCCACGATCCCCGCCAGAGCCGTCACCGTCCACAGGACGGCGATCAACGCGAAGCCACGGGAGCCTTTCATCCTCGTGGCCCAACCAAGAGGAGCAAAGTGTCCACGACTCCCTGCGCCGTGGAGTCGGCCAACTGCCGCGCGATCCGCGCTCGAATCGCGACGGGAGCCGAGACGGGCGACAGCCACTCACCCACCCACCGCTCGTTGGCCCCGGGTTCGAGGAGGTAGTCGAACCCAACAGAAGTGACGCTGTCGGCCAGGACCAGGGAGTCGCCCCGCGCCGAGTCGCGCGATGAGGTGCTCCGAGTGCGCACTGAGGTCCACTCGCTCCGGCGTGAAGCCCCCAGTGGCCGTTCGCAGCCACGCGGCGAACCTGACGCGACCTGGCTCGCCCTCGAACGACCCACCCACGGGGCCCACCGCCAAGGAGCCGAAGGCGTCCACCAGCCAGCGACGGGCATTGGCATCGCGGTCGAGGCGCGCTCGGGCCGAGCGCACCTGACGCGTCCCGTCCAGAACGGCCGCGAACACCCGATGCGCAAGTAGCACCACCACGGCGCTGAGGGTGAGCGCCACCAGCACCTCGATCAGGGTGAAGCCGCTACGGCGCATCGGTCGACTCCGGCCGGTAGAGCACCGTGACCAGGTCTTCCACGGCGGCTGAGCGGTCCTGGCTCACCGCGATTCGGTACAGCGCCCGCTCCGGCCGCTCCACCTGCACGACGTAGGGCCCGACGGTCCGGCTACCCAACCGCAGGTCGAAGTCGCTGCGCGTAAGCAGGCTGTAAGCCGCGAGGAGGCGATCCTCGTCCCTCTGCGCGCGCTCGCGATCCCCGGCGGCGGCAGTCGCGCGCGCGCCGGCCGCGGTGAGTTCCACCAGGCTGAGGCCAGCCACGGTGAGAATCAGGACTGCTGCCAGGATCTCGAGCAGCACGACGCCGCGATCAGTGCACCGCATGGGGTTCCCCCGTGAGCGGATCCACGCCGGGACCTAGCGCCCGACCATCAGGCAGGAACCTGACGACCATCGAGTCCATCTTCGCCGACGTGGGGACGCCGGTCCGGATCGCGGCCGCCCTAGCCTGTTCGAGGTCCCGCAGACTTTGGGACGCCTTCGGCATGCGCAGGCTCCCGAGTGCAAGGCCGCTCACGCCCAGCATCAAGCCGAGCACCAAGAGCACGGCCAGTAACTCCACGAGCGTGACGCCCTGCGCCGGCCTCATGTTGGCCGGACCGAGTACACCGCCTGCAGCAGCGCAGCGGCGACGAACGCGACCGCCGCCGCGAAGGCGATGATGAGAGTGGGCTCGAGCAGTCCCACCAGCGTGTGTAGCCGCCGCTCGGCCTCCTGCTCCTCGAGGCCGGCGGCCTGCATGAGAAGCGCCGGCAACCGCCCGCTCTCCTCGCCAATCACCGCCAGTTGGAGCGTGGCGTCCGTCACGGCGCTGTGTATGCGCAACGCTGCAGAGAGGCTGGCTCCTTCGGCCACCGAATCCCTCGCACCATCAAGTCGAGCGGCGATGGCTTCATCGCCCACGGCCTGGCGCGCAATGCGCAGGGCCGTGGTGGCGGGGGTCCCAGTCTCGAGCAGAGCCGAGAGCATGCGAGCCACACGCGCCGTCGCAAAGGCGTGTCGGAGGGGTCCCACCACCGGCAGCTGAAGTAGGCGTTCATGCCACGCCCGCCGATGATGCTGGACAGCCTGGACCGCGACGGTGCCGAGCGCGATTGCGCCGGCCGCGAGGGCCACGCCGTCACGGCGCAGCAGGCTGGAAATCCCGATGAGCGCACGCGTGGCCGGCGGCAGCGCCTGACCCAAGTCGCCGAGGATGGCCGCGAAGCGCGGTATGACGAACAGCACGATCAGGCTCACGGACAGGCTGCCCACGACGCACAGCAGAAGCGGATAGGCCAAGGCGGCCCGGACGCGCGATATGGCCTCGGCCTGCCGCTCCAACTGGTCCGCGGCCTGGAGAAGGGCCGGCCCCAATCCCACGCCGCGCTCGCCGGCGCGCACGAGGCCGACCGTCACGCCGGGGAACAGGGCTCCCTCGGCCGCCAGCGCCGTCCCGAGGGAGGCGCCCTCCCGAACGCGCGAGGCGATGCGGGCGAGCGCCGGGCGCAGCGGGCCGGTGGCGACACGTTCCGTCGCCTGCAGCGCCCGCTCGAGTGGGACTCCGGCATCCACGAGTGTCGCGATACTCCGGATGACCGTGCCGGTCGCTCGGGCGCCCGGGTGCCGCCAGCCCGTGCCCGTTGCCCGCTCGGGCGCCGGCTCGACCACCACCGGAAACAGACCCCGCGCCGAGAGCGTCGCCGCCGCGTCGTCACGCGAGGCAGCGTCCAGCACGCCGCGCACCGCGTGGCCGTCGGCCCGCGCTGCCTCGAAGCGGAACGTGGTCATCAGCGGATGTCCCCGTCTTCCCCGTCGCCACCCAGCTTGCCATCGCGGCCGTAGGTCACGAGATCGTAGCCGTTGGCGTTGGAGTCGGCGGGGCTCTTATAGAGGTAGGGCCGGTTCCAGGGGTCCGGCGGTACTGGCTTCTTGAGGTACGGCCCACGCCAGTTGCGCGCGGGCGGGTCGCCCGCGGGGAGCGTGCGCAGCGCCTCCAAGCCCTGGGCCGTGCTCGGGTAGTAGTCGTTGTCGAGCCGGTACTGGTCCAAGGCGAGCCCGAAGATCTCGATCTGGGCTTTGGCGGCACTCACCTTGGCGTCACCCACGTTGCGGAAGACCAGGGGGCCCACGAGCCCCGCCAGGATCGCGATCACCACGATCACGACCAGCATCTCGATCAGCGTGAACCCGCCCCTAGTGCTCGGTGACACGCAGCACCTCCTCGACCGTGGTCACGCCGGCCTCGACGCGTGCCCAGCCGTCCTGCCGTAGGGTGACCATGCCCTGCCCGCGCGCCAGTTCGCGCAGCTCACCGGCGCTCGACCCGCGGGCCACGGCCTGCTTGATCTCGTCCGTCACCGTCAGCAACTCGAAGATGCCGGTGCGGCCGCGGTACCCGGTGCCCCGGCACGCCGAGCAACCGCTGCCTCGTACGAGGGTGGGCCGGCCTACGGGATGCTCGGCGAGTACGGCCACGGCCCGAGGCTCGGGTGTGTAGTGCTCGCGGCAGTCGGGACAGATGCGGCGGACGAGTCGCTGCGCGAGCACGCCTTCAAGGGTGGCCGCGACGAGGTACGCTTCGACCTTGAGATCGAGGAGCCGCGCCAGCGCGCCCACGGCGTCGTTGGTGTGGAGCGTCGAGAACACGAGATGACCGGTCATCGCGGCCTGCACGGCGATCTGCGCCGTCTCGGGGTCGCGCATCTCACCCACCATGAGGACGTCCGGGTCCTGCCGGAGGATACTCCGCAGCGCCGCGGCGAAGGTCATATTGACCTTGCGGTTGACTGGGACCTGGGTGACGGCGTCGAGGTGGTACTCCACCGGGTCCTCGACGGTGATGATCTTCTCCGCCGTACGCTGCCGCAGGCCGAGGGCGGCGTAGAGCGTGGTGGTCTTCCCGCTGCCCGTGGGGCCGGTCGAGAGGAGGATGCCGTGGGGCCGCGCGGCCAAGCCGCGGAACCGCTCGAGCGCCCCGGCGCTCATCCCCAGCTCGTCGAGAGCGACGGGACGTCCGCCGCGATCGAGCAGGCGCAGCACGACTGACTCTCCATAGAGTGTGGGCACGGTCGAGACCCGGAGGTCCAGTTCGCGCTCCTCGAGTCGCACGCGGATCCGGCCGTCCTGGGGCTGGCGCCGCTCGGCGATGTCGAGTTCGGCCAGGAGCTTGACGCGCGAGACGACCGCGGCCTGGAGACCTCGTGGCGGGCTGGGCACGTCAGCGAGCACGCCGTCCACCCGGAACCGGGCACGCAGCCCCTCGCGGGTGGACTCGAGGTGAATGTCCGAGGCGCGTGCGTCGTGCGCCTCGCGGATCAGCAGGTTGACGAAGCGGATGACGGGCGGCTGGTTGGCGAGGTCCCGCGCATCGGCGAGCGGTGCGTCCCCGCCCTCGCTTGACGGTCCCACCTCCGCATCCAAGTCCCGCACGAGCTCCACCACGGACTCAGCCGCAGCGAAGGCGCGCCGAATCCCGTCGGCCAGTGTCTCGTGGCTCACCGGCACCAAGTCGAGCGACGCACCGAAGGACAGCTCGAGATCGTCCAGCACCTCGACGGCCGGCTCACCCGTCACCGCCACCCTGAGCCGCTCCCCCGCGACCTCAAGTGGCAGAATACCGTTGAACTCCAAGTAGCCGGCCTCGAATGACTCGGCCAACGGGAGCTTCGAGATCAGTGGATCGGCACCGATGGCACACCCCGCGATGCGTTCCCTGAAGCAGAAGGCACGGGTCGTGCCGCCACGCAGCGACGCGCCGCTCGAGCTATCTCACGCTGGCAAACGAAGTTGCGAAAGAGGCAGGCTGTCCTCCCGGGAAGACGATTGCACAAGCGAAATGCCCCGCTTGTGCAGCCTTCAGACGAGCGGTGCCGTCTGGAAGAGCTAACTCACTGTCAGCAGAGGCCTAGCGCCACGCCGCTTGCTCCACACCGACCTGAACAAGCGGCGACCGCAGGTTGTGCAAGCGAAGGCCGCTCTCCTCCATCTCTGCGCGCAGCGAAGAGACCGTGTTGCGGTGGGCGTGGATCAACTCGGCAGCGCGGCCCACATGGCCCCCTGTGCACCACAGCGCCCAGGCAGCGAGCCGCCACTTGGTCTCCCGCGTACTCGGGGGTCATACTGGAGGCCGACGCGCAGGTGTGGTGGTAGGTGCTCGACCGCGACCTGCCGCGCGCCGTCCTCCCGCGCCTTCCAGGAGGCGAAGCGTATGGCGTGCTCGAGTTCGCGAACGTTCCCTGGCCAGGGTGCCGCCAGCAATACGTCGC
>CAVSQA010000032.1:0-90314 GCA_963729955.1 uncultured Gemmatimonadales bacterium
GCTTGAGCTCCGGAGCCAGCGTAACCGGCGTTCCCCCCAGCCGCCGCACGATGGCGTCCGCGAGCGCGACGGCGCCGAGGTTGCCCTCGAGCGCGAAGGTCGCGCCGCGGAACTGCCGGGCCGCGACCGCGGCGTCCGGCGAGAAGGCGATCAGGGGGTGCATCGAGCCGCTGGGCGTGCGCCCTGGGCGGCGAGGGGGGCCAGCACCTCGCTGGTGAGCGCTCCGGACAGGTGCAGGACGACCCGGCCGGGCACGATCGCCGCCGCGCGGGCCAGGTCGGCGCAGACGCACCCCGCCAGCGCGTCGTCCCCGACCCCGAGCACCACCACCCCGGCCCCGCCGAGCCAGGCCGGCTGCCACTGTGAGCTTGCGCGCCCAGCGGCATCAGCGTCTCGCTCCGCCCGTGCCGCCGAGCAGCGCGATCCGCGCGCGCCTTTACGAGCGCGACGGCGAGGCCCTGGCCGCACGCCCCGGGCCGACGATCCCGACGGACGAACAGCCGGGACGCGACCGGGCCCGCCTGGGGCGGGTGCCGGCCCGGGCCTGCCGCGCGCGCAGCGTTCGCTTCCCGGTCGCTGCACCAGCACGGAGCCCCTCGCAGCGCTGGAGGCGTAGACGTCAGGAGGTCGGCGGCGTCCTACCAGGTCGCGTCTTGTTCGGCCTTCATGCAGACGGGTCTTCGTCGAACAGGTCGACGACGCTGCCGGCGCCGCCGAAGCTGGACTGCGCCACCTCGTACCCGATGTCCTCGTCGATGAACCTTCTGGCCCAGCCGTTCACGGTCCGCGGATAGACCGTCACGCCCCGCCGCGCCAGCGGCGCGAGAACGACACACGTGCACCACAGCTCGCCGCCGCGAGGTAGGACGACGTGACGGCGTGCCGCGCCCGCGCGTCGAGCGCGGAGGCAGCAAGCATGCGTTGAAGGTCGAGACGTTCTCGCCGAGCCCTGAAGGAGTTCGCAGCAGGGCGCGCCGCCGCCGATCCGCTCGAAATCGGGCCGCACCACGATGTCGGGCACGATCCCGCCGCCGCCCAGCACCACCCGCCCATGGTCGGTGTGGAAGACCTCGCCGGGCGCCGGCTTCCCCGCGTCGGGCCGCACCGCTGCGCTGTCGGCCAGGGCCTCCTGCTCCTCCTCGCTCCTCGCCTTGCGCTGGATGCTGCGGCCGCTCGGCGTGTACCAGCGCGCCGTCGTGAGCTTGAGGGCCAGCGAGTCGCCGAGGCGGAACGCCGTCTGCACCAGCCCCTTGCCGTACGTCGGCGTCCCGATCAGGAGCGCGCGGTCGTGGTCCTGCAGCGCGCCCGCCACGATCTCCGAGGCCGAAGCACCGAGTAGCCGTTCACCAGCAGCACCAGCGGGAGGTCGGCGTACCGCTGCGGCGCGCCGTCCTCGAAGGGCGTGCGTGGAGCGCGGGGCCCGGCCCCGCGTCGCGACGATCTCCTGCCCCCGGATTCGAGGAACAGGTCGCTCACGGCGATCCCCTCGTCGAGGAGGCCGCCGGGGTTGTTCCGCAGGTCGAGGATCAGCGAGCGCATCCGCGGCGCCCTTGAGGCTGTCGACCGCCGCCGTGAGCTCGTCCGCGGATTCCTCGCTGAACGGGTTCAGCTCCACGTAGCCCACGTGGTCGTTGGCCATCAGCGCCGTACGCACCGAGCGCGCATGGATCCTGGCCCGGGTCAGCTTGAAGGCGATCAGCTCCGTGACCCCCGGGCGCTGAACCTTGAGCGACACCGACGTGTCTCCGGCCCGCGGAGGTTGCGCACCGCCTGCTCCTGGTTCCACTGCGCCGTGCTTCATTCGTCGACCTGCACGATCCGGTCGCCGGTCAGGATCCCGGCCCGCTCCGCCGGCGAATCCGGCAGCGGCGCGACCACCACGATGGCGTTGTCGCGCACCTCGATCTGGATGCCCAGGCCCCCGTAGTTGCCCGTCGTGACCTCGTTCAGCCCCGACAGGTCGCGGCCGGCGAGGAAGACGGAGTACGAAGTCTTGGTGCAGCTCCTTGACCATGCCGGTGATGGCCATGTTGTAGAGCTGGCGTTGATCGAGGGTGTCCACGTAATAGTCGTTGATGTGGGACATCACGTCGTCGAACAGCCGGGCCCGCTGGTAGACGCTTTCGTCGCTGCGGCTGCCCTGCTGCATGAACCACCCGCCCACAGGAAGGCGACGACGGCGACGACGCTGGTGACCAGGATGACGCGATGACGCTCACCGATCGATCCCGCACTGGGCCTAAGCCGCTTACCCCACACTCGGTGGGAAGGTCTGCGGCAAACCGCCGAGCGAGCGCGTCCCACACATCCGCGTGCACGTCCTCGGGAGACCGGTCCGCCCGAAGATGGACGTTACAACCGCCCCGAGCCGCGAAGGCTCCGACCTTCCGACTCAAGGCCTCGTCCTCCAGCTCCATCCGGTCCCGGACCTTCCCGGCCGCCCGCTGGCGCTCCTGCCCGACCGCCGGAGGGAATCCAGAACAACGACCAGGTCCGGCTCGAGCCTCCCCGTGGCCAGCGCGTTGGCCTCGAGCACCGGCCACTCCGGCAGCCGCCGGCCGCCGATCTGGTTGGCCCGGGTCGACAGGTCGAACCGGTCGGCCAGCACCAGGACCCCGCGCTCCAGCGCCGGCCCCACCACCTTGCGCCCGGTACACCCAGTCCAGAAACACCTCCGCCACGGGCCCCGGCTTCAGCGACGGGTCCAGCACCAGCCTTCTCGCCTCCTGGCGGCGCCCGGCGTGCCCCCCGGCTCCCGCACCACCACGACCTCGCGACCCAGTGCCCGAAGCCGCTCCGCCAGCTTCGCCACCTGCGTCGTCTTGCCCGAGACCCCTCGATCCCCTCAACGTGACCGACAGTCCGCTCAATGGCCACCTCATCGCCTCATCACGTCGTCACCGGCATGACGGTGAGGGGTGAGGGGTGAGGAGAGCAACGTGGAGACGTGATCGTGAGACCTGAGAGGGCGAACGGCGTGAGAGGACAGCCACCCGGCCTCTCACCGCAACCTCTCACCTCTCACTTCACCTTCTCTCCTCTCACTCCACCTCTCACCTCTCACTTCTCACCTCTTCACCTCTCACTTCTCACCTCTCACGCTTCACCCCAGCGTAATGATGCTGCTATTCGATCCCTTCTTCATCCCGTTCAGGATCGTCTCGTTGATCCGGTGCGTGATCTTGTCGAATCGTCGCGCGCCGCGATGTAGCTCTGGTACCAGCAGGCTCACCTGCACCTGGCTCCACAAGGCGTCCAGCTCGGCCTGCTGCTCCGGCGTCGGCGGCTCGCCCCGTTCCGCCTTGTCGGCCGCCGCAACCTGGAGCTGCGCCAGATGATCGAGCGACTGGCGCAGCCCGTCGTCGGCCGTGAGCCGCTCCTCGGCCCGCCGCCAGGCGACGTATTCCTCCGACTGCCCGACCAGCCGCCCCAGCTCGTCCGCGCGCGTGTCGATCGCTTCCATCGACCGGTCTCCTCGCCCGCACGTAGCGCGGGCGTCCGCAGAGGTCCTCAAGGACGGCAGCGGAGGCGAACCCCGCGGCCGCCACCAGCTCGGCGACACGCCGCGCCCGCGGCGCGTCCACTTCCAGCGCCACCACGCCCCCCGCCCGCAGGGCGGCCCACGCCGCGAGCACCAGCCCCGGATGATCGCGAGGCCGTCCGGGCCGCCGTCCAGCGCCTCGCGCGGCTCGAAATCCCGCACCGAAGACTCGAGGCGCTCCCAGTCCCCGGTCGCGACGTACGGCGGGTTGCTCACCACCACGTCGAACCGTCCGGGCGCGAGCGGCGCGAGCAGATGACCCCGCACCAGCTCGACCCGCGACCCGATGCCGTGCTCGGCGAGGTTGGCGCGCGCCACCTCCAGGGCTGCGGACGAGGCGTCGGTGGCGACGATCCGCCGGGCCGGGGACTCGAGCGCGAGCGCCACGGCGATGGCTCCCGAACCCGTCCCCACGTCGGTCACCACCGGCGGCGCCTCGCCCGCGGCCACCCCACGCCGCATCTCCTCGAGCACCAGGTCCACCAGGCCCTCGGTCTCGGGACGCGGAATCAGCACCCGGCGGTCCACCGCGAGCCAGTGGCCGCGGAAGTTCGCCCGGCCGGTCGCGTACGCCTGCGGCCACCCGGCGGCGCGGTGCCGGGCGGCTTCCTCGAGCGCGAAGAGAGCGACGCGGGCGCGGGCTCAGCGCGCTCCAGCCACGCGGCGCTGCTGGCGCGCGCCGTCAGCGCGGCGTACAGCTCGTCGGCCTCCCGGCGCGCATCCGGCACATCCGCGGTCTCGAGGATCACACGGGCATCGCGCAGGGCGTCGCCCACGGTGTGGGAGGTGAGAGGTGAGGCGTGAGAAGTCTCGGCGCTCACTTGTCGGCCTCGATCCACTCCTGCAGCCGCTGCTGCCTGAGCGCTCGCACGATCTCGTCCAACTCCCCGTCGAGCACCTTCTGGAGGGTGTGCACCGTCAGGCCGATCCGGTGGTCGGTGACCCGGCTCTGCGGAAAGTTGTAGGTGCGGATCTTGGCCGAGCGGTCGCCGGTGCCCACCATCGCGCGCCGCTCCCGCGCCCGCGCCGCCTCCTGTTCCGCCAGCATCCGGTCCAGCAGGCGGGAGCGCAGCACCTCCAGCGCCTTGACCTTGTTCTGCAGCTGCGACTTCTGATCCTGGCACTTCACCTCGATGCCGGTCGGCAGATGGGTGACCCGCACCGCGCTGTCGGTCGTGTTGACGCTCTGGCCCCCGGGGCCGCCCGAGCGGAACACGTCGATCCGGAGGTCCTTGTCCTCCAGCTTGACGTCGATGTCCTCGGCTTCCGGCAGCACGGCGACGGTGGCGGCGGACGTGTGGATCCGCCCGGCGGCCTCGGTCACCGGGACCCGCTGCACCCGGTGCACGCCCGATTCGCTCCGCAGGTCGCCGTAGGCGCTCCCCCGCACCGCCACGATCCCTTCCCGGATGCCGTCCAAGTTGCCCGCGGAGATCGAGATCGGCTCCACCTTGAAGCCGCGCCGCTCGGCGTAGCGCGTGTACATCCGCAGCAGGTCCGCGGCGAACAGCGCCGCCTCGTCCCCTCCGGTGCCGGCCCGGATCTCGACGATGGCGTCGCGGTCGTCCAGCGGGTCGCGGGGCGTGAGGAGGTCGGTCAGCTCCGCCTCCAGGGCCGCCAGCTGCGGCTCGATCTCGTCGACTTCCTCGCGCGCCAGCGCCAGAGCTCGGGCTCGGACCCGTCGGCCATCTCGCGCGCGGCCGCCAGGTCGGCGGACAGCTTCACGTACCGCCGGCCCGAGCGCACGATCGGCTCGAGACGGGCGTGCTCCTTCCCCAGCGCTTTGAGCTTGGCGGGATCCCGAGCCGTCAGGGCGCTGGATCGCTCGGCGGCGACGACCTCCGCCCGCTCGAGCGCAGCCCTGACGCGGCTCGCGAGGTCAGCCTTCGGACGGAGTCCGGTACTTGGCACGGAACCGCTCGACGCGGCCCGCGGTGTCCACCAACTTCTGCTTTCCGGTGAAGTAGGGGTGGCACTTGGCGCAGATGTCGAGGTGGATCGCCTTCGCCGTGGAGCGCGTCTTCCACGTGTTGCCGCAGGCGCAGGCCACCGTGACCGTATGATAGTCGGGATGAATGCCAGGCTTCACGTCGCTCAACTCCGCAGACAAGGAGCTTCATAGAGTCTCGAAACAGAACGGGGGGCGAGCACTTGCCAACAAGCGCTCCGGCGCCCGAACATTTGACACCGTTGTGACGGAACGGTAAACTACGCGGACTCGGGCAATGACAACCCCTCCGCCAGGTACCCATGTCCGCTGATCGACGCGCTGCGCAAGGTACCCCTGTTCAGCGACCTCCGAGAGGCCGACTTGGCGAGCTTCGCCGAGGTCATGCCGGCGGGAGCGGGAGTACCCCGAGAACAGCGTCATTCTCTTCGAGGACGATCCGGGCGACTCGCTGTACATCGTGCCTCCGCCGGTCAAGTGAAGGTGGTCCTGATCGGCGAGGACGGGCGCGAAGTCATTCTCTCCGTCCTGGGCGACGGCGACTTCTTCGGGGAGATGGCGCTGATCGACGACGAGCCCCGCGCAGCGCGCACGTGATCGCGATGAAGGACGCCCAGCTCCTCGTCCTGAGGCGCGACGACTTCCAGGCCCAGGTGGCCACGCACCCGCAGATCGCGCTCAAGCTGCTCCGGGTGCTGGTGCAGCGGCTGCGGCGGGCGGACGAGAAGATCGGCGGGCTGGTGCTGCTCGACGTCAACGGCCGCGTGGCGCGGCTGCTGCTGGACCTGGCCGACGAGAGCGGCGGGCCCAAGATCACCCGGCGCCTGACCCACCACACGATCGCGCAGATGATCGGCTCGTCGCGGGAGACTCGTCTCGCGGGCGATGCGGGAGCTGGTGGACCGCGGGCTGATCGGAAACCACGCGCCGCGAGATCGCCGAGAACCGGGAGGGCCTCGCCACCCTGGCCGGAGCACGGACGTGAGGGCGGTCACATGAGGCGGGTGACCGTATTCGTCTGGACCTTCCATTCCGGCAAGTGTTCGGCCTGCGCGATTCGGCGCTCCGGCGATGAGCACCTCGGTCACGTTCTGGGGTACGCGAGGCACGATCCCGTCGCCCGGCGCGCATACCGCGCGCTACGGCGGAGCAATGCGGCATGCTGGTGGAATGCGCGGGACGGCCTCGGGCACCTGGTCGTGCTCGACGCCGGGACGGGGATCCGCGCGCTGGGCAAGCGCTCGCGCGCCAGCGCGCCCGAGGGCGTGCGCGCCCACATCGTGCTGTCGCACGCGCACTGGGACCACATCCAGGGGCTGCCCTACTTCGCGCCGTTCTTCCGGCAGGGCACGTCATCACGGTGTGGGGTCCCAAGCGGGGCGACGTGGAGATCGGGGAGATCCTGCGGCAGCTGGTGCAGCCGGTGGTGTTCCCGGTGCCCTTGGATGCGCTGGCGGCGACGCTCGAGGTGGCGCCCGTCAACGCGGAGCCGTCGAGACCGAGGGGTGCACGATCACCTCGATGCGGGTGCGGCACCCGGCGGTGACGCTGGGGTACCGGCTCGCGTAGCCGGGCGGTCGCTCGGTCGTGTACGTCACCGACGACGAGCTGGGCACGGGCGGGCAGTACGACGTCGGCGCGAAGTGGCGCGAGCGGTTCGTGCGGTTCATCGGCGGCGCGGACCTGCTTATTCACGACGCGATGTACACGCCGGAGGAGTGCGAGGCGCACGCGGGGTGGGGTCACTCGTCGTATCTGGAGGCCGTCGAGCTGGCGCGGGAGTCCGGGGTGAAGCGCCTGGCGCTGTTCCACCACGAGCCCGAGCATACGGATGACGCCACGGACGTGATCGCGGAGAACGCGCGCTCCTTCGCCGCGAGGCATGGCGGGCGCACGGACATCGTGGCGGCCGCGGAAGGCCTCAGGATCGCCCTCTAGGCGCTCCCGAGGATGGAGCGGAACCCTGTTCGACGGAGGTCGCAGCGTATGAAGCCGCTGGCATCGGGAACCATCGCCTTGGCGTTCGGCGCGCTGGTCGTGGGCGCCGCCGGCGCCCGGGCGCAGCAGCCGGCGGCGACGCCGGCCGCCGCGCCGCAGCAGGACATGCGGCCCGGCCTCGCCGTGCTGGACTTCGACATCGGCCTGGCCATGGGGCAGCCGCACGAGGACTACGAAGCGCTCCGGCGCGGGCTCGCCTCGCTCACGGTCACCGAGGTGGCGGCGAATCCGGGGGTCCGCGTGGTCGAGCGGGCCCAGCTGCAGCAGATCCTCCAGGAGCAGAACCTCGGCCACGAGGGCCGGGTCGACTCGATGTCGCTGGCCCGGATCGGCAAGCTGATCGGGGCGCGCTACATGGTGACCGGCACGCTGTACGACAGCCACGGCAACCTGCGCATCGATACGCGCGTGTTCGACGTCGAGACCAGCCAGATCCTCAAGACGGAGAGCGTCCGCGGCAAGTGGGACGACCTGTACGACATGGTGCCGCGGCTGGCGCAGCAGCTCATGCACGACGCGAGCCTGCCGCCGTTCGAGCACCGGGCGATGCAGGAGTTCCGGCAGGCGAACCCGGTGCCGCCCACCCAGGCCGTGATGGCGTATTCGCGCGCGGTGCTCTACGCCGACCGCGGCGACACCCAGCACGCGATCGAGCAGTATCGGCGCGCCCTGCAGATCTTCCCGGCGTACACGCAGCCGAAGGCGGACTGCAACCGCTTGCAGGCCGGGGCGTGCTCGTGATATGCTGACGCCGTGACGGCAGCGGTCGCGGCAATCGGCCGGTCTGGAGCGCGCCAGCTCTCCGTGCTTGGAGGGCTGGCGCGCTTCGTCGTGCGGGCGGTGCGCGCCGCGGCACGGCTCACCCGCGCGGGCCGCTGGGTGATGCTGCGCGTGCTGATCAACCAGATCCGCTTCACCGCCCTCCAGGCCATCGGCCTGGTGGCGTTCCTCGCCGCGATCCTCGCGTTTCTCGTGATCTCCCAGAGCATCCGGCAGCTGGGCCGGTTCGGCGCGGTCGACAACCTCGGCACGATCATGGTCGTGGCGGTGATCCGCGAGCTGGGCCCGCTGCTCACGGCGCTCATCGTGGTGAGCCGCTCGGGCACGGCCATCGCTGCGGAGATGGCGACCAACCGCGTGATGGGCGAGGTGACGGCCCTCGAGGCGATGGGCATCGACCCGTACATCTACCTCGTGCTGCCCCGGATGCTGGGCGCCATCGTGTCGGTGGCCACGCTGATGGTCGTGTTCGACGCGGTCGCGCTCGTCTCCGGCTACGTCGCCGCGGCGACCAACGGGATGGCGCTCAGCCGCTACACCAGCATCGTCCTCAAGACGCTCGCCGCGAAGGACGTGTGGCTCACCCTGCTGAAGGGCGTGTTCTTCGGGGGGGCGGTCGCGGTGTTCTGCAGCTATCACGGGCTCGCCGTGAAGGCGGGCCCCACGGAGATCCCGCAGGCCGTCACCCGCGGCGTGGTGGCCACGATCGTGGCCATCTTCATTCTCTCGGCGGTGTTCGTGGTGGTCGCGACGTGACGGCATCGCGGGGCGGCCGCGTCCTGACACCCTCGCAGGTGTCGATCGTGCTCGGGCCCGGCGTCGCGGAGATCGCCGGCGCGCCGCCGCTGGTCTACCGCGACGTCGACCTGGTCGGCCGCCCCGACCGCCGCTTCAACCTCACCGTCGGGCCGGGCGAGGTCGTCGCGGCCATCGGCGACGAGACCAGCGGCATCGAACGGCTCGGGGCCCTCGCGCTGGGTCTCCTGACGCCGGCGTCCGGGTCGGTCGAGGCGTTCGGTGTGCCCATCGCGCGGCTCCCCTACTACGAGCTGCTCGCCTTCCGCCGGCGGCTGGGCTACCTGCCGGAGGGCGACGGCCTCTTGCAGAACCTGACCCTCAAGGACAACGTGGCGCTGCCGGTGCGGTTCGCGACCGACCATCGCCTGCGCGAGGTGGAGGCCCGGGTCGCCCAGTTGATCGACGACTTCCGGCTGCGGGCCATCGCGATGCTGCGCCCGGCCCAGGCGACCGAGGAGGACCGGCGCCGCGCCGCGATGGCGCGCGCGGTGGCGCTGAACCCGAAGCTGGTCGTGTTGGAGCTGCCGTTCGTCGGGCTCACCAACCGGGCGGCCGCGGAGCTGCTCGAGAGGGTCGGCCGCGGCGAGGACGGGAGCCGGAGGGCCGTGCTGCTCACGTCGCGGGACCTGACGGCGTCGGTGCGTGGCCTGGTGACCAGGACCGTGCGGGTGGTGGAGGGCATGGCAGCCCGCGAATCAGAAGTGAGGGAGCCGGGATGACGGTGAACGTCCAGCGCACCGACCTGTACGTCGGGCATGTTCCTGGTGGCCACGGTGGCCCTCGTGGCCATCGCGCTGATCGCCACCAGCGGGTGGGGCGTGGACCGCTACGACGTGTTCGTGCGCACCGACAACGCGCAGGACATCGCGGTGGACACCAAGATCTACCTGCAGGGGCTCGAGGTCGGGCGGGTGTCCGGCATCGCGCCGCGCGCCGATGGGCGCCGCGGGCCGCCTGGAGTTCATCCTCCGCGTGAGCCTGGTCGACCGCTTCCCCGACGGCACGCCGCTGCGGCTGCCGCGCGGCACCGCGGCCGAGGTGATCTCGGGGCTGCTGGGCGGGCTCGCACGCTCCAGCTCACGGTCACTCCCGACAGCGGCGGCACGCTGGCGCCCGGCGACACGATCGAGATGCAGCGCGGCACTTCGCCCCTCGAGGCGTTCGGCGCGCTGGCCCGCGACCTCAAGGGCACGATCGAGCACGACGCTGGTCGTCGGCGACCGGCACGATGGACATGGTCCGCGGACTCTGGCCGACAGCCTGCGCGTCACCACCGGCACGGCGCGCCGCTTCCTCGTCGCCACGCAGCCGGGCGACCGAGAAGCATCCTCGACGGCGTCAGCGCGAACCTCGACCGGCTGCGACCGGTCCTCGACAGCACCAACATGCGCACCGGGCTCACGTTCACGCAGGTCGACGCGACCCTGGCGCAGACCCGGACGGCTGCTGGTCAGCGTGGACTCGCTGACACGGCTGCTCACCGCGATGGGGAGCGAGAACCGGCCCGAGATCAACGCGATGATCGTCAACTTCCGCAACATCTCCACGCAGCTCGGCTACGTGCTCGAGCAGCTCAGCCGCCGGCCGTTGCGGTTCATCAGCGGCGTGAAGATCCCCGACAGCCTCAGCGTCGAGGGCCGGCGCGCCGCGGCCGCGCCGCGACTCCGCCGGGCCTCCGTCGCGCCGGACACCGCGCGCCACCCGAACCCGTGAGCAAGTTCGTCCTGCTCCACAGCCCCGCCTGGGACCCGGGCGGGGCCGCCGCCGCGCTCGACGCCGAGCAGATCGAGCGGCGGGTGATCACACGGCGCGACCGCCGGCCTGGTGGACGACCGGCCCACCGTGCTGCTCCTCGACGAGGCGCTGCGGCGCCTCCTGGGCCCCGCGGGCGTGCGCGCCGCCGCCGACGCCGGCGCTGTCGATCGTCGCGCTCGGGGCGCCGGGCGAGACCGACCTGCCGGCCGACCTGCCCGGCATCGAGCTCGCGCCCGTCTTCCTGACCCACCCGGTGGGCCCGCGCCAGCTCCTCGCCGCCCTCAAGGCCGGCCTACCGCGAGGCGGCCGGCGCGCGTCGAGATCCGACGGGCCCGCGCCGAGATCGCGGCGCGCTCCAAGGAGATCACCGAGCTGACCCGCATCGGCGTCGCCCTCTCCACCGAGCGCAACTACGACGTCCTGCTGGAGATGATCCTCGACCCAGGCGCGGCGCATCACGCAGTCCGACGGCGGCTCCCTCTACCTGGTCGAGGGGCGCGACACGCCGCAGCCCCAAGCTGCGCTTCAAGCTGGCCCAGAACGACACGGTGCCGAACATGCCGTTCGTCGAGTTCACGATGCCGCTGAACCACGCCAGCCAGGCGGGCTACGTCTGCTCGACCGGCGAGCCGCTCGTGATCGACGACGTCTACTTCCTGCCGCCCGACGTGGTACTCGTTCAACCGCAGCGTCGACGAGCGCAACAAGTACCGGTCGAAGTCCATGCTCAACGATCCCGATGAAGCCACAAGAACGAGGTCATCGGGGCCCTGCAGCTGATCAACCGCAAGCGCGACCCCAGTGCCGTCCTTCGACGCCCGAGGCGGTGGAGGCGCAGGTCATCCCGTTCTGCGCGCGCTCGGTCGAGATCGTGACCGCGCTCGCCGGCCAGGCGGCCGTCTTCGTCGAGAACAGCCTGCTGTACGGGACATCGCAGCGGCTGTTCGAGGGGTTCGTCACCGCCGCGGTGACCGCGATCGAGCAGCGCGACCCCACCACCTTCGGCCGACTCGGGCCGCGTCGCGCACCATGATCGTCGGGCTGGCGGAGGTCGTCGACCGCGCCGGCGACGGACCCTACCGCGCCATCCAGTTCAGCCGCGAGCAGCTCAAGGAGATCCGCTACGCCGGCCTGCTCCACGACTTCGGGAAGGTGGGCGTGCGGGAGCAGGTGCTGGTCAAGGCGAAGAAGCTCTATCCGCCTGATCTCGCCCTGCTCAGGAGCCGCTACGCGTTCATCCGGCGGAGCGCCGAGGCGGAGTTCCACCGGCGCCGTGCCGACTGGCTGCTCGCCAACCCGCGCGAGGGCTACCCGCAGTTCCTGGCGTCGCTCGAACGCGGAGCACCGGCGGGAGCTGGAGGATGGCGAGCGGTTCCTCAAGACGGTGTTGCAGGCCAACGAGCCGACGGTGCTGCCGGAGGGCAGCTTCGAGGAGCTGCTGGTGCTCGCGGAGCGGCGGTTCACCGACATCGACGGCAACGCGCAGCCGCTCGGCCTCGTCGAGGCTGCCCTTGCGGATCGTGAGGAAGCGCACCTCGTCGTCGCTCAAGTACGGCTGCGCGTTGCCGTCGATGTCGGTGAACCGCCGCTCCGCGCAGCACCAGCAGCTCCTCGAAGCTGCCCTCCGGCAGCACCGTCGGCTCGTTGGCCTGCAGCACCGTCTTGAGGAACCGCTCGCAGTCCTCCAGCTCCCGCCGGTGCTCCGCGTCGAGCGACGCCAGGAACTGCGGGTAGCCCTCGCGGCGGGTTGGCGAGCAGCCAGTCGGCGCGGCGCCGGTGGTACTCCATCTCGGCGGTGCGCTGGATGAAGGCGTAGCGGCTCTTGATCAGGGCGAGGTCGGGCGGGTAGAGCTTCTTCGCCTTGACCAGCACCTGCTCGCGCACGCCGACCTTGCCGAAGTCGTGGAGCAGGCCGGCGTAGCGGATCTCCTTGAGCTGCTCGCGGGTGAAGTGGATGGCGCGGTACGGCCCGTCGCCGGCGCGGTCGACGACCTCCGCCAGCCCCACGGTCATGGTGGCCACGCGGCCCGAGTGGCCGAAGGTGGTCGGGTCGCGCTGCTCGATGGCGGTCACGGCCGCCGTGACGAACCCCTCGAACAGCCGCTCGATGTCCTCGTACAGCAGGCTGTTCTCGATCGAGACGGCGGCCTGGCCGGCGAGGGCGTTCACGATCTCGACCGAGCGCCGCGAGAACGGGATGACCTGCGCCTCGACGATCTCGGGCGACGACGAGGACGGCCGCGGGGTCGCGCTTGCGGTTGATGAGCTGCAGCGCCCCGATGATCTCGTTCTTGTGGTTCTTCATCGGGACCGTGAGCATCGACTTGGAGCGGTAGCGGTTGCGCTCGTCGAAGCTGCGGTTGATCGAGTACTCCACGTCGGGCGGGAGGAAGTAGACGTCGTCGATCACCACCGTCTCGCCGGTCGGCGCACACGTAGCCGCCGATGCTGGCGTGATTGAGCGGCATCGTGAACTCGACGAACGGCGCGTTCGGCACGGTGTCGTTCTGGGCGAGCTTGAAGCGCACCTTGGGGCTGGGCGTGTCGCGCCCCTCCACCAGGTAGAGGGAGCCGCCGTCCGACTGGGTGATGCGCCGGGACTGGGTGAGGATCATCTCCAGCAGCACGTCGTAGTTGCGCTCGGTGGTGAGCGCGACGCCGATCTGCGTCAGCTCGGTGATTTCCTTGGAGCGCGCCGCGACCTCCGAGCGACCCTTCAGGATCTCGGCGCGGCCGGCCGCCTCGCGGAAGGCCGCCTTGAGCGCGGCGAGGAGCTGCCGGGCGCCGACCGGCGCGGTGAGGAAGATGGGGGCCAGCTCGGCCCCGGGCATCGTGGCCGGCAGGTCGCTCTCCCCCGCCGCCCCCAGGGCGACGATCGAGGCTCCGGCGTCGGCGGCGGCCCGCACGCCCTCGGGGCCGAGGGAGCGCCGCAGCATGTCGTCGAGGAGCAGCACGGTGGGACGGTCGTCGATCAGGCCCGCCGCGATCGACGTGATCACCGTGCGCGCGATCTGCTCCGCGTCGAGGGCCGCCCGGACCTCGCCGCCGTCCCAGGCGGGGCCGTGGAGCAGGACGAGCTTGCTCACGGCCCCGGATGGTGCGCGGTGTCCGGCGCCGCTCCGGCTGGAGGCGCGGCGGAGTCGGGGCGCACCGGCGGCTTCGGGTGGTCCACGAAGTGCAGGGTGTCCGGGATCTTGACCCCGCTGATGAAGCGCAGCGGCCGCCGGCTGAGCTGCTCGAGCACGTAGCCGAGCTGCGCGGAGATCTCCCGGAAATTGGCGATCATCTGCGCGATCTCGGGCCGGTTCTCGGTGCCCATCGCCGTCATCACCCTGACCAGCGAGTCCACGCCCACCATCAGGCGCCGCGTCTGCGTCAACGTCGCGTCCACCTGCTGGAAGGTGAGCCCGGTGCGCGTGTTGGTGCTGTCGAGCACGGCCTGAAGCCGGTCGAGGTTGGCGCTCACGCCGTTCAGGATGCGCTCGGCGCCCGGCTGCGTGGCGACGAGCAGGCGGCGCGCGGTGCCGGTCGCGACGCGCAAGCTGTCGGCGAGCGTCCGCACCATGTCCATCGTGCCGGTCGCGGACACCAGCGCGTGCTCGATGGTGCCCTTGAGATCGCGGGCCAGCGCCCCGAACGCCTCCAGGGGCGAGTTGCTGCGCTGCATCCCGATGGTGTCGCCGGGCGCGAGGGTGCCCCCCGTATCGGACAGGACGTTGAGCTGCAGCTGCGCCCCGCCCAGCAGTCCCGAGTTCACCGCGGCGGCCGTGCCGCGCGGGAGCCGCAGCGGCGTGCCGTCGGGGAAGCGGTCGACCAGGCTCAAGCGGAGGATGAACTCGAGACGACCCGCGGCGCCCATCGCGCTCGGCGCGATGCCGGACACCCGCCCGACCTCGAGACCCTGCAGGTAGATCTTGGTGTCCACCGCGATGTCCTGCGCGTTGTCGGTGCGCACGAACACGTCGTAGCGGTCCACCCCCCACCCGCTGGTGGCGATGAGCGCGATGGCCACGAGGGCGACCGTGGCCACCAGGAACATGCCCACGTACAGATCGGTGCGCTGGACGTTCACCGTCATCCCGGCTCCCTCACTTCGGATTCGCGGGCTGCCATGCCCTCCACCACCCGCACGGTCCTGGTCACCAGGCCACGCACCGCCGCCGTCAGGTCCCGCGACGTGAGCAGCACGGCCCTCCGGCTCCCGTCCTCGCCGCGGCCGACCCTCTCGAGCAGCTCCGCGGCCGCCCGGTTGGTGAGCCCGACGAACGGCAGCTCCAACACGACCAGCTTCGGGTTCAGCGCCACCGCGCGCGCCATCGCGGCGCGGCGCCGGTCCTCCTCGGTCGCCTGGGCCGGGCGCAGCATCGCGATGGCCCGCAGCCGGAAGTCGTCGATCAGCTGGGCGACCCGGGCCTCCACCTCGCGCAGGCGATGGTCGGTGGCGAACCGCACCGGCAGCGCCACGTTGTCCTTGAGGGTGAGGTTTTGCAAGAGGCCGTCGCCCTCCGGCAGGTAGCCCAGCCGCCGGCGGAAGGCGAGCAGCTCGTAGTAGGGGAGCCGCGCGATGGGCACGCCGAACGTCTCGACCGACCCGGACGCCGGCGTCAGGAGGCCCAGCGCGAGGGCCCCCAGCCGCTCGATGCCGCTGGTCTCGTCGCCGATGGCCGCGACGACCTCGCCCGGCCCGACGGTGAGGTTGAAGCGGCGGCCGGGGCGGCCGACCAGGTCCGCGTCGCGGTAGACCAGCGGCGGCGCGCCGGCGATCTCCGCGACGCCGGGCCCGAGCACGATCGACACCTGCGAGGGTGTCAGGACGCGGCCGCCCCGCGATGCCGTCACGTCGCGACCACCACGAACACCGCCGAGAGAATGAAGATGGCCACGATCGTGGCCACCACGCCGCGGGTGACGGCCTGGGGGATCTCCGTGGGGCCCGCCTTCACGGCGAGCCCGTGATAGCTGCAGAACACGGCGACCGCCCCCCCGAAGAACACGCCCTTCAGCAGGGTGAGCCACACGTCCTTCGCGGCGAGCGTCTTCAGGACGATGCTGGTGTAGCGGCTGAGCGCCATCCCGTTGGTCGCCGCGGCGACGTACCCGGAGACGAGCGCGACCGCGTCGAACACGACCATCAGCGTCGCCACCGACACGATGGCGCCCAGCATCCGGGGCAGCACCAGGTAGATGTACGGGTCGATGCCCATCGCTTCGAGGGCCGTCACCTCGCCCATCACGCGGTTGGTCGCCATCTCCGCAGCGATGGCCGTGCCCGAGCGGCTCACCACGATGAGGGCCGTGAGGAGCGGGCCCAGCTCGCGGATCACCGCCACGACCATGATCGTGCCGAGGTTGTCGACCGCGCCGAACCGGCCCAGCTGCCGGATGCTCTGGGAGATCACGAGAAACGCGAGGATCGCGGCGAGGAACGCCACCAGGCCGATGGCTTGGAGGGCGGTGAAGCGGATCTGGTTGATCAGCACGCGCAGCATCACCCAGCGGCCCGCGCGGGTGAGCCGTGCCGCGGCGCGCACCGCCCGCACGACGAAGCGCGCCAGCCCTCCAAGCACGGAGAGCTGGCGCGCTCCAGACCGGCCGATTGCCGCGACCGCAGCCGTCACGGCGTCAGCATATCACGAGCACGCCCCGGCCTGCAAGCGGTTGCAGTCCGCCTTCGGCTGCGTGTACGCCGGGAAGATCTGCAGGGCGCGCCGATACTGCTCGATCGCGTGCTGGGTGTCGCCGCGGTCGGCGTAGAGCACCGCGCGCGAATACGCCATCACCGCCTGGGTGGGCGGCACCGGGTTCGCCTGCCGGAACTCCTGCATCGCCCGGTGCTCCAACGGCGGCAGGCTCGCGTCGTGCATGAGCTGCTGCGCCAGCCGCGGCACCATGTCGTACAGGTCGTCCCACTTGCCGCGGACGCTCTCCGTCTTGAGGATCTGGCTGGTCTCGACGTCGAACACGCGGGTATCGATGCGCAGGTTGCCGTGGCTGTCGTACAGCGTCCCGGTCACCATGTAGCGCGCCCCGATCAGCTTGCCGATCCGGGCCAGCGACATCGAGTCGACCCGGCCCTCGTGGCCGAGGTTCTGCTCCTGGAGGATCTGCTGCAGCTGGGCCCGCTCGACCACGCGGACCCCCGGATTCGCCGCCACCTCGGTGACCGTGAGCGAGGCGAGCCCGCGCCGGAGCGCTTCGTAGTCCTCGTGAGGCTGCCCCATGGCCAGGCCGATGTCGAAGTCCAGCACGGCGAGGCCGGGCCGCATGTCCTGCTGCGGCGCGGCGGCCGGCGTCGCCGCCGGCTGCTGCGCCCGGGCGCCGGCGGCGCCCACGACCAGCGCGCCGAACGCCAAGGCGATGGTTCCCGATGCCAGCGGCTTCATACGCTGCGACCTCCGTCGAACAGGGTTCCGCTCCATCCTCGGGAGCGCCTAGAGGGCGATCCTGAGGCCTTCCGCGGCCGCCACGATCTCCGTGCGCCCGCCATTCCTCGCGGCGAGGGAACGCGCCTTTTCCGCGATCACGTCCGTGGCGTCATCCGTGTGCTCGGGTTCGTGGTGGAACAGCGCCAGGCGCTTCACCCCGGACTCCCGCGCCAGCTCGACGGCCTCCACATACGACGAGTGACCCCACCCCGCGTGCGCCTCGCACTCCTCCGGCGTGTACATCGCGTCGTGAATCAGCAGGTCGGCGCCGCCGATGAACCGCACGAACCGCTCGCGCCACTTCGCGCCGACGTCGTACTGCCCGCCCTTGCCCAGCTCGTCGTCCGTGACGTACACGACCGAGCGACCGCCCGGCAAGGCGAGCCGGTATCCCAGCGTCACCGCCGGGTGGCGCACCCGCATCGACGTGATCGTGCACCCCTCGGTCTCGATCGGCTCCGCGTTGACGTGCTTCACCTCGAGCGTTGCCGCCAGCGCGTCCAGGGGCACCGGGAACACCACCGGCTGCATCAGCTGCCGCAGGATCTCCCCCATCTCCACGTCGCCCTGCTTGGGACCCCACACCGTGATGACGTTGCCCTGCCGGAAGAACGGCGCGAAGTAGGGCAACCCCTGAATGTGGTCCCAGTGCGCGTGCGACAGCACGATGTGGGCACGCACGCCCTCGGGCGCGCTGGTCTGCGCCAGGTGCTTGCCCAGCGCCCGGATCCCCGTCCCGGCGTCGAGGACGACCAGGTGGCCGAGGCCGTCCCGGACTTCCACGCACGCCGTGTTGCCGCCGTAGCGCGCGGTATGCGCGCCGGGCGACGGGATCGTGCCTCGCGTACCCCAGAACGTGACCGAGGTGCTCATCGCCGGAGCGCCGAATCGCGCAGGCCGAACGCTACCCGAAATGGAGGGTCCAACTCAAGGAATCCGGTCACCCGCCTCATGTGACCGCCCTCACGTCCGTGCTCCGGCCAGGGTGGCGAGGCCCTCCCGGTTCTTGACGGAGATCTCGCGGCGCGTGGTTTCGATCAGCCCGCGGTCCACCAGCTCCCGCATCGCCCGCGAGACGGTCTCCCGCGACGAGCCGATCATCTGCGCGATCGTGTGGTGGGTCAGGCGCCGGGTGATCTTGGGCCCGCCGCTCTCGTCGGCCAGGTCCAGCAGCAGCCGCGCCACGCGGCCGTTGACGTCGAGCAGCACCAGCCCGCCGATCTTCTCGTCGGCCCGCCGCAGTCGCTGCACCAGCACCCGGAGGAGCTTGAGCGCGATCTGCGGGTGCGTGGCCACCTGGGCCTGGAAGTCGTCGCGCCTCAGGACGAGGAGCTGGGCGTCCTTCATCGCGATCACGTGCGCGCTGCGCGGCTCGTCGTCGATCAGCGCCATCTCCCCGAAGAAGTCGCCGTCGCCCAGGACGGAGAGAATGACTTCGCGCCCGTCCTCGCCGATCAGGACCACCTTCACTTGACCGGCGGACACGATGTACAGCGAGTCGCCCGGATCGTCCTCGAAGAGAATGACGCTGTTCTTGGGGTACTCCCGCTCCCGCATGACCTCGGCGAAGCTCGCCAAGTCGACCTCCGAGAGGTCGCTGAACAGGGGTACCTTGCGCAGCACGTCAGTCGCGGACATGGGTACCTGGCGGAGGGGTTGTAACTGCCCGAGTGCGCATAGTTTACCGTTCCGTCACAACGGTGTCAAATGTTCGGGCGCCGGAGCGCTTGTTGGCAAGTGCTGGCCCCCGTTATATTTGCGGACTCTGAAGAGTCCCTTGTCTGCGGAGTTGAGCGACGTGAAGCCTGGCATTCATCCCGACTATCATACGGTCACGGTGGCCTGCGCCTGCGGCAACACGTGGAAGACGCGCTCCACGGCGAAGGCGATCCACCTCGACATCTGCGCCAAGTGCCACCCCTACTTCACCGGAAAGCAGAAGTTGGTGGACACCGCGGGCCGCGTCGAGCGGTTCCGTGCCAAGTACCGGACTCCGTCCGAAGGCTGACCTCGCGAGCCGCGTCAGGGCTGCGCTCGAGCGGGCGGAGGTCGTCGCCGCCGAGCGATCCAGCGCCCTGACGGCTCGGGATCCCGCCAAGCTCAAAGCGCTGGGGAAGGAGCACGCCCGTCTCGAGCCGATCGTGCGCTCGGGCCGGCGGTACTTGAAGCTGTCCGCCGACCTGGCGGCCGCGCGCGAGATGGCCGACGGGGCCGAGCCCGAGCTCTCGGCGCTGGCGCGCGAGGAAGTGGACGAGATCGAGCCGCAGCTGGCGGCCCTGGAGGCGGAGCTGACCGACCTCCTCACGCCCCGCGACCCGCTGGACGACCGCGACGCCATCCTCGAGATCCGGGCCGGCACCGGAGGGGACGAGGCGGCGCTGTTCGCCGCGGACCTGCTGCGGATGTATACGCGCTACGCCGAGCGGCACGGCTTCAAGGTGGAGCCGATCTCGATTTCCGCGGGCAACTTGGACGGCATCCGGGAAGGGATCGTGGCGGTGCGGGGGAGCGCCTACGGCGACCTGCGGAGCGAATCGGGCGTGCACCGGGTGCAGCGGGTCCCGGTGACCGAGGCTGCCGGGCGGATCCACACGTCCGCCGCCACCGTCGCCGTGCTGCCGGAAGCCGAGGACATCGACGTCAAGCTGGAGGACAAGGACCTCCGGATCGACGTGTTCCGCTCGGGCGGCCCCGGGGGCCAGAGCGTCAACACGACCGACAGCGCGGTGCGGGTGACCCATCTGCCGACCGGCATCGAGGTGAAGTGCCAGGACCAGAAGTCGCAGCTGCAGAACAAGGTCAAGGCGCTGGAGGTGCTGCGGTCCCGCCTGCTGGACCGGATGCTGGCGGAGCAGGAGGCGGCGCGGGCGCGGGAGCGGCGCGCGATGGTGGGCACCGGCGACCGCTCGGCCAAGATCCGCACCTACAACTTCCCGCAGAGCCGGGTCACCGACCACCGGATCGGCCTGACGGTGCACACCCTCCAGAAGGTGCTCGACGGGGAGCTGGACGAGATCGTGCGCGCGCTCCGGGTGCAGAGACTCGAGGAGCGTATGGAAAGTGAGCAGTGAGACGTGAGGGGTGAGAAGGCTCAGGTGAGGGGTGAGACGTCGAAAGGCGTGAGCGGGCGCCGCGCCGACGTCGGGGCGCGTCTTCTCACGCCTTCAGACCTCTCACGTCTCACCGACACGTCTCGCGTCTCACGCCTCACGCCTCACGATGACGGCACGGTAGGGGCTGCCGTACGGCAGGCCCGCCGGGTGCTCGAGGCCGCCGGCGTTCCCGATGCCCGCCGGGAGGCCGACGAGCTGTACGCCGCGCTGACGGCGCGCGCCAGCAGCGCCGCCTGGCTGGAGCGCGCTGAGCCCGCGCCCGCGTCGCTCCGCGCGCGCATCGAGGACGCGGCCCGGCGCCGCGCCGCCGGGTGGCCGCAGGCGTATGCGACCGGCCGGGCGAACTTCAGGGGCCACTGGCTCACGGTGGACCGCCGGGTGCTGATTCCGCGTCCCGAGACCGAGGGCCTGGTGGACCTGGTTCTCGCGGAGCTGCGGCGTGGGGTGGCCGCGGGCGCGGCGCCGCCGGTGGTGACCGACGTGGGGACGGGCTCGGGCGCCATCGCCGTGGCGCTCGCGCTCGAGTCACCGGCGCGGTGGATCGTCGCCACCGACGCCTCGCACGCCGCCCTGGAAGTGGCGCACGCCAATCTCGCCGAGCACGGCATCGGGTCGCGGGTCGAGCTGGTGCGGGGTCATCTGCTCGCGCCGCTCGCGCCCGGACGGTTCGACGTGGTGGTGAGCAATCCTCCGTACGTCGCGACCGGGGACTGGGAGCGCCTCGAGTCTTCGGTGCGGGATTTCGAGCCGCGCGAGGCGCTCGACGGCGGCCCGGACGGCCTCGCGGCCATCCGGGAGCTGGTGCTCGCGGCGTGGGCCGCCCTGCGGGCGGGGGGCGTGTTGGCGCTGGAGGTGGACGCGCCGCGAGCGCGTCGTGTCGCCGAGCTGGTGGCGGCGGCGGGGTTCGCCTCCGCTGCCGTTCTCGAGGACCTCTGCGGACGCCCGCGCTACGTGCGGGCGAGGAGACCGGTCGATGGAAGCGATTGACAAGCGCGCCGATGAGCTGGGGCGGCTGGTCGGGCAGTCGGAGGAGTACCTGGCGTGGCGGCGGTCCGAGGAGCGGCTCACGGCCGACGACGCGTTGCGCCAGTCGCTCGATCATCTGGCGCAGCTCCAGGTCGCGGCGGCCGACAAGGCCGAGCGGGGCGAGCCGCCGACGCCGGAGCAGCAGGCGGAGCTGGACGCCTTGTGGAGCCAGGTGCAGGTGAGCCCGCTGTACCAGAGCTACATCGCGGCGCGGACGAACTTCGACAAGATGATGTACCGGATCAACGAGACGATCCTGAACGGGATGAAGAAGGGATCGGAGAGCAGGATTATCACGCTCGGGTGAAGCGTGAGGGGTGAGAAGTGAGAGGTGAGAAGGTGAAGTGAGAGGTGAGAGGGTGAAGTGAGAGGTGAGAGGTTGCGGTGAGAGGCCGGGCGGCGTCCTCTCACGCCGTCCGCCCTCTCAGGTCTCACGATCACGTCTCACCTCCCCACTCCTCACCCCTCACCGTCATGCCGGTGATGACGTGATGAGGCGAGAGTGGCCATGAGGGGACTGTTCGTCACGTTCGAGGGGATCGAGGGGTCTGGAAAGACGACGCAGGTGGCGAAGCTGGCGGAGCGGCTTCGGGCCTGCGGTCGCGAGGTCGTGGTGGTGCGGGAGCCGGGGGGCACGCCGCTCGCCGAGGAGGCGAGAAGGCTGGTGCTGGACCCGTCGCTGAAGCCGGGGCCCGTGGCGGAGGTGTTTCTGTACCTGGTGGCGCGCGCGGACTTGGTGGGCAAGGTGGTGGGGCCGGCGCTGGAGCGCGGGGTCCTGGTGCTGGCCGACCGGTTCGACCTGTCGACCCGGGCGTACCAGATCGGCGGCCGGCGGCTGCCCGAGCGGCCGGTGCTCGAGGCCAACGCGCTGGCCACGGGGGGCTCGAGCCGGACCTGGTCGTCGTCCTGGATCTCCCCCCGGCGGTCGGGCAGGAGCGCCAGCGGGCGGCCGGGAAGGTCCGGGACCGGATGGAGCTGGAGGACGAGGCCTTCCACCGGAGGGTCGCGGAGGCCTTTCGCGCGGCTCGGGGCGGTACCATCGTTCATCTTCGGGCGGACCGGTCTCCCGAGGACGTGCACGCGGATGTGTGGGACGCGCTCGCTCGGCGGTTCCCGCAGACCTTCCCACCGAGTGTGGGGTAAGCGGCTTAGGCCCATGAGGATCGATCCATGACTCGTCATCGCGTCATCCTGGTCACCAGCGTCGTCGCCGTCGTCGCCTTCCTGTCGGGCGGGTGGTTCATGCAGCAGGGCAGCCGCAGCGACGAAAGCGTCTACCAGCGGGCCCGGCTGTTCGACGACGTGATGTCCCACATCAACGACTATTACGTGGACACCCTCGATGAGAGCCAGCTCTACAACATGGCCATCACCGGCATGGTCAAGGAGCTGCACGACCCGTACTCCGTCTTCCTCGCCGGCCGCGACCTGTCGGGGCTGAACGAGGTCACGACGGGCAACTACGGGGGCCTGGGCATCCAGATCGAGGTGCGCGACAACGCCATCGTGGTGGTCGCGCCGCTGCCGGATTCGCCGGCGGAGCGGGCCGGGATCCTGACCGGCGACCGGATCGTGGCGGTGAACGATCAGAGCACGGCGCAGTGGAACCAGGAGCAGGCGGTGCGCAACCTCCGCGGGCCGGAGAACACGTCGGTGTCGCTCAAGGTTCAGCGCCCGGGGGTCACGGAGCTGATCGCCTTCAAGCTGACCCGGGCCAGGATCCATGCGCGCTCGGTGCGTACGGCGCTGATGGCCAACGACCACGTGGGCTACGTGGAGCTGAACCCGTTCAGCGAGGAATCCGCGGACGAGCTCACGGCGGCGGTCGACAGCCTCAAGGGCGCCGGGATGCGGTCGTTGATCCTCGACCTGCGGGGCAACCCCGGCGGGCTGCTGGACGAGGGCATCGCGGTCTCGGAGCTGTTCCTCGATCGTGGCCAGGAAGTCGTGGCCACCCGTGGCCGGGCCCCGGGCTCCAGCCGCCAGTACATGGATCAGCAGGTGCAGCGCTATCCGGACCTGCCGATCGTCGTGCTGGTGAACGGGGGCACCGCGTCGGCCTCGGAGATCGTCGCCGGCGCGCTGCAGGACCACGATCGGGCGCTGGTGATCGGGCAGCCGACGTTCGGGAAGGGGCTGGTGCAGACGCTGTTCCGGCTCACCAGCGACGCGGCGCTCAAGATCACGACGGCCCGCTGGTACACGCCCAGCGGCCGCAGCATCCAGCGCAAGGCGAGGAGCGAGGAGGAGCAGGAGGCCCTGGCCGACAGCGCGGCGGTGCGGCCCGACACGGGGAAGCCGGCGCCCGGCGAGGTCTTCCACACCGACCATGGGCGGGTGGTGCTGGGCGGCGGCGGGATCGTGCCCGACATCGTGGTGCGGCCCGATTCGACCGATCTGGCGGCGGCGCGCCTGCTGAACTCCTCGCTCGGCAAGAACGTCTCGACCTTCAACGACGCCCTCGCCGCCTTCGCGCTCGACGCGCGGGCGCGGCACGCCGTCACGTCGCCCACCTTCGCGGTGAGCCCGGAGATGCGCGCGTCGTTCCTCGCGCTGCTGGCGCGGCGGGGCGTGACGCTCGATCCGCGGACCGTGACGGCGGCCCAGAGGTTCATCGACCAGGACATCGGGTACGAGGTGGCGCAGTTCAGCTTCGGGCGTGCCGGCAGCGTCCGCCGCCTGTTCGACGAAGACCCCGTCCTGATGGAGGCCGAACAGTACGCGACCCGGGCGAAGACGCCCGCCGACCTCCTGACGCTCGCCTCCAGCGCTGCGAAGGGCTCCGCGCCGGCGCAGCGACCGTAGTGCAACGCCGCCGCGGCGGCGGCAAGGCCCCGGGCCGGTCTCCTCGCGAGGCCGGCCCGGTCGCGTTCCCGGCCGTCCCGTCCGTCGGGATCGTCGGCCCGGGGCGTGCCGGCCTGGGCCTCGCGCTCGCGCTGAGGCGCGCGCGGATCGCGGTGCTCGGGGTGCACGGGCGGAGCGAGACGCCCATGCCGCCGGGCGTGAAGCTCACGGTGGGCGGGACCCCGCCCTGGCTCGGCCGGGCCGGGATCGTGGTGCTCGGGGTCGGGGACGACGCGCTGGCGGGGTGCGTCGCCGACCTGGCCCGCGCGGCGGCGATCGTGCCCGGCCGGGTCGTCCTGCACCTGTCCGGAGCGCTCACCAGCGAGGTGCTGGCCCCCCTCGCCGCCCAGGGCGCCGCGGCGGGCTCGATGCACCCCCTGATCGCCTTCTCGCCGGACGCCGCGGTCGCGGCCCGGCAGTTCCGCGGCGCGACCTTCGCGCTCGAGGGCAACCTCGGTGCCGTCGCGCTCGCGGACGCCATCGTGCGGCGGCTGGGGGGAACGCCGGTTACGCTGGCTCCGGAGCTCAAGCCGCTCTACCACGCCGGCGCGGTGTTCGCCTCCAACTACCTCGTCACCCTGATGGCCGTCGCGACCCGCCTGCTCGAGACTGCGGGGATCGCCCCCGAGGCGGCGGCGGCGGCGTTGGCGCCCCTGGCGCGCGCCACCCTCGCGAACGTGGAGGCGGCGGGGCCCGTCGCCGCGCTGACCGGACCGGTGGCGCGCGGCGACGTGGCCACGGTGCGCCGTCACCTGATGGCGCTGCGTCACGCCGACGCCGAGCTGTACCGCGCGGCCGGGCGGGAGACGCTGAAGCTGGCGCGACTCGCGGGGCTGAGCGAGGAGCAAGCGGCGCGGCTGGAGGAGCTGCTCAGGTAGACCAGCGTGGCAGAGTCTGCAACCCTGCAACTCTGTCTACTGGCTCGCGTCCACCACGCGCACGCCGCGGGGCGGCGTGAACCGGAAGCTGGCGGCCGGAATCGGCGTGTTGATGCGCAGGTGGTCGAGCGTGACGCGCCGCACCGATCCCGAGCCCTCGTTGATCTCGACCCGCCGCACCAGGCTGTCCGCCCGGTCCACCCAGATGAGCGCGCGCTGGTACGGGAGGTTGGCGGCCTGGCGCGGCACGAGCGAGAGCACGTCGGCGGGCCTGGTGCCGACGGTGTCGGCGCGCAGGTAGGTCACGGTGAAGCGCTGGCGGGGATGGTCGAGGAACTCCGCCACGAAGTCGGCCGACTCGCCCGGCTTTCCCGACAGATTGGTCCGCACGGCCTGCTTGGGCGCGGTGGAGGGCAGGTAGACCCACAGCACCTGCCCATCGGCGAGGATCAGGTCGCCGGCCGGACGGCGCCATCGCATGGCGAACCGGCCGGGGCGCTGCTCGAGGAACTCGCCCGTCGACGTCTCGTCGGTGCCCAGCATCGTGTCGCGGATCCGCTGGGTGAAGTCGGCGCGCAGCGTGGTCGCTCGGCTCAGGGCGGCGACCGCGCCGTCGAGAATGGCTCCCGCGTCGGGCGCCTGGGCCTCGAGGCCGCCGGCGCTCAGCGCGAGCAGCAGGGCGGCGGCGGCCGGGCCGAGCCCGCGCACGGCGCGGCGGTCCGCGCGGCGCGCTCCCCGGCTCATCGCACCTCGGCGGGTTCGGCGATGCGGCGCCCGATCACTTCCGCGATGGCGTGGGCCTGCCGCATCAGCTCGGCGAACTGGTCCGGTGCGAGGCTCTGGGCGCCGTCGGAGAGCGCGTGGGCGGGGTCCGGGTGCACCTCGATCAGCAGGCCGTCCGCGCCCGCCGCCACCGCGGCGCGCGCCATCGGGATCACCTTGTCCCTCAGGCCGGTGCCGTGACTCGGGTCGGCGACGATCGGCAGGTGCGAGAGCTTGTGGACCAGCGGGATCGCGGTCAGGTCGAACAGGAACCGCGTGGCGGTATCGAAGCTGCGCACGCCGCGCTCGCACAAGATCACCTGCGGGTTGCCCTCGGCCAGGATGTACTCGGCGGCGAGCAGCAGCTCGGTGATGGTCGCCGCGATGCCGCGCTTGAGGAGCACCGGCTTGCCGGTGCGGCCCACCCGCTTGAGGAGCGAGTAGTTCTGCATGTTGCGCGCGCCGACCTGCAGGATGTCGGCGTATCGCGTGACGAGGTCCACGTCCTCGGAGTCCATCACCTCGGTGACCACAAGAAGCCCGGTCTCTTCCCGCGCCCGGGCCAGCAGCTCGAGCCCGCGCTTGCCGAGACCCTGGAACGAATACGGCGACGTCCGCGGCTTGAAGGCGCCGCCCCTGAGCACGACGGCGCCGGCTTCGCGCACCGCGCGGGCGGCCGTGAGGATCTGCGTCTCCGACTCCACCGAGCAGGGGCCGGCCATCACCACCACGTCGTCGCCGCCGATCGTGACGCCGCCGGGCAGGTGGATCAGCGTGTTCTCGCCCTTCCACTCGCGCGAGACCTGCTTGTACGGCTGGGTGACATGGATGATTTCCAGCACGCCGGGCAGCCCCTCGAGCCGCGAGGCGTCCACCTTGCCATCGTTGCCGACGAGCCCGACCGCCGTGCGCTGCTTGCCCGGCATCGCGCGGGCCTGGTAGCCCATCTCCTCGATCGCGGCGACGACGCCGCGGATCTCCTCGGCGCTGGCGCCGTGCCGCATCACGATCAGCATCGCGTAGCGCTCCTCACCGCTTCACCTCGAACCGGTCGCCGTCGGCGGCCACGGCCACGGGGCCCCGATAGCGGGCCGCGACCCCGGCGCACACGTCCACCTGCTCGGCGGAGGGATAGAGGTGCGTCAGCACCAGGCGCCGAGCCGCGGCGTCGGCGGCCAGCTGGCCCACCGACGCCGGCGTGAGGTGGCCATCCACGCCCTGGCCGTCCGGCAGCGAGCACTCCGCCAGCAGCAGGTCGCACCCCTTCGCCCAGGCCGCGAGCTCCGCGCTCGGCCCCGTGTCGCCGGTGTAGACGAGGCGCCCCTCGGGGGTGGCCACGCCGAGGGCCACGCTTTCCTGCGTGTGCGGCGTGGGATGCACCTCGAGCATGACGTCGGGCGAGAGCGGGAACGGCTCGCCCGCCTGAAGGTCGAGGATGCCGATCGGGAACCCCGGATCGAGCAGCCAGTCGCCGAAGCCTTCCGCCAGGCTCTTGACCAGCCGGACCGTCCCGGCCGGTCCCACGAGCACCAGCGGCTCCTCCCGCTTGGTGGCGTGGCGCAGCGCGAACAGCAGCGCCGGCAGCTCGCCGAAATGATCGGGATGGAAGTGCGTGAGCGCCACGTGCGACACGTGCTCCCAGGCCAGCCCGCACCGCGCCAAGGCGTGCGTGGCTCCGGCGCCGCAGTCCATCAGCAGGCGCACGTCGCCTCGTTCCACCCAGTGCGCGGGACCGGAGCGGGTGGCGGACGGCGCCACCGTTCCGGTCCCGACCGTGACCAGCGTGAGCGTCATGGTGCTCCGAGAAAGACGATGCGTTTGGTGTCCTGAAAGCCCGGCGACGTCAAGCGATAAAGGTACACTCCGGGCCGCACATATGCCCCCGTCTCGTCCCTGCCGTCCCACGCGAAGCGCGAGTCGCAGGTGCCGGGCGCGTCGCCGGCCGGCCGGCCGTAGCGGCCCACGTCGAGCTGCCCCGCCAGCTGCGCGGACGGCACGAGGCGGCGCACCAGCCGGCCGCGGATGTCGAAGATCTCGAGCCGTACGCTGCCGGGCGTCGCGACGTCGAACCAGATGCAGGTGGTCGTGACGCCGAGCGCGCGGTTGGGGAACGGGTTGGGGAAGTTCTGGAAGAGGACGGTGGCGGCGGGCGCCGCCTGGTCGAGGACGAGGAACGTCCCGCTGCTGGTGGTGACCGCGCTGTCGGTGGCGCCGACGTGCGCCACGACGCGCCAGCGGAACGGGAGGTTCTTCTCGAGCGGTGTGGCGGGACGGTAGATCGTGTCCGTCAGGCCACGCACCGCGACCACGGGTGCGGCGGGTCCCTCGGAGGCCGGGAACACGCTGACGTCGAACGTCATCGGCCCCGGCGGGGCGGTCACCAACGGGGCGTGCCAGGCGAACAGCGGCTGGGAATCGCGGATGCTCTCGCCGCTCGGGGCGTTGAGCGTCAGCAGCGTCACCCACGGCGGCACGACCAGGGGCCCGACGAGGCGGATGGACTCCGCCGTCCCCAGGGCCGACCGCGCGGTGGCGCGCCAGAAGAGCCGGGTGCCGGGCGGCGCCGCGCGCGGCAGCGTCACGGCCGACGTCGTGACGGTGGTGTCGAGGATGACGGTGGCCAGCGCGGTGTCGATCCCGACCTGGAGGTGGAAGGTGTCGGGCGCCACGCCGAGCGGCGGCGTGCCCGCGTCCCAGGCGAAGGTCGGGGTGATGGCCGCGAGGTTCGAGTCGGCGGCGCCGAGCCGGCTCGAAGCCGGTCGGGAAGGCGAGCAGCTTCAGCGCGTCGGGAATGCCCCAGCCGTGGGTGTTGTTGGGGGTGTCGCGGAAGCTGGCCGCGTCCAGGAGCCCCCGCCGCAGCGCGCTGGCGGGCTGCCCGAGCCGCGTGCCCTGGACCAGGGCGGCCACTCCCGCCACGAGCGGTGTCGCGAACGAGGTTCCGGACTCCTGGCCGATGCTGCTGGGCTGGACGGCGACGATGACGCCCACGCCGGGCCCGACGACCTCGGGCTTGATGCGTCCGTCGGAGGTCGGTCCGCGCGAGCTGAAGCCGGCCACGTTGCCGAGCGAGTCGGTGGCGCCCACCGCCACGATCTCCTGGGCGTCCGCCGGAGTGTCGAGCGTGGCGGACGAGGGTCCGCTGTTGCCCACGGCCACCACGACCAGCGTGCCGCGCGCGGCGGCGCTGTCGGCCGCCACCGTGGTGACGGCCACGTCGCCGTTGAGCTGCTGGTAGGTGTAGCTGAAGCCGTTGTCGAAGCTGAGGTAGCCGAGGCTCGAGGAGATGATGTTCACGCTGAGCGACTCGGCCATCTCCACGGCGGCGACCCAGTTGTCCTCCTCGACGCGCGTCTCGGTCGGGGTGTACTCGGTCGTGGCGAGGATGTACTGCGCGGCGGGCGCCGCACCGACGAGCCGGCCGGGCTGGTTGGCCGCCAGCAGCGACCAGGTGGCCGTGCCGTGCGCCTGCCCGCCGGGATCCGGGAGGTTGACGTAGTCCCGGTAGGCGAGGACGTGCGCCCCGGCCATGAAGGGATGCGTCGTGTCCACCCCGGCGTCGAGCAGGGCGATGCGTACGCCGGCGCCGCTGTCGCCCAGCGCCTGGACGGCCGGGATGTTGAGCTGTGCGACGGCCCAGGCGCCCGGACCGTAGGTGGTGTCGAGCAGCGCGGCGCGCGGCGCGGGCGCCGGGCCCGGGAACCGCCGCACGGCGCCCGGGGTCCGAGGGCACCGGCTTGCGGAAGTAGGTCCCCACGGCCTGGATGTGGCGCACCCCCGGCGCGCGGGCGAGTGCGGCGAGGGCGCCGCCCGGCAGCCGCGCCGACACCGCCCACACGAACCGGCTCTCGTGCCGCACCACCCCGCCCGCGAGCCGGACGCGGGCCGCGAGGCTGTCGAGGTCGGCGTCGCGCTCGGCGATGATCCACACGAGGACGGTGGTGTCGGGCCGCGCCCAGGCGCGGGCCAGCCGCGCCGAGACGTTGCGGGGGACCTGGCCTCGCGCCGCGCCCGCGGCGAGACCCAGGGCGAGCACGGCCGCGAGAGCGGCGCGCATCTCAGGCGGCTTGGGTCTGGTCGCCCAGGCGCACCGACACGACGCTGGAGACGCCGGGCTCCTGCATCGTGACCCCGTACACCGCGTCCGCGACCGCCATGGTGCGCGGGTTGTGGGTGATCACGATGAACTGGGTGTTGTCCTTGAACTCCTCCAGCAGCCGGGTGAACCGCCCGATGTTCGCGTCGTCCAGGGGCGCGTCCACCTCGTCCAGCACGCAGAAGGGGCTCGGCTTGGTCAGGTAGATGCCGAACAGCAGCGACAGCGCCACCAGCGACCGCTCGCCCTGCGAGAGCAGGTGAATGCGCTCGGTGCGCTTGCCGCGCGGCTTGGCGACGATCTCGATCTCCGACTCGAGCGGATCGGTCTCGTCCACCAGGAAGACGTCGCACGACCCGCCGCCGAACAGCGTGGCGAACACCCGCTGGAAGTTGGCGCGCGCCCCCCCGAAGGTGGCGATGAACCGCTCCCGGGCCACGGTGTCCAGCTCGCGCACGCTCTGCTGGAGCGAGTTCCGCGCGGCCACGATGTCGTCCCGCTGTTTCACCAGGTGGTCGATCCGTCGCTTCTCTTCCGCGTGCTCCTCGACCGCCAGGGGATTGACGGGGCCCAGGGCGTCGATCTGCGCCTTGATCTCGTCGGCCTCCGCCCGCAGCGCGGCGGCGTCCCCCGCGACGTCGGCCGGCTCGGCGAGGATCTGGTCCAGGCTCTTGCCCCATTCGGCCGTGAGCCGCTCGTCGAGCACGCGGCGGGAGCCGGAGAGCTCGCTTCCCTCCAGCTCGATGCGGTGCGACTCGTCGCCGAGCGTCGACACGCGCTCGCGCGCGGCCGACAGGCGCTCCTCCGCCTCCCCGAGCGCGCGCTCGGCGGCGGCCAAGCCCTCGCCGGCGCTCAGCGACGCCCGTTCCAGCTCCGTCAGGGCGGCGCGCCGCTCGATCAGCTCCTCCTGCCAGGCGGCTCGCTGGGTTTCCAGCGTGGCCTGCTCGGCGTCGAGCGCGGCCAGCTCCTGGCCCAGCGTGTCGCCGCGGTCGGCGAAGTCCCTCGCGGCGCTCGCGCCCCGGCCCTCGCGCTCCACCGCCGCGGCGAGCCGGGCGCCGACCTGCGCCTCCTCGACCTGCCAGTGGACGCGCCGCTCGCGCGCCGCCTCGTGCTCGTTCTCCAGCTCGGTGAGGCGCGCGCGCTCGGCGGCCAGCAGGCCGTCGAGCCGGACCCGCTCCAGCTCGGCCGCGGAGAGGCCGGTGTCCACCTCGACCAGCCGCTGCTGCACCGCGTGCAGCCGGTCGCTCAGCCGCTCGACCGACGAGCGCCCGGTGGTGAGGTCGCGCTCGAGGTGGGCGAGCTGGCGCCGCGCGTCGTCAGCCTCGGCGGCGGCGTGCCGCTCCTCGCCGCGCGACAGCTCCACGGCCGTCTCGGCTTCCGCCGCTTCGCGCTGCCGGAGCTCCAGTTGCCCGGCGGCGGCGCCCAGCGCGCGCTCCTGGTCGGCGAGCGCCTCGGCGAGGCGGTGGGCGTCGTCACGCAGCGCCTCCAGCTCGGCGCGGCGGCGCAGCGGCCCGCCGGCCCCCGCCGGCCCGGGCAGGAACACCGCGCCGTTGGCGCGGATGATGGCGTCGCCCGCCGGAGCGAACGGCTTCGCGCCCGCGAGCAGCGCGCGGACCCAGCGGCCGGCCGGCCCGTCGCCCTCGGTCAGGGCCGTCAGGTCGCCGCCGCCGGCGTCCCCGCCGGCGGGTCCCGGCTCCAGCGGGAGCAGCAGCAGGGGGCCGGTCCCGGTCTCGCGGTGCCACGCGTGGATCGCGTCGCACGCGGCGAGATCGGACACCACCACCGCGTGCATCCACTCGCCCAGCACGTGCTCGGCCAGCGCGGCGTCCTCGCGCCGCACGCTCACGAAGTCGGCCAGCGGGCCGTGCACGGCGCCGCCGAAGCGCTCGCGCGCCCCGAGCAGCGCCGCGGCGGCCGGCGCCAGTCCCACGCGATCGCGCTCCAGCTGCTCGAGCGCTCCCTGGCGCGCGGTGGCCTGCGCGAGGGCCTCCTCGGTCGCCCGGCGCTCGGCCCTGAGCCGCGCCTCGTGCTCCCGCCCTTCGGCCAGGGCGTGGCGCGCGCGGTCGGCCTCGAGCCCCAGCGACACCAGTCGCTCGGCGAGCTGGCCGTGCCGCGCCTCGGCGGCCGCCGTCTGGGTGCCGGCCACGTCCCGGTCGCGCGTGACGGCCGCCCGCCGGGTCTCCGCCGCCGCCAGCTCGGGCCTCAGGTCCGCCATCTCGCGCTCCAGCGCCTGCCGCTCGCCGTCCAGGCGGCGGACGCCCTCCGCCTGCCGCTGCAGCGCCTCCTCGAGGTTCCTGAGCTGGGTGCGCTGCTCCGCCAGGCGCGCCCGGGTCGCCTCTTCCGCGGCGAGGCGCGCGTCGAGCTCCGCCTGCACGCCGGCGCGGTCACGCTCGGCGGCCTGGCGCTCCGCCGAGGCCGCGTCGCGCTCGCGCGTGACCCGGACCGCCGACGCCTGCGCGTCGGTCCGCTCCGCCACCGCGCGCTCGCGGCGCGACGCCGCGTTGGCCCGGCGTTCCCCGGCGAGGGCGAGGTCGCCCTCCAGCGTGCTGAGGGCGAGCCGCGCCTCCCCGACGCGCCGCTCGATCTCGCTGCGCTGCGCCTCCGCCCCGGCCCGCGCCTCCACCGCACCCTGCCGCTCCTGCTCCCGGTCGGAGAGGTGGCGGCGCGCGTCGGGCAGCTCGGTGCCCAGCGCGTCGCGCCGCTCCGCGATGATCGCCAGCGCCGCGTCCACCGCCGCCACATCCATCCGCGCCAGCGCCGCGACCAGCTGGTAGCGCCGCGCCTCGAGCTCGGCGTGCCGCTCCGAGCGCCGCCGCTGCCGCGACAGGCTCCGCACCCGCGACTCCACCTCGACCACCAGCTGTTCCAGCTGGCCGAGGTCGGCCGTGGTCTCCTCCAGCCGCCGCTCCGTGCTGCGCTTGCGGTCGCGGTAGAGGCCCAGCCCCGCGGCTTCCTCGAACAGCGCCCGCCGGTCGTCCGGTCGGTCGGAGAGCAGCGCGTCCACCATCCGCGACTCGATCACGACCGCCTGGTTGGTCCCCAGGCCCGTGCCCGCCAGCTTGGCCAGCAGCTCGCGGCGCGTGACCGGCGCCTGGTTGATGAAGTAGTCCGACTCCCCCGACCGGGACACGCGCCGGCCCAGCACCACCTCGACGAAGTCGAGATCGAGCGCGCGGTCGCTGTTGTCGAAGTGCAGCGAGACCTCGGCGATGTTCTGCGGGCGTCGGCCCGTCGACCCCTGGAAGATGACCTCCTCCATCCGCGCGCCGCGCAGCACCCGCGGGTTGTGCTCGCCCAGCACCCAGCGCACGGCGTCGGAGATGTTCGACTTCCCGCACCCATTGGGGCCGATCACCGCGGTCACGCCCGGATCGACCACCACCTCGACGCTGTCGGCGAACGATTTGAATCCGGCGAGTTCGAGGCGACGCAGCTTCATGGACGGAACCCTACGCGCGGGCCAAGGGGCCCGGCGTTCCCGGTGGAAGTCAGGAGGCTGTCGAGGTAGGCGGCGGCGGCCGGCTGGTCGAAGGCGCCGGCGAACAACCGGTACGACCCGTCGGCTTGCCCGAGCACGAAGGCGGCGACGCCCGCCGAGCGCAGCCGCGCCCGCTCGAGTCGCGCCGCGAGCGGCGTGGCCACCCGCTTGAGCGCGAACGAGAGCGGGACCTGCACGACCGTGGCCGACCCGCTGCCGTCGAGCCCGGACCTGCGCACCACGCCGAGCAAGGAGTCCGCCGCACCCTGCGAGGCGACCGGTCCCACGTCGACCCGGTACCACAGGGTCCGCCGGACCCTGACGGGCGCGATCATCGGCAGGAAGCCGCGCCCCTCGATGGTGTCGGCGTCCTCCACGGCCTGGGGGAAGCTGGTCCACGCCGCGATCTGGACCGCGAAGGAGAGGGTGTCCACGGCGTGCGGCACCAGCGTCCGGTACGCGGGCGGCAGCGGCGGCAGTGCCGCCGACGGTTGGGCCGTGTCGGCCCCACCCGATCCGAGCGGCAGGCGGTAGACGGCGACCGCCGCCGCCACCGCCAGGAGCGGCACGAGGACGAACCAGACCACGCGATGGCGCGGCTCCTCGCTCTCGAACGGCCGCCGCAACGCGGGCCGCTCGGGTGGCGCGTCGGGCCAGCGCGCGCGGCCGCGCGTCGGTTCCGCAGGCGGCGGGGTCCTGGCGCGAGGCGGCTCGGCGTCCGCGGTCCTTGGTGGCGCGGCGTGCCGCGGCGGCGGCGCGACGGGGGAGGGGGCCGGGACCACCGGCGCCGTCTCCGTCGTACCACCGAAGGTCGTGAGCAGCGGGATGCCGCGCTCCACGGCGGCTCGAATCTCGGGCGAGCCGCCCAGATCCGCGTCGAGGCTCTCAGGTGCGAGGGCCACCAGCCCATCCACGTCGCAGGCGAGCACGCCGAGGCAGTCGGGGGGCAGGAAGAGCAGCATCACCGCGTCTTCGTGGCGGAACCCCGCCGCGAGGCGGCGCCAGCGCGGGCTCGCCATCATGCCGGCCGGATGGGGCGAGAACGTGCCCGCGGGGACGAAGAACAACGTCCCCTCGGGCTGGGCGCGCGCGATGCGCGACAGCGACGCGCCGTACTCGAACACGTCCACAATCCCGTCCTCGTTCGACTCCCCGGTCACCGTGTGCAGCCGAGGCGCATCGACGTAGCAGTCGATCAGGGCGACGCGCCTGCCCCCGTTGGCCACGCGGCGCGCGTACTCCCAGGCCGCGACGGCCGCGGCGTCGAGGTCGTCGCTCGCCGGAACCAGTGCGACGAGCGCCGCGCTGGCGGGCGGCTCCGGGACGGGCTCGATGTCGAGTGGCGCGGCCTGGTCCCGGCTCGTCACGGCGGGGTCGCGTCCGAGGGTCCGCGCCCCGTGATCCAGTAAGGCCGCCCGAGCCCGCGGGCCACCGAGTCCGCGGAGGTGCGGTTCGCGTAGGGACCGACCAGCACCCGCCAGCTCTCCGCTGCCGACGCCGGGCTCGCGACGGTCGCCGGGTAGCCGGCGTGCACCAGCTCGGTCGCGAGGTCGCGCGCGAACCGCTCGTTCTGTGACGCCGACACCTGCACCCAGACCACCGTGGGCCGCGCCGCCTGGGCCGGGGCGGCCGGGCCGGGCTCCGCTCGCGCTGGGGTGGGACGCGGGGCGGGGCCCTGAGCGGCGCCGGGTGCGGAGGCCTCCACGGGAGCCGCCGGCCGCCGCGCCGGCGCGGGGGGTATCGGCACGGTGTCGAGCCGCCGAGCGCCCTGGCGCGCCGCGACGACGGCGGACGCGGGCTTCCAGCGGCCGACGAACCACAGGTCACCGGCTCCGTCGGTCACCGCCCCGAGGGAGTCGAGCGAACGGGCGTCGCGCGCCACCACCGCCCGCCCCTCTCGCAGGAGCAGCTCGCCGCCTTCCGAGACCGTCGGGAGGTCACTCGCCCACCGGGTGCTCAGGCGTCCGGCGAGCCGTCCGGCGGCGACACCGACGACCCACAGTTGATCACTCACTCCCGCGGGCCTGACCAGCACGACGCGGCCCCACGGATCCACGCGCAGGTCGGCCGCGGGGCCGGGGAGGGGAACCGCCGCCCGCTCCTTGCGCGTGAAACGGTCGACTACGGCCAGCTCGCTCCTGGTGCGGAGCGCGACGTAGATCCGGTAGCCGGACGGCGCGAACGCCACGGCGGTGGGCGTGCCGGCGAGGCGCACGTACCAGGAGCGCCACTGGTCGCGGTCCTCGGCCACTACGACGCCCGAGTCGGTGGCGAAGGCCACGGCGTCGCCGTCGCGGCTGGCGTCGAGCGCGGTCGCGTCGGGCACGGGCACGGTGAGTGGGGAGCCGGCCTCCCGCGAGATCAGCGAGAGCGAATCCCGCCGGATCACGATCAGCCGGGAGCCGACGCCGGCGAACGCGTCGCGCACGCCGCCGCCGACCGTGTTGAGCCAGCGCTCCGAGCCCCACGGCTGCGACTCGATCACGCCCCCGTCCGGCGCGATGACCAGGAAGGTGCCGTCGGTCGCCAGCGCCGCGATCCGCCCCCGGGGTGCGATCGTCTTCTGGAGCGACGCGACCAGGTCGAAGGCGTCCACGGCGCCGCTGCTGTCGCGGTACAGCAGCCGGTGGCCCGGCACGTCGACGCCGATGGCCGCCCGCGGCGGCGAGACCCTCCCGCCGCTCTCCCAGTTCTCGGACGTGAGCCCCGGCAGGCGGTAGGCGCGTAGCGGCCCGCCGCGCGCCGGCAGGCGCACCGCCACCTCGGGGGGGCCGGAGGGCCCGCCCGAGAGCTGTCGGGCCGCAGGCGCGTCGCCTGCGGCGCTGCTGCCGGAATCCCGACCGGAGCACGCTGTCACGACGAGGAGAAGGAAAGCGGCGAGCGTCTTCAATGCCACAAAAATAGGCGTCGGCCGCCAGACGGCAACGGAGGACGTGGTCGCCGGCGGCCCTCCGCTGCTAGAAGGGCGGTCCCAGGCTGAGCATCCAGTAGCCGCCATGGCCCGGCCGCTGGTTCGGAATGGCGTAGTCCACCCGCACGATGGCGATGCCGAACACGTTGACCCTGAGGCCGAACCCGTAGCTCGTCAGCGGAACGCGCACCGCGTTGGGATCGGCGTCCGCCGCGCGGGACCAGCGGACCGTCGAGTTGCTGTTCCACGCGATGCCGGCGTCGTACCACAGCGCCCCCTCGATCGGCGGGAAGCCGACCGGCAGGAAGCCGAGGGTGAGGTTCCGCACCAGCTGGAAGCGGAACTCGGCGCTGAACACGGCGATCCGCGAGCCGATCAGCTGGTCGAGCTCGGGGCAGCCGGTGGCCGACGGAATGTTGGCGCGTGACGCCGTGCACATGGTGGCGTCATAGGAGCCGAAGGTGTAACCGCGGACCAGGTCGGTCGAGCCCAGGAAGACCGGGAACTGATCGCCGTCGCGCCCGAACCGATCCAGGGTCAGGAACCGGCTGGCGAAGGTGAACGGGAACTTGATGAGATCGTAACGGCGGTAGTCGGCGAGCACCTGCGTGTACCGCCAGTCGCCGAACACCGGGCTCACCTCGAGCCGGTAGCGCTGCCCGAAGAACGGACTGGTGTAGCCGAACAGCGAGTTGTCGTAGACCAGGGCCACCGACGGCTGCACCAGATTCAGGCTGCCCCCGGACGAGGTACTGTCGTTGTACCCGAGGATCGTGCCCGTCGTCGGGTCGATCGCCGTCTGCAGGTTCAGCGTCGCCAGGCCGACGTTGGTGTACCGCAGGCCGAATTCGACCCGGCGGAACCGGTTCAGCGGGTAGTAGGTATCGGCGAACACCTGCCGGAGCACCAGACGCTGCACCTGCTCGGTCAGGATGTCGCTCCCCCCGGGCCCGGTTCCCTGGCTGTAGGACGAGCTGCCGTAGTAGAACAGCGGCTGCTGCTGGAAGCCGACGTCGTAGTTCCAGCGGTGTCCCGCGTTGACGTAGGCGGCCAGGACCTGCGCCTCGGAGATCCGACCGTTGACCGCGCCCGAGAAGATGAGCGTCTGGTTGCCCAGGATGTCGGACAGCTCGATCGCCGTGCCGCCGAAGATCCCGCGGCCGAAGTTGTCACGCTCGTAGCCGATGGTGGGTCGGCTCACGTAATCCGGCGTGAACCGCACCTTGTACGGGTGGATCCCGAACGCGGTCGTGTCCGGCAGCGCCAGGGTCGCGCTGTCGAGCAGCGCCGCCACCGAGAGCGGAGCGGCGGCCCCGCTGTCGGGGCGCGACGGCTTGGCGTCGGACGGCCGGAACTCGCCGCCGCCGGACCGGTAGATGGACGTCGACACCGCGGTCGGGCGCGGGGCGGGCGCACCTGCGGCGGGCGCCCCGGCATTCGCAGGCGCGGCCGCCGGCGCCGCGGCGACCGCCCCCGGCGCGTCGGCCAGACGAGCCAGGGCGGCGTCCGTCGCCGGTGCGGGATGCGCGCCTTCGGCCACCGCCACGTCGCTCTTCAGGGGCAGGGCGCTCGCGTTGGCGAGCGTGATCCAGTCGGGCGCGGGCTCGCGGTACGGGTCCTTCTTCAAGGCCCGCGGGTTGTCGATCGCGTAGACGTCGTAGTCGCCGTTCTCGTAGTACGTGATCAGCATCCGGTCGGCCTGGCTCGCCCACGAGATGGCCGGGGAGAGATCGGTGATCCCGGTGATCCCGGTGTACGCGTTGGTCAGCTGGTAGCACTGCCCGTCGCCGAAGTCGTAGAGGAAGACGTTGTCGATCCCCGAGCGATCCGAGACGAAGGCGAGGACGCGCCCGTCCGGCGACCACACCGGGTTGATGTTCTTGCCCCGCTCCATGCCGGGGAGCACGCGGATCGAGTCGCCGTCGAGATAGTACAGCGCGATCCGCATGTTGCCGAACCGCAGGATGCTGAAGTCGGTGGCCGGGCCGCGATCGGTGGTGAAGGCGATGGTGCGGCCGTCGGGCGACCACGCCGGCATCAGGTCGGCGTACCGGTCGTCGGTCAGGCGGCGCAGGTTCTGGCCGTCGGCGTCCACCACGTACAGGTCGGACCAGCCGCCGTCGTACCCCGTGAACACGAGCTGGTGGCCGTCCGGCGACCAGCTCGGGTTGGTGATGGCGTCGACCCCGAGCCGGAAGCGCGCCACCACGCGGTCGTGCTGCACGTCGAGCAGCACCAGGTCGTCCTGCTCACCGCTCTTGGCGGCGAAGGCGTACTCCGTGCCGTCGGGCGACCAGGCCCCCGTCGAGTTGATGAACCGCAGGGTCTCGAAGTTGGGATCGATGGACGAGCGGACCAGGCGCCGCAGCACGTGGCCCGAGTCGGCGTCGGCCAGGTAGAGGTCCACGAAGAAGAAGTCCCGCTCCGAGAGGTAGGCCACCTCCCGGCCGTCGGGCGAGATCTCGGGCGAGACGTGGAGCGAGCCCTTGGCGGTCTTCTGGGTCAGCAGCGTGCGCGAGAAGTGGCGGGCACGCTGGTGGTCGGCCAGCTGCGGCAGGTACATCGTCTGCACCGCGTCGCGCCAGTCGTCGGAGAACTGGTCGAGCGACTCGCCCAGCACCCGCCGGAACGCCTTGTCGATGCCCCCCGCCATCGCGCCGTGGAGGATCGCGCCGATCGCCTCGTCGCCCCAGCGCTGGCCGATGTAGGCCCAGATGGAGTGGCCGAAGCGGTACGGGAAGATGCGCGGGTCGTAGGTCAGCTCCTCGATGGTCGGGAGCTTGCCCTCGACCGCCGCGTCCCGGAGCCACATCGCGGTGTGCGGGTCCACCGGCCCGATCGAGAGGTACTCGGCCATGCCCTCCATGAACCACAGCGGCGGATTGATCTGGGTGAGGGTCTGGATGCCCGCCCCCGGGTGCCCGTGGCTGAAGACGTCGAACTGGAAGGCGTGCACCATCTCGTGCTGGAGCACGTGCTCGAAGTCGGCGTACGAGCCCGTGAACGGCACCACCATCCGGTCCTTGTACGGCTCCGTGAAGCCGCCCGTGCCCTCGCCGACGTCCCCTTCGGTGGTGTTGGTCTGCTGGAAGTCGGTGGACGAGGCGTAGAGGAGCAGCGGCTTGCGCTCGATCCACTGCTGCTCGAGGATGCGCGACAGCCGGGCGTAGGCGCGCTCGGCCATGCGCGCGGCGTCGAGCGCCGCGGCCCGCTCGCGACCATAGTAGTAGACGTCGAAGTGCTGGGTCTGGATGATCTGCCAGTCGAAGTGGCCGTACTGGACCTTGTTCTGACCGAAGTACTGCGCCTGGGCGGTCTCCGGCCGGAGCGCGAGCACCCCAAGTCCGACCAGCAGCAGCGCGAGGGTGCGCCTCATCGTCTCTCCTCTCCGGTCGCGACCGCGCGAAGGGGGGCGTCGCCCCACAGCCCCTCCAGCTGGTAGAACTCCCGCAGCGCCGGGTGGAACACGTGCACCACCAGGTCCACGAAGTCGAGGAGCACCCAGCGGCCGCCCGCCAGCCCCTCGATGTGATGCGCCTTCACGCCGCGGTCCCGCAGGTCCTCCACCACGTGCTCGGCGATCGCCCGGACGTGCGTGTCGGAGGTGCCCGAGACGACGACGAAGTAATCGGTGGCGTCGCTCAGTTGCCGCAGGTCGAGCACGACGCCGTCCACCGCCTTCCGGTCCGCGCAGGCGGCTTCGACCCAGCTCAACAGCTCCGGCTTCTCCGGGCGCACCGCCCGCCGTCTGACCGGCCGACGCACCGACCTACGACCCGTCATAGCCTGCCGGACGCGGAAAGGTTCCCGTCCGGGCTGCCGTCCTCCACCTGGTAGAACACGCCCCACGCGCCGGGCCCCACGTGCGCCGCCAGCACGCCCGTCACCGGGGAGACCAGGATCTCGAGCGGATGATAGCGCTCGGCCAGGGCCCGACGCACCCGTTCCGCCAGCTCCGGCGTGTCGGCGTGCGCGACGCCGAGCCGCAACCGGAGGTGCGTCGGCGGCAGCACCCGGTCGAGCAGCAGGCACACGCGGTCCAGGAGCGCCGCCTGCCCGCGCACCCGCGCGGCGGCGACCACCTTCCCCTCGCGGTCCAGCGAGAGGATCGGCTTCATGTCGAGCAGGCGGCCGAGCCAGGCCTGCACGCGCGACACCCGGCCGCCGCGCAGCAGGTACTCGAGCGTGTCCACGGTGCAGAACATCCCGGACTGGCCGCGCACCCGCTCGAGCTCCCGCGCGATCGCGGCGGCGTCCCATCCCGCGTCCGCCAGCTCGGCGCCGCGCAACGCCAGCAGGCCGATCCCGAACGAGGCGCTGCGGCTGTCCACCAGGTGCACGCCCCCGGCCGCGAAGGCGCGGCGGGCCGCCTCGGCGTTGGCGTAGGTGCCGGAAAGGGCGGAGGAGAGCAGCACCGCGACCACGCCGTCCGCCTCCGCCCGCGCGTGCTCGAACGCCGCGGAGAATTGCGCCGGGGCAGGCTGGCTGGTGGTGGGTGGCGGGCCGCTGCCCCGCAGCCGCCGGTAGAATTCCGCCGGCGCGAGCTCGACCCGATCGAGAAACACCTCGTCGCCGAACATCACCTGCAGGGGCACGAGAGCGATCCCGTACCGGTCCAGCACCGCGTCCGGAAGGTCGCAGGCGCTGTCGCTCACGATGGCCACGCGCTTGGCGGCCGTGGCGAGCAGGCGGTGCTGCTCGCGCATGTCGTCGGCCTTCCGCGTCACCACCTCGCCCCACGACTCGGCGATGCGGAAGACCGCCTCCGCGTCGTCGGTGTGGATGTGCACGCGCAGCAGGTCGGCCGTCCGGACGGCGAGCAGGGAGCCGCCCAGCCCGCCCAGCGCGGCGCGCGCCTCCGCGGAGCCGGGCAGCCGGTCGCCCTTCACCAGGGCCTCGGTGCAGAAGCGGTAGTCCTGCTCGGCCGCGACGGCCATCAGCGCGGCCGGGGCCGGCGTGTCGCGGCCCGCGGCCGGCAGCTCGGTGGCGTGCATCCCCTTCTCGATCAGCCGCATCACGCCCTCGAGCATCCGCACGAAGCCCTTGCCGCCCGCGTCGACCACGCCCGCCTGCTTGAGCACGGGCAGCTGGTCCGGGGTGCGCTGCAGCGCCTCGTCGGCCTGCGCCAGGGTGCGGCGCATCATCGGCAGGATGTCGGTCTCCTCGCTCGCCGCCTGCTCGGCGCCCTTCGCCGCTTCGCGGGCGACCGAGAGGATCGTGCCCTCCACCGGCTTCTCCAGGGCCTCCTGCAGCCGCTCGAAGCCGCGCCGGATGGCGGCCGCCAGCTCGTGGGTGCGGACCCGCATCCGCTGCCCGATGCCCTCGCTGAAGCCGAGCAGGAAATGGGAGAGCATCATGCCGGAGTTGCCGCGCGCGCCCTTGACCGACGCCTCGGCGGCGGCGCGGGTGACGTCGGGCAGCTTGGGGGCGTCGCCGAGTCGGTGCAGCGCATCGGCGATGGACCGGACGGTGTGGGAGAAGTTGCTGCCGGTGTCGCCGTCCGGCACCGGATAGACGTTGATGCGGTTCAGCTCGTCCCTGCCGGCCACGACCCAGGCGGCCGCGGCCAGGAGCGAGCGCCGCAGGCGTCGGCCATCGAGGTAGCCGATCGCCATGCTCACGTCGCTACTCCTTGACCACCCAGACGCGGATCTCGGGCTTCACGTCGGCGTGCAGCCGGATCGGCACCTTGTAGACGCCGAGGGCCTTGATCGGCTCCTCCAGCTCGACCGCCTTGCGGTCGACCACCATGCCCTCTTCCCGCAGGCGCTCGGCGATGTCGCCCGCGGTCACCGAGCCGAACAGCTTGTCGCCCTCGCCCGCCTTCATCGAGAACGACAGGGAGACGGCTTCGAGCTTGGCGGCCGCGTCCCGGGCGCCGGCGACCTCGGCGGCGGCGCGGCGGTCGCGCTGCCGCTGCTCCGAGTCGAGCCGGCGGCGGTTGCCGTCGGTCGCCACGTAGGCGAGCCCGCGGGGGAGCAGGTAGTTGCGGGCGTAGCCGTCCTTGACGGTGACGACCTCGCCGGCGTGCCCGAGCTTCTCGACGTCCTCGCGGAGGATCACGTCCATGGGGTTGCCCTCTAGGGTTTGTGGACGGCGCGCGCCAGGCGCAGCCGCCAGTCCACCAGCGTATCGGTGAGGCCCAGTGCCAGCGCCGCCAGCGCGACGACCGGCATCAGGAACAGGGTGAGGAGCAGCACGATCAGGTAGGCGAGCGCGCCGGTGAACCCGGTGGCGACCGCGACGGCGGCGAGCACCGCGACGCCGCGCACCAGGTAGAGACCTCCGAAAAACAGGAGCAGGTTGCCGCCGAGCGGCCGGGCCCCGCCCAGCCGCGGCAGCAAGACCACCACCAGCGACAAGGCCACGCCCCAGATCAGGTGGTCGTTGAAGCGGAAGCCGGCCAGCTGGCCGAGCGGCTCGCTCCTCGGCTCCCGCGCGAGGCGGTGGTAGAGGGCCCACGCCAGGGCGAGCGCGGCCAGCGACTGCAGCAGCACGAGGCCGGGGAGGAATCCGCTCAGCATCCGGATGCCCGCGATGAGCGAGTCGTTGACCGTCTCGCGCGCGGGGCTGCCCACCGGCGCGATCAGGTCCACCAGGGTCCGCGCCAGCAGGAAGTAGTGCTGCTCCACCAGGCCCGCCACCTTCCCCCAGGTGAGGTGGGTGATCACCATCAGCACCCCCGCCGCTCCGCCGGCGCCCGCCACCGTCAGGAGCGACGAGGCGGCGTAGCCGCGCGGGCGCGTCGCGAGGACGACGATCGCGACACTCGCGGTGAGCAGGACCACCCAGGCGCGCTCCAGCTGCTCGAAGTCGTCGGCCGGCCCCAGGCACAACACCACCGCGATCAGGGCGCACGCCGCCGCATACGCCAGGTCCCGCCGGGCGGGCCGCTGCAGCCCCAGGTAGACGGCGAGCGGCGCGGCCACCAGCGCGACCGGCGACACAAGCGCGATCCCGAAGAAGTAGCTCAGCGCCCCCAGGATCAGCGGCCGGAGCTTCCGGCTACTGGCCGTACCCTTTGATGTAGGGCAGCAGCATCAGCTGCCGCGCCCGCTTGATGGCGGTCGACACCTGGCGCTGGTGCCGGGCGCACATTCCCGACAGCCGGCTCGGCAGGATCTTGCCCCGATCCGTGAGGAACCGGCCCAGCGTGCGGTCGTCCTTGTAGTCCACGACGCGGACGCCCGCCTCGCACACCGGACACGTCTTGCTGCGCGTCCTCATTCCTCTTCCTCCTCGACGGCGGCCACCACCGCGGGCTCGACCGGCACCGGCGCGGGCGTGACCGCCTCGGCCAGCACCACCAGGAAGCGCAGCACGCCGTCGTCCAGCTTGACAGCGCGCTCGAACTCCGGCAGCACGGCCGGCGGCGCCTCGAACTGCGCGATGACGTAGTAGCCGGTGTCGTGCCGCTTCATCTTGTACGTGAGGGTGCGCTTGCCCCAGTGATTGACGGTGACCTGAGTCTCCGCCCCGAGCAGGGCGTGGAATCGGGCCAGGCGTTCGGAAACGGCCGGCTCCTCCAACGCGCTGTCGAAGATGTAGACGACTTCGTAACGGCGAGTCACGAACGGCACCTCCCCTTTGGTCTGAGCGGCCCCGGCCAGGTGTGGGCGGGAGCAGGTGGTATGTTGATTCCAAAGATAACGTGAGAGGTGAGAGGGGAGAAGGGAGAGGTTCCCGTGAGACGTGAGGGGCAATGATGTGAGAGGGGGACTCTCACGCCGGTGGACCTCTCACCCCTCACCCGAACCTCTCACCTCTCACCTGAACGTCTCACCTCTCACGTCTCACGCCTCACGGTTCTACAGCAGCAATCCCGCAATCGTCGCCGACATGAAATTCGCCAGCGTCCCCGCGAGCATCGCCCGGAAGCCCAGCCGCGCCAGGTCGTGCTTGCGCTCCGGGGCCAGCGCCCCGATGCCGCCGATCTGGATCCCCACCGAGCTGACGTTGGCGAAGCCGCACAGCGCGAACGACGCGATGGTGAAGCTGCGCGGGTCGAGCGCCGCGCGCATCGGCCCGAGCTGGGCGAAGGCGATGAACTCGTTCAGCACGGCGCGGGTGCCCAGCAGCCCCCCGATCGCGGTGCTGTCGTGCCACGGCACGCCCATGGCCCAGGCCACCGGCTGCCCGACCCAACCCAGCACGATCTGGATGCTGGCGGGGAACCACCGCGCCCAGCCGTGCACCAAGGCGAAGCCGCCGTTGATGAGGGCGATGATCGCGATGAAGGAGATCAGCATCGCGATCACGTTGAGCATCAGGTACAGCCCCTCGGTCGTGCCGCGGGAGGCGGCGTCCACCACGTTCACGTCGGTCTTGGGGACGTCGAGCTTGACGACGCCCAGGGTCTCCGGCTGGGCGGTCTCCGGCTCGAGCAGCTTGGCCATCAGGATGGTGCCGGGCGCGGTCATGATGACGGCGGTCAGCAGGTGTCGCGCCTCGATCCCGAAGGCGATGTACGCCGCCATGATCGAGCCCGACACGTGCGCCATCCCGGCGGTCATCACCGTCATCAGCTCCGACTGGGTCATCTTGTTCAGGTACGGCCGGATCGTGAGCGGCGCTTCGGTCTGGCCCATGAAGATCGAGGCCGCGACGTTGAGGCTCTCCGCGCCGCTGGCCTTGAGGAGCTTGTTCATCGCGATCGCCATCGCCCGCACCACCACCTGCATGATGCCGAGGTAGTAGAGGATCGCCATCAGGGCGGAGATGAAGATGATCGCCGGCAGGATCTGGAAGGCGAACACCACGCCGACCTTGGCGTGCTGGGCGCCGATGTCGCCGAAGACGAACTCCGAGCCCGCGTAGGAGAAGCTGAGGATCCTGGTGACGACGTCGCCCAGGGTCTTGAACAGCTCGATGCCGAAGGGCACCCGCAGCACGAAGACCGCGAACGCGACCTGCAGGGCGAGTCCCCAGCCGATGGTCCGCCAGTTGATGGCCTTGCGGTTGCGGCTCAGCAGGTAGCCGACACCGAGGAAGAGCGCGATGCCGATCAGCCCCGTCAGGCGGGCGGCGAGCGAGAGCGGAGCCGCCTGGGGGGTGGGCGCGCCGCCCGCCGGGGCCTGCGCCGCCGCATCCGGGGCCCGCGGCCCGGAGCCCGGCGTCTGCGCGGCGGGCTGTGCCGCGGCGGGCGCCGCCTGAGGCGCCCCGACCTTCCCGCGGGTCCCGGCGTCCGCGTTCCGGCCTGCGCCGCGCGCCGGCTCGGCCAGCGCCGCCGTCACGGTGTTGTAGACGAACCGCGGCAGGGTGAAGACCGCCAGGGCGGCGGCGAAGGTGACGGCAAAAGAGAGGATGACTCGGCGCAGGCTCATCGGGCGTCCTTTCGGTTCCGGTGGGCGTTCACTCGGACGGCCGCACGCGGCGGTTGAAGCGCGCCATCGCGCGCTCCGCTCCCTCGCTCATCCAGCACTCCACGGTCTCGGCCATGGTCGGCATCAGCTCGGCGACGGCGGCGAGCTCCTCGGCCGGCATCGGCGCCAGCATGAACTCGGCCAGATCGTCCACGTCCTCCGGAGCGGGGCCGACGCCGATCCTGAGCCGCGCGTAGTGCCTGGTCCCGAGCGTCAGCTCGATGCTCTTGAGGCCGTTGTGCCCGCCGGCGCTTCCCCTGGGGCGGATCCGGAAATACCCCACCGGCAGGGCCACGTCGTCCACCAGGACGAGCAGCCCCTCGAGCGGGCCGCCCGGCTCGGCGGGCCTGAGGCCCCGGAGCGCGAGCCCGGAATCGTTCATGAAGGTCTGCGGCTTGAGCAGGTGGACGGGGCCGAGCGGCGTGAGGCCGCCGGTGGCGAGGGAAGGGGGCTCCCGCCGGAACCGCGGGAGACGCCACCGGGCGGCGAGCGCGTCGGCCAGCCAGAACCCGGCGTTGTGCCGGGTGTCCGCGTACCCGGCGCCTGGGTTGCCGAGGCCGACGATGAGCTTCAGGGGGCGGTGTCCGCTACCGCTTCTTCTTGTCCTTCTCTTCCTCTTCCGCCTCGTCCGTCGGCTTGCGCTTGCGGATCAGCTCGGGCTCCGCGGGCTCCGTCGTCACCTCGGCTCCCGGCGCCGCCGCCGCCGCCGCCTCACCCTCCACCGGCACGCCCTCGGCCGCCACCGCCGCCGGAGCGGCGACTTCCTCGATGCGCGGCGCCACGACGGTGCAGACGGTCAGGGCCGCGTCCATCAGGATGTGCGCGTTGGGGATGTTGAGATCGGAGACGTGGAGCGACTTGCCGATCGTCAGCGCCGTGACGTCCAGCTCGACCCGCTCGGGAATGTCGGCCGGCAGCACCTCGAGCGCGACGTTGCGGATGACCTGGTCCAGCGTGCCGCCCTGGTTGCGCACGCCGTCCGGGATGCCGACGCAGTGGATCGGCACCTCGAGCCGGATCCGCTCGCCGGCCCGGATCTCGTAGAAGTCCACGTGCACGATGCCCGGGCGCACCGGGTGGCGCTGGATCTCGCGGATCAGGGTGCGGACGGTGGCGCCGTCCAGCGTGAGCTCGACGATCGTGCTCTCGGGATGGATCTTCTCGAGCAGCCGGCCCAGCTCCACGCCGTTGACCGACAGGGAGACGGGCTCGCGCCCCCGCCCGTAGATGACGGCCGGCACCCGGCCGCCGCGCCGCGCGGCGCGCGCGGCGCCGGTGCCCTGGGTGGAGCGGGATTCGGCCTTCAGTTGCACGATCTGCGCCATGGTACGTTCCCCTGAGGCGTGAGCCGTGAGAGGTGAGACGTGAGACGGGTGCGCGAGACGTGAGAGGTGCGACGGCGTGAGAAGCCGCGCCCGCGGCCTCTCACCTCCGCCTCTCACTTCTCACGGAGACATCTCACCTCTCACCCGCTCACCTCTCACGTGATGAATGTCAATCAAAGAGACTGCTCACCGACTTGTCGCCGTGCGTATTCGCGATCGCGGTCGCGAGCAGGCTTCCCACCGAGAGCACCACCAGGCGGTCGAACCGCTTGGCGTCCGGCAGCGCGATCGTGTTGGTCACCGCCAGCTCCTCGATCGGCGACGCCATCAGGCGCTCGATGGCCGGGCCGGACAGCAGTCCGTGCGACGCGCAGCAGTACACCCGCCGGGCGCCGAGCCGCTTCAACGCCGCGGCGGCCTCGGTCACCGTGCCCGCCGTGTCGATGAGGTCGTCGGGGATCAGGCAGTCCTTCCCCTCGACCTCGCCGACCACGTTCACGACCTCGGCGATGTTGGCCGAGGGGCGGCGCTTGTCGATGATCGCGAGCGAGCCGTTGAGCCGCTTGGCGAAGCCCCGCGCCATCCGGGCCGAGCCGACGTCCGGCGCCACCACCACCAGATCCTGCAGGTGCTTCAGGCGATAGTGCGCCGTCAGCACCGGTGCGCCGTACAGGTGGTCCACCGGGATGTCGAAGAACCCCTGCAGCTGGTGCGAGTGAAAATCCATCGCCAGCACCCGGTCCGCTCCCGCGGAGCTCACCAGGTTCGCGACCAGCTTGGCGCTGATGGCGACCCGCGGCTGGTCCTTGCGGTCCTGCCGCGCGTAGCCGAAGTACGGAATCACCGCCGTGATCCGCGCCGCGCTCGCCCGCCGCGCCGCGTCCATCAGCAGCAGCAGCTCCACCAGGTGCTCGGCCGGCGGGTTGGTGGGCTGGATGATGTAGACGTCCCGCCCGCGCACGTTCTCGTCGATCTTGACGAACAGCTCGCCGTCGGCGAACCGCCGGATCGTCACCTGGCACAACGGCTGCTTCAGGTACGCCGAAATCTCCTCAGCGAGGGGCCGGTTCGCGGTCCCCGCGAGCAGCATGAGCTGGCTCCGCCGAAGCGAGACGTCGGCCATAAAAGCCCTGAATTCTAGTCAGACAGTTCCCAGGCGCCAAGTCGGCAGTGGTTGACCAGCCGCCAGAGTCGAGGGGCCAGACAAGTTGTCGGTACTGGCAACCGGTCTGGCCCCTCGCAGCCTTCAGACTCGTAACCACTTCAGTACTTGGCGTCTGGCAACTGCTCTGCGATCCGCTGGTCTGCCCTTCTGCTACCTCTCGCCCCGCGCGGGTTTGGCGGGGGCCGGCGCGACCCTCGGCGCGTCGTAGGTGATCGCCTCCCAGGCGATCTTCCAGCTGCCGTCGGCCTGCTTCATCAACGCGTTGAGCCACCGGCCCGCCACGGGCGCGGGCGCGGCGGGGGCGGCACCCCTGGCCGGCGCGGCCGGCGCGGGCGGCGCGGATGGCGTCAGGGTGAACGTTCCCTCCCCAACGGCGAGATCCTGCCGTCCCACCATCGACGCGACCTTGATGTCGAGCGTCGGTCGCGTGGGCGTGCCCAGCGCGCTGTTGAAGTAGGTGCGGATCGCGTTGGACCCGCTCAGTGGCCACCGTGTCCTCGAGGTGCAGCACGGCGTCGCTCGTGTACAGCGAGACGACGCCGTCGACGTTGCCCTTGTTCCAGGCGGCCGCGTAGTCCGCGGCGAGCTTGGTGATGGCGGTCGAGTCCGCCCCCGTGAGCGGTTGCGGTTTGTTGGAGGGCTGGCACGCGGCGAGCAGCAGGAGGCCCGCGCCAGCGGCGATCGAAGCAGTCCGGAGCATGATGCCCTCGACGTGAAGGGAGGCGTGTAGAAGATGCCGGGTCAGAGCTAGCGCGCGGGGGCGGCCGGCGCAAGAGCGGCTAGACGGCGCGCTCCGCGAAGCGCACGGTGCCCTTGCGCTCCATCTTTCCCCAGCCCTGGCGCTTGCCCTTGATCGCGGTGACGACCGACTTCCACAGCACCGCGTACATCAGCTGGCGGTACACGAAGCGTTGCCAGAACAGCCACCACAGGTCGCGGTAGCGCTCCCGGTCGAGCCGGTAGGCCACCAGCGCGCCGATCAGGTCGACGCCGAAGAAGATCCCGTAGAAGAAGCCCACCTCGAGCACCAGCCGGGTGATGCCCGGCAGCGGCTGCCAGTCCTGGTGCAGCGCGCCCATCGTCGCCCACGAGTAGGCGAAGTCGATCAGCGTCCACACGACCTTGAGGTCCACCAGCGGGCCCAGGGCCTGGAACAGCACCTGGAAGACCCACACGGCGGGGATGGCCAGGCCGCCGAACCAGCCGTAGTGGAACAGCGCGCCCCGGTGCTTCCACAAGCACTGGAGCGTGCCGTACGCCCAGCGGAAGCGCTGGCGGAAGAACGCCCGGAAGGTCTCCGGCGCCTCCGTATAGCCCAGGGTCTCCACGTCGGCGGTGATGCGCCAGCCCGCGCGCCGGAGCCGGTAGGTCAGCTCCATGTCCTCCGCCATCGTGTCGGTGAGGTAGCCCCCGACCGCGACGATGGCGCTGTGCCGCCACGCCCCGACCGCCCCGGGGACCACGGTGATGGCATTGAGGTGTGCGTAGGCCCGGCGGTCGAGGTTCTGGCTGGTGATGTACTCGATCGACTGCCACCGGGTCAGGATGTTGACCCGGTTCCCGACCTTCACGTTCCCGGCCACCGCGCCCACCCGCGGATCCTGGAAGTGCCGTACGATCAGCGCGATGCCCTGCGGCGCGATCTGGGTGTCGGCGTCGAAGCACACCAGCACCTCGCCGCGCGCGTCCTGGATGCCGCGGTTGAGGGCCGCCGCCTTCCCGGCGTTGGCCTGCCGGATCAGGTGCACTCTGGGCTCGTCGCCGAACGCGCGCACGACCTCATCGCCGGTGCCGTCGACGGAGCCGTCGTCCACGACGATCACCTCGAGGTCCGGATAGTCGTTGGCCAGCACGCTGTGGATCGTGCGGGCGATGACGGGCTGCTCGTTGTAGGCCGCGATCAGCACGCTCACCGAGGGCCGGAACGCAGGGTCGAACACCGCGCGCTTCGCCTTCCGCCGGGCGAGCAGCGCGACCGGGATGATGAACACGACCCGCCCGACGGCGAGCGCCACCGCGAAGATGAAGGTGACGCCCAGCACGGTCTCGAAGGTGAACACGGTGTTGAAGCTGACCCGGTCGAGGCCCACCAGCAGCTGGTCGTGCCGGCTGACCGACGGCATCACCACCGCCGACGGCACGCCGATCAGCTGGGCGATGGTGATGAACTGGTAGCCCTCGTCCTGGAGGCGCCGCACCAGCACCGGCAGGGCGCGCACAGTCGCCCGGCGGTCGCCGCCGCCGCTGTGGAGCAGGATGACGTTGCCCTTGATGCTGTCCACCTGCGACAGCACCGAGGCGACGATGTCGTCGGCGGTGCGCGCCGTCCGGTTCCCGGCGCTGTCGGTCTTGAACAGGTTCCAGTCCTGCGGATCGATCAGCTCGCCGACCGTGATGTAGCCGAGCCGGGACGCGACCAGGACCGGGTCGGTCTCCTCGTTGGTGTTGGGCTCCTGGTCGGCGTTGTAGGGGAACCGGAACAGGATGGTCGAGCGGCCAAGGACCGCCTCGAGGGCCCGCTGGGTGGTGTTGAATTCCAGCAGCGCCCGGCGGTGGCTCACCTCGCCCATGTTCGGGTGGGTGAACGTGTGACTGCCGATCTCGTGCCCCTCCCGCAGGATGCGCCGCGTCACCTCCGGGTAGCGCTCGACGTTCTCGCCGATCAGGAAGAACGTCGCCTTGACGCCGAGCGCCTTCAGCTCGTCGAGGATCTCGGGCGTGAACACGCGGTCCGGCCCGTCGTCGAAGGTCAGCACCAGCTTCTTCGGCTTGTAGCCCGAGTGCCGGATCACGTACGGCGAGGGGAACTGCAGGTACTCCTCGTCGGTGATCAGCCCGGTCGCGGAGTCCGCGTCGGTGGTGCGCAGCCCGCCGTGCGGCGAGGACACCACCTCCAGCACGTCGCCGGCGCCCGTCTTGATCGGCGAGTACGGCGGCGGGATGGTGTCGAGCACCGCGGGCCCGGGGAGCGAGTCCACCAAGCGCCGGTCGTAGAACGACCACAGCGAGGGATCCTCCGAGCCGAGCACCCACATGGCGGCGCCCTGGACGCCGCTCTTGCGCGCCAGCAGCAGGTCGTCGTACGCGGTGGCGGCGTCCAGCATCCACACTTCGTGGTTGTGCGACGAATCGTCCTGGTACTCGAAGGTCGGATTGAGCGCGACCGGGTCGAAGTCCACCAGCTCCCGCGGCGGGTCGTCGGGCCGGTTGTCCTGGGCCGTGAACAGCGCCTGCTGGTAGGTCACCGCCGTCGGGGGCTTGCCGTCGCTGGGCCAGTCGAGGCCGTAGTTGCCGATGCCCACCACCAGCTTGGACGCCGGCACGCGCTGCAGGGTCCGGGCGAGCACGCTGTCGAACCACCCGACGGCGGCCACCGGGCCGGGGTTCCCGGCGGCGGCGTGCTGCGCGTAGCTCATCAGGATCACGTAGTCGGCCGCGGCCGCCAGCTGCTCCAGCGGCAGGTCCCGCCGGCCGGCCTCGATGTCCACGCTGAGCTGCAGCCCCGCCGCGTGGAGCACCCCGCGGAGCAGCGCGACGAACCGCGGCAGCCGCGCGTAGTCCTCCGGGCGGAGGTTCTCCAGGTCGAGGTTGAGGCCCTGGAATTCCTGCTTCACCAGCCAGTCGCGTGCGGCACGCGCCAGCGCCAGCTGATACGTGGGCGACGACAGCAGCACGTGCGCGCGGACCGGGTCGAACTGCCCGCCCTCCGCGTTGTTGAGCACCGGCTGAATGTCGATGCGATGCTCGCGCGCCACGTCGACGACGTCGAGGTTCGACTGCGTGACCTCCGGATCCCAGTCCCTGAAGTCGAGCCCGGTGCCCGCGCGGTTGAGGTGCAGCCACTCCGGGAAGAGGTCGGTGAGCCGATCGGCGTTCAGCCGCAGCGAGTACAGGCCGCTCTTCTGCCAGATCGCGTAGAACGCCGCGATCATCGTGTCGGGTCGCGACGGAATCACCACGGGCCGGGGGTGACGGCGACTGGGAGCGCGGCTGGCGGCGATTTCGTGGAACAGGGCGCTGCGGGAGCGATGCAGGAGCTGGCGGGTCAGGCGCTGGCTGCGCTTGGGCAGCAGCGTCTGGCCGGCGTGCGACAGCCGGCGCGCCGGGTTGGCCATGCCCGGGAACTGGGGGAGGAAGGGCACGACCAGCAGGCTGACCACGAAAATCGTCGTCAGCACGGCGGCGCCGAGCCCGAGCACGGTGGAGGATCGGTTGACCGCCCGGCGCCGCTTGCCCGAGGGATCGAAGAAGACCGGTGACGTCACGCCTCTGGAAACTAAGCGCAAGGAGCCGTCGCGCGCGAGGCGCGCGCACTGGCGAGCCGCCCGGGGCCGCCGTAGCTTGTGTTTCCGACCCCCGCCGTCCGTACCGATACGCCCCACAGCGCGAGCGCGACACGATGCCCGTCCAGGTGTCCACCGTAGTGAGCAGGCGCGATCTCAAGCGGTTCATCTACCTGCCGGCCGTCCTGCACCGGTACCACCCCAAGTGGATGCCGCCGCTCTACATGGACGAGTGGAAGTACTACGACCCCAGGAAGAACCGGGCGTTCAGCTACTGCGACGCCACCCTGGTCCTTGCCTGGCAGGACGGGCGTCTGGTCGGCCGCGCGATGGGGATCATCAACCGCCGCCACAACGAGATGATGAAGGAGCGGACGGCGCGGTTCGCCTGCCTGGAGTCCACCGACGACCGCGAGGTCTGCCACGCGCTGCTGGCCCACGTCGAGTCGTGGGCGCGGGAGCGGGGGATGACCAGGATCGTCGGGCCCTTCGGCTTCAACGACCAGGACCCGGAGGGGTTCCTCGTCGAGGGGTTCGAGCACGAGCCCACCATCGTCACGTACTACAACTTCCCCTACCTGATCCGCCTGCTCGAGGCCGAGGGCTACGGGAAGGAAGTGGACTACGTGGTCTACCGCATCCCCATCCCGGCGAAGGTCCCGGAGGTGTACGAGCGGGTCGCGGAACGAGTGGCGACCCGAGGGCACTTCCGCGCGCTCGAGTTCACCAGGAAGAACCAGCTCAAGCCGTACATCCGCCCGATCCTCGCCCTGATGAACGAGACGTTCGTCGGGATCTACGGCTACTCGCCGCTCGATGCGGCGGAGATGGAAGGGCTCGCGAAGCAATACCTGCCCCTGCTCGATCCGCGGTTCGTGAAGGCCGTAGCCAAGGACGACGAGGTCGTGGGCTTCGTGATCGCGATTCCCAACCTGTACGAGGGGATCGTCAAGGCGAAGGGGCACATCTTCCCCTTCGGGTTCATCCACATCCTCCGCTCGATGAAGCGGGCTACGCAGCTCGATCTGCTGCTCGGTGGCATCAAGGAGGCGTACCGAGGCCGGGGCGTGGATACCCTGCTCGGCGCCACCATGTTCAAGTCGGCCATCGCCGGCGGCTTCGAGGTGATGGACAGCCATCACGAGCTGGAGACCAACGTCAAGATCCGCGCCGAGATGGAGCACCAGGGCGGCGTGATCTACAAGCGCTACCGTATCTACCAGAAGCCCCTGTAGCGGTCCGCCCTCAGGCGGCTTCCAGCACCAGGGCGGCGCACCGGCCGCCGAAGCTCTCGGCCAGCAGCAGCGCGGCGCCGCCCCGCGACGGCTCCGCTTCGAGCGCGATCCGGCAGGGCGGCAGGTCGGGATCGACCTGCTCGGTGCCTACCGAGGGCGGCACCACTCCTCGCTCCGCCGCGAGCGCGGCCAGGGCCGTCTCCACCGCGCCGCTGGCACCGAACGAGTGGCCGATCGCGGCCTTGAGCGAGGTGAGGGGCGAGTCCGGCAGGGCGGCCCCGAGCGCGCGGGCGAGCCCGCGGCATTCGGCGCGGTCGTTGAGCCGCGTCCCCGTGCCGTGCGCCTTCACCCAGCCCACCCGGGAGGCGGCGGCCTCGCGCAGCGCCTGGAGCGCGGCGGCCGCCACGCCCGATCCCTCGGCGTCCGGCGCCGTCATCGAGCCGGCTTCGCACGAGAGGCCGTAGCCGCTCGCCACCGCGCGGATGCGCGCCCCGCGCGCCAGCGCGTGCGTCTCCGATTCCAGCACGACGGCGCCCGCCGCTTCGCCGAGCACGGTCCCGGTCCGGCGGCGGTCGAACGGCCTGCACGGGGCGCTCGCCCCGGCCTCGTGGGCGAGGATGCCCGAGGCGGCGAACGCCGCCGCGATCTCGCGCTGCAGCGGGCAGTCGCCGCCCCCGGCGAGCGCCACGTCCACCGTCCCCGACGCCACCTTGAGGTACGCCTCGCCGATGGCGACCATCGCCGAGACGCTCCCGGCCGACAAGTGGAAGACCGGGCCGTGGATCTGGTGCGCCTGGGCCAGAAACGCGCCACCGGCGCCCGCCATGTAGCGGATGAGGGCGGCGGGGCTCGGCGGGCGCGCGTCGCGGCGCTCGACGATCCCGCGGTGCTCCTCGAGCAAGTCGGCCAGCGAGCCCAGGGACGAGCCCTCGATCAGCGCGAAGTTCCCGCCGTCCTCGGGCTCGGTCGCGAGTCCCGCGTCCCGCCACGCCTCCTCGCCGGCCGCGACGAACAGCCGCGCCGCGCGATCGAGCCGGCGGGTGCGCCGGTCGGCGGGCAGCTCCGGCGCCACGCCGGCGGGCAGCCCGTCCAGCGCCGCCGCCGGCCGCACGGCGCTCCGGCCCGCCAGCACCAGCTCGAGCAGCGGCGCCGCCCCGATGCCGGCGGCGGAGACGGCGCCGACGCCCGTGATGACGACCCGCCGAGCCTTCATCGGGCCGCCTCGGCGAGCTCGAGCAGCTGCTGCTGGAGCCGCGCGACCGACGCGCGGCCGACGCCGAGGGAGTCGCGGGCGAGAGCCGAGAGCGACGCGAGGTCCGGCTCACCCGTCTCCGGCGTGTCAACGCGGTACCACCCGGTCGAGCGAAGCAGGTAGCTGCGGGTGCGGCCGCCGGCGAGGGGCGGCAGGCGGAACGACGCTTCGGCGGCGTCGCCGGTGCGGGCGACGTAGTACCGGTGGTCGATGGAGCCGATCAGCGGCGCGATGTCGCGCCCGTCCCGGTCGCGCGCGGCGACCAGGGGCAGCTCGTGCACCGTGACCTCGCGGTCGGCGGTGAAGTCGAGCGCGACGCGGTCGATCGTCCAGAACGACGGCGCCGACTGGAGCCGCACCACCACCGTGTCGGCCGTGACGCCCGCCAGGTCGAGGTCGAGCACCTGCCGCTTCACGACTTCGGGGCCGGCCTCCCAGAACCTGCCCTGGTCCGTCCAGCCCGCCGCCGTCCGCACCGCGACCGCAAGAAAGGCCTCGCGGGCGAGCCGCGCCTGAAGCCGCTGCGCCACCGCGGGACGCGCGTTCATCGAATCGTACCAGGCCTGGGTGGCGCGCCCGTGCGCCCGGACGAACTCGGAGAGCATGTGGGTCGCCCAGGCCGTGCTGTTGCCGTCGAGCACGAGGTGAGCCCGCGTCGTTCCGCGGGGCCGCACGAACGCCAGCTCGAGGCCGTCGCGAAGGTCGGCGGCCCGGGCCGGGTCGCGCCCGCTCACGCTCGACTCCCAGCTCCACCCGTCGGCGTCCCGCACCCGGGGGAGCGCATCGGCGCCGCGGAAATCGCGCGCGCTGATTGGTGGAACCAGCGGGCCGATGGTGTGGATGCCGCCCGACGGGTCGGGGGCGACGGTCACCGACGCGTCGTGGTCCACGGCCAGCACGGACAGGGCGTCCAGGTAGTCCGTCTCCGCCAGCTCGTTGGTCACGCGCAGCCGGAGGACGCCGTCCTGCGCGGTCGCGAAATCGAGGTTGTCGAGGTCGGTGCGCTGCAGCGCCTCGATGATGGCGCCGCCGAACGTGCCGGAGTCGAGCCGCCAGTGCCGCCCGTCCCAGCTGTAGACGAGCGGGCACGACATCGGGCCGCAACCGTAGATGCCGCAGCCGGAGCCCGAAGACGGCTGGCTCGGCGCGGCCGGCTGCGAACTGCTGCCCGTGTTGATGGCGCTGGCGACGAGGACGGCGGTCGCTCCGAGGGCGGCGGCCAGCAGCACGGAACGGCCGACGGCCACCCGACTGACCTCCACGTATGCCACGTCCTGGAGCGCCACCAGCACGGGCTGGGTCGCCGCGCCTTCGGTGCCGCCCAGGGAATCGCCGCGGATGAACGGGTAGTTGAGCACGAGCCGCCTGCCGTCATGCAGCGTGGCCCGCACCACGCGTTGCTGGTGACGCGGCAGCAGGTTCCCGGTTTGATCGGGAGACCGGCGCCAAGTCATGCAGCCGCTCAAGCAGAGTGCGCCCAGTCCGGCGGCGACGGCCTGCCGGAGCAGCGCGCAACGGAAGAAGCAGCGGATGGGGCGCAGCGACGAAACCCACATTTCCGACTCCCGGTTGTTGCCTGGACGAACGGTGCGGAGGCCTCGTCAAGCCCGCGTCAAGCAGGCGGCGGCGGGTGGAACGCCCGGCTGGCCCGGGTGTTAAGAAATGGGAGCAGGACAGCGTCTCACAGAGTGGGACGTCGCAGTGGTCAGTCTCAGATCGGAGCAGGCGCGTATGATCAGCAGGCGGTTGTTCGGTTCCGTTATGGTCGTCGCCGGCGCGGCCCTGGCCGCGGGTTGCGCGCCGAGCATCAGGAGCGAGCGCGACGAGAACATCCCCGTGCCGGCCGGCGCCACGTGGGCGTGGAGTGGCGAGGGGACGGCGGCCGTCCGCGACACCGGGCCCGCGCACCGCTACATCCCGCGGCGCTACGAATCCGGCTCGTTCGACCCCATCGCGGAGCAGCGCTTCCACCGCGCGATCGAAGCCGCGATGCGGGCCAAGGGGTTCCGCAAGGCGGATGATTCGGCGCAGGCGGACTTCCTCCTTTCGTATTCCTTCGGCGGGACAGAGGCGTACCGTCACCCGGCGGTCGCCACCAGCGTGGGTCTCGGCTACTACGGCGGCTGGGGGTATAGCCCGTGGGGCTTCGGCCGGCCGTGGGGCTTCTATCGGCCCTGGGGTTTCTACCGGCCGTGGGGCTGGTACCCGTGGGGTTGGGGCTTCTCCGTCGCCTCGTTCCCCGCGTACGGCTACGCGCCCGCCTATGGGTACGGGGTCAACACGTACCGCGACGGCTGGCTGACCGTGACCCTGCGTCTCAGGTCCGACGGCGAAGTGGCGTGGATCGGGCGCTACCGGACCGAGGAGCATCAGGTTCGGGAGATGCCACAGGAGAAGGTCCAGGAGGTCGTCAACAAGCTGTTCGAAACGCTGCACTGAGTGCGGTGACGGCCTGACGCTCGGACGCCGCCCGGCTCTCGGGCGGCGTCGCGCGTTGGGGGGGCCGTGGCTCGACTGGACCCCATCGCCGCGGCGGGCTACGTTGGCCGGCGTCGGTGGTCCTCGAGGAGGTCCCCATGATGGTCGCCCCATCGCCGCTCCCGGCCCAAACCGCCCCTCACGAAACGGCCTACGACCTGATCGCCGGCTGGGCCCGGCGCGCTCCTCGCAAGCAGCTTGCCGTCTGGGCGATCGGCGGGGTCGTGGACGCCGCCGCGCTCGCGCTGGTCGTGCCCGGCCTGTGGCTGCTCGGGACGCCGTTCCTCGCGATCGCCGCGATCGGCGTCTGGGGCCTGGCCACGCAGCGGCTGCAGGCGCTCGACGCCGCGCCGGTCCCGGCGCCCCGGCGGCGCCGGGCGCTCAGGATCGCGCGGGCCGTGGCCGTGCTGGTCGGCACGGCGGCGGCCATCGCCGCGTTCTACGGCGTGATGTGGCTGGTCTTCGGCACCCGCTGGGGCCCGTCGGGGGGCTAGCGCGGACGCTGCGCCGGGGAGGCCCCCGCCCGGCCTTACGGACGCCGTTCAGTCCTGGTAGCGGTCGTGGTGCCGCACCCACGCCTGCGGCTTGCTGCCCTCGTCCCGCCCCTTCGGCACCAGGTCGAGGAAGTTGTAGGTGCCGTTGACCATGTCGATGCCGCGCGCATAGGTGGAATAGGTGTGGTACACGGCGCCGCCGGCGTCCCTGAAGAACACGCTGATGCCCTCCCGGTCGGCCATGTTCGCCGTCAAGGGCGCGTAGTTGTAGACCGCCGTGCCGGCCGTGATGTCTTCCGGCCGGAACGACGCCTGGTAGTCGTAGTTGAAGTCGGTCTCGCCCGACGACACCCACTTGAAGCGCCAACCCATCCGCCGTTTGAACGCCTCGATCTTGGCCAGGGGAGCACGGGAGACCGCGACGAAGCTCACGTCGCGGTGGGCCAGGTGGACGGCCATCCCGTCGTAGTGGTCGGCCCAGAACGAGCAGTGCGCGCACCCGGCCTCGTTCGCGGCGCTGAACATGAAGTGGTAGACCACGAGCTGGCTCCTGCCCGCGAACAGTTCGGCGAGGCTCTCCTGGCCGTCCGGCCCGTCGAACACGTACGCCTTCTCGACCCTCTCCCAAGGCAGGTCGCGCCGCTGCCGGGCGAGCTCCTCCCTGAGCTGCGTGAAGTCCTTCTCCTTCCGCAGCAAGGCCGTTCGGGCGGCGAGCCACTGCTCGCGAGAGACCACCGGGTGGTGCGCCAGATCGCTGCCGGTCTCGTTCGTCATGCGTTCACCTCTGCGCGTTCGCGCGGCTGACGGGTGAGGCTGGAATGGCCGTCGTGGGGGTGGCGTCCGGTCACCGGCTCCGCCGCCTGCCGGTCGGGAAGGTGAACACCCACCGCAAGCTGTGAAGCGATATCGTCCGCACGCTCGTGGAGACGCTGGCGGCCTAGCGTCCCGCGGCCCGCTGCACCTCGGGCGGGAAGTCGGACATCTCCTGGACCTGGCGCACTTCGATGACGTCGCCGTCCGGCATCGGCGCGCGCTTCGCCCATTCGATCGCCTCGGCCTTCGACTTGACCTGGATCATCCAGTAGCCCCCGACGACCTCCTTCGCTTCCGCGAACGGACCGTCCTTCACGGTGGGCTTGCCGCCCGAAAAAGAGAGCCGCGCGCCGGCTGACGGCGGATGGAGCCCGTCGAGCGTCAGCAGCACGCCCGCCTTGGTCAGGGACTCGTTGTACCGCGTCATCTTCTCGACCAGCTTGGCGTCGGGGGCGAAGCCTGGCTTCGCGTCCGCATACCCCGTCGGGATCACCAGCATCATGAAGCGCATCGTGCTCTCCTTGGGTGGCTCGAGGGCGGCCCCAGGCCCTTCGGACGTCTCCGGCCTGGTTCCTACCTGGACGTCGAATGGAGCGCGACAGGATCGACATGCCGGCGCCCGGCGCCCGGCCGCCGCCGCGGGGTGGGCCGCTACGCCGGCCGGCCCGGGGCCGCCGCGGGCGGGCTCTTCCCCGGGCGCTCACATCCCCCGGTGACCCCCTGGATTCTGGCGGCGGCGGGAGGGCCCGCGAAGAAGATGGTGAGCGGCCAGCGCACGCATTGGCCGAGACTCCTGGCGCCGAACAGCACGAGCGTGCTGTCTCCCCGGCGCATGCCGTACCCGACGTACAAACTCCGCTCCAGCGTGCGCAGGAACGCCGCATTGTGGCGCCCCGCGTCCAGCGCCCAGCGCACCGCAGCCGGATCAGCACCCTGTCGGGCGAGCGCCGAGGAATCGAGTGCCAGGCCGGCCGTCAGGAACTCGCGCGCCGGAGCAAGGAACGGCTGGTACGTGTGCACCGAGTAGACGCCCATCACCGTCCACCCCACCAGGCCGGCCCCGACCAGCACCACGATGCCGATGCCGATCTTGCGGGCCCGGGCGTTGAGCACCATGGGTCACCCCTCCTTCGAGGCCGCGGCTGAAGATAGAGGATGTGGGCGATGGGGGCGCCGCGTGCGCGGCACGCCCCGGTCTAGTGCTTGGTGAGACTTATGCCGAGCTGGGCGAGCACCAGCCCTGCGTTCCGCTCGATGGTGGCCCCGTTGAACTTGATGTTGCCGCCGAGGGAGGCCACGAACAGGCTCGCGTACGGCGCCACGGCGAGCTGCCGGGCGACCCGGAACTCCCAGCCGGCCCCACCCACCACGCCGAGGGCGCCGGACGAGAGCACGTCCTGGCCATCGGTGCTCCGCCACGACAGCATCCCGATGCCCGCCTTCCAGTAGAACGTGCCGCGGGGTCGCGGATAGAAGTAGCCCACGGCGTCCAGGCCCCACATGGCCTCGTGCACGCCGGCCGTTGCACCGCCAGCCCACAGCGTCGCTTCGGCGCCGACGAGCACGCCGCGCTTGAGCCGGCCCCCGAGCCGCAGCTCGCCGGTTGCCGCGGCCCCGCGGCTGGCGCGGCAGATGCTGCACGAGACGCCCGCCAGGCCGGGACCCAGGCCCAGGCCGAACCAGAGCCCGTCGCCTCCCTGCACCTCCTGGGAGGCGAGCGGTCCAGCCAGCAGCGCCGACAGGGCGGCGCCCACCAGCGCACGTCGGATTGAGTCGGGGAACATCGTTACGTAGACTACGCTAAGAAAGTCTACGTAACTAGTCCCCTTTTCCGTGAGGTCGTCCGATGCTGTCCGCGCTCCGGCACTCCCGGCTGCCAGCGCTGGCCGCGCAGGCCATGGTGCTGCTCGCCTGCCACGACTCCGCCTCCAACTCCACGAGCCCGGCCGGAGTGACGCCGGTGGGCGACGCGGCCTCGTTCGGCACCTGGCATCCGGGGGCCCACGACACCTGCCCGGACTCGGTGCACAACCGGTACTTCGTCGTGGGGCCCGACCACAAGCGCTATCCCACGTGGCACCCGCCCGTGGACCCGGTGACGGGGTGCAGCTTCGGCCACGACCACGGGCGCGACCCGCGCGGCTCGAACCTGTACGCCGAAGTCGGCGACATCCCGTTCGGCTACGCGAACGAGCAGCTCGATACCTACGACCCGGCGAACCCGCGGCACGAGGATCACTTCGGCCACAAGATCGAGTGGGAGAACGACGTCCCGCTGCACTTCGGCAGCGCGTCGGCCAACGCGCTGTTCGACGTTCACTGCGACGTGCTGGTCAAGCTGCACCAGGGCACCCACTCCGCGGACGCGTTCACCAACAACCTGCACGAGCTGGTCTATCACATCCGCTGCACCGACGGTACTGAGCTCCACGTGACGATGCTGGCGGCCATCGGCGATCCCGGCGGCTTCACACGCAGCTGCGACGGGACGGACGTCTCGGTCGGGCTCGCGCTGCCCCGGAATTCGCCGCAGGGCGGCGGCCGGCGGCTGATCCCGGACCGCACCTGCGTGCTCCAGCACATTCTGGTGGCGGCGGGCCAGCAGTCGGACTACGGCACGCTGCACGAGAGCTGGCAGACCTCCAACGAGATCCGGACGGTCGACGGGCGCGAGCTGGCCTTCTTCAACCCGTATTTCCAGGTGTTCCTGCCCAGCCGCTACTACGACCCGGCGCAGGCGGGCCTGGTGGGAAGGCCGATGGACGCGTGCTACGAGCACGATACCACCACGGGTGACCAGGCCCGCGGTGGCCTGTGCGAGGACGCGACCAGCGGGGGCGCGGTGCTCGGGATCGTGTACGACGATCCGCGCTCGCCGTTCAACGGCGTGGAGCGCGTCGTGGACATCAACGACACCGAGATCCGCAACGCCGACGGGCCCACCGTGTGGTTCACCGACCCGTTCGGCGGCCACGCGAGCCCGGATTCGTTCCCCGGCGCGATCCGCCAGATCATCGCGCGGATCGACACGCACCGCAACGGGCTTTCGAACGGCGGACCGGAGCTGGGCGGCAGCCGCGACTACGGCAGCCCCACGGTGCACGCGCCCAACTGATCCTGCCCGCGCGCAGGCGTGCCCGAGGCCCTGGCGCGAGCGGTGCGCCGAGGGGAGCGCGCCGGTCCCGCGGGTTGACTCGCCAACGGATTCACGGGGAGAGGGAAGGGGTGCCACACGCCTCGAGCGCGACCGGCGGCAGGCCAGATGCGTTGGTGCGTGCTCTCGCGCTCGCCTGCTGGTGGACCGAGCCGATGAGCCCAGCGCGGGGCGAGGTCGTGCCAGCCGAGTTTCCTGGTCAGCGAGCGTAGTGAGCTGCGAGGTCGCTGACGGTCATCGCGCTCGCGAGCACCTCGTTCCAGCGTGTCGTGAACATCCAATCGTCAAAGAACGTCGAGAGATCGCGCGTCGCGGTTCGCATGGCGAACGCAACGAAGTCGCGCGTCGTGCCGCCGTTCGCGAACTGCTGGTAGTAGCCGCCGACCACCTTGTTGAACTCCCCCTCGCCGATGAACGCGTGGAGCGTGGCGAACATCAGATCGCCAGTCGTATACGAGCGGTCGGTCATGGCTCTTTTGCCGTAGTCGATCATCGGGACAACGCGGAGGAGAGTGTCAGCGGCGAGCGTCCTCTTCTCCCACGCGATCATGCTGGAGTCCGACGCGCCGCGTTTCGTCCATCGGTCGAGGCGCTCGTGCAGCAGATCCTCGAGAAAGGTCGCCAATCCCTCGTTCCACCGCGGCGACGGCCTGTCTGCATCCACCACGTTCCAGAGATGCGAAAGCTCGTGGTATAACTCTCCAACGCGGTTGGTGTCGCGGAAGGCAGGGGCCGTCTCAATGATCCCCCCGACCAGGTGCGCCTGTGAGCCCCATCCATCGGGGATCTCCGTGATGGTGAGGTTGGCCGCGGTATGCAGCGGGCCGAACCACCGCGTCATGGTTTGCAGCGCGGCCTGCGCGCGGTTCAGGAGCCGGCGCGCGCCGGTACTGTCGGCGGGGAAATAGAAGATCCGAATGCCGCCCGCGGAGACGGTGTCGAAGGGAGCGATCGAGATGTTCAGGAAAGGACTCGGATTCCCGGAAGTGTACCGCCAGGTGGTCGTCCCATCCTCATGCGGCGTGCGCGTGACTGCACCGCCTGTGGCGACGAGGTACTTCGAAGGCACTCGGACCGACGCCTCATAGATGAAATCGGGGTCCGGCGTCCGCCGATTGGCCGCGCTCGACAGGCCGCCGATGACGGGAAACGCCAGCGCGTCGGACCGGATGATGGTGAACGTCGTGTCGATGTGGTCCTTCACGTAGAGCCAGCCGACCTCGGTGTACGGCGTCAAATAGCCTGCGTAGTCGATCCGCACGGCCGTGCGTGCGCCCGGCGGGATCGGCTGCGGCAGCGTTACCACGATCTGCGTCACCTGTCGGATGGGATCGTCGCGAAAGCGCATCACGTCTTGCGTGAACGGCAGTACGGCGCCGGCGCCATCCCGCACCTGCGACACTTCCATCAGCCGGTGGAGGATGAACGAGATGCTGCTCGCGGGCTTGGTCGTCCAGTTCTCTACCTCGAGGGTCATCGCGCCGCTCAGCCGCTCGGCGGCGAAGTCCACGCGGAGGTCGAGCTGTGCGTGACGTGTGACGAACGCTTCCGGCGTTGCTTCCTGTGCGACCGCGGTAAATGCCAGGCCGAGCAGGAGCGCGGCGGACGAGATCGCAGGGTGCAGACGCATGGAACTCTTCCTCCAGGCTTGCGGGACCGCGCGCACTGCACTCTTCGGCGAATGCAATCGCGGGCTCGATGTCGCTTGCGCGTCACGCCGAGACGATGGACGGGTACCGAGGGGCTCCCGTACCGATGACGCTGAATTTTCAGCACAATGCTGAATATTCAGCAGTACTGGTCCGCGGTCAAGTGCAACGGGGCGACCCCCATCTCCCCTTGCTTACCGAGGGGTCGCGCCGTATACTCATCTCGGTAACCGAGGGAGAGACCGTGAGCAAGCCGGCGGACCTGGTGCAGGGCACCCTGGACCTCCTCGTCCTCAAGATGCTGGCGCTCGAGCCGATGAACGGCTGGGCGATCGGCAAACGCCTGAAGCAGCTCTCGTCTGACGTCTTGCAGGTCAGCGATGGCTCCCTCTATCCGGCGCTCCACAAGCTGGAGCAGGAAGGGTGGGTCAGCGCCGAGTGGCGTCAGAGCGAGAACAACCGCCGCGCGAAGTTCTATTCACTCACGCGCGCCGGCCGCAAGCAGCTGGCGATCGAAACGGGCAACTGGCACCGCCTGGGCAGCGCCATCACCGCGCTGGTGCGCCTGCAGGAGGCGTGAGATGACCGTCGATCGCTTGCTGCGGATCATCTCACTACGTTTCCGGTCCCTCTTGCGCCGGAGCGATGTCGAGCGGGAGTCGCCCGCCGCTGAGATGGGATTCGTTAGACAGAAGGGAGACCTCCGGAATCGCAGGCACGTGTGTTGAAGGCGGAACCAAGCGCACGGAGCAGACATGACTCGCACGACGAACGCTAGAATCGCCGGATTCACGTTCCTTGTTTACATCGCGGCGACCATGACGAGCATCGTCCTGTATCGCCCGGGCGACCAGCGGAGCAGGGGTTGCCGCGCAGCTCGCTGCCATCGCCCAGCATGCGACAGACGTGCGTCTCACCATCCTGCTCGGCCTACTCCAGAACCTCTCGGCCCTGGTGCTGGCCGTGACACTCTACGCGATCACGCGAGAGGTGGATCGCGATCTGGCGATGCTGGCGCTGACCTGTCGCGTGGCCGAAGGCATCGCCGGAATGGACGTGTCGCAGACGCTGGGCCTTCTCTGGCTCGCGACGGCAGCCGGAGCCAGTGCACCCGACCCGGGGGCAGCGCGCGCGCTCGGCGCATTCTTCCTGAAGATGGGAGCGACGTTTAACGCAAGCGCGTTCTTCTTCGCCGTGGGCAGCACGCTCTTTTGGTGGCTCCTCCTCCGCGGTCGGATGATCCCCGTCGCACTTGCCTGGCTCGGCGTGCTTGCGTCGATCCTGACTCGTCGTGTGCTTTCCTCTACAGCTCATTGGACTGCTCGACGGCCCGGTCACCTCGTTCATGTGGTTTCCAATACTGCTGTCCGAGGTGGCGCTGGCGCTGTGGCTGATCATCAAAGGCGTCGTCGCGCCGGCGCCGAGGCAGCCGGCCTGAGGCTGCAACCACGAGACTGGAATCGGTCAGGGCCCAACGGCGAGCGCGTGGCCTCGCACGCGCAGGCCGGCCCTGAGACGCTCGTGGCCGTGGTCATGCACGACGCCCCGGCGAGTGCGGCGCGCTGATGGTACCGCACCGGTACCGCGAACTGACCCACGAACTAGCCCACGGGGGAGGGAAGGGGTGCAACTCCAATTGGCCCCGGTGGGCTCGAACCACCATTACCGGATCCAAAGTCCGGAGTCCTGCCATTGGACGAGGGGCCAGCGTGCTGTCGCGCACTAACTTAGCGCGCTGCCCCTCAGTCCGGCAGGCGGTGTGGCTCCCCTCCGTCGGCGTCTGGGTCGTGCGGCCGCAGGCGGGCCGCCCAGCGGTCACCTCTTGCGAAGCGTGCTGTCCGCTGGCGCGAGCTGGCCCACGGTCCAGGCGTCGAGTCGGTAGGTCGTGGAGTCGCCGTCGCGCCGCACCCAGAAGCCCCCGGCCGTCGAGTCCATCCGCAGCACCAGGAGTGGCTTGCCGCCGGAGGCCGCGAGCTGGACCACGCGAGCCGGACGGTTGAACCGGGCCGACTCCGCCTGCGCCTCCGTCGGGAACCCCGCCGCCTGGAGGTCCTGGAACTGGCCCAGCAGGCGAGCCACCGCCGCCGAGTCGGCTGCGGTACTCCCGAGGCTCCAGCGCCGGACCTCACGCTTCAGCGAGTACGCGCGCTTCCCGCGCTGGACCGCGACGGCCGTGACGCTCTCGGGCTCGACCCGCGCGATGGTCTTGTCGCGCCAGTCGTCCGGTTGCCGGCCCGCTACTTCCGTCAGCGATCCCCTGAAGAGATACGCCGCGTTGTCGCCGGGCTTCCGCACGTACAGGCTGCCGTAGGATTGGCTCCCGAGCAGCAACCGGAGCACCGTCTTTCCTCCCTGCGAGATGGTGACGCGCCGGGCGGTGGCGCTGTCGAGCCCCAATCGCTGGTGCGACGACGCGTTCTCGGCGACCAGCTCCGACTGCGCCGCGGTGTCGGCCAGCGCGCTCAGCATGTCGCCCACCGCCGTGGCGTTGGCCCGATGCCCGTTGACCGCCCAGCCGTCCGCCCGCCTCACGAAGCGCAGGGTGTCCGCACCCCGGACGATCAGCGCCTGATCCACCGTCTTCGGGTCGAAGCGCGGGAGCGCGAGACGGCCCTCGCGGTCTCGGCCGGCGCGCCGCAGCAGGCTGATGCCGAGCCAGACCACGATCAGGGCGACCAGGGCCACGGCCAGCCGCTTCAGGGTCTGCGCGTTCATGCTGCCTCCGCGAGTGACCGGTACGCCGTCGCCGCCATGCGCCGCCGCTTCAGCAGCCTCAGGAAGCCGTAGGCCGCGACCAGCAACGGCACGACGGCCAGATTGCCGTACTTGACCGCCGACCGCAGCGCGTTGCTGCTGAAGATCAACGGCGGCGGGCGCCGGTCCTTGGCGCGAATCGACATCAGCGCCTCGTCCTGGGTCAGCCAGTCGACCGCGTTGAGCGCGAAGACCAGGTTGGCGGGGCTGCGCCGCGCGATCTGGTCGCTGGCCAGCATCCCGTCGCCGACCACCACCAGGCGAGGGCCCTTGGCGCCGGCGCGCGGCGCGACCTGGACGCCCAGCAGCCGGCGCCCGAGGCTGGCGGTGGAGAAGTCCTGGTTGGGCTCCAGCAAGGCCTCGTGCGGCGTCAGGCCGGCCGCGTTGGACGTCACGATCAACGGCAGGACGGCCCGCGTGGTGTTCGCCGTGGTGTCCACGCTGCTGGCCCAGCCGAGGTCCACCTCGCTCAGGTCCGCGTTGATCGGCGAGGCCCGGGTGCTCTGCCCGCGGATGAAGTACGGATACGGCTGGAGGACCTGGCCGAAGCTGGTGGGCACGCCCACGAGCTGGTTCGCGCGCAGGTCGTACACCATGTCGTTACTGATCTGCACTCCGTACGGCGCCAGCACCGGATTCCAGGTGACCGGCCGCCCCTGCGCGAAGGCCTGCTGCGGCGAGACCGCCATGCCGCTGGCGAGGACGAGCGCCGTCCCGCCTCCCGCGAGATAGCCGCCGACCTTGGTCACGGCGGCGGGGCTCACCGGCTCGCCGGCGGCCGCAATGACCAGGGCGGCGACGCCGTTCAACGTCTGGGTGGAATCCGCCAGGTTGGGGCTCACGACGGTGTAGGACTTCTCCAGCTGCTGACGCAGGGCGTTGAAGGAGCCGGACGCCGAGTCCGTCAGCACGACTACCTTCGGCTTGTCGGCGCGCGTGAGGTCGCGGATGCTGGACGCGAGCCGGTACTCGAGGTCGTCCGTCCGCTGGATGAAGGGGATCACGTCGTGCTTATCGGCGTACTGCACGGCCAGGCCGAAGAAGCCGTCCTTCACCTGCAGCTCCGATTGTCCCACCACGTTGAACTGCACCGGCACGATGCCGAGACCCTGCGCGTCCTCGCCCGCGGCCCGGTCCGACGCGGGGTCCTTCTCGATCACGCGGATCTTGCCGTGGCCCGCGCTCTTGAGATCGTGCAGCAGGTCGTCCACGTCCCGCTTGCTGAGCGCGAATTCCGCCGGCAGCTCCTTGGAGACGAACAGCTTGATGGTGACGAGATCGGGGAGCGAGCCGGCGATGGCCCGCGTGGCGGGCGAGAGCGTGTAGGCTCGTCCCGGCGTGAGATCGAGCCGCCCGCCGATCGCCCCGCCCGCGAGGTTGAGCGCGACCAGCACCGCGCACAACAGGACGGTGCCCAGCCGCAGCTGCTGCGTGCTCCGGCCGGCGGGCGCCAGCCGCCGGCGCATCAGCCGCGCATACGCCAGGACCAGGAAGACGGCGGCGACGGACAGGAAGTACAGCACGTCGCGCAGGTCGAGGACGCCGCGGCCGATGCTCTCGAAGTGCGACAGCACCCCGAGCCGGGCCGCGATCGCGCCCAGGAGCGGCGGCAGGCCGACCAGCAGCGGATCGAGGCCGACCAGGATGAGCACGAACAGGACGGCGACCGCCAGGATGAACGCCGTGATCTGGCTCCTGCCCAGGCTCGAGGCCCAGACGCCGACCCCCGCGAGGGCCGCGGCCAGGAGCGCCGCGCCGACGTATTGCGCCGCGACCGGCCCCCAGGGCAGGCGGCTGCCGAGCGCGAGGCCCAGCGGAATCGGCAGGGTCGAGGCCAGGGCCGCCAGGAGCACGATCACCACGCCGAGGTACTTGCCGAGCAACAGCTCCGCCTCGGAGATCGGCTGCGCTAGCACGATCTCGAGCAAGCCGCTGCGGCTGTCCTCCGCCAGCGAGCGCATCGCGATCGCGGGGACAAAGAACAGGAAGACCCACGGCAGGAAGTCGAGCATGGGCCGCAACGTCGCGACGTTCGAGAGATAGGCGTTGCGGAAGAACAAGAAGGCGTTGATCGCGACGAAGACGACCAGCAGGACGTAGCCGGTGGGCTGGTCGAACAGCGCCTTGACGTCGCGGCGGGCGATGGTCCAGATGCGGCTCATGGCGCACCCGCCCCGGTCGTCAGGTCGCGGAACAGGTCCTCGAGGCTGCCGCTCTCCAGGTGGAGATCGTACAGCGTCCAGCCGCGCTCGACCGCGAGCCGGAACAGGGCCGGCCGCGGGTCGTCGCCCGTCACCGTGAGGCGGAGCCTGGTGCGGCCGTCGGCGCCGCCCGCCGGCGCGACGTAGGTTACCCCGGGCACCCCGCCCACGGCCCCGGCGACGCCCTCGCCCGAGACCTCGAGGGTGACGCTCATCCCGCCCTGCGCGTGGTTCAGGAGCTCACCCACCGGGCCGTCGGCGGCGAGCTTGCCGCCGTTGATGATGAGCAGCCGCGAACAGGTGTGCTCGACCTCGGACAGCACGTGCGTCGAGAGGAGGACGGTCCGGTCGCGGCCCAGGTCGCCGATCAGTCGCCGGATTTCCACCCGCTGGTTGGGGTCCAGTCCCTCGGTCGGCTCGTCGAGCACCAGGAGGTCGGGGTGGTGGAGGATCGCCGCGGCCAGTCCCACGCGCTGGCGATAGCCCTTCGACAGCTCGGCGATGGGGCGGAAGAACACGGATTCGATCGCCGTCGCGTGCACGGCTTCGTCGGTGGAGCGTCGCTGCTCGACCTGGCTCAGCTCGCGGAGTCGGGCGACGAAGTCGAGGTACTCGGCGACGAGCATCTCCGGATAGAGCGGGTTGTTCTCGGGCAGGTATCCGATGCGGCGCTTGGCGTGCTCCCGGGCGTCCGCCAGGGGCATCCCGTCGAAGCTCACGGTCCCCTCGTCCGGGTCGAGGAACTGGGTGATCATCCGCATGGTGGTCGACTTGCCCGCGCCGTTCGGGCCCAGGAAGCCGACCACCTCGCCTCGGCCGACCGAAAAGGAGAGGTCGTCCACGGCGATGATGTCGCCGAAGCGCCTGGACACCCGATCGAGTTGCAGAAGGGCCATGCGTGCCGTTTCCGTTAGGGGGACTCGGCCCCCGGTTCGTGCCGCCGGGGGGCCAGCGCCGGTGGAGCGAGACCGGAGCCCCGGGCTCGCGCCGGCGATGCATACCACCAACCCGGGGGGATGTTCCCATGAGGCCCCAGGCCGTCGTCGCTCCCTGGATCCGGGTATCCCTCCTGCTGCTCGTGCCGGGCGGCGGATCCGCCGGGCCGGCGCTCGGCGCCGCCCACGACGACTGGCGCGACGTCAGCTGCGCCAACGGCCACTACCGCTACATCCTCTTCTCGCCGATGAGGCAGGCGCCCGTGCCGGCGATCCTGCTGCTGCATGGCGCGGGCGGCAACCCGGGAGAGATGGTGGGGGCATGGACGGACCTGGCGCGGAGGGAGGGCATCGCCCTGGTCGCCCCCGTTCTGCCGGGCGTGGCCGCGTTCGAGGCCGTGGCTCCGCGGGTGTTCCGCTGCATCGTCGAGGACGCCGGACGCAGCGTGGGCCTCGACCCGCGCCGCATCTACGTCTTCGGGCACTCGATGGGCGGCTACCTGGCCTACGATGCGGCGATGCTTCAGTCGGGGTTCTTCGCGGCGGTGGCGGTGCACGCCATGGGCATCGCGCCGGACTGGGACTGGATCGTGGACAGCGCCGCGCGGCGCACGCCGGTCGCGATCTACATCGGCGACCGCGACCCGCTCGTATCGCTCGCCAGCGTGCGACGGACGCGGGACCTGCTTCTGGCCAAGCGGTTCCCCGTGCACTACGTCGAGCTGGAGAACCACAATCACGACTACTGGGCGATGTCCGACGCCATCAACGCCGACGCCTGGGATTTCCTGCGGAGCCAGTCACTGCCGGAGCGGCTCCACTGAGCCTGGACCGGCGCCACGCTGGCCGCGCTAGCTCGTCCCCGTGGCCGCCGCCGGCCTGAGGCCCGCCGCCTCGAGGATCCGCTGCCGCTGACCCGCGGTCAGCATGTCGCGCGCGACGACGTCGCGGACCACGCGCGCCGTGAAGGAGTAGCCGCGCGATTCCGCCGCCAGCCAGCGGGTCCACTCCAACTCGTCGAGCGCGCCCCACAGCCGCGCGCCGTCGAGCCCGGTGGCGCGGCCGAGCACGATGCCGGGCACGCGGTCACCGAGCACGGAGGCGGCGGCCAGCAGCGACTGCGCCTCCTTGGTGAGGCGGCGAAAGCCCACCCGGATGGCGGCGGTGACGCCGTCCGGCAGGTCGCCCGGCATGGTCTGATCGAGCGTACGGTGCTCGGCCGGCCACGCGGGCCCGGCCGCGGCGCCGTGGAGATCGAGCCCCAGCGCCACGGCGTGCAGCAGCTCGACCGCCAGCAGCGGGAGACCCGCCGAGTCCGCTTCCACCCGCCGCGCCACGCGGTCCCGCTCCGCCTCGCCGTATCCGGGCAGGGCCCACGCCGCCAGCTGCCGCAGCGCGTCCTGGTCCAGCGGCGTCAGTCGCACCGCCGTACCCGCGACGTCGCGGCCGATCCGCTCGCGGAGCTGGTCCAGCTCCGCGCGCGCCGGGTAGGGGGCCACCGTGACCAGCACGAAGAGCGGCGCCGCCGCGAGATCGCGCAGCGCCGCGTCCAGCGCGAGCAGCGTCTCGCGGTCGCTCCACTGGGCATCGTCCAGGGCCAGCAGCACCGGCTGCTCCTCGGCCGCGGCGCGCAGGATGTCCGCGAGCGCCTGGCCGGTCGGTGAGGGGCTCGCCTTTCGCGCCTCCGGAAAGCGGTCGCCCCACTCCGGCAGGCGCGTCGCGAACGCCGCGAGAGCGCCGGCCGGCGCGGCAGCGATTCCCGGCGCCGCCAGCAGGCCGCGCGCCAGCCCGACCGCTCCGCTCCACGGTTCCTCCTGGTCGGCCGGCACCGCGCGCGCGGCGGCGGTGGCGCCCCCGTCGAGCCGGGCCCGGGCGAGAATCTCGTCCGCGAACCGGGTGCGCCCGGTGCCCGGGTCGCCCTCCACGGACGCCACCGCCGCCCGCCGCTCGGCCCGGCACGCGTCCCACGCCGCCAGCACCGCTCCGAGCGTCTGCTCGCGGCCGATCAGGGGCGCGCGCCGCGATTCGGCGCCCCGCTCCGGCGCCGCCGGCTCGGGCATCCGCCAGGTGCGCTCGTCCCTCACGCGGGCCGCGAGCTTCCGCAGCGCTTCGCCCGGCGGCGCGCCGATGTCGGATTGCAGCCGCTCCTCGAACGCGCGGAACGACTCGAGCGCCGCGGTGCGCTCGCCGCTGAGGGCGAGCGCATGGACCACCTCGGCCGCGGCGGCCTCGGAATGGGGATCCAGGGCCAGCGCCCGGCGCGCGTGCGCCGCCGCCTCGGCCTGGTGCCCGGCCTGCGCGAGGTCGTGTGCCAGCCGGAGCAGCACCTCCACCGACCGGCGGCGCCATTCGGCACGCTCCGCGCCCAGCCAGTCGTCGAACGCCGCGGCGTCGGGGACGCTGAAGCCCTCGAGGAACTCGCCGGCGACCAGCGTCGACGCGCCTGCCCAGTCGCCCCGGGCGGCGCAGGCGGCGAGGCGGTCCACGTCCAGCTCGACGGCGCCGTCCGCCAGACGGACCTGCTCGCCCGCGGCCTCGATGCCGCTCTCTCCGGCGCCGCGCCGCAGCACGTGCACCGCCTCGCGCAGCGAGTGCCGCGCGGCCGTCTCCGGCTTGTCGGCCCAGAGCAGGCCGATCAGGTGCTCCCGCGAGCGGGTGCGGTGCGGCGACCGCGCGAGGTAGACCAGCAGTGCGAAGTTCTTGCGCCACAACAGCTCGGGCGGCGGCGGCTGTCCGTCCACGGTGAGCGCCGGAGAGCCCAGTGTCCGGCAGACGATCACGACACGCTCCCGCACTTGAGGAAGGCGAGCCGGCGGCGCGCCGAGTCCGCCCGGGCCGCGAACAACGCACCGCCGCCGGCCCACAGGCGCGCCACCGCGGCGTAGCCGGTGCACGCCGCGGAGCCTTGACCGGCGGCGTCGAGGAGACGCGCGGTGCGCCAACGCGCCAGCGTGCCGAGCGACCAATCCACTCCCGCCGCCTCGGGCGAGAATGCCGCAGAGCCCGACACCCGGAGGTCGTTGTTTTCGTGCCAGCGCAGGTCGCGCACCGCCTGGGTGACGTCGCCCGAGGCGGCATCCCACTGGGCGCGCTCGAGGTGGAGCAGGGCCCGGTAGAAGGGGTCGCCCGCCTGCCAGCCGGAATCGAGCGCGATCAGCGGCTCCGTGGCGGCGAGGGCCCGGTGGAGGCGCCCGCGGACGGCCTCGGCGTCGGCCTCGACCAGCGTCGCGAAGGGTCTGAGCCCGGACTCACCTGCCATCCGTCCGCCGTAGCCTCGCGCCGCCATGGTGTCGCCGGAGCGTTGGGCGAGGAGCGCCAGCATCCACGCAGCGCGGCGGCGAGCCCCGGCGGTGCCCGGTGCGCCATCGGCATAACTCTGAAGGACACGCGCCGCTTCCGCCGAACGACGCCGGACTTCGGCCGGCGGCAGCGAATCCGCCAGCAGCAGCGCCACCGGCAACTGGGCGAGGAACAGCTCGACCTCGGGGTTCGACGTGGCGAGGCGCAGACGCGCCCCGGCGGACAGTGCGGAGTCCATCTCGCCCAGCGAGACAAATGTGTACAGCTGCGCGATCAGCCCGGCCGGCACGAGGTCGGGCCGGCCCAGATGCTCGAAGCGCTCGCCCAGGAAGAGGGCGCAGCGGGGCGCGCCGAAACCCAGCAGATACAGCGGGCCTGCCCCGAGGCTCGACATACCGGTCACGGCGGGGGAGCGCAGCAGGGCGTCCATATGCGCCTCCGCCTCGCGCGGCTGCGCGAACCGGCAGCGGTACGCCACGTCGAGGAGCACGCGGATGGACGCCTCGAAGGCGTCGCCCCCGACGCCGAGCCGGCCGAGGCTGTCGAGCGCAGGGCCCGCCGTCGCCGCATCGCCCGCGGTGATCGCGAGCCACGCCAGGTGCTCCCACGCGGGCGCGAAGTCGGGCCAGACGATCGTGGCGCGCCGCATCGCGGCGTACGCGTCGGTCAGAGCGTACCCCTCGAACGCCCCACGGTGGAAGATGTCGTCGCCTTCGATGAACCAGGCGAGGCCGAAATCCCTGAACCGGTCGGTGATATCGCTCTCCAGCTCGATCCGTCGGCCGTGTGGCGCGAAGCTGGCCTCGAGTAGCTGCCGGTAGTGGGGCGGGAACAGGCCGAGGGCGCGGCGATAGCGGCCGATGGAGGCGGTGTCCTGAGCCCGATCCACCCAGCGCGTGACGTCGGTGAGCCTCACCCGGCACAGCAGGCAGGTGGAATCCACGGCGAGGGCGTGCTGGTAGGCCTGGTACGCCGCCTCCCACTGCGCGTGGGCGAAGAACCGCTCGGCCCGTGTCCAGGCGATCACACCCTCGCGGGTGTGCGGGAGCGCGCGGAGCGGAAGGTCGGCGGCGAGCTTGCCCCCCTCGCCGCTCCACAGGGCGAGCAGCAGGCCGTAGGCGAGGGAGTCGGCCAGTGGCTCCCAGCGGTGTGCGGTGCCACTCGCCGTCAGGTCGATAGGCATGAGTGTGGCCGAGGCGCCCGCGGAGCGGAGCGCGAGCCTGAGGCCGCCGCCGTCCGTGATCTCGGCGGTACCGTCGAGGACGAGCCCGCGCGGGGGAGTGACCTGCGGCGGGAGCACGGCCGCGACGAAGTCGGGCGCCACTCCGACGCCGCGCACCAGGGCCGCCGCCAGGGAATCGCCGAGCCAGCGCGAGTCCGCGGATCCGACGGCGAAGGGACGCACCCAGATGCGCAGCACCGTCGAGGGAGCGCCGCCCCCACCCAGGACCCGGCTCAGCGCGAGCGCGATCAGCGCCACCGCCGCGAGGCCGCCCGTGACCCAGGCGACGGCGCGACGTCGCGTCGGACGCTTCGCGGGCTCGAGCGCCGCGCGAAACTGCGCGGCGTCCCGCCACCGCTCCTCCGGGGCCCACGCCAGCGCGCGACGCAGCGGAGCCACGAGATGGCGCGGCACGCCCGACCAGTCGCCGCGCGCGGGATCGGTCTCGACCGACCAGGCCTTCCCGGTGAGGGCCTGGTAGAGTACCAGGCCCACGGCGAAGAGATCGGTGGCCGGCGTGACGTCGCGGCCCGCCATCTGCTCGGGCGCCATGTAGCCGGGGCTGCCCATCGCCTTGCCCGCGTCGGTCAGCGGGGGCGCGCCGTCGTCGGTGGCCTTGGCCACGCCGAAGTCCCCGATCACCGCGCGCCCTTCGAGGAGGAAGATGTTCGCGGGCTTCACGTCGCGGTGCACGATTCCGCCGCGATGGATGGCTTCGAGCGCCGCGAGCACGTCCCGCGCCACCGCGACCGCTTGCTCCGGCGGCAGCGGGCCGTGACGCAGCCGCTCGGCGAGCGTGTCCGCCTCGAGGAAGTCCATCACGTAGTACGAGAAGCCGGCCGCCTCGCCGGCGCGGTGGACCGGAACCAGGTTGGGATGGCTGAGGCCGGCGAGGATGCGCGCTTCGCGGACGAAGCGCTCGGTGGCGACGGCGGTGGCCCGGTCGGGCCTGATGATCTTGATGGCGACCCGGCGGTCCAAGGCGACGTCGCGGCCGAGGAAGACGACGCCCATCCCGCCGCTCGCCAGCTCGCGCGTGACCTCGTAGTCCGGGGCCAGCGCCGCCTGCAGGCGTTCGAGGAGTGTCGTCATCGGGCCGCCCCTCCCTCCGCCGCGCGGCCCGGAACGGTCCGGCTACCCTGCGCGGAAGACCCCCCGCTTCACCAGGTCGCCAATATGCCGCACGTCCGCCGCCAGCGCACGGTCGCCGCTGAGCCGCGGCACCCGCTCCCGGATCGCCGCAACGACGCTCTCCAGCGCCGGGCTGGTCGTGAGCGGACGCAGGTGGTCGATGGCCTCGGCGGCGCACACCAGCTCGACGGCGACGATCTGCACCGAGGCCTTCGGCCGCGCGGCGGGCCTTGCGCGCCGCGGCCGGTCCCATCGAGACGTGGTCCTCGCGCCCCGCGCCGGTCGGGACCGACTGCGTGCTCGCCGGCGCGGCCAGCAGGCGCAGCTCGGTGAGCAGGTCCGCCACGGTGACCTGGAGCGTCATCAGCCCGGACTCCACGCCGGGGTTCACCGCGAGGAAGGCCGGCAGGCCGGATTCGTCGGGATTCAGGAGACGCTCGATGCGGCGCTCGGAGATGGCGCCGAGGTCCGCCAGGGCGATGGCCAGGAAGTCCATCGCCTGCGCGACGATCTGCCCGTGGAAGTTGCCGCCGCTCTTGATCTGCCCGCTCTCCGGGAAGACCAGCGGGTTGTCGGTCGCGCTGTTGACCTCGATCTCGAGCACGCGGCGCACGTAGGCGAGCGCGTCCCGCGCCGCGCCGTGCACCTGCGGCATGCAGCGCAGCGAGTAGGCGTCCTGGAGGCGCGGGTCGCCGTGGCGGTGCGACTCCCGGATCTCGCTTCCCTCGAGCAGCGCGCGCAGCCGGCCGGCGCTCACCGCCTGGCCCTGGTGGGGCCGCACCGCCTGGATGTCGGCGTCGAACGGGATCGGCGAGCCGCGCAGGCCCTCCAGCGACAGGGCGCCCGCCACCTCGAGCGCTTCCAGGGCGCGCTCGGCTTCGAGCAGCGCCAGCACGCCGAGGGCGGTGCAGAACTGGGTGCCGTTGATCAGCGAGAGGCCGTCCTTCTCCCGCAGCTCGACCGGCGCGAGGTGGGCCGCGTGCAGCGCCTCGGCCGCCGGCACCACGCGCCCGCCGTGCTCGACCTCGCCCTCGCCCATCAGCACCAGGGCGACGTGCGCCAGCGGCACCAGGTCGCCGCTCGCGCCCACGGAGCCGAACTCGGGCACCACCGGGTGGACGCCGGCGTTGAGGCAGTCGAGGAGCAGCTCCACGATGCGCGGGCTGCAGCCGGAGTGGCCGTGCGCCAGGGTGTTGGCGCGCAGCAGCATCACCGCGCGCGTCGCCGCGCGATCGACCGCCGCCCCGGCGCCGCTGGCGTGGCTGCGGATGAGGTTGCGCTGCAGCGCCAGCCGCTGGTCCGGCCGGGATCACGACCTCCGCCAGGCGGCCGAAGCCGGTGGTGACGCCGTACACCCGCTCGCCCCGTTCGACGTGGTCCTCGATCAGGCGGCGCGCGGTCTGCAGCGCGCCCTGCGCCGCCGGCGCCAGGCGCACTTCCCCGATCTCGCCGGCCGCGACGCGCCCGACGTCCTCGAGCCTCAGGTGGTGGCCGTCGATCTCGAGCGCGGCCACGGGTCAGGCGTCGTCGACGAGGAGGGGTGGGGCGGTCAACGTCGCGGCACGCAGCATCGCGGGGCCCGCACCCAGCACCGACCAGGCCGCGTCGCGGGCCGGCTCCGACTCGAACAGCGCGACGATCGCGCCGCCGCTGCCGGCCAGCCGGACCAGGAAGGCCTCGGTTTCACGCAGCCGGTCGAGCCAGTGGCCGATCTCGGGCAGGTGCGCCGCCACGACCGATTCGAAGTCGTTGTGCGAGTGGGCGCGCACGGCGGCCCAGCTGGTGAAGGCGTCGGCCGAGAAGACGGCGGCGTACTCGCCGGTGTCCTTGGTGCCGCGATCCTTGTCGATCCAGGCGTAGGCGTCGGCGGTGCGCACCGGCGCGGGCGGCGGCACCACGAGCACCGGCCGCGACGGCAGGGGCGGGAAGGCGAGCAGGCGCTCGCCGCGTCCCCAGCCCAGGGCGAGCGTGCTCCCCGTGAGGAAGAAGGGCACGTCGCTGCCGATGGCGGATCCCAGCTCGAGCAGGTCTCCCGCCGTCAGCGGGGAGCCGAACAACCGGTTCATCGCCGTGAGGGTGGCGGCGGCGTCGCTCGACGCGCCGCCCAGGCCGGCGTTCCACGGGATGCGCTTGGTGAGGGCGATGGCCACGCCGCCGCGGGAGCGCGCGGCGGCGAGGAAGCCGGTGGCCGCGCGGACGATGAGGTTGCTCTCCGGCGGGCCGAGCGCGGCCGGGGCGCCGCGCAGCGTGACGCCCGTGGCGGCGGGCTCGACCACGATGTCGTCCTCGAGGCCGATGAGCTGGAACAGCGACTCGATGCCGTGGTAGCCCCTGGCGTCGCGGCCGAACACCCGCAGCCAGAGGTTGATCTTGGCCGGCGCCCGCGCCCGGACCCGGGCGCTCACGCCGTCGCCTCGCCGGTGGTGATGTCCTTGAGCGAGAGACCGGAGCGCGCCAGCCGGTAGAGCCCGATCGCCGTGATGGGAATGAACCAGCCGAGGTGGGTGCCGAGGGCCATGCTCGCGGCGGGCGTGCGCGCGACGCCGTAGAGGCCGAGCGCGAAGACCGCCGTGCCCTCGAACACGCCGATGAAGCCCGGCGAGGCCGGTATGGCGACGCCCACCGCCACGATGCCCTGCAGCAGCAGGGGCGAGGTCAGCGGCAGCGGGTCGAGATGAAACGCCAGGAAGGCGGCATAGAACGCCGCTGCGTTGATCAGCCACACCGCGAACGACCAGGCCACCACGCGCAGGAAGTCGGTCGGCGAACGGAGAATGGTCAGCCCGTCGATGAAGGAGCGGGTGACGCGGACGACGAACTCGGCCGCCCGCGGCGGCAGGACGCGGCGCAGCACCGCCCCGAGCCACGCCAGGGCCTCGCGCGGCGCATGCACCAGGAAGAACAGGAACCCGAGCAGGAGGATGAACAGGGCTCCGGTCCAGGCGGCGATGCTCGCGATGGTGGTGCCGCGCACGGCGGCGGTGCCCGCGACGTGGAAGGTGGCGATGGCGACCGCGAGCAGGAGGACGATGATCAGCCCGTCGAACACCCGCTCCACGGCGATCGAGCCGATCGCGCGGGGCAACGGGACGGGCACGAACCGCGACGCGGCGTAGGCCCGCGCCAGCTCGCCGGCGCGGGCCGGCAGGAGATTGGTGGCCATGAAGCCGATGGCGGTGGCGTGCCACACCGGCGTCCACCGCACCGGGGAGCCCCCCGCGGCGAGAATGATCCGCCAGCGGAAGGCGCGCGCCGGGAAGGTGAGGGTCGCGAGCAGCACCGACGTGAGATAGAGCCAGAGATTGGCGCGCTCGAGGTCGGCGAAGAACTCGGCCGGCTTCACGCCCCGCAGCGCCCAGTAGAGGAAGCCGAGCGAGACGACGACGCCGAGCAGTCCCAGCCACAGCCGTCCGTGACTGGCGGAGGTCGGCGCGCCCCCGCTAGTGCGAGGCCCCGAGTCCAAGCTGAACCAGGTCGAACACCTCGCGGAGCAGCGCCCCGACCTTCTCCGAGCCGCCGTTCTTGGTGGCGAGCAGGGTCTCGATCTCGCGCCGCAGCGCCAGCGCGCGCTCCAGCGCCGTCGGCCCGCTGTAGAGGAGCGACTCGATCGGCACGACGTCCGCGTCGTCCGGCGGGAGCGGGGCGGCCGGGGGCGCGGAGGGCGCCAGCGCCTCGACCGGCACCACGCGCGCTTCCTCCTCCGGCGCGGAAACGGCGAGGGCCTCGATCGGTACGACGCCCTCCTCGACGGGCGCGCCGAACAGGTCGTCCAGCGAGCCCGGCGGGCTCGCGCCCGCGGCGGTGAGGCGCTCGAGCGCGGTGTACGCCGCCGCGAGCGGGGTGGCGGAGCCGGCGTCCGAGGCGCGGGCCGCGGCCGCCTGGGCCGGCGTGAACAGGAACGGAAGCTCCGAAGGCGCCTCGGCGGGCGCTTCGGCGGCGGGCGCCTCGGCGAGGGGCACCTCGGCGGCGGGTGCCTCGGCGAGCGGCGCGGCGGGAGCGACCGCGGGCGTGGCCGCGAGCGCGCTCAGCTGCGCGCTGGCCGAGTCGAGCTGGCTGCCGAGCGCGGCGTCGTCCCCGGCCCCGGTGGTGCGCATCGCCTCAGCCGCCTGGGCGATGAGCGCGACGAACATCGGCAGGTTGGCGGCGGCGGCACCCCGCTCGATCGCCCCGCGGCCCGCGTCGGACAGGCGGCCGAGCGCGCTGGCCAGCGTCGATCCGCCGGCGCCGGCCAGGGGCCTCAAGCTCGCGGCCATGCCGAACAGACGGAGGTCGCGGAGCAGGGGCGATGCGGCGCGCTGCAGCCCGCCGGCCGCGCCGGCCAGGTACTCGCCCTGGCTCACCGCCTCGACCCGGGACAGGCCGGCGGGGGCGACCCCTTCCCGGACGACGTGCGGGCCGGCGTCGTCGTAGAACAGCGACTCGACGGGCACGATGCTGCCGCTGCTCGCGAAGGCCTTGAGCAGCAGCTCGGCGAAGGCCGCGGCCTCCTCGCTCTCGGCGGCCGGGCGGCCCTGGTCCACCACCTCGCGCGCCGCCCGCGCCAGCGCCTTCGCGCCCGCGTCGAACGCCGCCGGCACGGTGTCCCGCACCTCCCCCGAGGTCGCGAACACCTCCCGCACCGCGCCATCCACGCCGACCAGCACGTCGGCCAGCGGCGGCAGGTCGCCCAGCACCGCCACGCCCCGCAGCGCCGACATCGCCTGCGTTACGTTCAGCAGCGCCGCGCGACCGGCCCGATCCACTTCCAGGGCGCGCGCCGCCCGATCGATCGCGCTCGCGATGGCGGCGGCCTCGCGCGCGACGAACGCCCGCGCCCCGGCGTCGAGCCCCTCGCCCACCAGGCGTCCCGCCGGGGCCGGCCGCCCCGCCAGCCGCTCCAGCTCGGCGCCGATCGCCTCGGCCTTCGCGGCATCGTCGCTGCCGGCGTGCGCACCCGGCGGAGCAGGATCTTGCAGTCGTCCACCGCGCGGATGACCTCGCCGCGCGTCCGCTCGTCCCAGGCCAGCCGGCCGTCGCGCACCGCGCGGCCCGCCGCCTCGAGTCCCTGCGCGGCGCGGGCCAGCGGCTGCTGGCTCGCCATCAGCGCGCCGCCGCGCAAGGCGCGCGTGATGCGCACGAACTCGTCGACCGGGTCGAAGGGGCCGGGCGCCGTCTGGGCCAGCGCGTCGAGCCGCTCGAGGTACTCGCCGGCCTCGAGCACGAAGAAGTCGAGCATCCCGATCGCGTTGGTCATGGTGCCTCCGCCACTCGCGCGAACCTATGGCGCGCCGCGCGCGCGGTCAATTCGCTCGCGCATTTCGCGCACCGCGCGCTCGATGCCCACGAACACGGCCCGGCTGATGATGCTGTGCCCGATGTTCAGCTCCTCGATCTCCCGCAGCGCCGCCACGGGGCCGACGTTCTCGTAGGTGAGGCCGTGGCCCGCGTGCACGGCCAGGCCGAGCGCCGCGCGCCTGCCGCGCCGCCGCCTCGATCTCCGGCCAGCGCCGCCGCGCCCGTCCGCCAGCTCCCGGCGTAGCGGCCGGTGTGCAGCTCGACGCGTCGGGCCGCGAGCGCCGCCGCGGCCGCGACGGCGTCCCGGTCCGGGCTGATGAACAGGCTGGTCCGGATCCCCGCGGCGGCGAGCCGCGCCACCGCGTCCGGATCCGCGCGGCGCCGGCCACGCAGTCGAGCCCGCCCTCGGTCGTGATCTCCTCGCGGCGCTCCGGCACCAGCGTGGCCTGGTGGGGCCTGCAGCCGCTCGGCGATGCGCGAGGATCTCGTCGGCCGCCGCCAGCTCGAGATTCACCACGGTGCGCACCGTCGCGACCAGCAGCTCGACGTCGCGGTCCTGAATGTGGCGCCGATCTTCCCGCAGGTGGACGGTGATGCCGTCGGCGCCCGCCTGCTCGACCAGCACGGCGAGCCGCACCGGGTCGGGCTCGTCGGTGCGGCGCGCCTGCCGCACCGTCGCCGCGTGGTCGATGTTGACGTAGAGTCTCACGCTTGCTCGCTCCCCGGGCGGCCGTTAGCTTCGCTGCTCGTGGCCCCCATCCATCGTTCACTCGCCGCGCTGTGCCTCGTCGCGCTCGTCGCCTGCTCGGGGCGGCCCGTCGCCGTCAGTCCGGCGCCCGCTCCCAGAGGCGACGGTAGGGCAGTTCCTCGCCGCCGTCAACGCCAACGACCTGGACCGCATGGCCGCGCTGTTCGGCGACGAGCGCGGCCCCAGCACGGTGACGATCCGGAACGGCACCGCGCGCGCAGCAGCGCCTCGCCATCATGCAGCGCCTGCTCTGGGCCGACTCGTCCCGCGTGATCGGCGCCGAGGCGGTGCCGGGGACCCACCGGCGGCTGCTCAGGTGGAGCTGATTCGCGCGGACCGGCGGGTCCCCGTGCCGTTCACCGTGGCGCCGCAGCGCGCCGGCGGCTGGCTGGTCTACGCGATCGACCTCAACCCCGTGATGCCGCCGACGGGACCGTCGTCCCAGCCCCTAGTCCGACAGCTCGAGCAGGATGCCCGCCGTCGCCTTCGGGTGGAGGAACGCGACCCGGTGGCCGCCGGCGCCCGGGCGGGGCGTCTCGTCGATCAGCCGGTAGCCCGCCGCCCGGCAGCGCTCGCAGCGCCTGGTCGAGGTCGGGGACGCGGAAGCAGAGATGGTGGATGCCGGGGCCGTGCCGGGCGAGGAACTTGCCGATCGGGCTGGCGGGATCGGCCGAGCTCAGCAGCTCGATGTCGATGCCGCCGGCCTCCAGGCCGACGATCGTGGCACCGTCGGCGGCCTCGGGCGAACGGGGCACGAACCCGAGCACGTCGCGGTAGAAGGCGACGGCCTCCTGCGAGGCTCCGGACGGCCACGCCGACGTGGGCGAGCCGGACGTCGGAGCGCTGGACTTCGGGCGGGAGCACGCGAACATTCTAACTCGGAGTCGGGAGACATGGCAGGGTCGCACGCGATGGCGGTGACCGACGCGACGTTCCAGTCGGAAGTGGAGCAGCAGCCCAGGGTCTCGTGCTGGTGGATTTCTGGGCGGAGTGGTGCGGACCGTGCCGCGTCATCGCGCCGGTCCTCGACCAGATCGCCGGCGAGTACGCCGGCAAGCTCAAGATCACCAAGCTCGACGTGGACGCGAACCAGCAGACGCCGATGCGCTTCAACGTGCGCTCCATTCCCTCGCTGCTCTTCTTCAAGGGCGGCAAGCACGTGGACACGGTGGTCGGCGCCGTGCCGAAGGCGCACCTGGTGGGGAAGATCACGCAGCACCTCTAGGCGCCGATGCGACGCGTCGACGGCGGTCCTGACGGATACCTCGATCCGTCTCTGGGACCTGGCGTTCCCCTGCGGTCGCGTGCTGCTCTGCCGCACCCGCGCGCCGTACGTCGCGCTCGACAACCTCATCGCCTTCAGCAAGCGCGACCGCGACGGCAAGGTGGACGCGTACCTCGCCGCCTACCTGCCGGACGAGCTGGTGCTGCTCTTCTTCGTCGGCGGCGACCTGGTCAACGCCGCGATGATCGCGCCGGGCGGGCGGGTGGCCATCAGCTATCGCCGAGGCGCTGCGGCGCATCCGCGCCGGGTCCGAGCGCGGCGAGATCGCGTTCCACGAGGCGCCGCCCGACCTGCTGGCCGCGATGTACGCCGTCGTGCGCGCAGTCGCCGCTCCCGGTGCAGCTCGACCCGAAGAGCCCCGGAATCGGTGTTCCGGACGCTGTTCGAGCAGAAGTGGTCGGGGCTGCTCGAGCTGATCTCGAACGGCCGCGTGAACTACCTGCAGGTGAAGGACGGGCGCTTCGCCTCCGGGCACTTCACCGAGCGGCGCCGAACGACCCGCCGCTCGCCACGTGGCGCGGCTGTTCACCTCCACGCCGCCCGAGCCGCTGCCCACGCGTGGTGGCGAAGCTGTACGACGGGCCGCCGTCGCTGCCGCGGCAGGCGCCGCCGGCGATGATCCAGATGTTCCGGCACTACAGTCTGGGACCTGAGCCGACCTGATCGAGCGCGAGGCCCCGGGGCAAGGCGCCAAGCGGGCCGAGCGGGTGCGGCAGCGCCTGCTGCCGCAACACCAGGTGCTCCAGTGGGTGGGCGGCGACCCGCGACGCGGCGACAGGAGGACCCCGGTCGTCGAGCCGGTGATCCTGGCCGACGGCGTCGCCACCTGGACCCGGGAGCTGCTCACCGAGGTGGAGGTGCTCGCAGCCGCAGAGCGCGCCGCGCATCCTGCGGGACGCCGCGCGCGAGCACCGCTTCGCGCTGAACGCGGTCGGGTTCTTCGAGAAGCTGCCGTGGCGCATCCAGTGGTGAGACGCGGGACGCTGTACATGCTGAGCACCCCCATCGGTCATCTGGGGGATTTTTCTTTTCGGGGCCTGGAGGTGCTGCGGCAGGTGGCGGTGGTCGCGGCGGAAGACACGCGGCGGACCCGCCGGCTCCTGGGCCACTACGAGGTGTCGCCGCCGCTCGTCAGCCTGCACGCGCACAGCCGGCCGGAGCCGGTCGAGCGGCTGCTGGACCGCGTGGAGGCGGGCGACGGACGTGGCGTACGTCACCGACGCGGGCACGCCGGGAGTGTCGGATCCCGGGGCGTTCGTCGCGGAGCGGGCGCACGCGCGCGGCCTCGCCGGTCGTGCCGATCCCGGGGCCCGCGGCGGTGCTGGCGGCGCTCGCGGCCGCGGGGTTCCCCGCCGACCGCTTCCTCTTCCTCGGCTTCCTGCCGAGGAAGGGGACGACGCGCGCCGCGCTGCTCGAGCGGATCGCGACCGAGCCCTGGACCACGATCTGCTACGAGGCGCCGGGCCGCACCGTCGCCCTGCTGCGGGACCTGGCGGCGCGCTGCGGCGCCGGACCGGCCGGCGGCGGTGGCGCGCGAGCTGACCAAGCTGCACGAGGAGGTGCGGCGGGGAACGGTCGGGGAGCTGATCCAGTATTACGAGGAGCACCCTCCGCGCGGCGAGGTCACGGTCGTGGTCGGCGCCGCGCGCCCAGCTGGCGCCAGGCGCCGGTGCCGCGCCGGCCGCGGGCGCGGCGCGCGAGCTGGTGGCCGCGCTGCGCGCCGACGGCGGCGCCCCGGCGGCCATCGCGAAGGAGCTGGCCCGACGACTCGGAATGTCCCGCCACGACGCCTATCGCCTGCTGACCCGGTGAACCCGTGGCCCCGCTGACCATCGGCCGGCTGCACTACGACGGCGGCGGCGACTGGTACTGCAATCCCTCGTCCCTCCCCAACCTGCTGCGGGCGATCCGCGAGCGCACCACGCTGGCGACGGCCGAGCGCGAGCGCGTGGTGCGCCTCACCGACCCGGCGCTGCCGGACGTCCCGTACCTCTACATGACGGGCCACGGCAACGTGCTCTGGTCGCCGGACGACGTGCGCGCGCTGCGCGCGCATCTGGAGGCGGGCGGGTTCCTGCACGCCGACGACTGCTACGGGATGGACAAGTCGATCCGGCGCGAGATCGCCAAGGCGTTCCCCGACCGGCCGATCGCCGAGGTGCCGCTCGCCCATCCGATCTACCACCTCGTGTACGAGTTCCCGCGCGGCATCCCGAAGATCCACGAGCACGACGGCCTGCCGGCGCAGGGATTCGGCATCTTCTTCGGCGGGCGGCTGGCGCTCTACTATTCATACCAGTCCGATCTCGGCGACGGGTGGGAGGATCCGGAGGTGCATCACGACCCGGCCCCGATCCGCGAGCTGGCGATTCGCATGGGGGTGAACCTGTTCGTCTACGCCGTGAGCGGGGGGGAGGCGCGTGAGCCGGCTGCTCGCCGACCTCGGACGGCTGCGCGCGGCGTTGGCGCGGCGGCGCGGGGCGGCGGCGCTGCTCGGTGCGCTGGCGGCGTCGCTCGCGCTGTTCGCGGTGGCCGCGCTCGCCGGCCGCGCCGGGCTGTTCGGGTGGGCCGGGTGGGCGCCGCTGGCGGTGTGGGTCGCCGCGCTGGCGACGGTGGGGGCGGCGCTCCGCCGCGCGCTGGCCGCGTGGCGCGCGCCCGCCGCCGCGCTGCGCGAGACGGCGGCGCTGGTGGAGCGGGAACAGTCGCTCAGGCGTGGCACGTTCGTGGGCCTGGTGGACGCGGCGGCGGCGCCGCCGGCCGGTACGTCGGCCGCGCTGGTGGAGAGCGCGGTGCGGCGTCTGGCGCAGCGGTTGCCCGCCGGCGTCGCCGCCTGGGCCCCAGCCACGCTGCGCTCGCTCGGCGCGCTGGTGGGACTGCGGGCGGCGGCGTTCGCCGTCGCGGCGGGCGGGGCCGCGCTGGCGTTCGGCTTCGCGGGCGCCGCGGCCGCGCCGCTCGGGTCGCCCCTCCGCTCGCTCGGGGCGTCGCTCCCCGGCCGGGTCGAGATCGCGGTGTCGCCGCGCGAGGTGCGGCGCGGCGGCGCGGTGAGCGTGGTGGCGCGCTCCAGCTCGCCGGCAACGATACGGCTGCACGTGCGCGAGACCGGCGACACGTGGCACGAGGTGCCCGCCACGGTGGTGGCGCCCGGGCGGGCGACCGCGCGCCTCACCGGCATCGCGGCGCCGACCTACGTGTTCGCCACCGTCGGCCGCGCGGCGTCGGACACGCTGCGCGTCGGCGTCCTCGAGCCCGCGTTCCTCACCGATTTCACGGTCACGGCGCACTACCCCGCGTACCTCGACCAACCGGACGAAACGCTGCCCGCCGACTCCGGAACCGTGTCGCTCCCCGTGGGCACGGTGCTCGCGCTCAGCGGCGCGACGTCGGCGTCCCTCGCGGCGGCGTCCCTCACGGCCGGCGCGGAACGGGTGCCGCTGGTCGCGGCGGGGCGGGCGTTTCACGGCGAGCTGGTGGTGCGGGGCTCGGCGGTGTGGCGGCTCGCGCTCGCCGACGGCGCGGGCGTGCCGTTCCCCGGGCCGCTGCCGCTGCTCAACGTGCGCGCGGTGCCCGACAGCGCGCCGGTCGTCACCGTGCCGGTGCCCGGCGCCGACACCTCCGCGCCGCTCGACCTGAAGCTCCCGCTGGTGGTGGATGCGCGCGACGACCACGCCTTGGGGCGCGTCGAGGTGGTGAGCTGGCGGGTGAGCCGCCTCGGCACGGTGGGTGGGCGCACCGTGGACACGCTGCCCGGGGTGGCGGGCGCCGACCACGTGGTGCAGAGCCTGCTCCTCGACGTCAATCACCGCGGCCTGCTGCCGGGGGACACGCTGCGCTTCTTCGCGCGCGCGGTCGACCGGGCCCCGCAGCCGCACGTCGGGGTGAGCCGCGAGTTCGCGGTGCGGCTCCGCACCCTCGCCGAGCTGCGCGAGGCGGTGCGCGCCGGCGTGGACAGCCTGGCGGGCCGGGCCTCCGACCTGGCGGGCGACCAGGGGTCGCTGGGCCGGCGCACCGCCGATCTCGCGGCGCAGCGCAACCGGAGCGCGGACTCGACCCCCGGCGCGGAGCAGGCCGCCGCCGAGCGGGCCGCGACGGGCGCCGAGGCAGCGCCCGCGGAGCGGCCCCAAGCACGCAGCGGCTCGCTGCCGTTCGAACAGGCTGAGGAAGCCGGCCGGATCCGCCAGGAGCAACAGCGCCTGATGGAGCGCGCCGATTCGCTGCGCCGTGAGCTGGCCCAGGTGGCGCGTGCGGCCGAGGAGGCGGGGCTGAACGACCCGGCCTGGCAGCGGCGCCTGCAGGAGCTGGACTCGCTGCTCGCCAGGCGATCACGCCGGAGATGGCCGCGCGGCTCGACGAGCTGCGTCAGGCGCTGGCGCGCTTGGACCCCCGCGCGGTCGAGCAGGCGCTGCGGAACCTGGCCGACGCGCAGCGCGAGCTGCGGAGGGATCTGGAGCGCAGCGCCGAGCTGTTCGAGCGGGCGGCGCTCGAGGGCTCGCTCCAGACGTACGCGCAGAACGCGGACGCGCTGCGGCGCGCCGAGGACCAATGGGCGGAGCGCGCGCCCGAGCGACGCGGGGCCGACACGGCCGCGGCGGCTGCGGAGCAGCGCGCGCTGCGCCAGGAGGCCGACACGCTGCGGGCCGGCCTCGACGCGTTGAGTCCGCGGCTCCGCGAGCGGAACGACACCGCGACCGCCGGCGCGGTCGAGCGGGCGGCTGAGCAGGTGACGCAGGCCGCGGACCGGATGCGGGAGGCCGCGGGCGCCATGTCGGCGGCGCGGCAGAGCGACGCGCAGCAGCGCGCCCAGGAGGCGGCCCGGGCGCTCCAGCCGGTGGCGGATTCGCTGCGCCACAGCCAGGAACAGATGTCCGCCGGCTGGCGCGCCCAGGTGCTGAAACTGCTCCACGACTCCGAATCGGAGACCATCACGCTGGCGGTGGAAGAGCAGGGAGCGGCCGACCGGTTGAAGCGCGGCGAAGGCTCCGGCGACGTGGCCGGCCGCCAGTCGGCGCTCGAGCAGGGCGTGGACCAGATCGCGCGCCGCCTCGCCCAGGCCTCGGGGCGCAACGCCCTCGTGTCGCCGCGCCTCGACGCCGCGCTCGGCCAGGCCCGGGCGCAGATCGAGCAGTCGCGGCGCGCGCTCGAGGGTCCGCGCGCCGAGCCCGGACAGGCGGCGGCCAGCGCGCAGGCCGCGGCCCAGTCCCTCTCGGCGGCCGCCTTCCAGATCATGCGGACGGGTGAGGAGGTCGCCGGGTCCGAGTCGGGCTCGGGCCTCGCCGAGGCGCTGCGGAAGCTGGCCGAGATGGCCGGACGCCAGGGCGCGCTCAACGATCAACTGGGTGGGCTGCTCCCCCTGCTCGGCCAGGGCGCGCCGGGCGAGATGGTCCTGCAGCAACTGCGCGCGCTCGCCGCGCGCCAGCGGGCCCTGGCCAACGAGCTGGAGCGCCTGGGCGGCATGGGCCTGCCGGGACGGCCCGAGCAGCTGGCGAGCGAAGCCCGGCGTCTGGCCGACCAGCTGGAGGCGGGCCGCCTCGATCGCGCGACGCTCGAGCGCCAGCAGCAGCTGTTCCGGCGGATGCTCGATGCCGGGCGGACGCTGCGCAACGACGACGACAGCGACCCGGAACGCAAGAGCGAGACGGCGCGCGCGCAGGTCGGGCGCGTCCCCCCCGGCACGGTCCCGGTCCAGGCCGCGCTGCGCTATCCGATGCCGACGTGGGAGCAGCTCAAGGCGCTCACGCCCACCGAGCGGTCCATGGTGCTCGACTACTTCAAGCGGATCAATGGGCAGGATCGCTAGCGGGGGGGGCGCGGCGGCGCTCCTGGTGCTCCTGCTGCCCGGCCGCGCGGCGGGGCAGACGACCCTGGCGCGCGCGATGGACATGGAGCAGCAGGGTCTGTGGACGCCGGCGGCGGCGGCGTACGCGGCCGCGCTGCGGCAGGAGCCGGGGAACCCGATCGCCCTGCTGGGGCTGGAGCGGGTGGGCGAGCGGGCGGGGTGGGGCGACACGGTGATCGCCTACGCGGAGCGGGCCATCGCCGACGACTCCGCGAACACCACGGCGCGTTCCATCGAGGTGCGGGCGCTGCGCTCGCAGGGCAAGGACTCCCTCGCGGCGGCCGCCCTGGTGCGGTGGGTGGCGGTCGACCCGCGGAGCGTGATGCCGTACCGCGAGTGGGCGGAGCTCGACCTGGCCGCGGGACGCGAGGCCGAGGTGCGGGACGTCGTCATGCGCGCGCGCCGGCAGCTCCGCAGCCCCGCCGTCCTCGCGCCGGAAATGGCCCGCGCCCAGATCGCCGCCGGGCAGTGGACGCAGGCGGCGGTCGAGTGGCGCGCCGGGGTGACGGCGGAGCCGCAGTACGCGGAGGCCGCGGCCTTCTCCCTCCGGCCGGCGCCGGTGGTGGCGCGCGACGGCGTGCTGGGCACCCTGCTGGCGCCGGGGGCCGGGAACGGCGCCGCGCTGCAGCTGGCGGCCGACCTGCTCCTGGGCTGGAACGAGCCCGGACGGGCCTGGACCCTGCTCCGTGGCGAGTTGCCGCCGGCGGGTCCGCGCCAGATGGAGGCGCTGCGCACCTTCGCCGACCGGGCGCGCACGCTCGACGGCCCCGGCGCCCAGCGCTCCGCCGCGGAGGCCTACGAGCAGCTCGCCGGGCTGGAGCCGCCCTCCACCGCCGTCGCGACGCGCATCGAGAGCGCGCGAGCCTACGCGGCCGCGGGCGACGCCGCCGCGGCTGAGCGCGTGCTCCGGCCACTGGCGGCGGATCCCGCCGCCGATGAGGCCACCAGATCGTCCGCCATCGCCGCGATGGTCGAGCTCAAGGTGCGCTCCGGCGATCCGGGCGCGGCGGCTCAGCTGCTGGGCGCGAACGCCGCGGCGCTCACCGGTACGCAGCGGGAGATGCTCGGCCGGAGCATCGCGACGGGCTGGCTGCGCCGCGGCGACCTCGCGCGGGCGGCCGCCGCCATCGCCGGCGACTCGTCGCTCGGCGGCGTTCGAGATTCGCGGCTGGGTGGCGGTGTACCGGGGCCAGCTCGCCGCAGGGCGCCAGACGCTGCGCAGCGCCGGCGCGATGACCGGCGACCCGAGCAGCGCCGCCACCCGGGCGGCGACGGTCGCGCTGCTCGACGCCGTGGGCCGCGACACGCTGCCCAGAAGCACATCGTTAAGAGATGTGTCAAAAAAGCAAGGAGTAAGAACCAGATATTGACCTGCTGGAGATAGGTCAGGGTATTTTCATTGATGGTAAGGTACAGGATAATGATCAGGATGGCAAGCGAGAATCCTACTGAAATATAGAGCCATTTGACCTGCGACTTCTCCATGAAAACTCCTTAATAACCGGCGATGATGAGTATTGCCGGCTGCTACCTAAACTGGTTATGATGCATAGTATAAACGCTTTTTACCAGAAAAATTGTGTAGTGGATACTAACCCACGAAGTTTTTGGTTCCCTCACACAGTGAAGATATCCCGGTGTGCCAGTGATGCGGAAGTATCCGCACGTAACACCAGCATCCAGCCAGCCATGCCCGTAACTGAAGCAGGTAAGTGCATCTTCATATGCCCCAACTTCACGGTACCTGGGCCCTGTGCAGCATACAGTGCGCAGTGATGAAAAGAACCTTACCGGCAAAATCATTGCTGATCGTTTTTGGCTCTCCTGCACATTCCACCGAGGAACGGGCTGTGTTCAGCAACCGTTCGTAGCGATGGGTCTTCTCCTGAAGTTTTTCTGTAAGAGGTAAGGGCAGTTTCTCCCAGGGTCCGGCAAACGGGCAGAACTGGTTCTGACTGTCGCGAATCAGGAGTCCGGATGAAATACCGAAATGCATTAACAGCCGGCTACCGAGCAATTGGCAATGGTTATGTTTATGTTAATGGTTTCTGGTTCAGCGCGTCTGTGCTCT